>NZ_VCGW01000009.1 GCF_007671675.1 Marinobacter maritimus | reverse complement strand
GAGATTGTGGTGGGGTTAATGATGATTGTCATTATATATAAGACTCATATTGGCGCTAAAAAACGCGTTATAACAGTATTCTAGTATACAAATGACAAGATGGTGAAATTAGTAAAATTCACGAACTTCGCCGCGGCGGGTCTGCTCCAGGGTTTTCCCCGGAAGCGCCAAGGCGAACAGGGGGAATTTGCGCGGGTCAATATTGGGCCCCACTTCAGGATCCAGCGCCAACTCGGCAGTATCCAGCGAGAACCGCCCTCCCACTTCACTCATGGCGGTGGGCTCCCCGGAAGGCAGCGTAACCTTCCGGCCAGACGCCAGCTCGTATACAAAGGGCCCTGGCGTGTATTGGCTGTCGCCGTCCATATCCAGCCATACCCGGGCGTTTTTAAGGTAGCCGTCTATCACCTTGCCGGTGTAAGGCGCCGGAACACTGTATTGCACACCGTCGAAGTTACGCCCGTCCACAGGCAACTCATCGGATTCCTTACCGCAGCCGGCAATGGTGAGAAAAAGAATGGAAACGGGCAGGCAAATCAGGCGATTCATCACGGCAACCATTTATCCTTGTTAGAGGTTGTACCGTTACTTTAAGAGATGTCGCTGAAGGAGACCTTGATGGGCTTGGCAATTTGTAAAGTTTGGTAACAGGAAAGCCCCGGAGACCGACTCCGAGGCTCTTGCCGCGTACGGATTAAAACGCGCGCGCAACGATCTCTTTCATGATTTCGTTGGTTCCGCCGTAGATGCGCTGAACGCGTGAGTCTGCCCAGGCGCGGGCAATCGGGTATTCCCACATGTAGCCGTAACCACCGTGCAACTGCACACACTCATCCATCACCCGGCACTGCAGGTCCGTCGTATACTGCTTCAGCATCGCGGCGGTTGGTATGTCGAGCTTCTTCTCCAGGTGCAGCTCCAGGCAACGATCGGTGAACACCCGGGCTGCGGTGATTTCGGCCTTCATCTCAGCCATTTTGAAGCGGGTGTTCTGGAATTTGATCACCGGCTTTCCGAAAGCCTTACGCTCTTTGACGTAATCAAGCGTCCACTGCCAGGCGGCTTCTGCGGAGGCAATAGCCGTGAGACCGATCTGCAGGCGCTCGGCGGGCAGTTCCGACATCAGTTGGAAAAAGCCCTGCCCTTCCATGGGGCCGAGCAGGTTTCCTGCGGGCACTTTGACGTCCTGGAAGAACAGCTCGGAGGTGTCCTGAGCCTTCATGCCGACCTTGTTCAGATTCTGGCCTTTTTCAAAACCTTCCCAGGCGGTTTCAACCAGCAACAGGCTAATGCCTTTTGCACCTTCTTTCGGATCAGTTTTGGCGACAACAATCACCAGATCTGCCAGCTGGCCGTTGGTAATAAAGGTTTTGGAGCCGTTCAGGACATAGTGATCGTCGTTTTTGATGGCGTTGGTTTTAACACCCTGAAGGTCGGAGCCTGCACCCGGCTCACTCATGGCAATTGCGGTGATGATCTCACCAGAGGCCATTTTAGGCAGGTACTTTTGCTTCTGCTCTTCGGAGCCGTAGTTCAGTATGTAGGGAGCAACAATATCGGAATGCAGAGTCCAACCGATACCGGAAAGCCCGGCCCGCGAGATCTCCTCCATCACAACCGCGCTGTAACGGAAGTCAGCGCCAACGCCGCCGTACTCGTCAGGCATAGTCGGACACAAAAAGCCCAGCTCGCCCGCTTTTTGCCACAATTCGCGGCTGACCTGTCCGTCTTTCTCCCACTGCTCATGGTAAGGCGCGGCTTCTTGTTCCAGGAATTTCCGAACGGAATCCCGAAAGCCATCAAGGTCAGCGTCAAAGAGCGTGCGTGGAATCATGGTGAACCTCAGTCGGTGGACAATGTGGTAATTAACGTTCACCAAGTCTCTGCCGGCAGGCCAACTCGCTCAATGATGAAAACCATCAATCGTGCTGACCAAAACCATCGTCGCGCCCCTCTTTGGACCTGATCCGCACCTCACCCCAACGGGGCATCAGATCCTGGGGTAAATCCAGGTGGTCGAGAATACGGGCCACAATAAAGTCCACAAGATCCTGCACCGACTCCGGTCGATGATAGAACCCCGGACTGGCCGGCATGATGACAGCGCCCATGCGAGTGAGCTTCAACATGTTTTCAAGATGCACTTCGGAGTATGGCGCTTCGCGGGGCACCAGAATCAACTGACGCCGTTCTTTAAGGGCCACATCGCCGGCGCGTTCGATCAGGTTGTTGCTGGCACCCGTTGCCAGCGCAGAGAGGGTTCCGGTACTGCAAGGGCAAACTACCAGAGGTGCTTTTTCGCCAGACCCGGAAGCGGGCGGAGAAAACCAGTCTTCGCGGCCAAACACCAGCACCTGGCCAGGCTCGGCGGAGGCGTATTCAGACAGGTTTTTTTGCATGGCCGGCGGCGTTCCCGGCAGCTTCAGGTCGGTTTCTGTTGCAATGACAATCTGCGCGGCCTTACTGATCATTACGTTAACCCGGCAGCCTGCAGCCACCAGACACTGCAGAAGGCGCAGGCCATACTGGGCACCGGAGGCGCCGGTGAATGCAAGATTGACCGTTCGCGCTTTCGACTGATTATTCGTCATCTTTATGGTTTCCTGAGTGCCGGATCAGCCATGGATACGCTCAAGTTCTGCGACGAGCTTACCGTGAATGCCGCCAAAACCGCCGTTGCTCATGATTACAATGTGGCAGGGATTTGGCAGGCCGGCCATCACCCTGTCAGTCAGCGCCTCTACCGTCGACTCAACACTGTGTTGCCCGGAGTCCGGATTATCCGATTGCCATGCTGACACCAGCTCCGGCAACCAGTCCATATTGTTCAGATTGGCCCAATAAACCCTGTCTGCCAAAGCCGCACTTGGCAGTAACGTATGCTGATGAACACCCTGCTTCATAGTGTTGGAGCGGGGTTCGATGAGGGCGATAATCGGCTCCTCCCCCACCTGATTGCGCAAGCCGTCCAGCGTGGTCGCTATCGCCGTAGGGTGGTGGGCAAAATCGTCGTAGATACGCACCCCTCCGATATCCGCAAGCAACTCCATACGGCGCTTTACACCAGAGAACCGGCAAAGCGCGGCTATCGCATGGTCCGGGGTTACGCCCACGTGCCTTGCCGCCGCAATAGCTGCCAGAGCGTTGCGAACGTTATGCAGTCCAGTCTGACTCCACTTCACGGCAGCAACTGGTTGCTCATGATGGATAACCATAAACCGGCTGCCATCTTCAGACAGAAGTTCGGCACGCCAGTCTGCGGCACCCGCTACCTCGCTGCCAATGGCTATCTCCTGCACAGGGCTCCAGCACCCCAAAGCCAAGGCTTTATCCAGGTGCGGATCCAGGCTCGGGCGGATTATCAACCCCTGCGACGGAACCGTACGAACCAGGTGATGGAACTGACGCTCAATCGCTTCGACGTTGTCAAAGATGTCGGCGTGATCAAACTCAAGATTATTCAGAATCAGGGTATGAGGGCGGTAGTGGATGAACTTGGAGCGTTTATCGAAAAAGGCGCTGTCGTACTCGTCGGCCTCTATAACAAAAAAATCACTGCTCCCCAGACTGGCCGATACCGAAAAATCTTTGGGCACGCCACCCACCAGATAACCCGGCGCAAGCCCTGCCTGATCCAGAATCCAGAGCAGCATGGCGGTGGTGGTGGTTTTACCGTGGGTGCCCGCCACAGCCATAACCCAGCGATGCCTGAGCACCTCCCGGGCCAGCCATTCGGGTCCGGACATGTAATCTATGTTGCGATTCAGCGTCGCCTCTACCTCTGGGTTACCTCTGGACATGGCGTTGCCAATCAGCACCAGATCGGGCTTGGACTCCAGATGCTCAGCGCGGAAACCATCCATCAAGCTGATGCCTTGAGCCTCTAACTGGGTACTCATGGGCGGATAGACACCCTGATCAGAGCCTGTAACCGTATGGCCAAGCTCCCTTGCCAGAACAGCCAGGCTGCCCATAAACGTGCCACAAATCCCCAGAATATGAATATGCATTCGCCGACCGTCCTCTGCGTTTAAACCCGACAAGCCTCCCGTATCCACCCCACTCCGTCAAGACGTCAAGAACAAAGCCATCCGCATTTCTTGCCATGAAAATCGTCAGCGTTTGGCGTATCATCTGCGCCATTATTGAAACCGCAGGAGGCTCCACCCCGAGATGGCCATCAAGAACGCATTCTACGCTCAGTCTGGCGGTGTCACCGCCGTCATCAATGCCAGTGCCTGTGGGGTTATTCAGACCGCCCGCAAGCATCCGGACAAAATTGGCAAAGTCTTTGCCGGGCGCAACGGCATTCTGGGCGCGCTGAACGAAGAGCTGATTGATACCAGTCTCGAAAGCGATGAGTCGATTCAGGAACTGATCCACACTCCGGGCGGGGCTTTCGGCTCTTGCCGCCACAAGCTGAAAAACATCTCGGAAAACCGCCGGGAATACGAGCGTCTTATTGAAGTATTCCGCGCACACGACATCGGCTATTTCTTCTATAACGGTGGCGGTGATTCTCAGGACACCGCTTATAAGGTTTCGCAGATCGGCGAGAAAATGGGCTATCCCATTACCTGTATCGGAGTTCCCAAAACCGTAGACAACGACCTGCCGTTTACAGACTGCTGCCCGGGTTTTGGCTCTGTCGCCAAGTACATTGCCACATCCACTCTGGAAGCCAGTCTGGATATAAAGTCCATGTGTGAAACCTCCACCAAGGTATTCATTCTTGAAGTAATGGGCCGCCACGCTGGCTGGATTGCTGCTTCAGGCGGTCTTGCGGGTCAGGGCGAAGGCGAGCCGCCTCACATTATTTTGTTCCCGGAGATACCGTTTAACCGCGATGCGTTTCTCGAGCGGGTCGAGTTCTGCGTAAAGGAATACGGCTACTGCGTAGTGGTCGCCTCTGAGGGCGCACAGTATGAAGACGGCCGCTTTCTGGCAGATGCCGGCGCGAAAGATGCCTTTGGGCACACGCAGTTGGGCGGCGTGGCACCAGCACTGGCCAACATGGTCAAGCAGGCTCTCGGGCACAAATACCACTGGGCGGTAGCAGATTACCTGCAGCGCAGCGCGCGTCACATCGCTTCTGCAACCGACGTTGAGCAGGCTTACGCCGTTGGCAAGGCCGCCGTAGAAATGGCCTTGGCTGACAAGCAGGCGGTAATGCCCACCATCGTGCGCGTACAGGCAAAGCCCTACATCTGGAAAATTGGCGAGGCCCCCCTCAGTGAAGTAGCCAACCAGGAAAAGAAAATGCCGATCCATTACATTACTGATGATGGCTTCGGTATTACGAAAGACTGCCGGGATTATCTTGAGCCACTGATTTCCGGTGAGAGCTTCCCTCCGTTTGACAATGGTTTGCCCCGGGTTGCGAAGCTGAAAAATACCTTGACGGAAAAGAAACTGAAAACCGACTTTCAGTTCTGAGCAGCACTCTGACTAACCCGATGTATTTTGGGCGTCAAAAAAAGGCCCTGCAGTTTTTTGCAGGGCCTTTTTTCATCTCCAAAGCGTGACTCAATGAGCTTTTCCCGCTTCGAGTGCCCGCACGTAAGCCGAAAACTCGTCATAACCGCCAATGTACCTGTCACCCACAAGAATTTGGGGAACGGTATGGACCGGACGACCAATCTTGTCGGCAATGTCTGCCTTCGTCATATCATGTTCGATCATATCGACCCAGGTATACGGCATGCTGCGAGATTCACACAGGCTCCTTGCCCGCACACAAAACCCGCAACTTGAACGGCCGTAAATCGTTACCTGCTCCATAAATCCTCCCGAATAGTAAACCCGGAGCGATTACCGGGGTGTGAAAAGGGGTGTTAAAAGTCTTTGAATCATGATGACATGTTTGTTGAATTTTAAAAATTGATGCTTTGAATGGCCGCCATAGTACAGGGTCATACGTAGAGCGCTTTCGCTCACCGGAAGGAACAAGCACCCACCACCGCAAGGAGAACTTCGTGGTCTACCTGACACTGTTTCTGACTTCTTTTGCCGCAGCCACGCTGCTACCGGCGTATTCGGAAATACTTACAGGCACGCTGGTTGTTCAGGGATACCCTCTTTTGTGGCTGTGGTTCTGGGCTACGCTTGGCAACACTCTGGGGTCTGTGGTGAACGGCGTTATTGGCCGGCAAGTAGACCGGTTCAAACACAAACGCTGGTTTCCCCTGAATGAGACACAGCTGCATAAAGCCAGGAACAGCTTCAACCGCTACGGCCAGTGGTCTTTGCTTCTCGGCTGGCTACCTCTGGGCGGCGACGCGCTGACACTGGTCGGCGGCATTATGCGCGTGCCCTGGCTGAACTTCATTGTGCTCGTGGGTATCGGCAAAGGGCTGCGCTATGCCTTTGTAATCTGGCTGGTCGCTGAAGCATCGGGCGTATCATCACCCTCGCCGTAAAGGTATTTGCGCAGCAAGGGTTCACCGTTGAACTCTGAGTAAAGCACGGCAATAAAGGTGTAAACCCCAATCAGTTTGCGATTGAGAAATACAAATTCACTGGGCGGCACCCGGAAGTAGCGGCTTATGGCTGACCGAGCCGCCTGCCGGGCAACTCTTGATGGCAGATCACTTTGCTTCCATCGGTACTGGCCTTCACTGTTTACAGCGTAGTCTGGCCAGCTTTCGTGATCGCTGGACAAGGGCTCCAGAACAGACATACATACCTGCCCAAACGTTTCCAGCACCTCCTTCGGCCAGTCTGTGCTCATAAAGCGCAGCTTAACTCCTCCGTCGATCACGGCATCAAGATCATTTTCGTAGGAGGCCCGAATCATCTGGATTACCGGGTCAAGAAACTCTCTTGAGTAGGTCTGCACTGCGCCAAAGTCCAGCAACACGATGCGATCGTGCTCCACACCTTTGCCGTCTTCTCCGGCAATGCGAATACGATAGTTTCCGAAATTGGGGTCTGTCTGGATCTCACCCCAAACGAACAACTCCCTGAAAAACAGCTCCAGAGCCGCCTTGCCCAGTTCGCTGCGGCGCTCAAGCGACAGATCACGTACCAGATTGGAATTGACCGAGTGGCCATGTTCGTAGGTGGAGGCGATAACCTGAGCAGAAGAATACTCCGGCAGCACCCGGGGAACCACGAAACGCGGATCCTCCTCGAGCATCTGACGAAACTTCTCCGTGGTGCGCGCCTCGAGGCGGTAATCGACCTCCCTGTGCATCATCTGCCTGACTTCTTCCAGCCAGTCTTCAAACTCCGGTCCAAAACTCACTAACCGCGCCACTCTGAGCAATTGCGCCACGGCATTCAGATCGCTGTCTACAGCATCCGCAACACCGGGGTACTGGACCTTGAGCACAAGCTCCAGGCCATCGCACCGCCGCACAGCACGGTGCACCTGCCCAAGGGACGCTGCGCCGATCGGCTCAATATCTATATCAAGCTCTGCAAGTTGCTCGCTGCCCAACTCTGCTTTGAGCACACGCTCTATGGCAGGCCACTCAAGGGACGTTGTCTGGTCTTCCAGGGTATGCAACGCCTCGGTGACTTCTTCAGGCAGGAAATGCTCACCGTAAAGCGCCATTACCTGGCCGATTTTGACCACACTACCTTTCAGCTGGCCCAACTCATCTACCAGTAAACGGGCATGTTTGGAGAGCATGGCACGGTGGCGTTCATCCCGGGTTTCCTTGCTACTGAACCAGTTAGTGGCCATGTGCGAAGCCATTCGTGTTCCGGCAAAGAGCCCTGCGCGAGTCAGGCTCAGCCGGCGTTCGAAGCTGCCGGTCTTGATGCGGGCGACTGATTTACCTGAGCGTCTGGATGACATGTATGACCTGTCTGAATCGGAGAATTTAACCAGCCTGGACAAATCGCTGACTTGATCCCTTTTAACGTAACAACATTGAGTGGTTCAAGACATTATACGGATACTGTAACCAGCTGACCTACCCGATTCGACCGGTATTTACCGGATTCACGGCCATTGCTTATTCACCACAGCCAGTTTATATCTGTTCCACACATCCAGAAATGCCCTGATTTTTATCAAAAGAACCCGTTCAACCTATGTCGAACACTGCACCTGATATTCCGGCTAAAGAGCAATCGCAGTTTCGGGTTACGGGCGAAATACCCATCCCGGTACTGATCAATTGGCTGAGCATTGCTGCCGTGCCACTACTGGCATTTTTCGCCTGGCGCTCACTCGCCCAAGGCGATCAGCTCACACCAGCCCTGCTCACTCTTTTTGCGACGTTGCTGGCGGCCAATACGCTGAACTACGCCCTCTTCCGGCATAAAACGTTTCACCGCCGGTGTTTCATAACACTAATAACCACACTCTTTACCTACCTCGCCGTTCACGCCGTGGAAGGCGGTTTTGCGATTATCTGGCTCTTTGCCTACCCGCCTATCGTCTTTTATATCAGCGAGGCACGGGTTGGGATTGCCACTTGTCTCATGGGGTTTGCAGGAGTCGCGCTGCTGTTCAGCCCGTTGGCAGAGCAGCTGCTGAACCTGCCTTACAGCGCCAGTTTCCGTTTGACCATGACCGCAGCGTTGGCCTTTGAAATGATCACCTGCTACATCCTTGACCGGAGCCGGCGACGCAGCAAGTTGGGCCTACTGGCGTTGGCAGCAAAGTTCGAATACGCCGCCAAGCATGATGCGCTCACCGGGCTGGCAAACCGCCGCGAAGCTTTGGTGCAACTGGATGCAGAATATGAGCGTTATCTGCGCAATGGCCGACCGTTCGCCGTGCTACTGGCCGACATCGATCTGTTCAAGAGTATCAACGACAGTTATGGACACCATGTTGGTGATGACATAATTGTGTTGGTTGCCCGGTCACTCAGGGATCAGTGCCGGAAAGTGGACACGATCGCCCGCTGGGGCGGTGAGGAGTATCTGATACTGCTTCCGGAAACCGCAGCAGATGAGGCGGTACACATCGCAAACCGGATTCGTAAGGCCATCGCCGAAAAGTCCGTGATGGTCGGGGAGAAGTCTGTCTACTGCACCGCAAGCATCGGCATTGCGAGTATCAGGGGGTCAGAATCTGTCGACAAGCTCCTTCAGCGTTCAGATGAAGCCCTGTATCGTTCCAAAACTCTCGGGCGCAACCGTGTTTGCGCGCATCAGAACGACGCGTCTGATTAACTCTCCCAGCCCTCACGATAACGCACTGTCATATCGCCCAGGCCCACCACCAGCTGGGCCGCCAGGCGCTTCTCAATATCCCCAATGGACGCTGTGGCGACAAAGTCGCTGACCTGACACATGGCCAAGCCGGCATAGCCACAGGGATTGATTCTTCGAAAGGGTTCCATATCCATATGGACGTTCAGCGCCAGCCCATGAAAAGAGCAACCACGCCGTACCCGAAGCCCGAGGGACGCGATTTTCGCGTCCCTGACGTATACGCCCGGTGCGTCTGGCCGAGGTTCGGCGGAAATGCCGAGCTCGGCCAGCGTGCGCACAAGAGCCTGCTCAATAACATCCACCAGTGCCCTCACCCCCATCTTCCGGCGTGAAAGGTTGATCATCAGATAAACCACCAGCTGACCCGGGCCGTGGTAAGTAACCTGCCCGCCCCGGTCAACCGGAATAACCGGAATGTCACCGGGCGCCAGAATATGCTCGGCTTTGCCCGCCTGGCCCTGTGTATACACGCGCGGATGTTCAAGACACCAGAGCTCATCATTTGTGCCGTCGCCTCTGTCCGCTGTGAAGCTCTTCATCGCCTCCCAGGTTTCCAGATAGGGCTGTTGCCCCAGTGATCTGACAATCAGCTCAGGCATCAGGCTTACAACACCATGTGCACGCGGCCACTGGCCTTGAGGTCTTCGAACAAGGCTTTTAATTGCGGCTCGCCGGTGGCCGCGATGGTCAACCGGATTGAGCAAAACCGCCCCTTGCTGCTGTCTTTAACCATAACGTCGGCTTCACGGACTCCTGGCGCATGCTGCTCAATAATTTCCAGAACAATCTCCTTGAAATCCGGCGCAGAATCACCGATCACCTTGATGGCGTAGTCGCAGGGAAACTCAATTTTTGGTGCTTTCGGCTCACTCATGCCGCTTCACTCCCGGGCCCGTTCGCCCTCACTAAAATAACTGAATAAAAAACAGCTTGATAGCATCCCAGATGCGTTTGAACAGACCGCCTTCGGGGACATCCGTGAGTGCCAGTACGGGCTGATCTATCAACACCTCACCGTTAAACGACACTTTCACGCGCCCCAACTCATCACCAGCCTTAACCGGCGCCTTGATGACCGAATCAAGATCTATGGTGGACTGCAGGCTGTCGCGGGATCCGCGAGGAATGGTCACAAAAGCGTCTTCAAGCATGCCGACAGAGAGCTGATCTGACTGACCACCCCATACCTTGGCTTCTATCAGCTCCTGCCCGGCGCGGAACAACCGCTCGCTCTCGAAGTAGCGGAAGCCGTAGTTCAGCATTTTCTGAATTTCCTGGGACCGGGACTGTGAACTGCTGGTGCCCATAACCGTGGCAATGAAGCGCGTATCGTTGCGTTTCGCTGATGCTACAAGGCAATACCCGGCTTCTTCCGTATGGCCGGTTTTCAGGCCATCAACACTGTCATCGCGCCACAGCAAGCTGTTGCGGTTAGGCTGCCGAATGTTGTTGTAAGTAAAATGCTTCTCCGCGTAGATCGGATAGTTTTCCGGGTAATCATTAATGATTGCACGGGCCAGAACGGCCAGATCATACGCGGTGGAGAAGTGATCAGGAGCAGGTAGGCCTGTAGCATTCTCGAAGTGGGAGTCCTTCATACCCAACAACTGAGCCTGCTGGTTCATGATATCAACGAACGCCCCCTCACTGCCGGCAACAAACTCCGCCAGAGCAACTGAAGCATCATTACCGGACTGGATGATAACGCCTTTGAGGAGATCCTCTACGGATACGCTGGTGCCCTCTTTAACGAACGTTCGAGACCCTTCTGTTTTCCAGGCTTTAACGCTGATGGGGACCATGTCGGACATATTGATCCGACCCTCGTCCAGCTCACGCTCGACAATGTAAGCCGTCATCATTTTGGTCAGACTTGCCGGTGGCAGCCGCTCGTTGCTGTTCTGCTCCATAATAATACGACCACTTTTCGGGTCCATGAGCACGTAAGAGCTACCAGCGATCTGCGGAGGAGACGGAATCAGCACTGTCTGGGACATGGCCTTGGTTGATACTGAAAGCATCAACACAAACGCGAGAGACGCTGAGATAAAGGAAAGAGAACGAAAAACTGATTTTAGTGCCATGGGTCCATTCATTCGTCGTTAAGTGTGTTTTTATGTGTGGCCTGACGCTCAGTGAGAATCGGTCAGTACAATTGACTGCGAAAACCCTTTTGTATCCAGCAGCCTCTGGGTCTTGCGCGCACTGCCTTCATCCTGAAACGGGCCAACCTGTACTCGATGGAAGCGCCCGGAAGCCGTATCTACGGAACGCACTCGAACGGGATTGTCGAGTAGGCTACTGGCGCGTACCTGCAGTTTTTCTGCGGGGTCACGACTGCTGAACGAACCCAGCTGAACAAACAAGCCGCTGTTGGCATCCTGTCCATCGTTTATGGCGACAGCACCCCCAGCAGCAGACTGCACAGTCTGCTGCCCATCGAGTGCGAAAGGCTGCCCTGCCATGAACATGCTGCCATCCGGCTTGACGGTAATCGATGCCACCTCTACCCGGGCGGTTCCGCGCGACTGATAGCCCAGTTTCTTGGCAGCCGCGTAGGACAAATCAATCAACCGGTCTCCGTGAAACGGCCCCCGGTCGTTGACCCGAACGATCACTGTACGGCCATTATCCAGATTGGTCACTCTTGCGTATCCGGGAATTCTGAGCGACTTGTGTGCTGCCGACATCTGATACATGTCGAACGTTTCACCGTTGGATGTTTTGTGCCCGTGAAACTTCTCGCCGTACCAACTCGCTGTACCACGGGCAACGTAGCCGTCATTGCTGTCCATGACAGAGTATTGCTTACCCCATACTGTATAAGACGACATGTTTCCGGCTCTGACAGGCTTCTGATAAACAGGTACGGCATCTGACAGCCCTGAGGCATCAAAGTTTCCTGAAGGTGCCCTGTCCTGAGTGATCGAATAGCGCGATGAATGGTCGGTTCCGGCTGGCGCTGATGTCGGAGACGACGCACAACCAGCCAGTGCCAAGGCTGCCGAAACCATCAGCCATAAATGTAAGTAGTTTGATATCACTGTCGGGACGCCCTCTGATATACGTGCCGCCAGACACATGAAACATCGCGACACGTGCCATTGTAACGGGTTCCCTGCACGTATCACCATTACCGGCCTGACATCAGGCCGTGATCATCCTTCGATGGGTGTGTATTGACATCAGTATGCCAAACGCCGCCATCAGCGTGACGGTTGAGGTTCCGCCGTAGGAAACCAGCGGCAAAGGCACCCCGACTACCGGAAGCAAACCACTCACCATGCCGACGTTTACAAACACATAGATGAAAAAAGTCATGGTCAGTGCGCCGGCTACCAGCCTGCTGAATGAATCCTGAGCGGTGGCCGCAATAAAGAGACACCGAAGAATAATCAGAAAGTACACGCTGAGCAGCACCAGAACACCGATAAAACCGAACTCTTCCGCCAACACCGCCACAATGAAATCCGTGTGGCTTTCAGGAAGAAACTCAAGATGCGACTGGGTACCCTGAAGCCACCCCTTGCCATCGAAGCCGCCTGAACCAATGGCGGTTTTGGACTGGATAATGTTCCAGCCAGCACCCAATGGATCACTCTGAGGGTCGAGCAGCGTCAGCACACGTTGCTTTTGATAGTCCCGCATTCCGAAAAACCACATTACCGGCGCAGCGACGGAAACCATCACAAAAAATGCGCTGATCAGCTTCCAGCTCATGCCCGCAAAAAACACGACGAACAATCCGGCCATACCCACCAGAAGCGAGGTTCCGAGATCCGGCTGTTTCACAATCAGGACCATAGGGAGCAGCACAATCGCCAGCCCCATACCGATGCGGGAGAGCCTCGGGGGCAAAAAATGCCGCGACAGATACCAGGCAGCCATCATGGGCACGGCGAGTTTCATAAACTCTGACGGCTGAAACCGTGGCAGCCCGGGCAGCGCCAACCAGCGCTGCGCACCTTTAGCGCCCACACCAACAAACAATACAGCGATCAAACCGAGCAGGCCCAGACCATACAGCCAGGGCGCCCAGCGCCGGAATACAGAGGGGTCGAGCTGGGCGAAAACCAGCATCACCATGAAGGCAACACCGAAACGCAAACCTTGTGCCTTAACCACATCAAGATTGCGGTCTGCGCCGCTGTAAAGCACAAACAACCCTGCAGAGACCAGCGCGAGAAGCAGGAAAAGCAGAATAGGATCCAGATGCAGGGCCGACCACAGTCCTCTCGGACGACCCAGAGGGTTGCTGGCAGTTGAACTGAATACTTCCCGGGTGGCCATCAACGTGCCTCATTCTCAACATCGGTTTTGCTAACCAGCGCGCCGTCGCCAGTCGCAGAAAACTCCAGTAACCAGGCATCGAAAAGAGCCCGGGCAACAGGCGCTGCGGTACTGCTGCCGCCGCCTCCGTTCTCGACAATCACCGCAACGGCGATCTGCGGATTCTCCAACGGCGCAAAGCCAACAAACAGGGCATGGTCGCGTAACCGCTCCCGAACCTCTTCGGCATCGTATTCTTCATCTTCTGCAAGGCTGAACACCTGGGCCGTGCCGGTTTTCCCGGCCATCCTATAAGACGCGCCCCGGGCAGCGCCACGTGCGGTGCCCTTCACGCCGTGCATCACTTCGGCCATGGCATCTGCAATAAACTCCCAGTTGCTGGGATCTTTAAGCTTCAGGGGCTCGTGAGTTTCTTCCGGTAAAAACTCATCTGGCGCACGGTCTCCCAGAATATCTTTCAGCAGTCGCGGCTCAACCCACTCTCCCCGATTGGCGATCAGCGCTGTCGCCGTGGCGAGCTGCAGTGGCGTAGACAGCATAAAACCCTGACCGATCCCGAGATTAACGGTGTCGCCGGGGTACCAGGGCTCGTTCCGCGTTGCCCTCTTCCAGTCCGGAGACGGCAAAAGGCCACTCAAGGCTCCGGATACATCGAGGGTTGCATCTTCGCCAAACCCGAAGTGAGCCAAATAGTTGACCATGGTATCCACGCCCATTTCCACTGCCGCTTCATAGAAATAGACGTCACAGGACTGAGCCATTGCATAGGTCAGATCAACCCAGCCGTGCCCTCCTCGCTTCCAGTCTCTCCAACGACGACCCGCAGAGTTAATTTGAAAGTGGCCCGGGTCCCATATGGTGTGGTCCCTTGTTACAGCACCACTATCGAGCGCCGCAATGGCCAGCATGGGTTTGAGCGTGGAGCCCGGAGGATACTGTCCCCGCAGGGCCCGGTTGAAAAGAGGCTTGTCTTTGCTCTCACTTAACTCGCGGTAGTCCGGCACGCTGATGCCAGTCACAAATTTATTGGCGTCAAAACCGGGAACGCTCGCAAGAGCAAGTATTCCGCCTGTTGCGGGCTCAATAGCGACAATGGCTCCCCGGCGGCCGTCGAGTAGCTCGTGCGCCCGATTCTGCAATCGCAAGTCGATGTGCAGCTTCAGATCTTCGCCCGGCACCGGGTTTTCCCGCTCCAGAACCCTCAGGGTACGGCCTCGGGCGTTGGTTTCTACGTGTTGGTAACCGACCTTTCCATGCAGCAACCCCTCATAAAACCGTTCGACACCGGATTTACCGATGTAGTTGGTACCCGCGTAGTTGGTTGGATCGATCCGCTGCAACTCATCACGGTTAATGCGGCCAACAAACCCCAGCGCGTGCGCTGTCAGCTCGCTGTGGGGATAATACCGGACCAGTTCTGCTTCCACTTCCACGCCGGGCAATTCGTGCCGGTGAACGGCCAAACGGGCAATCTCGTCTTCAGTCAGATCGTAGCGCAGCGGAATCTCCTGAAACGGCCGCCGGGGCTCGCGAAGGCGGCGCTGGAAACGCTCCAGATCTTCTTCGGAAACATCGAGAATTCTGACCAGTTGTTCCAGTGTCGCATCCATGCCGCCAACCCGCTCCGGCACCACGGTAACGCTGAACACCGGGCGATTTTCCGCCAGCAACACCTGATTCCGGTCGTAAACCAGCCCGCGCGGAGGCGGCACAGACTGAACCTGAACCCGGTTTTTATCGGAAAGAGTGGTGTAAATATCGTGCTCTACAACCTGAAGCTGGTACATCCGCGCGATTAGCCCTGCCATAAGCAGAAACACAATCACCAGCATGACGACAGCGCGGCGCTGGAATAGCCTGCGCTCGGCGGCAGTGTCCTTGAATTCACCCCACGGCATGGATGGTTCCTAGGCCCGGTGGTACGGGTGGTTGCGGGTAATCGACCAGGCCCTGTAAAGCTGTTCCGCCAACAGGATACGCACCAGAGGATGGGGCAAGGTAAGAGGAGAAAGCGACCACTGCTGATCCGCGCGCTGGCGGCAGGGTTCGGCCAGACCGTCTGGCCCGCCTACGAGGAAACTCACGTCACGACCATCCTGCTGCCAGCTTTCGAGCTGACTGGCCAGTTTTTCAGTAGACCAGGGACGACCATTAACCTCCAGCGCGACAACTCTGTCTCTGGGCCCGGCAGCGGACAGCACTGCCTCGCTTTCACGCTGCATGAGCCTCGCGATGTCAGGATTTTTACCACGATGAGGCATGGCAATTTCTACCAGATCAAGAGGCATTTCCGGAGGCATACGACGCGCATAATCGTCGTAGCCTTTACTGACCCAGTCGGGCATTTTTTGCCCCACACAGATCAAACGCAACCGCACGGTTACTCGCTGCCCGCAGCACCGACATCCGGTGCATCGCGCCAGAAGCGCTCCAGATCGTAAAACTCACGGGCAGCAGGCAACATTACATGAACAACAACGTCTCCCATGTCCACAAGAATCCAGTCGCTGCCACCACCGCCTTCCACATTGCCGACACGAACACCCTGCTCTTTTGCGTCAACCACAACAGAATCGGCAAGGGATTTTACGTGCCGACTGGATGTTCCGGATGCCAGAACCATGAAGTCGGTAACGCTGGTACGATCGCGCACATCAATAACACTGATGTCCTTTGCTTTTACATCTTCAAGTGCGTTCACTATCAGATCTTTGAGTTGCTCTGCCTGCATAATTACCCTGTTGTCCGGGTGCCGGCCGGAATGGCCACCCGAAAAGTCATATTCGAACGCGATTGTAACACTAAAAGTTCGTCACAGGGCATGCCCATAAAGCCCCATACGCTGAATCTCCGCCAAGACCGCATCGGGCATCAGGTAACGAGGCGACCGCCCGCCGCCAATGCGCTCGCGAATGCCGGTTGCGGAGATATCAAGCCAGGGCGGGTCCAGCTCAAGAATAAGGCCTGAAGCCTGGCCAGAAAGGGCAGTGGCTCCGTCTGTTTCATGCTCAATTCCACGTTCTTCCACCAGGCGCGCAGGCTCGCCTTGCGGATCCAGCGCGGTACCAGGGCGACGCACAACAATTATATGGGCGAGGCCGGGAATTTGCCGCCATTCCTTCCAGCGGTCAAAACCAGCAAACGCGTCCGTACCTACCACCATCACCAGAGGCACACCCGCACCCAGCTCGCTGCGCAGTTGGCGCAGCGTATCCGCTGTATAAGACGCGCCTTCACGGCGCAGCTCACGATCATCAATGCGCAGGCGAGCTTCTCCGGCAATCGCCAGCTCCAGCAAACGCAGCCGTTGCTCAGCCGTTGCTCCAGTCTCTCCACGGTGAGGTGGAACATGGCAGGGCACCAGACTGACCGGCACGTTTCCGAGCCGTTCGCTAACCTCCAGCGCGAGGCGCAGATGACCATGGTGCACCGGATCAAACGTACCGCCATAAATTACATGCATCACCATCAGGCCCGCACGTGTCCATCGCCAAATACTACGTATTTTTGCGAGGTGAGCCCCTCAAGCCCGACCGGCCCGCGGGCGTGTATTTTATCGGTAGAGATACCAATCTCAGCGCCGAGCCCATACTCGAACCCATCCGCAAAGCGGGTCGATGCGTTAACCATGACCGAGCTCGAATCAACCTCGGTAATAAAGCGCCTGGCTCGGGTGTAGTTTTCCGTGATGATGCTGTCGGTATGCTGTGAACTGTAACGATTGATGTGCCCGATGGCTCCATCCAGCCCATCAACCACGCGAATAGCCAGCACTGGCGCCAGGTATTCTTCCTCCCAGTCCGCTTCCGTGGCAGCGTTTATATCGGCGAGTATTTCCCGGGTTTGCTCACAGCCACGCAGCTCAACACCTTTTTCGATAAAAGCCGGCCCCAACAGCACCAGCATGTCTGCCGCAATCTCCTTGTCCACCAGAAGGGTTTCCATAGTGTTGCAGGTGCCGTACCGGTGAGTTTTGGAATTCACGGCAACGCTCAATGCCTTTTCAGGATCGGCATGGCTGTCGATATACACATGGCATACGCCATCAAGGTGCTTGATAACGGGCACCCGCGCGTCCCGGCTGATTCGTTCGATCAGGCCCTTACCGCCTCTGGGCACAATCACATCCACGTATTCCGGCATGGTAATCAGTTCGCCGACGGCCGCCCGGTCGGTAGTCTTGATAACCTGCACGGCCGATTCCGGCAAGCCCGCTTCAGCCAGGCCTCGCGCCAGACATAAGGCAATAGCCTGGTTGGAATGAATAGACTCGGAGCCACCGCGCAGGATCGTTGCGTTGCCGGACTTGAGGCAGAGGCTGGCAGCCTCGACGGTCACATTGGGCCGGGACTCATAGATAATGCCGATAACCCCCAGGGGCACGCGCATTTTTCCTACCTGAATACCGGAGGGGCGATAGGTCATATCGGTAATCGCACCGATGGGGTCGGGCAAAGACGCTACCTGACGAAGCCCTTCGATCATCGTATCAACACGCTCAGGCGTCAGTTCGAGCCGGTCCAGCATGGCTGCATCCAATCCGCTTTCCTTCCCACTGGTAAGATCCTGGGCATTAGCCGCCGCCAGCTCACTGCGGGCGGCATCCAGAGCTTCGGCGGTGGCCAGCAGCGCGCGGTTCCGTGTCGCTGTCGTAGAGCGGGCTACAAGCGCTGCCGCTGCGCGGGCTTGCTGACCGACCTCGGTCATATAGGCTGCAATATCCATCCCTTTACCTTATGTATGTTCAATCAGAATTCAGGATTAAGACGCTAACTTTACCTTTCCGGTTTCAAGTACGCACCCCAAACAGATATTATACCGCTGCGGTACAATGGGAACCCCGAAAAAGGACGAATACCATGGCCCAAACGGCCGAAAAATTTTTGCTGAACCGGCTATCACGCGCCAGCCTTGCCTTTTTTCTGGTCGTCGCCGTCCTGTGCGCGGTGTTTGGTGAGCCGCTTACCGCAGCCAGTGCCGCAGCTGTCGCAGGCGTGATTATTAGCGATCGCAGCTTCCATCCCGGGCGCGGAGCCCGCCCTTGGCCGGCCATTCAAAAACTGTTTTTTGCAGCACTGATACTGCTGCTGACGACCAGTTTCTGGACGGGCCCCTGGGCTCTCAGTCACTGGCTTTACGGACTTGTACTGGTAGCGTTTGCTCTGGTGCCCCGCGGAATCGCAACCCTGGTAACCGTTTTCATGGTGACTCTGGCGCTGGCCGCCGCTCACTGGGCAGAAGGTATTGCAGACCGCCACCAGATGATCAGTGCGTTTCTGTTGACCATTCTTCTTTCAGCCGTACTGATATTTCTACGCGAATACAAAGCCCGCCAGTTGGCGCCCCTGAGGCGCACTGACGAACTCACTCAGGCCGCAAGTCGCGAATATCTTTCCGCAGACCTGCATAAGGAAATCCAGCGCAGCGAGCGCGAGGGAACCGATATGTCCATCATTATGATCGGTCTCGACGCGCACGCCAGCGACAACGACCCGGATGAGGATATCCGCTCGATCCTACCCAGAATCGGCCGCTTTCTGCACTCCCAGATCCGGGATTTCGACACCTATTACCGGGCGGCGGACCTGCAGTTTCTGGTTATTTTACCGGGTATAGCCACCCATGAAGCCATCGCCCGGGCGGAAACGATCCGTACAGGGCTTTGCACCCTGCTCGAAGCACACGGTTTGAACCTGACCATCAGTACCGGTATCGCCGGACTGAATATTGGCGACGATGCCGACAGCCTCCTGCAAAGCGCCGCCAACGCACTGCGGCGCGCGCAACAACAAGGGGGCAACCGGACTCAGGCTTACAGCGCCTGGACACCAACCACCTCGTCAATCCAGCCCCGCGCGGAAGGATCTGCGCCATGACAGAAACCCGGCTGAGAACCTGGACACACGGCGTCGGCTACAGCCTTGCCACCCTGTTTATTTTCACATTGGCCCTGCAAAACCTGCGTTACGGTTTTTACGAGCTTTTCTACCTGGCTATCGGCATGGCCGTCCTGACGCTTGCGGGCGTTGCTTACACGCTCCTGAGTCGTCGGCACCAACTTTCCGCGCCCGGCCACCTGATCATTCTCTCCGGCCTGAACAGCGGCCTTCTGGCGGCCGTGCTGACAATGAACAGCTCTGGCATTTCCCACTGGGCCATGCCGCTACTGGTGCTTAACTTGCTGATTCTGCCGCTCCGGCAAGCGCTTATGCTGTCGCTGCTTCTGCTTGCGCCCATGGCCATTTTGCTGCTCGTCAAGCAACCCTCTGCAGATGCTATCACCGCCATCAGTGGCCTCCTCATTGTCCTGACCGTCGCGGCACTTTATATATGGCACTACGATCACATGGCACAATCTGCCGAAGATCTGGCCATCACCGATCCGGTAACAGGCGCGCACAACGCGCGCTTCCTCGACGAGACATTGCAAAAAGAAATCAGTCGGGCAATTGCCACCGGCCACACGCTTTCCGTGATTGACCTGACCATCGATTATGCCGATGAGGCGGCCGACCTGCACGGCAAACCGGGCATGCAGGGATTGTTTTGCAATATGACCCAGCACCTGTTTGGCGTGATTCGTGCCGGCGATACGCTTTACACGCTGAACGATTCGGAGTTCTTCCTGATCTTGCCTTTCACCCCCGAGGAAGGCGTCCGCGTGATTGCTGAACGCATCAGGCGCACCATTTCCGAAAACCACTGGCCGGTGATCGGCAAGGCGACGGTAAGCCTCGGCTGCACAACCCGAGGCAGCAACGACACGCGCACTGATACTCTGCGCAACCGTGCGCATCAAGCCATGCTTGAAGCCCGTCGGCGGGGCGCGGACTCGGCCTGGTTCACCCCGGGAGAGACAACCGGTTCATGAGCGGCGGCTGGCTTACGGACCTGACGGCTTGGCTGAGCGCGAATCCGGGGTGGTTATCACTGGCGCTGTTCGGCACCGCATTTATTGAGTCCCTGGCAATTGCGGGCATTCTTGTGCCGGGCGTGGCGCTTCTGTTCACCATCGCTGCCATGGCGGCCCAGATAGGGGTGCCGCTGATAACCGTGCTGGCTTGGGCTGGGCTGGGCGCCATCGCCGGGGACACAGTGAGCTTTGCGATCGGCAGGCTTCTCCAGGGGCGGCTGACCAGCGTGTGGCCATTGAGCCGTTACCCCAGGTTGATTCGTAAAGGCGAGCGCTTCTTCCAGAGCCACGGCGGAAAAAGCGTTATTATCGGGCGCTTCGTAGGGCCAGTACGCCCGGTAATACCCTTGATTGCCGGCGCGCTACTGATGCCATGGCGTCGTTTCCTGGCATTCAACATCGGGTCAGCCGTTGGCTGGGCACCGGTCTATATCCTGCCAGGGTTTCTCGTGGGCAGCGCGTTGGCGAGTGATATAAAGCCTCCTGCACACGTTTACCTGGTTGCCGCTATCAGCATCGCCGTACTTGCTCTGATCTATCTGATTATTTTTCGATTCCAGCTTGGCCTAGGCGACCACAGCCGCCTTTATCTCTGGCTTCAGCGACAAATGGCCCAGTATGAATCCACTCATCGTTTCTGGCGCCTGTACACCAACGAGCGACCTGCACAAGATGGCGAGTTTCCCCTGGCCTCGATAATGCTTGCCCTGGGCGCACTTGCCCTGTTTATACTCTGGGGCCAGCTGGCAACCATGACGGACGTGATTGCGCCTTTCGATCAACTGACAATGCAGTGGTTCAGCGACTTACGCCAACCGTTGCTTGATGCGCCGGCTCTTGTCGCCACGCTTCTGGGTGACCCTCCTTTGCTCAGTGCTGCAGCGGTGCTGGCATGCCTGGCTCTGGCATTCCGGGGACACTACGCTGCTGCCGCTCACATTCTGCTGGCTGCCACGTTGACCATTATATTGGTCTGGGGCTTGAAGGCCGCCTTTGGCGTTGATAGGCCGGTTCAGGTTGTAAACCCACCATCATCCGGTGCGTTCCCCAGCGGCCATACAACAGGCATTACCGTGTTTGTTACGCTGCTGGCCAGTTTTGTGGCTGCTGAGACCCGCAATCGAAAGCGCTGGCAGACCTACATAGTGTTCTCGCTGCCACTGATTCCGGTAGCTCTCAGCCGGCTTTATCTGGGCGTACACTGGTTCAGCGATATTGTAGGGGGGTTATTACTGGGGTTGGCAGTCACCGGCGCAACGAGAGCCAGCTTCAGCAGGTTCGACAGGGTTCCTATCGCTCCAGACACCGTAACTATCTTTGCAACACTTACCTGGCTGGTCATCTGCGGATGCTACATCTGGCTCTCGTGGCCAGATGCCATACAGTACTACGCACCAGCGTTCTGAAACCATCAACCCTCTTCGAGAGCCTCAAGCAATCCCTGCAAGCGGTTCAACCGCTCCAAAGGATCCTGCATCTCGACAAGGTGCTGCTTTTCCTGTTTGTCCAGGGGTAGCAGTTCAGTCAGCCGCCAGCCGACATCCCGGGCATCCTCATAATTCACGCTCATCCCCAGGTCCCGGATAATCGGGTGTCGGAAAAGCGCACGCAAAACCGATGGCAGCTCATGAAAAGCGACAGGAATGCTGTCAGGAGCTTCTGCCGAAAGAAACTCCATCTCACAGAGATTCAAACCGTCATCCTGCTGCCAGGAGCGGACAATGGCCACTTTGGCTTCGCCTTCCACGGTAATTCCCAGCAGCCCGTTTTCCAGTTGCTGAAAATCAATAATGCGCACGTATGTGCCGGTCTCGTAAAAAGACGCCACCCGACCAGCCTCCGCGCCATCACGCAATAAGGTTATAACAAATCCCTCATCACTCTTCAGGCAACGGGTCAACATATCAATGTAGCGTGGCTCGAACAGCTGCAGTGGTATCCTGCCGCCGGGCAATACAATCGAATTGAGCGGAAAGACCGGAACCTTCATCGAGTGGACAGCAACTGTTGAACTTCATCCACCCGCGCCCGTGCTTCTGTCAGAAGCTCCAGACTACGTGAGGCATTGAGCTCAAGGTTACCAAGCCTGCGATAGGCCGGCACCTCATCGAATGATGGCAAACCTTCATTCTGGCTGGAGCCAATCATGGCGTGAAGTTGCGCAACAATCACGACGTCCACCAGCTGCGGTTCCGGCTCCCTGCTTTCATAATCCCAGTCTTCTGCGTGTCGGACGGCATCAACAAACGATGGCGGGAACGACCAGCTTTCCAGGACCGCGGTACCAACATCAGCCCGGAGTTCACTGATGGCATTCTGTAGATTTGTGTCGTCGGCAAACAGGTTTACGTGGTGTTCGGCTTGCACCAGAATCGGAACTACGCCTATGTCATGAAGCAGGCCCGCCAGCAATGCTTCCTCCGGGTTCAGACGGGTAGCGTGGTCCGCCAGCACCCAGCAAAGCGCTGCCACTTCGCGAGAATGTCGCCAGAGTTTTTCTATTTCCTGCTGCAGCGACGGGTGTCGGCTTTTGAACACTTCCCGCATGGAGAACACGGTGACAAGCTGGCGAGTCGTCCTCATACCCAGCCGAATAACCGATTCACGAACATTGCGCACATCGCTGAAACCACGGTATAGCGGGCTATTACAGGCCCGCACCAACTTGGCTGCCATAGCCGGGTCGGCCGACACAGCGCTGGCCACCTGATCGGCGGTCGTATCGTCCCGATCCACCATGCGCCGCACTTTCCAGGCTACGTCGGGAACACTGGGCAGCTTGAGCTGGTTCGAGCGGAGTTCAGCATAGAACTCCATCAGGAGGTGGTGTTCTTCGCTCTCACCGCCGTCGTGGCTTTCGCCTGAGTCCATCTCTACCTGTGCAACCGGGGCTGCCCGAAGAAGCTGATTGAGAACATCCTGTTCTACCACCAGAAACTCACACGGCTTTACCGCTGTCACTTCGTACATTCGAGGCTGTAGCCTGGCGATGGGGTTCAGGGCCTTATCGGTTTCGGCTTCAATAACTGTTTTGCGCCCATCAACGGATTCGAGCTCGACCTTCCCGGTTACCAGGAAATAGTCCAGACCATCACGCACACCGCGTTCCAACACCCGTTGGCCCGGGCCATGAGATCTGCGCTCGGCACGACTGGCTAGCAATACCAACTGGTCATCGGTCAGCCGGTTCAATGGCTGAAACTCTTTCAGACGACGTAGCGGCAGGCTTTCCTGGCTAGCCATAGGCAATCTCCTAAGTAAGCTCAAGGCGGGGAATTGATTTGTGGTATCTGTTAATCATTGTAACCATGGAGCAGTAAAACAACCATGCGCCGGGAGTCTAATCTGGTAGACTTTGTCATTTAATCAAAGCTATCACCGAGTATTCCTACAGAGAGACCAGAGCACCATGCCTCAGTATCGTTCGCGGACTTCCACCGCAGGCCGTAATATGGCCGGCGCCCGCGCCCTCTGGCGCGCCACCGGCATGAAAGACGGTGATTTCGGCAAGCCGATTATTGCCGTTGTTAACTCCTTCACCCAGTTTGTCCCCGGACACGTCCACCTCAAGGATCTCGGGCAGCTGGTATGCCGCGAAATCGAGGCAGCCGGCGGGGTTGCCAAGGAATTCAACACCATCGCAGTGGATGACGGCATCGCCATGGGCCACGACGGCATGCTCTACTCCCTGCCCTCCCGGGAACTCATTGCTGATTCTGTCGAGTATATGGTGAATGCCCACTGCGCCGACGCGATGGTTTGCATCTCCAACTGCGACAAAATTACACCTGGCATGCTGATGGCCGCAATGCGCCTGAACATTCCCGCTATTTTCGTTTCCGGCGGCCCTATGGAAGCCGGCAAAACCAAGCTTTCAGAACACAAACTGGATCTGGTCGATGCCATGGTCATTGCCGCAGATCCGACTGCCGATGACGAAATGGTTGCGGAATACGAGCGCAGCGCCTGCCCAACCTGTGGCTCCTGCTCCGGCATGTTTACCGCCAATTCCATGAACTGTCTGGCCGAAGCCATAGGCCTTGCGCTCCCGGGCAACGGCTCCATGCTGGCGACACACGCCGACCGGGAGCAACTGTTCCTCAAAGCCGGTCGCCAGATTGTGGCGAATGCAAAACGTTATTACGAACAGGACGACGCCAGTGTTCTGCCCCGGAGCATCGCCTCCATGGAGGCATTTGAAAACGCGATGATTATGGATATCGCCATGGGCGGGTCCACTAATACCATTCTTCATTTGTTGGCAGCCGCTCAGGAAGGCGGGGTTCCATTCACTCTGAACGAGATTGACCAGCTTTCCCGCCGCGTACCCCAGTTGTGCAAAGTGGCCCCGAATTCTCCCAAGTATCACATGGAAGACGTGCATCGCGCCGGCGGCATTATGGGCATCATGGGAGAGCTGGAACGTGGCGGCCTGATCAATACCGATCTGCCCACGGTACACAGCAAAACCATGAAGGAAGCTCTGGAAACCTGGGACATCATGCGCTCTCCGACCCCAGAGGTTGTTGAGTTCTATAAAGCCGGGCCTGCGGGCATCCCCACCCAAACAGCCTTTAGCCAGAGCACCCGCTGGCCAAGCCTGGACGGCGACCGTCAGACAGGCTGTATCCGCTCTGCAGAGCACGCCTACAGCGCCGAGGGCGGCCTTGCGGTTCTGTATGGCAACATCGCTGTTGACGGCTGTGTGGTAAAAACCGCTGGCGTGGATGAAAGCATTTTCGTATTTGAAGGCAAGGCTAAGGTATTTGAAAGCCAGGATGCTGCTGTAGCCGGCATTCTGGATGACCAGGTCAAGCCCGGCGACGTGGTGATTATCCGCTACGAAGGCCCCAAGGGTGGCCCTGGCATGCAGGAAATGCTTTACCCCACCAGCTATCTCAAATCCAAAGGATTGGGCGCAGCCTGCGCACTGCTCACCGACGGGCGCTTTTCTGGCGGAACCTCAGGGCTCTCGATTGGTCACGCTTCACCTGAAGCTGCAGCCGGTGGCGCGATCGGACTCATCGAAAACGGTGATCCGATCCTTATCGATATCCCCCGGCGATCCATCAATGTACAGCTGGATCAACAGGAGCTCGATCGTCGCCGCGAAGCCCGGGACGCGAAAGGCTGGAAACCCGAGCTGCCCAGAGCGCGTGCAGTATCGGCTGCGCTGAAAGCCTATGCCCTGCTGGCAACCAGCGCTGACAAAGGTGCCGTAAGGGATCTGGAGAAGCTCGGCTGATTCGGGTTGTGGTACAAAAAAGCCCGCGCAGGCAATCTGTGCGGGCTTTTTTGTAATGCGTGCTGGACAGCTGCGCAAAACCGGGAAGGACACCCTAATCAGAACAGGGACCAGCCACCGTCGTCTTCTTCCTCAATGGCGTCTTCTTCGACCGGCTCGGGGTTGCTGGCCGTTGCCGGCTGAGACGCTACCGGCTTGGAGGCCGTCGCGGCCGCCGCAACCCGTACACTGATCATGCCCAGCGCTTTTTTGGTTGCCTCATCCAGAATCCCGTTTGCCTGAAGCCCGTTGTCCTTCTGGAAGCGGGACAGCTCTGCACGGGTGGCATCATCCATTCTGGAGCTGACATTCTTGATATCGTACCCGGCGCCATATAAGGCATTTTTCAGCGCAACCGTTTCATCGGCAAACGCTGTGGGCGCAAAACCCAACACTGCTGCTGCACCTGCTGCAAGCGCAAAGCGGCCCATTCGGGCGGTCGCGTTTTTCATGATACTCACCTGCTTCACTCCTGATATCCAAGCGATATCCGTTTCTTTCTTGTTATGTGGTGCCAATCTCCACAGGCTGGGGCTAACCGACAAAATCCTAACATACTTTTGTCTCATGTCGCCTTAACCGACATCACAGCTTTGACGTCAGACCCTCTGAGACTCCTCACTGAATTCCCGGATGAAGATCCCCCAGAACGCCATGAACAGTGCGGCGACCAGCGGGCCCATCACAAAACCGTTAATGCCAAACATGGCGAGGCCGCCCAAAGTGGAAAGCAGCACAATGTAGTCAGGAAGCTTTGTATCCCGCCCGACCAGAATCGGCCGTAAAATATTATCGGCAAGCCCTATCACGACCACTCCGAATATCGTAAGCACTATGGACTCAGCGACATCACCCACGGCGGCCAGATAAATCGCCGCTGGCACCCAAACCAGCGCGGCACCCACCGCAGGCAGCAGCGAGAATATGGCCATGACCACACCCCACAGTAGGGCTCCACCGATACCCAGAATCCAGAAAATAATGCCCCCCAAAGCACCCTGAATGATGGCTATCAGCAGGTTGCCTTTGACGGTTGCACGGGTTACTTCTGCAAACTTGGCAAACAGCAATCGTTCGCGCTCATCTCCCAGGGGCAGTGCACGAATCAACAGCTCAATCAGCTTTCTGCCATCGCGCAGCAGGAAGAAGGCCAGGTAAACCATGAGCGCCAGCCCGAGGAAAAACTGGAAAGTGTTCTGGCCTATACCCAAGGCCTGCTTGGCCAGGAACTGGCTACCACCCACGAAAAGACTGACCACACGATCACGAATTTCACTGAAGCTGACATCAAACTGCGCCAGAAATGACTGAATGGCCGGGAACGACTGGTTTACCTGATCAATATACTCACCAGGCTTTATTTCTCCGTCCTGAATCTGCTGATAGATTCCCAGTCCCTCAGCCGCAAGGGAGGTCACCAACACCAGCACTGGAATCACCACAATCAACATGCAAACCGTTAACGTAATCAGCGCATTCACGTTTGGCCGGTCACCGAGGCGCCGCACCAGGAACATCTGAAATGGATGAAAAATCAGCGCAATAGCAATGGCCCAGAAGATGGGCCCAAAAAAAGGCTTCATGAGAAGCACGAAAGCCAGGGATACCCCGACCAACATCGCAAGAAAGGTTCGTGTCTCAAGTTTTGCGTACATAGTTCCGTTGTATCCCAGTCAGGTTCAGACACGCATTAGCCTACCACGACCAAATGGCCACTGGCGCCTGCTTCAGGTTATAGTGAAACGTTGTTGGTCAGCTATCAAACAGGTCATGGCATTGGAACTGGAAATCTTTACCACGGAAACTGCTCTGGATGCTGCGACGGAACTGCGCCGGGTGCTGGCCTCCCGAACCCATCGCCGAAAGGTTCTGGGCCAGGAGGTTCTGGTGCCTGGTCAGCTGGGCGAGGCGCTGCAACTGCCGCGTATTATTAATCGCCTGCAGAGCAAACAACAGCGTTTTCGCGAACAGGGTATGGATGATTTTCAGGAGCTCTGGCCCACGCTGTCAGTGACGACGCGCGAGAGGGTGCTCAACGCAATCGGCTGGTATGACCCTAAAGATTTGAGCTGGGAAGACAAGCGCTCTAACCGGCGGCCATTAATCGATCCTGACAGCGCCTGATTCAAAGCCACAACGCTCTGTTACGCAACTCAAACACATGAAATCGTTAACTGCCTTATCCTGAGCTCGCAACCAATCAGTCAGGACAGTCGATGGCATGCGTATTCTGAGAACGGATGAAGACCGCTTCAAAGGTCTCCCGGACTACCCTTTTATTCCACATTATCTGGATGTCGAGCCCGGCCTCCGGATGCACTATGTCGACGAAGGCCCAACTAAGGCATCTCCCGTTCTCATGCTCCACGGGGAGCCGTCCTGGTCATACCTTTACCGTCACATGATTCCTCTGGTAGCTGATGCAGGCCACCGAGTACTGGCACCGGATCTTGTAGGCTTTGGCAAGTCTGACAAACCAGCAGACGTAGACGACTACAGTTATGACCGCCATATGGCATGGCTGACTCACTGGCTGGAAGCTCTGGACCTCAGAAATATCACACTGGTATGCCAGAATTGGGGCTCGCTGCTGGGCCTGAGACTTGCCGCTGAACTTCCTGCCAGGTTCCAACGAATCATCGTCGGCAATGGCATGCTGCCAACCGGCGAAACCCGTGCGCCTGCGGCATTCAGCGTATGGAAGGCGTTTGCTACGCACAGCCCCTGGTTTCCCGTTGGCCGCATCGTGCAACTGGGCACCGAGCGGACACTCAACAAACACGAATTGGCGGCCTACGAGGCGCCTTTCCCCTCAACGGAATACAAAGCAGGCGCACGAGCATTCCCAAAGCTGGTTCCCATGTCACCTGAAGACCCGGCAAGCAGTGCCAACAAGGCCGCATGGAAAGTCCTGGAAAAATGGCGCAAACCTTTCATCACCTGCTTCAGTAGCGGCGACCCTATAACCCGCGGAGGGGACCGCCACATGCAGCGCCGTATTCCAGGTGCACTCGGGCAGCCCCACATTACCCTGCGTGGAGGGCACTTCCTCCAGGAAGATTGCCCCGAAGACTTTGCACGGATCATTATTGACGTGCTAAAAGCAGAAATGGCGGCCTGAGCCGCCATGTCCCGAGAGGCTTTCCGGAGCCATTAACCGAATACAGTCGCTGTTTGGCGGCTGATTGCCAGTAATTCCCCTCGCGGGGTCCAGACCCTGGCATTGAAATGACAATAGCCATCTCCTGCCTGCTCAATCGTCGCCCTGTACAACAGCCAGTCATCGGCCTCCAGGGCCGGCCTTGGGTGAATGATATCGAACGCCCAGGAAAGCGAACTGGCTGGCACACGGGTTTTGAAGTGCTGCAGAACCGGCGCAGGCCAGGCATCAATCAGCGCCACAATGTGGGCATCTGTAAGCACCTCAGGCACCTTCCGGAACCGCATCCAGCCGCCCATTTCGCGGCCGCTTCCACCGCTGAAGGGCAGGCTGCCGTATGCCCAACGCATGTCTATATGACCGATAAAACCGGGGGTCACGCCTTCAATAAACGGCAACCCCTGACACTGATCCACTGGCTTCACCTCCGGAGCTGGCTCTCCGTCAATGCGCACAATTGAATCCCGATCGCCCGCAAAAGCGCCAACACAGACTAGCCGTGGCTCTCCGTTCTGGATAATCCGCCCTTCTACCTGACTGACTGACCCGCCCTCGCGCAGAGTCTGTGCGCCGAAAACAGCGGGAACATCTGCCTCTACCGGCCCAATAAACGACACGTGCATGGATCGCACGGGCCTGTTTTCAGCAACCGATCGCTCCATCCGATCGAATAGCAGAGCTGTCACCAAACCGCCAAACGTTGCGCGGCCCTGAGACCAGGTTGCGGGCATTACCAACTCTTTACTGGCGCGGCCGGCGGCAATCAATTCATCAAAGGTCATAGTGCATTCCTGTTAGCAACCTATCAGCAGAAACAGGAGATTGCACAAAAGGCGCGAGCAATGCAACGGAGCCGCCCCGGCAACTACCTACAGGTCACAATAGATTTTACGTATTAAACCGAGCAAAAAGCGGTTATAATATCGCCACATAATGCATTGCCCGGCAATGCTCTACCTTCCGAATACCGAGTAAATCAATGTCTGAATTGTCCTTTGCCGAACTGGGGCTTGATCCAGCCGTACTTGAAGCTGTATCCGCTATTGGCTATGAAACCCCGACGCCCATCCAGGCCCAGTGCATACCCGCTCTGCTCGCTGGCAAACATCTGCTGGGCGTAGCCCAGACCGGCACGGGTAAAACCGCTGCCTTTGCACTACCTTTGTTGAGCCGGATTGACGCATCTGTCACCGAGCCACAGATTCTGGTTCTGGCACCCACACGGGAGCTGGCCATCCAGGTAGCGGAAGCCTTTACTTCCTATGCCGCAAAATTCCGTAACTTCCACGTGTTGCCTATCTACGGTGGCCAGGATTTTTATCCTCAGATCAAAGGCCTCAGGCGCGGAGCCCAGGTTATTGTTGGTACCCCTGGCCGTATGCTCGACCATCTTCGCAAAGGCACGCTGAGACTTGGCAATCTGAAGGCGCTGGTGCTCGACGAAGCTGACGAGATGCTGCGCATGGGCTTCATTGATGACGTTGAGGCCATTCTCGCCAAAACACCGGAAAACTGTCAGCGTGCGCTTTTCTCCGCGACCATGCCACCGCAGATCAAGAAGGTAGCTCAAACCTACCTGCGCGATGCTGTCGAAGTAAAAATCGAGAGCGAAACCCGCACGGTTGAGCGCATTGCCCAGTTTGTTCTGCCGGTTTATGCAGAGCGCAAGCTGGATGCACTGACCCGCATTCTGGAAGTGGAGCCTATCGAAGGTGCCATTATTTTTGTGCGCACCAAGGCAGAAACCACACTGTTGGCTGAGAAACTCAGTGCCCGCGGACACGCGGTGGCGCCCCTGAACGGGGACCTGAACCAGCGTCAACGCGAACAGACCGTTGAAGACCTCAAGCGCGGTAAGAAAGACATTATCGTTGCGACAGACGTAGCAGCACGCGGCCTGGACGTTCCGAGAATCACGCACGTTATCAACTACGATGTGCCCTACGACACCGAAGCCTATATCCACCGGATTGGACGTACTGGCCGCGCAGGGCGCGAAGGGAAAGCCATTCTTCTGGTAACACCCCGTGAGCGGAGCTGGTTGCGCACTCTTGAACGCGCCACAAACTCGCCCATGGGAGCTTACGAACTGCCTTCGCCTGTTGAGCTGAAGAAAATGCGCGAAGAGCAGTTTGAAACCCAGCTTTTGGGCTTTGCAGAAGATAAAAAGCTCGCGAAGTCGATGGCGTTGCTGGATGAGATCGCTGAGCGCAACGAAATGGACATTGCCATGGTTGCCGGTGCTCTTGCCTGCTGGATGGAAGCCATGCAGCCTGGCTCGCTGCCTTTGGAGCAGCCGGAAGCCCTGCCAGTAGTATCTTCGACTCCACCTCCGCGCCGTGATCGTAAAGGCGGTCGCCCTGGCGAGTTCCGCAAAGGGCCGCCCAAAGGTGGCTACAAGGGACGTGGTGGACCTGGCGGCGCGGGTGCCCGTGGCAAACCACCGGGCAAAGGCGGCAAGCCGGCCGGTAAGCGCCCGCCTCGTCAGTCAGACGCCAAGCGCTGATAGACGACGAAGCTGTAGTCGTAAGGATTGTTATCGGACGCGGAGAAATCCTCCCGTCCGATTTCTTCCCACTCATCCCAGTTCACTTCCGGAAAATACGCATCGCCATCGACCTCGGCGTGCACCTGAGTGATGTATATGCGATCTACCTTGGGTAGCGCTTCCGTATAGATTTGCCCTCCCCCGATAATCATTACTTCGTCACCACCATCGAGTTCGGCCTGTGCTTCTGCTTTTACCAGAGCCTCTTCCAGCGATTGGGCGCCAACGGTTCCTGCGGGTGCTTCCCGGTCTGCATCACGGGAAATGACTACGTTCATTCGGCCCGGCAGTGGTCTGCCAATAGAGTCCCAGGTTTTCCGGCCCATGATGATGGGTTTGCCCATGGTGGCTTGTTTGAAGTACTTCAGGTCGCCTGGCAGGTACCAGGGCAGGTTGTTATTTTTGCCGATTACCCGGTTTCGGGACATGGCTACTATGAGGGCTTTACGCATGCTGGCTCCTTTGACTCGGTGGCTTTTTGCTTCGGGCTTCGGGCTTCGGGGCTGCAAGGATGCGAAAACGGCTCTCCAAAAACCGCTGTGAATACGTCCGTGTACGCTTGGCTCCGCCATCCATGGCTCCGCACATTTTTGGAGAGCCGTTTTCGCATCCTTGCGATCAAATTAAGGTGTTTGCCCGCCCACTCTAGATGGCAATTGGTGCTTTGATACCAGGATAAGGGTCGTAGCCCTCGAATTCGAAGTCTTCCAGCTCATACTCAAAAATGGAGCTTGGCTTACGCTTGATTGAGAGTTTCGGTAATGCTTTTGGCTCGCGCTTTAACTGCTCAAAAACAATGTCGTCTGTCAGGTGGTTTTGGTACAGGTGGCAATCACCAAAGGTATGCACAAACTCACCAACATCTAGGTCACACTGCTGTGCAATCATGTGAGTTAGCAGCGCATAGGATGCAATATTGAATGGTACGCCAAGGAACAGATCCGCACTTCGCTGATAAAGCTGACAGGAGAGCTTGCCGTCGAGCACGTAGAACTGGAACAGGCAGTGGCAAGGTGCCAGTGCCATCAGGCCTTTCTCGGCATTTTCCTGAGGACCAATAGATTCATCCGGAAGCTCGGCCGGGTTCCACGCCGACACGATCAGGCGGCGGGAGTTTGGTTTTTTTCGAATCTGATCGATCACTTCGCTGATCTGGTCCACTACCCGGCCGTCCGGGCACTCCCAGCTTCGCCATTGCTTGCCGTAAATTGGCCCGAGGTCACCGTTTTCCAGCGCCCACTCGTTCCAGATGGAGACTTTGCGCTCTTTCAGCCAGTTGTTGTCTGTGGAGCCTTTCAGGAACCAGAGCAGCTCATAGATAATGCTGCGCAGGTGTACTTTTTTGGTGGTAACCAGGGGAAACCCCTTCTGGAGATCAAAGCGAATCTGGCGCCCAAAGACAGAACGGGTGCCGACGCCGGTGCGGTCGCCTTTGTCGTACCCGTTGTCGACTACGTCCCGCATCAGATCTAGATAGGCTTTCATTCCGCGTTTCTCCGGTAAGCAATAAACATAAGTGCCAACCCGGCCACAAGCATGGGTAAGGAAAGCACCTGCCCCATGGTGAGCCAGTCAAAAGCGAGGTAGCCCAACTGCGCATCCGGCTGGCGAACGAATTCCACCAAAAAGCGGAAGATGCCGTAGCAAATCAGGAAGAGCCCGGACACCGCCATTCTTGGGCGTGGCTTGGCGGAAAACCACCAGAGGATAATAAAAAACAGCACGCCTTCAAGGGCGAACTGGTAAAGCTGGGATGGATGCCGGGCCAGCGCATCTGGCGCTTGGCGGAACACCATGCCCCAGGGCACATCCGTGGGCTTGCCCCAGAGTTCGCCGTTGATGAAGTTACCAATTCGCCCTGCCCCAAGGCCTACCGGCACCAGAGGCGCCACGAAATCGGCAAGGCGCCAGAACCCTGTTCCGATCTTGCGTCCGTACCACCACATCGCAAACATGACGCCCAGCAGACCGCCATGGAAGGACATTCCGCCTTCCCATACCCGCAGGAGCCACAGAGGGTCCGCCAGAAAAGCATCAAAGTTGTAGAAAATGACATAGCCAAAACGACCGCCAAGAATAACGCCGAGCGCGAGGTAGAAGAGGAGGTCGCCCATCTGCTCTTCGGTAATCGGAGATCCGGGTTTGCGGGAACGCAGGCGCCCCAACCACCAGCCGGCGACGAAGCCCACCAGGTAAGTCAGTCCGTACCAGTAAATCTTGAGTGGCCCGATGGCAATAGCAACGGGATCTATCTGTGGATGCTGAAGCATCAATAACCTCTTAGCTCAAAAGAAAACGAAGGCCAACCAGCAAGAGCATGATGGCAAATACGCGTTTCAGCACCTTGGCATTAAGCCGATGTGCCAGATTGGCCCCGACGCGCGCGAACAGCACGCTGGTGAGAATGATCCCGATCAGGGCTGGAAAATAGATAAAGCCAAGGCTGTATTCCGGCAACGCCGGCTCACCCCACCCGGTCCAGGCATTGCCAAGAGCGCCTGCAATCGCGATCGGTAACCCGCACGCGGCAGACGTGCCTACCGCCTGCTGCATCCGGACGTTGCTCCAGCTCAAATAGGGCACGGTGAGCGTTCCGCCACCTATACCAAAAATTGCGGAGGCCCAGCCAATGCCTGCACCGGCCGTCGCAAGTCCCGTCTTACCCGCAACGTTCCTGCCTGGCGAGGGATTTACGTCCAGCAACATTTTGAGGCCCACCAGAATGACAAACAGTCCGATAATAAGTTCCAGCGCTGCACCACTCAAAAGTGCCGCTGTCCAGGCGCCGATGAGTGCGCCGACTATGATGCCGAGGGCCATCGGCCGGAAAATATCCCAGCGGATAGCGCCGTGACCGTGGTGCGAACGAATAGAGCTCAGGGATGTGAAAACGATGGTCGCCAGTGAGGTTCCCACGGCCATATGAGCAGCAATCTCAAGGCTGAAGCCTTGAGCCCCGAAGCTGAAAATCAGCACCGGCACAATAATAAGGCCACCCCCAATGCCAAACAGGCCGGCAAGGGTGCCGGCAAAGGCTCCAAGCACCATATAAATGGCAAATACGGACAACAGGGACATAGTCGCTCACACATCCGGGAAAACAAGGCTGGTATGATACACACCGGCCGTGGCAACTTCACCACTGAGGATTGCCCCCATTAGCCCCGGAGATTGATTTCGCATGTGCCTGATTGCATTTTCCCTTGGCCAAAGCGCCCGATTCCCCATGGTGGTTGCCGCCAACCGGGATGAATTTTATCGGAGACCCACAGCGCCTCTCGATTGGTGGACCACAGAATCCGGCCACCGGGTGCTTTCCGGCAGGGATCTGCAATCCGGAGGAACCTGGCTGGCAGTTTCACCGGACGGCCGGGTTGCCGCTGTGACAAATGTTCGCGAGGGCAGCCCGGAAGCTGGCAAGACAAGTCGTGGCGAGCTGCCCCTGCGGGCGCTCTCGGAATCTGAATCACACTTGCAGAAGAGCCTTGCCAAGACAGCAGCCCAATACGCGGGGTTCAACCTTGTCAGTCTCTCTGAGACGGCTGGCTGGTATTTCAGCAACCGTGACGCCCATCCGGGGCGTTCTATCCATCGTGGCATTTATGGACTGAGCAATCATTTGCTTCAGACCCCCTGGCCAAAACTGATACGCCTCAGGGAAGCGGTGGGCCAAACTGTAAAATCTGCAATTGGCGATGCTGCGGATCTGCACAGCGATCTCGCCATACTGTTGCAAGACAGGACAACAGCGCCGGATCACCTGCTGCCGGATACTGGCGTAAATCGTGAGACCGAGCGGTTTCTTTCGTCTCCGTTCATAACCGGGCCCGAATATGGCACCCGCGCCACGACGGTGGTCAGCCTTTCTCACACCGGTGAAATCCATGTTACCGAACAGAGCTGGGCAGCCGGCGGCGAGGCAGCGGAACACCGCGAGTTCCACTGGCAGCGATAGCGCTCTGCCTCTGATATAATCCGCAAAATTCGTTCACCCGATCGGAGGGCCGCCGATGGCAGGTCAACAAGAAGCCACTTCCATTGCTGATTTTGAGAAATCTCTTGATGAACTGGAAACGCTGGTACGTAACCTGGAGCAGGGAGAATTGTCCCTTGAGCAATCGCTAACAGCCTTCGAGCGTGGTGTTAAATTGACCCGCGCATGCCAGCAAGCTCTCAAATGCGCCGAGCAACGGGTTGAGCAACTGGTGCAGAGCGACGATGGCACTCCCAATGGCGCACTGGAAACTCGTCCATTTTCACCGGATGACGCCGACTGATGCAAAACGGGGCCCCGTCTACTATCGATTTTCTGGATACCTGCCGCCGTCGCGTGGACGCGGAACTGGATCGCCGCATTAAATCCGGCTCTGTCTCTGCACAACTTCAGGACGCCATGCGTTATAGCGTGTTGGGCGGGGGGAAGCGTATCCGCCCTGCATTGGCTATTGCGGCTGCAGGCGCTTTGGGCCAAAGCCCGGATTCAGCGCTGGTTCCAGCCTGTGCTGTGGAGCTGATCCACGCTTATTCGCTTGTTCACGATGATCTCCCGGCGATGGATAACGACGAGTTGCGCAGAGGCCGGCCAACCGCGCACATTGCCTTTGATGAAGCCACGGCGATTCTGGCCGGCGACGCCCTGCAGGCGCTAGCGTTTGGGTGGCTGGCCGAAGCTCCCGGCGTAGAGATATCCGCGCGGCTCGCCATGATTCAGGAGCTGGCCCATGCAAGCGGGCACAGCGGCATGGTAGGTGGCCAGGCGATCGACCTGGAATCCGTGGGCAAAAGCCTGACCCTTGCGCAGCTCGAAACCATGCACAGGCATAAAACCGGCGCCCTTATTGAAGCCAGCGTGCGCATTGGCGCATTAACCGCGCCCGACGTCAGTGAAACCGCTATGGATGCCCTGACGCGCTATGCCAAAGCACTTGGGCTGGCATTTCAGGTTCAGGATGATCTCCTCGACATTGAGGGCGACACAGAAACTATTGGCAAACCCCAAGGTTCCGATGTCGCCCGGGCAAAACCGACTTACCCTGCCCTTTTGGGGCCTAAAGGCGCACGGGAACACCTTTCGTCATTGCTCAACAGTGCTCTTGAGAGTCTGCGGGACTTTGGGCCCGAAGCCGACCCACTAAGGTCCATGGCGGATTACGTGGTGGCAAGAACGCACTAAGCCTTCTTTTGTTGGCCAAGTACAATTTCGTAACATATGACTCCAAGTGTGAAACAGGCCCCCTTGTTCCCCTATAATGGCAGCCAGTTACCGAACTTTCCGGAAAAGACCCGAGTAGATGCAGGACACTTATATTTTCAAAGAAATCCCGTCGCAGCGTCCAAATACGCCGTTGCTGGACAGGGTTGACTTACCCGCCCAATTGCGGGAACTGCCGGCTGATCAGCTTGTTCAGTTTGCCAGGGAGCTGAGAGCATTCCTGCTGTGGTCAGTCGGGCAAACCGGTGGCCATTTTGGTGCGGGGCTTGGCGTACTCGAACTCACGGTGGCGCTGCACTATGTTTTCAATACACCGGAAGACCGCCTGGTATGGGATGTGGGCCACCAGGCCTACCCACACAAGATCCTCACAGGCCGCCGTGAACAAATGGGCGGAATCCGGCGCAAGAACGGCCTGGCCGGCTTCCCGAAGCGGGCTGAGAGTGAGTACGATACCTTTGGTGTGGGCCATTCCAGCACCTCCATAAGCGCGGCTCTGGGCATGGCCGTGGCCGCCCGTCAGCAGAATACCGGTCGGCAGAGCATTGCCGTTATCGGTGATGGCGCCATGACGGCAGGTATAGCGTTTGAAGCACTGAACCACGCCGGCCACCTGCACGCCGACATGCTGGTTATCCTGAACGACAACGACATGTCGATATCACGCAATGTCGGCGGTCTGTCCAACTATTTCGCCAAACTGCTTTCAAGCCGCACCTACAACCAGGTTCGAGATAGCAGCAAAAAGGTCCTTCAGGGCGCGCCGCATTTGATGGCTTTGGCAAAGAAAACCGAAGAGCACTTCAAGGGCATGATTGTGCCGGGCACCCTGTTTGAGGAGCTTGGCTTCAATTACATAGGCCCCATCGACGGACACGACCTATCCTTGCTGGTCGAGACCCTGGAAAATATCCGCGAGCTGGAAGGCCCGCAGTTCCTGCACGTGGTGACCACAAAAGGAAAAGGCTTCGCGCCTGCCGAAGCGGACCCCATCGGCTATCACGCCATTAACAAGATTGAACCGGTTCCTCCCAACAAACCGGAACCGGTTAAATCCGCCCCGACCCGGCAAAAATACGCCAACGTGTTCGGGCAGTGGCTGTGTGACGCCGCGGAGCTGGACGAGCGCGTAAACGGCATTACCCCCGCCATGTGCGAGGGCTCTGACCTGCTGGCATTCTCCGAGCGCTTCCCGGAGCGTTATTTCGATGTTGCGATTGCTGAGCAACATGCCGTAACGCTTGCAGCTGGCATGGCCTGTGACGGCGCAAAGCCCGTAGTTGCGATTTACTCCACATTCTTGCAGCGAGCCTACGATCAGCTGATACACGATGTCGCGATCCAGAATCTGGATGTGCTTTTCGCTATTGATCGGGCGGGCCTGGTTGGAGAAGACGGTCCTACCCACGCGGGGGCCTTTGACATCAGCTATTTGCGCTGCATCCCGAACATGGTTCTGATGACACCGTCTGATGAAAACGAAACGCGTCAACTGCTTCATACCGGCCTGCTGTTTGAGGGGCCAGCCGCCGTTCGGTATCCGAGAGGAACCGGACCCGGGGCGGAGATCCAGAAAGAACTTACCCCGCTGGAGATAGGCAAAGGACGCAAGGTTCGTGAAGGCAGTGGCATCGCCATTCTTAACTTTGGCACCCTGCTAACTCCGGCTCTGGACGCTGCCGAAAAGCTGGGAGCAACAGTGGCCGACATGCGTTTCGTCAAACCGCTGGACGAGGCCTTGGTTCTTGAACTCGCAGAACAGCACGAACTGCTGGTCACGCTGGAAGAGAACGCCGTTGCCGGCGGCGCAGGAAGCGCTGTTACGGAGTTTCTGAACGGGCAAGAAATTTCCATGCCGGTGCTTCAACTCGGGCTCCCGGATACGTTCATTGATCACGGCAAGCACGAGGAGCTACTCACGGGGTGCGGGCTGGATGCTCACGGCATATTCTCCGCCATAAGCGCTCGCATGGAGCGATTGCAGCACCAGCGACTTAAAGCCGTCAAGTAATAAAGCCTGTATGCAAAAAGCCCGCTCCGGCGGGCTTTTTCATGCTTGCGTTTTTAACCTGCACTAAAGACCGCATTTACAGCTGGGGATCATCGTCCTGATGGGTTTCCAGCCAATGCCCAAGTTTGCTCTGCTTGGTGTCCAGATAGTGTTCGTTGTGGGGGTTACGGCCAACGTGCAGCGGAACACGCTCGGTAATTTCAATGCCATAAGAAGTCAGCGCTTTCACCTTACGGGGATTGTTGGTCATCAGGCGCAGGCTTTTGATGCCCAGATGCTCAAGCATATCCTTGCACATGCTGTAGTCACGCAGATCTGCAGCGAACCCTAAGCGTTCATTCGCCTCCACGGTATCCGCACCCTGATCCTGAAGATGGTAGGCGCGGATTTTGTTAAGCAGGCCAATGCCCCGCCCCTCCTGGCGCAGGTACATCAGAATGCCCCGCCCTTCGCGGGCAATGTTGCGCAGTGCTTCTTCAAGCTGATACCCGCAATCACAGCGCATACTGTAAAGAGCATCGCCGGTGAGACATTCGGAGTGCGTGCGGGCCAGCATGGGTTCGTCACTATCCAGAGACCCCAACGTAAGGGCAATATGCTCCTTCCCTGTATCCGGCTCCTCAAAGCCATGCATATCGAATACCCCGAATGGGGTGGGCAACCGACAGGTCTGGATGTAACGAACAGCCACAGTGTTTCCTCGTGGTTCAATAAATCGGGGGGCGCATTCTACCATGGGCCGGCGATGAGGCGTAATCCGGGAGCATGTCTACGAACCCGAACGCCAGGCAGATCATGCTTCACGCATTGGCGGCAACCCAGTGTCCACTGCGCCCACCCTTTTTCTCGAGCAAGCGTACACCGCTGATCTCCATACCCTTGTCGACGGCCTTGCACATGTCGTAAAGCGTCAGTGCCGCAACGCTGGCCGCCGTCAGTGCTTCCATTTCAACGCCCGTCTGGCCGGAAAGTTTGCAGAAGGTCAGTATATGCACCGATGCGCCATCTTCGCCTGGAGTGAGTTCTACTTTCACCGAGGTCAGATTCAGGGCATGGCATAAGGGAATCAGGTCGTGTGTTCTTTTTGCCGCCATGATACCGGCAATACGCGCGACTGCCAGAACGTCGCCCTTCGGATGCTCGCCTTCGGTGATCATCCTGAGGGTTTCACCTTTCATGTGGATACGTGCCTCTGCGCGGGCTTCACGCTCCGTTAAGGCCTTATCCGTAACGTCCACCATGCGGGCTTCGCCCTTGTCGTCGAGATGGGTCAATTTGCTCACGGTGTCTCCCGGGGTTCAGATTCAATAAATGATCGAGAATAGAGTGGTATAAACAAGACACGAGCCAGCGAGCATATCAGAGATACGCTCCGGTCATGATGATCACGCTCAGCTTTGTGGCCACCAGTAACGGATTCCGGCCACGCCTTGGCCGCCCGCCTGTTGCACTTCATCAAGGTCAGCTGGCTCCAGCCCACCCAGCCCGAAAACCGGTATCGGCGCACAGGAAACCAGATCACGGAATGTTGCCCAGCCCAACACCAAGGCTCCGGGATGCGTTGCCGTGGAATTTACCGGGCCCAGCGTCACGTAATCGGCACCAATGGCTACAGCATGATCTATCTGGAGAGCAGAGTGACAGGACACACCGAGCCAGACACCGTCCGGGATGGGTCTCGCCTCAAGTTTTTCGGCTTCTCGCCAAGGTAGATGCAGTCCCGCCGCATCCGGGTTGTCATCAAACACTGCAAGTGACCCGTGAAGCACAAGGCCTGCGCCAGCGGCCTCGCACACTTCTAACGCAGATTCAGCCAGGGACCCATAGACCTCTGCGGCCACACCCGGCACACGCAGAACCACCAGCGGTGAGCGATCACTTGCTGGCAATCGCACAAGCGCCTCGCGCAGTTGCTCAATGCCAATTTCATCAGGGCCAATATCACCGGTTATTGCCAACAAAGAAGGCAATTGCAGCGCCCGGATAATCGGTCGGTTTGCTGCCGGAAAGTCTTCGTCCCGCAGACTCTCAGGGCTCATCCATTCTATGGGCTGCCCTTCACGGCCGTGGGCTTCACCTTGCGCCTGATCTGTTCTCCAGACATCCAGAAACACCCGCTTGTCGCCGTAATCGTGGCGGATACCGATCACAGGCCACAATGTGCCCGGTGGTATCTCTAAACCTGTCTCTTCGGCAATCTCACGGGTGAGTGCAGCCTGCACCGTTTCTTCCGACTCAACTTTGCCGCCCGGAAACTCCAACAAGCCGCCCTGATGAACATGATCCGGCCGGCGGGCGATAAGCACGCGCCCCCCGCGGAAAATAACACCGACCGCGACATGAATTTCCCGGACTTCGTTTTCCGCCATGGCCATGCTTAGCTGCGGTAGTCTGCGTTGATGGTGACATAATCGTGAGAAAAATCGCAGGTCCAGACCGTTTCACTTGTATCACCCCGTTTCAGGTTTATGGCGATGGTGATCTCTTCCTGATCCATCACCGCCTGCCCTCGTTCCTCGGAATAATCGTCGGCGCGGCCGCCATCCCTCACGAGACATACATCCCCAAGATGAATTTCCAGTGCATTGACATCCAGGTCAGCAACACCAGCTCGCCCAACGGCGGCAAGAATCCGACCCCAGTTAGGATCCGATGCAAACAGAGCCGTTTTCACCAGAGGCGAATGGGCTACCGCATACGCCACATCAAGCGCTTCTTGCTGAACCGCCGCGCCACTGACATGAATCGTGACAAACTTGGTCGCGCCCTCACCGTCTCGCACAATGGCGTGAGCGAGATCCAGATAGATGTCCCTCAGCGCATCCCGAAGAAGCGGCAGATGCGGACTTTCCAGAGTAATTTCAGGACCACCATACTGGCCGCTGGCTATCAGCGTGCAGGCATCGTTGGTGGAAGTGTCTCCATCTATGGTGATGCGATTGAACGACTGTTCCCCAAGCTCCGATGCCAATGCCTGCAGCGCGTCCGGCGCAATCAGGGCGTCGGTGGCGATAAAGCCCAGCATGGTAGCCATGTTGGGGCGAATCATACCCGCGCCTTTGCTGATACCGGAAATGGTGACCGTGTGCCCACCCAGATCGACCTGGGCCGATGCGCCCTTTGGGCGTGTGTCCGTTGTCATGATGCCGTTTGCGGCTTCCGCCCAGCGATTATCCCCGGCGCTGGCCAGTGCCTTCGGCAGAGCACTGACGATTTTCTGAACCGGTAAAGGCTCACCAATCACGCCGGTCGAGAATGGCAGCACTTCGGCAGCGCTGACACCCGCCTGCTGCGCCAGCGCCTGGCAGCAGGCAAGCGCATCGTCCATGCCACGTTTGCCAGTACCGGCGTTGGCATTTCCTGTGTTAATCAGAAGGTAACGCGGTGCTTTCTCAGCAAGGTGCTTGCGGCTCAGGGTAACCGGTGCAGCACAGAACTGGTTACGGGTGAACAGGCCGGCTACCCGGCTACCCGGTGCAAGCTCAAACACCACCACATCTTTACGTCCGGGCTTTTTGATACCTGCGCTGGCAATGCCCAGCCTGACACCTGCTACCGGGAAAAATTCTGGTAAGGTTCCTGGTCCAACCGCCATCCTGCCACTCCTTCTGATTCTGAAATAAATAGGCCTGAAAACGAAAAGCCCGCAGTCAGCCATTCAACTGGTCGATTGCGGGCTCCGTACTCTATTTTCTGTCAACGCAACGTGGTCAGCTCACCTTACCGCAACACTGCTTGAACTTTTTACCGGATCCGCATGGGCAAGGCTCGTTGCGGCCCACCTTACGCTCCTGTCGCACGAAGGTTTCGGGCATGGTTTGCCGGGAATCTCCACCGCCACTGTTGCCCGCTCGTTCCGCCTCACTCTGAGCGGTCGCGCTGGTCTCATCGTGGCGCAAGCGGGCCTTGGCAAGTTCTTGCTCAAGCTCTTCCTTGCGACGCCGCTCAACTTCTTCCATTTCTTCCCGGCTCTGAACCCGAACGTGGCAAAGCACGCGGGTTACATCGCGTTTCATTGTTTCAAGCATGCTCTCAAACAGATTAAACGCTTCGCGCTTGTATTCCTGTTTGGGGTTCTTCTGAGCGTAGCCACGCAAATGAATACCACGCCGCAGATGATCCATGTTGGAGAGGTGTTCTTTCCAGAGTGTATCAAGAACCTGCAAAAATACCTGCTTTTCGAACTTGCGCATGGACTCGGCACCGGCCACTTCTTCCTTGGCCCGGTATGCCCCTACAATTTCGTCCAGAATTTTCTGGCGCAGATTGTCCTCGAAAAGCTTGTTGTCTTCTTCCAGCCACGCCTGGATGGGCAGATCAATCGACATCTCCGACTGCAGCTGAGCTTCGAGCCCCGTCACATCCCACTGCTCGGGCATACTCTGGGGTGGAATGTGTTCGCTGATCAACGCATCGACAACGTCCTCACGGATGGTATCAACCATCTCCGAAACGTCCTCAGAGGACATGACCTCGTTACGCTGATCATAGATAACAGTCCGCTGGTCGTTAGCAACGTCATCGTACTCAAGAAGTGTTTTACGCATGTCGAAGTTACGGCCTTCAACCTTGCGTTGGGACTTTTCAATGGCGTTGGTGACCATGCGGTGCTCAATCGCCTCACCCTTCTTCATACCCATGGCCTGCATCAGGCTCTTTACCCGATCCGGCGCAAAAATCCGCATCAGGTTATCTTCCAGAGACAGGAAGAAACGGGAAGAACCCGGGTCACCCTGACGCCCGGCCCGGCCGCGCAGCTGGTTATCTATGCGACGGGATTCGTGGCGTTCGGTGCCGACAATGTGCAGGCCACCGGCTTCCAAAACCTGATTATGGCGTTCCGTCCATTCTGCCTTGAGGCGAGCAACCTCCTCCTCAGAGGCGCTATCCAGGGCAGCAGCTTCGTGCTCCCAATTGCCACCCAGTACAATATCCGTACCCCGGCCAGCCATATTGGTGGCGATGGTAACAGCACCCGGACGGCCGGCCTGAGCAATGATCTGCGCCTCCGATTCGTGCTGCTTGGCGTTGAGAATCTTGTGCTCTATACGCGCCTTTTTCAGCAGCATGGAAAGCAGCTCAGATGCCTCGATAGACGCCGTGCCTACAAGGATTGGCCGCCCCTCACCCGTCACATCCTTGATCTCATCAATGATGGCGTGGAATTTTTCATCCTGTGTCAGGTAAACAAGGTCGTTGAAATCAACTCGTTGGATAGGCTTGTTGGGCGGTATGACCACCACATCAAGGCCGTAAATCTGCCGGAATTCGAAAGCTTCGGTATCAGCGGTACCGGTCATACCGGCAAGCTTTTCATAAAGCCTGAAATAGTTCTGGAAGGTCGTCGAGGCCAGAGTCTGGCTTTCGGCCTGGATTTTCAAGCCTTCTTTGGCTTCCATCGCCTGGTGCAGGCCCTCACTCCAGCGCCTGCCCGGCATAGTGCGGCCGGTATGTTCATCAACTATAACAACCTGGCCGCCCTGAACAATGTAATCCACATCTTTCTGGAACAGGTGATGGGCTCGGAGCGCAGAGTGCACATGATGCAGCAGGCTGAGGTTTGCTGCGGAGTATAGACTCTCGCCTTCCTCCAGAAGCTGGCGGCTCAGCAGCAGTTCTTCAACCCGCTCATGGCCCGCCTCGGTAAGTTCGACCTGGCGCGACTTTTCATCAATGGTGAAGTCACCGGAGGACTCACCCTCCTCACTGACCTCACCTTTTTGCAGGCTGGGGATCAGCTCGTTAATAGCCAGGTAAGCTTTCGAGCTGTCTTCGGCGGCGCCAGAGATAATCAGAGGGGTACGGGCTTCGTCGATAAGGATCGAATCGACTTCATCCACAATCGCATAGTGAAGACCACGCTGCACCTTGTCATCGGTGCTGAATGCCATGTTGTCACGCAGGTAGTCAAAACCAAATTCATTGTTCGTGCCGTAGGTAATGTCGGCCTGGTACGCAGCTCGCTTTTCCTCCGGTGCCTGACCGGCAACGACCACACCTACCTGCATACCAAGGAAACGATACAGTTTGCCCATCCACTCGGCATCACGGCTGGCCAGATAATCGTTAACGGTTACAACGTGCACGCCTTTTCCAGGCAAGGCGTTGAGATATACAGCAGCAGTCGCGACCAGGGTTTTGCCTTCACCGGTCTTCATCTCCGCAATCCGACCCTCATGCAGGGTAATACCGCCAACCAGCTGCACATCGTAGTGGCGCATGCCCATAACGCGCCGCCCAGCCTCACGTACCGTCGCAAAAGCCTCGGGCAAAAGCGCGTCCAGGCTCTCACCTTCATCGAGCCTGCGACGGAACTCCGCCGTCTTGCCCTGCAACTCGGAGTCCGCCAGATTACCAAACTGCTCCTCAAGCTCATTAACACGCAAGGCTGTTTTGCGCATTCTCTTGATTTCTCTGGCATTTTTACTGCCGAACATCTTGGTTGCAAACTTTGAGAACATAGACCACTACTTCTTTGATTAAACGGAGGAAGCCGGCATTCTAACCTTATTTTGTAACAGTACAAAAGGCAGGGCTCACATAGCCAGGATTACGAGGCTATCCTGAGCCAAATACCGGTGGGTAACGAACCTGATGAAACGGACGGGAATAAAGAAAACAACAGGCAAAGCCTGAAATCCTAGCGGCTAGCTCTCTTGATGTAAGTTTCCGGATTCTCGCTTTTTCCATTACGAATAACTTCAAAGTGCACGTGTGGGCCTGTGGAGCGACCAGTGCTCCCCATCAACGCCAACACCTGCCCCTTCTGAATTACATCACCCACATTAACCTTGATCGTTTTGCAGTGAGCGTAACGGGTAATCAGGCCATCACCATGATCAATCTCTACCAGATTGCCATAGCCATAACGCTCATCTGCGTAGGATACAACGCCACCCGCTACAGAGATGATGTCGCTACCTTCCTTCCCCGCAAGATCGACGCCAGCATGCCAGGTACGCTTTCCGGTAAACGGATCGGAACGGTAACCATAACGAGAGGATAGCCAGCCCCAAGTGATCGGGCGGCCTTCCAGGTACAACTCGTCTTCCAGCTTCTGCCGGGAGGAGACCTGATCCAGCAGCCGCAGCTGTTGCTCGCGGTCCTGCATCTTGTGCTCCAGCTCGTCGATCATCCGCGTCAACTCGGGTGCCGAGAAGGAATCTGCAGGCAGTGATTCTTCGGGGCCACCAACCGCTGCCGGTTGGTTGAAATCAAATTCATCACTGGCAACCAGGCCGGACTCTACAAAGCGCTGGCCCAGAGCATCAAGGCGCAGCAAGCGGCCCTGAATTTCTCCAAGGCGCAGTGTCAGAGCATCTACCTGATACTGTACATTCTGCTGCAGCCCAGCAAGCTCTGCTTTTTGTTCGCCAAGTTTGCTCTGCCACTCTGCCACGAGTTCGGAATCTGAAGGCTCAACGGCTTCTGCCTGGCTTACCGCCACGCTGTATCCGCCCCAGCCTGCTGCTGCAACCAATGCAGCGATGGCAAGCGCCAATGCAAAGACAACCGTGCCATTCAGCGCCAGCACACGGGACTTGCCATGGCTCTTGCCTACAAGAATGATATTCATATTATCTTCTGGTTTCATCAATGAGCTGCAACCGTGTCCTGTAGTGTTGCAGTCCTGAATGTTCCGAGTGGGTCTGCCATCCTTGACAACAACTACGTACTGATAAATCGCAGCGCCCGGTAGACATGCTCAATTACAACAAGGTAAAACAAGAGCAGCGCTGGCACTACGAACAAAACGTGCTGAAGTGTAACCAATCGTTATCGTGGCCGTCGAGAAGAAAACGCCTTATGAAGCGAAAAAATGATCAAAAAATGACCTTCAGCAATCTCGGAAGAACACCGGTTCTTCGAGAACTGGTGGCAAAAGCGGATATACACCATCAAGCGGAAGAACAGGTTATGGCCTCATTACCACCTGCGCTTGTGACTGGCACCCGTTTTGTTTGTTGCCACGAGGGAGAGCTCACCTTATCTGCGGAGAGTGCAGGAAACGCCAGCCAGATTCGTTTCCGCCAGCACGAGATCATGGAAAAACTTCGTGAAAACGAGCTGTTCCGTTTTGTCTGGAAGCTCAAGGTAAAAGTGGTGCCGCCAAGGTTTAATGAAAAACCACCGGCGAAAAAAATACCTCTGAGTAAAGAAAATGCCCGACTCCTCAAAGAGGAAGCCGGGCACACGAAGGATAAAAAACTACGCGAGGTTCTCGAAAAACTCGCAAGCCACGTGCGGGATTAAGGCATCCAGCCTTAAGCCGGCACCGCCAGCACAGGTTTCATGTAGGAGATAGGCGCGGTTTCTTCATTATCAAAAGTAACCACTTCCCATGCATCCTCCTCGGCCCTGAGCTTGCGCAGCAGCTTATTATTCAGGTCGTGACCGGACTTGATGCCACGGAACTCACCAATCAGGCTATTGCCTAACAGGTACAGATCCCCGATTGCATCCAGCACTTTGTGCTTGACGAACTCATCCTCATAACGAAGACCGTCCTCGTTCAGAATCTTGTAGTCGTCTACCACAATGGCGTTATCCACACTGCCACCCAACGCCAGATTCATCGCACGCAGCTTTTCAATATCACGCATGAACCCGAAAGTCCGTGCGCGGCTGACTTCCTTCACGAAAGACGTACTTGAAAAATCGACGGTCGCGGTCTGGGCACGGCCTTTGAACACAGGATGATCAAAGTCGATGCCAAAGCTCACTTTGAAGCCTTCAAACGGCAGGAAGGTAGCCTTCTTGTCGCCTTCTTCAATAGTGACTTCCCGTTTGATGCGAATGAATCGCTTGGCAGCTTCCTGCTCGGCAATGCCAGCAGACTGCAGCAGAAAGACGAACGGGCCGGCAGAACCGTCCATGATCGGCACTTCTGCAGCACTCAACTCAACGTAACAGTTATCGATACCGAGACCAGCCATGGCGGATAGCAAATGCTCTATCGTCGCCACACGAACACCGTCTTTTACCAGCGTCGTTGACAGCATGGTCTCACCCACATTTTCAGCGCAAGCCAGAATCTCGACAACCGGGTCAAGATCGGTGCGGCGGAAAATGATTCCTGAATCTACCGGTGCGGGCTTCAGGGTAAGGTAAACCTTTTCCCCCGAGTGCAGCCCGATGCCGGTAGCACGGATCGTGTTTTTAAGTGTCCGTTGTCTGATCATCAGTTCGTTATTCCGTAAAAATGGCGATATTCCAAACAAAAATCTGGGCGCAGAATATCAAAAAATAAGACTGAGTACCATTTGCCCCACCTGATATTGCCTGAAATTCATGCAACACCGGCCCCTGGCTGTCAGCGCTTTTATCCGGTTCTGGGGCCTGACCATTCAAAGGTGAACCCTTACCGGACGTCAATTGCAACAGATTATCAGTCAGCCTGCCTGCGAAGGAATGCGGGAATATCGAGATAGTCCACGCCTTGCTCTTCGCTTTCTTTGCTCTGATCAATCGCCACATTACCATGTGATACCGCACGACGACGCAAGATTGCAGGACGGTCCAGCTGGTTGTAATCCGTCTTGCCATCCAGAGTACGGGTGTTATCCACGACTTTGGTCGGCTTTTCGCGATCCCCCCCAAGGCCGGTAGCAACAACAGTTACCTTCAGCTCTTCGGTCATTTCCGGATCGATAACGGTACCTACTACAACCGTAGCGGAGTCAGATGCAAACTCACGCACAATGTCGCCAACTTCCGAGAATTCGCCCAGATTCAAGTCCATACCGGCAGTGATATTGACCAGAATACCCTTGGCACCCTGCAGGTTGACGTCTTCCAGCAGAGGGCTTCGAATGGCGGCTTCTGCAGCTTCCCGTGCGCGGTTCTCGCCAGTCGCGGTCGCTGTACCCATCATGGCCATACCCATCTCGGACATAACCGTCTTAACGTCAGCGAAGTCGACGTTGATCATGCCGTTACGGGTAATCAGGTCAGCAATACCCTGAACAGCGCCGAGCAGGACATCATTCGCAGCAGCGAAGGCGTCCAGCAAGCTGGTCTTTTTACCAAGAACAGCAAGCAGCTTTTCATTGGGTATGGTGATCAGCGAGTCAACGCATTCTTCGAGCTCTTTGAGCCCCACGTCGGCCAGGCTCATGCGTTTGCCGCCTTCAAAATTGAAAGGCTTGGTAACCACGGCAACGGTCAGTATGCCCATTTCCCGCGCAACTTCTGCAACTACCGGTGCTGCACCTGTGCCTGTACCGCCCCCCATGCCGGCGGTTATAAACACCATATCCGCGCCTTTGATGGCTTCGGCGATACGATCGCGATCTTCAAGAGCGGACTGACGACCGATCTCCGGGTTTGCTCCTGCTCCCAGCCCTTTCGTGATGTTACCACCCAGCTGAATAATCTGACGGGCGTCCATACCAGCCAGTGCCTGGGCGTCTGTGTTGGCGCAGATGAAATCCACACCCTCAATGTCACTGTTCAGCATGTGGCGCACGGCATTACCGCCGCCGCCGCCAACACCAATTACCTTAATGACAGCGTTCTGTTGGACATTATCGACTAGTTCAAACATTCCCCTTCTCCTTCGTGCTGTTTTCAGCCTTTTTCCAGGCTGTTTATTCAAGAGTGTATTTTCGAGATACCTTCGTTTACTGCCTTCCCGGAACCGTCAGAAATGACCGGTGAACCAGGCCTTCATGCGCTCAAACAGCGAGGGTGCATCTTCACCCTTGAGCACGGGTGCCCGGCCAAGATCCATCTGCCGGAAACCATGAATCAATAACCCGACGCCGGTGGCGTAGATGGGGTTATTAACAACTTCTGTCATGCCGGAGACTGCGTGCGGACACGCCAGCCGTACCGGCATATGGAAGATTTCTTCAGCCAGCTCCACTACGCCTTCCATGGTGGAGGCGCCGCCTGTAATAACGATGCCCGCCGGAACCAGATCCTCAAAACCTGAGCGGCGCAGCTCCGACTGCACGAGGGTGAACAACTCCTCGTAGCGCGGCTCAACAACCTCCGCCAGCGCCTGCCGCGAAAGATCACGGGGCGCGCGGTCACCAACGCTCGGAACCTTGATAGTTTCGTCAGCGCCAGCCAGTTGCGTCAGGGCGCAGGCGTATTTGATCTTGATCTCTTCGGCGTTCTGCGTAGGCGTGCGCAGAGCCATGGCAATGTCATTGGTAACCTGGTCGCCAGCAATGGGAATAACCGCTGTGTGGCGAATAGCTCCGCCAGTAAATACAGCGATGTCTGTGGTACCACCACCCATGTCCACAACGCAGACGCCCAGTTCCTTTTCATCCTCGGTGAGGATCGCGTGGCTGGATGCCAGTTGCTCCAGAATGATGTCGTCGGCCTCGAGACCGCAGCGGCGAATGCATTTTTCAATGTTCTGGGCTGCGTTGACGGCACAGGTCACCAGATGCACCTTCGCCTCCAGGCGCACACCGGACATGCCCATGGGCTCCTTGATCCCTTCCTGGTTATCGATCACAAATTCCTGCGGCAAAATGTGAAGGATTTTCTGATCTGCAGGAATGGCAACCGCCTGTGCCGCATCGATAACCCGGTCGATGTCCGCCTGAGTCACTTCCCGGTCGCGGATCGCAACGATGCCGTGGGAGTTGAGGCTTTTGATGTGGCTGCCGGCGATCCCCGCGTACACGGAGTGAATGCGGCAACCCGCCATCAACTCGGCCTCTTCCACTGCACGCTGGATTGCCTGAACCGTGGTTTCAATATTGACCACCACGCCCCGCTTCAGCCCCCGGGACGGGTGGGAACCAATACCCACCACCTCAATGGTTCCGTCCATCTTGCGCTTGCCGACAATCGCAACCACCTTTGAGGTTCCGATATCGAGGCCGACAATCATGTTTTCCGTTTCAACCGATGACATGTGTTCCACCAAACCGTAGGTCTGAATTTACTGTTTCTATGTTTTCGGGCCGGAAGCAGCCTGTGCTGGCTTCCACTGAACCGCTACACCATTCGTGTAGCGGGCATCTACCCGGCTAACTTCGTCCGACCGTGATATAAGCCGGTTTTCGTAAACCGTTATAAAACGTTCAAAGCGCTTTGCGACCTGATCCCGGCCGAGCACTACTTCAATTCCATTCGAGAGACGAAGAGTCCAGGCCCCTCGCCGCTCCAGTGTCAGCCCGGAAAATCCCAGGCCATGCCCTACCAACTTGTCACTCATGGTCCGCGCCATACTGATCACATCACGGACACGCTCATCTGGCCCCGAAAGCCGCGGCAAACGCCCGGCCACGTCGGGATTGGGCGGCATAAACAACTCGCCGGTGCGGCTGACCAGGCGACCGTCGGTCCAGTAGGCCAGCGGCTTTTTCTCCCGGATGTTGATTTCCAGGCGATCCGGCCATACCCGGCGTACCGCAACGGTCTCAACCCAGGGCCGCTTCTCGATATCGGCCTTGATGTCCGAGAGATCGGTGGAGAAATAGCTCTTGCCTATCCAGTTCCCCGCCTGACGTTCAATAGCTACGCGGCTGTCTCCGACAAACTCACCGTTCACATCAATTGCCAGTATTTGCTGGTCCATGGCCCCCAGCACTTTGCCGGCTGCCCAAGGCACCAGACCCGCTGCAAACAGAATCGCAATGCCCATACCTGCCTGAAGCCAAGGCACCGCTGCCAGAACCGCTCTCAACACACCAAACCGGTCCTTTTCCGGTCCGAGGGAGGTTGCTCCCCGGCGCCGGGGAGGGTCGGACGGTATCGCCCGGCTCCGGATCAGCAGTGTTTCAAGCATTGCCCCCCTCCAGCGTGTCGTGAAGAATCCTTACAACCAACTCTTCAAAGCTGATACCGGCCGCTTTCGCAGACATAGGCACCAGGCTGTGATCGGTCATGCCCGGTACCGTATTTACTTCCAGCAGCCAGAATTCACCTTGTGCATCCTGCATGATGTCTACACGGCCCCAAGTGCGGCAGCCCACTACCCGAAAAGCCTCCAGAGCGAGGTTCTGTAACTTCACTTCATCCTGTGGCGACAGGCCACAGGGAATTCTGTAACGGGTGTCGTCCGCCAGATATTTTGCGTCATAGTCGTAGAACACGTGATCCGTGCTCAGCCCTATTGCCGGAAGTGCAGCGTCCTGCAGCAGGCTGACAGTGAACTCCGGGCCTTCAATCCATTCTTCAATCAGCACCAGGGTATCCAGCGCTGTTGCGGCTTCGTATGCCTCAGCCAGTTCGGCAACGGTGTTCACCTTGCGGATGCCGATGCTTGAACCTTCACGGGAAGGCTTGACGCTCAGTGGCGGGCGCAATTCCCGGACAATCTGTTCGGCGTCCTCTACAGATGTCATGGTTCTGAATTTCGGTGTCGGCAAGCCGCAGCCCGCGAACACGTACTTTGTGCGCAGCTTGTCCATCGCCAGTGCAGAGGCCATAACTTCACTGCCGGTAAATGGAATGCCTGCCTGAGACAGGATCGCCTGCAAAGTTCCGTCTTCCCCGCCACGACCGTGCAACGCTATAAAGACCCGATCAAACGCGGGGTTTTCGACGGTTTTCAAGAGGCAGCCCTGAATATCCATGCCAAACGCATCAACGCCGGCGGAGACCAGGGCAGCAAGAACCGCCTTGCCGCTTTTAAGGGAAACATCGCGCTCAGCAGAGTCTCCGCCCATAAAAACAGCCACACGCCCCAGTGCCCGAACCAATTCCGGTTCGGCCTGATACGCTTGTATCCCGGGATGCTGCATATCACTCACCTGCAATCACTCCTGCTGCTGCCAGCCGACTCGCTACACCACCGATGTCGCCTGCACCCTGTGTAATCAAAAGGTCACCGTCCTGAAGCACGCTTTCCAACAAGCTCTCAATCTTGCGGTTATCGTCTACGAATACAGGTTCCACTTTGCCGCGCCGCCTTATGCTGCGACACAAAGCACGGCCGTCTGCGCCAGGAATTGCTGGTTCACCAGCGGAGTAGACATCCATCAGCAACAAGCCATCGACCTCGGACAAAACCCGCACAAAATCCTCATACAGATCGCGAGTACGGGTGAATCTGTGTGGTTGGTACAACATCACAAGCCGCCGCCCCGGCCAGGCATCGTGTGCTGCACGAATCACAGCCTCGACCTCAGTCGGGTGGTGGCCATAGTCATCCACCAAAGTGACTGTGCCCTTGGGCGTTTGGTAATCCCCATTGACCTGAAAACGCCGCCCAACACCCGCGAAAGCTGCCAGGCCCCGGCAAATGGCTTCGTCGGCAACGCCTTCATCGGTAGCCACTGCAATCACCGCAAGTGCGTTCAATACGTTGTGGCGCCCGGGCATCTTCAACTCGACCGTCAGGTCGCTTCGTCCACCGGGGCGTTTCACAACAAAATGGGTCCTCAGACCGTCTGTTACGATGTTCTCGGCGCGATAATCGGCGTCAGGGTTGTCGATGCCGTAGGTAATGATTGCGCGGGCGATACGCGGAATAATTTCCTGTACATAATCATCGTCGACGCACATCACTGCCACGCCGTAAAACGGCAGGTTGTGGAGAAAGTCCACAAAGGTCTGCTTGAGCTTTTCAACGTCGCCGTCGTAGGTATCCATGTGGTCGGCTTCGATGTTCGTGACCACCGAGATCACCGGCGTCAGGTGGAGAAACGACGCATCACTCTCATCTGCTTCTGCCACCAGATAGCGAGAACCACCCAGCTTGGCGTTGGTGCCCGCGCTGTTCAATTTGCCGCCAATCACAAAGGTCGGATCAAGCCCTGCTTCACCAAACACTGAAGCAATCAGGCTGGTGGTGGTAGTTTTCCCATGGGTTCCGGCCACGGCAATGCCATGGCGGTAGCGCATAATCTCCGCCAGCATCTCAGCACGAGGCACGATGGGCACCCGCCGATTGCGGGCCGAAACCACCTCGGGATTTTCGGAACCTACAGCCGAGGACACTACAACCACGTCGGCTTTGGCGCTGTTCTCCTCCCGGTGGCCGATCTGAACCTCAATACCCATGGCCTTGAGGCGGCCTGTAACAAGACCTTCTTTCAGGTCTGAGCCAGACACTTCATAGCCCTGATTTTTCAGGACTTCAGCAATACCACTCATACCGGCGCCGCCGATACCCACAAAATGAATGTGGCGAATCCGGCGCATTTCCGGCACCTGAAAAACAAGCGGCGGGCTGGTTGCATCAACCATTTGCGGCCTCCAGACAATAATTTACGACTCTTTCCGTTGCATCGGGGCGAGCCAGCGTGCGTGCAGCCTTTGCCATATCCATAACCCGGGCGCGATTGTCCGCAAGGTCACCCAGGGTCTCAGCGAGTACCGTCGGCGTAAGCTGTGACTGTGGTATCAGCACGGCCGCACCGGCATTCACCATTTGCTGGCCGTTTTTCGTTTGGTGGTCGTCTACCGCGTGGGGAAATGGCACCAACACTGCACCAATGCCTGCCGCACACAGTTCTGAAACCGTCAGTGCACCGGCTCGGCATAACACGATATCCGCCCAGCTGTAGGCCTCTGCCATATCTTTAATGAACGGCTCCACATCGGCATCGACACCGTGCTGCTCGTAAGAAGCACGCGCGGCTTCGAGGTGCGTTTCACCGCACTGATGGCGAACCTGCGGCCGCTTCTGTTCGGGCAGCATTGCCAAGGCTTCTGGCAGCTGCTGGTTGAACACCTGAGCTCCCAGACTGCCGCCCACCACCAGAATACGCAGCGGGTTGTTCTGCTCACCGTGTTCGCTTGAACGCCCGGCCATTCTCTGCTCCGGTTCTGGCAGAGTTGCAAGATCTTCGCGCACCGGATTGCCTGTGCACCGGGTAATAACGTCCTTCCCAAAACTTCCGGGAAAGGCTTCCAGCACAGTTTTCGAAAACCGGACCAGAATACGATTGGTCATTCCTGCAACGGCGTTCTGCTCGTGAATGACCAGGGGCGTTTGGGTCAGCCATGCGGCCAAACCGCCGGGGCCTGTCACAAAACCACCCATGCCAACCACGCAGTCCGGGCGGATACGACGCATGATGGTGAATGCTTCGACCAATGCTCGCATCAGGCGGAATGGCGCCAGTATCAGTGCGAGCTTGCCTTTTCCCCTGAGCCCGGAGATGTGAATAAGCGACAGCGGAATGCCCGTGTCAGCAATCAACCTCTCCTCCATGCCTCCCATGGCCCCCAGCCAGTACAACTCATGCCCCTTCGCTTCAAGCGCCCGAGCAGTAGCAAGTGCCGGGAACACGTGGCCTCCGGTACCTCCCGCCATCATCAAAAACCGGCGCGGCTCAGTCATAACGCGCTCCTACCCGCTTACGGGAACCGGTCTTTTCCGTAGCCTGTTTTTCCTTGTCGAGCCGTTCCATCTCAACCCTTGCCAGAATCCCGATACAAACGCAGCTGATCATCAGGCTGGAGCCGCCGTAGCTCACCAAAGGCAAGGTCAGTCCCTTGGTGGGCAGCAATCCGGTGCTGACCGCCATATTGATACCGGCCTGCAGCCCGATCAGCAGCGTAATGCCGTAGGCGAAGCAGGCACCAAACGGCATATGCGCCTTCTCGGCGCGGCGGGCAATTACAAAACCGGTTACAACCAGCACGGTAAACAGCCCAAGCACGATCAATGAACCCAACAACCCGAACTCTTCCGCGATAATCGCGAAGATAAAATCGGTGTGCGCTTCGGGTAAGAAAAACAGCTTCTGTATCGAGTTACCCAAGCCAACACCACCCCACTCACCGCGCCCGAACGCGATTAGCGACTGGGTTAGCTGATAGCCGGTATCAAACTGATCTTTCCAGGGGTCGAGATAACTTACTACGCGCTTCAAGCGGTAAGGCTGGGTCAGAATCAAAACGGCGCCGATCACCACCAGCGTCGCAATCAATGGCACAAACCTGCTCAAGCGAACGCCACTAAGGAAAATCATGCCTGCGGCAGCGGTAACAAGAACCACCGTGGCTCCGAAGTCTGGCTGGATAACCAACAGCACAGATGCCACGCCCAGAACCGCCAAAGGCTTCAGAAAACCCGCCCAGGTATTCAGTAATTCATCGCGCCGACGGACGACGTACCCCGCCAGATAGGCAATCAGACAAAGCTTTGCCACTTCCGAAACCTGCACGTTGAACAACCCAAACGGAATCCAGCGAGTGGATCCATTAACCGTGCGGCCCATAGGAGTAAGAACCAGAACCAGAACCAGCAAACCGATACCAAGCAATAACCAGCCACTGCGCTCCCACCAGGCCACCGGGACGTTGACCGCAACCAGTGCAAGCATGCAGCCCATGGCGGCGAATATAAGCTGGCGAATGACATAGTGATAACCATTGCCCATCACCTCGACAGCCATATCCATAGAGGCGGAAGAAATCATCACAACGCCGATGATCAACAGAGCAATCGAAGTGATCACAAGAACGGCCAGGGGCTGTATTTCACCCACCCACTGAGTCCGTGCGGGTGCTGCCGATAGTCCTGCCTGCATCACAGCACCTCCCCGAGCGACTGCACCAGCGTGCGGAATTGATCACCGCGATCAATATAATCCCGGAACATATCGAAGCTTGCGCAGGCAGGAGAAAACAGAACCCTGTCTCCTTCCAAAGCAAGCGCTTCAGACTTTTTCACGGCTTCCGCCAAAGAGGCGGCCCGGAAGACCGGCGGATTCGGCCCCAGAGTCTCAGCAATGCGATCCGCGTCAGCTCCGATCAGTACGACTGCCCTGCATCCGGTTCCGATTGGCCCTGTCAACGCCGAAAATTCTGCGCCTTTGCCTTCGCCGCCTGCGATCAGAACGATTTGTCTGTCGCCCTCAGGGGCCAGACTTTCTATCGCTGCTACGGTGGCTCCGACATTCGTACCTTTGGAGTCGTTGATATAATCGACACCGTTGAACCGGCGTATGAACTCGCATCGATGCGGTAATCCACCAAATTCACGGGCTGCCTTCTGCATGGCATCCATTGGTAATCCGGCTGCCTGGCCCAGCGCCAGCGCTGCCATGACGTTGCTCAGGTTGTGCCTACCCATCAACTTGAGCTCGCTGGCATTCAAAATGTTATCGAACCCGAACGTTACCCAGAGGCCCTGGTCATCTTCCCGGGTGCTGAACGTTTGCGGATTGACCCGATGGAATCCGAAACAGCTAAAGCGCAGATTGTCCCGTGCCATGGGTGTACTCAGAGCATCGTCCAGATTCACAATGGCATTTTTGCACCCACGGAAAATTCTCTGTTTGGCCTGAAAATACGCCAACTTGTCCGGATAACGATCCAGATGATCGTCACTGACGTTCAGCACCGTTGCCGCCAGCGCATTCAGCTCCGCAGTGGTTTCCAGCTGAAAACTCGAGAGTTCAAGCACATACAAATCAGCGCCCCGGCCAAGCAAATCCAGCGCCGGAGTACCAATATTTCCGCCAACTTCAACTCTGCGACCGGCAGCCCGGGCCATTTCGCCCAGCAAGGTAGTGACAGTGGTTTTACCGTTAGAGCCGGTTATGGCCACCACAGGCGCATCCGCAGCCTCTGCAAACAGATCAATATCGCCCCGGATCCACGCGCCTTGCTCAGCCGCCCGGGCGATGGCCGGCTCAGCTACGCTAATACCGGGGCTAACAATCAACTCGTTAAAACCGGCAAACAGTTCCTGGTCAAACTGACCCAGATAGACAGGAACATCCGGCCACCCGGCACGCAGGTCATTCAACCCCGGAGGCGCTTCGCGGCTATCAGCCACCGCAATTTCACGCCCTTGGGCAGACAGATAGCGCACGCAGGAGAGCCCGGTTTTACCGAGCCCTACTATTAAGGTGCGACGATCTGACGTGATGACACTCATAATCAGTCCGGTTTCCTATCGCAACTTCAGACTGGCCAGGCCAATCAGAACGAGAATTACAGTGATCACCCAGAAGCGCACAATCACTCGCGGTTCGGGCCAACCTTTGAGTTCAAAATGGTGGTGCAATGGCGCCATCCGGAAAATCCGGCGACCGGTCAGCCGGAAGGAAGCCACCTGCAGAATCACTGACACTGTCTCCATCACGAACACGCCGCCCATGATGAAAAGAATGATTTCCTGGCGCACGATCACCGCCACCACGCCCAGGGCTGCACCCAGTGCAAGTGCGCCTACGTCGCCCATGAACACCTGAGCGGGATAGGTGTTGAACCAGAGAAAACCCAGCCCGGCGCCAACCAGTGCCCCGCAAAACACAATGAGTTCGCCGGTTCCAGGCAAGTGTGGAATCAACAGATAGTTGGCGAACTGAACGTTGCCGGATACGTAAGCAAAAATACCGAGAGCGCCGGCTACCATCACCGTAGGCATGATTGCGAGGCCATCCAGACCGTCTGTCAGGTTCACCGCGTTACTGCTACCGACGATCACAAAATACGTCAACAGAATGAAGAGCACTGGCCCGAGGGTCAGCGACACGTTTTTGACAAACGGAAGATACAGCGAAGTTTCCTGAGGCAGCGCGGAGCTGAAATACAGCACGATGGCGGCAGCAGCGCCAATCAGCGATTGCCAGAAATACTTCCAGCGCGCAGGCAGGCCGCGAGGGTTGCGCTCAACTACTTTGCGGTAATCATCAACCCAGCCAACCGCACCAAACAGTAGTGTCACCAGCAAGGTAACCCACACATAACGATTGGATAGGTCCGCCCACAGTAATGTGGTGATACCGATAGATACCAGAATCAGAGCTCCCCCCATGGTTGGGGTGCCTGCTTTGCTAAGGTGAGTCTGCGGTCCATCATCACGGATCGCCTGGCCAATCTGGTACTGACTCAGCTTGCGGATCATCAACGGCCCGATAACCAGCGAGATCAGGAGTGCAGTCAATGTTCCCAGAATCCCGCGCACGGTGAGGTACTGAAACACCGTCAGCGCCGAGAAATATTGTGATAGAACCTCTGTCAGCCAGAGCAGCATGCGTTATTCACCTTGTTTTTAATCCCTTCCACCACGAGGTCCATGGCGGCACTTCTGGATCCTTTCACCAACACGGTCGTAGGCGGTTCAATAGTGCGAACGATGGCGTTGACGGCCTCGTCGTGTGTTTGATACATCTCAGTCGCTTCACCAAAACCGTCGGCATAACCTTCGCAACCAACACCCACCGTCAGAAGGCGCTCAATACCCAGTTCGAAGGCAAAAGCGCCAATTTCACTGTGCAGCTCACGAGCAGTGGGCCCGAGCTCGCCCATGCCACCCAAAACCGCAATGCGCTTGCCTTCACGTGTCACGAGAACACTCAATGCCGCCTTCATGGAAGCGGGATTAGCGTTGTAGCTGTCATCAATCACCGACACCGCGCCCGGAAGGTTAATTACTTGCAGGCGCCCGCTCACCGGCTGAACTTCAGCCAGGCCCTCAACAATGGCTGTATCCGGCGCGCCCAATTCCCGGGTGGCCGCAATTGCTAACAGCGCGTTGGTTATATTGTGTTCGCCTTCCAAAGACAGATTGAACGTGCAAGACCAGCTGTCAGGCCCTGCAACCGCAATTTGAGGCTTCCGGGTGGACTGTCGTTTGGTATCAGCGCGGTAATCCGCATCCGGGTGACCAAAACGGCTGACACTGACAACCCGACGCTTGCCAGCACGGGCAAGCCACTGATCGAAGGCAGGATCGTCCCGGTTCAGAACCACCAGGCCGTTTTCGGTAACACCTTCAATAATCTCGCCCTTGGCCTGAACAATATTTTCGTAACTGCCAAACCCTTCCAGGTGCGCCTGGCCCGCGTTCGTGAGAATCACGACCTGAGGCTTTGTGATTGCCACAGTGTGGGCAATTTCACCAAGCCCGCTGGCACCCAATTCGATAACGCCATAGTGGTGTGCCGGTTTCAGGCCAAACAGAGTCAGCGGCACACCAATGTGATTGTTCAGGTTGCCGCGGGTCGCAAGGGTCTCGCCCATACGTACCAGAATGGCGGCAGTCAGCTCTTTCACGGTGGTTTTACCACTGCTACCGGTGATGGCAATCAGCTTCGCATCACTCTCGCCCCGGTTGCCCGCGGCAAGATCGGCCAGTGCCTGAACGGTGTTGACCACGACCAACTGAGGTATATCGAGGCTGCTATCAAATGCATCAACCACCGCGGCACACGCCCCTAGCTCCTGTGCGGTCGACAAAAACTTGTGGCCATCAAAATTCTCACCGCGCAGAGCAACAAACAGATCGCCTAGCTTCAAAGCCCGCGTATCCGTGGACACACGATCGAATCGGACGGCGTCCAGCCCATAAGCTGCACAGGTGGCGTCCGTGAAGCGCAACGCCTCGGAAAGAGCGAAGGCACGCATCATGCGACACCTCCTTCGAGCTTCAGCCAATGGCGAACCTGGGCTGCGTCGCTGAACGGAAGCTTCTGACCGGCGATCTCCTGCCAGGATTCGTGACCTTTACCCGCGATAAGGACAAGGTCTTCTTGCCCGGCCATATTGATAGCGAAGCGAATCGCTTCCGCCCGGTCGTGAATCACCGTTGCGGAGTCCGGGCGGGAGAAGCCAGGCAGAATATCCTGCACAATCGCCACCGGGCTTTCTGTTCGTGGGTTGTCGTCCGTCACGACGATGACATCCGCGCACTTTTCGGCTTCCTTCGCCATTTCCGGCCGTTTTCCACTGTCCCGGTCGCCTCCGCACCCGAACACACAAATCAGCCTGCCGGTTACGTGCGGCCGCAGCGCAGCCAGAGCGTTCGCCAGGGCATCCGGCGTATGGGCGTAATCCACGACGGCACGAACTCCGTCTGCGCCGGAGAATCGTTCCAGTCGGCCGGGAGGCGGCGTCAGTTGCTCCACCGCCCGCTGAACCTGCTCTACCGGCACACCCAGCGTCATAACGGTTGCAATTGCTGCGAGCACATTACTGGCGTTGAAGCTGCCCATAAGAGGCGCCGAGAACTCAAAACGCCCCCACTCGCCGTCGACTATTGCATCAAAGCCGTCGTCCGTTGGGTGGAAGTCTTTCAACCACAGTTCCATCTCGGATTCGTGAAGGCTATAACGAACACGATCACACTTACCTTCGAGCTTTTCGTATAGTTGACGACCGAAAGGATCATCAAAATTGATCACCGAAAAATGCACGTCCTCACGTTCAAACAGCCGTGCCTTGGTTGCTCCGTATGCTTCCATGGAACCATGGTAGTCAAGATGATCCCGCGTCAGGTTGGTAAAGACAGCTGCCGTTATGGTCAGACCATCCACACGCCCCTGATCCAAGCCATGGGATGACACTTCCATGGCCGCCGCACGGCCGCCTTTGGCAATAATTCCCGACAATGCCCGATTGATCTGAACAACGTCTGGCGTGGTGTGTGTGGATTTCTTTAGAGCACCCGGCATGCCATAACCCAGGGTGCCCAGGATGCCGCAGGGCGTACCGGCCTGACTCAGCAGCTGGGCCACGTAATGGCTAACCGAGGTCTTTCCGTTGGTACCGGTAACACCTATCAACCGCAGCCTGCGCGAAGGATGCTCGTAAAAGCGGGCCGCAATTTTGCCTGTCAGCTGCTTGAGCCCAACAACCGGGACAATCAGGGCGCCGTGGTGCTCCGAGCATTCCAACTCTTTATCTGACTCCAGGAGCACAACGGTCGCTCCGGCGGCTATGGCTTTGTCGACGTACTGGTTCGCCAAGGTCGCAGCGCCAGCCAAGGCCACAAATGCATCGCCCGAACTGATTTCACGGCTATCGGTTTGCAAACCATGAATCGTTACGTCAAAAACCGAAGGCACTGAAACAATGCCCTGCAACAAGGTGCTGAGAGATGTCATGCTCATAGGCTTATCCCCTATCCCCTGTCTTTCCTGCTTGCAAGCCTGCAGTGCCGACTTCGAGCTCCGGCTTCACATTAAGCAGCCGAAGGGCGTCACTCATCACCCGCGAAAAGACCGGCGCGGCCACTTCGCCCCCGTAGTATTCGCCAGACTGGGGCGCATCCACCGCTACAACGGTTACAATTCTCGGATTATCAATTGGCGCCATGCCGGCAAAGATTGCCTTGTACTGGCTATCTTCATAACCTTGGGCGCCGACCAGGTGAACCGTTCCGGTTTTGCCCCCGGCGCTGTAGAAGCCTGGCTGGGCACGCTTACCAGATCCCCTGGAAACCACTTCTCCCAGCATGGTTCTTACGTCGCTGGTTACCTGCTCGGAGAGCACCCTCTCGCCAACCGGCTTTTCATTCAACTTCATCAGACTCAGCGGGTACCGCACCCCACCATTGGCAATTACCATGTAGGCCTGAGCCAACTGAAGCGCATTCACACTCATCCCGTAACCGTAGGACAGTGTTGCCTCTTCAGAAGCGCGCCACTTCGGCCGTGCTGGCAACACACCCACAGCCTCACCCGGGAAGCCAATACCGGTTGGCTGACCAAATCCGAGTCGGGCGTAAAGATTACGAATCGTGTCACCACCCAACTCTGTAGCAATTTTGCTGATACCAACGTTGCTGGATTTAACGATAATGTCGGTTAGGCTAATGACGCCGTAATTCCGATAATCGCGAATCGTAAACCTGCCAAAACGCCGATAACCGGGCGATGTATCAATCGTTGCGTTTGTAGAGTACTGCCCGGATTCAAGCGCTGCAGCCATCGAGATCGGCTTCATGGTAGAGCCGGGCTCAAACAGATCGGTGATAGCTTTGTTGCGTAGGTTTTCCGGTGCAAACTGGCTGCGGTCATTTGGGTTATAAGAGCCCTGATTGACCATCGCGAGCACCTCGCCTGTCTCAACATCCAGCATGACGAGAGTGCCGCCGTGGGCGTCATGGGCACTGACTACAGCTTTCAACTCGCGATATGCCAAGTATTGCAAGCGCAGATCTATGCTGAGCTCAAGGTTGTGGCCGGGGGCCGCATCCCGGATGAGCGTCAGATCCTTGATAATTCGTCCGCGGTTGTCCTTCAGCACACGTTTGCGACCAGACTCACCAGACAGCCAGTCGTTGTAAGCCAGCTCCATGCCTTCCTGGCCGCGTTCGTCTATATTGGTAAACCCCACAACATGCGCCGTTACCTCGCCCGCCGGGTAATAACGGCGGTATTCCTGGCGCGTATAAATGCCCGGAATATCCAGCTCCATGACTTTTGCAGCCAATCCGGGCTGGACTTTTCTACGCAGATAAATGAATTCTCGACCGGCGTATGTTGCAAGACGCTCACGCAGCCTTGCCTCGCTGATGTCCAGAACCCGCGCCAGGTTAGCCAACCGCGGTTCAGCAGGGTCTGTCTCTGAAGGGTTGGCCCACAGCGTCTGCACCGGAGTGCTCACTGCCAGAGGCTCACCATACCGGTCGGTGACCACTCCACGGTGGGCATCGATGGTTTCTACACGAATAGTGCGAACATCACCCTGCTTGCGCAGGAAATCGTTGTCGACAACATGCAAGTCAACCAAGCGCCAACCAAGCGCCAACACAACCACCAGGAAAACGCCCAGCACAGAACCGAAGCGCCAGGCTTTCAAGCCTGCCGCCACTCTCTGGCCAAATGTTCTTGCTGATTCCTGAGTGGACAATCAGATCACCCTGCGATTGTGATTATCGTGAATTACCGGGACGCCAACGGTGACATCAAAGGCACCAGCACAATGTCCTGGCGCCCCGGAGCCACCATGTTGAAGCGCTCTGCTGCAAGCTTCTCCACGCGCCCATGGCTACCAATCGAGCTTTGCTCCAACAGCAATTGACTCCACTCCGCCTGAAAACTGTCACGTTCTGCCTGAAGCTGGGACAGCGTATTGAACAGCGTGCGGTTCTCATGGGCGCCAATAACGACGCCAATCGATGAACCCACAAGCAGTGCAGCCAGAACCAGCGATACCAGAACCCGCTTCTGCCGCGTGGCTTTAAAAACACTCCGCGAAATCCGGACGGCGGCAACAACACCCTCGCGAACTTTTTCTTTATTCAGCTTGGCCGGCTTTACCGTCGGCTCTATGGTTACGGCGCCCATATTTACGCGCTCCCCTGCGATGTCTGATTTTTATCGATACGCTCCAAAACCCGCATAACAGCGCTGCGGGCACGAACATTCTCACTGACTTCACCGGCACCGGCCTTGCTGGCCTTGCCAATTAACCGAAAATCCGAGGCTTCCTGCTCTGCCGTCACAGGTATGCCTTTGGGCATCCTTGGGCCGCGAGCGAGATCCCGCATAAAACGCTTCACCAGCCGGTCTTCCAGAGAATGAAAACTAATGACAACCAGCCTGCCACCCGGCGCAAGCCGATCAACGGACGCCTGCAGCCCTGCTTCCAGGTCTTCGAGCTCGCGATTGATAAAAATGCGAACCGCCTGAAAAGTGCGGGTTGCCGGATGTTTGTGTTTTTCTTTTTTCGGTACCGCTTCGCTGACCAGCGCAGCCAGCTGGAGCGTTGTTTCGATCGGCGCTTCTTTGCGACGTTCAACAATCAGGCGGGCGATGCGACGGGAAAACCGCTCCTCACCGTAGCGAAAGATAACATTCGCGATATCGTGCTCTTCTGCGTATGTCAGCCACTCAGCCGCACTAGGCGACTGCAGCGGATTCATGCGCATATCAAGCGGGCCATCACGCATAAAGCTGAAGCCCCTTGATGCATCGTCAAGCTGCGGCGAAGACACTCCCAGATCCATCAGCACGCCATCAACCTGCCCCCAGCCCGCCTCGGACACCGCGCGACTGAGCTCAGCAAAGGAACCATGGAAATATCCGAATCGCGAATCATCTGCAGCCAGCTCTTCCGCTACAGTGATGGCCTCAGGATCTTTGTCGATACCCAGCAACTGGCCAGACACACCCAGGCGCCCGAGAATGAGCTGGCTGTGACCGCCCCTGCCAAAGGTGCCATCTACATACTTGCCATCGGGATCGCTGACCAGATAGTCGACCGCCGAGTCCAGAAGGACTGAGCGATGCGAAAACTCTGCTCCGACCTCCTGACTGCGATCAGTGGTCATAGGGAAAGCGCCTCCATCTCAGGCGGCATATCTTCATCACCAGAGGATTCATCAAGCCATGCAAACCAGCGCTCTTCACTCCAAAGCTCCAGTTTTTTACCTTGCCCGATGAGCATCAACTTTTTCTCAAGGTGGGCGTAGCTGCGCAGCGTGGGCGGCACGAGAATGCGCCCTGCAGAATCCATCTCCATGGGCGCAGCATTACCCAGCAGCAGGCGCTGAAGACGCCGTGCCGCTTTATTCATATTGGGAAGTGCTTCAATTTTGGGGCGGAGGATCTCCCACTCTGGCTCCGGATAAACCAGCAGACAGCGCTCTTCATCGGCGTTCGCCGTCAATACAATGCGCCCACCACAGGCCTGCGCGAGGCCTTCGCGCACCTTGGTAGGGATCGCCAAGCGACCCTTTGCATCCATATTGATGGCATGACTGCCGAGAAAATTGCTCATTTACACCGTCTCTGGGGACCTGAAAACCACAAATAACCACTACAAACCACTTTTTCCCACTTGTGCACACTATAGAAACACGCAATTCACAATGCAAGCGCCGCAAACAGCGGCCCTCTTGGGAAAGTTCCTTTTATGACAACGGGTTACAGAGAATGCTATGAGCAAAACGTGACATTACGAATAAGAAAAGAAGGGAAATCAACCACCTGCAGAAAGGTCTGAAGAAGACAAGTGAGGTTTAAGATTTTTTGGCTATAAGAAGCGCGCCATGAGAATGAACACGCTTTATGCACCAAGGAAAAGAAGGCGAGCTCGCCGATAAGCCGGGTTCTGTCGTGGACAGTCATTCATCTAGGGCCTGCGTCACCACAGGCCTCAAGCAACCTACCCGAGTCCAGCGCGGGCCACGCCATAGGACTCCTATTTGGTCTTGCTCCAGGTGGGGTTTACCATCGCCGTGAACTGTTGCCAGTCACGCGGTGCGCTCTTACCGCACCGTTTCACCCTTACCGGTGTCCGTGAACAAGTCACGAGCACTTAGGCGGTCTGCTTTCTGTTGCACTTTCCGTCGGCTCACGCCGCCCAGGAGTTACCTGGCACCTTGCCCTGCGGAGCCCGGACTTTCCTCCCCCGGATAAACCGGCGGCGACTGTCTGGCGAGCTCGGGCGAGACAATACTCCTGCACCACCCGCCATGCAAGGAAAAGCACCGCCCTCAGATCAACTGTCCTTAAGGTCCAGCGCTCTCTGATACAGTTCGTTTTTTCCCAGGCCGGTCAGGCTGGACGCAATTTTTGCCGTTTTTTTGATCGGCAGCTCCTCCATCAACAGGCTCAGCAGTCTATCGACATCAAGCGCGCCAGCCATCAGGGAGCTTTCCGCTTTCTCAGCGCCCCGCACCATAACAACGAATTCGCCTCGACTGCCGTGCGGGTCGTCTGTAAGGGTTGCCAGTACTTGAGTCGCTCCCCCGGAGTAGAACGTCTCGAACGTTTTCGTAATCTCACGTCCCAACACAATCTCACGATGCTCCCCCATGGTTTCAGCGATGTCGGCCACGGTATCCAGTATCCTGTGGGGCGACTCGTAAAAAACCAGAGTCACAGTCTCCTTGCGAAGCTCTTCGAGGGCGGTACGCCGGCCGGAACGCTTTGCAGGAAGAAAACCGACAAACAAAAAACGATCCGTTGGGAGACCGGCGGCACTCAGTGCGGCGATCAGCGCACATGGCCCGGGAATAGGGCTTACCCGCAACCCTTCAACTCTTGCCTCCCGAACCAGCACATAGCCCGGATCAGAGATCAGCGGCGTGCCAGCGTCTGAAATCAACGCAACATCAGCGCCTGCCAACAATTGATCCAGAATGTTCTGAACTCTGCCGCGCTCATTGTGATCATGTAATGCAACCAACGGCTTGTTAATCCCTAAATGCTGAAGCAAGCGCCCGCTGTGACGGGTATCCTCCGCAGCAATTACCGCCACCCCCGAGAGCACACTCACTGCGCGGGCAGAAATATCCTCCAGATTTCCAATAGGGGTAGCAACGATATAGAGCGTTCCACGGGTATCGCCTGGCTTTATTACCTGCATGGCTGACTGATCCGATTCAGATTTCAAAATGTATGCCTCAAGCGCAGGGGCAGCATTACCATGACACCTGCGTCATGTGAATTGGCCCCGGAGCTGTTAAACTTGCCACCATCAGATCGGCGCCACAAGCCCCAAACCACGGAATCCATAGAGCTTGCCATGACAAAGAACCGTATTAACCATCGCGCCCTGGCCGGTATATTTACCCTGACCCTGCTATTTGCCGGCTGCGCCAGTGTCGACCTGGAGTCGCACGTTGCCCAGTCCCCGTCGCAGGCTCTTGAGCTTGCCGCAAAGGAGCGAAACACCGAAACGGCGCAGCGATACCTGCTGAAGGTCGCAAGCCGGTTTCAGGAGAGTGACGACCATCGGGCGGCCCGCACACTACTGCAGAGCACTCAACTGGCGCAACCTGCGCCATCATTGCAGGCCCAAAAACAGCTACTCGCCATGGCGAGTGCTGTAGCACTGGAAGATCGTGAGTGGGCAGGCAGTATCGTCACAACACTCTCACCAGACAACTTCAGAGGCTACAACTCGGATCTCATTAACCGCGCTGCCGGCCTTCAGGCTGAAACTTACGCACTCGTGGGTGACCGTCTCTCAGCTGCCATGACCCTGATGCTTCTCTCGCAGACAGATGGCAAGGTTAACCCACAACAGATCCACGATCAGATCTGGACTTTTCTGAAAGCGGTTCCGGACCAGAAACTCTCCGACGCAGGCGAAAGCACTATCGGCTTCGAAACCGAAGGGTGGCTTGAACTTGCCGCAAACGTGCGCACTCCCGGACTGAGCATCGATGATCAGGGCAAGGCTATCCGTCGCTGGCAAAATAACTGGCCCGGCCATCCTGCTGCACAGATCCTGCCGTCCGAACTTCAGCTCATTGCCAACCTTGCTGCAAACCGGCCCGAAAAGATTGTTCTGGCCCTACCGCTTCAAGGCCCATTGGCAAGCGCCGGCAAGGCCATTCGCAACGGCTTTCTTGCGGCCTACTATCAGGATAGCTCTGCAGACCGCAGCAAAACCGATATCCGCATTGTGGACACCTCAGATCAACCCTTTGATGAGCTGTACAAGGAACTGGCCACTCAGGATATCGACCTGATTATAGGCCCGCTTGAGAAAGAAGCGCTGGCAAGTCTTACCAGCCTGAAAACGCTTCCTGTTCCCGCTTTGGGCCTCAACTATCTGGCTGCAGACAAGAAAGCTCCAGACGGCCTTTATCAGTTTGGTCTTTCCGCAGAGGACGAAGCCCGGCAGATTGCCGACCAACTCTCGGCGCAGAATATCAACCAGGTTCTGGCACTCATCCCGCAGGGTGAGTGGGGCGATCGCGTAGAGGCAGCATTGCTGAAACGCATGCAGCACAACGGAGCGGTTGCATTGGATATCGAACGATTCTTTCGCGAAGATAACCTGCGCGCGGTGACAGCGGACCTGCTGGGCATTACTGTGTCCCGGGACCGCGCCATTCAGGTAGAACGCACCATTGGCCTCAATGTTGAATTCGAACCACGGCGCCGACAGGATGCTGAAGCGATTGTTATGGTGGCCGAGCCAGCAATAGCGCGCCAGTTCAAACCTTTGTTTGCGTTTTACTTTGGCGGCGATCTGCCTGTGTACTCCCCTTCGATCATTTACGAAGGCGCGCCGGACGGCGCCCGGGACCGCGACTTGAATCAAGTTATATTTACCGATATTCCCTGGGTGCTCGACGCCGAAAACCCATTGCGCGAAGAAGCCACAAAAGCTTTGTCTGGCACTCAGGGCCAGCTGGGAAGGCTTTTTGCCATGGGAGCGGACGCATGGCAGCTGAGCAAACGCCTGCCTCTATTGCGCCAGGTTCAAACCGCAAAAGTGGATGGCCAGACCGGCCAGCTAAGCATGACCCGCGAAGGCAGCATTCACAGGACCCAGCTTTGGGCGCAATTCCGCAGTGGAACGCCCAACCTGCTCCCCCAGCCCAAACCTCTTGGTGCTGAAGATGACAAACCGTCGCAGTCGTTGACGAACTGACGCTAAGCCACGAAAGGACAAGGTAAGGGCCATGGAAGGCAGCAAAGCAATCGGAACACACTTTGAAGGGGTTGCAGCGCGATATCTCAGCTCTCGAGGCGTGGATATACTTGAGCGTAACGTCTATAACCGCGGCGGTGAAATCGATCTGATAGGGAAAGACAAGGACACTCTCGTCTTCTTTGAGGTTCGCTACAGACGTATGAACAGCCTCGTGGATCCGGCAAGCTCCATTTCCTATCCGAAACGACAGCGGCTACTAAAAGCCGCTTCGTTTTATCTGCACCGACACAACCTTTGGAACGCGCTCAGCCGAATAGACGTAGTGGCAATCAGCCCGGGAACCTTAAAAAAATACCGGGTACAATGGATCAAAAATGCAATCCAGGCGGACGTATAGATTCTGATGAACGAAACGGGGAACCTGATCAACCAGTTGTTCGCGAGCCACATGGAGCATACTGCTCAAGCAGCCAGCACCGCAGGGCCCGCTATTGAGCAGGCAGCAGAAGCGTTTGTAAACGCTCTTCTCAATGACGGGAAAATTGTCACCTGCGCCAACGGAAATGCCAACGTAATCGCCCAGTATTTCTGCACAGCCTTTCTGAACCGCTTTGAACAGGACCGACCGGCACTGCCTGCAATCAATCTGGGCGCAGACGCAACAACCTACTCGGCCATCTGCCGCGATAACCGTTTCAACGATACCTTCTCACGCCAGGTCAAAGCTATCGGCAAGCCCGGCGACGTGCTATTCGTGATTGTTGATGATGGCCACAAAGCGAATCTCATTCAGGCCATTCAGGCAGCCCATGGCCGGGAGATGAACGTGGTAGTGTTGAGCGCAAGGGAGAAGTCTGACATCACCTCCCTGATGCATTCAGAAGACCACGAGATCACCCTCAACGATCTCTCGCCAGCAGAGGCCACACCTTTGCTAATGCTTGTAATCAATGCACTGTGCTCGCTGGTAGACGGGAAGCTGTTTGGAGGCTGACAAAAAAGCCGGCAGATGCCGGCTTTTTCAGAGCAGTTGTTAGCTAACGCTTACTTGACAACCTTGAGAGTCGGACGACCCGACGGGCGCTCGTCCTGACCTTCAGACGACCGACCGCCCTCCCGGTCGTTCGTGCCGTCAGGATCCGGAGAGCCTGGCTCACTGCCAAACACCATCCCTTCGCCATTCTCCTTGGCGTAGATAGCCATCACGGCCTGAAGCGGGATAAATACCTGCATAGGTACACCACCGAAACGGGCGCTGAACTCCAATGCACCGTTACCCACTACAAGCCCACGCACCGCACCGGGACTGACATTCAGAACGATCTGTCCGTTCGCAACGTGTTCGGTAGGCACCTGAACACCCTGAATGCCTGCATCAACCACTATATAAGGCGTGCAGTCGTTATCCAGTATCCATTCGTTGAATGCGCGTACCAGATACGGGCGACTGGATGTCATGGTGATCTTGTTATCAGACACTGTTTGCCTCCTGTTGCGAATGGCAGAGCTCCGCAAAATCAGCTACGGATGTCTTCTTCCAGATCAGAAAGACTGGCCTTGAAACCTTCACGATCAAAAATGCTCTCCATATACTTCTGCAGCGGCTTGGCTTGCTTGTCGTTGAGCTCTATACCGAGCGACGGCAAACGCCAGAGAATAGGCGCAATACAGCAGTCTACAATGGTGAACTCCTCAGAGAGGAAAAACGGCATTTCGCCAAACAACGGCGCTGTAGCAAGCAGGCTTTCGCGCAGCTCTTTACGCGCGGTCTCCGACGCCTTGACGTTTGGTTGGTGCAGAATCTGGTCCACCAAGCCACACCAGTCTTTCTGGATTCTGTGAATCATCAGCCGACTGTTGGCGCGAGCAACCGGGTAAACCGGCAGCAACGGCGGGTGCGGAAAGCGCTCATCAAGATATTCCATCATGATGTTAGGCTCATACAGAACCAGATCACGATCCACCAAGGTCGGCAGGGCGTTATACGGATTCAGATCAGCCAACTCGGCTGGTGGACTGTCCGGATCAACATCAACGACGTCAACGGTAACACCCTTCTCTGCCAACACAATCCGAACCCTGTGGCTATAGTGGCTGGCCGGGTCTGAGAAAAACGTCATCGATGACCGCTTGGTCACAACGCCCATAGAACTACCTCACGAGTAAACAAACCGAAATGGTCCTGAAAAACGCAAAAATTCCAGCGGGCCGGTTAACGCCCGCTGGAACTCAGGGAACGAGATTATACCCTATTTTTCAGTGCACGTCCTTCCAGTACTCACGATTGAGCAGGTAGGCGAAGACAAAGAAAATGGCAACAAAGATCAATACGAAAATCCCGAGGCGTTCACGCTCAACTTTGATCGGATCCGCCATGTACGACATGAAATTCGTCAAGTCATACATGGCACGATCAAACTCGGCACCGGACATACTGCCTTCGGTGGCGTATTCCGGACAGGCACTTCCGTTATTGACGTTACCGCTCAGCGGCTCAACACTGGCTTTCTTACCGATGTTGGGCTCAACTGCACACAAGCCCTGCAGGTCAACCAGAACATGGGGCATACCCACCGCAGGGAACACCACATTATTCACGCCGAGCGGACGCGTCTCATCCTTGTAGAAACCACGCAAATAGGAGTATACCCAGGACTCACCGCGCAGGCGGCTTTCCAGCGTAAGGTCAGGTGGCGGAGCACCGAACCAGCCAGCAGCCATATCCTTGTCCATGGAGTTCTTCATCAGTTCGCCAATCTGGGCGCCTGTGAAGATCAGGTTCTCCTCGAACAACTCGGCCGGGATCTCAAGATCTTCAGCAACCCGTTTATAGCGAGCGTACTCCATGGAGTGACACGCCATGCAGTAATTGGTAAACATGGCAGCCCCACGCTGCAGGGATGCCTTGTCTGTGTGGTCCGTCTCAATGTGATCAAGCGGAACGGCGCCACCGGCTGCCAGCCCGAGAACCGGCAGGATTGCGATGAAAAGACCAAAAATCAGCTTTCTCATTATCCTGTCACCCTCTCTGGTACTGGCTTGGTTTTCTCCATGCGCGTATAGAACGGCATCAGAATGAAGTACAGGAAGTACACGCCTGTCAGGATCTGCGCCACAGTGGTACGACCTTCGGTAGCCGGCACAAGACCGAGATAACCGAGAATAACAAAACTCACCGCAAACAGCGTCAGCGCAATCTTGCTCAGCCACCCCTTGTAGCGGATGGAACGTACCGGGCTTTTGTCCAGCCAGGGCAAGACAAACAGAATTGCAATGGCACCGCCCATGATAACTACACCCCAGAACTTCGCCGGCAGCCCGAACAGGTCAATCGTGACCGCGCGCAACATGGCGTAGAAAGGCGTGAAATACCATACAGGCGCGATATGCGCAGGCGTCTTCAGTGCGTTTGCAGGCTCAAAGTTCGGCTTCTCAATGAAGAGACCGCCCATTTCCGGGAAGAAAAACACCACGATAAAGAAGATAAAGAAGAATACCGCCACGCCCACAAGATCGTGCACGGAGTAGTAGGGGTGGAACGGGATACCGTCTTTTGGAATGCCGTTTTCATCCTTGTTTTTCTTGATCTCGATACCGTCGGGGTTGTTGGAGCCAACTTCATGCAAAGCAAGAATATGAAGAACTACCAAGCCAAGCAGAACAATTGGCAAAGCAACCACGTGCAAGGCAAAGAAGCGATTAAGGGTAATACCCGAGATCAGGTAATCACCACGAATCCACAAGGACAGATCTTCACCGATAACCGGAATGGCGCCAAACAGGTTTACGATAACCTGGGCACCCCAGTAGGACATCTGACCCCAAGGCAGCAGATAGCCCATGAAAGCCTCTGCCATCAGCACCAGGTAAATCAGCATACCGAACAGCCAGATCAGCTCACGCGGCTTCTGATAAGATCCGTACATAAGACCACGGAACATGTGAAGATAAACCACTATAAAGAAGGCCGACGCACCCGTGGAGTGCAAGTAGCGCAAGAGCCAGCCCCACTGCACGTCACGCATGATGTACTCAACGGAAGCAAATGCCCCCTCGCCTGTAGGATTGTAACTCATGGTGAGCCAGATACCGGTTACCAGCTGATTCACCAGTACGAGCATCGCCAGAGAACCGAAAAAATACCAGAAGTTGAAGTTTTTCGGCGCGTAGTATTTTGCCAGATGCTTATTCCAGGCATCCACAACTGGCAGACGCTCGTCTACCCAATTAAGAAGCTTCTGCATTACGCTGCCTCCGGATCAAGACCAATCGTGAGAGTCGCGTCATCGTCGTAGCGATAAGGCGGAACCTGCAGGTTCAGCGGAGCAGGCTGCGATTTATATACCCGTCCGGCCATATCATAGCGGGAACCATGACAAGGACAGAACAGTCCGCCAAGCCACTCATCACCCAAGTCTGCCGGCGCCACTTCCGGACGATAGGAAGGCACGCAGCCCAAGTGGGTGCAAAGGCCGACAAGAACAGCTAAATCAGGCTTCAGCGACCGCAGTACGCCGTCAATGTAGGGCGGCTGCTGCGGGGCTTCAGACTGAGGATCGCTCACCTTGTCATTGAGCTTTTCTATGCTGCCGACCATGTCGTCTGTGCGACGGATAAGCCAGACCGGCATACCCCGCCACGAAACAGTGATCTGCTGACCAGGTTCAATCTTACTGATATTGACGGTTACCGGCGCACCAGCTGCCTCCGCTTTGGCACTGGGATTCCAGGATGCCACGAAAGGAACTGCCGCACCGACGACGCCGACTCCACCTACCGCCGCCGTAGCACCGATAAGAAACCGGCGTCGACCTTGGCTCACGTCGCCATTATTCATTATGGTTTTCTCCCATCAGGCGATGTCACAGCCCGCAAGAAAGCCGACAGTGTGCATCGAAAAGGACTTCACAATCCAAAAATATAAGCGCTCAAATGGTAATGAAATTACCATGTCCTTACAAGTCGGAAAGCCGCCGCCAGAGCCTCTTCTCTGCTCCAGATCAATTTGACGAACATTGACCCTGAAACAAAAAAACCCGACCAAAATAGCCGGGTTTTCCTGAGATCTGCTCCAGCGAAACTTAACGCTTGGAGTACTGAGGGCGCTTACGCGCCTTGCGCAGACCAACTTTCTTACGCTCTACTTCACGAGCATCACGAGTTACATAACCCGCTTTACGCATCGCCGGGCGCAGGGCTTCGTCGTAATCCATCAGAGCGCGGGTCAGACCGTGACGAATAGCGCCTGCCTGACCACTGATACCACCACCTTTAACGGTGATATTGATATCAAAACGATCTGCGGATTCTGCAACAACCAGAGGTTGACGCACGATCATGCGCAGAGTCTCACGACCGAAAAAATCTTCGATGGTGCGACCGTTAATAGAAATATTACCGCTTCCCGGCTTGATAAACACCCGAGCCGTGGACGTTTTGCGGCGACCAGTACCGTAATTTTGTGCTACAGACATATCCGCCTTCCGTTAAATGTCGAGTTCTTTGGGCTGCTGGGCTGTATGAGGATGCTCAGCGCCTGCATAAATTTTCAGCTTCTTGAACATGGCACGACCAAGCGGGCCTTTCGGAAGCATGCCTTTGACAGACTTCTGAATAACTTGCTCAGGCGCCTTGTCAACCAGCTTTTCGAAGCTGATAGATTTGATCCCACCCGGAAAGCCGGTATGACTATAGTACATCTTGTCAGATGCTTTGTTGCCGGTAACCCGCACCTGGCCCGCATTGATAACAACAATGTAATCGCCAGTGTCTACATGAGGGGTGTACTCAGGCTTATGCTTGCCCCGCAGACGACGGGCGATTTCGGTTGACAGACGACCCAGCGTCTTGCCGGCTGCGTCTACAACGTACCAGTCACGTTTTACGGTTTCTGGTTTCGCACTCAGAGTCTTCATTGATTCCGCCTTGAACGCTATAAAAAGAAACGTTAAAAACCGCCACCGGAAAGTGTAGTACACCCGGAGGAGGTTCTGTACCTGTAATTTGATCGGCAGTGACACTATTCGGGGCTGAGATAGTGGCATCGCCTTGAAAAGCCAGGGCGCGAAGTATACTCGAACGATTATTGAAAACCAACCCTGAGCCGCACTGTTTTATCATTCCTTAATGCCACAACGCCCTGCCGTATAGCGCGATGGTGTTTGAAAATAGCGCGGAGGCCAGGTATTCCGGATGCTCACCCCGGATTTCAGCAAGACAATCAAGTATCTGGCGCAAATAAACCGGCGAGTTATCACCCGCTGCGACGCCTTCCGGCGCCATATCCGGCGCATCCGTTTCAAGCACCAGACTCTCCAGAGGCAAGCGTGCAACGGTCTCCCTGGTTTTGCGTGCACGCGGATGCGTAATTACCCCACCCACGCCAATAGAGCATCCTTGGCCGATCAGCTTTGTGGCCTGCTCATAACTTCCGGAGAAGCCATGCAGCAGGGCTTTACCATTCCAGTTCCGGCGCCTGAGCGTGGCGTGAACCTCATCGTGGGTCCCCACAGAGTGGATAACCAGCGGATAATCGAGCTTCGATGCCAACTCAATCTGCGCATCAAACCAGGGGCGCTGAGAATCCAACTCACCATGCAGCCTATCCAGCCCACACTCACCAATAGCTATGCAGCGGGCGGGCTGCTTACCTAATAGCTGCTCCAAAACGTCCAAATCCTCGGTGGAATGTTCAGCGACAAACCACGGATGAATGCCGAGACAATAGAACAGACCCGGATGTGCCAGAGCCGTATTGCTGACGCGTTCCCAGTCCGGGCGACGTACACCGGGGATAACCAGGCCGACAACCCCAGCCTGAGAAGCAGCCTCAAGCTCGCTGACCCGGCGCCCTTCGAACCCTGGAAAGTCAAAGTGACAATGGGCATCAACCAGTTTCAAAGCCACCTCCATCCACTATCGGATCAGTGCTCCCGGGTTTTGTGGAACTCAACGTCTGGATATCGTTCCTGAGCAAGATTCAGGTTTACCATGGTTGGCGCGATATACGCGAGTCGGTCACCACCATCGAGCGCCAGATTGTCGTTATTCTTTCGCTGGAACTCATCCAGTTTGCGATCATCCGGGCAGGTTACCCAACGTGCAGTCGCGACATTAATAGGCTCATAAACAGCTTCAACCTTGTACTCAGTCTTGAGACGACTGACCACTACATCGAACTGCAGGACACCAACCGCCCCAACAATCAAATCGTTGTTGCGCACTGGCCGGAAGACCTGCACGGCGCCCTCCTCCGAAAGCTGTATCAAACCCTTCTGGAGCTGCTTCGCCTTCAGCGGATCTTTCAGCCGTATACGGCGGAACAGCTCCGGCGCAAAATTGGGAATGCCGGTAAACTTCATGTCTTCGCCAGCAGTAAACGTATCCCCCAACTGAATCGTGCCGTGATTGTGCAGGCCAATAATATCACCTGCATAGGCTTCCTCAGCGTGCGCACGATCACCGGCCATAAACGTCAAGGCGTCAGAGAAACGCACTTCCTTTGCGATCCGCACGTGCCGGGCTTTCATGCCTTGGGCGTATTTACCAGACACAATGCGCATAAACGCAACTCTGTCCCGATGCTGAGGATCCATATTGGCCTGAATCTTAAAAACAAAGCCGGTGAAGGCTTCATCATCAGGCTGTACCAGCCTCTGGTCCGTCTCACGAGGCTGAGGCGCGGGAGCCCACTCAACAAGCCCATCCAACATGTGATCGACACCAAAGTTACCTAATGCGGTACCAAAGAACACCGGAGTCAGCTCACCGGCCAGAAATGCCGCCAGGTCAAACTCATGGGACGCGCCCTTCACCAATTCAACTTCATCCCGCAAATCACTCGCGTAAGTGCCAATCGCCTTATCGAGTTCAGGATTGTCCAGCCCGCTAATTACCCGGACGTCTTGAATAGCGTGGCCTTGGCCGCTCTGGTACAGAATTACCTCATCCCGAAGCAGGTGGTAAACACCTTTGAAACTTTTACCCATACCAATAGGCCAGGTAATAGGCGCGCAGGCAATTTTCAGTACATCTTCCACTTCATCCATAAGCTCTACCGGATCACGGGTGTCACGATCCAGCTTGTTCATGAATGTCAGAATAGGTGTATCCCGGAGCCGGGTCACCTCCATCAGTTTGATGGTACGCTCCTCAACACCTTTTGCGCTGTCGATAACCATCAGGCAGGAATCTACTGCCGTGAGTGTGCGATAGGTGTCCTCAGAGAAATCCTCATGGCCCGGGGTATCCAACAGATTCACCAGTTTGCCACCGTAAGGAAATTGCATCACGGATGTGGTTACCGAGATACCCCGCTCCTTCTCCATCTCCATCCAGTCAGACTTCGCATGCTGACCGGATTTTTTCCCCTTGACCGTACCCGCCCTCTGTATAGCGTGCCCAAACAGAAGGACTTTCTCGGTAATCGTGGTTTTACCAGCGTCCGGGTGAGAGATGATTGCAAAGGTGCGGCGTTTAGCCACTTCCTGGGAAAGGTGAGACATAGTTTAAAAGAAACCTGCGTCGGATGTTCGTAAAAGGCAGCCATTATAGGGGCTAAGAGGTCATTACGCGAACAGAAGCAACTACCGTCAAGACTGCAGCAACAGCGTCATTATTCGAGCATCTTCTCGCCCGGAAGCAGCGGGATAGTACCGCGGGCGACGGCCTGTTTCCTCAAAGCCCTCCGCGCGATAGAGCTTGCTTGCAGCTTTGTTGCTCAACCGCACTTCGAGGATAATCTGATTCATACTCTCGCGGGCTGCCTCTGCAAGAAGGTGACGCAACAGGAACCTTCCAGCCCCCAGACCACGATATCCCGGATGAACACAAAGGTTCAGGAGCTGCACCTCATCCAGAACATAGGATACTACAACATACCCAACTAACGAGCCGCCCTGGCAAGCCCCCCATAAACGGTAGCTCGGCTTGAAACAGTCCAGAAAGATTCCTTCGGTCCAGGGATGGGAGTACCCCTGCCGCTCAATATCCAAAATTTCGGGTAAATCCCCCGGCTCCAAAGGCCGTACTGTCAGATCCGCCCCCGAGGCATCACGGTTTAAGCCAACCTTTTTCTGCGTCACGCTTTGACCAACGGTTTCAGCTGCCCCCACAAAGAGCGCTTGGCGCCCGGATTACTGGCAAGCTCGGCCAGAGAATACTCAAACTCAATATCCGGAGAGCGCTCAAGCGCACCTGCCAACCAGCCATCACGCCCAGCTTCCGGATCTGCTCTGCCGATAGGACCCAGAACAATCACTTTCTTGTGGGCAGAGCCTTCCAGCACATGTTTCATAACGGACACCAGGTCAGCAACCGAACCTCCCGACACCAAGCGATTATTGAAGACCGGCCACTGGACCCATTCCGCAGCTTTTGTCTCCTCCTCCCCCAGACTCCTCAATATGTTTACAGCGAGCGTCTCCTGCAAACGAAGGCTCGCTTCTTTGGATATCGCGGCTATCAGGATGCAACTGTCACTGGAAAATACGCCAACGTGCAGGCTGACAGCCTTACTTGGCTGTGCATGAGAAACCTGAGCCGGCACAGCATTGCGTTGCTCATCATCCAACGGCAACTCTGCCCCGACCGAAGGCTGCTGTACTGGCCGCTCCTTGCCCGAGACCTCTCCGTCTTTGCCCTCCATCAACGCCTGAAGGCTGGCAATGCGCTGGGCTCCGCGCTGGTCAGGCTTGGAGGGCGAAGGGGCCGAGCGGGGCTGGCCTGCTTTTTCTGGAGCTGAAGCAACTGGACCATGAACTTCGATCAGCGATTGAATCAGCTCGTCCGACTCCGGAAACTTGAACTCAGGGCTGGGTGCGGCACCCGGCAGGGCTTCACGCGCATACCACATGCGGATACCTGCAACACCGAGATAAAATTGTCTTTGCGCTTCAGTGTGCATCATTCAAACCACATACCGCCCGCTGATATGGAAAGAAGGCTCGGAGTAATTCAGACATCCGCCACCTGGGGATGCTGCCGGATGCCGCCGCGGCTAATCAGGTTAAGGGCTTCGATATAGGCTTTGGCCGACGCAATAATAATGTCCGTATCGGCGCCCACCCCGTTTACGATTCGGCCACCACGCTCCAGCCGGACAGTCACCTCGCCTTGCGCATCTGTGCCACTGGTAATGTTGTTCACGGAGTAGAGCTGCAGATTACAACCCGAATCGACAAGCGACTCGATAGCCTTGAACGTCGCATCGACCGGACCACTGCCCTCAGCCTCTACGTGATGTTCTTTTCCGTCCATCGTAAGGGTCATGTTTGCCTTGGGCACCACCCCGGTTTCAGAGCAAACCTGGAGGCAAACCAGCCCATACCGACCGTCTTCATCCTTTTGCCGGGTGTCGCTGGCAATCGCCTGCAGGTCTTCATCAAAGATTTCATGCTTCAGGTCAGCCAGAGCTTTGAAGCGGGTGAACGCCTCGTTAAGCTCGGTTTCTGTCTCAAACTGAATACCCAGCTCAAGCAAGCGTGTCCGGAATGCGTTGCGCCCGGAATGCTTGCCTAACACCAGACTATTGGTATGCCAACCGACATCCTCCGCCCGCATTATTTCGTACGTTTCGCGATGCTTGAGCACGCCATCCTGATGAATACCGGATTCATGGGCAAATGCGTTCGCACCAACTATGGCTTTGTTCGGCTGTACCGGAAAACCGGTAATAGTAGAGACGAGCCTTGAAGACGGAACGATGTGGCGGGCGTCTATGCGGGTATCAATGTTGAACAGGTCCTGCCGGGTACGAACCGCCATCACGATCTCTTCCAGCGACGCATTGCCGGCGCGCTCGCCCAAACCATTAATCGTACACTCTACCTGTCGGGCTCCGCGGGCTACCGCGGCGAGTGAGTTGGCAACGGCAAGCCCCAGATCATTATGACAATGTACGGAAAATATGGCTTTATCCGCATTGGGAATGCGATTGAGCAACTGATGAATAGTTTCAGCAAACTGCTCCGGAATCGCATAGCCAACAGTGTCAGGAATGTTAATGGTATTGGCGCCCGCATCAATGGCAGCTTCAATGATTCGACAAAGAAAATCCAGCTCGGAGCGACCGGCGTCTTCACATGAGAATTCAACATCATCGACGTGGCTGCGCGCGCGTTTTACAGCCCGAACAGCCTGCTCGATAACCTCACCCGGCTGCATTTGTAGCTTGTGCTGCATATGGATGGGCGACGTAGCAATAAACGTATGAATACGGCCTCGTTCGGCCGGCCGAATCGCCTCAGCCGCTCGATCAATGTCTTTATCCAGAGCCCTTGCCAGGCTGCAAATCGTTGAACCTTTGATGGTTTCAGCAATGGATTTAACGGCTTCAAAATCGCCTTGGCTTGCGATTGCAAATCCGGCCTCTATGACGTCCACGCGAAGCTTTTCAAGTGCTTTGGCGATCCGAAGTTTCTCCGCCTTGTTCATGGTGGCACCAGGGCTTTGCTCTCCATCCCGGAGTGTCGTATCAAATATGACCAGATGATCGTTGCCTGACATTGAGGAGCTCCATATCGCATTTTGTTTTATAGGAAACAGTATATCACCGGGAGGTATAAGGAGCAGTGTTCCGCTGCCCGGCGGGTCGATTTTCAGACAAAAAAAAGCCCCGACAGCAACGCTGTCGAGGCAATTCTAATTAAGAGTCTGACGATGACCTACTCTCACATGGGCAAATG
>NZ_VCGW01000008.1 GCF_007671675.1 Marinobacter maritimus | reverse complement strand
CAGGTTTCGGTCGAACCTCTTTCGGTTCAAATTCTCCCAGCTGTAGAATGCAAAACGCCTCAGGCTGTGAGGTGCACAAGCTGAGGCGTTTTGACTTGAATATGGCGCGGCTGGGAGGATTCGAACCTCCGACCGCTCGGTTCGTAGCCGAGTACTCTATCCAGCTGAGCTACAGCCGCCAATAACTTTTTATCCTCACATTTGGCACTTTGCCTGATGGGAGGATTATTCGGGCCTTTGGCCCTCACCCCTTCGGGGCCGCCGTCGCTTCGCTCTGGCGTTCCTCAGCACACTGCGTGTGCTTCGGTCGAACCTCTTTCGGTTCAAATCCTGTCTGACTTATGAGCCTGACTCTAAAGTCGGGTTCACTCATCGATATTCTATTAAGTGGCGCGGCTGGGAGGATTCGAACCTCCGACCGCTCGGTTCGTAGCCGAGTACTCTATCCAGCTGAGCTACAGCCGCGCATTGATCACTATTGCTGTGGTTGAATGCAACTTCAACCTGTTCCGATTTCCTTATAAAAAGAAAATGGCGGAGAGGGAGGGATTCGAACCCTCGGTACGCTTTCGCGTACGGTTCCTTAGCAGGGAACTGGTTTCAGCCACTCACCCACCTCTCCTTGAGAACGGGGCGTATACTACCATAATTTTTCTGTTTTCATAGGCTTGACACGATTTTTTTAGCCTTGGTTTTTACTGAAAACGAAAAAAACGCCCAAGTCTTACGTGAAAGGTGTTTTTCAATGCTCAGCTGTTGCCAGGCTCAGGCTCATCCACACCTTTTTCAGACTGGATGCGTTGATAAATCTCTTCCCGGTGCACAGCAACTTCCTTCGGTGCATTCACCCCAATCCGCACCTGATTTCCTTTCACCCCAAGCACGGTAACCGTTACGTCATCACCGACCATCAGAGTTTCGCCAACGCGGCGTGTTAAAATCAACATATCCTTTACTCCCTATCCAGAGCTACCTGTTCCGACAAGTAATATTTTAATTGGTTCGACGTTTATAGTGAGAACACTGCCCAACCAAGACACACACTCCCTTATACTGTTACACACGACCACAAGGTCAGAAAATGAGTCCCTTTTATAAGGTTTCCTCTACCCCGGGCTTGTCGAGCTCAAATGCACTGTGAAGGGCACGCACCGCAAGCTCAAGATATTTTTCATCAATCACCACAGAAATCTTGATTTCCGATGTGGAGATCATCTGAATATTGATACCCTCAACGGACAGCGCCTCAAACATTTTGGTCGCCACTCCCGCATGAGAGCGCATTCCAACGCCGACAATACTGACCTTTGCGATCTTCGTGTCACCGCTGACTTCACGAGCACCCAACTCGTCAGAAACACGCTGAAGTACGTCTTTCGCGCGCTTGAAATCATTGCGATGCACGGTAAACGTGAATGCAGTGCGGTTATCCTCGCCCACGTTCTGGACGATCATATCCACATCAATGTTGGCATCACTTATTGGCTTCAGGATGCGCAGTGCGCTACCCGGGGTGTCGGGTACACCCGAAATCGTAACTTTGGCTTCATCACGGTTAAAAGCGATGCCGGAGACGACCGGTTGTTCCATGGCAGTGTTTTCCTCAAGTGTAATCAGAGTGCCCTCACCTTCCTCAAAGCTGGAGAGAACCCTTAACGGAACGTTGTATTTGCCCGCAAATTCTACGGCGCGAATCTGGAGTACTTTTGAGCCCAGGCTCGCCATCTCCATCATCTCTTCAAAGGTAATCCGCGCCAGACGACGGGCACTGTCCACTACTCTGGGGTCTGTCGTGTATACGCCGTCTACGTCGGTATAGATCTGACACTCATCGGCCTTGAGCGCCGCTGCAAGGGCAACAGCTGTGGTATCAGAGCCACCTCGGCCCAGCGTTGTGATGTTTCCATTCTCATCAACGCCCTGAAACCCGGCGACAACCACCACGCGGCCGGCATCCAGGTCTTCGCGCATGCGCTGCTCATCAATCTGTTTTATACGGGCCTTGGTGTGCATGCTGTCTGTCAGTATGCGAACCTGGGATCCTGTGTAGGAGCGCGCTTCACACCCAATTTTCTGCAGCGCCATACAAAGAAGGGCAATGGTTACTTGCTCACCTGTTGAGACCAGAACGTCCATCTCGCGGGGCGTGGGCTCCTCCATTATATTGTTGGCCAGCGCGATAAGCCGGTTGGTTTCGCCACTCATGGCAGAAACTACAACTACAATATCATGGCCATCTTTGCGGAAACCGCATACCTTCTCCGCAACAGCTTCTATGCGCTCGGTTGTGCCTACCGAGGTGCCACCAAACTTCTGAACCAACAGCGCCATTGTCGTTCCAATATCTGAATCAGGGACCTATGGCAGAGCGAGAAGCTCTACCCGTCAAAAAACAAGCGGCCAGAATTATAAACCTCGACCGCTTAAGAAAAACAGTTGCTTAAGCGATATTTTTTTCAACCCACTCCGGCACACCGGCAAGCGCTTCAGCAAGCTTTGAGGGATCATTACCGCCGCCTTGAGCCATGTCTGGCCGGCCACCGCCTTTGCCATCAACCAAACTGGACAGGTGTTTCATAAGATCGCCGGCCTTGATTCTGCTTGTCGCGGATTTTGTAACACCAGCAACAAGTGTCACCTTGCCGTCATCAACGCTCGCAAGTACAACGACACCCTCACCCAGCTTGTTTTTAAGCTGATCTGCGGTTTCCATAAGGGCCTTGCGATCTGCACCTTCAAGTTCGCACGCGACCACTTTCAAGCCGGCCACTTCAACCGCCGAGCCGGCAAGGTCACTGCCTGCAGAGCTGGCCAACTTGGCTTTCAGGGCGTCAATATCCTTCTCAAGCTGTCGGTTTCGCTCAACGGTTTGCTGCACCTTGTCGACAACCGTTTCCCGGCTACCTTTAACCAAGCGAGCCGTTTCACGCAGAGTGCGCTCGGTTTCATCCACCCACTCAAGCGCACCAAAGCCGGTAACCGCCTCGATGCGGCGAACACCGGAAGAAATGCCGCTCTCCGATGTAATCCGGAACAGCCCGATGTCACCGGTGCGCGCCACGTGAGTGCCGCCGCACAGCTCTACAGAGTAGCTGTCGGTGCCCATACTAAGAACGCGGACAACGTCGCCGTACTTTTCACCGAACAAAGCCATGGCGCCTTTTGCCTGCGCCTGTTCCATATCCGTAATGTCGGTCTGCACTGGTGTATTCTCAAGAATCTGCTCATTCACCTGGCGTTCGATTTCTTTCAGTTGTTCGGGCGTTACGGCCTCGAAGTGCGAAAAGTCGAAACGCAGCTTGTCCGGATCGACCAGTGAGCCCTTCTGCCCAACATGTTCACCCAAAACCTTACGCAATGCAGCGTGCAACAAATGCGTGGCAGAGTGGTTGCGACGGGTCCGATCGCGGCGTGCGTGATCAATTCGGGCGTCCACTTCCAGGCCCTCGAACAGCTCGCCCTCTATAAGGGTGCCCACATGCAGGTGGTTATCGCCGTCTTTGCGGGTATCCGTTACCTTGAAGCGGCCACCACTCCAGGTCAGCAAACCGGTATCACCCACCTGGCCACCAGATTCCGCATAGAATGGCGTGCGCTCCAGCACCACAACCGCTTCGTCACCGGCTTCTGCCGTTTTCTTTTCGCCGTTGACAATCACAGCGCGAATGCGCTCGTGACCATCGATGTGATCGTGCCCGGTAAATTCGGTTTTACCCTCAATGCCCAAGCCAGCGGCATTGTAATCCATGCCGAATTTGCTGGCCGCCCGCGCGCGCTCACGCTGACTTTCCATGGCCTTCTCGTAGCCCTCGTAATCCAGTGACAAACCGCGCTCACGGGCTATGTCGTTGGTGAGATCCACCGGAAAGCCGTAGGTGTCATACAACGTAAAAATGGTTTCCCCGGGAATCACGTCGCCTTTCAGCTCGGCAATGTCCTGCTCAAGCAGGCGCAGGCCTTTATCCAGAGTTTTTACAAACTGCTCTTCTTCCTGCAACAGCACTTTTTCGATCTGCTTCCGGCTGCTGACCAGCTGCGGGAAAGCTTCACCCATCAATTCAACCAGGGCGCCGGTCAGCTTGTAGAAGAACGGGCCAGTGGCGCCCAGTTTGTTGCCGTGACGGGCAGCTCGACGAATGATGCGTCGCAGTACAAAACCACGGCCTTCATTGGAGGGCATTACGCCATCAGAGATCAGGAACGCACAGGAGCGGATATGGTCGGCAACCACTCGCAGGCTGGCTTCGGTTGTTGCTGCACCGCCGAGTATGGTGGAGGCGGCCTTCAGCAGGTCGTCGAAGAGGTCGATTTCGTAATTGCTGTGAACGCCCTGCAGAACAGCCGTAACCCGCTCCAGCCCCATGCCCGTATCAACGGAGGGCTTCGGCAGGTTGAGCATCTCGCCATCAGCGGTGCGGTTATACTGCATGAAGACCACGTTCCAGATCTCGATGTAGCGGTCGCCGTCTTCTTCCGGACTCCCCGGAGGGCCTCCGGCCACATCCGGGCCATGGTCGTAGAATATTTCGGTGCAGGGACCGCAAGGGCCGGTATCGCCCATCTGCCAGAAGTTATCCGATGCATAGGGAGCACCGCCGTTGTCTCCGATACGGACAATACGGTCCGCCGGCACGCCCACTTCTTTGTTCCAGATATCGTAAGCTTCGTCGTCGTCGGCGTAGACGGTCACCCATAGCTTTTCCGAGGGTAGGTTCAGCCATTGCTCGCCGGTAAGAAATGTCCACGCATAGTTGATGGCTTCACGCTTGAAGTAGTCACCAAAGCTGAAGTTGCCCAGCATTTCGAAAAATGTGTGGTGACGCGCCGTGTAACCCACGTTTTCAAGGTCGTTATGCTTACCGCCAGCACGAACGCATTTCTGGGAGCTGGTTGCGCGATTGTAGTCGCGTTCCTCACGGCCAAGAAATACGTCCTTGAACTGGTTCATTCCCGCATTGGTAAACAGCAGTGTCGGATCATCCGCCGGCACCAGCGAACTGCTTGAAACAATGGAATGACCTTGCTGTTTGAAATAATCGAGAAATGCCTGTCGCAACTCTGCGGTTTTCATAGCCCTTTGATACCTTTCCAGAAATCCCACCGTAAAACGGCAGGATCCGCGATTGAATACGAATACTTACACGCGTGTGCAAATCGGCTACTCTAGCACACGCCGAGTACAGGAAAAACGTGAAAAATCACAGGAGAGCCCATGCCCCGCCGCTTCCACGCCGCTGACGAACTGCTTCCCCCAGCGACGTTTCTCAAACGATCACTGGCCGTTATTTACGACGGCCTGATCAGTATTGCCGTACTTCTGGTCGCCACCTGGATATACACAATGATAACCGGCTGGATTACGGGCTGGGATCAACTCGAACAAAAAGCGGAAGCGGGCCAGTTATCCGGCGATCCTGGCCTGACGTTTGTACTGTTTCTGGTGATGTACCTGTTCTTTGCCTACTTCTGGACACGCATTGGTCAGACACTGGGCATGCAGGTGTGGCGCGTACGGATAGAAAACCTCGACGGCTCTTCCGTGAGCTGGAGCCAGGCACTTCGCCGCTACCTGACCGCAGCTGCCGTATTTTTCGTGGCTCTACTGGCCGGCTATTACCTCGGTTCTGCAACACTTTTCCTCACCGCTCCAGCGATGATTGCGCTGTTTTACCCCATCAACGGACTTTCCATAACGGACAGGCTTTCAGACAGCGTGGTCGTTGCCCTTCCCCATAAAGCCAAGACTAGCTGAAGACGAATGCCGGGCGGCTACGCTATCCTGCCCGGCGCATCAATACGGCACCAACCACCGCATTCACTGCAATCGGCACAAGCACCGCAAGTATCGGGTTAAATCCGTAAACCAGGCTCATAGGCCCCAAAAGGTCCTGCATGTATTTGAAAATGAGACCAACAAGCAACCCCGTAAATACACGAAAACCCATGGTAACCGAGCGCAACGGCCCGAAGATAAACGAAATCGCGACCATCACCATTACCCCGGTACCCAGTGGCATCAGCGCCTTCTTCCAGAACGCCAACCAGTAGGGAGAGCCGTTCAACTCCTGATCGCCGAGGTAGCTGGCGTAGGTGAACAGGCCAAGCATCGAAAGGTTCTCCGGCTTGACGATCAATACACTCAGAACATCAGGCGTCAGGCCTGTTTCCCAGCGCAACGACGGATGATCCTCGCGGCTTGTTGTGTCACCCTCAAGACGCGTAGTTGTAGAATTTTCCAGCCGCCAATGATCACCCTGATAGATCGCCCGCTCGGCAAAGCTCGACGCCATCAGTTGCCGCTGATCGTTGAAGCGGAACATGGTAATACCGTGCAAGACGCCATTAGGCTGCACAGCATTGAGGTGCATGAAGATATTTCCTTCGCGATGCCACACCCCGTGCGCCGCGGCGACATTCTGGCCCGCTCCAAGCGCAACGGCCTTGTAACTCTGCGCGGTTCGCTCCGCCGGAGGAGCCACATACTCACCAATAAGAACACCTGCGAGCACCACCACCAACGCAGGCTTCATCGCCGACCAGACTACGCGCTTCAGAGAAACCCCGGCAGCGCGGATAACTGTGAGCTCGGAGGAGCTGGCCATCGCACCCAGACCGACCAGACACCCCATGAAAGCTCCCAGCGGGAGGTAGTCATAAATCCTGCGAGGCAAAGTCAGGACCACATACCAGAGCGCGTCCAGAATCTGGTAATTGTTGCGCGTGTCTTCAAGCTCCGCGACGAACGCAAAAATGAAATCCAGCGACAGCACTACCACCATCACCAGGAGCATGGCGCCACCCACATTGCGCATTACATAGTGGTCAATTTTACGCATTGGCCACTCCTTCCCGCTTCACCCTTTTTTTATGAAGCCAGGCCGGGCCAAACTGAAGCCAGAGACCAAGCGCCAGGAAGATGGCGTGCACCCAGAGCATACCCAGCCATTCGGGCACCTTACCTTCGGCCATCGCGTCACGGGCTACGATCAACAGCCCAAGGTAGGCAACATAGACCAGCATTGCAGGCAAAAGATGAAAAAAACGACCCTGCCGAGGATTCACACGGCTGAGCCGAACCGCCAGCAACGTCACAATCGGAACGATTAGCGGCAGTGAAAAGCGCCAGTGTAGAAGTGCGCGGTCGCGGGGGTCATCCGAACGCATCAGCTGGCCGGTTGAAACGCCTTCTTCCAGTTCGACATCACCGCTGCTGCCACTGCGGATCTTCAGACCATAGGCCTCGAAACCGGTAATCTGGTAGTCAAGCTTGCCAGGCACCCCATCAAAGCGGGCACCATTTTCCAGTACCAGAAAACGACTGCCCGTTTCCTCGTCAATCAACTGTGACCCGGAATCTGCGGCAATAATACTCACCCCCGTGCCGTCACGACCGTACTCGGCGATGAACACGCCTTCCAGGCGTCGCTTGTCATCACTGAGACTCTCTGTGTAGGTCACACGGCCGCCCGATGACAATTTCTGAAAACGGCCCGGCGCGAGCATTTCAAATTCTGTCGCTTTTGCTTGCTCGGCGAAAATTTTCTCAACCTGTGTCATACCCCAAGGCGAGACCGCCAGGCTCATGCTTCCGACGATCAGCATCACAACAAGGCTGCCCATCAGGGTTTTCGAAAGCAGCTGGCGATCACTTACGCCGCAGGCATATAAAACCGTCATCTCGCTTTCCAGGTACATCCGGCCATAAGCGAGCAATATGCCGATAAACAGCCCCAGCGGCAGAATCAGCTCCAGAAACCCGGGAAACCGGTAAGCCATGATCTCGAACAGCACACCCGGCGCGATCTTGCCCTCTGCGGCTCCGGCCAGGTACTTGAGGAAACGCCCGCTCATAAACACCAGCAGAAGGATGCCCGAAACGGCAACCATGCTGACCATAACCTGACGTGTGAGATAGCGGAAAATAATGCTCAAAACGGTTTCTCTGCCCGTGTAGACCGAAACATGGAGGAATAGGAAAACTGCGCGTATTCTATGTAACCTTGGGGCTGAATGACAGTACGGCGACGTTAAGGCCACGACAGATAACTCGCTGAGAAAGCGAAGTAAGCTGCTCCTCCATCTTGATAATACGTTCGCAAACCCCAATATTTGCCAGAATAGGAACAAATCAGTCCCGCCGCCAACCGTGGCGGCTTTTCCGAACAGCCAACAGGAGTTTTCATGAACTTCAGTCTCAACAGTAAAGCCATTGCGAATACCAAAGCCGACTGTCTGGTCGTCGCCCTGCCCGAAAAAGGTGACTGGCCAGCCTCCACTAACGAGGCCGACGGCGCACTGGGCGGGCTGATCAGTAAACTCCAGAAAGCCGGTGACATCAGCGGCAAGAGTGCAGAGACGAACCTTATTCCCTTGAGCGACCAAACCTGGAACAGACTGTTAGTGGTTGGCACAGGTAAAGACGCAGACCGCAGTCCGGCCAGCTTCCGCAAAGCGCTTATCGCAATGACAGGAGCCCTCAAAGACGGCCCATCCAAGAGTGCACTGATCGCTCTTGCCGACACCACACTGAACGGCAGTGAAGATGTAAGCGCCGAGCTCGCGAAGCTCAGCCTGATTGGCCGCACACTGGAAGACCAACTCTACGCATTCAACGATTTCAAGAGTGAAAAACCTGCCGCGCGTAAACTCAGCAAAATCATGGTGGCCGCTTCAGGAACTGGCAAAGCCCAGAAAGAAGCGTTCAATCTGGGCCTGGCGACAGGCCGCGGCATGAATTACACCCGCGATTTGGGCAACACGCCACCGAACATCTGTCACCCCGTATGGCTGGCCGAACAAGCCGTTAAAATGGCGACCGACTACGACTGCATCAAGACCGAAATTCTTGATGAGAAGCAGATGAAAAAGCTGGGCATGAACTCCCTTCTGGCGGTCGGCCAAGGTAGCACTCAGCCACCCCGCCTGATTGTCATGGAATACCGCGGGGGCAAGGCAAAAGACAAGCCCCATGTTCTTGTGGGTAAAGGCATCACCTTCGACACCGGCGGCATCAGCCTCAAGCCGGGCGCTGGTATGGATGAAATGAAATACGACATGGGCGGATCTGCAGCCGTATTCGGTGCGATGCAGGTGCTGGCGGAGATCCAACCGGAAATCAACGTGGTTGCCGTTATCGCTGCCGCTGAAAACATGCCGGATGGCAACGCCGCCCGCCCAGGCGACATTGTGACCACCATGTCAGGCCAGACCGTTGAAATTCTCAACACAGACGCCGAGGGCCGCCTGGTACTGTGCGACGCCCTCACCTACGTGAAGAAATTCGACCCGGAGGTTGTGATTGATCTGGCCACCCTCACCGGTGCCTGCATCATTGCCCTGGGCCATGAAGCTACAGGCCTACTGGCAAACAACGATGAGCTGGCCAACGAACTGCTGGCTGCTGGCGATCGCGCCAGCGATAAGGCATGGCGCCTGCCACTTTGGGATGAGTACCAGAGTTTGCTGGACAGCAACTTTGCCGACATGGCCAACATCGGCGGCCGCTCGGCAGGTACCATTACCGCTGCCTGCTTCCTGTCGCGCTTCACCAAAGAATACCGCTGGGCCCACCTCGACATCGCCGGCACTGCATGGCATTCAGGCAAAGCCAAAGGATCCTCTGGCCGTCCGGTTCCTCTGCTGGTCGATTACCTGATGTCCCATGCCGGAAAATAATCCGGCAGCGCAAGCCGGCAGCAATGCTGCCGGTGATTCCAGTCAAGTGGCTGATAGGGGAGCCGGGCAGGAAGAGAGGAACCAGCGCTACTGGTTCCACATTCTCCTCCAGGACACCCCTGCCGCCCGCAACCTGCACGCCAGCAAGCTTGTAAATAAAGCCTGGCAGCAAGGTGACCGGGTGTGCATCGTATGTGATACAACCCAACAGGCCGAAGAACTGGACAACCTGCTCTGGAACCTCAGCCCTGACGCGTTCATCCCCCACAGCATCGTGCCCGACTCCGCCACAATCTGCACCGACCCCGTCGGCATCCTGCTCTGCCCGCCTGTGGCAGAAGACTGGGACACCGTCATCATCCTCTCGGCGACGCTTCCGGCAAACGCAGACAAATTCAAACGTCTCGCTCTGGTAGCCCACAATGATTCCGCCGTTCTCAACCAGGCCCGTGCACATTTCAAGCAACTCAGAGCATTGGGGATAGAGCCCAGGGTTCACGATCAAAGAAAGCGTTAGCTTGAACCTCTTGCCTTATAGCGGCCAGCAAATTGACTGGATGTGAGCACGGAAGGGCTGTGCCAAAACTGTAGAGGGCCAAGGACGGCCCGAAACAAGCGCACACGGATGTGCTAGTAGCGTGTTTTGGCACAGCCCTTCCGTGCTCACAGAGCTCTCAACTTCCAGTCCTGAAAAAGAACCAACTGCATGGGTTCGCCGCAATCCGGCCGACCATGTATAATCGAGCGTTTCAATTTCCCCCTGTGAATCAACCAAACGGTCATCAGCAAAAACCCATGGAAAAAACCTACCAGCCAGAAAACATTGAGCGCCAGTGGTACGAAAACTGGGAATCCAAAGGGTACTTCCGCCCCAGCGGAGAGGGCGAGTCCTACAGCATCGCCATCCCACCACCCAATGTGACCGGCAGCCTGCACATGGGCCATGCCTTCCAGCACACCATCATGGACACCCTCACCCGCTACAAGCGCATGCAGGGCCACAACACCCTGTGGCAGGTGGGCAGTGACCACGCCGGCATCGCCACCCAGATGGTTGTTGAGCGAAAACTGGCGGCGGAAGAAGGCAAAACCCGCCATGACCTGGGCCGCGATGAGTTCATCAAGCGTATCTGGGACTGGAAGGAAGAGTCTGGCGGCACCATTACTGGCCAGATGCGCCGGCTGGGCAACTCGGTGGACTGGGATACCGAACGCTTCACCATGGACGACGGCTTCTACAAAGCCGTGCAGGAAGTGTTTGTGCGCCTGTACGAAGATGGCCTGGTATACCGTGGCAAGCGCCTGGTGAACTGGGATCCGAAGCTGCACACCGCCATTTCGGATCTGGAAGTTGAGAACAAGGAAGAAAAAGGCTTTTTCTGGCACCTGCGTTATCCGCTGGCCGATGGCGCCACGACGCAAGACGGCAAAGACTATCTGGTCGTTGCCACCACCCGCCCGGAAACCATGCTTGGCGATACCGCCGTAGCCGTGCACCCGGACGACGAGCGCTACCAGCACCTGATCGGCAAGTTTGTCATGCTGCCGCTGGTGAACCGCCGCATCCCGGTGATCGCCGACCACCATGCCGATCCTGAAAAAGGCTCCGGCTGCGTCAAGATCACCCCGGCTCACGACTTTAATGACTACGCCGTGGGCAAGCGCAATAACCTGCCGATGATGAACGTGCTGACTCAGGATGCGAACATCCGCGAGCAGGCAGAAGTGTTCAACAGCGACGGCACTGAAAACACCGAACTGGATGGTACCCTGCCCTCAGCTTACGCCGGCCTGACCCGGGAAGACGCCCGCAAGCAGCTCGTTGCTGACATGGAAGTCGCAGGGCTGGTGCAGCAAGTAGAAGATCACGTACTGAACGTACCCCGTGGCGACCGTTCCGGCCTTATCATTGAGCCGATGCTGACTGACCAATGGTTTGCCGATGCCAAAACTCTGGCCAAGCCAGCTATTGAAGCCGTTGAAGACGGCCGTATCCAGTTTGTGCCCAAACAGTACGAGAACATGTACTTCTCCTGGATGCGTGACATTCAGGATTGGTGCATTTCCCGCCAGCTGTGGTGGGGCCACCGCATTCCTGCCTGGTACGACACCGAAGGCAATATCTATGTGGGTCGCAGCGAAGGCGAAGTTCGCCAGAAGCACAATCTGGCAGCAGACTTCGCGCTGAAGCAGGACGACGATGTTCTGGACACCTGGTTCAGCTCTGCCCTGTGGACCTTCGGCACTCTGGGCTGGCCGGAAATCACCGAGCGCCTGAAAACCTTCCATCCGACGGATGTTCTGGTCACTGGTTTTGACATTATTTTCTTCTGGGTTGCCCGGATGATCATGATGACCATGCACTTCATGAAGAATGAAGACGGCACGCCCCAGGTTCCGTTCAAGACGGTGTATGTAACTGGCCTGATACGCGACGAACACGGCGATAAAATGTCCAAATCCAAGGGTAACGTGATTGACCCGCTGGATATGATTGATGGTATCGACCTGGCCCCGCTGCTGGAGAAACGCACCGGCAACATGATGCAGCCCAAGCTGGCGAAGAAAATTGCCAAGCAGACTGAAAAGGAATTTCCTGAAGGCATTTCTGCCCACGGCACCGACGCCCTGCGCTTCACCCTGGCGGCCATGGCCACCACTGGTCGCGATATCAACTGGGATATGAAGCGCCTGGAAGGCTACCGCAACTTCTGCAACAAACTCTGGAACGCTGCCCGTTACGTGCTGATGAACACCGAAGGTGAAGACTGCGGCTCAAATGGCGAAGCGGTGGAGTTGTCACTGGCTGATCGCTGGATCATCAGCGCCTTGCAGCAGTGCGAGCAGGATGTAACCCGCCATCTGGATCAGTATCGTTTCGACCTGGCGGCCCACGCTTTGTATGAGTTCATCTGGAACGAATACTGTGACTGGTATCTTGAGCTTTCCAAGCCTTCCCTGGGCGACGACAACGCCAGTGCCGAAGCCAAACGCGGTACTCGTCGCACTCTGGTGCGCGTGCTGGAAACTGTTTTGCGCCTGGCGCACCCGATCATGCCGTTTATCACGGAAGAAATCTGGCAGCGCATTGCACCGCTGGCCGGGAAATCCGGGGACAGCATCATGTTGCAGCCGTTCCCACAAGTGGATGCCAGCAAGCACGACGCTAAAGCCGTCGAAGACATCGAATGGCTGAAGGGTGTGATTGTGGCCGTGCGCAACATTCGCGGCGAGATGAACATTTCCCCGGCTAAGAAGATTCCGGTCCTGTTCCGTGGCAACAGCGCGGAAGGTCAGCGCCGGATGAATGAAAACCGTCAGTTCCTGAGTTCGCTGGCCAAGCTGGAAAGTCTTGAGTGGTTTGAAGGTGACAATGCCCCCATGTGTGCCACTCAGCTGGTTGGCGATATGGAAGTGTTGGTGCCTATGGCCGGGTTGATTGATAAGGATGCGGAGCTGAAGCGTCTGGATAAGGAGCTTGAGCGTTTGCAGAAGGAGATCGGGCGCCTGGAGGGCAAGCTGGGTAATGAGAAGTTTACTGCCAAGGCGCCGGCTGAGGTTGTTGCCAAGGAGCAGGAGAAGCTGGCGGAGGTTCAGGGTAATCTGAGCCGACTGCAGCAGCAGCGCGCAGACATTGAGGCCATGTAGTTATGGCGGCTGCGGGTGAGCGTTCCGGGGGTGGCGGGTTGATTGCCATTCTTGGAGCGGGTTCTTTGGGGCGGCTTTGGGCTGCTCTTTTGCCTTCTGAGCATTGTGGGTTTTTGCCTCGCCTGCATTGCGAGAAGCCTGAGAGTAATCGGCTTAGGCGAAGCGTCAGCCGTCAGGAACCCCTTCCCAAAACACGCTGTGAATACGTCCTTGTACGCTCTGCTCCGCCATCCCTGGCTCCGCAAGGTTTCGGGAAGGGGTTCCTGACGGCTTCGCCGGACTCTGTGCAGGCCCGTTCCAATGTTTCGCTTCCGTGGCTACAACCTGGTGACAACATTGAATTGTTGCTAGTAACGACAAAAGCTGGAGACACACTTTCGGCTTTGGACAGCTGGTTACCTCACATTCCGGACGGCACTCCCGTTGTTTTGTTTCAGAACGGTCTGGGCACCCAACAAGCAGTGGCCGAGCGCTGGCCGGAACGGTCGATTTTGGCCGCGAGCACCACCGAAGGTGCAAACAGACCGTCCCCGGATGTATTGGTTCACGCCGGGGCCGGTGACACCTGGGTGGGCGCGCTTACCGCTTCTGCCTCTGATCACACAGCGAGTATTGTTCAACAGTTGGCTGAAAGCGGCTTGAGGGTTCATGCTGAGGAGAACATTCTGCAGCGGCTTTGGCAGAAGCTGGTGATCAATGCGGGGATCAATCCGTTTACGGCTCTGCTCGACTGCCCTAACGGTGGCATTCTGAGCTCAACTCTTTATCAGCAAAGTATTGACGGGCTTTGCGCGGAGATATCTCTTTTGCTTCATGCGGAAACCTTGGAGGCTATTGCACCGGAGGTTCTTCGGGAGCAAATTGAAACGGTGGCGAGGAATACCGCCAGCAATACTTCGTCCATGTGCGCGGATGTTATGGCAGGGCGTAAAACCGAGATTGATTTTATCAATGGCTATCTTGTGCAATGTGGAAAGCGTCATGGCATTGCCACGCCGGTAAACCAAATGTTGACCGATCAAGTACAAGATCTGTAACACTTTTTGTAAACCAGCTTTTAACTATCAGGAGCACCCTCATGGGTAACCGCCTTTCCAAGATTTACACGCGCACTGGTGACGACGGCACTACGGGCCTCGCCGATGGTAATCGCATCGCCAAAAACGCTCAGCGTGTTGAGGCGATGGGCATGGCCGATGAGCTGAACTGCCATATTGGTCTGCTAGTTGAAACTCTGGACACTGATGATGAGATGCTGGAATCGTTACGCCGCATTCAGCATCACTTGTTCGATCTGGGAGGTGAGTTTGCGATTCCGGGTAGCAAGGCGATCAGCGATGAGCACATCAGTTGGCTGGAGAACCTGCTGGACGAGATGAACGAGCCGTTACCGCCCCTGAAGAATTTCATCCTCCCCGGCGGAAGCCCTGCGGCAGCACAATGCCACCTGGCCCGCGCTGTTTGCCGCCGCACCGAGCGTGTAGTGGTTGCCCTTAGCCATGAAGACTCTATCAACCTGCTGGCGCGCCAGTACCTGAACCGTTTGTCAGACCTGTTGTTTGTGGCATCAAGGGTATTGGCGCGTCGGGAAGGCGCTGAAGAAATTTTGTGGGATCAGAAGAAGTCGGGCATGTAGCCCGACTTCAGACCTTAAACGCTTCCACAAGCCTCTGCAGAGAAGCCGTCAGCTCGGACATCTGCCGCGATGAAGCCAGTGTTTCTTCAGCGTTAGAGGCCGTCGATGTACCCAACTCGCCAATGTGAGCAACGCTGACATTTACATCTTTGGATACTGCAGACTGCTCTTCCGCTGCCTGGGCTATCTGGTGGCTCATGTCAACGATCACCGATATGCCATTGGCGATGCGACTCAGCGCTTCCGTTACTTCTCCGGATTTCTGAACGGTTGCCTGTGTCACATCACGGCTGTTAGTCATGGCCGCTACCGCATCTTTCACGCCGCTCTGAAGACGTGAAATCATGCCTTCGATTTCTTCGGTGGACTTGTGAGTGCGCTGGGACAAAGAACGCACTTCGTCGGCAACAACTGCGAAACCGCGTCCGTGCTCGCCCGCACGGGCCGCTTCGATAGCTGCGTTCAACGCCAGAAGATTGGTTTGACCGGCTATTGCCTTTATTTCCACCAGAACCTGGCTGATGTTGTCGCTGTCTGCACTCACCCGGTTGATAACATCTACCGCACTGGAAATCTCAGTCGCCAGCCGGTTGATCGTATCCACGGTATCCGCAACAACACCGCGCCCGGTTTCCGTATCCTGTTCAGCGGCTGTAGCGCTGTCTGCAACCCGATGAGCACTCTCTGTAACTTCGTTCACAGCTTCAACCATCTGGCTCATAGCCTCATTGATCTGGCCACTCTCCGCCATCTGGCGCGCCACCGCTTCGCTGTTGGCGGCAGCCGTATCCTTGACTCGCGCAGCCTGCTGGTCAACCTCAGAAGTTGTCTGCCCTACAGAGCGTATCAGGTCGGCCATTCGATCCGTCATGTTGTTGAATTCACCGGTCAGCTCGCCGAGTTCATCGCGGTTATCAAGTGAAATACGAGTGGTCATATCCCCTGCTGCTACCTTGCGTGCAGCTTCACTGAACCGGTTGATCGCTGTGCGCACCGACATAAAGAAACCAACATAGAGGTACACCACGATTAGCAGAACCACGATCAGTGCCACCACGATCAGGCGACGCTGGCTCACTTCCTGCTGCAGGCGGGCATTCAGGTTGGCCTCAACCACATCCAACGCTGCAGCTTTCAGCACTCCGTAACCCGCCAGCTGCGCGGAAACAAGTGAGTCATATTCCTGCCAGGACAGCTCCAGGCGCATGGGCGTAATAATATTCACATCGAGAAGTTGGCGAACATTCAGCAGACTCTCATCAACCTGCTGAAAGGCATCATCTGCGTTGGACGACAGGGCCGGAGATGCGTTTGCAGCAATCGTCAGTGCTGGCGAAAGCAACGAACTGCGATTTGTAAGGCGATCATAGATTTCATTGAAGGTTTCACTTAGCGCATAGCCAACCTGTCCTTCAACCAACGCGTAAAGTCCGTAAGAGCGAGCCTGTCCGATAACGCTGCGGGCATCCGGCATGGTTTCGCGTATCAGCCCGAGAACAAGCTGGTTCTCTCTCGATGCCCCCTGGCCCAGACCGGATGTTTCTATTGTGGCGGGGAGAAGCGCCAGTACCTTTTGGACAAACTCCTGATAGTACTTGAACTGGGGATCAAAGTTGGTCTGGTAGTTGTCATCTGCACGTAGGGCCTGCCAGTCAGCCTGAAGCGCCTCGACCTGGTCTGTCCAGGAGCCAGACGCATCAAATGAGCGGGGCTCTGCCACCAGGCTCTCTAGAATGGAGTCAATATTTTCAGCTGCTTTATCGGAGCGAGCCATGAGGGCGCTCTCATTTTTGGTCACCGCAGGTGCACGGTAATCCCGATAGTCCATCGAAGCATCTACCAGGCGATCTATCTGCCGTAATTGTTCCAACCCTTCAACACCACGGGTCATTGTCTCAACCGAGCGGTTGAGCTCAGTCATCACAAGCCAGGACAACCCACCAATCGGCAAGAGGAACAGAATGCTGATAAGACTGAACTTGTACAGCATTGGCAGTCGATTCATCAATGCGACTGCTGGATTAATGAGCTGCTTCACATTGATCCCCTTTTAAAGCACAAACAATGAACTTACGTTCTTTTTTTGTTATCGACTGAACACCTTAAAACTTGAGCGCTATCTTTCGCTGTCTGCACCTTCATACAACCCCTGCAATCACCAGCAGCGCCAGTACGCAAATCCACACCAGCATACTCCGGTTCAGCAAGTCCCTCACGGCACTCAGGCTACGTCCGCCAAAACTGGCCCATTCGTCCGGGTGTACGCGGGAAAAGCGGGCCGGGTCAAGCGCATACCCGGTTAACGACCCATTGGCAGAGATCATGAGCACTTCTGAAGTTTTTTTACTGATTCCGAGAATCGCTGCCTTGGCCTCTCCCAGCCAACCCGACAGGTCACCCGCAATCCCAAAAGTAATCGACAGCAGCCTTACCGGTATCCAGCTAATCCACTCGCAGGCTTTGAGGTACCTCGGCCTTGCCGCGGCTTGGGGCCATTGCTCAGCCAGAGCCAATAGTCCACGCGCGAATATCGCAAGGCCAACGCCACCTACGACATACCAGAATGCAATAAGGAAAAAACGTTGAAAGACCGTCAGCATCAGTGCCCGGGATAGCGAGAGGTGCATTACCTCCGGCGACGCTGCCGCACCGCGCTCTGCCGCCGGCAGACGGTCCTGAATATGGTGCCAGGCCGCCTGCATATCACCCTTGTGCCAAGCATCGCTATAGGCCTCAACAGACTTACGCCAGCCAGGCGCCCCCATCAGTAGAACGAGAACAAGAATTTCGAGAGGATAACCAGCTACTCGCCAGCCGTAGAGCGACAGGATATATACACAAACGGCCGCCAGCACTGCAGGCAAGGCTACCAGAACAAAGCCAGCCATAACGCCTGGTTCACGCCCGGCTTTAGCGACGCGGCCCTTACGAAACCAGTGGCGCCATAGCACATCACTGGAAACCGCATTGTAGCCGTCAAGGCGCCTGCGCACGAGGTAGGCAATCAGAAACACCACGAGAATCATTCAGAGGGCCCCCTGTGGGCCAGTTTTTCACAATGCCCGCCAGACTGCGCTGCTTGCAATGAAGCACGGAAACTGTGCCAGTCAAACGCTGGTCCGGGATCAGTCTTGCGACCCGGCGCAATGTCACAGTGCCCGGTAATCCGATCGTTTGTAATGGCCGGCCAAGCCGAGCTGATCACCTTGGTGAGCACTGCCAGCGAGTGATACTGCTCCGCCGTATAGGGCACGTCATCCGCGCCCTCAAGCTCAATACCAATGGAGAAATCATTACACTCCTCAACCCCCTCGAAACAGGAGCGACCTGCGTGCCAGGCCCGCTCCAGAAGGCTGACAAACTGCACGACGGCGCCATCCCGCCTGATCAGAGCATGAGCGGAAACACGCATCTCGGCAATGGTTGAGAAGTATGGGTGTTCAGCTGGATTCAGACAGTTCGTAAAAAAGTCTTCAATGTAGCGCCCACCAAACTGACCGGGGGGAAGGCTGATGTTATGCACCACCAGCAGACTTATAGTCGCATCTTCGGGGCGGGAACCGTAGTTCGGCGACGGACACCAGCGGGCAGACGAAAGGCGCCCCGTTTTGCGGAGAGTTTCAATGTTTTCTCCATAAACGGTTGCGAGGGAGTGATCGGAGGCTGAATGAAGCAATATGAGTCCACAATTATCAGAGCATTACACCGTGACTGGATTGAATCACAAAGTAACGCTCGTTACCACGGATCAATCCTTGCGGCTGCTGCGCAGGTTATCGATGATGGACTCAAGTGCCCTGTCAAAAATAAGCCCGTCATCGAGCATGCTGACGGCACCGCTCGCCATAGCGGCAGCCAGCTCCTGACGGCGGTACTCAGCAACCTTGGCGCCGCTGCGATTGACGAAGATGTACTTGCCCGTGGCTCGTATAAATGCCGCCAACTTGCAACGGACCTTGGTACCGTCGCGGGTGAGCTCAACCCAGGCACCAACACGCAGGCTGTCTGCCTGATCCAGCCATTGCCGGGAAATCGCTTCTTCATTTTCCAAAGCAGAGGCGAGCTCGCCGGGCTCCGAAAGCACCGGTGGCTCAATCTCAACTTCGCCGGGCCCGGCCACTGCCGCCTGCAAGCCTCCGGTAACTGGCTCTGGAACCTCTGGCTCCCGCTTGACTTCAGGCTCTGCCACAGCTTCCAGTGCGGCCTTATCTGCGGCCTCCGGCGGCGCTGGCCGGGACGGTGCCGTCGCCAGACGCTGAAAAACATCAACGTGCGCCAGTTCCAGATCACGAACCGCTGTATCGGTTGCAAACGGGTCCCAGGAAATTTCCTGAAGCGCCACGCGAAAGTCGTCAACAATTGCCGGAATCGCTCGGAGAAGTGCGCTTCGAGTTGAGTCATCAACGGGCTGCGGATCGACACTCCACACGATATGGCCAGTCAATTCACGGGCATCAGCCCAGCGTTCGCCGTCTTCACCTTCCCGCAACAGGACCCACTGAAGGTATTTTGTCCAGGCTTCGTTCAGCATCTCAAGAACGGGCTCAGGAATGTCCCTGTCGGACGTAAGACCCCGAACCAGTGAGCCAGCCACCTGACACGCACGCTCCTGGCGCGCCCGTCCTTCCTCTGCATCCCGAAGTCGCTGCTCTACCAGCTCTCGCCGACGGCGATCAAGATCCGTGAAATGGCTGAAGTCTTTCAGAAGCTCATCGAACAGCGACACATTGTTCGTGAACTCGCTCAGCACGCGATCCACGACCGACTCGATTTTCTCAAGCAGAGGATCACGCTGACCAGGGCGCTTCTCACTCCAGCCGATAGCAGAAAGCGCCAATTCATTCAGTAACTTGCGAACAGGGTGGCCGCCGCGATTAAAAAAATTCTTGTCGCTCAATGCAACTTTTAACACCGGTATCTGCAACCGCCCGATGAGCGCCTTCATCACCGGGTGCAGCTGCCGGTCTTCCAGAATAAAATCGAACAGCATGGACACGAGGTTGATAACATCGTTGTCCACTTGGCCGATACTGGCTGTCTGGCCATTGGCGGCCTGGAGAACAGACTGCAGCTGCTGATCGAGGGTAGGAACTTCAACACCTTCCCACTGGCCACAGGCTGTCTGCGCTTCGCTGAGGCGGGCCATCAGCCTGTCAGTATCGAGATACGCCTCTCCCGCGGCACCTGGCTCGGCCGCAGCCTGAAAACTGCTCCTCTGGTGCAGAAGTTCGCTCAATTCAGAAAAGGTTGCATGGGAAGCGCCGCCCTGTATCTGGTCATAACCATCATTTTGGCGTCTGCTCAGTTCGCCCGCCCCTTCGACGGAGCCTTGCTGGGCAGAACTCGAGGGTACGGGCACTGAAGTCGCCGATCGGGTGCTGGCCGCATTCGCTGCAGAACGGGACGGTGCTCGCTTGACATCTGGCAGAATGCCTTCCGAAATCAGAGTGCGGTTCGCTTCCTGATAAAAATCACCAAGCGTATCTGCCAGCAAGCGATCAAACAGTTTCAACACAACAAGTTTTGCCCGAATATCTATATCGAGATCCGCACAGGCTTCAGCGAGGCCTCCGCAGATAACTTCCGGACTCAGCGGCATCTGGTTATCCGCCAGCTCAACTCCAGGCACCAGGTGATTAACCCGCAACGACAACAACTGGATTACGCCCTGATAACGATTGCGGAGCTTGTTGATCAGATTATCAATAGCAACCTGCTGCTCAAGGTCGGAATGTTCAACAAGGCTCAACGAATCCTGATCGACCTCATCCAGAGCACCCCCGGATTGCCGGGGCCGGAACTTGCCGATATCGTTAAACGCCTGGCTAACGTATTGCAGTACGGAGACAGCCATAGCTTTACGCCGCAACCTGAGCTCGCGCATGGCATCGAAGTAGACTGCCTGATCCTTGTTAGAGCCTGCACGGTCGGCAAGCTCAAACAAGGCATCGTCAGCGCGCTCGAAGAAGCGCCCGAGAACGCCCTTTAGCGACTGTCCTGAGGTATCACGCAGGCGAACAAGGGCCGGCGGCAGATCAAACCGTGAAAACGGCTTCTGACCAGAAAAACTGACAACCTTGTTATCTTGCTTCATTGAACAACTCCGGACCAGAACACATGACACGGCTGGCCATAAATTTGGAACTACCCTGATCACACATCATACGAGTTACCCGCGTCACCTTGTGTCAGAATTTGTCACCTTTTGTGTAGACCGGACTCAGATCACAATTTCCGTCGAATTTGGCGAAACCACTGGCGGACTATAGAATTGTGCCCTCGGAGTATTTCTAAACCCTTTAGCCCCGACACACATGGATGCATGACCATGAACTTCACTGAACGCCTACGCCAGTCACGTATCGAAGCCGTCGCACTGAGCCTGCGCGAAGATATTGGAGATGGCGATATAACAGCCCGGCTTATCCCGGCGCAAAAACAGGCCACCGGGCGTGTCATTACACGTGAGCAGGCGACCATAGCGGGGCGCGAATGGGTAAACGAAGTGTTCCGTCAGGTGGACAGCTCAGTGGCTCTGGAGTGGTTGGTAGAGGATGGCCAGGCCGTTACACCGGACCAGATTCTGTTTCGCATGGAAGGTACCGCCAGAAGCCTGCTAACCGCCGAAAGAGCTGCTTTGAACTGGCTGCAAACCCTTTCCGGAGTTGCAACGAACTGCGCCGATTATGCAACGCGCGTTGCTCATACGGGCGTGCGTCTTCTGGACACCCGGAAAACCCTGCCGGGATTGCGGCTCGCCCAGAAATACGCGGTGACCTGTGGCGGCTGCCACAACCATCGAATCGGCCTGTGGGATGCGTTCCTCATCAAGGAAAACCATATTTCTGCCTGCGGATCGATTGCCGATGCAATCCGCGAAGCTCGCAGAATCGCGCCGGGCAGACCTGTAGAAGTCGAAACCGAAAACCTGGCGGAATTGGCGCAGGCACTCAGCGCAGGAGCCGACATCATTATGCTGGACGAGTTCTCCATGGAAGACATGCTCTGTGCGGTCGCAATGAACGAGGGGCGAGCAAAGCTGGAAGCATCCGGAGGCATCAACGCCAACACGTTGGTCCCCATTGCAGAAACCGGTGTTGACTATATTTCAATTGGCGCGCTGACCAAGGACGTCAGAGCCGTAGACCTCTCCATGCGCCTGGACTGATTCAGCCGGCTGACAGCAGCTTATCAAAAGTATCCAACTCCCGAATCAGGCTTTGCCCTGACTCGGGACGCCCACGAAAATACTCTTCCGCCATGGGCGCTATGCCTGAAACCGCTGGCAAGGGCTGGGCATTTTCAATAATCAGCTTCATGCGCTCCAGAAACACGAACTGGATCCACTGGGTAAACGTTAACGTATCGAGGCAGAACGGCTCTGAGCTGTTGAACGCATCTTCAGGCGGGCGCTCCGTCTCCCACATTCCGAGTTGACGCAACGCCATCTCGATACCAAGAAGACAATCAGCGACCCGCCCTGTAATGTCACCGGAACCTGTCATAAAAACCTGCCTCAATCTGCCAGAGGCTCGAGCTCTACCGCTTCGCCATGCAATACGCGGTAAAGGTCTTCAAACTGACGGGTAAGCGGGTGCTTTGGTGCCATGTGAATAAGCGGTTGTCGGCACTGGTGAGATTCTTTCATTTTGACCGAACTGGAAAGACGCACCGGTAGAACTGGCAGGCCTTCCTCTATCAGCTCTTTGACCAGTTGCCTGGGCAGGGTAGCCCGTGGTTGAAACTGGTTGGCAACAATGCCTTCCACAACAAGCTCATCGTTATGATCTTCCTGCAGGTCACGGATTTCGTTAAGTATATTGTAAAGCGCCTGACGGGAAAAATCGTCGCAGTCAAACGGGATCAGGCAGCGCTGGGCTGCTATAAGCGCCGAGCGGGTATAAAAGTTAAGCGCGGGGGCCGTATCAATGTAAATGGCATCGAAGGATTCGCCCAACTTTTTCAGCGCTTCCCGTAGCTTGTAAATTTTGTGTTTGGCTTCGAGCTTGCGCTCAAGGAAATCCAGTTCCGGACTGGAAGGCATAACGAAAAGATTCTTGAACGGCGTTGCGTGCACGAACTCTTCGGGGCGCCGGTTGAACACCTTGAACGCAACCGTCTGCTCCAGCATATCTGCAACGGTGTCCTTGAGCTCACTGGCCGGCTTGCCCAGGAGATAATGCGTCGAGTTGCCTTGGGGATCCAGATCAACCACAAGCGTGCGCTTGCCCCGGGCTGCACTGATCGCGGCCAGATTGCAGGTAATACTGGATTTTCCTACTCCACCTTTCTGGTTGAATACTACCCGTCTCATGTTGTCTCTCCATCCGGCACTTTATTCAGCGCCTTATCGTTTGAATGCTGTATCTGTGTTTTGTGGCGGTTACCACTGCATCACCGTTTTTACAAACGGAATGGTGAGGCGGCGCTGAGCCTGCAATGAATTTTCATCAAGGGTATCGAGAATAGCCAACAACTCACCAAGGCGCCTTGGTGCACGACGCATGATAAAGCCTGCGACATCATCCGTCATTGTCAGCCCACGCTGTTCAGCCCGAGCCATAAGGATTTTCAAGCGGTCATCGTCACGGTAGATGCCAAGCTGAACCGTAAATCCGTGATGCAATCGGGAAACCAGATCCGGCAAATAAAAAGGCAGGGAGCCCGGGACCTCCGAGAGACTTACCACCAACATATGGCCGGCATCGTGCAACCGGTTATACAAGTGGAAAACCGCCTCTTCCCAGTCCGCTCTTCCGGTAATCCGGTCCAGATCGTCAAGCGCAACCACGTCCATGGCGTCCAGCCCTGACAGCGCGTCCGGTCCGAAGGGCTCCAGCTCGGCAATACTCAAACACACGGCCGTTTTCCCCTCCGCCTCCGCATGGTGACAAGCGGCCTGGAGCAGGTGGCTCTTACCCGTATCGGAATCACCACAGACTACCACCACCGGCAGTCCGGCCGGCTGTCTGAATACCGACAACAGGCGCAATGCCGCTTCCCGGTTGCGATCACCATGAAAATTATCGAAACGTGCATCGTCCCGAAGCCTGACACCAAGAACCAGTTGAGAAGCGCTCACGATCGTCTGGACCTCCATGCCCGCGCACTCCAGATCACAATATAGTGGACACCGCTGAAAACAGCGGATACCGCAACCAGCCAAATTCCCACGCTCAGCCACATCGGCTGCACCGGCAACCCTGCCAGGATAATAACAGTACCCAGAACCACACAAACCTGAACCAGAGTATTTAACTTGCCTGGCATGCTGGGTTCCATATCAAAACGACCGATACAGTAGTGGTAAGCAAGAGCACCCCCAACAATAAGAAGGTCTCTCCCAAGCACCAAGGCAAAAAGCCATAACGGAAACACTGAGGTGTACGTAAGCACCAGATACGCTGTAATCAGCAGCGCTTTATCTGCCAGCGGGTCTGCCACGGCACCAAACCGCGAACGCCAGTTAAAGCGGCGTGCAAGGAAACCATCAAGCCCGTCGGTAAGTGACGCAATAGCGAAAATCATCAGTGCGAAGCGATATTCCTGCACCATCAAAACCCAGGCGAAGGGCGCAATCAACAATATGCGAACGCACGTCAAGGCGTTGGGAATCCAGCGCCAGGCGTGCGAATTCACAGACCTGCCCAGGATCGCAGCTTACTGCCCGCCATCTTTAACGATAACCGGCGTGGGCTGCCAGCGGTAATAGAGAAGCTGGTAAAGGGATTCAAACGCCTGCTCCGCCTCGTCTTCATCCACCGGGGATGGCTGGTAGGTAAACGTAGACTGATCGGACGAACCGGCATTTGCCCCGCCTTCGGAAGTGGTTTCTGACTGGGTTCCAGGCGCCTGCGCTTGTTCTGGTTCCGCCGGCGCAGCAGGTGGTTTCGCGCGGGCTTCTGGCCGCGCATTTTCCGGCTCCCCCTCAACGGGCACAAATCGGGAATCCAACGCAATGTACTGTTTGAGCTGATCCAGCTCGCCGGAAAACGCCACTCTCAACGTTAACTGCTCACCTTTAACCCGGGATGCTCCCACACTTACAACCGGAGTCAGGCCTTCAAGTACCTGGCTGGCTTTCCCATAATCCGCAACCGAGGTTACACCACGCAGGACAATATCTACCCGCGGCAAATCTCCAACTTCACCAGCCGCAACCGCATAACGATTTGCGTACAGTTCCGCCCAGCGGTTTACCAGTGCTTCCGCCAAAGCTTCACGGGTATCGGCGCTGACCGATTCTTCACTGCTGTTGAGTTGTGCTCCCTCAAACACCCAGCCTGCGCGCCACTGGCCGCCAGAACGGTTCACTCGAACCAGAGCAAGCACGTCGTGCTCCACGCCTTCAGACGCGTTACGCACACGCCCCGTAAATTGTCCCCAGATATCCGATAGCAACTCTCTGTTTCCACTGAACTCTGCGGGCGGCAGTGCGACCGGAAGCCCCCGTTCTCGGGCGGCGCGGGCAAAGGCTGACGACCAGGCCCCATTCTCACCTGCATCCGCCTGACCGCTACTATTACCTGTAACCAGCGCGCGAACACCGCGGTCTTCTACCGCTACCCACGCCAGAGTCAGAGGGCGGTTCGCACCCCAGACAGGCGCATCAACCGAGGCCAAAGCCCGGTTCACACCCACCGCGCCGAATGCCATGCTCAGCCGACTGTCACCGTTCGCCCCGCGGAGTACCTGGTAAGACAGCAACAAAGATTCCGCGTTTGCGAGCAGCGCCTGCACCCCATCGAGCGAGAGCACGTCCCGGGTGCCGGAAATTCGCACGAACACGCGAGCCAGACCGTCTGCGTATCCCTTGGACAGATCGTTCTGTCCGGAACCGGCCACTGGCACCTCAACGGAATAAAGCCCGGATACCGTAACGGCAGCCGCCGGAGCGGGCACCATGGCCAGCATGAGCGCAAAAAAAACGGCAAGCCATAAAGCTGGCAAAGGCCTGAAAACCGAGGTCTGGTCTGGTACTGGCATGAAACACCCTGCAATCTGCATGAATGGCGCATAGGATACACCATGCCCCTTGACCTGAGTAGCCGACCCGGGTTTCCGAAATGCAATCTTGACCGCCCGGAGACACCTCGACGCTGGAATCCGGGAGTGCTCGCGGCAATTGCACTTGGAGCGCTACACCGCACCTGCTAAAATCCGCCGCCTGACCCACTGGCCAACGGTTAAGAACACCATGAGCGAAAAAAAGCCTTCCCTGACTTACCGCGATGCGGGCGTAGACATTGACGCCGGCAATGAACTTGTCAGCCGCATCAAGGACACCGCCGCACGCACCCGGCGCCCCGAGGTTCTGGGAGGGCTTGGCGGGTTCGGTGCCATGGTAGCGATTCCAGCCGGGTACAAAGAACCCATTCTGATTTCAGGCACCGATGGCGTTGGAACCAAACTGAGGCTGGCGATGCAGCTTGGCAAACATGACAGCATCGGCATTGACCTCGTGGCCATGTGTGTCAACGATCTGATCGTAGGCGGTGCCGAGCCCCTGTTTTTCCTCGATTATTACGCCACTGGCAAACTCAACGTCGATATAGCAGCAAACGTTGTCTCAGGCATTGGCCAGGGTTGCGAGCAGGCCGGATGTGCACTGGTAGGCGGAGAAACCGCAGAAATGCCCGGCATGTACGAAGGCGACGATTATGATCTCGCGGGTTTTTGCGTGGGCGTGGCTGAACGCAGCGAAATCATCGATGGCAGCAATGTGCAAACGGGTGATGTTCTACTGGCGCTTGAATCATCCGGACCGCACTCCAATGGGTACTCACTGATTCGTAAAATTCTTGAGGTCAGTAACGCCGACCTCAATCAGCAGGTTGGTGATACCACTTTGGCGAACGCCCTCATGGAGCCGACACGGATTTACGTCAAAAATCTGCTAAAACTGATTCGTGAAGTGGATGTGCGCGCTCTCTCTCACATTACCGGCGGCGGTTTACCGGAAAATATTCCCAGGGTTCTGCCGAAAGGCATGATTGCGGCCATCGACACCACAAGCTGGGAACTGCCTCCGGTGTTTCAGTGGCTCAAAGACGCCGGCGGTGTGGCCAGCGAAGAAATGTACCGTACGTTTAACTGCGGCATCGGCATGATTGTCTGCGTTCCGGAAAACCAGAAAGACCTGGCCCTGGATACTCTCAAGGCTCTGGGCGAGAAGGCCTGGCAGGTAGGCCAGGTGGAGCGTGCTGAAGATACCGAAAAAGATGCACTGGTGCGCTATGCCCCGGGACTTCTTGCAGAATGAAAGCGGATCAACCAACTCTGCCCAGAATTCTGGTACTGGCCTCCGGTAGTGGAACCAATTTTCAGGCCTTGATCGACGCCAGCCGGGAGCGGGATTTTCCTGGCCAGATCATTGCTTTGGGCTGCAATCAGCCCAAAGCTTTTGCATTGGAGCGAGCCGCGCAGGCCAACGTTGAGACCTTTGTGGTGAATCATAAGGATTTCGGCTCCCGGGACGAGTTCGATGCTGCACTTATGGCCCATATCCTCCGCCATAACCCGGACCTCATTGTGCTTGCCGGCTTCATGCGAATCCTGACAACCGATTTCGTTCGTGCGTTTCGGGGCAAACTGGTAAACATCCATCCGTCGATGCTGCCGCTGTACACGGGTTTGAACACCCATCAAAGAGCACTGGATGCAGGGGATCAAACCCACGGTGTATCCATTCACTTCGTGACCGAAGAACTTGACGGCGGCCCGGTGATAGCACAGGCGGAGGTTGCGGTGACTGCGGAAGACACGGCCCAGACCCTCGCGGAAAAAGTTCAGAAAAAAGAGCACCTACTCTACCCGATTGTGGTGCGATGGTTCTGCGAAGGCCGCATCCAGCTGAGACACGAGCAAGTGTTATTCGATGGGGAGCCCCTGAACGCTCCCATGTGTTTACCGGACAGCCAGGACGCACCTTAACAGACTGTCACCCCGCGAAGCCCGCTGACCCGCTAGACTTTCAGCACTTGTGAAAGATTGGAGGTCGATCAGATGTATGCAGCCCGACGGATCATATCGGTTCCAGCAAAACGCCAGATGATCCTGCTGCCATTTCTGGCGATAGTCGCACTTCTCCTGAGCACCTCTGCAAGGTCTGAGGACAGCCCCGGCCTGCTCCCCTTTGAGGTGAGTTACGACGCATCCATGGAAAAGGGACTGTCACTTAACGGCAGCGCCAAACGCATTCTCACATCCCAGGGAAATGGCGTCTGGCTGTATCGCACCGACGTCAATTCGTTCATCGCCGATATCGATGAGTCCCTGATCCTGAAATGGGAAGATGGCCGAGTGATACCGATTCGATATCGCTATCGTCTGTCGGGATTTATGATCAAGGACAGAGAACAATCGATTGATTTCGACTGGAAGGCAGGTGTTGCGACCGGGAAATACCGTGGAAAGGCATTTGAGGTAGAACTGGAAGAAGGCACGCTGGACCCACTCGGCTTCCAGATTCAGCTGCACCAGGACATCCGAAATGGCATGCGGGAGATGGAATATCAGGTTCTGGATCGCGGCAAAATTGATAGCGAACGCTTTGCCGTAGTAAATGATGATGCGGGCATCTCAGACAGCGACTCGGCCGATGCCAGTCAGTCTTCTTATCTCAAAGCCGAGAAGATCCGCGAAAGCTCCAAGCGCCAAACCTTGATGTGGTTTGATCCGGACAACAATTTTGTGCTGGCGCACCTGCTTCAGATTGAGCCTGACGGCAGCCGCTACCAGCTATCCCTGAAGAAAGTGGACTTGGGAAACTAAGCTTCCCGGCCCGCCTCGGCCCACACTGCTTTTACCTCATCCGCGAGAATTCGCAGCCCTTGCGCTACACGCTCGTCATCCTGGGAATAGGTCACCCGCAGGCACTCATGGCGATGTTTCCAGTCATCTTCCGGCAATCCCGGGAAGAAATAATGGCCAGATACCACAAGTACACCGCGGGCTTTTAGTCGCTGGTAGAGCTCGAGGCTTGTAATGGGCAAATCCGGGAACCACAACCAGAGGAACATTGCACCTTCTGGCTTGTGCACGTACCAGCGATAACTGTCCTCACCCATCGCCTCGCGGAACGCCGCCACGGCGCGCTCCATCTTTCTCTTGTAGAACGGGCAGACCACATCCCGACTCAGGGACAGGATCTCTCCTGAGCGCACTAACGGCTCGGCGAGCATGGCGCCGAAACTTCCTGTCGCCAGGTTCATGATGGCATTAATGCCAGACAATGCCTTGATCACCGGCTTGGCAGCAATAACAATGCCTGTCCGGGCTGCCGGCAAGCCAAGCTTGGACAGGCTCAGACACAGAATGATCTGTTCGTTCCAGGTGGGCTTGGCATCCACAAACAGCAAGCTCGGGAAAGGCGTACCGTAGGCTCCATCGACGATCAGCGGCACGTCATGCTGGCGCGCCATCTCTTCAAGCCGAGCCATCTCTGCGTCAGTAACCACGTTCCCGGTCGGGTTGGTTGGCCGGGATACGCAGATCGCACCCGTCTCCCCGGTTACCTCTACCGCATCAAAATCCACACGGTATTTGAATTCGTGGGCGTCGGTAAATGAAATGTCCGGCTGCACGGCGTGAAACATACCCGGCTCAATGCCGGCATCCGCATAACCGATATATTCAGGTGCCAGGGGCAGCAATATGTGCTTGCGCTGGCCTTCACCGTAATCGCCGCCGAACATGTTGAACAACATGAAGAACGCAGCCTGACTGCCATTGGTGAGCGCGATATTTTCAGGCTTCAGATCCCACCCGTATTCACGGCTAAGCAGGTCAGCAAGCGAGGCAATAAATTGTTTTTCGCCTTGCGGCGGATCGTAAACACCTACCAGCCGGCGGACGTCGCTTTCACTCCGGCTCATGTCTCCGAGAATTTCCTGTACCCGCTTCTGTATCTCAGGGATGTGCCCCGGATTGCCCCCGCCCATCATAATCATGTCGTCGCCAGATGCCATGGCATTTCCCAGGTCATCCATTAGCGAGGTTATGCCGGCGTCAGCGGTAAACTTACGACCGAAAGTAGAAAGTTTCATGGGGTTATATCCATCTGATCAATGAAGCTTCAATCTCCCAGCGAGATGCCAAGGTTGCTGACACCTTCGTTTGCTGCGTCTTCCCGAAGGTCCGTGATGAATTTTTCCAGCGGCGTGCGCTGGCGCTTGAGGGCCAGTACCAGATCACGCTGGAAGGTTTTGTCTTCTTTCATCAGGGGGTGAGAGTCCAGCAAACGCACCAGCTCGTCTTCTTCCAGACCTTCGCCTTCGGACAGTTCGATAAAACTCATAACAGTGCCGGTAGCCAGTTGCGAGGCGTCCGTGGCCCGGTGTTTTGAGGGGTTCAGGCGATTAAGCAGCGCCTGCTCCAATAGCTGGCAGAAATCGAAAGCGGGATATACACCATAGGCGTCATAGGCTTCCACGTCCGGGGACAAAGCTTCGAGTTTTGCCAGTAGTTGCGGAATAGCAGTTTCTGTTACGTCTTCCTGGAGCGTGCCCCAGGCAAGATCCAGAATCTGGTGCATTTTGCCGCCAGTTTTCAGGCCAACTGCTTCGGCGAACAGGGCATAATTTGGAAACGACCGCTCGGCAAGGGCCAGCAGGAAGGCGCATTCACGCCATCCCTGCAGCTGCGAAACAGCTTTGAGAAACTGGTTGGCGTTCATGTTTTTGGGAGGGTCACGCCGGTCTGGCCGAAATATTTACCACCCCGGTCTTTGTAGCTGGTTTCACAGATTTCATCAGACTCGAAGAAGAGCATCTGGGCGATACCTTCGTTCGCGTAGATTTTCGCCGGGAGGTTGGTGGTGTTGGAAAACTCCAGGGTTACGTGGCCTTCCCACTCCGGTTCCAGCGGGGTGACGTTTACGATGATGCCACAGCGTGCGTAGGTCGATTTGCCCAGGCATACGGTAAGTACGCTGCGTGGGATGCGAAAGTATTCTACGGTGCGCGCAAGGGCAAAGGAGTTCGGCGGGATGATGCAGACGTCGCCGGTGAAATCCACGAAGCTTTTTTCGTCGAAGTTTTTGGGGTCAACGGTGACGGAGTGTACGTTGGTGAAGATTTTGAATTCGTTGCTGCAACGTACGTCGTAGCCGTAACTGGAAGTGCCGTAGGAGATGATCCGGCCTTTTTCAGTTTCACGAACTTGTCCGCTTTCGAAGGGTTCGATCATGCGGTGTTTTTCGGACATCCGGCGAATCCACTTATCGGCTTTGATGCTCATGGCGAAGTCTCGTATCCACTGGGAAAATTGGGGCGTAGTTTACCTGTTCGGCTGGGTTCTGTCGAAGCTCTTGATTGTTGGCATTTTGTGGCTGCAGTCGCAGGAAAGGCGGTTCAAAAACCGCTTCAAGCACATCCCTGTGGGCTTGTCTCCGGCCGTCCCTGGCCTCCGACATTTTTGAACCGCCTTTCCTGCGCCTGCGAGCGGGGCTGAATGCAATCCGCCGTGGGAGCTATGTGAACGCTTAATGCGACTTTACGGACACGCTTGAGATTGAGCCGCTCAGGTTACGCTCTCTTGTTGAAAGCTCTGCACCAACCCTGCGTGCGATATCCCGGTAACGGCGGGCCACTTCGGAATCCGGTTCTGCCACCACGGTGGGTTGGCCGCTGTCGGTCTGTTCACGGATGGTCATGTGCAAGGGTAACTGGCCCAGCAGGGTTGTTTCGTATTCATCGGCAATGCGTTCACCGCCGCCCTCACCGAACAGGTGCTCTTCGTAGCCGCAATTGCTGCAGATGTGCACGCTCATGTTTTCCACAACGCCGAGCACCGGGATTTCGACCTTTCGGAACATTTCTATGCCACGTTTGCCGTCAAGCAGGGCAATGTCCTGAGGGGTGGTGACGATAACGGCACCGGTAACCGGGACTTTCTGGGCCAGGGTGAGCTGGATATCGCCGGTGCCTGGCGGCATGTCGACAATGAGATAGTCGAGTTCGTCCCACAGGGTTTGCTGCAGAAGCTGCATGACGGCGCCGCTAACCATAGGCCCGCGCCAGACCATGGGGGTTTTGTCGGTGGTTACGAAAGCCATGGACATGGCCTGGAGGCCGTGGGCTTCCATGGGCAGGAAGTATTTTTCCTCTCTCACGCCCGGGCGCTTGTCTTCAGGAACGCCGAGCATCATGCCGATGCTGGGACCATATATGTCGGCGTCGAGCACGCCGACACGGGCACCTTCTGCCTGCAGCGCGAGGGCAAGGTTGACGGCGGTGGTGGATTTACCTACGCCGCCTTTGCCCGAAGCAACGGCTATGATGTTTTTGACGCCGGGAACCGACGGCAGGTCTTTCTGGACTTTGTAGGAATGGATTTTCTGAGCCACGTGAACATCGGCGGTTTCGACTCCATCAACGTTTTCAATCGCGTTGGCAACCAGTTGTTTCAGGCCGCCCGCGATGCCTTTTGACGGGTATGGCAGCTCTACCATCAGCGTCACTTTGCCCGCTTCGTCAGCCACCAGTGACTTTACGGCACCCAGGTCGTATAGGTCCTTTTCCAGGTACGGGTCTCGGTATTCACGAACCGCCGCCTGCAAGGCCTGCTCTGAAATCTGTGTCATCTGGCTCTCCGTAATAAGATCATGCGGTTTTTCAGCATGAAAACAGGTGTTTCGGGTGAAAATTATCTGCTCAAAAGGTATCATCTGGGCCCGTTTCTGACCATACAACCCTTATCTGATGAAAGGTTCGGACAACACCATGACGCAAGCGAGTTCAAAGCAACAGCGCGATATTCTGGTTACCAGCGCCCTGCCCTACGCCAATGGCCCCATTCACCTGGGCCATCTGCTGGAATACATTCAGACCGATATCTGGGTGCGCTATCAGAACATGCGGGGCCACACTTGCTACTACGTTTGCGCGGATGACGCCCACGGCACGGCCATCATGCTTCGGGCCGAGCGCGAAGGTATAACGCCGGAGCAGCTGATCGACCGGATCCGTGAGGAGCACCAGCAGGATTTCAGCGGCTTTCACATCCGCTTTGATAACTACTACACCACCCATTCGGAAGAGAATCGCTATTTTTCGGAATACATCTACCGTCAGTTGCAAAACAACGGCAAAATCGCGACCCGCATGATCACCCAGTCGTTTGATCCTGAGAAGAACATGTTTCTCGCGGATCGATTCATCAAAGGCACCTGTCCGAAATGCAAAACCGACGACCAGTATGGCGACAACTGTGAGGCTTGCGGTGCAACCTACACACCGGCAGAGCTGATCAACCCGCGCTCTGCTGTATCTGGCGCCACGCCCATTGAGAAGGAATCGGAGCACTACTTCTTCAAACTGCCGGAGTTTACCGACTTCCTGACCAAGTGGACACGCAGTGGTGCATTGCAGCCACAAGTGGCCAACAAGCTGGCTGAGTGGCTCGATGCCGGCCTTCAGGAATGGGATATCAGCCGTGATGCGCCCTATTTCGGCTTTGAAATTCCCGATGCGCCTGGCAAGTTTTTCTATGTGTGGCTGGATGCGCCCATAGGCTACCTCGCAAGCTTCAAAAACCTGTGCAATCGGGAAGATATCGATTTCGAGCATTTCTGGAAAGCAGATTCCAGCGCCGAGGTTTATCACTTTATCGGCAAGGACATCATCAACTTCCACGCCCTGTTCTGGCCAGCTATGCTGCACGACGCTGGCTTCCGCACGCCAACGGCGGTCTGGGCGCACGGATTTGTGACCGTCAACGGTAAGAAGATGTCCAAATCCCGGGGCACCTTCATTATGGCCCGCACATACCTGGACCATCTGAACCCGGAATACCTGCGCTATTACTTCGCCGCCAAGCTGACCGGCGGCGTGGACGACATGGACCTCAACCTGGAAGACTTTGCCGCCAGGGTGAATTCGGATCTGGTGGGCAAGGTGGTCAACATTGCCAGCCGCAGTGCCGGTTTCATCACCAAGCGCTTTGATGGAAAGCTTGGCCAGGTAACCGAGCACGACAAGCTGAAAGAGTTCATGGCGGCCGGCAAGGAGCTTGAAACCTACTACGAAACCCGGGAATTCGGTCGTGCAATGCGCCGTATCATGGAGCTTGCCGACATCGCCAACCAATACGTAAATGATGAACAGCCCTGGGTGATTGCCAAGCAGGAAGGTCAGGACGAAAAGCTCCAGGCCATCTGTACCAACGCCCTCAACATGTTCCACTTGTTAATGACGTACCTCGCTCCGGTATTGCCGGAAACGGCCAAGGCGTCCGAAGACTTCCTGAACGCGAAGCTGGATTGGAATAACCGCAGTGAGCGGCTGGAGAACCACAGCATCAACAAGTTCTCGCCTTTGATGAGCCGGGTGGATATGGCGCAGATCGAAAAAATGCTGGATGCCTCCAAAGAGGAAATGCCAGCTGCAATCGGCAAACCGGCCGAGCCCGCCCAATCCGAAAAGAGCGAAGCCATTGCGAGTGAAATAGAATTTGATGATTTTGCCAAGGTGGATCTTCGGGTCGTTAAAATAGTCAAAGCCGAGCACGTTGAAGGTGCAGACAAGCTTCTTCGTCTGACGCTTGATCTGGGGCATGGCGAGCGCAACGTGTTTGCTGGTATCAAGTCTGCCTACAACCCTGAGGATCTTGAAGGTCGGCTTACCGTAATGGTCGCCAACCTCAAACCAAGAAAAATGAAGTTTGGCATGTCTGAAGGCATGGTTCTGGCGGCGGGCCCGGGTGGTAAGGATATCTTTATCCTGTCTCCGGATTCCGGTGCGACCCCTGGCATGCGGGTAATGTAAACAAACATCGAGGCCGTGCGCCGAGGTCGCGCAATGATGATGCAGCAATGACAGAATATTTACTGATATTGGTCAGCACAATTCTGGTGAACAACTTCGTGTTGGTCCAGTTTCTTGGCCTGTGCCCTTTCATGGGGGTTTCAGGCAAGCTGGAGACGGCCATGGGCATGTCCCTGGCTACAACCTTTGTGCTGACCCTGTCATCGGTGTGCAGTTATCTTGCCTACACCTACCTGCTGGCGCCTCTGGATCTAGCCTTTCTGAAAACCATCACTTTCATTCTTGTGATTGCGGTAGTGGTTCAATTCACAGAAATGGTGGTGCGTAAAACCAGCCCCTTGCTCTACCGGGTGCTAGGCATCTTCCTGCCCCTTATTACCACCAACTGCGCCGTACTTGGCGTAGCGCTTCTTAATCTGAACAAAAATAACAACTTCGTTGAGTCAGTACTCTACGGCTTTGGCGCTGCCGCCGGCTTCTCGCTGGTGCTGGTGCTCTTCGCCGCGATGCGCGAACGCATTGCCGTGGCAGATGTTCCCCTGTCCTTCCGGGGTGCGGCCATTGGCATGGTCACCGCAGGGTTGATGTCACTGGCGTTTCTGGGCTTTACCGGCCTGGTTAGTGTTTAACGGAGACACGTTTTTATGTGGACAGGCATTCTTATCGCCGTTCTGGTTCTGCTTGGCCTCGCTCTGGTGTTCGGGGGCTTGCTGGGCTTCGCCTCCGAACGGTTCCGGGTTGAAGGTAACCCGTTGGTGGAACAGATTGATGCGGTGCTACCACAGACTCAGTGTGGCCAGTGCGGATTTCCGGGCTGTCGCCCCTATGCGGAATCTATTGCAGAGGGTGGTGCAATCAATAAATGCCCACCCGGCGGCGAGTCCACGATCAAGGCACTGGCAGATCTGCTTGATGTAGAGCCCCAGCCGCTGGATGCCGAGCATGGCGTGGAACAAGCAAAGCGCGTTGCCGTGATACGCGAAGATGAGTGCATAGGTTGCACCAAATGCATCCAGGCCTGCCCGGTGGACGCCATTCTGGGTGCCGCAAAACACATGCACACCGTTATCGAAAGTGAGTGCACAGGCTGCGACCTGTGCGTGGAACCTTGCCCTGTTGACTGTATTGACATGATCACCATTGAACCTGACATACGGGCCTGGACCTGGACACCGCCTGCGGCCACGATTATCGCAACGGACCGACAGGAGGTCAGCTCCTGATGACTCGACTTTGGGATTTCAGCGGCGGCGTTCACCCCGCAGAGCACAAGCAGCTTTCAACCCGCCGATCGATTCAAGCGGCAGGCATTCCCGGGCAACTGGTGCTGCCACTGCAACAGCATATTGGTGAGCCTGCAGAGCCGGTAGTGGCGATTGGCGACCAGGTGCTGAAAGGCCAGAAAATAGCCGACGTCAGCGGTGGTATGGGCGTTCCGGTTCACGCCCCGACATCGGGCGTAATTGAAAGCATCGGTGACTTCCCGGTACCCCACCCTTCCGGCATGGCAGACAAGTGCATCATCTTGAAGCCTGACGGCAAGGATGAGTGGTGCAAGCGTTACCCGATCAGCGACTATCGCAAGCTCGATAGGGACCAGATTCTGGACATCATTCACTCGGCCGGGATCTCCGGCATGGGTGGCGCTGGTTTTCCGACACACATCAAACTGAAACCAAGCCGTGATCGCAAGGTCGACACACTGATTCTTAACGGCGCCGAATGCGAGCCCTACATTACCGCTGACGACATGACCATGCGTGAGCGGGCCGACGAGGTTGTTTCCGGGCTAAAAGTAATGGCCTGGATTCTGCGCCCTGAGCGCTGCGTGATCGGCATTGAAGACAACAAACCAGAAGCTGCAACAGCGCTGCGTAAAGCTGTACAGGGCACGCAAATTGAGATCGCTGTTATCCCGACCAAATACCCCTCCGGCGGTGAAAAGCAGCTGATCCAGATTCTCACCGGCATGGAGGTGCCCAGTGGCGGTATTCCGGCCGATATAGGGGTCATGTGCCAGAACGTCGGAACCGCCGTCGCGGTTGCCCGGGCTGTCTTTGAAGACACGCCGCTGGTCAGTCGCGTTGTGACTCTTACCGGGGAAGCATTGGAAAAGCCCGGCAATTTTGATGTTTTGCTGGGCACCCCCGTGGACTACGTTCTGGAACGGGCAGGCCTCCAGCCCGAGCTCGTCAGCCGCCTGATTCTCGGCGGGCCCATGATGGGTTATACGCTGACCACCACGGCAGTGCCGGTTATCAAAACCAGCAACTGCATTATTGCGGCGACCGCCAGTGAACTGCCGGCACCACCTCCGGAGCAGGCCTGCATACGCTGCGGGCAGTGCGCGGAAGTTTGCCCTATGGAGTTGCTACCGCAGCAACTGTTCTGGCACGCAAAGGCAGCAGAATTTGAAAAAGCCGAGCATCTGAACCTGTTTGACTGTATCGAATGCGGTGCCTGTTCGTACGTGTGTCCGAGCTCGATTCCGCTGGTGCAGTACTATCGCTATGCCAAAGGTGAGATCCGCGTACAGCGAGCAGAGCAACTCAAGGCAGATCGTGCACGGGAGCGATTTGAGGCTCGCCAGCACAGGCTTGAGCGCGAACAACAGGACAAGGAACTGCGTCGCAAGGAGCGGGCAAAAGCCGCTGCTGAAGCCCAGGCCAAACAGAAAGTGGAAGCCGAAAAAGCCGCCGCATGCGGAGAGGCGGTGGATAAGCGAGCTGCAAGTTCCGCCCTGGTAGAGCAGGCTCTGGCACGTAAAAAAGCCAGCAGCGAAGCCGCACAATCACGGGCCGCAACACCGGTGGAATCCGAGCCGGAAAAGCCTGATATTGACGCACTGGAAAAACAACTGGCACAAGCCCAATCCAAACTGGAAACCATGCAGACCATGTTGGAAGACGCGAGAGCACAGCAAGCAGACAACGTAGAAAAACTGGAACGTGCAGTCACCAAGAATCATGACAGGGTAAAACGGGCAGAAGAAGCCCTGGCGGAGTCTCGCAAATCGCTGGCGTCCCAGACCGAATCCCAGTCCATCGAATAACCAGAATCAGGCCCGACCTTCATGGCGTTTGTTCAACAGTCCTCGCCCCACGCTCACAATGCGCGCCCGACGTCCAAGGTGATGCTTTGGGTCATACTCGCAGCGTTGCCCGGCTTGCTGGCACAAACCCTGTTCTTTGGTTGGGGCAATCTCATAAACGTTGCCTGGTGTATCGCCATTGCCCTGGCTTCGGAAGCAGCCATTCTCAAATTGCGTAGCAGACCGGTCGCATTTGTTCTCAGGGATAATACCGCGGCGGTAACCGGGCTATTGCTCGGACTTTCCTTACCGCAGTTTGCTCCCTGGTGGGTTTCGGCAGTGGCGGTCATTTCAGCGATTGTGATTGCCAAGCAGCTCTACGGTGGGCTTGGCTCCAACCCCTTCAACCCTGCTATGGTGGGTTACGCGCTGGTGTTGATCTCATTCCCGGTCGCCATGACCACCAACTGGGCAGAGCCTGCGCTGCTCTGGAACAGCGCCCCGGGGTTTGGAGACACTCTGGTAGCCGTTGCGTCAGGGCAGCAAACAGCCATTGATGGCTGGACCATGGCGACACCGCTGGACGAATACAAACACAAAATTGCGAGCCATACCGCGGTCGAAGTTCTTGCCCACCCGACGTTTGGTGAGGGCGTTGCCAAAGGCTGGGAGTGGGTCAACGCGGCGTTTCTGATCGGCGGGCTTGTACTGATCGGCCTGAAGATCATCACCTGGCATATTCCAGCCGCTTTTCTGGGTGCACTGATTGCCATGAGTCTGGCGTTTGGCAGCAACGCGGATCAATACGCACCGCTGTCGTTACACCTTCTGGCAGGTGGCACCATGCTCGGCGCGTTTTTTATCGCAACCGATCCGGTATCTGCCGCCACCAGCCATCAGGGCAAACTGATTTACGGCGCGGGTATTGGCGTGCTCATCTATCTGATCCGGAGCTGGGGTAACTATCCGGATGCCGTGGCATTCAGCGTTTTGCTTATGAACTTTGCCGTACCCTTTATCGATCACTACACGCCACCAAGAACCTACGGCCATCACAAAGCTCGCCGAGGACAGCCCGGCCGGGGCAGGAGTTAACCATGGCGACCATGACTCAATCCATCCGCCGCAGTGCCATAGGGCTTGGACTGTTTGCTGTTATTACCGGCGGCACCATTGCAGTTACCCAGGCACTGACCGACGAACGCATCGCAGAACAGGCTGCCAGAGCCGAGGCCAAAGCTCTGTTTGAGATCATCCCCGAAAGCGCGCACAACAACGACATGCTCAGAGACACATTAATTCTGCCTGCGAGCGATCGACTGGCAACCGGTGGGCCAGTGACGGTATGGGTCGCACGGCAAGACGGACGACCGGTCGGCATGATCATGCCAGCCATTGCGCCTGACGGATATTCAGGCAATATAAAGTTGCTTGTGGGCATTGACCTTGAAGGTACTGTTCTCGGTGTAAGAGTTATTGGCCACAAGGAAACACCGGGGCTGGGCGACCGGATTGAAACCCGGAAGTCCGACTGGGTTAAAGGCTTCGAAGGACGCTCTTTGGGCAGTCCGCCGCCACGGGAATGGAATGTAAAAAAGAACGGCGGCGTATTTGACCAGTTTACCGGCGCCACCATCACCCCTCGGGCTGTGGTAAAAGCGGTACAGAAATCGCTGATTTATTTCCGGCAGAACCAGCGGGAAATCCGGGCTCAGCTGAACAAAACCCCGTCGGGGCAAGGCCCTGAAGTTACCCCCGGGGACCTGACCGACGAATCCCTGAATGCGGAGCAATCCTGATCATGGCGACTAAAACCTCCGGTGAAATCATCCGCGACGGCCTCTGGGATAACAATCCTGCACTGGTTCAGGTGCTGGGGTTGTGCCCTCTTCTTGCGGTCACCAGCACGATAGTCAACGCAATCGGTCTCGGTCTTGCAACCCTGATGGTGTTGATGGGCTCTAACCTGGCTGTTTCTTTGATCCGCAACTATGTCAGCGAATCCGTGCGTTTGCCGGCGTTCGTGATGATCATTGCCTCTTTCGTGACCTGTGCCGAACTATTGATGCAGGCGTACACTTACGAGCTTTACCAGATTCTCGGTATCTTCATCCCACTGATCGTTACCAATTGCGCCATTCTGGGCCGTGCCGACGCGTTTGCCTCACGCAACTCACCCGGGCCCGCGCTACTGGATGGTGCAATGATGGGTGCAGGCTTCCTGATCGTGCTGCTTATTCTCGGCGGCATGCGCGAACTGATCGGTCAGGGCACCCTGTTTGTTGATATGCACCTGCTGCTCGGCCCCATGGCTGCCGACTGGGTCATTGAGCCGTTTGCCAACTATCCGGACATGCTGTTCATGGTACTACCGCCCGGCGCGTTCGTAGGTCTCGGGCTGCTGATCGCTCTGAAAAACGGCATCGACAACCACTTGAAGGAACGACAAAAGGCAGTTCAGCCAACAGCAGCGCCCGGCAGCAAACGCGTGCGTGTCACCGGAAACGTTTCATGATCTGCGGCCGGAGCCGTAACAAAACACCATGAATAAAGCCAAACGCATCGAAATTTTCTCCCGTTTTCGGGAAGCTAACCCCAACCCGGAAACAGAGCTGAACTACAGCAACCCGTTTGAACTGCTCATTGCGGTTATTCTCTCTGCGCAGGCTACGGATGTGGGCGTCAACAAGGCAACAGACAAGCTCTACCCGGTAGCAAACACGCCCGAGGCCATACTTGCACTGGGTGTGGACGGCTTGAAGAACTACATCAAGACCATCGGGTTATTCAACAGCAAGGCAGAGAACGTCATCAAGACCTGCCGATTACTGATTGAAAAACACAACAGCATTGTGCCTGACAACCGTGAGGACCTTGAAGCCCTTCCGGGAGTCGGCCGAAAAACGGCTAATGTGGTTCTGAACACAGCGTTCGGACAGATCGCCATGGCGGTGGACACTCATATTTTTCGGGTATCCAACCGCACCGGTATTGCTCCGGGCAAGAACGTTGTCGAAGTGGAAAACCGCCTGATGCGGCTGGTTCCGAAAGAGTTTCTTCAGGATGCTCACCACTGGCTTATCCTGCACGGGCGTTACACCTGCGTAGCGCGAAAACCCCGATGCGGCGCCTGCATTATTGAGGATCTTTGCGAGTTCAAACAGAAAAGCGACTATCAATAAGAGGCTCGCTCCAGACACGAAAAAGCCGGCGATTGCCGGCTTTTCTGACATAAACAACAGATCTCTGTCAGCTCTGACCCAGCATTTTCTTCTTCAAACTCTTCTGAGCCGGCTCATCAGAAAGCCAAATACCGAATAAGGCTTTCTTGAACTCAAGGCCTCCGACAGTGTCCTTTTGCTCACCGTTTTTCAGCACCTTGACGCCCTCGCCTGGCACGTAGACCAGGTCAAACACGTCACCTTCCTTGATTTCCTCTTTGAATACCGACATGAACTGATCAATTTCCGCCTGAACAGAAGCCATATCACCACCCGTAGAAGCCTCAAAGCCTTCCAGGGTTGCCTCTGTCATGCGGTCGCTGGTGATCATGCCGGAAATAATATGCAGGGTAATTGCCTGAGGCTCATCGGCCTCAATCACGGCATTGCCATCTTGCTGTGCCTGAGGCACATAGAGACTGCCAATATAGAGATCCATGAAAAATTTGGAGCGAGTGCCTGCACCGTTCAAGGCAAGCTCGGTGCTGTCTGCCTTGTAGGTCTCAGGGACATCAACACCTTCAACGGTCAACGCCAAAGCAGGAGCTGATAGTGTGGCGGCGAGCATCAAGGATGCAAAACCGGTCAAAAACGCCTTTTTCATCGTCCTTTCCTTTTCAGTCATTATTATGAGAGTTCATTCGTCACCAGGTAAAAGTCCGCAGCCCCCGGTGTTGCTATTCTAACAATGACCAAAAGGGGCGAGTCGCAACCTGGTTCTCATTTGCACGGTTACTTTTCGGAGATACTTTTGCAGAACGACTAAAACACAAAACGCCGGCCATGAAACATGGCCGGCGTTTTGGATGTTGCGTCAGAAAAGCTATTTGAACAGCAGGTTTCCAGTCAAACCTTCTTTTTCAAGAATTTCACGTAAGCGCCGTAGCGCTTCTACCTGAATCTGTCGAACCCGTTCCCGGGTGAGGCCGATTTCCTGCCCGACTTCTTCAAGGGTGCTGACAGGGTAGCCCCTGAGCCCAAACCGCCGGGACAGAACTTCCTGCTGCTTGTCGCTGAGCTGGTCTATCCATTTCCCAAGGCAGGCACACATGTTGCTGTCTTGCAGCACGTCTGCAGGATCCGAGGCGCCTTCATCGGCGACGGTATCCAAAAGGGACTTCTCACCACCGGCACCAATAGGCGTATCCATGGAAGCTACGCGCTCATTGAGGCCTAGCATACGTTTCACATCATTAACCGGCTTATCCACTTTCCTTGCGATTTCTTCCGCCGATGGCTCGTGATCAAGCTTCTGCGTCAGTTCGCGAGCAGCCCGCAGATAAAGATTCAGTTCCTTGACCACGTGAATGGGCAAACGGATGGTGCGGGTCTGGTTCATGATGGCCCGCTCTATCGTCTGGCGGATCCACCATGTTGCGTAGGTGGAGAAACGGAAACCCCGTTCCGGGTCAAACTTTTCAACCGCTCGGATCAAGCCGAGGTTTCCCTCTTCGATCAGGTCAAGCAGTGTCAGCCCACGGTTCACATAACGGCGCGCAATTTTCACAACCAGCCGCAAATTACTCTCAATCATGCGTTTACGGCCGGACTCCTCACCCTTGCGAGCAAGGCGTGCAAAATAGACTTCCTCTTCCGGAGTCAGAAGCGGTGAGAAACCAATTTCATTGAGATAAAGCTGAGTGGCATCGAGCTGTTTGGAGCTGGCGTAGTAGCGCCCCTGGGTAGGAAATCCTCCATCGGTTTCAGCCGCCGCTGAAGCACTCTTACCGGTTTTTTCTTCCGCGAGTAACTGATCTTCAGAGTCATCAACGTTTCTGGAGTCGTCAACGTTTGTAGAGCCATCAACGTCTGATATACGATCAACAATCATATCTTCTTGTTCTGCTGACATATCTCTTGCCCCGCCTTTCAACAATCCTGGATTTTCGCCCGATACTTTTTTTTGTTGCGGGCATTGTTTATTTCTTTTCTCTTCAGGACTTCATCAATGGCCAGCTTATGCGCTGTTGCCATCATTTTTTCTTGTTTTAAACACCGCATCTAGTCATTAGCGTGGTGGCAAATAATGGGTTGGATCGACCGGGTTACCATTTTTTCGGATCTCAAAATGTAACATGGGACGCTCTGAACCGTTGCCGCCGAGTTCTGCTATGACTTGCCCGGCTTTTACTCCCTCCCCTTCGCTAACCAGAATTTTCCGGTTATGAGCGTATGCACTCAGATAGTGCTCATTGTGATTTACAATAATCAAATTGCCATAACCCAGCAACCCATTGCCAGCGTAGACGACACTTCCATCTGCGGCGGCTCTCACAGCATCCCCGGCTTTTCCGGCAATATCAACGCCTTTGTTGACTTTTCCGGATGCTGAGTAGCCTGCAATTACGGTGCCAGAGTGGGGCCAACGCCATGGGATGCTGGCTACCGTTTGCGTGCGTGACGCCAAGGGCGCTGATTTGTCGGGCTTTCGGGTGACGGCTGGTTTCCGGGTGTTAGCAGGAGTTGGTGCAGGAGGTTTGGCACGTGGCGCTCGGGCGGAGGTATTCGCAGCTGGCCTCGACGCCTGCGCTGTTGCACGACCACTAGTACCTGACTGGGCATTGCCGCGAAGGTCCAGCCGAAGCACCTGGCCGGCCCGGATAGTCCAGGGCGGACCGATTCCATTGGCGCTGCCCAGCTCCCGGTAATCGCGGCCGTAAGTCCAGGCAATGCCGTACAGCGTCTCACCTTGGCGCACAACGTGGCGCCCCCAGTAAACCGGCGGATTGTAAATATCATCCTGATGAAGTGCTTGAGTGTTGCAACCGCTCATTGCGCCGGAAAGGAAAAGAAACGCAATCAGAAAGAACCAGCGCTTGCACGCTTCAGAAGCACAGGCGGCCGGGTGGGCACCAAAGAGGAACCGCGGGGAGGCCGACAAAGCGGCTTGAGCTGACCCACGTAATAATCTCACAGGAATAACACCGGCCTGGTTATGAGTAATCTGCGTTGGCTCAGAATCCAATCAAAGAAGATCCTGAAGTTTCAAAAGTAACTCGCTAATTTATTGCACATTTTGAAATCAAATCCAAGTTACTCACTGGCCACCCCGTTACCCGTTACCATCTTTGTTACGGGCGGGAACAACCATCTGCCTGTAAAGGTAACACAGGGCCACCCGATGCTATGGGATGCAGTTACTCTGCATTCTGATAACGCCCACCCAGCCACTCGATCAGCAGCACTAGAGCAATGCCCGCGATAACCATTGCCACGGCTGACGCAACCTGAGGATCAAGGCCTGTGAGATCGGCAAACACACCAGGGCTGATACTGACTTCGCTCAGCGGCACCTGTTCGCCCGAACTGTTTGTTCTCCAGGTTAGGGTTTCCTTCCAAGGCCAGACCTTGTTCAGTGCGCCGATCATGAAGCCGGTAAGCAAAGCCAACACAGGGTCGTGGTAGGCTTTGAACGCCCATGTAATCAGTCTTGCAACCGACAGCAGGCCCAATACGCATCCCGCCATAAACAGCAGCAACATGGCGATATCAAAAGATTTTATCGCCGCGAGAACCGGCGCATACATGCCAACAATAACCAGAATGAAACTGCCTGAGATGCCGGGCAGGATCATCGCGCATATCGCGACAGCGCCTGCGCAGAAAAAGGTCAAAGCAGAAGGGTTTAGCTGGCCTACAGAAAGAGTTGTAATCCACCAGGCCGCGACAATACCAACCGAAAGAGGAATGAGCAGCACCGCGCGATAATGTTGTGCCTGACGGCCGACGTGCCAAACTGACGCGAGAATCAGACCAAAGAAAAAGCTCCAGATCAGAACCGGGTATTCAGCCAGCAGGAAACTGATCCCGGATGCCAGGGTCACAATGCTGACGAGAATACCCACCAGTAAAGCGCTGAGGAAGGTGCCATCACAGGCCTGCCAAAATGCCCTCACATTCCCCCGGAACAGATATTTGAAAACGGCCCCCGGGGTTGCGTTAATTGCTTCCAGAAGCCGGAAGTAAATACCGGTTATAAACGCGATGGTGCCGCCAGAAACACCGGGGACGATATCCGCTGCACCCATCGCCATGCCCCTCAAGAATACGGATGCGGGATGGTGTGTGCGGGCGCTGCTTTGAGTGTGGACTTCCTGGGATTGAGCTCTCAACGGACAACTCCACCCAAAAGAGGCACAAACCGAACTGGCTCCAGATCACGCCGTTCAAACCGGTCACCGTTGCGAATAACTTCAACAAGCACCTGATGCTCCTCACCAACGGGTGCCACCAGAACGCCGCCATCGGCAAGCTGCTCCAGTAGCTCGGTTGGCACCTCCATCGGCGCGGCAGTAACAATAATACCGTCAAACGGCCCTCTCTCTGGCCACCCCATCCCACCATCTGCATGCTTGAGCATGACGTTGCGGATGTTGAGCTGCCGCAGCCTGTCCCGGGCACGATCTTGCAGCGGCTTGATGCGTTCAACGCTATAAATGTCGTCGAAGAGTTGTGACAAAACCGCCGTCTGATAGCCTGACCCGGTACCCAGTTCCAGCACCCTGGCAGGCTCATGCCTGAGCAGCAGCTCCGTCATTCTGGCGACGATATAGGGCTGAGACAGCGTCTGGCCGTAGCCAATGGGAAGCGAGGTGTCTTCGTATGCCCGATGCGAAAGTGCTTCATCCAGAAAAATGTGGCGAGGAACCTGCCCCATAACCTCCAGCACGCGATCCGACTCGATACCCGATTCTTTGAGGCGCTGTACAAGGCGCATACGAGTGCGCCTGGATGTCATCCCGATACCCTGAAGCTCTCCACTCACGCACCATCCCCCATGGAGGCCTGGAGGGTGTCCACCCAAGACCTGAGAGAGACCAGCGCCTCATGGCGCGTCATATCTATGTGCACAGGAGTCAGTGAGACATACCCTTGAGAAACGGCATGAAAGTCGGTTCCCGGGCCGGCGTCGCCGCCCTTTCCGGCAGCCCCAATCCAGTAGCGTTCCTTACCCCTGGGGCAAGTCATTGGAACAGCACCTTCGGCGCGCTCCCGGTCGCCCAGCCGGGTAACACGGAATCCTGCAAGGTCTTCCCAGGGCAGATCCGGCACGTTCACATTCAGAATGGAGCGAGGCCCTAAAACAAAAGGCCGTGCACTTTCCAGCAGCATGCGAACGACTCTGGCGGCCGTGTCAAAATGATTACGTCCTTCGCTTACCAAAGACACAGCAATGGCAGGCAAACCAAGATGACGACCTTCCGTTGCCGCCGCCACGGTGCCAGAATAGATAATGTCATCACCCAGATTGGCGTGGGTATTAATGCCGGAAACCACTCGGTCAAACGGCTCCCGAAACAGCCCGTTAACCGCAAGATGCACACAATCTGTAGGCGTGCCGTCAACAGACCGGAAACCACCGGGATGCTGCTCAACTGTCAGAGGTCGGTTGAGCGTCAGAGCATTACTTGCTCCGCTGTGATCCCTGTCTGGCGCTACTACTTCCAGGTCACCAAGGCCCTTGAGACCTTCATACAGAGCGACCAATCCCGGTGAATGAACACCGTCATCATTTGACAACAGAATACGCACAGTGCACTCCAATAAATCGTCGGGCCAAGCCCGTTAGTCGTGTTGTTTTTTATGCTGGCTGAGACTCATGTCCTCAAGCTCAAAAATATCACCCAAAACCGTGGTGGCGTACTGACCCGGCGCGAGAAAAAAACTCAGTTCCAAGCCACCGTCATCCCGCCACAACCAATTCAACCCCTCAGGCATAACAACCAGGGGACGACGTTCGGGCTTCATTCGAGTCGTCATAAACAAAGCAGCCAGCTCCGGAGTCTGCGCGACGGTGTCACGCTCACGCTGCCCAACCTCACCGTTCGCACTTGTGCCGCCATCACCCCATAAAGGGCCGGTTGCAATCTCATCAGGCTCACCCGATAGCGGCGCCCGCCAACTGCCATCTGCCACCCGTGACGCCAGTACTTCATTGAACAACCAGGAGCGGGCAGCCGAAAAGTACAATACGTTTTTCCGGTCATCTCTGCCACCGCCTGGCTTACCCCGACCTCTGCGCTTACCGTGCCCACCGCGACGATTCAGCGCCGCAGGATCAATATGAACCGCACGATCGAGGTTCGCACCACCAAAACCGAAGCGCTGAGGGCCAAAATAATTGGGTGCTCCGTACACTTTTAAACGTTCAAGCGCGCTTTCAACCATCTCGCGCCCGGCGATTAAATGTCGGAGCGTAATAACGAAATGATTTCCCTGATGGTCACCACGTCGTAATTTTCGCACGCTACGATGGGCCGATTTTACAGGCCAGCGCTCCGAAATTTGCCCAATAAGCGCTGTATCCTCGTCCATCATACCGGGACGATAAAGACTGAACCATTGACGGGTGACCGCGTGACGATCTTTTAGCCCGCAAAAACCCACATCAAAAGATCGACAGCCCGTGAGGGTAGCAAGCGCTCCCGCCACAAATTCCGTATTATCCCCGGTTTTTTCAAGATACAGACACAGATGCTCACCCTCACCCGTAACGCTGAGTAAACCTGGTGAATCCGCATGTTCCGGGAACTCCCCCATCACCTCACTAACCCGAAAGTCCTCAGGAGCAGTTTTCAAATAAGCACTGGCTACCCGAGTACCACTTGATACCGGCCAATCCAATCGCCAGTTCCCTGCACCAATTTCTGCGTCGCTCACGACGACACCGGCTCGAGCAGACACACCGCCTGGCAGGCAATTCCCTCACCACGGCCGGTAAACCCAAGCTTCTCACTGGTGGTCGCTTTAACGCTTACATGGCTAGCCGGAATACCCAGATCCTCCGCAATATTCAGGCGCATGGCCTCGATATGCGGTGCCATTTTCGGTGCCTGAGCGATGATCGTCGTGTCGACATTGAGAACACCGAAGCCCTCCTCCGCCACCCGAGCCATTACCCTACGCAACAAATCCCGGCTATCCGCACCCGCCCACTCGGCGCTGGTATCGGGGAAGAGATGACCGATATCCCCCAAGGCAATCGCACCCAAAAGAGCGTCCGCCAGAGCGTGCAACAATACATCGCCATCGGAGTGGGCTTTCAGCCCCTGGCTGTAAGGTATGGAAACGCCGCCAAGAATAACGGCATCGCCTGCGCCGAAGGCATGAACATCAAAGCCCTGACCAATTCGCATAATCAACTCCGGGGAAATCCAGAAAATTCAGAACCGGCTGAGAATAAAGCCGGCAAGATCCAGGTCAGCGGGCACGGTAATCTTGATATTATCCGGCCGCCCTTCAACCAGAACAGGCATATTACCGGAAAATTCCATGGCAGAGGACTCATCGGTAACCGGCTGTTTCTCCTGCAGAGCCGTCTCCAATGCCGAAACCAGCATGGAATAACGGAACATCTGTGGCGTAAGCGCACGCCACAACTGGCTGCGATCCACGGTTGCGATAACTTCAGGCAAACGGCCTGGTTCCGCATTTTTAAGCGTATCCGCAACCGGAGCTGCCAGCAGGCCACCCACTGGGTGATCCGCCAGCGTTGAAACGAGATTCGAAAGATCGCCTGGATGAACACAGGGACGAGCTGCATCGTGAACTAGAACCCAGTCATCCGTTGCGACCTGATCTTCCAGAGCGTGTAGTGCTGAGAGCACAGAATTTGCCCGCTCTGCACCACCGCTGCAGGTCTGAATTCGGTCATCGTTGCTGGCGTCAGACTCTGGCCACCAATGATCCGCTAAATTCAGCGGGACCATACAACCAGAAAAGAGGCCGGAATCCAGCAATCGTGAAAGGGTGATATCCAGAATAAAGCGGTTATTAATACGGAGGTATTGCTTGGGACACTCGGCCTGCATGCGCTGACCAATGCCGGCGGCGGGAACAATCAACCAGAGTTTAGGAGAAGTCATAGAGCTGTCGCAAAGGGCCTGGAGAGCGTCGGGTAGATCTTTTCCGGGAATGTCGGTGGCCAAGGATGGTCACCGTCAAGCGCACATGGATGTGCTCGTAGCGTTTCCCGGAAAAGATCTACCCGACGCTCTGAACTCCAAACCCGAAAATTACTGCTCAACAACAAGAAAAAACGTCTCATCGTCACGAATCAACCCAAGATTCATCCGGGCCCGCTCTTCAACAGCCCCTTGCTCATTGCGAAGGTTACGCACCTCCGCATACAGGCGCTCATTGCGGGTAGCCAGCTCGGCATTCTCCTTTCGCTGCTCGGCAATCGATTTCTCCAGCGTCCAAACCTGCGCAAAGCTGCCCTCCCCAATCCACAGGCGCACCTGTAGCAGGAGAATGAGAACAACCATGAAAGCCCAGAGCAACTTCATTAATACCGATTCCGTAAAGGAGTTAAACGATCAAAAATCAAACACCGGACGCTAAGTATAGACCTTAGAGTAGATTAGCAACAAATTCTTCTAACTAATTGGGCAAAAAGGCCATCGTGACTGAACTTTCATTCAAATCACGACGGCCCTGGCATTTTATTACCTGAACCCATGAGGTTCAAAGGCTAAAATGGAAGCTGCTAATTTCAGCCCTGACCTTTAATCTCGATCAGACCACGGTAAGGCGCTTTGCCTTGCAGCGCCTCTTCAATACGCAGCAACTGATTGTACTTGGCAACACGATCAGAACGGCAAAGCGAACCGGTTTTGATCTGACCCGCACAGGTCGCAACGGCAAGATCCGCAATGGTCGTGTCTTCCGTTTCACCTGACCGGTGAGAAATAACCGCCGTAAAGCCAGCATCCTGCGCCATCTTGATAGCATCCAGGGTTTCGCTCAGGCTGCCAATCTGGTTGAACTTGATCAGAATGGAATTGCCCACACCCGTATCAATACCGCGCTTGAGGATTTTGGTGTTGGTGACAAACAGATCGTCGCCCACCAGCTGTACTTTTTCGCCGATCTTGTCGGTCAGCACTTTCCATCCGTCCCAGTCGCTCTCGTCCATGCCATCTTCGATGGACACAATCGGATAACGCTCAGCCAAGCCTGCCAGGTAATCAGCAAAACCAGCAGAGTCAAAGCTCTTGCCTTCGCCAGCCAATACATACTGGCGGTCCTTGTAGAATTCAGAGGCCGCGCAGTCCAAAGCCAGAGTGATGTCTGTACCAAGCTTGTAACCGGCTTTTTCAACCGCTTCCTTGATAATCGCCAGAGCCGCTTCGTTCGACGGCAGGTTAGGCGCAAAGCCACCTTCATCGCCAACCGCTGTATTCAGGCCCTGAGTCTGCAGCACTTTTTTCAGGCTGTGGAAGATTTCGGCACCAATGCGCAGAGCTTCCGAAAAGCTCTTGGCAGCAACCGGCTGCACCATGAATTCCTGAATATCTACGTTATTATCCGCGTGCTCGCCGCCGTTCAGAATGTTCATCATCGGAACAGGCATGCTGAACTTGCCGGAGGTGCCGTTGATGTCAGCGATGTGCTCGTAAAGTGGCTTACCCAAAGACTCCGCAGCAGCTTTAGCCGCTGCCAGGGATACCGCCAGGATAGCGTTCGCACCCAGATTGGCCTTGTTCTCAGTGCCATCCAGCTCCAGCATGATGTTATCCAGCCCTCGCTGGTCCGCAGCATCTTTACCCTTCAGCGCATTGTTGATCTTGTCATTGATAGCCGCAACTGCCTTCAATACGCCCTTACCCAGATAACGGGACGCATCACCATCGCGCAGCTCCAGCGCCTCACGGGAGCCTGTAGAGGCGCCAGACGGTGCACAGGCACGGCCAAGAGTACCGTCTTCCAGAATTACGTCCGCTTCTACCGTGGGGTTACCACGGGAATCCAGAACCTCACGGGCTTTAATGTTGGCAATCTTGGTCATTCTTCAGGGTCTCCAAGTTTATAAACAAAATCTGGTGCAAGAGAGAGCGGGGCACGGCTTTACGAAAAACGCTACAAGCACATCCATGTGCGCTTGGCTCCGCCATCCATGGCTCCGCACATTTTCGTAAAGCCGTGCCCCGCTCTCTCCCATAACCTGTACCTAATAACGCGAAAACCGCCAATCAGGCGGTGTCGATAGGTTTAAAACTCTTCACAAGGTCATCAACAGCCTTCACACGCTGCAAAAACGGCTCCAACTGGCTGAGACGCAGGGCGCAAGGGCCATCGCACTTGGCCTCATCAGGGTTCGGGTGAGCCTCAAGAAACAACCCCGCCAACCCCTGAGACATGCCAGCCAGTGCCAGATCGGTAACCTGGGCACGACGACCACCGGCGGAATCTGCACGACCGCCTGGCATCTGCAGTGAATGGGTCACATCAAACATAACCGGCACGTTCATGGATTTCATGATGCCAAAGCCGAGCATATCGACTACAAGGTTGTTGTACCCGAAGCTACTGCCCCGCTCGCACAAGATAATTCTGTCGTTGCCGGCCTCCGCACACTTGTTGATGATGTGCGCCATCTCCTGCGGAGCCAGAAACTGAGCTTTCTTGATATTGATCGCCGCGCCGGTCTCCGCCATAGCCACAACCAGATCAGTTTGACGGCTCAGAAAAGCAGGCAACTGGATGATGTCACAAACCTCAGCCGCAGGCGCTGCCTGTACCACCTCATGAACATCAGAGATAATCGGAACACCGTACTTGCTCTTGATATCGGCCAGTATCTGCAAGCCTTTATCGAGACCGGGGCCCCGGAAGGAGTTAACCGAAGAGCGGTTCGCTTTATCGAAAGAAGCCTTGAATACGTAAGGAATGCCGAGCTTGCGGCAAACCTCAACATAGCTTTCTGCAACCTCAAATGCCAGATCTCGGGATTCCAGAACGTTCATGCCACCAAACAGCACAAACGGTTTGTGGTTGGCGATGTCGATATCAGCAACAGTAACGGTGCTTTGGGCCATAATCAGGACTCCTTACGGTTCGCCAACGCTGCTTCCACAAAGCCCTTGAACAGCGGGTGACCATCGCGGGGTGTCGAGGTAAATTCCGGATGGAACTGACAAGCAACAAACCAGGGGTGATCGACAACTTCCACTACTTCCACCAACTTGCCATCGGTGGAACGCCCGGAAACCAGCAGGCCTGATGCTTCCAACTGCGGCAGGAAATGGTTATTTACCTCGTAACGGTGACGATGGCGCTCACGAATGGTTTTTCGGCCGTAGCAGTTGGCAATGTTCGAGCCTTCAGTCAGTACACAATCCTGAGCACCCAGTCGCATGGTGCCGCCAAGGTCCGATTCGTCGGTACGCTCTTCGCGTTCACCGGTCGCATCAAGCCACTCAGTGATCAGGCCAACAACCGGCAATGGTGTGTGCTCACGGAATTCGGTGCTGTGGGCATCAACCAGACCGGCTTTGTTACGGGCGTATTCAATAACCGCCACTTGCATACCCAGGCAAATACCCAGGTAGGGAACCTTATTCTCACGAGCGTACTGTACCGTGCGGATCTTGCCCTCCACACCACGCTCGCCAAAACCGCCGGGAACCAGAATCGCATCGGCACTCTCAAGTACCATGGTACCATCGCGCTCAATGTCTTCAGAATCAATGTAATTGATTTTTACCTTGGTACGGGTCTTGATGCCAGCGTGCAGCAGGGATTCGATAAGCGACTTGTAAGCTTCCAGCAATTCCATGTATTTGCCAACCATGGCAATCGTCACTTCCTGCTCCGGGTTCATCAGTGATTCGACGACATTATCCCAATCACTCAGATCCGCCTCGCGTGCTTCAAGCCTGAAGTGCTCAATAACCAGCTGATCCAGACCGTGCTCGTGCAACATGCGAGGAATAGCGTAAATGGATTTGGCGTCTCGCATTGGAATGACAGCACGCTCTTCCACGTTGGTGAACAGTGCAATCTTCCGGCGGGAGCTGGCATCCACTTCATGCTCTGAGCGGCACAGCAGAATATCCGGCTGCAAACCGATGGAACGCATTTCCTTAACGGAATGCTGGGTCGGTTTGGTTTTGATTTCGCCAGCCGTGGCAATGTAAGGAACCAGTGTCAGGTGCATGAAAAGCGCACGAGAGGAACCTACCTCGACCTTCAGTTGACGGCAGGCTTCAAGGAACGGCAGGGATTCAATGTCACCAACCGTGCCGCCCACTTCAACCAGAGCCACATCTGCGCCCGCTGCGCCTTCTACAACACGGCGCTTGATCTCGTCGGTGATGTGAGGAATAACCTGCACAGTCCCGCCGAGATAATCACCGCGGCGTTCTTTGCGTATAACTTCTTCGTAAACCCGGCCGGCGGTGAAATTATTACGACGACTCATCGGCGTGCGAATGAAGCGCTCGTAATGGCCAAGATCAAGATCGGTTTCAGCCCCGTCTTCGGTGACATAGACTTCACCGTGCTGGAACGGACTCATGGTACCAGGGTCCACGTTTATGTACGGGTCCAGCTTGAGGATAGTAACCTTCAGGCCGCGTGCCTCAAGGATCGCAGCCAGAGAGGCCGATGCGATTCCTTTCCCCAGTGAGGACACAACACCGCCGGTGACGAAAATATAACGCGTCATGCAGATTCCATGATTATCAGGTTCTGTGAAGGAGGGAGATTGTCATCTCAAGATGGGACGCCAGACTACCAGAAAGCCCTCAGCGACTCAATCACAATCCCGCTCCACAATCAGCCGCCAGCCTGCTTCGGGCGCGCTTCCGCAGTATTGTTCAGAACACCATAGATCGCCAATAGCGATCAACTCACTCTCTCCCTTTACGCCCCTGAAAACCAAGGGCAGGCGGCGCCTTTTCCAAGGTGGAATCGCCTGCTCCTGAAGCCATTTTTTCAGGGATTTTGAGGGACCACTCGCGCGAAAATGGAGGCGCTCCCCGCCCTGCCTCGTACATATCCGTATTGGCGGGGCATCGGTTTTCGCAGTAGCCACCGGCATCAACCGAATCGTCAACTCGCCCCAACGTACTGGCTGCCCCGGCTCCAGGGCTAAAGGCTCTTCCGGCAAATCCGCCATTTCGGAAACAAGGTAAAGCTCACCCTGAAAACGCCGCAGGCTACAGCCCTCTGCCTGCAGTTCGGGCGACCGGTCTTCAGCAGCATGCAACAGGTCATGCAAAACCTGTGACCAGTCGCCGATGGAAGGAGGACGATATCCGGCGCGCCGGATCCACCAGCGCAGAAGATTTTTCTGCTCTACTAGAGAGAGCGCGACCAAACCTTCAACGGGGAGGCGGCGTGGGTGACCTCCCAGGGCCTGCCACTGCAAACTTGCCAGCCGCTGATTCAGGAAATCGCTTTCCGAACAAGCGCCCGCACTGTGCCGAAGGCGCTGATTCAGGCCCGGCCAGCGTTTTTTAAGCAGGGGAAGAATACTGAGACGCAGGAAGTTGCGATCGAATCGCTGGTCCGTATTGCTAGGATCATCAATCCATGAAATACCAGCCTGACGGGCATTGCGTTCAAGCTCCGATCGTTCAACACCCAACAATGGACGGACAAGAAGGCCTGCTCCCAACCGCCGACTTCCTGGCATGCCGGCAAGTCCCGCCACACCACTGCCGCGAAACATGCGGAAAAGGACGGTTTCGGCCTGATCATCACTGTGGTGAGCCATCAGAAGAATATCACCAGGCTCGAGAAGTGTCTCAAAGGACTCATAACGAACCTTGCGGGCAGCCTCCTCAAGGCTTGAGCCTTGCTTGACCGATACGGGCTGAACAACGAGGTGAACATCAAGCCCGGCGCACAAGTCGCGACAAAAAGCTTCCGTTTCACCGGCATTGGTCTGAAGCTGGTGATTTATATGTATGGCGCGCACGCCCGAATGGCAACGCGCGGCAAGATGCAGCAGAAGGGTGGAATCCAGGCCGCCGCTGAGAGCAACCCAAAGGCGCCGGTAGCCAGAAACAGCTTTTACCGGCGCGATCAAAGCCTCCGAAAAGGCGAACCCGGGAGCGGGCTTAACGCCCTGTGTCATAGCGGGTCAACCGCTCATACCGCCGGGACACCAACTCATCCAGAGGCAAACGGCTGAGCTCAGCCATACCCTTGGCAAGCGTTTCACGCAGGGCTTCAGCCATTTTTTCAGGGTTGCGATGCGCACCACCCAAGGGCTCCGTGATGACATTGTCTGCCAACCCGAGGTCCTTCAGACGATCCGCCGTCACGCCCATGGCCTCAGCCGCCAGGGAGGCATACTCGGCACTTTTCCAGAGGATGGAAGCGCAACCTTCCGGTGATATAACGGCATAAGTCGAATACTGCAGCATATTTAACTGATCGCATACGCCGATAGCCAGTGCACCGCCGGAACCACCCTCACCAATTACCGTAGAAATGATCGGCGTTTTGAGCCGTGACATGACCGCAAGATTGAAGGCGATGGCTTCACTCTGGCCACGTTCCTCGGCACCTATGCCGGGATAAGCGCCCGGGGTGTCAATAAACGTGAGAATGGGCATTCTGAAGCGCTCGGCCATTTCCATCAGGCGCAGAGCCTTGCGGTAACCTTCGGGGCGCGGCATGCCAAAATTACGCTTGACCTTATCCCGCACTTCCCGGCCCTTCTGATGGCCGATCACCATCACGGGCTTGTCGTTCAAACGCGCGGTGCCGCCCACAATGGCCTGATCATCTGCATAACGCCTGTCGCCGTGGAGCTCATCGAAATCATCAAAGATCATTTCAACATAATCCAGGGTATAGGGTCGGCGCGGATGCCGCGCAAGACGGGCGACATCCCACGGGTGCAGGTCCGAAAATATATTCTCCGTCAGACTGACGCTTTTCTTCTTCAACCGGGTAATTTCATCAGAAATGTTGATATCGGTGTCATTGCCTACCATGCGAAGCTCTTCGATCTTGGCTTCAAGGTCGGCAATCGGCTGTTCGAAATCGAGATAATTAGGGTTCATGATGTTCCATCATTTTTTGCCAGGCGGGGCAAAGCTCCGCCAACACGGAATTTGGTACAAAGATAGCAGCGCCCGGTTCACGTCTAAAGCGGACATTGGTATGAGTCCGCAATCTGACAAATATTTAATCTTGGGGCAGCATCCCACCTTGTTCACTCAATCATAGACCAGTTCTACGCACTGGTCGCCCACCAGGTATCTCAGCTCCAGCAGCAGATTGTCGTCCGGCTGCACCCTCCAGGCGTCCCCCAGTTCAATCCGGGTGCTGGCTTCCTGACTGCTGTACTCGATCCAGACCGGGCTGCCATCACAGCGAAACGGCCTGAGCGTGCTGTCGATCCTGTCCAGCAGGCCGTTCTGCAGCTGGTCAGCATGCAGGTTCAGCTTCAGGCCTTTACTGAATTGTTTCCGGGCACTGGGCACGTCCATGACCGAGCTGACGCGCATTTTCATCTGGCCGGAATAATCATCGTGGCTCACCTGCCCCTCAACCACAATCACCTGATCTGATTGCAGCAGCTCCCGATTTTCAAAGAAAGCTTCAGAAAACAGCGTAGCTTCAATCCGCGCGCTCCGATCATCCAGCGTTATAAAGCACATGGTGGAGCCCGTGCGCGTTTTCATGGTGCGCTGAGCAACCACCAGCCCGGCAACCCGCTGTGGTGATTTATTGGGCTTGAGATCGGAAATGGAGGAACGCACGAAGCGCCGAACTTCCCGCTCGTACTCGTCAAATGGATGGCCTGTCAGATACAGCCCCAGCGTGTCTTTTTCACCTTTCAGTCGTTGTTTCTCGGGCCATTCCCGCACCCCGGCGACGTCGGCGTATGGGTCACCGTCTTCACTGGCTTCCAGCATTTCGCCGAACATATCCATCATACCCACGGATTCATTGCGCGACTGCTGGTCCGCCTGCTGGACCGCTTTCGGAATACTGGCCATCAGCTGAGCCCGGCTGGCACCGAGTTTGTCCATGGCGCCGGAACGAATAAGGGCTTCCATGGCCCGTTTATTGATTTTCCTGAGGTCAACCTTGCGGCAGAAGTCGAACAGGTCCTGATAGGGCTCGCCGCCGGCACGGCCCTCCACAATGGCCTGAATCGGACCCTCGCCCAACCCCTTGATCGCGCCAAGCCCATACACCACCTGGCCTTCATCATTCACGGTAAAGGTGTATTCCGAGCGGCTCACATCCGGCAGTACGAGGTCCAGCTTGAGGTTGCGACACTCCTCTACCAACGTGACCACTTTGTCCGTGTTCTGCATATCTGCGGTCAACACCGCAGCCATGAACTCGGCAGTGTAGTGGGCTTTCAACCACAGGGTTTGGTACGACACCAGTGCGTAGGCGGCAGAGTGGGATTTGTTGAAGCCATAGCCGGCGAATTTCTCCACCAGATCGAAAATGTTTTCCGCAAGGGTTTTGTTAATGCCGTTGTTTTCGCAGCCATCCAGGAAGAATTGCTTCTGCTTGGCCATTTCTTCAGGTTTTTTCTTACCCATGGCACGGCGCAACATGTCGGCATTGCCGAGGGTGTAGCCCGCCATCACCTGAGCAATCTGCATGACCTGCTCCTGGTAAAGGATAACCCCATAGGTCGGCTCCAGAACCGGTTTCAGGCCTTCGTATTGATAATCCGGGTGCGGGAACGACATGGGCTGCTTGCCGTGCTTACGATCGATAAAGTCATCAACCATGCCGGATTGCAGCGGCCCGGGGCGGAACAGTGCCACCAGGGCGATCATGTCTTCCAGTGAGTCCGGCTGCAGACGACGAATCAGGTCTTTCATGCCGCGGGATTCCAGCTGGAACACGGCGGTCGTCTCGGCCTTTTTCAGCATCACGAACGAAGCAGGGTCGGCCAGTGGAATTTCATTGATATCCAGAGGCGGCAGGCCACGGCCGGCGCGCCGTGGGTTAATCATCTTCAGCGCCCAGTCGATAATGGTCAGCGTTCGCAGACCGAGAAAGTCGAACTTCACAAGCCCGGCTTCTTCAACATCGTTTTTGTCGAACTGAGTCACCAGGCTACCGCCTTCATCATCGCAGTACAGCGGCGAGAAATCGGTAATTTTGGTGGGCGCAATCACCACCCCGCCAGCGTGTTTACCGGCGTTCCGGCACACACCCTCAAGTTTTAGGGCCATTTCCCAGATTTCCTGAGCTTCTTCATCCTGCTCCAGGAACTCCTTCAGCGTTGGCTCCTGTTCGATGGCCTTGTCCAATGTCATTCCCACTTCAAACGGAATCATTTTGGACAGTTTATCTGCAAGACCGTAAGACTTGCCCTGCACGCGGGCAACGTCCCGAACCACCGCCTTGGCGGCCATGGTTCCGAAGGTAATGATCTGTGAAACCGCTTCCCGGCCGTACTTCTCAGCGACATAAGCAATGACGCGATCACGCCCTTCCATACAGAAGTCGACGTCAAAGTCGGGCATGGATACCCGCTCAGGGTTGAGGAAGCGCTCGAACAGCAGATCGTATTCCAGCGGATCCAGATCCGTGATGAGCTGGGCATAAGCTACCAGCGAGCCTGCACCGGAACCACGACCCGGGCCTACCGGTACGCCGTTGTTCTTCGCCCATTTGATGAAGTCCATCACGATCAGGAAGTAGCCGGGGAATCCCATCTGGATGATGATATCCAGCTCGAAATTCAGGCGATCGTAATAGGCCTGGCGCTTGCTGTCGTAATCCGGATCATCTTTCGGCAGGGTTTTGGCAAGACGATCCTCCAGGCCCTCTTCCGACACCTGGCGGAAGTAGTCGTCCATGGTCATGCCTTCGGGCACCGGGTAATTGGGCAGGAAGTACTCGCCCATACGCACGGTCACCGAGCAGCGCCGCGCTATCTCCAGGGTATTTTCAACGGCTTCAGGAATGTCGCTGAACAGCTCGATCATTTCCTCCGCACTGCGGAGATATTGCTGATCGCTGAAACGGCGGTCGCGACGAGGATCATCCAGCGCCCGGCTTTCTCCAATACAGACCCGGGCTTCATGGGCCTCGAAATCGTCGGCCTCCAGAAAGTGCACGTCGTTGGTAGCAACAACGGGGAGCCCGAGGTTTTCGGCGAGCTCAACACTCATGTGCAGGCAGTCTTCATCGCCGGGCCGGCCTGTTCGCTGCAGCTCCAGATAGTAAGAGCCCGGGTACAGGCTCATCCAGTATTCAGCCCGGGCTTTTGCCAGCTCTGGCTTGTCTGCCAGCAAAGCCTTGCACACATCGCCCATTTTGGCGCCAGATATAGCAATCAAGCCGTCTGCCCTGCTCTCCAGCCATTTGCGCTGAATGATCGGCTTGCCGTGGCGTTGCCCTTCGGTATACCCGATGGAAATAATCTCTGTGAGGTTGAGATAGCCTTTGTTATCCCGAGCCAGCAGCGTCAGACGGAAGGGGTTTTCCGGCTCGTCCGGGTTCTCCAGCCAGAGGTCAGCGCCAATAATGGGCTTCACACCAGCGCCAGTTGTCGTCTTGTAGAATCTAACCAGCGAGCACATGTTGGACTGCTCTGTGAGGCCTACGGCCGGCATGCCCAATTCCACAACGCGCTTGACCAGCGGTTTAACGCGTACAAGGCCATCCACCATGGAGTGTTCGGAGTGCACGCGAAGGTGTACAAAAGTCTGCGACATAACGTCAGGTTGTTCCTGCATGTATATTCGTTAGATGGCGTGAAAGTGCCTGCAGCATTCAGCCGCCAATCAATGCCCGTATATCTTCTTCAGTCTGCGGGCCAAAGCGGGCTTCCAGAAGCTCTCCCTCAGGATTCACAACAAACGTAGCGGGCAGCGCAACCGGGGACTTCCAATCAAACTCAGGGCCCGGATCCTGCACGAGCATAGTGTACTCAATACCCATACGCTTACCGAGATCTACCAGAGCGTCACCTTTGATGTCGTCAAAGTTCACCCCGAGTACGGTAATATCCGGGGCGTTGTCCAATTCGTTCAGCTCCGGGATTTCCTCCAGACAGGGCTTGCACCATTCAGCCCAGTAGTTGACGAGTACCCACTGACCGCGCAGGTCATCCCATGGGAGTTTCGGGCCTTCAGAGCGCTCCAGTTCAATTTTCTGGCAACCTGCCAGTAAAGCCATCAAAATCAATGCGCCTGCAACGGCTGCCCCCCGGGGTAAACGAGGGATGACAGGGTTCTGCAAGGGAAAACCTCCTGTTAGACTTCGAGCCACACTATTTACAGTTGCAGCATTCATTTCAACAAACAGGCACGAAGATGACAGAACCCATCCGGATTTTCCACAACCCCCGCTGTTCAAAATCCCGCCAGGCTCTTGAATTACTGACAGGGCGCGGCATTAAGCCGGAAATTATACGCTACCTGGAAACGCCGCCAACAGAGGGGGAGCTTTCAGATATTCTTGACGCACTCGGCCGGCAGCCCCGTGAACTGATGCGCACCGGCGAGACCGAATACAAGGAACTTGGCCTGGACAACCCGGATCTGAGCCGCGAACAACTGATTGCTGCTATGGTAGCGACCCCGAAACTGATTGAACGGCCAATTGTACTCGCCAACGGCAAGGCCGCCGTAGGCAGGCCACCGGAAAACATTCTCACGATTATCTGATTTTACGACTGTCAACCGAAGGACGCCAAAATGCCTGAGCAACTGCCCTATGTTCTGATTCTCTATTACAGCCGCAACGGGCAGACTGCGGAATTGGCAACCCAGATAGGCCGGGGGGTCGCAAGAGTGAATGGCATCGAAGCAAGGCTGCGCTCAGTTCCCATGGTCTCGCCCGATACGGAAGCCTCGTTGCCTTCGGTTCCGGATGGGGGAGCGCCCTACGCAAGCAAGTCAGACCTGGCTAATTGCGCCGGCCTGGCTATCGGCAGTCCAACCCGATTTGGCAATATGGCAGCGCCTCTGAAGCATTTTCTGGACACCACCGGTGATCTCTGGCTTGGGGGAGCACTGGTCGGTAAACCGGCAGGTGCATTTACCTCAACCGGAAGTCTGCACGGAGGCCAGGAGACCACCCTCCTGACCATGATGATGCCACTGCTTCACCACGGTATGCTGTTGTGCGGCCTGCCCTACACCGATACGAATTTGAGCGAAACAACAACTGGGGGCACGCCATACGGCCCTTCGCACTGGGCCGGAACCGCTGAACAGCAGCCCCTGAGCAAACATGAAAAGGCGCTCTGCCAGCTCTTTGGCGAACGTCTGGCAAATCTGGCGTTCAAGCTGGCAGACTGACACAAACACGGCCGCGCCACGTAAAGCTCTCTATACTTTTTCTTCTGGAATCCGACAATGCTCCACAATCCCAAAGCCCGCCACACAGCTCGGGCAACCCAGTTTCTTTATCTGGCTGTTCTGGCCACCTTGTTGATTACAACCTTTTATCCTGCACCAGTCGAAGGGGTTTCGCTGACGCTGATCCTTTCAGTCAAGCTGATTCCGCTGCTTGCATTGGTTATACCTGTGTTTCGAGGCAATAATCGCGGCTATATCTGGCTATCTTTCGTGGTGATCTTTTACTTCACCCAGGCGGTGGTTTCTGCCTGGCTCAGCGAAGGTGCACCAGGCCCGGTCGTTCTGATGTTACTCACGCTCCTGTTGTTTACCATGGCAATGGTTCATCTCAAAGTGAACCGGCCAGTGACAGGCTGAAATACTCCAGCACAGGAAAGTGGTAGTTTATGCCCGAGCCCCACAAAACAGCGCATCCATCGCGGTCTCCTGCGCCACCAAGAAGCACGCTGACCCTGCGGGATATCTGCACGGCACTGGTCACCGATGGCGAAATCAGCCAGGACAATGCAGAACGAGTGCTTTCTGCCAACCTCGGCGCCGCCGGCAACCAGGCAGCAAAACGTCACCCTCTGGAGCTGGTGGCAATTGCGGCTCTCACCAGTGAAAACAGCGGCAGGACTCTTGACCTCGAACGATTGACACAGTGGCTGGCGGGCTGGGCCGGTCAATCCTATTACCACATAGATCCACTGAAAATAGACACGCCGGCGATTGCCCGGGTCATGTCGTACGCATTCGCCCAACGCCACGGCATTCTGGCTGTAGAGATCGGGCAGGAAGAAATCCTGATAGCCAGTGCTGAACCCTTCAAAAGTGACTGGGAAGGTAACCTGCGCCAGGCCTTGCGCAAGGATATCCGCAGGGTAGTCGCGAACCCTGAAGACATCCGCCGTTACTCCATCGAGTTCTACCAGCTCGCGAATTCTGTCAACAAAGCCAGCGGCGGCCAGGCACCGGGCAACAACGCAGGCCACCAGAATCTGGAGCAATTACTGGAACTGGGCGCCGGGGAAAGCGCAGACGCCAACGACCATCATGTTGTGCGCATTGTCGACTGGCTGCTGCAGTATGCGTTCGATCAGCGCGCATCCGACATTCACATTGAGCCACGCCGCACACTGACCCACATCCGCTTCCGGATTGATGGTGTACTGCACAGTGTTTACGAGTTTCCCGAACATGTGGGCATGGCCATTACCAGCCGGCTCAAGATTCTGGGGCGGTTGAACGTCGCTGAAAAACGCCGGCCACAAGATGGTCGTCTGAAAACCCGGAAGCCCGACAACAAAGAAGTCGAGCTGCGCCTGGCCACCATGCCGACGGCGTTCGGGGAAAAAATGGTAATGCGGATATTTGACCCGGATGTGCTGCTGAAATCCTACGAACAACTGGGGTTCAGCCGCGAAGACCGGGAGCGTTGGCAGGAAGCAACCTCAAAGCCCCACGGGATTGTGTTGGTAACTGGCCCTACGGGTTCCGGCAAAACCACCACCCTGTATTCCACGCTGAAACAGATCGCCTCTGCCGAATTGAATGTATGCACCATTGAAGATCCCATCGAGATGGTTGAGCCTGCTTTCAACCAGATGCAGGTCCAGACGAATATCGACCTGACCTTTGCCACCGGTGTGCGGGCTCTGCTGAGACAGGATCCGGACATAATCATGATTGGCGAAATCCGCGATCTTGAAACCGCCGAAATGGCGGTGCAGGCAGCACTGACCGGGCATCTTGTGCTCTCCACACTGCACACAAACGATGCACCAAGCGCTTTGACCCGAATGATGGAACTGGGCATTCCGCCGTATCTGATTCGTGCAACCGTGCTGGGAGTTATGGCTCAGCGCCTCGTTCGAACCCTGTGCCCCCACTGCAAAGCGCCGGCCCCGGTCGACATTCAGGCGTGGCAAACTCTGACAAGGCCCTGGAAAGCACCCGCGCCAAAACAGTTCCACAAGCCGGTTGGCTGCCTGGAATGCCGCAATACGGGTTATCTTGGCCGTGCAGGGGTGTATGAAATCATGACGCTTTCAGGCGCACTAACAAGCCAGATCACCGATCAATGCGAACTGGAACAGCTGCGGCTGAACGCCTACCGGGAGGGCATGAAATCACTGCGCCTGAGCGGCGCACAAAAAGTAGCTAGCGGCCTGACCACCGTCGAGGAAATACTCAGGGTAACACCAGAAAGCCAGCGCTGATCGCAGAATGCTGTGAAGAATGCTTTGAAGAGTACTTTAGAGAATACTGTAAAGAGCCACTTTGGGTTATGCCCCAGGCCTCAACCCGCATTGTTCCAGCAGTGCCTGCCAGCCTTTGGTATGACTCTCCACCGCAGCATTCAGGTTCGCCCACACACTTTCGCGGCCTTCCAGAGCTAGCGCGGACTGATACCATGCCTGAAAATGCTCAGGCATAACATCAGCCTGCATGGACGCCAACTCGGATAAGGGTTCTATCAGGTCCGTACGGGCACGCCGCAGGTCGGCGAGGTAAGGCTGAACTTTCCCGATATAGACGCTGAAAAACATACCCTGAACGATATCAGATTGGTTATTTGGCTTGCCGTTAAGGCATAGGGGACGGTCATCCAGTCGCTGGCGCATAACACGCGTTGCATCCCCTAGGCGCACAGCCACCAACCGGGCGCTGTTGATCAACTGGCCCGCCCGGTATTCCGCCTGCCAGCGTTGGTGCACCTCATCCCAGAAACCCAGATCCACATCAAGATTCTGCTCCAGAAGCGCCGCCACTGTTTTGTTTAGCCGGCCCGCATCCCGGGCAAGATCCGAGAGTAGGTCGTTAACCTCAACCGGGTACTCACCCTTTGCGAACGTGAACAGTGTTTCCGCTTCCTCGACGCCCCAGGTTGCGTTCCAGATGGCAATTGGCAGTGTTTCGCGCTTACTGGAAATGGCCTGCTTTAAAACACCCTGAAGCTCTTCATCCTCGACCGTTTCCAGACAGTCGCCGGCGGTGCGAATAAAGCGAACCTCATAGCGCAGGCGATTGAGGGGCTGCATCACCTTGCCCATAACGGAGTTTTTCTCGCCCACCACGTATTGCAGCTCGCAACCGTATAGTGACAGAAAATCCAGCATACCCAATTCCAGCTCAGGCATTGGCAGCACACGGTTACGACGCCTCGGCATTGTCTGTGCAGCGGGAATCTCAGAAAACACTGGTTCAGCGTCCAGCACTCGGCCAACCCGCTCAACATATTCATCCATCATCGGGCGGGCATCTGAGAAGGGGTTGCAACCCGCCAGCAGCAACACGACCAGAGCGGAGGCAAGCAGTCTGGCAGATCGGATTGCTGACATGTTTACCTCCTGGCACCAGCCGCATTGGCTGGCGAACGGCTACCGCTTTTGCAGCAGAGCAGCGTCCACTTCGGCGAAATTCCGGGCAGCAAAGCGATTGGTCTCCGGTAATCCTCCATCCCGGATCAGCCAGGCGGTTTTCATCCCAGCGGCCTCAGCGGCTTCGAGTTCAGCTTCAACATCCGAGAGGAACAGAACCGTTCTGGCTTCTACACCAAGTTCACTGAGAATATTACGATAGGCTTCCGGTTCTTTCTTGCCGCCAATTCGGGTATCGAAATAGCCGGAGAAAAAGGGTGTCAAATCGCCGGCCGTGGTAAAGCCAAAAATCAGCTTCTGGGCTTTTACCGAACCGGACGAGTAAACGTATAAACGCAGACCACGATCGTGCCAGTGCTGCAGATACTGTGCAGCATCTTCGTAGATATGACCTTTAAGCTCACCCTGTTGATACCCCTGTTCCCAGACCATGCCCTGAATCGCTTTGAGCGATGTGGCCTTGCGGTCTTCGCGAATCCACCCCTGCAGCGTTTCGATCAATGCCTCGGCATCCTCACGTTCTGCTCCGGACTCTTCTGCCACTGCATCCAGCTGTTCCGACACTTCCGGTTTATCCCGATGTTCGCGGATAAACCCCGGCAAGTGCTCAGCGGCGTAGGGGAACAGCACATCGTGCACAAAGGAGATCGAGCTGGTTGTGCCTTCAATATCCGTAAGAATAACCCGGATCATAGGGCTGCTCCTTCCAGTTCCTCCAAGCGCGGCAGGCGCCCGGCAATATCTTCGCCGGTAAAATCAGCGACCCAGCCTTCAGGATTGGTAAACAGACGAATACAGGTAAACTCCGGTTCCGGCCCCATATCAAACCAGTGCCGGGTGCCTTCAGGCACGCTGATCAGATCGTTTTTCTGGCACAAAACCGCAAACACCTGATCGCCAAGGTGCAGATAAAATATGCCCTGCCCGCGCACGAAAAAACGCACCTCGTCTTCACTGTGGGTGTGCTCATCCAGAAACTTCTTCCGGAAAGCCTCTTTCTGCGGATTATCCGGATTCAGGGTCACCACATCGGCGGTTTGAAAACCACTCTCGGCCTTCAGCTTTGCAATCTCCCGGCTGTAGGCTGCCAGAATCTGCTCAGGAGCTGCCTCCGCCGGTAAATCCTGGGTTGGCCAGCGCTCGAAGCGAATACCTTTGCCTTGCAGCAACCGGCCAATCTCTTCAGAGTCATCGGTTACTGTCGGAGCCGCGTCCGGGTTATGTGCGTCAAAAACACTCAAAGTCGTCATGGGCGAACCCTCATGGTTGCAAGTTCACATTCAAACAGAAATTCAAAGGCCTCCACATGCCGCAGGCAATCGGACATGGTTTTACCCCAAGTGTAGAGTCCGTGCCCACGAATCAGATAGCCGGGCTGCTCAGGGTGTTTCATAAACCATTCCCGGGTTTCTCCCGCCAACGTTTCGATATTCTGGGTGTTTTCAAAAACCGGAACTGTCACCGCTGACTCATGGGTTTCAACGCCGTCGAAGGCCTTTTGCAGTTCGTAGCCCTCAAAGGTAAGAAGTTCCCCCGCAGGCACAAGCCGGCTCAACACGGTCGCGTTAACAGAGTGCGTATGCAAGACTGCCCCGACGTTCGGGAACACCTGATACAAAGCCGTATGCAGCAAGGTCTCTGCAGAGGCACGACAATCACTTTGCACTGGCCTGCCCTCAAGATCGACCACCATGACATCACCTGCACCCAACTGACCCTTGTGGCGGCCAGATACGGTAATGGCAACGTGCTCGTGATCTATACGGGCGGAATAGTTGCTGCTTGTGGCCGGCGACCAGCCGCGTCTGTACAGGAAGCGCCCGGCATCCACTATGGATTCGGCAATAACGGCGTATCGGTTAACATCAAACACGGTTTTACTTTCCAGAATGTGAAGAGCCTGGCTCGTGGGTTGTTCGCAAATGATGCCGCGCCGCAATCAGATCAGCAACAACGGAAATGGCAATTTCTGCGGGAGTTTTGCTGGGAATATCTATGCCAATCGGTGCCCGTAAACGCTGTAAAGCCGCCTCTTCAAGCCCCAGCGATGCCAGGCGCTCACGCCGGGCCTCAGATGTTCTTACTGAACCCATGGCACCCACATAAAACGCCGGCGACTGCAATGCCGCCAGCAAGCCCATATCATCTATTCGCGGATCATGGGCCAATGCCAACACACCGCACCAGGTATCGCTAAAAGACTCTGCTACAAGATCGTCCGGCAAGTGCCGGTCGAGAGGCAGGTACTGGTGCCCCCAGCCAGATGCGAATGTTTCCCTGGGTTCACAGAGAGTAACGGTAAAGTCAGCGGCGGTCGCAAATTCAGCCACGTAGCGCGCTACCTCTCCGGCCCCGATCAGCAGCAACCTGCACTCCGGCTGCAAAGTGTGAAACAGCTCGTTTCCATCAAATACAACACCCGGGCGAGTAGCAGATGCCGCCTCCAGTGCCACAGCACCTTGCAGGCTGACCTGGCGCGACACTGGCTTACGATGGATCAAAGCTTCCGCCAGCTGACGCACATGTTCAATGGCTGCGCTGTTTTGAGTCGATGCGTCGCCTAACGGCTCTACCAGCAACCGGATACGACCGCCGCAGGGCAGCCGAAAATCATCACGGTCGTTATCGGTAATGCCGTAATCGATGACGACCGGGTAAGCAGCGCCATCTTGGGCGGTGCGGCGCAGGAGATCTTCTTCCAGACAGCCGCCAGATACAGAGCCACTCCATTGCCCCGAGTCACTCACCGCCAGCCAGGAGCCTGCTGGGCGGGGTGATGAGCCCCAGGTTTCCACAATCGTGCATAACCACACACGCCTGCCCTGTTCAAGCCATGACAGAACATCTCTAATTACCGATTCATGGCCGCCGGCCACCAGTGCAGCTGAGGTATCAAGCATCGGCTTTCAACGGCAAACTGCGCTGGCGCTTGCCTGTCAGAGCGAACAACGCATTGCCCAAAGCTGGAATAACTGGAGGTACACCAGGCTCGCCGACCCCTGTTGGAGCTTCAGTGCTCTGAACGATATCCACCGTTACTTCAGGCAGTTCATACTGTCGCATCAGCGGATAATCGTGGAAGTTGCTCTGCTTCACCTGGCCATTCTCGAAGGTTATCTCGCCGTACAGCGCGGCTGTCAGCCCGAAGATGATTCCACCCTCGATCTGGTCTTCCACAATCCGCGGGTTAACCACTTGGCCACAATCCACCGCACAAGCCACCTTATAAACCTTGATGGTTCCATTCTCCACGCCGGCTTCTACCACCTGCGCGACAAAGGTTCCAAAGCTCTTGAACAAGGCTATGCCTCGCCCGCGACCTTCCACAACAGGCGTATCCCAGCCCGCTAGTCGCACCGCTCTATCGAGCACTTCCAGGTGCCGGGGTTGGCCCGTCAGCAGTTTGCGGCGGAACTGATAGGGATCTTCTCCGGTTTCGTGAGCCAGTTCGTCCATAAAGGTTTCAACGGCAAAACCATTGTGCGAGTAACCCACTGACCGCCAAAAGGTCACCGGTACACCGGGATCGGTATGGGTGTGACGGATATCTATATTGCCCACGTTGTAGGGGTACTCTATGGCCCCTTCAATGGCGGACATGTCCTTGGGCGTTGCAATACCTTCGGCAAGCAAGCCAACTTTACCCAGGGTGTCGTACATGAACTTGGGCGCCCAGGGATACTGTGCTGGCGCAGCGTTTCGAACATACCAGTCCAGCAGCTGCGGGCCGACGATTTGATGATGCCAACCTGTCAGCTGATTGCCATCCAGGCCGGCCTGCATACGGTGCAGCATGGCCGGGCGATACAGATCATGCTGCGTATCCTCTTCCCGCGACCAGATTATCTTAACCGGTTTCTTGACCCGGTAAGCGACCGCCGCAGCTTCTTCGATGTAATCCTGAGTCAGGCGACGGCCAAATCCGCCACCGAGAAAGGTGGTGTTAATCGTGACATCACCTGGAGCAAGGTCTGTTACCCGGGCGGCAGCAATACGGCCGAGATCGGGAGCCTGAGTCGGCGCCCAGACTTCGATGCTATTATCGCGGTACCACGCCGTGGCATTCATGGGCTCCAGGGTTGAGTGCGCGAGATAGGGCTGACTGTATTCCGCTTCAAAAATTTTCCCGGCTGCGCCAGCAGCGGCATCATAATCACCTTCGCTACGCTCGGACTCGCCGGGATCTTCACCGGCTGCCCGTCGGTAGGAAGCAAATACCTCGTCGGTGGAAAGCGACAACGCATCCGCATTATCCCATTCGGCTTTCAGCACATCCTGAGCTTTTCTGGCTCGCCAGTATTTGTCGGCAACAATCGCGACACCGCGCTCGATTTCAAACACATCAAGAACACCCGGCATGGCGCGGACTTCACTGTCATTAAAGGCCTGGACCCGCGCACCGTATCGGGGCGGGCGGCTTACCACACCGTAAACCATGCCGGGAAGCTCAACATCTATGCCGTAAACCGCTGTGCCAGTAGACTTGGCGCGGGCATCAAGCTTACCCGCCTGATTGCCTATGTACTTCCACTTGCTGGCCGGTTTCAGTGCGATATCACCGCGGATGACTTCTTTCGACGCCAACTCCACCAGCTGCCCGTAGCGCATGGAGTCCAGCCCATTGGGGTGAATTACGCGGCCCTGGCGCGCTGAGCACTCGGTTGCATCCACCTGCCATACTCTCGCTGCCGCCAAAATGAGCATTTGCCGCGCCGACGCTCCTGCCGTGCGCAGTGGCTCCCAACTCGTCGCAATACTGGTACTGCCGCCAGTAAGTTGCAGCTTGTAAAAGGGGTTGCGGTATTCGGGCGCCACAGGCGCAAACCTGGGAGTGATAGCCCCCGGATCAACTTCCAGCTCTTCCGCAATGAGGGTTGTAAGCCCGGTGTAGACGCCCTGCCCCATCTCGACCCGGGCCAAAGTGAAATGAATCTCGTCGTTATCCGTGATCTCAAGCCAGGCGTCTGGCTTCCATTCACCGGTTTCCTGCGTGTACCCGGTCTGCATTCCGGAACAGCCAGGGAGAGAAAGGGAGAGCATCAGGGAGCCAGATGTGCCAGCACTTACTTTGAGAAAGTCGCGTCTGTTCATCGCCATATCAGCTTAGCTCCCTGGCAGCTGCCGCATCGTAGGCCAGAGAGTTTTCCATTGAAGAGCTTCCAGCCACCGATTCAACCGCAGCTATGATGCGCGAGTAGGTACCACACCGGCAAAGATTGCCAGTCATGGCCGCCACAATATCGTCCCGGGCAGGCGCCGGGTTGGTTGCCAAAAGGTGAGCGGCACTCATTATCTGGCCCGACTGACAATAGCCACATTGCGGCACACCTTCAGCAATCCAGGCTTCTTGCAGCGCATGCAGCTGACCACCCTCTGCCAGACCTTCTATTGTGGTCACTTCACCACCGGCTGCAGATTCCAGCAATGTTGAGCAGGAGCGCACCGGCTGCCCATTCAGGTGCACAGTGCAAGCCCCGCAAAGGCCAACACCACAACCAAACTTGGTGCCCTTAAGCCCCAGCTCATCACGTAATACCCACAAAAGGGGGGTATCACCCTCAATGTCCAGCGAGCGATGCTCGCCGTTAACTGTAAGGCTCAGTGCCATTCCTGCTCTCTCCCGCCATTCATCCGGACTCTTTTCACCGGGCTCGTTGTTTTGTCTGGTGTTGAACCTATGCGCCAGCTTCCTGACAAGGCCTTACTTGACAACCTTCTCGCCGTCTTTATTCTCCCAGATCTTGCGCTCACCGGTTTTCATTTTTCCATTGGAATCCCAGATTTCCCGGTTCTCTGTCGCGCCTTCCACTTTGCCTTTATCATCCCAGATTACCCGATCCTGACAGCCAGCCAGAACCAGAACCGCAAATACCATCAATACTGTTTTTTTCATGAAAAATTCCTCTGTGCGTAACGATTTCCAACTCGACATTTTCGTTTCGGGCAGTTTCTACAACCCTAGCCTCCCTCTTGGGCCTCTCGGTTCAGCTGCTTCTCCCGCTCGCCTTTGCGCACCATGACATAGACGGCGCCGGTTCCACCATGGTGTTTTTGGGCCGAATGAATCGCGAGCACATCGGTAAGCTCTGGCAGCCATTTCGCGAGGTAACTCTTGAGCAGGGCCACCCCATCCGGATTGCGCTCGCCCTTTCCGTGAAGAATGATGACTGAACGCAAGCCATACCGGACACAATCACCAATAAACCTGTATACGTCCCGACGTGCCTGCTCGACAGTCATGCGATGCAGGTCCAGTCTTGCTTCAATGGGATATTGCCCCAGCCTGAATTTTCGGAAAACCCCATTCTGAATACCCGGGCGCTGCCAGCACAGAATGTCATGCGCTGTTAAAGGGTCGACAATGTCGGAGGTGAGCGGGTTAGCGTCTCTAAGCGGCGTTTCCACGGCAGCACGCTGACGCTCCAGGTGGCCAGGCGTCAGTTCACGGGGGGTGGTTATCTCGGCGCGATTGGGTTTCCGGATGCGCCGGACATCCTTCATTTCCTCAAGAAAACTGAGGCGATCATTTTTGGTAGTCATGGCCGTGCTTCAAGTAACCTTTTGAATGAAAGAACCTTACCACCCGGCGCGCTCCCCATAAAGAAAGCGGAAAGATCGTGCGATGTTATGATCGTCACGTTGCGACCAAAATCGTAGAGTGAACACCCATAACTGTGAACTACACTAATAATTGGCAATAGTAACGATCCAGTGGAACCGGCTATGACAGCAGCAAACCAGGACACCACTCGCCCCCAGAACACTCGTTCTATTATGAGCTTCCTGCAGGCGCATGCGCCCTTTTCCAACATGGGCGACGATCACCTCGCCCACTTTGCTGAGCACGCCACACTGCGCTTTTATGCAGATGGCGATGTCGTCCTCTCTGCCGAAGACGGTATCGTTCACAGATTTTACGTTGTTAAACAGGGACGGATTCGTGGCGAGCGGCATAACGAGAAAGCTGAAAAAACAGAAACCACGTTTGAGATCAGCCAGGGAGAGTGTTTTCCGTTAGCCGCCATTATAGGTGAACGCCCCACCCGCACACTGCACCGTGCCGCCGGCGACACCTTCTGCCTGAGTATAGAGCAGAACACCTTTGTTACCCTGATTTCCGAAAGCGAGTCATTCCGGGATTTTTGTTTACGCGGTGTCAGCAGCTTGCTGGACCAGGTTAACCAGCGCATACAGACCGGCGCCATGGCATCCATGGGTTCCAGTATTTCTCTGAGCACGCCTCTCGAACGCTACGCCCTTCGTAACCCCATTGTGTGTTCTCCGGATTTGCCGATACGTAAGGCCGTTGCCCGCATGCATGAAAACAATGTTGGCAGTATTGTCATTACCGATGACAGCCGACACCCGACAGGTATTTTTACGCTACGCGACCTGCGCACCATGATTGCAGAAGAGACCTGCACTCTGGACTCACCGGTTCGCCAGATAATGACGAAAGATCCTTGCTGCCTGACAGCGCAGGCGGATGCATTCGATGCAGCAATGCTGATGGCTGAGCATCACTTCGCACACCTTTGCGTGGTCGATGAAGACAACCGGCTGATAGGAATGGTGTCGGAGCGGGATCTGTTCTCCCTGCAGCGAGTCGATCTGGTTAATCTCGCCCGCACTATCGGTACCGCAACGCATTTACGAACTCTGGTCAGCCTGCGCACCGACGTCTCCAGGCTGGTAGATGCCATGATGGCGCACGGCGCCGACTCTGGCCAGGTTGTGAAAATCATTACGACGCTCAATGACGTTACGGTGCGGCGAGTACTTGAGCTCAACATCAAGAAAAACGATCCGGGCATTCCCTTCACCTGGCTGACGTTTGGCAGCGAAGGACGGCAGGAGCAAACTCTTCTGACAGATCAGGACAACGGCATACTGTTCCAGACACCGGAGGGCATGACCGAAGACCAGGTCCGGGAAAAGCTGCTGCCGTTCGCCCGTGTAGTCAACGACGAACTGGCTGAGTGCGGTTTTACCTTGTGCAAGGGAAACATTATGGCCAGCAACCCCAAGCTGTGCCTGAGCGACCAGGAATGGGATGACTGGTTTATCCGCTTCATTGACGCGTCCACACCGCAAAATCTTGTGTATTCCTCCATTTTCCTGGATATGCGCGCCGTGTTCGGGCCAAAGGAGCACTTGGACGAACTGCTAGACAGGGTTTCGACAAGGGTTCGCAAGAACGCCCTGTTTCAGAAGATGCTAGCCGGGAACGCGTTCCAGAGAAAACCGGCGCTGACAATGTTCCGAAACTTTCGCTTTGTGTCCGAAGGCAAAAAACACGGCCTCGACCTGAAACGTCAGGGCCTCGCACCTTTCGTTGAGGCAGTGCGTGTTTTCGCGCTGGCCAACGGTGTTAAAAGCGCAAACACGCTTGAGAGAATGAACGAACTCGTCCAAAAAAATGTCTTTGACGCAAAAGACGCCGCTGCATGGAAAGATGCTTACAGCTTGATTCAGGCCATTCGGATGCGGTCACACCAGGAAATGCTCGAGCGGGGCGAAGAGCTCACCAACTACATAAATCCGGACGACCTGAACCAGCTGGACAGGCGCATTCTCCGCGAGTCTTTCCGCCAGGCTCAGCGCCTGCAACAGAAACTCGAAGTTACCTACCAACTCTGAATGCAGGCTGCCGCCCCATGTTGGAACAGATCAGACAGTGGATTGAACGTCGCCGTACTGGCCGTACCGGCAACACCGCGCCTGAGAATATGCCTAACCCCAAAACTCCGGGCGATCAGCTGCTTTCCGAATGCCGCCTGATTGTTCTGGATCTGGAAACTACGGGATTACACCCAAACAAGGATGAAGTCATTGCCGTTGGTGCAGTCGCAATCAATGGAGGCGCAATTGACCTCAGCGATCAGTTTGACCTGATCCTGAGGCGCCCTGAGCTGGATATCACCAAGACCGTACTGATTCACGGCATAGGACCGGAAGCGCTTACTCAGGGGCATGAAACCGAGGATGCGCTGCTATTTCTTCTGGAGTGGATGAATGGCGACCCGGTACTTGCCTACCACTCGGCATTCGACCAGAAGTTCCTGGAGAAAACCCTGAAGGCCGAGCTTGGCTACACCCAAAACCATACCTGGATGGACGCAGCAGAACTCTTACCTGCATTTTTCCCGAACGCCCTTACTGACGGCAAAGGCCTGGACAACTGGGCCGACCATTTTGGCCTGGAAGTCAGCGCCAGACACCACGCAGCTTCAGACGCACTGGCTACCGCTGAACTGGTCCTCATTGCCCTGAACAAAGCCCACAAAAACGGCCTTAAAACCCTCCGGGAACTGCACGACAAACTGCGGTACCACCGTCGATTGAAAGACATACACCGCATGTAACCTAAGTATCTGAAACCACTGAAAAACAGACGCCTGTCACAGCAAATCCCCCAAAATTAGACTTTTTGCCAATATCTATAAATCGATTGACAGGTAAAGTCGTAGAAGAGAACAAGTAGGGGAAGTACTAATATGAATAATAAATTCTCTGTCTCGCTCAGCTCACCAAAAAACCACCATAGATCAACAACAACAAGACAGGAGTAATCCTATGTCAGGGCATAGTTACGACGCTGAAAAGTACTGGAAGGCGAATCTTCGCCTTATATTCGGGAGCCTGATTGTCTGGGCCCTGGTTTCATACGGTTTTGCAATCATTTTGCGCCCCATGCTTGCCGGCATTCCCATCGGCGGCACGGACCTGGGCTTCTGGTTCGCTCAGCAGGGCTCCATTCTTACGTTCATTGGCTTGATCTTCCACTACGCGTGGCGCATGAACAGGCTCGATAAACAATTCGGCGTGGACGAGGAATAAGCGTATGAGCCAATTTGGAATCAATATCATGTTTGTAGGCGGGTCTTTCCTGATCTACATACTTATTGCTATCTGGGCCAAGGCCGGAAGCACAAAGGACTTCTACGTTGCCGGCGGCGGCGTACACCCGATCACCAACGGTATGGCGATTGGTGCTGACTGGATGTCTGCGGCATCCTTTATCTCCATGGCAGGTATTATTGCTGCCGGCGGATACGCAAGCTCAGCCTACCTTATGGGCTGGACGGGCGGCTATGTTCTCCTGGCCATGCTTCTGGCTCCGTATCTGCGCAAATTTGGCAAGTTCACGGTTCCGGAGTTCATCGGTGACCGGTTCTACAGCAAGAACGCCCGCCTGGTTGCGGTTATCTGCCTTATTGTCGCGTCGGTCACCTACGTTATCGGCCAAATGGCCGGTGCGGGTGTCGCCTTCTCACGTTTCCTGGAAGTTGATTCCACCACAGGCCTGATCATCGCTGCTATTGTTGTTTTCATCTACTCAGTACTTGGTGGCATGAAAGGCATCACTTACACACAGGTTGCGCAGTACGTTGTGCTGATCATTGCCTACACCATTCCAGCGGTGTTTATTTCGCTGCAACTGACCGGCAACCCGATTCCAGCGCTGGGTCTGTTCTCAACCCATATCGATTCCGGAATGCCGATTCTCGATAAGCTGAACCAGGTCATCACGGATGTAGGCTTCAATGAGTACACCGCAGACGTTGATAGTCACCTGAACATGGTGTTGTTCACTCTGACGCTGATGATCGGCACCGCTGGTCTTCCCCACGTTATCATTCGCTTCTTCACCGTTCCCAAGGTTGCCGATGCGCGCTGGTCCGCAGGCTGGGCTCTGGTGTTCATCGCGCTGCTGTACCTGACAGCACCGGCTGTTGCGTCCATGGCGCGACTGAACCTGATGACAACCATTTATCCCGATGGAACCGCGGCTGAGCCGATTGAATATGACAATCGTCCACAATGGGTAAAAGAGTGGGAAGTGACGGGTCTGATCAAGTTCGTTGACAAGAACGAAGATGGTCGCATTCAGCTATACAACGATACACCCTCCTTCCAGGCTGAAGCCGACGCTCGTGGCTGGGAAGGCAACGAGCTGGACGTAAACCGCGACATTCTGGTACTTGCCAATCCGGAAATTGCCAACCTGCCCGGCTGGGTTATCGGGTTGATAGCAGCTGGTGGTCTCGCCGCAGCACTGTCGACAGCGGCAGGTTTGCTACTGGCGATATCTTCGGCAATCAGTCACGACCTGATCAAAGGCTCCATTAATCCCTCCATCACGGAGAAAGGCGAATTGATGGCAGCTCGAATTTCGATGGCCGTTGCAATTGTTGTAGCGACATACCTCGGAGCCAATCCGCCGGGATTCGCGGCACAGGTTGTGGCACTGGCCTTCGGTATCGCGGCCGCCTCGCTGTTCCCGACACTGATGATGGGTATCTTCTCCAAACGCATTAACAATACCGGCGCTATCGCGGGTATGCTATGCGGCTTGGCGTTCACCCTGACGTACATCTTCGTGTACAAGGGATGGTTCTTCATCCCGGGCACCGCCAACCTCGCTGATACTCCGGCGAACTGGGTACTTGGTATCTCTCCGCTGTCTATCGGCGCCATTGGTGCCTTGGTGAACTTTGCGGTAGCCTTCGCTGTATCCAATGCGACTGAAGAGCCGCCCGTTGAGATTCAGGAGCTGGTTGAGAGCGTTCGTTACCCACGCGGTGCCGGACAAGCTCAAGATCACTAAGCAACAATCCGACCTGATTCACTCATTGAGTTGACAGGTTGTTACTGGACGGGCTTCCTCAGTGAGGAAGCCCGTTCTTTTTTAAGGAAACGCATTTATGTTCTGGACTCTTGTCGCCACCGTATTTTGTGGACTGGGCGCTGCCGGTATCGCACTGGCAATTCGGGCCGCTACCCGCAATATGGCGCCTAAATGGATTATTCCGGTATTTGCTGGTGCAGGTATGCTTGGCTACCTCATCTACGGCGAGTACATCTGGTTTGACCATAAGCAGTCACGCCTGCCAGATGAGGCTGTGGTCGTAAGTACAGAAAGCCGAGGTATATTCTGGCGCCCCTGGTCACTGGTTTACCCATACGTAACCGCATTTTCCACGGTGGATACGGACAGCATTGCTCAGGACACCGGCAACCCGGACATCATTCGGTTCACGCTCTACCGTTTTGAACAGAAGCTGACCGACACAGTTTCACACAGGGTCCACATCATTAACTGCGCATCCCGTGAGGTCGTCCCTATCGGCTCTGATGGGACACCCCGGGTCGATAACCTCAAGGTTCTGAGCCTGAGTGATCCACTGTTCTCAGCTGTATGCCCCGGCTGATGTTTCAGCAACGGCGCCAGGTAAACCGCCCACCTGACGGAAATGTATAGATATGATTAGTGCCTGGCTGCTGGTTTTAATTTCCATTACCTACATTTCGATTCTGTTTATCATCGCCTGGGCCGGTGATAAGCACCCCGGGCTCTATCGCAAACGTCTGGCACGAACACAGGTTTACTCTCTGTCACTGGCAGTCTACTTCACCTCCTGGACATTCTACGGTGCTGTAGGCCGGGCTACGCAGGAAGGCCTCGGATTTCTACCAATCTACCTTGGGCCCTTGCTGGTTTTCGTTTTCGGCGCGCCATTATTGCGTCGGATTATTTACATAAGCAAACGTAATAACAGCACGTCCATAGCGGACTTCATTGCCTCCCGCTATGGCAAATCCCAGCTGCTGGCAGCCATGATCGCAGCCTTCGCCCTGATTGGCAGCGTGCCTTACATCGCACTGCAACTTAAAGCTATCGCGATGGGATTCAGCGTGTTATCCGAAACAGGTACTGGCTTGGTTGCTGGTGCGGGGCAACTGGGTACCGCAGCCTGGAACGATGCCGCATGGTACATAACCCTGGCCCTGGCTGTATTCACTGTGCTTTTCGGCACCCGTCATCTGGAATCCACAGAACATCATCGTGGCATGATTCAGGCCGTCGCCTTCGAGTCACTAATCAAACTCATTGCTTTCGTAGCTGTTGGACTGTTTGTCGGATACGGGCTTTACAATGGCTTTGGCGATCTACTCACAAATATAAGGCAAGCAGACTTGACTGGCATTCTGACAACAGATGCCATTGAGGCTCCGGCATTCATAACCCAGACACTCGTTGCCATGCTTGCCATCATCTGTCTGCCACGGCAATTTCACGTTATGGTGGTCGAGAATGCTGATCCCCGGGATTTCGAAGTTGCTCGCTGGGCTATGCCGATCTATCTTATTGTGGCCAGTGCCTTCGTATTACCTATTGCAGCGGCTGGCCTACTCGCTTCGGAGGCCATGGCTGGCAATCCGGATATTCTTATTCTGCAGTTGCCCATCATGGCCGGGAAAGAATGGCTCGCCATCCTCGCCTTCCTTGGTGGTGGGTCCGCCGCTGCGGCTATGGTTATTGTCTGCTCCGTCGCAATTGCAACGATGGTGAGCAACGAAATAATCATGCCGGCACTGCTCAGGTTTTTCCGGCCAAGAATGAACCGTCAGACGGATCTGAGCTCCTTGTTGCTGGGCATCCGTAGAGTCGCCATTTTTGTCGTTCTACTTACGGCCTACGGTTTTTACCGAATGGCAGGTGAGGACTACAGCCTGACGTCATTCGGGCTTCTGTCCTTTGCCGCAGCCGCTCAATTCGGGCCGGCTCTTGTAGGAGGCATCCTCTGGCGTCGCGGGAATGCCACGGGAGCAACCTGGGGCCTCGGACTGGGTTTCATGATGTGGTGCTACACATTGCTGCTTCCTGCCCTGGCTTCAACAGGCTGGTTTACCGATTCCCTGATTAACGAGGGCGTCTGGGGCTTGAGCTGGACAAGGCCAACCGCATTATTCGGACTGGAACTCGACCAGACCAGCCATGGCATTGTCTGGAGCCTCGGCATCAATACGCTGGTTTACATAACGCTCTCGCTACTTACCCGCCAACGGGTACGCGAAAAAATTCAGATAGCTTCTTTCTTTCACGACCCAAATCCAAAAGGCGATACGGTTCAGCACCAGAGCTGGCAGGGTGAAATACTCACCGCAGACCTGCAAGCCCTTACGGACAGGTTCATGGGTGAGGAGCGTTCCGAAGCCATTTTTCGTAATTACGGGCGGCGTAATGCCATAAGACTTCACCCGCATCGCCCGGCTTCGTCTCATCTGATGAAATACATAGAGCGCCAGCTTGCTTCGGTGATCGGCGCTTCTACCGCCCGCGTGGTTCTCGAATCGACCCTCACGGGTCGCGACATGCAGATTGAAGATGTAGTCAGCATTGTTGATGAAGCATCACAGGCCATGACATTCAGCCGAGAGCTGCTGCAGTCAGCCATAGAGAACATCAGCCTTGGTGTTTCCGTGGTCAATCAGCAGCAACAGCTTGTGGTCTGGAACCATCGCTACCTCGAACTCTTCACCTACCCCAAAGGGTTTGTAAGAGTTGGTCGCCCCGCGGAAGACCTGATGCGTTACAACCTCACAAATGCCAACCTGCCGGCTCGACGTATTGATGAGATCATTACCAATCACTACGCCAGCATGCGCGAAGGGCAACCCATTTCTTATGAGCGCCAACGGCCAGACGGGACAGTCGTTCGGGTAGATGGCAGCCCGATTCCCGGCGGGGGATATGTAACCACATTCCAGGACATTACGGCGATGCGCCGCACCGAACAGGCGCTAAAAGAAACCAATATCTATCTTGAGCAGCGGGTTAAAGAACGCACGCAAGAGCTGCAGGTTATTAACGAGCAAATGCTCAAAGCCAAGTCCGTTGCCGAGCAGGCAAACCAGAGTAAAACCCGCTTTCTTGCATCAGCAAGCCACGATCTGCTGCAGCCACTCAATGCAGCGCGACTGTTTACCTCCGCGCTTGCCGGGAAGGCCAACAATGCCGAGAACAAGGAGCTCGTGGATCATATCGACAGCTCACTCGGCGCAGCTGAAGAGATCATCAGCACCCTGCTCGACATTTCCAAGCTTGATGCAGGAGCCTTGGAGCCAGATATAGGCGTGTTTCCGATCAACGACATTATGCGCCACCTGGCCACCGACTTTACGGCCATCGCGGAGGACCAGGGTCTGAAGCTTCATGTCGTGCCCAGCAGTGCGTGGATTCAGTCAGACGCCAAACTGTTGCGCCGCGTTGTTCAGAACTTCCTGTCCAACGCTATACGCTATACCCCGGAAGGAAAAATCCTGCTTGGTTGTCGCCGCCTAAAAGGATATCTGCGCATTGAAGTGTGGGATACCGGCCCCGGTATACCCGAAGATCAACTAGCCTTCATTTTTGAGGAATTCCGGCGTTTCCAACACGGTCGGGACAAAAAAGGACTTGGCCTGGGCCTGGCAATCGTCGACCGGATAAGCGGCATGCTGAATCACCCCGTAAGCGTCGAGTCAGTTCAGGGTAAAGGCAGTGTGTTTGGGATAACCGTTCCACTCGCGCCGGCGGACCAGGCGTATCAGACCTCTGAGACAACTGCTACCAGCTCCCGGCGAGTCTCCAGCCTGGGCGGCTTGAGTGTGCTCTGCATCGACAACGACCCTGCAATCTTGCAGGGTATGGTGGCTCTTCTCGGCAACTGGAAATGCGATGTAACAGCGGCTCAAAGCCTCGAAAGCGCACTGGAACAGCTGCACGGTCAACAACCCGATATGATACTTGCGGACTACCAGCTCGACGATGACAAGAATGGGCTGGATGCAATGGACGCAATACGCGGCGCAGTTGGGTATAACATTCCGGGCATACTGATCACCGGATATATGGCGACGGACGTTCGCGACGACGCAATCGAACGAGGCTACCAGATTCTCTACAAGCCAGTTAAACCTGCCGCCCTGAGAGCTTTAGTGAACAAACTGCTGAAACACAAACGCTCATGAGCACTCCTGATAACAAGTTCTCGCCTGCCACAAGCGCATTTGGGAAGCTCGCCTATCTTGTGATAGACGACTTTGAAAACTTCCGGCTTTCCATGCGTCATATGCTTCGCAGCTGTGGCGCCGACAACATAGAGCTGGTCGCACACGCCAGACCCGCCGTGCAGTACTGCACTTATAATCACGTTGATGTGGTGCTGTGTGACTACAATCTCGGAGAGGGCAAGAACGGCCAGCATATTCTGGAAGAACTTCGGCACAAGAAGCTTCTCAAGCGCTCATCACTGTTTCTCATGGTGACCTCGGAAACGTCGAAGGAAATGGTTATGGGCGCTCGTGAGTACCAGCCAGACGCCTACCTTACAAAGCCAATCAACCGCACCATGCTGGAAAAACGCCTGGGCAGCCTGATCAGCCAGCGAAATGCGCTATTTCCGATCAATCGTGAAATCGACCGGGAAAACTATCCTCAAGCCATTTCTCTCTGCTTGCAGGCTCTCACTCGATTGCCACGTTATAAAACCTGGCTCATGAAAACACTCGGGGAGCTTTACTTCCTGCTAGGTGATCTTTCTCACGCCATCAAAATTTACGACGATGTACTCTCCCAGCGCGAGCTCTCCTGGGCACGATTCGGACGCAGCAGAGTGCTGTTGGCTAGTCATCGCCACGATGAGGCGGTCGAGAGCCTACAGCAGCTGATTGCTGTTCACCCCGACTATATGGAAGCCTACGATCTTCTCGCTGAAGGCCTTGAGCGCCAGAACAAACCTGGCCTTGCACAGAAGATTCTTGAGCGTGCGACTGATTATTCACCGAATGCACTGCTCCGGCAAAAGCACTTGGCTGAGCTGGCCGAGTCAAACCAGGATATGGATACGGCAGCCAAGGCGTGGCAGCGCACAGTGGATCTGGGGACACACTCGATTCACGATAGCCCACAGCACTATCTCGCTCTCAGCCACACCCTCTGCGATCTCTGCGAAGGCGACACAGGAGTAGAAGGGGCCGAACTTGCAAACGATGCCTTTTCAGTTCTTGGCAAGATGGAGAAGCGATTTACCGACGATGATGGCCTCACTCTTCGTAGTCAGATTGTCCAATGCCGGATCTACGCAGGCCAGCAGAAAGTACAAAAAGCCGAGGCAATACTTGAGAGCATTCGCCCGGAACTGAAAAACGCCTCTTCTCCTGATGTTGAAACTGGCCTGGACTATGCAAAAACGCTCTTCCGCCTCGGCTACGGCGAGGAGGCCAAGGCGTTATTGGGAGAATTGGCTGAACGGTTCAGGGAAAATCCTCCAACCCTGAGAAAGATTGAAAGTTTGCTGGATGAGCCTGTCGGCTTTCGCATGAAGGTCAAGGCACGTCGTCTGAACCGGGACGGAATAAAAGCCTTTGAGTCGGGCGACCTCAAGGAGGCCGCAAACATCTTCACAAAGGCACTGGAGATGATACCGGACCACCCTGCCCTGAACCTCAACCAGGTTCAGGTGCTGATGAAAGAGTATGAGGACAACACCAGCAACAAGGATCTGCTTGAACGCTGCCGGCAGCATTTGGGTTACTTGACTGGGCTACCAGAGCATCACGGACAATATCGACGTTACCTTGCTTTACAACGCAAACTGAAGGCACTGAACCTATGAAAAACCGGAATATTGACTTCTCTATGGTTCTCGCTCTGGCCGTACATGACATGAAAAATTCACTTGGGATGCTGCTCAATTCCCTGGATGAGCTCAGGGCAGAGAACGAGGATAAGCTCAACGACTCTTCAAGGTTCAACACACTCCAGTATGAAGCTGAGCGAATACACAATGACCTCGTACAGCTTCTGGGGATTTACAGGCTTGGCGAAAACAACCTTTCTGCACACATGGAAGAGCACTTTGTTCCTGACTTTCTGGCTGAACACCTTTCCCGACACACACCACTTCTCGAAGGCCTGGATATCAAGTGCTCCATTGAAGCTGACGAGATAAACGGCTTTTTTGATGCTGACCTGCTGACCGGGGCGCTGAACAACACCATCAATAATGCAATCCGGTATACCAAAACCAGGATCAGGCTAACGGCCAACGAACGTGATGGCTTCCTTGTTATCGGGGTAGAAGATGACGGTGAGGGCTACCCTGAGAATATGCAGCATACAGGAACACTGAATTTCAAATCCCTGGACTTCAACACGGGCAGCACAAGTCTGGGCCTGTTCTTTGTTTCTGCGGTGGCGGATCTTCACAGCGAGGGAGAACGGACAGGCTACATCAAGCTCCACAATGGTGGGCATCTAGGTGGTGGTGTTTTCGAAATCTGGCTTCCATAGTATTGTAAGAGGAGCAGTGTTCCGCTGCCCGGCGGGTCGATTTTCAGACAAAAAAAAGCCCCGACAGCAACGCTGTCGAGGCAATTCTAATTAAGAGTCTGACGATGACCTACTCTCACATGGGCAAATGCCACACTACCATCGGCGCAGGCCTGTTTCACTTCTGAGTTCGGGATGGGATCAGGTGGTGCCAGGCCGCTATAGTCGTCA
>NZ_VCGW01000007.1 GCF_007671675.1 Marinobacter maritimus | reverse complement strand
TCTTCCAGGTATGGAGTGGCCTGTGACTAAGAGCAATATGACAGTCTTTCTGGACGTTCCGTTTAACAACACGTTGCACGCGACCTGCGCTTCGCTCCGGCACGTGAACATATTTCGTTAAGTTTTAGAATATGGAACGAAGCACATTCTCAATAATCGGTGATCGATATTTAGATACGCAATTCGATAATGATTATATCGAAGGGCTTGAAGCTGAATTAAAATCAAGAGGTATCACGGGCGTTCGACGTTGGGTTATTGAGTACGTTGCCGCTTCAAGCCTATGGTGGAATATCATTTGGTGGGATTGGTGCGATCTCAACGAAAAAGATGTAAAAATTGGATGGCAGCAAAACATTATAGGTTTTGGCTTCCTGTCGCTAGTAATGGCATTTTTTATTAGCATTTCAGCGGGGCTAATTACCTTTTTGATTTTGCATTTAATAACAACATCGATTGGCTTTGGGCTTCGGCGTGGAACAAAGCTTAACAAGTAGCTCCACCGGACAAATTTTAGCCGTCACCTTTTGTGCAAAAAGACGCACAAAAGTCGCCATCTAAAATTTGCGCGGTGAGCAAGGCGTTAACCATCAATCAGGAGAGCCTCATGGCTGAGAGTAAGGAAACAAAAGTTTGTGGAATAGTGATGCCCATTTCAAGCATTGACGGATGTGCTGAAACGCATTGGTCGGAAGTACTTGAGATTATTAACGAAGCGGTCGATGATGCGGGCTTTGAAGGGAATTTAGTTAGCAATTCCGATGAGGTCGGAATAATCCACAAGAGAATCATACAGAATCTTTATGATAATCCGATAGTTGTCTGCGATGTGAGCTGCAAGAATCCTAATGTGATGTTTGAGCTGGGGTTACGACTTGCATTTGATAAACCTACGATAATTATTAAAGATGACAAAACATCTTACTCTTTTGATACCTCTGCAATTGAACATCTAGAATATCCGCGTGATCTAAGATTTAGCCAGATTGTTGAATTCAAACAAAAGCTATCTGCAAAAATACAAGCAACATTTAAGAAGTCAACCACAGACGAAAACTACACAACTTTTCTAAAGCATTTCGGTGAATTTAAGGTTGCAAAAATTGATCAGAAGGAGGTTTCTGGTCAGGAATATATTTTAGAAGAGCTAAAAAATCTGCGGCGATCTGTACAAAGAATGGATAGAGGATGGGTTTCCAGAAATCATTTTAAAGAAAATTCTGACCGTGGTATTGATATCTGCTTAGGACACGGTGAAAGACCAGACATTAATGAAAAATTAAGCATGTTAATCTCTCACCCCGCATTAAAAAATGTTGGTGTTATGGAGTTGGATCCGGATCACTTGCACCTTACCGCTGACGTGAAGCCAGACTTTCCAACCAACATTGTGCGAGAAGAGGTGGAAAGTTTAATTGGCCGAAAGGTTAGTAATATTAGCCGTAAGCGTGCAATTAAAGCTGAACACGGAAAAGGTTAACAAAGCATTGCAGCGGACGTGCCGCTGAATGCGGCGTTAGATTTTTTGGGTGCATATGCCGATAAGTAACGATGAAGAATTGAAAGCCGCTGTCGCTCAAGCCGGAGACCTTCTGCAGGAAATCCACAACTATTGCGCTCAGAACAATCGTCCGAGGTCGGAGATGCATGAGGCAAAAGTACGGTTCCCGCGTGGTTTCATTCGCACGGCTGACATGCAGAGGGGCAGAATATCTTTTATTCGCGATCCAAACCTCAAAAGTAATTTGGCATACACCCTGATTCTTTCTGACGCTGTGTTGTGGCTCAGCCTGCGAACCGATATATGGGGTATCCCGCAGGAAATGCTCACCAAACTCTATGCGTTCCTACTGGGTTCACTCTGTGAAAGCCTCACAAAAAATTATTTGCATGGAGTCTGCGGAAAGGGCTTTAAGGGGCGAACTGAATATCTAAAAGACGCTGGAATAATTGATGACTGGCTGCAAGAGGATCTTGATTGGCTGTGGGAGGCTCGAAATCGGATGCACTTCTTTCAGCTACCCGGTCGGGAGTATCACAATGACTACGACACAGCGTTTCATGTGCGTGCGGTTGACGCTTTCAGAGGTCTCATAGAGGCTCTCTCAGAGCATGACCGCCTAGAATCTAACAAATAGTTCCAGTTCGTTCCGGGCCTGGATGGCCCTCCACCGGACGCCCTTTTCTCCGCTTCGCTGCAAAAAGGTCGCCGCTGAACAAAAGCGTTATGTGAACAAATAAGAATGGAGGAGCAGATGAAATCTATTAAGACGTCGCTTATGTTTGTCGGGGAACAGGCTGGAAAAGCCGAGGAGGCAATCAAGCTTTATACCTCTCTGTTCCCTAGTTCAGAGATCATTGATCTTCAGCGATACGAAGCTGGCGAGCATGAACCAGAAGGTTCTACTAGAATGGCTAGGTTTACGATAAATGGCACCGAGTTTATGGCGCTGGACAGTCATCTTGACCACCAATTTACCTTTACACCCTCCATGTCATTGTACGTTGAGTGTGAATCAGCCGCTGAAATAGAGAGAGCATTTCGGGTTCTCGCCGAAGGTGGCTCAGAGCTAATGCCTTTGGAGAACTATGGATTTAGTCAAAAATTTGGGTGGCTAAATGATAGGTATGGTGTGTCTTGGCAGCTCAATTTAGCGAATTAGGGTGATTGTGACACCAATACACAATCAAGTGTAATCCTTCGCAGCCCACGGCTGCCGGTCACTTGCCACTCACTTGGAACTAATAGGTGAATCAGACTATGACAACTAATAAGCAACCACTACCGGAAGTTGTTTCTCCAGAGCAATGGAGAATAAAGCTGGATCGACTTCTTATAAAAGAAAAGGAATTGACTCGAGCAAGGGATGCACTGAACGCTGAGCGTAGGAAGTTGCCAATGGTAAGGGTGGATAAGCGCTATACGTTCCAGGGAGAAAACGGCAAGTCTTCCTTATTGGATTTGTTTGAAGGGCGTCGTCAGCTTATTGTTTATCATTTCATGTTTTCCCCTGAGTGGGGGGCGGGATGTGATGGCTGCTCATGGGCCGTAGATGCTATGACCCATCCGGCTCATTTGCATGCTCGCGATACCTCGTTGGTTCTAGTGTCTCGTGCGCCTCGGGGAAAACTTGAGCAGTACAGGTCGCGGATGGGCTGGTCTACTCCTATCCCATGGTATTCGTCATACGAGAGCGACTTCAACTTCGATTTTGGTGCAACAACGGATAAAGGCGAAAGGCACGGTGTTAGCGTTTTTATTCGCGACGGAAATGAGATCTATCGCACCTACTATACCGGCGCACGTGGTGTCGAATATCTCGGCAGTCTCTGGACTTACTTAGACTTGACCCCGTTTGGTCGACAAGAAACGTGGGAAGATTCACCGGAAGGTTGGCCGCAGACTGAGCCGTATGTATGGAATCGCCGCCACGACGAGTACGATGTTTGAGATCGCACACATAACAAGTTGCTGCACTCGGAAAAATTACTCGCTGCGCTCCCAATTTCCCGGTGAGCAAGGCGTTAACAGTCAGGTAGAGAATGTTGGCCCCTAAGTTTGAGCTCAGGTTGTCGAGAGAACACGTGGAAGCGCGCGATTGCAAAAGTGGCGCTAGAGTCTCGTTTTCCCTAGACATCACCGTTGATGCAAAAAAAATCGTGACCGACGTCGGTGGGGCCCTACCTGAAGGCAGGGTGCGAGGAACAACGTACAAGCCCTTCACCACAGTGCCTGCGTCAGAAAAACAGATAAGAATGGCTAATTTGGTGTTGGCGCACACAATTAGGGAGCTTGATACAGCTCGGAACGGTCGCTTTTTTGGGATGTCATTTTCACCTGAAATTGAGTTCAGGCTCAGTCGCGACATGGCTCATTTGGTGGAATATCTCAAGCAAAACAAGGCTGGTTATGGCGCCCGTAAAATTTCGGTTGTTACCGAGTGACTGTTAACCAGTCATTCAAGTTCGTTCCCGGCCTGGCGGCCGTTCACCGGACGCCCTTGTCGGGCGCCGCTTAATATTGGCGTTAGGGCTAATAATCGTGAACCAAATTTTCGGCAAAGTCTTCAGAACCAGTGACGGCAGTGAGTACGGGGTCATTAGAAAGACCGCGGCACCGTTTCCTGAAGAACTTTCAGAGTCAGATGTGATCGCTGAAGATGAGTGTGGAAACTATTTCGTCAGAGAGAATCGAAGAATTTATTTTTGGGATCATGAAGCCAGCGAATTTACGATCATGGCGAATTCTATCAATGAGTTTATCGCCGGGTGTGCAGCTCCGTCAGAAGTGGAATTGGAGCCTGGGCAGGTTAAATCGGTTTGGGTCGATCCTGAATTTGCCAAAAAGTTTGGCATTGACCCCAAGCCCTAACAAGTCACGGAAGGTGGACGCGTGAGATGCGCCGCTTCGTATTGGCGTTATGCAGTAGAAGGTAGCTCATGGATTTAAATAGTATTGCATCAGCAGCTACAGCGGTTGGTGTTCTTATCGCAGCCTGGCAAATCTGGCAGTCCAGGAAGCTGGCTAGCGCGTCTTTTGAGGATTCTTACGACCAGCAGTACCGAGAATTAATGTACAGAGTTCCTGTCGATGCCCTCCTTGGTAAGAAGCTAAACGGACACAATCATAACGAAGCACGTGAAGCAATATACAACTACCTTGATCTTTGTAACGAGCAGGTTTATCAGAGGTCAAAAAGGCGGGTTAGCAAGGCGCGTTGGGCTGAGTGGAGAAGTGGCATCAAGGACAATCTTGAGAAACCGTTGATTTCAGGCATATGGTGCGAGGTAAAAAACAACGTACCAGGATCTTTTTCATTCTTGGAGCGGCTCGAACAGAGCGAATTCGAATCGGACCCCGTTCGTTGGTAAAACTGCTTAACCAGAGCAGGCACGGCGACACCCATTGCATTGCGCCTTCGGCTCCATTCCATAGGCGCGCATGCTGCAAGCGTTAGTGGCTGGGGCTTCGGTCCTTTTGGTTTGCGGTATACCAGTGGCCTTGGTGCCGGGCTTGGTTGCAAAACCCGCGTAATCTGGTGAGCACCAAGGCCGTCAGAATCCGCATCCGGTTTGGTTGCCTCGGCAATTGGTGGTGTTGGTAGCGGTTTCGGTGTTCACCGTGTGGGGCTGTCCGCCGAAAACTCGCTCTGGATCTGCTACCTTTTGAGTTCAGGTTTGTTCGCCGCATCGTCGGCGGTGTTTTCAAACGACGAGCATCGGCAAATGCCGGTGCTGGGTTACGGAGTAGGCGGTCACGGTCAGTGCCAGGGGGCGGGCTTGGTCAAAACCTCGCACTAACCAGTCGCTGTAGTACGCGGCCGATGGCCGCCGGACGCCCTTTACATTGCGGCTTCGCCTTCATTCCAAGGTCGCCGCTAAGCTTCGCGTTATAAGCCAAGGCTACGGTAATTTTTTGGTGGTTGGGTGCATGGGCCTTGGCGGATAATCGGGTGATGGTTTCTGGTTTCGCGTCATGGCCAAGGCCAGCAACTTCGTCGTCCAATCTGGAAGCCAGTATTGGCTTCTTCCGGGTTATCAGCAAAATGCCCAAGTTGTGGGGCCGTTCGCCGCCAATTCAGAAATGGCAGGGTAGTTTGGTGGTTTGTATCGGTGTTGGATCGTGAGCTTGTGCGGGGCTTCTTTGGAGTACGCATGGGCGCTTTGGTGTGGACCGGATACCATCGGGTGAACCGGCTTCTAACCAGTCGCTGTAGTACGCGGCCGATGGCCGCCGGACGCCCTTTTCATTGCGGCTTCGCCTCCATTACAAGGTCGCCGCTAAGCTTCGCGTTAGTGCCTGGGTGGCGTGCATTGAATTGGGAGTGGTTATGACTAAAATTCGAGTTTTTCTTTTGTTTGGCGTGGTTTGCCTATTCTCCAGCAATGCTTGGGCGCTTACAGGTGGTGAGATCTACAAAGGATGTTACGCAGCGGCTCAGGACAACTTCAATTATGACAGCCTGCCTCTCGGCGAGGAGGTCTACGTTGGGCATTGCTTGGGACTGATAACTGGTTTTGCAGAGATGATTAGGCTTTACGAGGGAACAAAGGCGCCACCAGTGGCGTGTATCCCGAAAGATGTGACCATTTCAATGCTTCTTGACGACGTTGTGAATTTTCTAGATCAGAATAGAGCGCACTGGGATATGAAAGCTACAGTTTTGATCTTAATTGCGTTAAAAAACAATTATTTATGCAGGTCTTAGCGGCGACCAAGAAGCAGGTCACTGCAAAAAAGCACTAACCAGTCGCTGTAGTACGTTCTGCACCTCCCCCACTTCAGTAGACACGCATCGATAACTCCGCAGAGGGAGAAAACCGGTGCCTGCAATCAAAACTGGCAAGAAGACCCAGAAGTACACCATCGAGTTCAAAGTCAAAGCTGTTGAATGGAGCCACCAGGCACACCGAAGTGTTAAGAGCGTTGCGGAAGCGCTGGATATTCACCCTTTCATGCTGTCACGCTGGAGAAAGGAACACCGTGAGGGGAAATTCGCCATGAAACGGGTCAAGCGAGCACCAGCGGAAGCGAAGAAAAAGATCAGTGGGCAGGATGAAATCAACCGGTTGAAGCGACAAATAGCAGAGCTTCAGGAGGAGAATGACATCCTAAAAAAGTTTCAACGTTTTCAGGCCGAGGAACGACAGAAGCGTTCCGGTTTGTCTGGAAACACCGACGAGAACACGGCGTAAAAGCCTTATGTCGCCACTTGGATATTTCGCGATCTGGTTACTATGCCTGGGCGAACCGGAAGCCAAGTAAACGTGCCTCTGAGAACGCTGATCTGTTGCTTCTAATACGGAGGATATACGATCAGAGTGAAGGCCGTTATGGCAGCCCGAAGGTGTACCGCGCCCTTAAAAGGCAAGGCGTTCGTGTGGGTGAAAACCGTGTTGCTCGACTGATGCGGGTTTGGGGCATGAAAGCACGAACCCACAGGATCTACCGGCGGCTGCTGACGAGAAGAGCGATCCTTAAAGCATGGCCAAATTATCGCCTAACCTTGGAAAAACCAGCAGGTGTAAACCAGCAATGGAGCAGCGACGTTACTTACATAAAAATGGGACGGAAGAACGTGTTTTTGGCGGTGGTTCTGGATCTGTTTTCGCGCCGTATCGTCGGTTGGAAACTGGAAAGCAGTCTGAACAATGAACTGTCTCGCGGTGCACTCAAACAGGCTATTGCAGACCGTTCTCCGTCGCCAGGACTCTTGTTTCATACGGATCGCGGAACCGAGTTCAGGGCACTGAAAATGCAGGACATGCTCACGCGTCACAAGATTCGTCATAGCATGAGCCGCCCAGGTTATTGCACTGACAATGCCGAGGTTGAGTCGTTCTTCAAAAATCTGAAGGGAGAATTGCTGCATGCCACCAGCTTTGTCACGCTTCGCCAACTACGACATCATATAAAACACTATATTGAGTGCTTTTATAACACCCAAAGGCTCCACAGTAGTCTTGATTACCGGACTCCGTTAGAGTTCGAGGAAGCTAACTAATGGGGCGTGTCCACTTTTTTGGGGGAGTAGCATTCCCGGCCCAAGGGCCGTCCACCGGACGCCACTGACGTGGCGCCGCTAAGCTTGGCGTTAAAAGCCTTACGGGCCCAAAGTATGAGCACTGAACAAAAACCCACTCTGGAACGCGAGGCCAAAGCTATTGAGGAATTGCTGATAGGTAAGGTTCTCACGGGTGTTATAAGGCATCAGAGCAGTGAAGTCGTCTTACAGTTTTCTGATGGCACTCGTCTTTTCGTGAACGGCGAAGTACAGGGTTCGCTGGATTTTTCGGTCACAGGAGGACGGCATGAGAACTAAGCTTTGGATTACGCTGGCTTCTAACCATTCGCAGCAGTACGCGGCCGATGGCCGCCGGACGCCACTGTCGTGGCGCCGCTGTGCTCCGCGTTAAGCACTAAAAGGGAGTCCTCATGGACGCCGAGCAAAAGGATACAACACGGTTTTTCTTAGTTAGTTGGCTAGATGAGGCGGTACATAGGTGCGACTCGTTTTTGCATAGCGTAAATAAGCCCTTTTCATTCGACGATGATTTTCACAAGCGGCGAATGTTTGAAGAACACTACGCCCTCACGGCTGCTGTTATGGGTGTCCGCTTTGCAAAGCAGCTAGTTCATCACGCGCCCAAAGAGTTAAAAGAACGGCTGGAATCATTCATTGCTGCAACGCAAGATGCTGTCGACGTGCGAGACATGCGTGAGCACTCGGATGAATACTTTTTGGGTAAGGGACGCAAGAAGGATGAGTTCTTTAAAGGAAGTGGGCAAGGCATTCAGTGTGACATGTCCTCGTCAATTCAGAACCAAAATGGCTATATGCTAGGCAACTTAATAGCTATGGAGACTGTCCGGCACGAGTGCCATACCCTGCTGCAGTATGTCCTCGAAAATGCTTAACAAATTATTGCAGTTCGTTCCGGCCCTAATGGGCCTCCACCGGACGGCCTTTTCTCCGCTTCGCTACGCAAAGGCCGCCGCTGAATATGGGCGTTATATTTCAAGGAGTGAACTTTGGAGCTCGTAATAGGGAATAAGAATTACTCGTCATGGTCGTTAAGGCCTTGGCTACTTTTGTCAGTCCACGAGTTACCTTTTAAGGAAGTGCGGATTCCGCTGAATCAAGACGATACATACACTGCGCTTGCCCAGCATACCGATGCAGGGAAAGTCCCGGTGCTTAAAGACAAGGACTTGGTCATCTGGGATTCGCTGGCAATCTGCGAGTATATTTCAGAGCAGTATCTGGATGGTCGCGGATGGCCAAGTTCCGTTCGTGCACGAGCGGAAGCAAGATCTTGCTGCGCAGAAATGCACTCGGGTTTCACAGAAATTCGAGGCCAATTGCCAATGAATTGCCGCGCAATCGGACGCAGAGTCCCTTTTAATGCAACCCTTGAGCGAGAGATAGCTCGGATAGACCGAATCTGGTCGCAGTACCGAGAAACCTATGCGAGTGCCGGCCCTTGGTTGTTCGGTGAGTTCTCTATTGCAGATTGCATGTTCGCACCAGTTGCGTCGCGATTTAAAACCTACGGGATCAAGGTCTCGGCGGTATCTTCAGAATATTTGCAGTTCGTCCTCGACCATGAACAAATGAAGGAGTGGGTTAGCCAAGCTCACGGTGAGCCCGAAACCATAGGCGTGTCCGAGGTAGGAATATAACAATCACAGTCACGGCGACGTCTACTGCATTGCGGCTTCGCCTCCATTCCGCAGCCGCGCATGCTGTTGGCGTTAGCCTTCCGAGTTACCCATGAATAGTAGACACCTTCTATAGTTAGGGTAGCCCCTAGCGCGGAGGTGTTTCATGAGTCGCAAAAAGACCCAAGCCTACACTGAGGAATTCCGTCGGGAAGCCGTCAGAAGAGCCGATCAACCGGGTAGCACGGCAGCGTCCGTTGCTCGGGAACTGGGTATACATCCCGGCCAGATCTACAACTGGCGTCGTCAGTTTACCCGTCTGTCTGATAAACAGTTTAATAGCGTTGATGGTGTCGATTACTCCAAGGCTGAGAGCGAAGCCATGCGGAAGCTCAAACGCGAAATGGAGATCTTGAAGAAGGAGAACGAGTTCCTAAAAAAGGTGTCTGCGTACTTCGCGAAGTCCCAAGAGTGAAGTACGCGCTGATGGATCAGTTTCGTCAGTCGTATACCGTTCGGTTGATGTGTCGGGTGCTGGAGGTTTCCGCCAGCGGCTACTACCGCTGGAGACAGCGCCCAGCCAGCCTCAGGGAGAAGCGCAGAGCGGTCACGGAAGCGGCCATCATGGAGACCTACGCCAGCTTTAAAGCTCGTTATGGTGCTCCCCGGATTGCCCAGGAACTGAGCGCAACCGGTGTTCCATGCTCCGTGAACTATGTGGCCGGGATCATGCGGGAGAAGGCTATTCGAGCCCGCAACGGCAAGGCCTTTAAATACAGTCGCACGTCTGAGGCGATGACGAACGTGGCAGACAACCTGCTGTGGCGTCAGTTTGCAGCGTCGGCTCCAAACCTGAAGTGGACGACCGACATTACCTACATCTGGGTGAGTGGCCGCTGGCTTTATTTGGCGACGGTGATGGACTTGTACTCGCGCCATATTGTTGGCTGGTCGCTGGATATGAGCATGACAGAGCAACTGATTACCGATGCCCTGAGCATGGCCTATGGACGCCGAGAGGTGAACCCAGGGCTGATTGTGCATTCGGATCGTGGTGTTCAGTATCGGTCGACAGGTTACCAGGATTACCTGCGTTCAAGGGGTTGTGTACCGAGCATGAGCCGTAAAGGAAATTGTTGGGATAATGCTCCGATGGAATCGTTCTTTAGTCGGCTTAAGGTGGAGTTGATCTACGCTGAGTGTTTCGAGTCGATCGCAGCGGCCAAATCCGCTATCTTCGAGTACATCGAAATCTTTTATAACCGAAAGAGAAGACACTCCGCTTTGGGCTATCTCAGCCCGGTGGAATACGAGCGCAGATGCGCATAACCGAGTGTCTATTTTTCGTGGGTAGGACCAACCTATAAGGAGCTGACATGGGATACAAAGCCTTACTGACACTAGACCTTGAAAATGGCGTTAGTTCAGAGAAACGAGAAAAGTTTTATGAGTATTTGAAAAAAGAAAAATGGTCTAAGCTCGCTGGCCTTACCACGGCTTGGAAATGCTCTTTCAATGACGATGTAACACGAGAAAGTGCTATTAGAGTAGTTAAGAACGATGTTGCTGGTGCTGCCAGGCATGCAGGGGTGTCTTCATATAACGCCGCTGTTCAGGTAGGAAAAGGTGAGATCGAGAAGTTTTAGGCTTAACAAACGCAGGCACGGCGACGTCTCTTCCATTGCGGCTTCGCCTCCATTCCAAAGCCGCGCATGCTGCGGGCGTTACACCGCATGAATACAACAGAGTTTGTCGTTTACTATGTGGTAGCAGTATCAGTGATTTTTTTGCTGCTCGCACTGGTGCGTTTCTCGCAACTAAAGCCGTTGTTTAGGGCCAGAAAAACGTCGGCTATGGTTGAACAGAATCATCGTGCTGCGCTGGACCGTTTGATTCAACTGGGCATCAGAGTTGAAGGGAGGGGGCCTATTCACTTTATTGCTCCTCCCCCTTACACCCCCGACGAAGAATTGGGGGTTGGTGCCAAAATGGAAGTTTGGGTTTCGGATGAACTTCCAGGGGTGATTTTGAATACTAGGCCTACATTTTTAGCATTGTTGGCTCGGTCACTGTTCCCAGCATTCTTTGTTGCGTTTGTTCTTCTGGTGCCTATCCTGCTCATTCTTCGGGGTGCATTATAGTGCTGTGTAACAAGTGACTGTGGTGTCAATCCCCAAAATTAGCCACTGTGCCAAGCGTTATTCACAGGGAGAGAACAGTGCCATTGTTTGAAACAGAGAGGTTGATTGCAAGGAAGCTATCCCATCAGGACGTTCCTGTGCTCACCACAATGCTCAGTGATCCGGAAGTCATGAAGTTCTCCGTTCGTGGAGTTTGCGACGAAGAAGCTACCCGAAAGTTCGTTGATCGGTGCCTTGAGTGTTACGCCTCTCATGGAATTGGGCCATGGGCATTGTGTGAAAAGGAATCAGGGCATTTTATCGGCTTCTGTGGCGTTGGGCCGGAGTTGGTTGGCGATGTTGAAGAAATCAATCTAGGTTATCGTCTGGCGCGCAGGTTTTGGCATCAGGGGTATGCGACAGAAGCTGTAAAAGGTGTTCTCCAGTATGCTTTCGATCAAAAACACTGCGAGTCGGTAATTGTTATTATCGAGCCGGAGCATGCAGCCTCCGTTAGGGTGACGGAGAAGGTCGGGTTCGGAGATTATACGATTCGAGAATTCCATGCCCGACCTGTGCGAGTATATCGAATGGCATGCGACGACTGGACATTGCATAACAGATTGTTGTAGTGCGTTCTGCACTTCCCCCGGTACGCATGACACATCCCAGCCTCAAACGGACGCCCTTTCCATGGCTCCTTCGTCGCCACTCCAAGGGCGCCGCTGTGCTCAGTGTTAAGAATCTGCAAACCTACGTGTTCAGTCTCCTTTGCAAGAACCTATACTGCATACGGCCCTCTCCGATTCGCCCTCAAAAAAGGATTACGATATGGACCTGAAAAGCGGTTACCCCTTCTGGGCCATCAAAAATGGCCTCATGTGCGCTTTCCCCCAGCTCAAGGCGAATATCAGTTGTGACGTGGTGGTGGTAGGAGGCGGTATTACCGGGTCGTTGATCGCTGACAATCTGGGTAAGAACGGTTTTGATGTGGTGGTGGTTGAGCAGCGCGATATCGCCTGGGGCAGTTCCGCTGCGAGCACGGCATTGTTGCAGTACGAGATTGACACCCATATGGCCGATCTGGCGCGGATGTACGGCGAGTTCCACGCGGTGGCGGCTTACAAGGCCTGTGCCGCCGCGATCACGGAGCTTCGAGATCTTGCTGATGAACTGGGCGATGTGGACTTCGGCATGCGGGAGAGCTTGTACTTCGCCAGTAAACGTGGCCACAGGGCCGAGCTGCGAGAAGAATACGACCTTCGAATAAAGCATGAGTTTGACGCCGAGTGGCTTGATGCGGGTGGCGTGAGGGAGCGGTTTGGCATCAAGGCGCCCTGTGCGATTCTAACCAAATTGGCGGCCCAGGTTGATCCATATCGTATGGCTTCCAAGCTGCTCCTCCGACTGGCAGAACGCGGCGGCAGGGTGTTTGATCGCACGGTGATTGATACCATCGAACCATCGGAAGACAAGGTTACACTGCAAACACCGGAAGGTTTCCGGATTCAGGCCAGGCATGTGGTGATGGCGGCAGGATATGCCTCGCAGAAATGGCTGAAGCAGTCGGTGGCGAAGAACCGCAGCAGTTACGCCTTTATTACCGACCCGATAGAAGAGTCAGCGCTCGGCCCGTTAGCGTCGACTATGATTTGGGAATCGGCCAGGCCTTACCTGTACATGCGGACGACGGGCGATGGCCGGCTTCTGGTCGGTGGAGATGACGACGATATCGACATCCCGGCGCGGCGGGACCGACGGGTGGATAGCAAGGCCAAAGGTTTGTGCAAGAAGGTCAGGAAACTGTTTCCGGACCTGCAGATGCGCCCGGCGTTTTCCTGGGGCGGCACGTTTGCAGAAACCGAGGATGGCCTGCCTTTTTTCGGCGAGCATCCGCAGTATGGTCCGAGGGTGCAATTCGCTCTCGCGTACGGCGGTAACGGTATCAGCTACAGTATGATTGGTGCGGATTTACTGAGGGCCAATATCGAAGGCCGCTTGCATCCCTTGGCAGGCTTATTCGGTTTTTCGCGGGTAGGCTAGCTGTGACCTACCGGGGTACATGCCTGACGGGATATTACCTCAAAAGAGTAGGCCCCGAGTCTTATAACTCTGGCAATAAACGTGAAGGCTACGTGGAGCCTGTCCCCTGCTATGGCACACTTAATTGAATTTGAGACTAAGCGGCTGCCAAGCGAGCACTGGAGCGTAAAAGCCTGACAGTTAGCGCCAGTTCTCTCCCACCCTTCGGCTTCTGGCTTTCGCCGGCTCTTGGTTTATGCTTGTTTTATCGGCAGCCCGTTGCGAGACGGCTTACGAGACTGTGATTATCAATGGTGCAGAGTGGCGGATGTAACAGGAGGTTCTGCCAGAAAAAGCCGCAAAGGAGTTTGCCATGAATAACTGCTTTTACTACGTCCGTTTCACCCTTCTTTTCGCAATGGTTATGTCACTGTCGGGCTGTATTTCAGACCAGCGCTACCGCACAGAATCCGGCGTCTGTGTTTCCTCCCACCCTCTTGAAGAATGTTCACGGCATACGCTCCAGGTATTTCAGGCACCTGAGGCTAGCGGCGAAAGCTACCACCTGGGCTTTGTAGAATTCGACGACCAGGGGCAACTCTGGGACCGTCAACAATTGAGGGAGGTGATCGACGAGGTTAATAACCTGGCCTCCAATGAGGATTTGTTGATGGTGGTGTTTGTGCATGGCTGGAAACACAGTGCGCGGCCCGCGGACAGCAATATAACCAGTTTTCGGGAATCACTGCGGCGGCTGAGCGCACTGGAATCAGCCGTGGGCGCCAGGACCGGGACACCAGCCCGGAAGGTGGTCGGTATATACCTGGGCTGGCGTGGCGGCTCCGTAAGCCTGCCTGGGTTGAAAGAGCTGACCTTCTGGGAGCGCAAGAATACGGCCCACAAAGTCGGGCGCGGCGGTGCCACGGAATTGCTCAGCCGCCTGGAGCTAGTGCAGAAAACCAAACGTGCCCAGGCCCTTGCCGATGACAAACCCAATCGTACTCGTTTTGTCGTGGTGGGGCACAGCTTTGGGGGCGCCTTGGTGTTTTCTGCAATGAGCGAGATTCTCGAGAACGGGTTTGTGCAAACCCATGGGCCCGACGCCGTAGTTAGTGATACGGTGGGCTTCGCGGATCTGGTTGTGCTGATCAACCCTGCGTTTGAGGCATCACGCTATTCGACTCTCAGCGATATGGCCAATGAGCGGCGGCGCTACTTTCCGAGCCAGTTGCCGGTGCTCGCAGTCATGACCTCCGAAGACGACGATGCCACCGGTATGGCCTTCCCTCTGGGTCGCTGGTTTTCCACGCTGTTTGAAATCGAACGCGACGCCCGGCGCTTCAACCCGGTGACCGGGGAATACGAAATCATAGATCAGGGCTCTTCGAATGTGACCGCACTGGGCCATTTCGATCCATACCTGACGCACTACCTCCGCGCAAACGATGCCCTTGAAGACCGAGAACAAGCCAGTTTCAATACGTCCGAGGCTGTTCAAACGTTTGTTGAGGCCAGCAGGGGCTGGGAGACAGACAAGAGCGGAAGCCGTATCCCATTTGAAGGCGCGGTGCTCGAACGCACGGAAACATCGGCCGGGCGCAACCCTTATTTGAATATCCGGGTGGACGGTGAATTGATTCGGGATCACAACGATATCTATGATCCACGAATTGCGAGCTTTATCCGCCAGTTGATTCTGATTTCATCTCAGAGCCTGGATAGCGATAGCCGGAAGAATTTCCGGACCAATATGGCCACGCCCTAGCTGAAGCAAAAAACCGCAAAAACCGGACAAAAACCGGGACAGATTTATTTTAAATTGAAAACCGGGACAGATTTATTTTAAATTGAAATAAATCTGTCCCAAGTTTCCAAGTTTGGAGTGGAAGCCTAACAATCACAATCACAGTCACGGCGACGGCTATTACATTGCGGCTTCGCCTTCATTCCGTAGCAGCGCGTGCTGTTGGCATTGAACAGCACGAAAAGAGATCCAGGCGGCTGGAGTCATTCTGACGCCAGCAGCCTGGGATGGCCTTGCGGCCAGACATCAAACGTTAGCTCTGTGGTTTGATCAGGAACTTCTCTCCGGTAGCCTGTTTGCCGTAAACCGCGATCGCATCCAGTTGTAAAGCACCTGCCAGGGATACTTCGTGAGTGTAGTGGCTGGCGAACGTGGTTTTGATCTCGGCGGCTATGCGTTTGCGCATGGCGATGGTGGTTTCCTTGCTCAGTTTTCCTAATGCATTAAACAATAAAAAGCCGTTCACACCCCAGGCAAAACCAAAGCTGCGGTTTATCGTGATGGGGCCGCGATCAAGCCCGCCATAGATATAAACCTGTTTATAAATGTCAGATCCATACACGCTGTATTCAGTGATGTTGCGAGCGACGGCGGCTTCCATGCAGGTGAGAATGTCACTAGCCAATTTACCGCCACCAATAGGGTCGAACGCGATGGTCGCTCCGGTTTCGATCAGTGCTTGGGTCAGGTCTGCCATGAAGCTGTCGCTACTGGAGTTAACCACATATTTGGCGCCCAATTCGCGCAGCAATGTTTCCTGTTCTGGCTTGCGGACGATATTGACCAGGTCGATGCCGTCGGCGATGCAGATGCGGTTGAGCATTTGTCCGAGGTTAGAGGCGGCGGCAGCGTGAACGATGGCCTTGTGACCTTCAGCACGCATGGTTTCGACCATGGTTAATGCCGTCAGCGGGTTCACAAAGCTAGAAGCGCCTTCGGCTGCAGTCGTACCCGGCTCTAGTTCCAGACAGCTTTGCACCTTGGCACAGAGATATTGGCGGTAGCTACCACCGCCAATTACCGCAACGGTTTTGCCCATCAAGCTTTGCGCAGCGGCTGATGAGCCCGCAGCTACCACTGTACCGGCCCCTTCGTTGCCTACGGGTATAGGCTTGCCAACCCGCTTTTTAACGGCACCCATGAACTTGGCCGGGACATCGGCACTGATGACCGGGCGCTCGGCGCTACCGGATTGGCTGGCAGTCGTCATATCGGCCGCGCTGAACATCACTCCCAGGTCAGACGGGTTAATAGGAGCAGCTTCGATGCGGATGACCACTTCGTTTTCGCCGGGCTGGGGGATCTCGATCTCGCGCAGTGCAAGTTCCAGTTTGTTGTCTTCGCTAATGGTGGAAATAAGTTCGATGTTGGTGTCCGACATTTTTTTCTCCTGAAAAGGTTAGGTCGTCTGTCAGCCCCCGATTGCCGTATTTCGGCTCGATGGCATTTATTACAGACGATGGCATCACTACAGGCTCCGTTGCTAGAAAATACTATTCAAGGCGTGAAAAATTGGGTAGAGAAAATTCTGATAAAGATCAGATATCACAGTGCCTTGGAAACTCTACGCTAACCATTGAGGGTGAATCGGAAACTCGTTACAACCTAAGCTATGCTTATTGGATGGTACAGCAAATAAAACAAAGAGCAGATGCAGACTCTACTGAACTTAAAAGGGTGATAGATATGATTTTCTTTGATGCTGTCCGTTGGCGGGGCGCTACCATTGTGGTGGCATTGTGCGGGTCGCTGGCCAGTTGCGCGGCTCTTTCTCCTGCGCCGAATTTGACCTCCGATGAAAAGAAAGCCCTCAGTACCAACCTGAACGAGAAATACAAGGCGTATCAGGATTGCATGGCCAGTGAGTCCGATCGCTTCAGCCATATCACATCGGCACCACCTTCAGACATTGCCAAGGGCGCCCAAGCGGGCTGTGAAGCTGCTTTCAGGAGTTATCATCAGGCCGTGACCAAACAGTTTACGGCCTTTGTATCAAGTGCCAGCCAAGCAGAAGCCCGAAGCCGGGCTGACCAGCATGCCAGCGATGCAAAAGATCGCACCTGGGGTCATGTTATCCAACGGGTTCTTATCCAAAGACAATAAGCCAGATCATGATTATGCTCTGGTTTGACTTCTTTGTTCTGGGGGGCGCTTTGCTCTTTGCTGTCACGCTTTGATGAAACCATGCCGTGATCATCAAAAAGCTTGAGGGCTATGTTGAGAGTGCGCCTGGGTAACGTGGCGTTACCCAGGCGCAGTGTTGGTTAAGCTTGCATCAGGACTCGCTCACCATAACAGACTTCACATTCACAAATTCGTGCATGCCAAAGCCGCCATGTTCGCGGCCATACCCGCTCTGCTTTACCCCACCAAATGGCAGGTTAGGCTTGGCCAGATTATAGCCATTGATATTGACCATACCTGTGTCAAATTCATCCCGAGCCAGGCGCAGCGCCTCGTCTTCGTCGGCGCTAAAGATGCCACCGCCCAGGCCATAAATGGAGTCATTTGCAACTCGCATAGCCTCGGCCACATCCTTTACCTTTATCAGCGCCGCTACCGGTCCAAACAGCTCATCGTCATACGCTGGCTGCCCGGGCGCCACGTTTTCCAGTACCGTGGGTGGGTAGAAGTAACCTTTGCCCTCGGGGATTTCACCACCTAAAGAACAGGTAGCGCCGGCCTCGATCGACTTGCGAACCTGCTCATGCAGGCCATCTCTGAGGTCTTCGCGAGCCATGGGGCCCATTTTGGTATCACTGTTCGTGGGATCACCAAAAGAGAGCTTCTCCATTTCAGCCAAGCAGGCATCCCTGAACTCTTCGTACACGGGCTCTTCGATAATAAAGCGCTTCGCAGCCACGCAGGTCTGGCCGACATTGTAGGTTCGGCCCTGTACGCAGATCTTCGCAGCCTTCTTGATGTCGGCGTCTGCCAGTACCAGATAGGCATCGTTGCTGCCCAGTTCCAGCACGGTTTTCTTCAGCACCTTAGCCGCTCGTTGTGCCACTGTCCGACCAGCGTTGGGGCTACCTGTAAGCGTAACGCCACGCACCAGCTTGTGTTCGATAACGGCGTCTGATACCTCATGGTCAATTAACAGCGTGCGGAAGGCGTGTTCCGGCATGCCGGCATCGCGGTAAAGTTTTTCAACTTCCAGAGCCATGCCCCACACATTGTTGGCATGTTTCAATAGCACGGTGTTACCCGCCATGAGGTTGGCGGCGCTGTAGCGAATAACCTGATAAAGCGGAAAGTTCCACGGCTGTATGCCGTAAATCACACCTTGAGGCTGATAGGAAACCACAGCACGGCCGCCCGCCAGCTCTCTTGTTTCATCCGCCAGTTCCGTGGGGCCCTGTTCTGCGGTGTACTCACAAATCGCCGCGCACAGTTCGCATTCCTGTTTGCCCTCTGCCAGGGTTTTGCCCATTTCCCGGGTCATCAGTGCGGCGTAGTCATCCTGGCGCTCCCGAATCAGGGCAGCGGTTTTGCGCAGAATATTCGCGCGCTCTTCAAACCCGGTTTTGCGCCAGTTAAGAAACGCATGATGAGTCTGCTCAATGATGCCCTCAGCTTCTTGTCTGGACATCATGGTATAGGTTTCAAGAACTTCTTCTGTGGCAGGATTGATTGTCTTGTGAGTGTTCGACATCAGTTTGCCTCCTGGATAATTAATGACAGCTGAACCTGTATTAGTTCGACCGGCATAGAATGATATTGCCAGACCAACGTAACATGGCCGGCTGACCTTAAGGGCTAAGGTTACCTAACCGTATAACTCGGTAGCGACCGGCCTGGAAGTTAGCTTGGCGGATCAGGCTGTCTTGTAAGGTAAAAATGAAAAAAGGCAAAGTTTGAGTGATTACTCAAATATAATTTGAATCATAGGTTTTCAGTCAGTAGCGTAAAGATGTAATCGATCACTTTGGAAAACGTGAACTCAAAGGAGCGCTACAATGAGTGAATCAAATCTTGAGCACCAATACCTGCAAGTAGATGGGCACCGTATTGCCTACTTGGAGCAAGGCGAAGGGGCACCGCTGATCTTACTCCACGGCATCCCGATGTCTGGCCTCCTCTGGCGCAAGATCCTCCCACAGCTGGCGCAAACACACCGGGTGATCGTGCCAGACATGCTCAATTACGGTGAATCCGATAAACCGCTTGATGCCGATGTGTCGATCGCTGCACAAAGCAAAATACTGATCGGCCTTATGGATGCACTAGGCATCCGCTGTGCAGATCTTGTGGCCCATGATATTGGCGGCGGTGTTGCCCAGATACTGGCGGTAAACCACCCGGAACGTATAAACCGGCTGGTTCTTGCCGATGCTGTCTGCTTCGACTCCTGGCCGATTCCCGAGTTCGAGCCATTACAGGAACCGGGGGCGGAAGATGACATGAGCGCTCAGGAACTGGAGCAGATGCTTCGCGACTTCCTGCCCAAGGGAATGCATGACGAATCAAACGCCACCTCTGAGCTTGCTGATATTGTTGTTCGCCCCTGGCAGGGTGAAACCGGCAAGAAAGCGTTCTTCAGAAACCTGCGCAGGCTCAATCCCGAATACACACTCGCGATTGCCGATGAGCTGAAGAATATTCCCCATCAAACTCTTGTGCTATGGGGGCAACATGATGAGTTTCAAAAGCCTAAATACGCTGAGATGCTGAGGGACGCAATACCGGACGCGCGCCTGGAATGGGTCGACGCGGCGCACTGGATAACCGAAGAGCGCCCTGCCGATGTCGCAAAAAAACTCATCGAGTTTCTCAACAGTTAGGGAACCACTGGAATCCCCTGCTCTGGGCCCATTGATCTCGATTCAACGGCGAAAAGTTACCATGGCTTCTTCACTCCACCGTCTCTACTCTTTTCGCCGCTGCCCCTATGCCATGCGTGCCCGGCTCGGTCTCTTGTTTGCCGGGTTGCAGGTGGAGCTGCGAGAGATAATCCTGAAAAACAAACCGGCTGAGATGCTCGCGATTAGCCCAAAAGGCACCGTGCCTGTTTTGCAGTGTCTTGATGGTTCAGTGATTGAGGAGAGCCGGGAGATAATGGCGTGGGCGCTAGAGCAGCAAGATCCGCAAGGGCTTTTGGATGCACAGGTTTTGCGTCAGGCCAACGCTCTGGTCGAGCAAAACGACAGCGAATTCAAGTATTGGCTGGATCGCTATAAATACGCCGACCGTCATCTTGAAATGTCCCAGACAGCGTATCGGCAACGGGGTGAAGCCTTTTTACAGGTTTTAGAGGCATTGCTGACTAAAAACCCTTTTCTGTTGGGGCCTAACGCGACCATCGCAGATATTGGCATCATGCCGTTCGTCCGCCAATTCGCCCATGTTGATCGCGATGTTTTTTACAACCTACCCTACCCGAACCTGCAGCTATGGCTAAAACACTGGCTGGAGCACCCATTTTTTCTGCAAACCATGACCAGGTTTCAGCCATGGCAAGAGGGAGATGATGTGGTGGTTTTTCATCAGCCTCCTTAGTGAGAGTCTAATACTGGCGAAGTTACGATGGGGTTCGTGTAGCGCTTATGAGGTTTTAATGCGCTATCAGCGACTCACTTCTATTCCCGCTTTAAAAATTTCAAAAACTCGGGCCGCGTAGTCCTTTGCCATAGCCATGTCATTCAGAATCAATGACTGAATTATCAATCCTTGCACACTTCCCAAGTATGATATTGCAGCAGCTTCAATGTCTATATCATTTCGAATCTCGTTCTTTAGGACCCCTTCGCGAAGTAGTAAAATAACCCTATCCCTATAATCGTTTAGCACATGGTCAATAATTACACGCGCACCTACTTTATCTGGTTTTTGAAGCTCCCCAAGCATTAGCTTGGGAACACCCGGCTTTTTGGAAATGAAAGAGATGTGAGCCAGAAACATTGCCTCAAGAGCGCGAATGGGGGACTGATACTGCTCTGAAACCCTGAAGACCTTGTCAATCATTTGTTTTGCCATCCACTTTGCCACGGCTTCCCACAAATTACCTTTATTAGGAAAATGCTTAAACAAAGCACCTTGAGAGAGATTAATTCCCTTCGCAATATCACTCGTTGTAAGTGTCGATGGATTGCTGCTACCGCACAATTCGATTACTGCCTCAATCGTCTCCGCCTGACGTTTTTCGGTTCTTTCGTAAGCTCTTTTCTTTTCCATCCAAAATGTTCTCTTCGCAGCAATTCATATAAAATTCGCGATCTACCTTACGGTGGCCCTTCGTGAACAACAATATCACCCACGCCTGCAGTATAGTCAACACTATACGTATCAACAGAAGTAATTAAACTAAACGATGGATAGGACTCAAGAACAAAATAAGGCGACATTTTGGACTCTCGATAATATTGAGCATCAGAGTCGAACCCACTCTGTACTCTATTATGAAGTACAAAGGAATCACCAACATTTACCCCTTGGATGGTTCCAGCAGAAATCATCAGGCTATCAGCGCGGCTCTCAATAACTCTTGCTCTGAGACGTGCGCATTTTATATCGCTACTAATATCTTCTACGGATCGCATTAGGATTTGGAAGATGCGGCTACCAAAAGCAGAGTTCGAAAGGCTAGCATCATTAAACTCTAAATTCAACCTATAACCAATGGGCCAAGGAGATGACTCTTTATAGCTATAGCTCTTGATCCTATTTCCTGTGATTCCATCAAACAATGAAAATGTTACACTAAAATTCCTTACAACATTACGGTAAGAATCCGGACCGGCATTCATTCTCGACAATGAAATATCATTTAATGCTCCAGAAATTAGATACTGAGCATCGTAGCGCTCTGCAATCTCTCTTATGCGGGCACTCGAATTAATTGGGTCATCACTATTGTCGAACAAAACGGGATTGTTTAAAAAACCTTTCAGAAAGAAGTCTACCCCGCTGTTTTTCATTAAATTTATAAATTTTCGATTAATAGTATCGATTTCATTTTTGAAACCACCCGAAACTGCATACCTGAGTGTTCCAACAAGAAGAGGAGAAAATACAACGGACTTTGCCATCGGGCGAACACCGCATTGATGTCTCGACTTATCAACATCCACTTTGGCAAAAGTGAGAACAATACCATCAGACTCATCTGAAGATAACGAATTTATTCTTATTGACGGCCTCGATAAATTATTACTTATTATAATATCACCAAGATAACCGATACTGAAACTTAATTCATTTATTGTCGAGGCAGATAAACCTGCTTTCAAAATAATTTCTCTGATAGCATTTTTAGCAGACACTATCTTTGCTTCAACCAAATTATTGTCAAAAACTCTTGCCTCCCCTACACCAACAAAAGAATCGGCGAAACTATCAGAACAGAAAAACAAAAAAAGGATAAAAAACCTTATCGCCACCATAACCTTTTATCCTTATCTTCCCCACGGTAATACTTATGGATCTCTTGCGCCTTTTTTGCATCTATGGATAAGTGTGTGCTGTAGAGCTTTCCATCAATGCCATGAGTCACCGTCGTGAAGCCAAAAAGCTCTCCCATAATAGAGGATGAAACTTCCTTTCTTTCTTCTCCACCTACGGATGATCGACTTTTAAGAGCGAGACGCCGACCATATACTTGCTCTACCAGCAGTGTATAAGCTTCAGACCTGGACTTTCTCATCGCCTGCAAAAGCTTATCTTCATAAGATGGCCCGGGTTGACTGTCAATGACTGCGTAACCAATAGCATCTATGTTTTCAGGAATGATTGGTGTTTCGGGTTTCATTATTCCATACCGTAATAAATCTTTTGCAGTGCACGCTGAAAGAATGGTAAATAAGAAAAAAACTATACAGCAAGATAGAGTGCGCTCTAAAATGGCCATATTTCTGAATTTCCAAGCTTTTCCATGAACCAGCCGGGTTTTTGACTTTCTGATAAACCACCCGTGCCCGAATATTCAATCCTGGCATTAGCGATCTTCGAAGAATCAATAACGTTATCGCTATCTATATCTTGATATCTAATTAGCCCGGAAATACGAATATATTCATTACCGCTATTTATCTGAACCCATTTATCTCCCCTCACAAGCAAATTGCCATTATCAAATCTTTGCACGACGGCTACGGTTACTCTACCCTGAAGTTTATTCTCCTGCCCTACATTCCCACTAGATTTTTGATCATTTTTTTGTGATATATTTAATTTAAAATCGTCCGACCCCGCCTTAAGGTTCCCTCCGGGAATTCCGATCGGTTTCAGATCTAAGTCGATATTTTTTGATATTTTAGTCGAAGCCTTTTTATCAGCTTTCGTAAGCTCATTTATCTCAACATATATAATATCACCAACGTCAAAATAATTTTTTTCTATATATAGGTTTGAGCTTCTATTTTGATCAAATAAAGAGCCTGTTATTCTCGAGCTTTTACCTTTTTCAGCAGGGATAAGAGTTGCAAAGTATAGATCGTCCGGAGATGGCAATTCGACTCTATCGTGGATTGGGCCATCACCTACCGGAAATATTTTTTGGACACTGCTAATTAATGAGTTCGCTGGTTTATTCTCCGCTTTCATTTTGGCACATCCTGTAAGAGTCAGGATAACAACAATGAAAATGAAAAAATTTTGTTTACAATTAAAATAATATTTATTTTTAATTTTTAACACTTTATTTTTCACTCAACTTAAATTATTTTAAATATTTTTCAGCTACAAATTAGAACATTTGTTAGTAACAACCTCTCGAAGGAGGTACTTAAGCTAGCCTTTCATAAAATTCAATTCGACATATTACGGACTAACTAATTATTCCCCATGACATCAGATCCAGAATGATTCTGATGCCGATATAGCCGCTCAGAAATACTACCCAATAGATAGCCACCCTCTTGTATTTGCAACGCGCCGTTGGAATTTTCATCAGAGCCCTCACCCATAGCTAGATCATCAACTCAAAGAAAGTGATCAATTACTTTCTTTAATGCTAATTGATAATTTGGGTTCGCGCAACGTGAAATATTTGTTTTTTCGGTGATTCGAGAGGCAGTAGAAGCCAAGAGGACGATCAGTGAGCAGGATGAGGCCGGCCATTTGAAGCGGCAAATCGATAGCCATGCGGTTTGAGGTGTTTAAAGGTCATATTGTAGAAATACACTCAGGTTACGAGCATTCAATTCACTTTGTGGAAGGGTGTGCCTAGCAATGCCCGACGCGTCGCTGCGGCCGGATATGCGTGAGCATGTCGTTTTACCCGGCGCCAGACCCCGGAACCAGGTCAACACATGAACAAAATCGCTTACCTGTTGTTAGTCTCCTGCTTTCTTCAAGGTTGCGCAGAAACAAGATACAGCTACACCCGCCTCATCGAAGAAAATAGCGACACAGCCGTCTTACGCCTAACCGAAAGAGACACCGCTGAGCTGTTAGCGGTTGGTAATGGGTTCCCCGGGTGGTGGGGGTACTATCCGGGAGTGATGTCAGCCGCGCCCGAAATAGCCAATGTCGACTGTGAAAATGCCAGAAGTGCACTCCCCTTTCGCGCTCCCCGGGGCACTCTTCGGCGGAGAAATCTGCAATTTGGCGGCACACGAAAAGGGTAAAACCACTCTCTACTTCGGTAATAGATACACACTCAGTGCCGAGAGTTATAACGAAAAACATGATGTAATTATTGTTGAGGATTAACGCAAATGCTGCATTCCAAAACCTCGGTAAAATAAGGACCTAGGCAGCGTCCGACGTGCGGCCAGTGGAAATCTGATTGCGCCCCTGAACCTTGGCCTGGTATAGCTCTTCGTCGGCCTTGGAAATAGCGTGCTCCAGGGTGACATGTTGAGCGTGGCGGCTGGCGACACCCACACTGATGGTGCATCGAATCACCCTGCCGCAATCATTGACCACCAGTTGCTCGATATTATGGCGAAAACGCTCAGCCACTTTGAGGGCTTCGGCTTCGTCTGTTTCCGGCAACAGAAGCGTAAACTCTTCACCACCCCAGCGGGCCAGGAGGTCGCCTTTGCGCCGGGAATTATCAAGCTCCTCGGCAATCTTCTTCAATATCCTGTCGCCGGCTGCGTGGCCATATTGATCATTGATGCTCTTGAAATGGTCAATATCGATCATAGCCACACACATACTGCTCTTATTGCGCGTAGCCAGGCTCCAAAATGATTCGGCGACAGGCAGAAAACCACGTCGATTGTTGAGGCCGGTCAGCAAATCGATTTGGGCCGTGCGCTCGGCTGTCACCCGCGCCACTTTATTTTTACGGGCCAGATCGGCCAGCGCCAACATCAACAGCATGGCATCTACCACCATGCCAATGTCCAAGGCATAGTAGCCAAGCTGGGAATAAGTAATCACGCCAGCTACCGTTAAGGCCGTAACAAAGGCACCAATAACGGAAGCCAGTGTGCCCAGCATGAAATAGCGTGCGGCTTGGTTGCCTCGCATCCAGCTCGACACGCCCATGTAGAGCATAAGCACCGTGAACACCGGCACAATCAGGAATGCCAGTTGCAGCGCCAGACCCTGTTGGTCCAAGGCGAAACAGGCCGCAAAAAGCGCGAAATAAGCCACACCGATTGTCTGGATGGTTTTGTGGAGCCATGGCCGGCGTCGTCGGGTCTTTAGAAAACTCGTGGCAAAAGCCAGACCAGAGCTGACGAAACACAGCATGAACAGCGGTGGCGCCCACTGCTGCCAGCCCACTGCATCGGGCCATAGCAGAGCCATGGCGATACCATTGTAGGACGCCGTCACGACCACGAAAATTGCCGTGTAGAGCGAGTAGAAAAGATAGCGCCGTTTCCGAAGGCCGGCGTACAGCATCAGGTTGTAGGCTGACAACGCAAACATGACGCCGTAGACGAAGCTGTAGAAGATCGCCTCTGACTGCTCTCGGCTATGGCTCACAGCAACGCTGGAAAAGTGAAGTGGCACCACCATTGGATCGGCAGTCTCAACGCGTATTAACAGACGTGTCTCGCCGGGTGGAAAGGAGTAATCGGCACTGGGTATGCGTTTGGCAACGGAACGGTGCCCCAGCGCGATGCGATCACCACTGATGAAATGCTGTGGCAGCTGGCCTTCGGTGATGAGAAAGAAATCGACCCTTTCCAGCCAGCCTGTTTCGACGGACACGCGCCGCAATATAGCGTCGTCGGTCGGATTGAAAATCTTCGCCACCAGCCACACCGCATCGGAATCGAGGCCATTGGCTAACACGCTGGACTTGGGGCGCGTCAGAGCATCCGGATCAGCACTAATCAAAGACTGAACCTCGTCAACGGAGAGCGTTTCTCCCTGTTCAACGAGATAGGCCACCCGATCGGCCATTGCGCCCTGGTAGTCGGCGCGCGCGTCAATCAGGGGCCATGCTACGTTGTCGTGTGCGGGTTCAGCCAGAGCGCATGTTGTCAGGTTCAGAATGGTCAGAAGGAAAAAGACGAACCAATGCCGTTGCACTTGATTATATTTCCGTGAATATTTCTGTATAGGTTATAGGCAAACCTGCGACATGTCATATCTTGCTGCTTGTGCATTCGGGGGGGGGTTGTGAGCCACTATCTGGGCCAGGATTGAGGAGCAGCGTTTCTAAAATCTGGATTTACGCTTGAAAAAACTGCAATCGCGATAGGAAGCAGATAGGTCAACAAGAAAATTGGTAACTCCTCAAACGAGCGTCGCCCCCGGCAAACAAAAACCGGAGGCGATGAATGCTCGATTTGTTAGCGGGTAGTGTAGCCGCCATTAGCAAAGAGTGTCTGGCCGTTTATCCACCAGCCCTCTGTCGCCAAAAACTTCACAATGGGTACGATGTCCTCAATCATCGTGAGCTGATTACCTATGGCTTGTGACTTGTGGAATTCCACACGTTCCGGGGTTTCCTGGCCATAGAAAAACGGTGTGTCCATCGGGCCTGGTGCAATGTTGTTGACCGAAATACCTCGACCGGAAAGCTCTTTGGCCGCTGCACGTGTGAAGTGTTCTACTGGTGCTTTGCCGCCGGCATAGGTTGAGTAGCCATCGGTGAATGCTGCCAACAGAGCGGTCACGATCGTGATGAGTTTGCCGTTATCGTTTAGATGCAGGCCGGCTTCTTTAATAAAGAAGTACGCGGACTTCGCGTTAACGGCCATCATCTGGTCGAACTCTGCCTCCGTTGTTTCGATGATGGGTTTGCGCAGCACCTTCCCAACGGTATTGACTGCGATATCGATGCCTCCGAAGTGGTCCTTGGCTTGTTGGAAAAGCGCCGAAACGTTGGCTGCTTTGGTAAGGTCACTCTGGATCGCAATTGCATCGCGGCCCATACCTTTGATGGCTTCCACCGTTGCGTTTGCGTCTTTCTTGGTCACATCACTATTATAATGCACCACGACGTCCGACCCGCTAGCTGCAAACTCCCGGCTGATAAGGCCACCGAGGTTCTTGGCCCCACCAGAAACAAGAGCAACTTTCCCATTCAGATCGATCTTTGCCATGATTTCTCTCCTGCAGTTTGTGAAGGGGGATCCCGGTCGAATTTGCGATACCGATCACCGTAGGTTCAGACTATGCAATTGAGATAGGCTCAGGAAGAGTGCTAATCTGCACTCATTAATTGCACGTGGCGCAATAAGCATGAGCGATGTCGAGCAAATTTTTGTTCTAGTGGTGGAATCCGGCAGTTTCAAAAAGGCTGCGGAATACCTGAAACTTGAACCCTCGTCGGTCAGCAGGCAGATCGCCGCGCTGGAAAATCGTCTCCAGGTCAGGTTGCTGCGTCGTTCCACGCAACGAACCACTCCGACGGAACTTGGACAGCGTTATTATGAGCGCTTACGACTGATCATCGATGATCAACTAGCGCTGGAAGAGGAAATCAGAAGCGGCGTTTCCCGCCTCACTGGCAAATTGCGTATCGCTGCGCCGGTGGATTTCGGCACGAAGTTCGTGGTTCCGGTTACCTGTCAACTGCAACAACTGGCCCCGGAACTGTCGGTGGAATTGTTACTGGGCAGTCCTTTTGAAAGCCTACTGGAGAGCAATCTTGATGTCGCCGTGCGAATCGGCGACTTGCCGGATTCCAATCTGATCGCAAAAAATCTGGGCCATAATCAGCGAGTGCTGGTGGCTAGCCGGGAATACGTGGAAAAACAGGGTGCTCCGACATCCCCTGAAAAACTGGATGCGTACAACTTCATTCTGTACTCCTCCAGCCAGGCAAGAAGTGACATCGAGTTTGCCGACGGCAGCCGCTATTCGCACTTGAAGATCAGAAGCAACATGACGGTCAACAGCGTTGCCGCGGTACGCAGACTGGTGCTTGAGGGCAAAGGCATACACCTTGGCCCTTTGTGGGCTTTTGCGGAAGATATTGAAAGCGGCAGGCTGATTCGTTTGTTGCCAGACAGACCTTTGCGAAGCTTTCCGGTACACGCAGTTTATCCGGCGCGCTCTTATCTGCCCGTGAAAATAAAGGAGTTTATCAGGCTGTTATCTGATGAACTAAGATCGCAGACTACTTAACGACAACTGCAGTCTGGTTTGATGCGAATAACCCTGCTGTGGTTCTTGAGCACCAAATCTATATTGCCTAGAATGGCGCTCTTTCCATTAAATGCAGGTCACTACCATGAACGATACTAAATCGCTGCCAGCGCTTCCGGATCGACTTTCAAGAAACCCCAATAGCCCACACCATGTAGCTGAAGTTTTCGGGCACGATATTGGTATTAAGCTTAATGGTAAAGAGCGTACGAATGTCGAGGAATATTGCATCAGTGAAGGTTGGATAAAAATCGCCTCGCCCAAAGCGCTGGACCGTCGCGGACAGCCGCTTCTGATGACCCTGAAAGGAAAGGTTGAAGCCTACTACGATTAAGCAACAAGGTTAGCTACCGGCCCCCGACCTGGTGGATGGGCGGATTGTGATCATCCAGGGTCGTGATCAACGCTTCGGCTGCGGGAGCAAGACCGTTGAGGCTGCTCCTCTTACCCTCCCAGCCCTTCGCCCGAGACCCCGTTTTCAGACCCACCGCACCTTTGGCCAGGCCAGAAAAATATTGATCAGTCGCCAGAGGTAAAACAGGTGGAGCGACGGCGTGGACTCAAAGGTTAGCCCTCTCCCATCACAGTGTTCTGCGCCTCGGCTATTATTGATACTGAAAGCGCAGAAAGAGTTCTGTGCCCCAAAGCGAGGAGACGCAGATGTCCAAGCAGGCTAAGGTAATCATGCTCGCTTTTCTGGGATTTCCCGGTTTTCTTGTGGCCGGCGACTGCGAGATGGACGAAACTGATCGGGCGTTGCTGAGTCGCGTCAATGAAGCTCGGAGCCAGCCCCGCCAATGCGGCGACCAGAACTTTGACGCAGCTGAACCACTGTCCTGGAACTGCAAGCTCACGGATGCCGCCCGGGCCCATTCGGAGGATATGGTAGAGCTGGAGTTTTTTAGTCATACCGGCCCTGAAGGTCTTGGAACCGGCGAACGGGTGGATGAAAGAAATTACAGCTGGTCGGCAGTGGGCGAAAATATCGCAGCAGGCCAGAACTCTGTCGATCAAGTCGTTGATGGGTGGCTCTCAAGCCCGGGGCATTGCGCCAATATTATGCGTGCCGAATTCACCGAAATGGGCGCGGCGAAGATTGAGGCGCCGGGCTCGAAATATTCCCCTTTATGGACCCAGGTTTTTGCCCGGCCGCGCTAGCGAAGATCTATTACCCAACGCATAGTCGCCATTAAAACAAACCGATAAAACTGGCCAACAGATATGCTAATAACAAGAGAGCCTAACTACCCGCTGATGCCGCTGCTGGTTTTCCGTCCGGCAATGGTACGATCCTTAAAAACCAGGGAGATAAACGATGCCCCGTATATTTGAAGACAACTCTCAGTCCATTGGCAACACACCGCTGGTCAAGCTGAACCGCGTTAATGACGGCGCGACTATCTGGGCCAAGATTGAAGGCCGCAACCCGGCCTACTCGGTGAAGTGCCGAATTGGTGCCGCTATGATTTGGGATGCCGAGAAGCGGGGCGTGCTTAAGCCGGGGATGACCATTATCGAACCCACCAGTGGCAATACTGGCATCGCCCTGGCCTTTGTCGCTGCGGCCAGAGGTTACAAGATCACTCTAACCATGCCGGCTTCCATGAGCCTGGAACGCCGCAAGGTATTGAAAGCCCTGGGTGCAGACTTAGTGCTGACAGAACCCGCCAAAGGCATGCCCGGCGCGATCGCCAAAGCGGAAGAGCTGGCCGCCGCCGAGCCCGAAAAGTACTTTTTGCCACAGCAGTTCAACAACCCCGCCAACCCGCAGATCCACGAAGACACCACCGGCCCTGAAATCTGGAACGATACCGATGGCGCGGTGGATATTTTTGTCGCTGGCGTAGGCACGGGGGGCACGCTGACCGGCGTGTCACGCTACCTCAAGAACACCCAGGGTAAAGCCATCACCACCGTCGCCGTTGAGCCGACTGACTCACCCATCATCACCCAGGTACGTAGTGGCGAAGCCCCCAAGCCTGCACCGCATAAAATACAGGGTATTGGCGCGGGCTTTGTACCCAAGAACCTCGATATGAGTCTGGTTGATCAGGTGGAGACGGTAACCAACGAGGATGCCATCGCCATGACACATCGGCTAATGCAGGAAGAAGGCATTCTGTGCGGCATTTCCTGTGGCGCAGCCGTCGTTGCTGCAATCCGGGTTGGCCAGCAACCTGAGCATTGGGGCAAAAACATTGTGGTAATACTGCCGGATTCTGCCGAGCGCTACCTCTCGACTGCCCTGTTTGCCGACCAATTTGGCGATGCAGAAAACGTGCAGTAAAGATGCCTGGCGCTGTTGTAGCGCTGTTGTAGAGAGTTGCAACATATCACTGCACAGCGCTCAGCAGGATCATTAAGGCGTCCACGACTGGTAAAGACAATTCTGTTGCCAAGGCTGTAGCTGAACTCAGAAGTTGAGGCTGTAGAGAAGCCTCAAATCAGACTGGCTTTGATAGCATTGGGCAAACAGACAAGGAGCCGTCGGTATGCCTTCCTCGTTTCAAATACCAGAACTACGCTGACATATAGGAATAGCAGTCCATTTACCGACAATTTTTTAAATTGTTTCTTTTACTTGCCGCGCCGATGCACTGAGGTTTTTTGTCGTGCTACTTCCTGTTCGTACTTTCGCTGATCTTCCTCTCTCCTTTCGCGTTCTTTTTGATCGTTCGCTTCCTCTCGTGCTTTTTTTTCTCTTTTTTTCTGTTCTTCTTTAGCTTTTTTTAATTGCTGAGCTTTTTCATTATCTTTTTCGCTCTGATTCATGGGCCCGTTCATATTACACCTCGAAAATCAATCTACTTAGTCACTGACCTTCCCTTCCGAGATACATGAACTGTACCATTGAAGAGTTTCAGCCATTATAAAGGATTCGATTTTAAATACGGCATCGGTAGACTTACACTCAATCATCTTTTCATCACAGATCGTTTCTAACGGTTCTATCCAATCATGCTTTTCGAAAACCGAAAAAGCACCAAAATCTCTCCACTCAGATTCCAGCGCTATATCCGAACTAAAACTAGAACTTTCGACCTTAACAATTTTTTGTATTACTAAAGAAGATCCATCTTTATCGATTGTAACCTTTGAAAAACCTACATTTTTCAAAAATATCTTAATATGAATTCTTGCTATATTTTCACTATTCAACAATATATCGCACTCGACATTAAGCTCAAGTCTAGGTTTATTGACCCTTCCCGAAATGAACTTAAAGTACGCCCAGACGCCGCCGCTCAACAGCGCTGCTGATGTAATGGCGGATTGAACTATATTTGCAACCGACTCCCAATTAGCCACTTGACACTCCTGGTGCCCGGAAAAAATGTTACAATATTTAACTGACAACCGAGAATCTGAGCTTCCCAACCAGTAGCGTGATCGCGGACGGTTTGCAGCTGCTGGAGGTTAAGCGAAAGGCTGCGCCATCTTACTCGTCTGTCTTATTCATAGAAGCATACGGTTTAGAGTTGCGCAAATAATGATCAGAGAAACAATTAAGAAAGATGGTTGTTTAAAGAGCTGGTGATCAGCCAGACTGGAATCAATCAAGACAACCAATTCTCTGGTCTTGGGCCGGCAGTGCGCTTTTTTTGAACGCTTACCGATTCGTAAACTGCTATGCGCCTTGCTGGAAACTTGTAAGCGGTCCACGAACCCCAACTTAACCGCCTGCCCTGAATTCGCCAGAACCAATGCCTTTTAATTAAAGAGGCTGATGATGAACCAGCAACTCACATCCACCCAGGCGTTGGCATGGGGGGGGGGGCACGCTGACCGGCGTGTCACGCTACCTCAAGAACACCCAGGGTAAAGCCATCACCACCGTCGCCGTTGAGCCGACTGACTCACCCATCATCACCCAGGTACGTAGTGGCGAAGCCCCCAAGCCTGCACCGCATAAAATACAGGGTATTGGCGCGGGCTTTGTACCCAAGAACCTCGATATGAGTCTGGTTGATCAGGTGGAGACCGTAACCAACGAGGATGCCATCGCCATGGCACATCGGTTGATGCGAGAAGTAAGGTATTCTCTGTGGCATTTCCTGTGGCGCGGCAGTGGTTGCCGCGATCCGGGTTGGCCAGCAACCTGAACATCGGGGCAAAAACATTGTGGTAATACTGCCGGATTCTGCCGAGCGCTACCTCTCGACTACCCTGTTTGCCGACCAATTTGGCGATGCGGAAAACGTGCAGTAAAGATGCCTGGCGCTGTTGTAGCGCTGTTGTAGAAAGTTGCAACATATCACTGCACAGCGCTCAGCAGGGTCACGAAGGCGTCTACGACCGGGATACCATGGTCATCATCAATCCGCAGGCCCTTGGAGAAGGTTCAACCCCTCCTTTGCACAGGCTTCATCCAGGTGCGCCCCTGGCGCGCCGCCAACGCCAATACCGCCAACCCGGACATCATTTACAACAATCGGCAACCCGCCTCCAAGAATAACGAGTCTTTCATCCATATCTCGCAACCCTTCAAGAAAGGGCTTCCCACCGATCATGTCTGCCAGTTTTCCGCTGGGCTCTCCAACGCTTGCAGATGTAAATGCTTTTCCAAAGCTGCTATTAATGGTATGTGGGCCCGCCATTGGATGACGCGATTGTGAGAGTAGAACGCCACTTCTGTCTACAATTGCGACCGAAACGTTAAAGCCGTCATCTGAACATTTTTCTAACGCAGCATTGACGGCTTTCTGAGCCAGCTCCAAAGGCAGATAACTCTGTTTGGGTAAAGTTGCAGCGTGCAGGCTATTGAAAACTAGCAAGGTCAGTGCTGCAGTAGCAATATTTTTGAACATTACCGTCCCCCCCTGAATAACATGGACAATAAACGCAAGTTAGGTATTTTTTCATAATCAATCAACTATATTGCACAGTTTTTAGGTTATATTTGTTGAGATTCCTACTCACTCCGGAGGTTGCATATCATGAGAGAGGACATGTGATAGATGGAACCTATGAATATTCTCATTGCACAGATTAGAGATATCGGCCGGGGTGCTATTGAGATCTTGCCGCAGTTATTCATATCTCTGATTCTTCTTTTTATAACTTACCTCTTTGCCAAATTGGTAAGGCATATAGTCAAAAGCATTCTGAAAAGCACAAATCTGCGCCCTAGCCTGATCGAATTGCTGGTTTTATTTTCTTCATTAACCATCTGGTTAATTGGAATCATGATCGCTGCGATCATAGCCTTCCCGGATCTTACTCCCACAAAAATGCTCGCGGGGCTAGGCATAGGCTCTGTTGCGATTGGCTTCGCGTTTAAAGATATATTCGAGAACTTTTTGGCGGGAATCATCATTCTGGTTCGCCGCGAGATGCGCATCGGGGATTTCGTGGAATGCGAGGGTTACGAGGGTACGGTTGAAGCGATACTCGTGCGTGAAACGCACATTCGTAAAACGGATGGTGAACTGGTGATTCTCCCCAACAGCATGCTGTTCAAGAACCCGCTCACCATAAGAACCGCCCTTGAACAGCGCAGAACAACCATTATTTGTGGCGTTGCGTACGGTGAGGATGTAGACGAGGCAAGGTCGGTGATCAAACAAGCGGTCACTGATTGCAAAACGGTGATCAGCGACACCCGGCCAGTAGAGATATTTGCCAATGAGTTTGCAGATTCATCGATAAACTTTGAGGTTACCTGGTGGACGGGTTCCAAACCCTTGGACATCAGGAAATCACGGGATGAGGTGGTTGCCGCAGTCAAGTCGGCGCTGGACGAAGCGGGCATCGAAATCCCCTTCCCTTACAGAACGCTTACGTTCAAGGATTGAGCTCAGGGTGGTGAACCACACTCGATGATGTCTACGGAGTCAGGTAGTCCCGTTCGGTGCTTGTCGGGCATGACGTCGGTGTAGAAACGATCAACGTATCTGAACGACGCTACCCTGCAGTATGAGTTCGGAGTCCACTTGCTGTGATCAGCCACCAACAGGCGGTTGCGGGTATTGGTCAGGATCGCCCGGCTCGCTTCGGCCTCGCGAATATCGTAATCCATCAAGCCGATCTTCTGGTCCATTCTGCCAATACTGATGATGCCGAAATCGGTGGTGAAGGAGCTGAAGAAGCTGGTCACTTCCGGCCCCACCACGTCGTGGTGGTTGTGTCGGTAGTGTCCGCCGGAAACGATCACTTCGATGCCGGAATTCGCTGAAAGCGCTGAGGCTACGCTAAAGTTGTTGGTCAAAACCCGGAGCGATTTGTGATGGGCCAGCGCTTGTGCGACCAGTTCAATGGTGCTGCCCACGCCGAGGCTTACAGTGACCTCTTCCGGAATATCAGCGGCAATGCGCATGGCCATCCGCTGCTTGGTCAGCAGGTGGCGTACCTGATGGTTTTTCGTGGGCGCGATGGCAGCGCTGGCGGGCAAGCTGACACCACCGTAACGACGGCGCAACAACCCTATCTCGCACAGTTTGTTGATGTCACGGCGAATGGTTTGCGTGGTAACGCCAAAGCGCTGAGCTATGTCTTCAACTTCGACATGCTCCTGCTCATTCACCCATTCCAGGATGCTACTCTGTCGTTCTTTGGCGCTCATCAGACTCAATGCTCAATCGGTTAGAACCCTTGTTGATGTCAGGCGAGGCGTGTGCCGGGCTATTTCAGCTCGGGTTCTGCACGCTGTCGCAGCCAGGCCTCCGCCATTTCAGCAAATCCCAGCCCCGAGCGCTGGCTTACAATCGCCGCCGGCCGGTGGGTCATGATGGGCAGGTGCTTGCGAATGTTGGCGACGCCCACACTCATTGGGAAGTTGCGAAACATGCTCTCATCATTGGGTGCATCGCCAATAAAGATGGCGCGTTGCTGCAACGCCTGTGTATCCAGGCCCAGTAATTCACGCCCCACCCGCAGTGACATGGTGGATTTATCGAAATCCCCCAGCCAGATGTTGATGTGAATCGAACTTTGCCGAACGTTGAAGCCCTGGGCAAGCAGCGCATTGTGAATGGCCGCCACTTGTTCAGGCGTCAGCGATTGCTGCTGGTTGTAGTCGACGGCCACATCCACATAGCGGAAGGGTTGGTCGGTGGCGAGCCTGGGTTCAAAATCCAGCTTCAGCGCTGCAACCGCCTCCAATATGGTTTGCTGGTCACGGCGGTGTTTCAATTCGTCTTCCCAGTAGCGCCAGCTCACGGTCTGGGGCGCCGTACGCTCTGCATAGAAAGCGCCGCCTTCCCCGATAACGGCTCTCACCGGCCAGGTGCGTATGATCTGGTCACACCAGCCGGCACAGCCTCCGGTTACCGGAATCACGCTGATACCGGCCTCCGCCAGGCGACAAAGCGCGAGATAAGTCTCAGGCAGCAGCCGGCCATCGGTCGTCAGCGTATCGTCCACATCGGTGAACAGAATGTCTGCGTTACTAAAATCAATACTGTGTTCCATATTATCGGCGTTCCAGTTCACATCGGGCTGCTGGCTGCTCAAGGTCAAATCACTTTTTTGCGCAGAACGCTGGTCAGCGCCTCGCCCAGAATGACCAGAACAACGATGGCGAGCAGGATGGTAGCAACGGTCTGCCAGGCGAACATGTCGATAGAGCCCTGCAGTAGCACCCCGATACCCCCGGCGCCTACCAGCCCCAGTACGGTAGATTCACGGATATTGATGTCCCAGCGCAGAATAATGATGGCAAAAAATGCCGGCATTACCTGAGGCACAATGGCGTACAACACCACCTTGAATTTACTCGCGCCGGTCGCTTCCATAGCCTCTACCGGGCGGCGATCGATTTCCTCAATGGCCTCGCCCATAAGCTTGCCGATGAACCCGACGGAGCGGAACATAACCGCCAAAATACCGGCCAGTACACCAGGACCAAAAATAGCCACAAACAACAGCGCCCAGATGATGGTGTTCACGGAACGGCTGGAAACCAGAATGAACCGGCCAATCCACAGGGTGACCTTGTTTGGCGTTGTGTTCTGCGCCGCGATATAAGACACCGGCAAAGCGATGAATATCGTCAACATGGTCGACAGCGTGGCGATGTGGACAGTCTCCAGCATGGCGGAGAATATTGCATTCCACTGACTGAACTCTGGTGGCCACATGCGTGCGCCCAGGCTTTGAATCTGATTGGGTGCGTCCCACACCCAGGGCCAGAAGATGTCGATGTCGCGCACCGCCCAGACAATAGCGAACAGAGTGAGCAGATAAACCCCATAGCGCGTCAGCTGTTCTTTGCGGTCATAGCGTGACCAGACTCGATCGGCCAATTTTGCAGCGTGATCTACCATACTTTTTTCCTCACCCATCCGCTCAAACCTTCACTGACCAGAATGATTGCGATAATCATCAGCAAAATGGCAAAGGCGAAATCGTAATCGTAACGTCCGAATGCGTTCATGAGGGTGCCGCCAATGCCGCCAGCACCAACAATGCCCACAACCGCTGAAGCACGAAGGTTGCTGTCGAGCTGGTACATGGACAGCCCTATCTGACGCGGCATGATCTGTGGGAAGACCCCATAGACCAGTATTTTCATATAACCGGCGCCTACCGAACGCATGGCTTCAACCTGGCCCCAATCGATCTCCTCGATTTCTTCAGCCAGTAACTTGGCCACAAATCCGATGGAATAGAGAGTCAGAGTGAGAATGCCCGCCATTGGGCCAAACCCGACCGCAGCAACAAACAGAATGGCCACGATCACCGGATGGAAACTGCGGGATACGATAATCAGGGTGCGGCCCAGCAGATACACTGGCAACGGCGCTACGTTCCTGGCGGCCATCACCGCGATGGGGACCGAGAGAAGCACACCCAGCATGGTTGCCAAAAAGGCGATCTGGAAACTTTCCTTGAACCCCGTCCATAACAGGCCAGCACGCTCAAAGCTTGGAGGGAAAGCGCCACCAAAAATTTTGCCTGCCCGAGGCAAGCCCTCGGAAATACGCTGCCAATCGAAAGGCAGTGTTGAGAATGCCCAGTACAGGTAAACCAGGGTGATTGCGACCAGCCCATAGCGAACCCAGGGGTTTGCTATGAATGGAGGCTTTTTCCAGACCCTGCCCGACTGTGCATCGTTTGCAGTTCGGTCGGATGTCATGCCGTAGCCTCCGGGGCTGGGGATGCCTGCTGCCCTGAATCACCGCCATCTTCCTCCGGTGACTCGATACCACCGTAAATGGCGTCCAGTGCATCCTGATTGAACTCTTTGGGTTCACCGTCAAAAATCATCTGTCCATGGCGCATGCCAACAATGCGATCAGTGTACATCCGCGCCTGGGTCACGTTGTGAATATTGATCAATACCGGCAGCGACATTTCACTCGCAAGGCTTTGAAGCAGGCTCATGATTTGCTGCGAGGTTTTTGGATCCAGCGAGGCTGTTGGCTCATCCGCCAGCAGGATCTGAGGCTCTTGCATCAATGCACGAACCACCGCAACACGCTGGCGCTCACCACCCGATAACTGGTCTGCACGCTTATCGGCGTAATGCGCGATGCCCACACGCTCCATAAGGCTGAAAGCACGGTCGATATCGGATTGGGGGAAGCGGCGCGTCAGGGCCTGGAAAAATGACACGTAACCCAGACGCCCGGAGAGCACGTTCTCCATAACCGTCAAACGATCAATCAGGTTAAAGCCCTGAAAAACCATACCGATGCGCCGGCGGGAATGGCGTAATTCGCTGCCGCGAAGATTGACCAACTCATGGCCGTTCAGCTTGATCGAACCCGAGGTAGGCTCAACCAATCGGTTGATGCAGCGCAGCAGAGTGCTTTTGCCTGCACCGGAAGCGCCGACGATGGAAACAACGCTGCTGCCCTCGACCTTCAGGTTAAGGCCTTTGAGCACAGGTTCGTTTTGCCCGTACCGCTTTACGAGGTTGGTAATCTCTAACATGTGGTTCACTCCGGACAGGGCCTCTGACGGTCGGTCAGAGGCTCTTGTGCTGCTTACTTAAGATTATCGGGGGTGTACTGGACGCCATTGGAGGCTTGAATGGTACGAATGACCTTCCAGTTATCTTTGTAATTGATGGGAACGAAGGTTTCTACGCCTTCAAACTCATCACCCAGCTCGGTGCCGGCGAACTTGAAGGTGTAAAAGGCCTCGCGGATTTTCTCAACCAGGTCCGGGTGCAGGTCGTGTGCGTAGTTGTAAGACGTTGTCGGGAAGCGATCCGATTCCCAAACCAGACGCACGTCGTCTGTGTCATACAAACCACGAGCGGCCATACGTTCTACCACTTCGGAGGCTACCGGGGCGGCGTCGTAGTCTTTTGCAACTACACCGAGCATGGATTGATCGTGGCTGCCGGAGAAGGAAATTTCATAGTCTTCACCCGGGACAATGCCCATTTCCGGGAACAAGGCCCTCGGTGCCTGGTTACCCGAGTTGGACGTGGGTGACGTGTGTGCGACGCGCTTGCCTTTCAGATCTGTGATTTCGCGAATATCGGAATCTTTGTGCGTAAAAACCTGCAGCGTATAACCAAACTGACCCGTATCCGAGCCCATCAGCGCAAAGGGAACGGCACCCGCAAGGTTGACCGCGAAAGGCGTCGGACCAGTGGAGAAGCCGGCAATATGCAGACGGCCACTGCGCATGGCTTCTACCTGGGCAGAGTTGGATTGCACCGCGAAGAAGCGTACGTCCCGGCCGGTGACTTCAGACAGGTGATCAATGAACGGCTGCCAGATATCGGAGTAAATGGCTGGGTCTTCAACCGGCGTGTACGCAAAAATTAACGTGTCGGGATCATTCCACTTTGATTTGTCGGAGGGCAAGTCAGCAACCATGTCGCCGTTTTCATCGCAATACAGAGCGTCAAGCGCGCCGCGCTCACAGTCAGCCAGCGCCTGTCCACTGAACCCCGCCATTAAAACCGATGCCGCCAAGGCAGCAGACGGCAGTACACCGGGAAGCATTTTTTTATAGAAATTCATTGTGATTCTCCGTCGGGAGCGGTTCATGCATGAGAACCTCATGCGGTGTATTGAACATCTGGAGAGGGATCCGCTCCATGGGTTTGTTATTGCGAGATGTTCAATTGAACATTAATAGTAGCAACAATTTGTCATCAGGCAACATCTGGCATGCCTGATGACAAATTAGGGAAGGGAATTTTATCGGGTGATTGTTGAGCCTGTTTCAACCGCATCCGCCAGCATCTCAGCGGTAATGGCCGACAGCGTCCAGCCCAGGTGGCCATGGCCGGTGTTATAGAACACGGTGGGCAGGCTGCCCGCTCCCACTCGCGGCATCATATTGGGCAACATGGGGCGCAATCCCGCCCAGGGCACAACGCGCCGGGTACAAACCCCCGGGAAGCATTGCTCTACCCAACGGGTGAGCGGGCGAATCCGGTCATCACGGATGTTGCGGTTGTACCCGTTGAATTCTGCCGTACCCGCCACCCGGAAACGGGTGTCACCCAGCCGACTGGTTACCAGTTTGGTAGCATCGTCCAGCAGGCTGACGGTTGGCGCTGCTTTTTGAGAGGCCTCGTCATCCAGTTCAACGGTAATGGAATAGCCTTTCACCGGATAGATGTTGACCCGGTCTCCCAGCTTCGCGGCCAGCGCGCGGCTGCCAACGCCGGCACAAATCACCACGCCATCGTAGGTTTCCCGGGTTTGCTGCTCGTCGTCAAATGAGGTTACCCACGCATTGGATTGATCCGCGCTCAACTCGGTCACCGTGTGTCCGTAGCACGTCTTGACTCCAAGACGCACGATTGCCTCTGCCAGCCCGTTTGTGAACTTGTGGATATCACCGGTTGAATCGCTCTCGGTGAAAAAGCCACCGTAATAGGTGCCTGCCAAGGTGGGTTCGATTGCACGCATTTCTTCGGGAGTGACGGCTCGGCGCTCCAGACCTCCGGCGGACAGCAGTCTCGACACGTTTGCAGCGTGATCGAAACCGGCTTTGTCGCGATAAATGTGCAAAATACCCTGCTTCTTGAGGTCGAAATCAATACCTTCTTCTTGCGCCCATTCAAAGAGATAGTCACGGGCAGCAATCGCCAGGCGAGCGGTTTCGGTGGTGTTTTTTTCGTACTGGGGCATTGCGGCACAAAACTCGGCGAACCAGCTCAGCTTGTGCCAGGAGGGCTTGGGGTTAACCAGTAACGGGGCGTCATTGTGGAACATCCACTTGATGCCTTTGGCTATGGTCTGCCAGTTGTTCCAGACTTCGGCATTGGACGCCGACAGTTGGCCACCGTTGGCAAAGGAGGTTTCCATCGCCGCATAGCGGTGCTTCTCGTAAACGGTCACATCCATGCCACGCTTGGCCAGGGTGTATGCGGTTGTGATACCGGTAATGCCACCGCCAATAACTGCAATTCGCTTCATAGTAATCTCCAGAGAGCGTCCAGGGTTTCCTCTCTACGCACATTGGTAGAAAGCACCCCTTCCGTCACGGAACCTGAGAGATTCACGGCCCGTTTCAAATAAAACGGGCGCTTGCTCCTTCGGTGTGCCGACTAACGCAGTGGTCGACAGCTCTTCGGAAAGTCGTCATGTTAGCGGTCCGTTTGCCTGAGAGTTTCCGGGGCAGTTGCTCCTTCGGCGCCGATCACACAGCTGTGCGATTCAGTCTCTCCCGCTAACACGTTGGATTTGCAATTAATCCTATCCTGCTTCGCAACATAACAAATAAATCAGCTTTACAACATATCCACCGCCATTGAATCCTGCCTTAAATCTGGTTTCCCCGGGTCACAATAACCTGACTTGATACCATTATGCGGTCTATACTGAAGCGTTTTCCAAAACGTTCACTAAGGTACCCCATGGGGTTTAGCGTACACCTGCCTACTTTGATAATGCTCTCCGTCGCGATAAACCTGATGGTCGGGAGTTTGCTGTGGGCAATCTATTATCTCCGGGGCCGCCAGCACTATTTCCTGCTGTGGGCGTTGGCATGCGGCGCCTTCGCAACCGGAAGCCTGCTCGCGGGTGCAAGAGCCTTCGTCGACGCACCCTGGTTTACCGTGTTCATGGGGCATGCATTTTTGGGGCTTTCTCCCCTATTATTGCTGGCCGGGCTGGAGCGCTTTGCCAGAGGTGCAACGCATCGTATCCAACAGCCGCGATACCTTTTCAGGGTTACTTTGGCCGGCTACCTTATTGTGTTGTTTGCGGTCTTTCAGAGCGATCCGCTCAGCGCGCGCCTTCTGACAGCCCTGTTCTCGGCCATCATTTTCAGCTTCGCAATTTATTGCCTGGCTTTTTCCGCGTCACAGCCCGCGCTGCCCCGCCGGATACTGCAGATTCTGTTTGCCCTGCATGGAATGCTGATGATGGTTCAGTGCCTGGTGATCGCGATGAACTGGATGGGCATCAGCCAAGCCAACACTGACACGGTTCTTAGGCTGGTTCTGATTAATCACACTCTGCTGGCAACCGCCACAGTGCTCGTTCTGCCCCTGCTGGCCTTTACCCGATCAGAATCGCAACTACGCGCTTTGGCGGAGAAAGACGGGCTCACAGAACTGCTCAACCATCGCTCCTTTTTTCAGGAAGGCATTCGCGTTTTTGAAGAAGCAAGCACCAATGGCACGCCAATGGCGGTGCTGATGCTTGATCTCGATTATTTTAAAGAGGTCAATGATCGATGGGGCCACGCCGCTGGAGATGAAGCGCTGCAGATGGTTGCTCGCATCCTGAAAAACGAGTTGCGAAATGAAGACATCATTGGGCGTATTGGTGGCGAAGAGTTCGCCGTTGTGTTGCCGTTGTCTGGCGAAGAAAGCGTGCGGGCGATTACCCATCGCCTGCTTAACGCCATCAGCCACGAAGGCGCCAATGTAAATGGCATGCCCCTGAACCTCTCCACCAGCATTGGCGGCATAGAGCTCACTGAGCATCACCACAGCTTTTCAGACCTGATGCTGCAGGCCGACAGCGCCCTGTACCGTGCCAAAAACAAAGGTCGTAACCGGGTAGAACTTGGTGATCTGATGCCATTACCTATCCAATAACGACCCCTGCCAACAGCAACACACTGAGGGACGCATTGATGAGCCAGAACGCAGGCAACACAAGCAAGGTGGACAAACTGCTGGCTGAGCAGCGTGACTATATCGCGAAGCGCGAAAGCGGTTATCGTGAGCGTGCGCTGAAACTCTACCCTTGGGTGTGCGGACGTTGCGCCCGTGAGTTTACCCGCGTTAACTTGCGAGAGCTTACCGTTCATCATGTTGACCACGATCACGATAACAACCCCGCCGACGGCAGTAACTGGGAGCTATTGTGTGTGTACTGTCACGACGAAGAACACAGCAAGTTTGAGGATTTCGTGCGCTACGGAGGCAGCTCCGAGAAACGGCGGGAAGCCGCTACGCACAACCCGTTTGCAGGCCTCAAGGAAGCTCTTGAAAAGAAAAGCTAAACAGGCGGAGTCTCATTTCATCTATACTGCTCCTATTTAACCTATTCCGGTCTGCTCATCCATGCCACCAGATTCTTCAACACCCAAGGTAGAAGCCCGCTCTCCCTCCGACGCTACTCCGGAAGCCCTTTCGGTTGCCAATATCAGTACGCTGATCGGCCGTGTTGCGAAACAGGATCGTGCCGCCTTCGCCAAACTCTATAAAGCGACGGCGCCGAAACTTTTGGGTGTGGTACTGCGTATTTTAAAAGAGCGTTCCTGGGCAGATGATGTGATTCAGGAGGCGTATCTTAAAGTCTGGCAGCGGGCGAGCCTGTTCGATGCAGGTAAGGCTTCACCGATTACCTGGCTGGTATCTATTGCGCGTAACAAAGCCATTGATGAGCTGCGGAAGCATCCAGCCGGCCGAACCAGTACCGACGACGCGATGGACGAAAGGGTCGCCCGGCAACCCACAACGCAAGACCAGATGGAAGACCAGCAGGAAGTAAGCAAGTTGAACCAGTGCATAGATCAGTTGGCAAAGGAACGGCAGGACATGGTGCGACTGGCGTACCTTAGCGGCTGGTCCCGCGAGGAGCTGGCACGCCAGTACCAGCAACCGGTGAACACCATGAAAACATGGCTTCGCCGCGCACTGCAGGACATTAAAGGGTGTCTGGAATCATGAGCGAACACGACGACCTGGATATGCAGATTGCTGAATTCGTGCTGGGCACGCTGCCGGCAGACGAGCGCAGGGCACTCAATGCCCGCCGCCTGCTTGATCCGGCAGTAGATGCGCGAGTTCAGCAATGGGAAGAGCGCCTGGCCGGCATGGCAGACGACGTAGCTCCCGTGCAGCCAGGTCCGGAGCTGTTTGCTGAGATTGAACGTGTTCTGGACCAACAGGCCGCCCAATCAACTCAACCCGACAATACCGCTTCAGTGGTCACGCTGCGCCGCCAGCTTAACCTATGGCGCTGGAGCACAGCACTGGCCTCTGCCGCTGCGCTGGTGCTGGTAGCCGTGCTGACGTTACAGCCTGCAAGTGCCCCGGAATCCTTTGTGGCCGTATTCCAGCACGACGACCAACAGCCGGCATTCCTGCTGACGGTCGATCTGCAAAACCGCCAGTTAAACATTCGTCCGGTAACCGCCGAACCGCAACCCGGCAAGTCTTACCAGCTGTGGATCAAATCCGACGAGCTGGGCCCAAACCCACAATCTGTGGGCGTACTGGGCGACCAGATGCAGCTGGATAAAGGTGCGCTGAAGCAATACGATCCGGCCCTGCTGCGCGAAGCCACCTTCGGTATCAGCGTGGAGCCTCCCGGCGGATCGCCCACCGGACAGCCCACCGGCCCGGCCATTCACGGCTATCTTTACCCCGCCGGAGATGGCCCGAGCCACGGGATCTGAAAATAATTCCAATTTTTTGAAACTCCTTCATTGCGCGCCCGTAGCTGCCTGTAGCACATCCGAAAACATATCCAACAGGATGGGCGCAACCAACAGCAAGGAGTACGCAATGAAAAAGCATCTGAAGACGACCGCACTGATGGCAGCTCTGGTATCCGGCGCACTAACCACCGGCATCGTTCAGGCAGGCAGTAGCCACGAAGCCAAGGTATGGGCCGACGATCAAGCTGTTTCAGAAGGTACTGTCACCGCGAAGAAAGTCACCGCTGAAGCTAACGGCTGGCTGGTTGTGCACCGTACAGGTGAAACTATGAAGCCCGGCCCTGTCGTTGGTTACGCGCCGCTGAAAAAGGGCGAAAACATGGACGTATCCGCGATTCTGACGGAGGAAGTAAAGTCCGGTGACATGCTGATGCTGATGGTGCACGCCGAAGACGGTGGTATGAAAACTGGCGCCTTCGAATACACCTTGGGCGCCAAAGAAGATGGCCCCATCAAGAAAGACGGCAAGCTGGTAATGTCTACCATCACTGCCAAGTAATTCTGCATTAATGCCTGCCAGGCGCGGAGCAGCTTATTAGCAGTTGCTGACCGGAGAGCCTGGTGGGCTTTGCACACCATCCCGCCAAAACCTGAGTATGTGGCCCTTGAAGGGCTTTTCCAGATAGTCGGTATGCTCCGGCTTCTCTTGTGAAAAGCTGAACCCGTGGGTTTCCATCCGCCGGCTGAATTTATTTTTCCTGCCCCGCCCCGGATCGACCAGAATAATTTCACAGGTCGAATTGGAGTGATTGTGGATGAAATCTGCCAACAGGTTTACGTGCTCGTCTTCGTATAACAGGTCGCTGCCTATGATGATGTCAAACAAGCCGAGATCACCGGTGTCATCAGCCCAGTCAATCCGCTGATATCCGATGGCCTTGCCATGATTAAGCTGTGTGTTTCGCTCCAGAAAAACGCCCACTTCAGGATGGTAATCGGTCGCCGTGATATCGTCGTTTCGCTGGTTCAACAGCAGGCTGGACAGCGCCATTCCACAGCCAATTTCCAGAATCCTCTTACCCGTCGTCTGATGATTCGCAATGCAATGGGCTAGCACCAGGCTGGAAGGCCAGATAACGCCAAACAGCGGCCAGGTCGCCGATGAAATACCCAGTTTTAGGGCGATGTCGTCTGGGTCATCGAATTGTTGATTATCACGCAACGTGCAAACGTGAATGTCCACGTTGCCGAACTCAATGGTTTGATAGCGAAGGCGCAGGGTGGATTTCATTGTTTCGCCAAATCCTCAAGGAACGCCTGAATCCGCTCGGCGTTGGTACCGAGATCGCTCTTCCCTACCCTTGATGCTGACCGCATGTCCACCTGCACACCGCTCTGGGTTTCTGTCATGCGAATCGCCACGTCGTCCTTAAAGCCGAACCAGCGGGTGGTTGCGGTGGCTTCGAGGGTGTTTTCGGTAGATCCTGCAATTTCCCAACCGCGGGCTTGTACGGTCGCTTTCGCAGCGTCCATTGCGCGGGTCATCGGCATGGCCAAGGTAATGGACTTTAGCTCCGGATATGCCGCCTTTTGCTGGCGTGCGGTTTCCGCTCCCGGATATTCCACGGCATTGGGTGCTTCCTCGCGGGCGGCAGCCAGCAGCGTAAAGGCGGGCGGATTGTTCATATCCGTGGTGATGTCGTGGATGGGCGGCACACTCTGGGCGCGCTGTTTCATCTGCATGGGCATGGCGACTAAAGCCACAACCGCTGCGCTTACCAAGGCACCCACAAGAGCCGGACGCCAGCGCCGAAGTATGCCGGCAAACACCACGGTTATCAGGCCAAGCACTGCAGCACCCAACGCCAGCTGTGCGCCCTGGCGCAGCCATGTGAAAGATGTTCCCAGTTCAATTAACTCAGCCCTGTAGGCTGGCCCGGCTGCAGCCATCATCACACCTGCAACAATCAGTAGAATTAAACCGAGCCAAGCCGTTATCAGCGGCCATTTACCACCGCGGCGCTGTGCCTTCTTTCTTGCGAGCATTCTGCTTCCTTTTCTCACTGGGGATGACGAGTTGGCATTGCCGTTTTCATTACACTCGTTGACTGGTACGAGGCACTACTTTAGCCCGATCACTGCGGCTTTGGTATGCTGAAGGCAAGCGACAGGTTGAGCATTTCACAGGAGCAGCGTTATGGCTGGTGGATGGGCCCGCGATGGGGCAGTGCAGGATCAGATCGATGCCAGTGTAGAAGATGCCGTAGCAGAGGCGCGCAGCCGGCTTGGCTCGGGTGAAAGCGCTGAATTCTGTGAGGAATGTGACTGCCCTATTCCAGAGGCAAGGCGCAACGCCATTCCCGGCGTCCGCCTGTGCGTAAATTGCCAGGCGGCGCTGGAAAAACAGGAATCAGCGTCTGGTGGCATCAACCGCCGAGGCAGTAAGGATAGCCAATTGCGATAATCGGGTGCCCGGCGCCTGATTACGTTTCGACGGCTTCCCCCGCATCACGTTTTGCCGCCAACACCCTCACTCTTTCGAAGTCTTCTTCGCTGAATACGCCGTTCACGCCAGAGATGGCCGCCAGCGTCATGCCGTGTTTCAGGCCCAGCTTGTATATATCCCGAACCTTTTCCCACTCGATGTTACGGCCAAGCGTGAAGTTCTCGAAGCGCGCCTCCAGGGCCAGCACGATGGTTTCCGCCAGGCAGGCATAGGCCACGCCTTCGGGCAGGCCAATATTTTTCATGTGCACGTTACCGGGCAACTGAACTTCTCCGGATTCGATCACCAGCACATCAGGGCGTTTGGCTACGTCTTCCGCCGGTATATCCAGAGGGCGGGCCACATCCGTGATCACGCAACCGGGTTTTACCCTGGTGATGTCCAGGATACGCTTGCCCGCTCCGGAGGTGGCGGTCACGATCATGTCCATGTCTTCGATATCGCGGTCGGCGGAGCCTGCCACGTGTACGATGGCACCCGGAGTTTCCTGTTCAATGCTTTCTTTCAGCGCCAGCAGTTTCGCGGGCTCCGGCGCCGCCAGGTAGATCTCATCCACCGCTTTGGCGAGCAGACGTGCGCAGACTGAACCAATAGCGCCAGTTGCACCCACGACCATGGCTTTGCCAGTCATTTTCCCGTTTTTGCCAATTTTTGCGCGGTCTATCATCTCTACCGCATCCTTGGCGGCCCAAAGAGCCCCTGAGGCGCTGTAGCTGTTGCCGGTGGTAATGGGAAGCGGCGCCCGCTTTGCAACGGTAATGCCGGCATCTCCGACCACTTTGGTAAAGGCACCCAGGCCCATAATCTGTGCGCCCAGCTTTTTCGCAAGATTGGCGGCGGCCAGCAACCGGGTGTAGGTAAATTCAGGATCGTGAGCCATGATTTCCTTGGGCGTGCCGCCTACGGTAATCAACCAGCCTTCCGCTTCGTCCCCAGTAGGCGACTTGATGCCGGTAACCTTGGAATAGATAAACGGTGGCGCATACGCCACGGCCTTTTCCACCAGGTTCATCACCATCGGCGGCGACACGCTGGCAACCCAGTCCAGCGGCGCTGTCTTGGTCAGGTATTGCTGGGACAGAGGATGAATCACAAAGGCAAAGCGGTTTATCCGGCGATAGCCGTTCGGGTAGAGAATTCGGGGTTCGATACCCAGAGACTGGATAACATTAAGATAGTCATCTGCACCCAGTTGCTCCGGGGTGCGTGAGAGCGCCGCGCTGATCATGGCTTCCATCACATTTACACCCACGGGCCGTCCTTCCAGCCACGGGCTGTAATCCACTACCATCGCCACTTTGCGGGAGCGCATCCAGTCCATAGCCTCTTCCGATACGCGGGAGGTGATAACGGTTTTGCCATCCAGCTCCTTGGCGGTGAAGTTGGCCAGATCGCCCATGTGGGCAACAATTACGTGGGCATCTTTCACAGCCTGATGCAGGGAGCCTTTTATCAAACCCTCCCCAAGGCGATACAGCGGCGTGCGGAGCATGGTTTCAACCGTCTTTACGGCGGATGGGCGAAACATGATCGGCGCGGTTAACGAGCTGTAGGTTTCAAGCTGTTTGAGCGAGGTAAGCAGCCGTGGCACGCCGAAATCCATATAAGGGTCGGCAAAAAACAGGTTGTCCGTATGCTCGGACAGCGATTTGGCCACCCGGTAACCGGCCTGCCCATTGAGAAAGAGGACCCGGGCGTTATCAAAGAAATGCCCCAGCTCTGATTGGGTCTGGCGCACCGCCCACTCCTGAAGAATACCCCGCAGGCCTGATCCGCTCGTTATCGGCTTGTCTGGAATACAGGCTTCAAGCTTGGCAGTATCCGGATGTTCCAGCTTCACAGACCCGACCTGATAATGATCGGAGACCATGCTGAGTCCGAAGGCGTCTGCTCGCTCATGATACGTCTTCAGGAGCGCAACAGCGCGCGCGAGATCCCCGTCGGTACCGGCGCGAATAACCCGGAAGGAGTGCCCCAGGAACTCGGTTTCCAGATCGTAATCGTATTCGGATGAGCCTTGGCTTACGCTGATTACAGTTTTCATACCCGGTTTTTGTCCTTGACGTGCCCCAGTTTTAACAAGCGTAAGCCAATGTCCCCATGATTGCCTTAGCTCAGATCAAATTATGACCATACCACGCCGGCCGCACCGGCTGAACGGACTACACTGATGGGATAACACAGCCGCAATACACCATGACACACACCCTTTGAAAGGAGCTTCCATGAGTATTCAAAACGAACTGCTTGCAACGATTCAGGATCTCGTTCAACCCGGCAAGGGCATTCTCGCTGCCGACGAAAGCCACCCCACCATCGCAAAGCGCTTCAAAGCGGTTGGTGTGGAATCCACGGAAGACAAGCGACGGGAATATCGCAGCCTGATCTTCTCCACGCCCGAGCTTGGGGAATTTGTAAGCGGCGTGATTCTTTTCGAGGAAACTCTTGGCCAGAGCAGCCTGGATAAAGTGTCAATCCCCAAACTGCTGGAAAGCCAGGGCATTGTGCCGGGCATTAAAGTCGACAAAGGCAAGAAGCCGCTGGTTAATGCGCTGGGGGATGAAATAACTTATGGTCTGGACGGCCTTGACGACCGGCTGGAAATCTACAAGAGCCAGGGCGCCCGCTTTGCCAAGTGGCGGGCTGTTTACAACATCTCCGACACCCTGCCCTCACGCCAGGCGCTGGAAGCCAACGCCGAAATGCTGGCCCGCTATGCCGCGCTCTGCCAGTCCGTAGGCATTGTGCCTATTGTGGAACCGGAAGTGCTGATTAGTGGCGGCCATACCATCGAGCGCTCTGCAGAAGTGAACGAAGCCGTGATTGCAGAGGTGTTCAACGCCCTTCGCCGCCACCGCGTGCAACTGGAGGCGATGATTCTGAAGCCCAGCATGGTCACGCCCGGAAATGAGTGCGCCAAAGCTTCGGCTGAGGAAGTGGCCGAAGCCACTTTGCGAGTTCTCCGGCGGGTTGTGCCAGCGGCCGTTCCGGGCATCAACTTTCTTTCTGGAGGCCAAACCCCCGAAGAAGCCACCCTCAACCTGAACGCAATGAACAGCCTTGGACAGCATCCGTGGATCCTGAGCTTTTCCTACGGCCGTGCGCTGCAGGAACCGGCTCAGAAAGCCTGGGCCGGCATGCTGGATAACGCGCAGGCTGTCCAGCATGCCATGCTCAAGCGGGCCAGACTCTGCGGTGCCGCCTGTTCCGGAAGCTATAAACCGGACATGGAAAGCTGATATCAGTCACACCCAGCCGTACAGCCACCGTCGCCGTTGAAGGCGATGGTGCGCCCGCTCAATGGAACGTGCATGGGGACTTTTACCAGATCCCTGAACAAGGCAGTTTTCGTACCCTGCTTCAGCTCTCCACCGGATGTAGCTGGCTCATTGGCATGGGAGGCAATGACGGCTTTCGGATCGATCAAATCATTGATCACGTAGGCCGCCTCTTTGGGCCCGGTGGTGTAGTTGTCTCCAATATTCATCACCACCAGCTCTGCTCCATAGTGGTCGTTCACCACCAGCTTCTGCTCGGCCGTAATACCGGTATCGCCGGAGAGATAAACCACCAGACCATTTGAAAACGTCAGTACGTAGCCTGTCGGCGGCCCGACACTCGCGCCAACGCCGGCGGCCTTCAGATACTCCGCCAGCGGGCCGGTGAGAAACGACGGAGAAACCCCGTTGCTGTGAACTGCTGGCACAGTCGTAATGGCCACACCACCGACATTAAGCTCCGCTCCAAAGCGCACCAGCATGGAGTTGGCTGAATCGCCGCCGGCCGCTTCAAGCTTGGCGGCGAAAAATGCCGGCATTTCGCTGCCGGTAACAATTTTCGACTGTTTTTTTACCGCAATATCCACGGTGTTGGATTGCGGCAGAGTGACCACTGGGAATTCCGGCCCACCACAGCTACCGGCGTTGGTTTCTTTGATACGACGATCACCCAGGTGGTCGCCATGCATGTGCGACACCAGCACTACGTCAATTTTGCCAAGGCGGGGATCATCGGGGCCAGCAACAGTGCGGCCAGCATCGTAAAGAATGCGAGTACCGTTGGGGTCTTCAAACACCATGGCCCGATCCAGTGGGCAGAACTCGCCATCATGGCTTCCCAAAGGCGTGACCTTTACATCACCGTCTGCAGCACCTGCGCCGGACACCAGCCCCAGCGACAGGCAAACCCCACTCACGAGCCCTTTAACGGCCCCGGATTTCATTTTTTTGAACATCAAAGATCCCTCCATGTGGTTTTGTTTTTACCAGCCACAGTCATTACGAACACAGGACAACTCTGTACCAGTGTAGTACGCAATCAGGGAGGGCAAGGGAGAGATGATCAGAAAACGTAAGCTTCAGGCTGCCCGAATAGCGCTCCGTGATGGGGCTGCATTTTGTTCCAGGCAGGCGAGCATTGGTGCCACTTCACGGATTTTACGGGCATCCTGCCAGATGGCCTCAGCCTCGGGAAAGCCTTGCCGCAGGAAGTTCATCCACTGCTTGATGCGACCAGTCACATACTTGTCTTCAAGCCAGCCTTGCAACACTTCCGCGTACTCCCGAACCAGCGCAGCCGCCTCTGGCCAGGTCATGTCTGGAACCTCAACGCCCTGTTGGCTGGCTTTGATATTGCGTGCCAGATCCGGCCTTGCGATCAGGCCACGGCCGATCATCACATCCTCACAACCGGACACTTCACGGCAACGCCAGTAATCCGCAACCGTCCAGATCTCGCCGTTGGCAATCACTTTGGCCTTCACCGCTTCCCGGGCCTTGGCGATTTCTTCCCAGTACGCCGGCGGCTTATAACCATCAACCTTGCTGCGCGCATGAATCACGATCTCTTCCGCCCCGGCAGCTTCCAGCGCCTGCGCACAGGCCACGCCCATGGAACGATCGTCATACCCCAGGCGCATTTTAGCGGTAACCGGAATCCCTGCGGGCACAGCCTTGCGAACAGTCGCTGCAATCTCATGCATCAACTCCGGCTCTCGCATCAGCACACAACCACCTTTGTGCTTGTTCACTGTTTTCGCCGGACAACCGAAATTGATATCCACTTGAGTAGCACCAAGCTCCGCCGCCTTGCGCCCATGCCGGCCCATCTGTTCCGGATCGGAACCCAGGAGCTGAACGGCGACCGGTGTGCCTACCTGGGTGAGGGACCGGTTATAAAGCTCTGGCGCATACTTGTAGAAAATCCGGGGTGGCAGCATGCCATGGGTCACGCGAATAAACTCGGTTACGCACCGGTCGATACCACCAACTTTCGTCAGCGTTTCACGAATAGGTGCGTCAACAAGCCCTTCCATCGGGGCGAGGATGATTCGCATGAGGGCTCCAGAGGCTGAAAGAGAAAATCAGAATACAGCTGATCAAAAATCAGGCGGAGCGGATTGTAAGGAATTTGGCGGGAAGTTGGTAGCCGTGCACTCCCTTATGGGCGTGCACGGCCTGTTGCTATCGACTTATTTCTGTACGTCGAAACGATCCGCGTTCATGACCTTGGTCCAGGCAGCAACGAAGTCTTTGACGAACTTCTCCTGATTGTCGTCCTGGGCAAAGACTTCAGCGTAAGAGCGCAGGATCGAGTTCGAACCGAACACCAGGTCCACGCGGCTCGCGCTCCACTTCAACTGATCGGTTTTGCGATCACGAATCTCATAGAGGTTGTTGCCCACGGGCTTCCAGCTATTGCCCATGTCAGTCAGGTTAACGAAGAAATCATTCGTCAGTTGACCTTCACGGCCGGTCCAGATCCCGTGCTTGGTTCCATCGTAATTGGTTCCAAGCATGCGCATGCCGCCAACGAGAACGGTCATTTCCGGTGCTGTCAGGCCCATCAATTGAGCACGGTCCAGCATCAGCTCTTCCGCTTTGACCACATAATCCTTTTTCAGCCAGTTGCGGAAAGCATCTGCAACCGGTTCCAGCGGCTCGAAAGAATCCGCATCGGTCATCTCGTCAGTGGCATCGCCACGGCCCTTCAGGAAAGGAACGCGAATGTTGTAGCCCGCGGCTTTTGCAGCCTGCTCGATACCCACGCTGCCGGCCAGAACAATGACATCGGCCACGCTGGCGCCGGTGTCAGCTGAAATCTGCTCATACACCTTGAGCACCTTCGCCAGGCGCACTGGTTCGTTGCCTTCCCAGTCTTTCTGGGGAGCCAGACGAATACGGGCGCCGTTGGCACCACCGCGCATGTCTGAACCACGGTAGGTTCGCGCGCTGTCCCAAGCCGTGCTGACCATCTCACCGATGCTCAGGCCACTTTCGGCAATCTTTTCCTTGACCACTTCTTCGCAGTAATCCGTGCTGCCTGCCGGTACCGGATCCTGCCAGATCAGGTCTTCGGCTGGTACTTCCGGGCCTATGTAACGGGCTTTCGGCCCCAGATCACGGTGAGTCAGCTTGAACCAGGCTCGGGCGAAGCAGTCCTTGAAGTATTCGGGATCAGCCATGAACTTTTCACAAATGGCCCGGTACTTCGGATCCTTCTTCATGGCCATATCCGCATCGGTCATGATCGGGTTGTGGCGGATGGAAGGATCGCTGGCATCAACTGGCTTGACCTCATTCGGCATATCAATGGGTTCCCACTGCCACGCACCAGCCGGGCTTTTCTTCAGTTCCCACTCATAGCCGAACAACAGGTCAAAATAGCCCATATCAAACTTGGTCGGATGCGTGGTCCAGGCACCTTCGATACCCGAAGTCACCGCGTTACTGGCTTTGCCCTTCATATTAGGGTTGCTCCAGCCCATGCCCTGCTCTTCCACATCGCCAGCTTCTGGCTCGGAGCCAAGCGCACCCGCATCGCCATTACCGTGACATTTACCAACCGTGTGTCCGCCAGCAGTAAGGGCTGCCGTTTCTTCATCGTCCATCGCCATACGGGCAAACGTTACCCGTACTTGCTCCCCTGTCTTGATCGGGTCAGGCTTACCGTTCACACCTTCAGGGTTTACATAGATCAGGCCCATCTGCACGGCTGCCAGCGGGTTTTCCATGGTGTCTGGCTTATCAACATCTTCGTAACGCTCATCTGACGGCGCCAGCCACTCTTTCTCAGAGCCCCAGTAAATGTCTTTCTCCGGGTGCCAGATGTCTTCCCGGCCAAATGAAAAGCCGTAGGACGGCAGGCCCATGGACTCATAGGCCACTGTGCCTGCCAGAATAATCAGGTCGGCCCAACTGATCTTGTTACCGTACTTCTTCTTGATCGGCCACAGCAAACGGCGGGCTTTATCGAGGCTGACGTTATCCGGCCAGGAACTGATCGGCGCAAAGCGCTGATTGCCGGTGCCACCGCCACCACGGCCATCTGCAATACGATAAGTACCCGCCGAGTGCCATGCCATACGGATCATAAGACCACCGTAGTGGCCCCAGTCTGCCGGCCACCAATCCTGACTGTCTGTCATCAGCGCGTGCATATCTTTCTTGATTGCATCGAAATCGAGATTTTTGACTTCTTCACGATAATCGAAGTCTTCACCCAGCGGGTTGGTCTTGCGATCATGCTGGTGGAGGATGTCGAGATTGAGACCTTCTGGCCACCAATTCATGACGTTACGACTTCCGGTAGAGTTTGCACCGTGCATCACGGGGCATTTGCCGCCTGTATTGTTTTGAGACATACCATTCTCCTGTTCCTGAATCATTGGCAAGAATCGCCTTCTACAGGATCAGGTTAGTCCCGTGGGTCATACCAAAAACAATTAATTAAAAATAAAGATGTGAAAGTTTTTGGTTATCGATCGCAGGCAGGGTCGATAACAGAGACTCAAAGTCTTTCGATGGAGGAGAACTTGCCGGAATCGTCGAACAGAATACGGAAGCTGCCCCGCACGCCGTCCTGGAGGTAAAACCTGGAGAGGATACGGCCCGGGAAACGGACTGAGCGTCCGTCCCGGGCCGTGGTATGAACATCGGTAGCAACGCCCTGATAGAGTTTTATCCACTCGTCAGGGCTGATGCTTATGTCCACAATAATCTGGTGCATAGGGCTTAGTTAGCCAATTCCAGCAACAGACGGTTCAGGCGGGTTACGTAGGCGCCCGGATCCTGCAGCTGTTCGCCGCTGGCTAATGTAGCCTGATCCAGAAGCACTGCAGAGAGTTCGTTGAAGCGCTCATCGCCCTTCTCGCTTTCAAGGCGCTGAACCAGCGGGTGGTCCACGTTGATTTCAAAGATTGGCTTGCTGTCCGGAACCTTCTGGCCCGCCGCTTCCATGATCTTCTTCATCTGGGCGCCCATATCAAAGTCGCCCGTTACCAGACACGCCGGTGAATCGGTAAGGCGGTTGGTTACCCGCACTTCCTGAACCCGGTCAGTGAGTGCTGTTTTGATGCGTTCAAGCAAGTCTTTATGCTCTTCGGCTGCTTCTTCCTTGTGTTTCTTGTCTTCTTCGGTTTCCACTTCACCAAGATCAAGATCGCCACGAGCAACGTCCTGGAATGACTTGCTGTCATATTCGTTCAGGTAACCCATCATCCACTCGTCAATACGATCAGAGAGGATCAGCACTTCGATGCCTTTCTTGCGGAAGACTTCCAGATGCGGGCTGCTCTTGGCGGCCATGAAGTTATCAGCGGTGATATAGTAGATCTTGTTCTGACCTTCTTTCATGCGCTCGATGTACTGGTCAAGAGACACATTCTGGGTGCTTTCACCAGTGAGTGTGGTCGCAAAGCGCAGCAGGCCGGCGATTTTTTCGCGGTTGCTGAAATCTTCCGCCGGGCCTTCTTTGAGCACAGCGCCAAACTCGCCCCAGAATTTCTGGTAGGCATCGGCATCTTTCTTGGCCAGCTTTGAGAGCATATCCAGCACACGCTTGGTGGCAGCAGTGCGGATGCTGTCCACAGTGGCGTCGTTCTGCAGGATCTCGCGGGAGACGTTCAGTGACAGATCGTTGGAATCCACCACGCCTTTTGCAAAGCGCAGGTACAACGGCAGGAACTGCTCTGCGTCGTCCATGATGAATACGCGCTGAACGTAAAGCTTCAGGCCACGGGGCGCGTCACGGTTGTACATATCAAAGGGTGCGCGGGCCGGGATGTACAGCAGGCTGGTGTAATCGAGCTTGCCTTCCACTTTGTTGTGGGACCAGGTCAGCGGGTCTTCAAAGTCGTGCGCAATGTGCTTGTAGAACTCTTTGTATTCCTCGTCTTTGATTTCGGTACGGGGCAGAGTCCACAGCGCTGTTGCGTCGTTAACAGTTTCGTCTTTGCTCTCTTCGCCTTCTTCGGTCGGCTCGGATTTCATGACTACCGGGAAGGAGATATGGTCAGAGTACTTCTTCACCAGGTTGCGCAGGCGGAAGCCGTCAGCAAATTCGGTGGCGTCTGGCTTCAGGTGAATAACGATTTCGGTGCCGCGTTTTTCGCGAGCAACCTGCTCGATGGTAAATTCGCCGTCGCCGGCCGATTGCCAGTGCACGCCCTCTTCCACGGGCGCGCCTGCACGGCGAGTGAATACGTCTACTTTGTCGGCAACGATGAAGGCGGAATAAAAGCCAACGCCAAACTGGCCGATCAGTTTGCTGTCTTTCTTTTCGTCGCCGGAGAGCTGCTGCAGGAATTCTGCGGTACCTGAGCGGGCGATGGTGCCGAGGTTCTGTACCACGTCGTCACGGGTCATGCCGATGCCGTTGTCGGCCAGGGTGATGGTGTTAGCTTCTTTATCGAAGTCGAGGCGGATTTGCAGCTCTGAGTCGCCTTCGTAGAGGCTGTCGTCTTTCAGTGCGGCGAAGCGCAGTTTGTCTTCGGCATCAGATGCGTTGGAAATCAGTTCGCGGAGGAAGATTTCCTTGTTTGAGTACAGGGAATGGATCATCAGGTGAAGTAGTTGCTTTACTTCGGTCTGAAAACCCAGAGTTTCTTTTTGCGTTTCAACCGTCATTTATTGTCTCTCCTGCATGGAACATGTGCGGGGGGACACGAGAGCGAAGGGCTTTCCAAAACACGCTGTTAATACGTCCGTGTACGCTCGGCTCCACCTTTCACTGCTTATTGCTCCTGCGTCGCAGTGAAAGTCCTGGGCTGGCCGTCCTTGGCCAGCCCGTGAAGAGCTTTCGCTCTTCACCCTTGGCTCCGTACGGTTTTGGAAAGCCCTTCGCTCCCGCGTCATCCGACTTGGGAACTAGTCATGCTGGAAAAGTGGGGGCGTGCCGGGGCATTTCAAGCCCCGGAGTGGAAAGCGGATTAGTCTTCTAACAAGAAGTGCGCTCGTGCGGTCGAGATGGGCTTGGAGCGAGACTTCTGCCAGGCGGTGATCATTACGTTTGCTACGCGGTTTCCCTGGCGGGTGAGCTGGCACTCTGCGTAGGTTTCGCGGTCGAGACCGGCGCGCAGGTAATCCAGGGAGAAGTTGACGATGCGCGGCATGCGGATGGTTTCCTGAGCCAGCATGAGGTAAATCGCAGCTGACAGTTCCATGAAGCCGCCGATCACGCCGCCGTGGATGGACGGCAGGATCGGGTTGCCCAGATTTTGGTCTTTTGCTGGCAGGCGGAAGATGAGGTCATCGCCGAACTGATCACATTGCAAACCGATAAAAGATGCGTAGGGAATGCTGGTGATCAATCGGGAGAAATCACCGGTGTCGCGGGTGTAGCGCAGAATTTCCGGATCGGTCATACCGGGCCTCCAGTGATTTTTTCGCGATAGGCTTTTGGCAGCGCGTCGGGGCCGATGCGCATGAAGGTCCCCACGCAGTTTGCGACGGTTTCGCCACCTTCCTGATAGGCTTCGCATCGGGTGAATATGATGTTGCGGGTCATTTTGTAAACTTCGGCGCGGGCATACACGGGCTTACGTGGCTCGGCTGGGCGCATGTAGTCGACCCGCAAGTCCAACGTTGGACACAGCTCGAAAACATCCATGGCGCCCAGCATGACCGAGCCGGATGTGGTGTCCATCAGTGTTGTGATAGCGCCCCCGTGAATAACGCCGGTATCGGGGTTGCCGATGATGCGATCACTGTATGGAAGGCACAGGGTCAGGCTAAACTCGGTGGTCTCTATAACAGACAACCCAAGCTCTCTGGCCTGGTTGAGTGTTTCGATAAACCGGGTTACCCGGTCGGCTCGGATTTTATCGTCCATTCAAAGCAAACCTGTGGTTCGAGTGTTGGTTTTGCGCCGCCGGTATTTAAAGCCGGCTGCAGCCGTGCAATTATACGTTTCTGCCATTTAATTACAGGAGTCGAGAGTGACTAACGCCGTCTTGCTACGCTATTTCCCGGTTATGGCGCTTATGCTGCTGCTTGTCGGGTGCTCTGTAAACCCGGTAACCGGCGAGAGGCAGCTTTCCCTGATTGGAGAAGGTCAGGAGCTCGCCATGGGTGCCGAACAGTATACGCCCACTCAACAGACTCAGGGCGGGCAATTCTACATAGATCCTGAGCTGACGCTATATGTCAGAGAGGTTGGCCAGAAGCTGGCCAAGGTGAGTGACCGCCCCGACCTACCCTACGAATTCGTGGTTCTGAACAGCAGTGTCCCCAACGCCTGGGCACTTCCCGGGGGCAAGATTGCCGTGAACAGGGGCCTGCTGACCAAATTTGACGATGAGGCACAGCTTGCTTCTGTACTTGGGCACGAGATTGTTCATGCGGCCGCGCGACACAGTGTTCAACGCATGCAACAAGGGATGCTGATAAGCGCTGGCGTGGCTGGTTTGGGTTTTGCGCTTTCGGATAATGAATGGGCTGGCCTGCTTATGGGTGGCGCTGCGGTGGGGGCACAGCTTGCTCTGGCGCAATACGGCCAGGGAGACGAACTGGAATCAGATCATTACGGCATTATTTATATGAAGGAAGCCGGTTACGATCCACAAGCGGCCGTGGAACTTCAGGAGATTTTTCTGGAGCTGTCCAAGGGCCAGCAAGCGGGATTTGTAGATGGCCTTTTTGCTACTCACCCACCTTCAGCCAAGCGTGTTCGGGAAAACAGCGAACTGGTCGCGGAGATAGGCGCCGGTGGCTACCGCGGAGCAGACGTCTATAAAAAGAAAACCGCTACTCTACGCGCGGTTCAGCCCGCCTACGATGCCCACGACCAGGCCATGGAGCTTGCCTCGAATGGCGATATGAGCGCGGCGCTTGATAAAGTCAACGAGGCCATCAAATTGCTGCCCCGTGAGGCCATGTTCTACTCCTTGCGCGGGCGCATCTATCAGGAACAAGACAAACATGACAAGGCCTCGGCTGATTTCGACAAGGCGGTGTCCCTGTACCCCGAAATGTTTATGTACCGCCTGCACAACGGCTTGTCTGCACTGAAGCTCAACAATCTCGATAAAGCCCGGGAAAATCTGTCGCGGGCCAATGAGGTCGTACCCACTTCAATTGCCTTCCTGCGCCTGGGAGACATTGCGGTGAAAGAAAACAACCTGAAGGAAGCCGTCGCTTATTACAGCACAGCAGCGGAATCCACTGGCGCTGTTGCTGAAGAGGCCCGGCAAAAGCTGGCCGCGCTTACCCAGTAAAGCCCGGAAATGATAAGTCCAAAAAGGCCGAAATCCAGCAGATTTCGGCCTTTTTTCATTTGCGGTCATTAGTTCGCAGGTGAAGCACAGATTTAACGTCATTATGGACATTGACTTCTAGAGCAATAACTCTAAAAATCAGATATCAATAACCAGATTCAGGTGAAGGACATGTTAGCAAAACGTATCCAGCCTATGGCCTCTCAGGCGCGACGTCTGTATGTAGAGCTGATGTTCCAGGTTATGGGGCGGGCTCTTCAGGCGGTCAGTGAGGTTGATAGCGAGGTGCAAGCAGAAGCGAAAGCGCTGCCGAAAGGGTTCCTGTTTGAAATGATGGTGATGCCCGACGGCTCGAAACTGATTGTGGAACACGTCGGCGAAGGCCGCTTCCACTACCATGGCGATTCGGCTCCCCGACCGGTGGATGTTTCTATCCGGTTCAAACATCTTGCTCACGCCTTTCTGGTTCTGTCGTTCCAGGAGAAAACCTCCGTCGCATTTGCCAACGACCGCATGCTGGTAGATGGCGATGTGAGCTATGCAGTGCGTATGACCCGCGTGCTCAACCGGCTTGAGTCCTTCATTCTGCCGAAGATCATTGCCAAGCGCGCAGTGAAAGAATACCCGGAAAATCTTCAACTCCCGGAAAAACTGATCAGTGCCGCCCAAATTTACCTGAAGGTTGCCACTCACTTTGTCCAGTCAGCGAGAGCATAATGACCAACACTTACTATGAGTTCTTCTGCCCGGTTAAGGTTATTGCCGGCAAAGCCGCCCTTGAACATATTCCTTACGAATTGACCGGGTTGGCGGCCAAGCGCCCGATGATCATAACCGACAAGGGCGTTCGTGCCGCGGGCCTGCTGGACCCCGTGATCGCAGCTTGCGAAGAGAGCGGTCTGGACATCATCAGCATTTACGACGATGTGCCGCCGGATTCCTCAACGACTGTCGTTCGTGATATCGCCGCTATTTACCGTAAGGAAAAGTGCGATTCCATTATCGCCATTGGGGGTGGCTCAGCCATCGACACCGGCAAAGCGGTGAATATTCTGGTTTCTGAAGGCGGTACGGACATTGCCAAATACACGGGTGCTGGCGTGATCAAGCAACCGCTCAAGCCGTTCTTTGTCGTGCCCACAACCGCAGGAACCGGTTCGGAAGTCACTTCTGTTGCGGTGATTACAGACGAGAAAAAAGGCGTAAAACTGCCTTTCTCTTCATCTTTCCTGCTGCCCAACGCGGCGATTATCGACCCGCGCATGACGCTGACGTTACCGCCCCACATTACGGCAGCAACTGCTATGGATGCCATGACCCACGCGGTTGAATCCTTTACCTGCATGGCAAAAAATCCGCTGAGTGATGCTTACGCCACGGCGGCGATCAAGAAAGTCAGCCAGTCGCTGCTGCAGGTCATGGACAACCCGAAAGACAACGACGGCAGGCTGGAACTGGCACAGGCATCCACTATGGCGGGCATTGCGTTTTCCAACTCCATGGTTGGATTGGTGCACTCCCTTGGCCACGCTACTGGCGCTATCTGCCACTTGCCCCATGGCATGTGCATGAGCCTGTATTTGCCCTACGTACTTGAGTACAACCTTGAAACTATTCGCGAGCCGCTGGGCGAGCTGCTGCTGTATCTGGAAGGGCCTGAGATATACGCCGCCACGCCTGCCAGCCGCCGCGCGGAGGCCAGCATTTCAGCTCTGCGTAAGCTACGGGACGCGCTTTACAAGCGTTGTCAGCTGCCACGCACACTGAAAGAAACAGACAAGGTGACCGAAGACCAACTCGACGCTATTGCGGAAATGGCTCTGGACGACGGCTCCATCATGTTCAATCCAAAAGAGGTAACTCTGAAGGACGCCCGTGCGGTTCTGCAGCGCGCCTGGGCCTGAAACACCTGAGTTCAGCGAACAGGGCCCTTAACAGGGCCTTTTTTTTGGTCACAGAACATTACTTTCAAATCCTTGAATTTGTCGGCCAACCGGGTAACATTATTGGTTTTTCTGGCAGGAATAGAGCCGGATCAGTTCTTTCAAGGACAGCATTCCCCGCAGCGAGTCTCTTTTGATGAAGCATCAAAAACTTCGTTGGTTCACCGATTCCTCAAGCCGCTTTGTCTGCGCGCTCTCTTTGCTCGCCTTATCGTTGTGCGCAAGCGCATCCCCCGAGAGCAACCAGAAGGTATTTCGATTCAACATCTCCCCGAATGGTTATCCGCCCTATATGATCGTGGGTCAGAATGAACCCTCCGGTATTATGTGGGACGTGGTTGCGCTGATTTCGGGGCGCCTTGGGTACCAGATTGTTGCAAAACAGGTTCCCCGCAAACGCGTTGACCAGATGTTGCTGGATGGCTATATCGACGGCACCTCACGGGCTGAGGAATGGACACACCAACCAGAAAAATTCCTGTTTACAGAACCGGTTGTGGAGGTTCAGGAAGTATTCTTTACGCCCAAAGACGCCGGTAAGACATACCATTCACCCGAAGATCTATTTTCCAAAACGTTAGTAACCCACCTCGGTTACATGTATCCGGCGCTGGAACCGCACTTTGAGTCTGGTGCGATCAAGCGTTTCGACGTTTCCCGGGAAAGAGACATGTTTATCTTTTTACTTCACGGTGATCGCTTTGACGCGGCAGTAGTCAATCTACTGGTGGGCAAGTGGATACTGAAAAACGAAGGATTGCAGGGGCGGTTTACGATCTCGTCCGGGGGAATAAGTTCCTACGGTTTCCGCGTGATGCTGCGCAAGGAAAGCCAGGCTTTTGCAGACAAGTTCAACGCTGAGCTTGCGCGTATTCGCGAGAACGGCGAACTGAACGCCATTCTCGCAAACTATCGGTAAGCAGCCATAGCCGCTTACCGAAATCTACGCTTTACTCGAGCCGCCGCAGCAGAAGCATCGGTGAAACGCTCAACACCGGCCTCAACTGCCAGCGTCCGAACAATGACAGTACCACCGCGCTGATGATCGGTATAGGCAGAACAACTTGCCAATGCCAGCTGAAGGCGCCTTCAAACATCCGGAACTGCAAAGCCCACACGGCAGCTTCAGCCGCCGCGACTCCGAGAATCCCCGCAAATGCACCAAGAAGTGCAAACTCCAGCATGGTGCTGCGCACCAGCAGGCTTTGGCGACCACCCAGCGTACGCAAGAGCGCCCCTTCCCTTTGACGATCCTGTAGCGTGGCGCTGACAACTGCCGCCATCACCACCAATGCCGCTGCCAATATCAGCACAAGAATCGCTTCTATAGCCTGGGTAACCTGGCGGACGATCTCCTGTATACGCTCGATAACGTTATCAATTTCAAGCAAGGAAACGGTCGGGAAGCGCCGGGAGAACTCATTCAGCTCGCTTTTACGATCTCGGGGAAGGTGAAAGCTGGTTATCCAGGTGGCAGGCATATTGGTAAGGCCACCCTCCGGTGGGAAAGCCATATAGAAATTGGGCTTCATACTATCCCACTGCACCGTGCGAATGCTGGTAACGGTTTCGGTGACCTTGTCAGAACCAATGGTAAACGTAAGTTCATCGCCCAGCACCAAACCAAGCTTGCCTGCCAGTTCTGCCTCTACGGATACACCGTCCTTTTGACCCTCCTCAAACCAGCTGCCTTCCACAATGGAGTTGTCAGCTGGAAGCGAGGGCATCCAGGTCAGGTTCAGTTCCCGGTTAAGAGCCCCTACCCGTTGGTCTTTACTCACCACTTCTTTTACTGGCTGACCGTTCAGTTCCGTCAGCCGGCCACGCACCATGGGGTAGAGCTGATCCAAAGGCTGACCACGCTCTTCCCAGTAGCCGGCAACCTCGTCCACCGCATCCGGGGCAATATTGATCAGGAAGTGATTGGGCGCATCGTCGGGAAGCTGTGCTTGCCAGTCGTCCAACAGGGAGGTGCGCACCAGTATCAACGTAGTCGCCAGCATGAGCGTCATGGCGAACACCGCAATTTGCGAGAGACTGGCGCGGCGATGGCGATAAAGGCCAACCAGCGCCAGGCGCCAGGCGTGTCCTCCACCGCGAACCTTTCGCAGTGTTGCCACAAGAAGCCAGCCCAGTACGCCAAGAGCGCCCAGCAACAACGCAAGGCCGCCGAGCAGGGCGATCACGAGTGACAGCTCCCCCGCGTACAGCCACACAAGGCCGAACACAGCGACGATGGCAATCAGCATATCAGGCAGGGCCTCTCTCCCTGTCTCTCCTGGCTGACTGCGTAATACGCGCATTGCCGGCACGTTTCTGAGGCGCCGAATGGGCGGATAGGCAAAAGCAAACAACGAGACCAGAGCAGTGAGCAATGCCGGCGTGAGCGCGGATGAGTCGAGCAGGAACTCCACCGGCCTGTCCAGAGCCTCGCTCAAGAGGCGGGTGAGCAGCCAGAACAGTGGCACGGCTACCAGAAGGCCTCCGATCATACCGGTCACCCCCCAGAGGGCGAGGCGTTTCAGATAGAGCTGTCCGATCCCGGAGCTGCCGAGACCCAGAGTTTTAAGCAAAGCGACGGTATCGCGCTGGGATAGCGCGTACTGCCGGCTGGCAACAGCCACCGCCACAGCCGCCAGCAAGACCGCCAGGCTGCCTCCCAGAAGCAGAAAACTTTCAGCCCGATCAAGTGATCGTGAAAAGGTTTCGCCATCGCGAACGCCTTCCCACTCATGACTGGGCCCCAGCTGCGGCTGAAGCCATTGGTAGTAACCTTCAAGCGCCGCATCGTCGCCGGCAAACAGATAAACGTATTCAACCCGGCTGCCTTCCTGGATAACACCAGTGGATGCTACATCATCCACGTGCATCATCACCCGGGGCGCGAGAGCGGAAAGGCTGAACCCGCCATCTGGCTCACGCAGCAATAAGCCCGACACAGTCAGGTTACGGCTGCCTACTTCAAGAGTGTCTCCGATCTGAATATCCAGCAGCCGAAGCAGCCTGGGATTGATCCAGACTTCACCCGGTGCGGGCCCGTTCTGCACCTGTACCCGAGAGCCTTCCGAATCCCCCTGAATTTCCAGCTCGCCGCGCAACGGGTACTCATTGCTGACCGCCTTTATGGATACAAGCTGAAAGGCATCGGTGCCAAACACCATGGTGGAAAACTCCACCATGCGACCGGTTTCAAGCCCGCGTTCCAAAGCTTCGGTGACCCATGGCTCTGGTACGGGGCGACCGTTTTCTGCTTCCAGCTGCCGATCTGCAGCCAGGAAAGAGCTGGCAGACGATACCAGGGTGCGTTGCAGCTGGCTGGCGAACAGGGCAATGGTTGCGACCGTGGCTACGGCAATAATCAGTGCCGCTAGCACCACACGCACATCGCGCTCACGCCAGTCGCGGCGTACAGACATCAGCTTTTTTGCAGCAGCCATCAGTCAGCGAGCTCCCTTTCGTTAACCGGTTCGGTCAGCTCGCCCGCTTCAATATGGAACTGTCGGGCGCAACGTGCGGCCAGCTGTTCATCGTGGGTTACCATCACCAGCGTAGTGCCTTGCTCCTGGTTCAGGGCCATGAGCAAATCCGAAATTTCCTGGCCTGTGCGGTTATCCAGGTTGCCGGTAGGCTCATCGGCAAACAGAATGGCGGGGTCGGAAGCAAACGCCCGGGCAATGGCAACCCGCTGCTGCTCGCCGCCCGAAAGCTGTCGTGGCGTGTGGACAAGTCGCTCACCAAGGCCTACCCGCTCCAGCAGTTCGCGGGCGCGCTTTTCTGGTGCTTCCATGCCCGCCAGTTCCAACGGCAGCATCACATTTTCCAGAGCCGTCAGGGCCGGTAGCAACTGGAATGACTGGAACACAAACCCGACTCTGTGAGCACGCAGCTGGGCCCGTTCATCTTCGCTCAGTTGACTGATAACGGCGCCGTCCAGCTCAACATTGCCTTCGGTGGGGGTATCAAGGCCGGCGAGCAACCCAAGCAAGGTAGTCTTGCCAGAACCAGAGCGGCCGACAATGGCTACGGATTCTCCCCGATTGATTTCAAGACTGACCCCCTTCAAGATCGTCAACGTATCGGTTTCAAGGCTGACGCGGTGGGTCAGGTTTTCAACGCGCAGCATCGGGCGCTGGCTATCAGGGTTTATAGTCTGCATTTTGTTTACGGGGCTCCCGGAAAAAGCACGTTCATTTATCAAGGTATACGGATTGTTTATGCATAGAGCACTGCTGTATTTCAGATCAATTGCCTTTCTTCTGGTGGCGTTCATTGCCATGCCAGTGATGGCTAGCCAGCAAACGCTTCTGGTTGTCGGTGACAGCCTCAGTGCCGCTTACGGCGTACCGTCAGAAACAGCCTGGGTGCAACTCTTGCGTGAACGCTTGCAAGGCAACGGCCTTGAAAACTGGAACGTGGTGAATGCCAGCATCAGCGGCGAAACCACAGACGGCGGTGTTCGCCGATTGCCTGAGTTACTTGAGAAGAATAATCCCTCCGTGGTTATTATCGAGCTGGGTGGTAACGACGGCCTTCGCGGCTTTCCCCCCGGCGTCATCAAATCCAACCTCGCGTCAATGGTTGAGAGCGTTCAGAGCTCAGGCGCCCGCGCCATTCTGGTTGGTATGCAGATACCCCCGAACTACGGCCAACGTTATACACAGTTGTTTGCCGACATCTTTCCAACGCTTTCAGACAACTACAACACCGCTCTGGTTCCCTTCTTTCTGGACGGGATCTACGACAAAGCAAACCTGATGCAGGGTGACGGCATTCATCCTACGGCCGAGGCTCAACCCAGGCTGCTTGAGAATGTATGGCCGGTACTCAAACCACTCCTTGAATAAACATCACACCACGCCCTGCAGGAACGCGAGGGCCCGGCGCTCAGACCAGTAATACCCGCCACGGCCATGCTCCACAAATCCGACATGGCCTCCCCATTTCGGTGCATCGAGGCGCACGTGTGCCCCAAGCACAGTGGGTGACTCGGGGAAGCACTTTGCGGACAAAAACGGATCATCGGCTGCATTAACCATCAGCGCAGGTACCCTTACATCTTTCAGCCTGCTCAATGCGGAACACTGGGCCCAGTATTCAGTGGCGTCTGCAAATCCGTGCAGCGGAGCTGTGTAGCGGTCATCAAACTCGTGAAAACTCTGAATGGAATCGAAACCGGAAACATCAATAAGACCGGGAAACTTCCGTGCTTTTTCGTCCATTTTTACACGAAGATCCTTCAAAAAGCGCTGCATGTAGATCTTTCGGCTGCGCAAAGCCAGCATATCGGCACTGCCCGCAAGATCGCAGGGCACCGAATAAGCCACCGCCCCGCAGATTCGGCTGTCAACGCGCTCACCCTGTTCACCAAGATACAGAAGTGTAAGATTCCCCCCCATGCTGAAACCCGAGAGGAACACTGTCTGGTAACCCTGTTCCAGGCCATGGTCAACAACCTGGCGCAGATCTTCGGTGGCGCCGCTGTGATAAAACCTCGGTTGCAGGTTCATAACACCTCCACAGGAGCGGAAATTCCACGCCAAAACATCCCAACCCTGTGCCAACAATGCTTTTGTCAGCCCCAGTACGTAGGGTCGTCGGCTATGACCTTCCAAACCGTGTGAAACGATGGCCAGCCGACTGCTGCCCTGGCGATGCCAGTCCAGATGCAGCTCATCGTTGTCGGCTGTCGGAAGCACTTCTGTTACTGGATCCGCCACTTGAACCTTGCGAAACAGTACCGGCCATACAGACTGAACGTGACCACTGCGCAGCCAAGGAGGCGGACGATATTGATGAGCCATACTGGAGTACAAAATTTGACCTTTTATATCAGGGGGTTGACCAGCTAATGCAAAGCGCTTACTATGCCGCCCGACTTGACGCTGTTCCCCGATAGCTCAGTTGGTAGAGCAACGGACTGTTAATCCGTTTGTCGCTGGTTCGAGCCCAGCTCGGGGAGCCATTTAGTCAAAGCACCTGCTCACGCTGCATGAATTCTGCCAACACGCGGAACATCGTGAAGCCATCCTCAGTACCAATCAGTTCGCGAATAGAATGCATGCCGAACTGGGGTACGCCAATATCCAGTGTTGTCACACCCAGATTTGCTGCCGTCACCGGTCCAATTGTGCTGCCGCAACCCATATCGCTGCGCACCACAAACGTTTGGTGTGGCAATCCCAGCTCGTCACTGATATGCCGGTAAACAGCGGCTGAACGGCTGTTGGTTGCATAGCGCTGGTTATGGTTCACCTTGATGACCGGGCCTTTATTCAGGATGGGGCCATGATTTTCATCGTGCTTGTCCATATAGTTCGGGTGCACGCCGTGGGCATTGTCTGCCGAGATCATCATGGAACGGGCAATGGACCTGGCCTTGCCTGCGCCACACCAGCGATCCAGAACCGCTGTCAGAAATGGCCCCTGTGCGCCTTCGGAGGACATGCTACCCACTTCTTCATGGTCGTTGCAGACCAACAGCGCCGCTTCATCGCCGGAGGCATTCAGCAAAGCCTGCAGGCCAATGTAACAGCTCAGCAGGTTGTCCAACCGGGCGGAGGCGATGAAGTTATCACGCAACCCGACAACCGATGCAGCCTGGGCATCGTAGAAACTCAACTCATAGCCGAGGATCTTGTGAACTTTGGCGCCGGATTCACGGGCAATCTGCTGAGCCAGAAGCTCATTGAAACTGGTGGCGTCGTCTTCCGGAACCTGCATCAGTACAGGAGGAAGATCTGTCTGGGGATTCACTGTGCGACTGCTGTTGGCTTCCCTGTCCAGATGGATCGCGAGGCTGGGAATGAAGGCTACAGGTTTGCGGAAATCAACCAGTGTGTCACTGACCTTGTTATGGCCGTCAAGAAAGGTCACCCTTCCCGCCAGCGAGAGATCCCGATCAAACCAGGGATTCATCAGAACACCGCCGTAAACCTCAACACCGAGCTGGAAGAAGCCTTTGCGGCGCAGCTCCGGGTTAGGTTTTACTTTCAGACACGGGCTATCGGTGTGAGCACCTACCATGCGGATACCGGATGCGGAAGCGTCTCGGGCGCCGGTACGAAATGCCACGATTGAGGAACCGTTGCGAATGACGTAATAACTGCGATTCCGGTCAACAGACCAGTCGTCCTTTTCATCCAGCTCTTCGAAGCCGGCCGCATCGAGCTGACTTTTCATGGTCGCCACAGCATGCCAAGGCGTCGGTGATGCGTTCAGAAACTTCAGTAAACCTGTGTTGAATTCAGCGCGTTCCATGGTGTCCCTGATAGAATGATAATTATCGCAATAGTATGGCACGAAGCCTTGATACCTCATACCGGGTCAAAAGACATTACTCGCCCGCACCACGAATCCTGAGCTTACTTGCCCCCCTCATCGAACGGAGCCCGACATGCCTGCACCCAAATTTCTCGACATTGAATACTGCCAGACCGACGACGCCCTGTTCCCGATTGCCATGGCCTGGTCGCTGGAAGATGGCCAGATGAAAAACGTAGTGATTGCCCCGGCGGATGAATGGCTGCCTGAAGACGGCGATCTTGGCGATCTGGACCTGCTTTACCTTGAAGAACAAGGCGTTCCATTGATCGAGCTCGTCCATGAGCTGCACCAGGATCTGCCCGACCAGACGGTCTACGTTGATGGGCTGGACCCAGATGAGATCCTGGTGGATATGATTTTCAGCGTTCTGGAGCAAGATGCACCGTTTGAAATCGCCCCGATTACCGACCTGATCACCAACATGAGCAGCGATGCCCTGGAAGACCGTCGCCGTCAGCTTCTGTTCGAGGCAGGCCTCGAGCCACAGCTACCGGAAAACGGTGTATACGCCCTGCTTTTGATGGCGCAGGAAGAGGGCCTCTTTGACGATAACTGACGCTTCTGCCGAAGCGACACAGGAAGTGTGACACGGGTCGACGTAACAAACGGTTACACAAGGCAAACTCAGCCCGTAACCGCTCACGTCAGGATGCCCGATAACAATGAACAAGGTCGTGCGAACGTACCAGATACTTACACTGGTGCCGGCTTGCCTACTCTGTGCCCAAGCCGCCCAGGCCCAGGAAACGCCCCGGGAAGACAGACACTATGCAGGCCTGCTGGTAACGGCGTTCAACCACCGGACCATAGGCTCCTTCTCAAATGAGACTGCCACCGGAAGCGGTGGAACCTTGATTGCGGGCAGCCATATCAACCATTTATTTCACGCTGAGCTGCGAGCAGGAGGAGGTTTCAGGGATGCAGAGGTATCAGGAAGCGACCTGACCCTCTCTGTCGATTACTTTGCCAGCTGGTACATCGGCCTGCATTACCCCATTACAGACTACGCCAACGTCTATGCGCAAGGCGGGTTTTCCTTTGTTCACGGCACCGCCGACATCGCCAATACAGACGAAAAGCAGAACGCCGAGTTCCGCGACCTGGAAGGCGACTTTCCCGGCAGCAGCTTCGGTATGAGCTATGTGGTCGGTATGGATATTGAAGTGTTGAGCGACACCTATCTTGTATTCGAGGGTGGAAAACTGTTCAAAGACACCAGCACAGACATTAATACCTTTCAGTTTTCCACCGGACTCAAATACGAGTTCTGACGCGCACGGCGGCAGCCCCGTACCAAAAGACTACGCGCTTTGCCGAATGTGCCAGCACCGGTGAATCCGCGCGTTGCGCTGAAAATCCTTATCAAGAGTGCTGGCACTCACTTCCTTAATCTCAAACTCAGCGGCCAGATCTTCATCCAGTTTGAAGCGCCGGAAGTTATTGGAAAAAATCAGCAAACCATCTGAACTCAACCTCGACATCGCCTGCCGGATCAACTTTGCGTGGTCCTTCTGTACATCCAGAACGCCAGCCATACGGGCCGAGTTGGAGAAGGTTGGCGGGTCCATGAAGATCAGATCATAAAGCTGATCGGGCGTTGGCCTCGCTGCCAGCCATGCCAGACAATCCAGCTGCTCCACCTTATGCTTGCGGGGATCTGCCCGGTTAAGTGCCAGGTTATCCTGTGCCCAGCCCACGTAGGTTTTTGACAGATCCAGACTCAACGAGCGACTGGCGCCGCCGGCGACCGCATGAACAGTCGCCGCGCCGGTGTAACAGAACAGATTCAGGAAGCGCTTGCCCTGGGCGTTCTGCTGGATCCAATGGCGCACAGGGCGATGGTCCAGGAACAACCCGGTATCGAGATAATCTTTCAGGTTCACCTTGAGTGTGACGCCGTGCTCCTGCACCTGAAAGAACTCTCCGCTGACGTCCTGTTTTTCGTACTGACTGATGCCAGCCTGGCGCTGCCGCTGCTTGCAGACCATTTGATCCCGTTCAATGCCCAGAGCCTCTGGAATAACCGCCAGAGCTTCAGCCAGGCGGTCCCGTGCGGAGCGCTCATCAATCGATTTGGGCGCGACGTATTCCTGCACGTGGACCCTGCCCTCATAGATATCGATCGCCAACGCGTACTCCGGCATGTCTGCATCGTACAAACGGTAGCAGCTTATTTGCTGCTTACGCGCCCATTGACCTATCGTCTTCATGTTTTTCTTCAGCCGGTTGCGCAGCATATCGGCACGCTCTTCGTTCGCAATCCGGGGCAGAACTTCACCCGGCGCTGCCGGTTCCCGAGGCGTGCGCACACTGGCTTCGTCTATGGTAAACAGCAGAAGTTGCGCAGGCAGTTTGCCATTGAACAGCTTGTACTGCTTAAAGCTGCGCAAGCCAATGGATTTGCCGAACTCCGGGGCACCGGTAAACACGCCAAGGCGCCAACCTGGCGCAGCCTTTTTCACAGCATCGCCAAGGGATTCGTACAAACCTGCAAGGGCTTTTCTGTCGCTCAGGCGTTCGCCGTATGGCGGATTTACCAGAACAAGACCGGTTTCAGCCCGGTCGTCTCCCAATGAGAGCTCTTCTATCGGTTGAGCCTGGAAATCAATCAAGCTCTCCAGACCCGCTCGCTGGGCGTTATTGCGGGCGGTAGAAATAACCCGGCTATCATGATCAAAACCCGTGAACCTGGGTACCCGGCCCTGTTTACCTTCATAGGCACGCTTTTCTGCTTCCTGGCGCAAGCGTAACCAGGCTTCAGGCTGGTGCCCAAGCCATTTTTCAAAGCCAAAGCGCTCCTGACGACGGCCCGGCGCGATATCCAGCGCCATCATGGCAGCTTCAATCACCAGAGTACCTGAGCCACACATAGGGTCTGCAAAATCGCCCCCGGCAGCCGCAATTTCAGGCCAGCCAGCACGTATCAGCAAGGCCGCTGCGAGATTTTCCTTTAAAGGCGCCAGCCCCTGTTCTGTGCGATAGCCACGCTGATGCAAGCTGTGGCCGCTGATATCGATACCCAATGCAAGCTTGCCACGATGCAGTCGGGCAGACACGGTTACATCCGGCATTTTCGCTTCTACCGCCGGGCGCTTTCCGCCGCTCATAGTGAAACGGTCCACAATGCCGTCTTTTACTCTTTGGGCCCCAAACTGAGTGTTGCGAATAGCCTCATTCTCGCCAATAAAATTAACGCGAAAACTGCCATCAACGGGGATGTGCTTCTGCCAGTCGAGGTGAACGACACCGTCGTAAAGCTCATCGGCACTCGTAGCCGCCACCTCATCAATGTGAAGAATCACTCGGTTTGCCAAGCGCGACCAAAGGCAGGCCCGATAACCGGCTTCCAGCGGGCCTTCTACCCAAGCGCCCGCTGGTGCGTTTCTCACCAGCCCGAGACCAAGCGTACTGAGCTCGTCCGCCAGAAGGTATTCAACACCCTTTGGGCAGGTTACAAAAAAGACAGATTTGGACAAGTTCAACTCCAGGTTCTCAGGCGATTCCCGGTAAGTCCCGGGAATCGCAGCGGTCATAGGTTTGGGTAATTCTTTTTATCACCTTTAGGTCTATATAATGTTATTTATAGACCAAAATGATAGTGTACTTCTGCTCAAGGTTAATATTACCTTGTAGGTGACGCGTCGTTCGAGAAGGGTAACTCCCCTTCGTTAACAGGATCCTGACTGCTCTGGCTGGAGCTGGCAATAGTGGGTTTTCCATGAATGGATTCCACATGCCATAGCCACCGCAGAAGTGTACACGCTTGTTCTGTTAATCCATTAGTGAGGAACGGCATGAAAAGACAGAAAAGAGACATGTTCGCTCGAGCATTCAAGCGGGGTTATCTCGCTGGTGTGTCCGGAAAATCCAAAGACAGCTGCCCGCTTGAACAGGCAGAGGTTCGCCAGGAATGGTTGAACGGGTGGCGTGAAGGCCGCACAGATCAATGGGAAGGCATGACCGGCGTCTCCGGTATTCATAAACTGGCAAACGTCACCACCGCGTGATGCTTGTTCAAACCCCGATATCTTAATCTGATCTTTTATTACACAGTTTGATGCAGTATTCAGAGCAACCAAAACGGGGCCACCCGCCCCGTCTAACGCGCTGATGCGCAACGGGGTTAAGCCCCGCGAGGGCCCGCTTGGCGGGCCCTTCCTCGTTTTATACCTTCCGAATCGCCTCAACGGCTTCACTGATCAGTTCCGGCCCACGATAAATAAAGCCGGTATATAGCTGAACCAGCTTCGCGCCAGCACGGATCTTTTCCGCCGCGCTCTCACCATCGGTAATGCCGCCCACACCAATAATCGGCAGATCGTCACCAAGCTCGGCATAGAGCCCCTGAATAACTCTCAGAGATGCCTCACGAACCGGAGCACCACTAAGCCCTCCCGCTTCTTCAGCATGAATGTGGCCGGCAACGGCATCGCGGCTTATGGTGGTATTGGTAGCAATAACACCGTCCAGGCCTGCCTCTTTCAAGGCTGATGCGACAAACCGGATACCTTCATCGTCCATATCCGGGGCGATCTTAACGGCAACAGGCACGTAACGGCCAAACTGCTTCTGACACTTCACCTGCTCATCTTTGATGGCATTAAGCAGACCTTTCAGGGAATCACCGAACTGAAGATCTCGCAGGCCCGGGGTGTTGGGCGACGACACGTTCACCGTAATGTAGTCAGCTCGGGTGTACACCGCTGAAATACCCTGCCGGTAATCGGACTCAGCCTCTTCATTCGGTGTGTCTTTGTTCTTGCCCACATTGATGCCCAGGATTCCCCGGTAGCTGCGCTTGTCGACGCGATCCAGCATGTGGGCCAAACCTTCATTGTTGAAACCCATACGATTAATAATGGCCTCATGCTCCGGCAATCGGAACATGCGCGGTTTGGGGTTACCAGGCTGCGCCAACGGCGTAACGGTTCCAACCTCTATGAACCCGAACCCGAGTGCACCCAGAGCGTCCAGATGGTCTGCGTTTTTATCCAATCCCGCTGCAAGCCCGACCGGGTTGGGGAAATCAAGCCCCATAACCTTGACTGGCAACGCATCTGTTTTCGGTGAAAAAGCACCCAGTACGCGCAACCGGTGCGCCAGATCCAAACCGTTTAAGGCAACAGAATGGGCCTGCTCAGGTGGTAACCGGAAAAGCAGATTGCGAATAACGCCGTACATCTGAAAGCTCCTCAATAAAATATGGCCGCGAGTATACCGGAAGTTTTCCACAGCGACCCTGCTCCACGTAAAAACGGAGCTAAACAATTGTATCGATAAGCTCCCGGGAGCTTTTCCACGGAATCTGTGGATAACCCTGTTGAAAATTGCGGGGCAACAGTGCCAATCCCTTGTGATCTGCGCCAATCTACAGATTGATCATTTTTTGATCAGTTTATTTTTCGTTATTTTTCAATGTTTTAAATAATTTTTGGTTTAAATGAAGCGAAACCTGAACGGACTGTCATTGATGCACAAGATTGCTATGATGTGCATAAATCACGCAGACAAACATAAAAATTTGCCTTGGCGGCGCTACACCAAAAGCTCCCTACCCTGGCTGATAATAAGGTTATACTGACTCTCGCCAATTGATCCGGAGTTTTTAATGCAGCAGCCCGACTCCCCTGCCCGCCGCCATCGTGAAAATCTCGCGGTGGAGATGAAAGCTGCCTCGCGGGTTACGGTTATCGGAATGATTCTTGATGCTTTTCTGGGAATCATTAAAGTCATCGCAGGCATGCTTTTTCATTCTCAGGCTCTTCTGGTCGACGGAATTCACTCTTTCACGGATGTGGCGTCCGACCTTGTTGTCCTCGGAGTGATGAAACTGTCACGTCAGGAGCCGGACGAGAACCACCCCTACGGCCATCAACGCATTGAAACCTTCGGCACCCTGGTGCTTGGCAGCATTCTGATTGCTGTCGGTGCCGCTCTTGCGTGGGAAAATACCCTCCGACTGATTGAAGGCAACATCGATAATATTCCGGAATGGCCAGTACTGATCGCCGCAGGTGTGTCTGTTGTAGGCAAGGAATGGATTTTTCGCTACACACGACATATCGGCCAAGCCATACGCTCAGACCTTATTATTGCCAATGCCTGGCACAGCCGTACCGATGCGTTTTCTTCCGCGGTGGTTCTGGTTTCAACGGCCGGCGCCATGTTGGGCTTGCTTTGGCTGGATGTGCTTGCCGCTGTAGCGATTGCGATCATCATTATTCACATTGGTTGGAAGTTTACCTGGGACAGCGTTCAGGAACTGGTAGACACCGGGCTCTCCCCTGACGATACCGAGATGCTGACAGCCATCGCCCGCTCTACCGATGGCGTTCTCAACGTACATGAGCTCCGCAGCCGGCGCATGGGGCAGGATATTCTTCTGGATATTCACTTGGTCGTGCGACCAGAAATCAGCGTGTCGGAGGGGCATCAGATTGGCATGCAAGTGGTCGCCGGGATGCGTGATGCACTGGAGAACATTCTCGACATCAACTTTCACATTGATGCCGAGAACGACGAGGATGAGTATCCAACCATCGAAAAGCTGCCCTCCCGTGCGGAAGTGACAAGCATTATTGCGGAGCATCTGGGAGAAATTCCCCAGCGTAGCCGTTTAAGACTTCACTACCTGAGAAACAAGCTGCACCTGGAGATCTTTCTGGACGAGCCTGGACCGGAGACAATTTTTACTCCGGAGAACGTCCGACACCATCTGGAAAACTATCCCTGGTTTGGCAGTGTGAGAGTGTGGGCAGCCGGCCCTTGAGCCGGCTACCAGAACCCGGCTGGCCTCAACGCCGCCGGTTCTCTTCCATCCTGGAAAGAAACTCCTGCATGATCAGTGTGTAAAGCTCGCCGCCGAGAAAACGGTCTTCAACACCCGCATCAATACTGGGGTTATCGTTAACTTCGATAACCGCAACCCGGTTTCCGGACTGTTTGATGTCAACGCCGTAAAGCCCGTTGCCAATCAGCCGCGTAGAGTTCAGAGCTGCCTGTATCACGTTTCTGGGCACTTCATAGGTGGGCATGGTTTCAAATCCACCGCTCTCACTTTCTGACTCACTGTGTTGATAAATCTGCCAGTGGCCTTTCACCATCATATACTTACAGGCATAAATCGCCCGGCCACCCAGCACGCCAATACGCCAGTCGTAGTCGGTATAGAGATACTCCTGCGCAAGGACCAGCGCCGACTGACGGAACAGGTCTTTTAGCCCTGCTCTCAAAGATTTTTCGTCCTCCGCCTTGTTCACACCCCGGGAAAAGGCACCATCCGGTATCTTGATAACAACCGGGAAGCCCAACTCCTGAATCACCTGTTCCGCAGCGTCTTTCTGGTCTTTCGAAAGAATCAGGGTTTTGGGGGTCGGTATCTTGTTATTTTTCAAAAGGTCCGCCAAAAAAACCTTGTTGGTGCACTTGAGGATCGACACTGGATCGTCAATCACCACCATGCCTTCAGCCGCCGCCTTGCGGGCAAAACGGTAGGTGTGGTGGTCGATGGCTGTGGTTTCGCGAATGAACAGGCCATCGTATTCGGGCAGGCGCATATAATCCCTGCGCGTGATCTGCTCCACATTAATACCCAGTTTGCGGCCGGCTTTTTCAAAGCGTTTCAAGGCCACCTTATCACTGGGAGGCATTTCCTCTTCCGGATTGACCAGAATCGCCAGGTCATACCGATAGCGCCGGCGAGTTCTCGGTTTACGCCAGACCATACTGCTGAAGCGGTCCAACGCTGAGGCGAAGGTATCCTGCTCCTGTTCGCTCAAGTCTGCAGGTGCCGCCGGCTTCATGGACTCAATCTGCCAGGCCTTGCGGCGCCGGAAGACGACCTCAAGAATCGGGCAAGGGAACCGATCAAACAAAGCTCGCGCCACCGGTTTGAGGTCCGAGTGTTCCGTTTGCCCGAAATAAGTTCGAATCCGGACTTCATGAGTGGCATTGCGCTCGTCACTGGCCGGATCGATGGCGGAACCTTCCGCCTCCAGCCAATTGATCACGCTGGCGTCGAGCTCTTCGAGCTCCAGTGAAAACAGGCCTTTGCGACTGAGGTCGTTGAGCGTCATGACCGACGGCACAACGTGGTGCTCGCGGGCTTCCGCCAGCAACGAGCAGTAATAGCCACGGCTCAGGTATTTGGCACTTTGGCAGAGGTTGATAACACGCACGCGACTGTTCGCCGGCGCTGAAAACTGGAGGTACTGATCAAAGCTCAATACATCTTCGCTGGGATAATACGGAGCCCAGTCTTTGGTGCGGTCCACAACGATAAGCAAACGGGACATTAAAGGCGCTCCTCCCGGGAGATAATTGCCGATATAACTCGCCGCAACAATACGCCGCTGCGGGTGTTGGAACAATCGGCGGATAGTGCGTGCTTTTACGCATAATCCGCTTATATTCGTAATCTCAACTCTCCACCATAATAGCCGCACACGGGTAGCCTGCCAGCATGCCCCAGCCGATATTCTCAAGGCCGCTTTACATATGTCCGATCTGCAACTCCGGCAAGCCACCAGCGATGATCTGAACGCTCTTTTGCAACTTGAGCACCGCTGCTTTAGCGAAGACCGACTTTCCCGTCGCAGCTTCCGACGCTTTCTGGATATGCCCCGGGACAGACTGATTGTGGCTGAGGCCAAAAGTGAGGGTAAGAACGAGTTACTGGGCTACTGTCTGGTGCTGATGAGCGCAGCAACCCGAATGGCACGCATCTATTCCATTGCCGTGCTTCCAACCGCACGTGGACGCGGCATTGGTGAAAAGCTGGTTAAAGCAGCGGAACGTGAGGCGGCAGACGCGGGCCGTATTCTGATGCGCCTGGAGGTTCGGGAAGATAACAGTGGCGCAATAGCACTCTATAAACGCCTGGGCTATCGCCAATTCGGCACTTACCGGGACTATTACGAAGATCACGGTACGGCTCTTCGCTTTGAGCGGCGCATCCTGTTTTACGAGCCGACAAGGGATTTCATCCCTGTGCCCTACTATCCCCAAACGACCGACTTCTCTTGCGGCCCCGCCGCTCTGATTATGGCCATGGCGGCGCTTGACGAGCAGCAATCACTGACCACTCTGGAGGAACTCAAGATCTGGCGGGAAGCGACAACGATCTTCATGCTTGCAGGTCACGGTGGCTGCGGCCCCCACGGTCTTGCGTTGTCCGCCTGGAACCGGGGTTTTGAATCCAGCGCCTGGATCAGTACCGAAGGTCCATTGTTCCGGGACACGGTCCGAAACGACGACAAAAAACGGGTCCTGGAACTGGTGCATGAAGGGTTCTTGCACGACATAGGCAAGACTGGCATAGAGTTACACCACGATCCGCTCACACTTGATGCCATGGAGCAGGCACTGCACGAAGGCCAGATCCCGGTCATTCTGATCAGCACCTGGCAGTTGAACCGGAGCCGAGTGCCCCACTGGGTGACCGTATGCGCCATCGACGACCAGTTTGTATACCTCCACGATCCGGAAATCGACGTGGAGGAGGGAGAAACCGTGGCGGACAAGCAATATCTTCCGGTGGATAAACGGGTGTTCAGCCAGATTTCACGATACGGTCGCAACCAACCGCTTCAGGCCGCAGTGATTGTCGGCCCGAGGCGTTGATATGCACTTAGCCCGTTCGCAGCACGGCTTCTTTAAGACCTGAAATCTCGTCCCGAAGGCGGGCGGCAGCCTCGAAATCCAGATCCGATGCGGCTTTGTACATCTCGTCTTCAAGGCGCGACACTTCTTTAAGCAACTCGCCAGGCGTTCGGCGGCCAACCCGGGCGCGATACTGCTCAGCTTCTTCGGCGGCTTTGTCGCCAGGCCGCGCAGCTTTATTTCGGCCCCGGCCACCGCCGCCTGCGCCTTCCATAATATCCGCAATCTTCTTGTTGAGCCCCTGCGGTGTAATACCATGGGCTTCGTTGTGCTCGGCCTGTTTCGCCCGCCGGCTTTCGGTTACGTCAATGGCGCGCTGCATCGAACCGGTTATCCGGTCGCCATAAAGAATGGCCTTGCCATTAAGGTTCCGCGCAGCACGGCCAATGGTCTGAATCAGTGAGCGCTCGGAACGCAGGAAGCCTTCTTTGTCAGCATCCAGAATGGTGACCAGCGACACCTCGGGCATATCCAGGCCTTCCCGCAACAAGTTGATACCTACCAGCACATCAAATTCACCCCGACGCAGATCGCGGATGATCTCAACCCGCTCAACGGTATCAATATCCGAATGCAGATAGCGCACGCGGATATCGTGCTCCATCAGAAAGTCCGTGAGATCTTCGGCCATGCGCTTGGTGAGCGTGGTCACCAGAACCCTTTCATTGACCTTCACTCGGGCGTGAATTTCGGAAAGCAGATCGTCTATCTGTGTGGACGCAGGACGCACTTCAATGACAGGATCCAACAGGCCGGTTGGCCGCACAACCTGCTCCACCAACTGACCCGCGTGTTCCGCTTCGTAATTCCCGGGCGTAGCTGACACAAAGATCATCTGAGGCGCAATCCGCTCCCATTCATCAAACCGCATGGGGCGGTTATCCAGCGCAGACGGCAGTCGAAAGCCATACTGAACAAGGGTTTCTTTTCTGGAGCGGTCGCCTTTGTACATGGCACCGATCTGCGGGATGGTCACGTGGGATTCGTCCACAATCAGCAGCGCATTCGGTGGTAGGTAATCAAACAGTGTTGGCGGTGCCTCGCCTGGCTGCCGGCCCGAAAGATAGCGGGAATAGTTCTCGATGCCGTTGCAGTAGCCCAGCTCGTTCATCATTTCCATATCGTAGCGGGTGCGCTCTTCCAGCCTCTGTGCTTCCACCAGACGATTGTTATCACGCAGCTGCGGCAAGCGCTCATCAAGCTCTTTCTTTATCTCTTCAACCGCATCCAGCACCGTCTGGCGCGGCGTTACATAGTGGGACTTGGGGTAGATCGTAATTCGGGGCACGCGCCTGAGTACTTCACCGGTGAGCGGATCGAAGTAGCTGAGGTTTTCAACTTCATCATCAAACAACTCAATGCGGACAGCTTCTTTTTCCGACTCCGCGGGGAACACGTCAATCACATCACCGCGCACACGGTAGTTGGCACGGTGAAACTCAATGTCGTTACGGGTGTATTGCAGCTCAGCCAGCCTGCGCAAAATGTACCGCTGATCAATTTTGTCACCCCGATCCAGGTGCAACATCATTTTCAGATAGGACTTTGGGTCACCCAAGCCGTAAATGGCTGACACGGTTGCCACAATGATGGCGTCCGGGCGCTCAAGCAGCGCTTTGGTGGCAGACAACCGCATCTGTTCGATGTGTTCATTAATCGAGGCGTCTTTTTCGATAAAAGTGTCAGACGAAGGAACATAGGCCTCCGGCTGGTAATAATCGTAGTAAGACACGAAGTACTCAACGGAGTTATCCGGGAAAAACTCGCGGAACTCGCCATACAGCTGTGCAGCCAGAGTTTTGTTGTGAGCCATCACAATGGTTGGACGCTGCACGGCTTCGATCACTTTGGCAACGGTAAACGTCTTGCCGGAGCCAGTAACACCGAGCAACGTCTGGTGTGCCAGGCCCGAGTGAATGCCATCCACCAGCCCTGCAATGGCTTTAGGCTGATCACCCGCAGGCTCGAACGGTGAATCAACCGTGAAGACGCCTTCCTTACCTGAACTGCTGGAATCGTTACTGGCCATAATCGGCAGACAACCTCCGCTCACTCAACATGGATATCCTTGCCAGATCCTGCGTTTGCACGACCTGACCACAGAGAGAAATTTATTGTTGCTCCAGCTTCATGGTACCATCAACTGGATCGACGGCTGGGCGAAAGTCAGCCGCCCCGCCGGTCACAGACCTATCAGTCGCAGCTTTAAGGAGCGCAAGTTTGGACCTTCAACTTTCCAGCCGTGTACAGGCAATCAAGCCATCCCCCACCCTCGCGGTAACCAATAAGGCTGCCGAATTGCGCGCAGCAGGCCAGGATATAATCGGGCTTGGTGCGGGCGAGCCGGACTTCGATACTCCGGATCACATCAAACAGGCAGCCATTGAGGCCATAAAGAACGGCCAGACAAAGTACACCGCTGTTGATGGTACGCCGGCCCTGAAGAAAGCGATTATTGCGAAGTTCAAACGGGACAACGGCCTGGAATACGAAGCCAACCAGATACTGGTATCAAGTGGTGGCAAACAGAGCTTTTTCAACCTTGCGCTGGCCACACTTAATGCCGGCGACGAAGCCATTATCCCGGCACCTTACTGGGTATCCTACCCGGATATGGTTCTGGTTGCTGAAGGCAAACCGGTTATCATCGAAACCGGCGCCGAAACACGCTTCAAAATCACTCCGGAGCAGCTGGAAAACGCCATCACCGAGCGCACCCGTCTGTTTGTGATCAATAGCCCGTCCAACCCCAGCGGTATGGCTTACACCCTGGAAGAGCTGCAGGCGATTGGTGAAGTGCTGAAAAAGCACCCGAAAATCATGATCGCCACTGACGACATGTACGAGCCTATTCTCTGGACCGGCAAGCCGTTCTGCAACATCCTGAACGCTACGCCTGAGCTTTACGATCGCACCTTTGTTCTTAATGGTGTGTCCAAGGCCTACTCCATGACTGGCTGGCGTATCGGCTATGCCGCTGGCCCTGCCCGGATCATCGGTTCGATGAAAAAGATCCAGTCCCAAAGCACCTCTAACCCTTGCTCCATCTCCCAGGCTGCTGCACATGCTGCTCTGGATGGCCCGCAGGAATGCGTCGGTGAGATGGTCAAGGCGTTCAAAGAGCGCCACGACTGGCTGGTCGACGCTCTGAACAAGTTGCCAGGCGTTGAATGCCTCAAAGGCGACGGCACCTTTTATGTGTTCCCCAGTTTCCAGGGCGCGATTGATGCCGATTCCAGCGTCAGCAATGATGTTGAGTTTGCAGAAAAGCTTCTTAGCGACGCTGGCGTTGCTCTGGTTCCAGGTTCTGCGTTCGGCAGCCCCGGCCACATGCGTCTGAGTTTTGCGACCAGTATGGATAATCTGGAAAAGGCAATTGAGCGTTTGAAGAAGGCTCTGAGCTAAAAACTTCGGCAAAGGGTTGACGAGGCGGTGGGGTAATCTTAATATACGCGCCTCGTCATATGACGACGTTCCCCGATAGCTCAGTTGGTAGAGCAACGGACTGTTAATCCGTTTGTCGCTGGTTCGAGCCCAGCTCGGGGAGCCATTATTTTAAAACCCGTTAACTCAAAGAGTTAGCGGGTTTTTTCGTTTTATCCCTATGAACCTTGCTTTGACCCTAGCCTGAGCGGTTTGGTGCCTGGCGTAGTGGTGGGGTCAGGTGGGTGCCCCTCGGCACGCGCCCGCTCTAAATCGATCAACGTTTGCTTCCGCTCCAGGCCCCAACGATATCCTCCCAAGCCTCCATCCCCTCGCAAAACCCGATGACAAGGAATTAGCACGCCAATACGGTTTCTGGCACAGGCTGATGCCACAGCACGCACGGCTTTGGGCTTATCAATGCGCTTAGCCACTTCACTGTAACTGAGAACGTCGCCTTCGTGAGTACCCGTTAGAAACGTCCAGACTTTTATCTGAAACGCAGTGCCCCGCATATCAATTGGCAATTCGGGCCGCGGCGCCCCTTCGCTGAGATGTTGATCTAGCGCTTTTATCCAGGCATCAAGTTCCGGTACGTTACATGAGGTAGAAACGAGCAGCTTTGCATTAGGGAACTCGGCTGCCAGCTCGGAAACCAGCGCAGCTTCATCTTTACCAAACTGTGCAAAGCACACGCCTTTGTCCGTTGCCGCCACGGCCAGCAAGCCAAGCGCGGTGACGCGGCACGCGTATGTTATTACTTCACCTGCACCTCCCACACCGTATGCTTTTGGAGGCATTCCTATATTGCGAGTGGCCTCCCCATAGACACGACTGATGGAGCCAAATCCTGACGCAAAAATTGCTTCAGTGACGCCCTTGCCATCCTTGAGTGATTGCTTGAAGCGCCGCATTCTGGCGGCATCCTGATAAGTCTTGGGCGAGATGCCGAATGTTTCTTTGAAAACCCGTTGTAGCCGGGAAGGAGACAACCCTGCCATATCTGCCAGTGTAGAAAGTGTTAGTCGTTCCTCTGCGTTATTATCAATATAACGAGCTATTTTCGTTAGAACGACAACACGTGACGTCTCATCAGTGGCCAGACAGCGCTTGCATGGACGAAAACCTGCCATCACAGCTGTTTCAACGTTGGGGAAGAACCTCAGGTTTTCAGGTTTAGCAGAACGAGAGTGGCAAGATGGCTTGCAACATACGCCTGTGGTGATCACGCCATAGCAGAAATCTCCGTCACGGGACGGGTCTCTTGCAGCAACCGCTGCTTTCATTTCCTGTTCAGTTGGCACCGTCATGGCTTTGCACTCAATCGAAAGTCTATAACGCCATAAGACCCGACCAGGGCTGATACATCCATCCGTTTATTGCTGGGTAATTTTTGATCCAGCTTTTGGAACCTCATCGACTGATCAGTTGGTTACGGTCGTGATAATAAAAATTGGTGCGCAAGAATCAGATGGAATGTAATTCGAAGCCTCACTAATCTGTTTTTGCTGAAAAAACACGAACGAGGAATTCACAATGACACCATCTATAAATATCTCTGAGCGGATAATGCCTGGCACCCTGTCCGTGTTGTGGGGCGGCTCATTCTTCTTCGTTGGCGTTGCTGTGATGATCGGAACGCCAGTTATGGGCGAAGGTGGTAGCACACTTGCACAGGTGGCGATAATGGGTGCTGCACTATCCTATGCATTTGCAGATGTATGGTCGCCGCTCTAGGAGCATGCTGATAAGCCCATTCGTGACAGCAGCTGGCCAGGTTACCGCATCGGCGCTTGTCATGGCCCCAATTGCATTGATTATAGACGGCCCCCTCAATATTGCGGAGACAAGTGCACATGGATGTGCTCGTAGCGGTTTTTGGAAGGGGGATTCCACCGCACCCAGCACCAAGACTCGAAGGCTAGGGCCAGAGTTCAAACCCAAGTCCAAACTAGAAGCCAATCACCTCCGCATTAATAGCCTCCAAAGCAGCCAAAGGGTCTGCAGCCTGGGTAATCGGGCGACCTATAACGAGGTAGTCGGAACCTGCGTTGAGGGCATCGCTGGGAGTCATGATGCGCTGTTGGTCGCCTTTGTCGGCGGTTAAGGGCCGAATACCCGGAGTAACCAGTTTGAAGTCGCTGCCCTGCTCCGTTTTGAGTTTTCGGGCTTCCTGCGCAGAGCAGACCACGCCATCCAGGCCGCAATTTCTGGTTAGCGTGGCGAGGCGTGAAACCTGAGCCTCGGGGGAACCGGTAATGCCAATGCCGGCAAGGTCTTCAGCGCTCATGCTGGTGAGAACCGTGACGGCGATCAGGAGAGGCTTGTCCGTCCCAAAGGTGTCCAGGCGCTCACGGCACGCCAGCATCATCTTCTCGCCACCGGAGGCATGCACGTTCACCATCCAAACGCCCAGGTCTGCAGCCGCAGCCACAGCCGCTGACGTGGTGTTGGGGATGTCGTGAAATTTCAAATCCAGGAACACATCAAAGCCGCGCTTTTGCAAACCCTCAACAAGTTGGGGACCAGAACGGGTAAAGAGCTCTTTACCGACCTTCAGCCGGCACATGGCAGGATCCAGTTTATCTACCAGCTCCAGAGCCGGGTTTGCGGCCGGGAAATCCAGGGCTACGATGATTTTTGGGTCGTTAGAAGTTTGCACGTCGGAGTGTCCTGCAGAATGTCGATAGATGGTTATTCAGCTTCCACGCCCTGGATCGGGCGAACAGTTTCCCATTGCTTGCAACTCGGGCACAGCCAATGGAGTTGCTGCCCAGAGAATCCGCAACTTACACAGCGGTAAACCGGGCGATTGGCAAGGATCAGAAGGCCGATACGGCTGACCAGTCGGCCTTCGTCGGTGGTCATGCCCTTTTCATAGCCTGCCATTTCCACAAGTCGCAGAAGCGCTCGCACGCTGGGGCGAGTTTCGAGCTCCTGGCGCAACAGGTCAGTGGCAGCAGGACGGCCCGAAACGCGCTCAACCGATTCAACCAGCGCCAACAGCAGGCTGGTGCTCGGGTAGGTTTCGTAGAGCTTGCGCAGCTTTTTGACTAGCCGGCCGATATTGCCATGCTCATGCTCCAGCTTCATCAAACGATCAATGGCTTCGGGCCCGAAATCCGGATTCTGATCGAATACCTTGAGCCCCTGGTTACCTGCCTCCCGATAACTGCCCTGCCGGATCAGAATCTTCATCAGAATCAGTGTTGCGCGAACACATGAACGGTCGTAGTCCAGAGCTTCCTTGGCCAGCTTCTGGGCAGCCCAGCGATCATCCTCCCGAAGAGCCTGCTCTGCCAGCTCACAGGTGAGGTAAGCAAGGTCCTTGAACATCGCGGGATCCGCGTCATTTTTGGTCAAGGTGCGGGCTACGTCCGCCGCCTTACCCCACTCTCTCTCCTGTTGGTAAAGCTCGATCAGTTGCTGAGCAGCCTTTCGTCCGTACTCTCGATCACCCATGATCTGCTGCAACAAGGCCTCAGCTCGGTCCAGCAGTCCAGCCCTGAGAAAATCCATGGCTAATTCGAGTGTCACCTGAGGGGAAAATCGTGGAGGCAATTCGGGTCTTGCGAGCAGGTTCTGATGAACCAGTATGGCACGGTCTGTTTCACCCTTGTTCCGGAAGTGGCGACCAATAGAGAGGTGAAGGCTTACCGTCTCTTTGTTAACAGCCAGTGACTGCACAAAGTTATCGACTGCCTGATCGGAATAATTGGTGAACAGAAACTGCAGCCGGTCTTTTACAGACTCTTCGTCTGAAATCTTCGTTCGGGCTCGGGTACCCCCGCCACCCAGTCGGCCAACAAACCAGCCAACGGCGACTGCCATGGTCAACAGCAGCCACTGAAAAACTATGTCCATTAAATAGCCCGGTCGTTCTGGACCTTGGATTTCTCCAATGCCTGCTCTGCGCGATCAAGTCGCTTCTGAAGAGTGCGGCGGGAAACCGACGTACGGACGGTAGCTAGCATGGTCATCAGAACACCAACCAGTGCGCCAATCACGAAAGACATGATAATCCAGACAGCTACACCGTGAGGCTTGGTTTCAAACACCAGAAAATTAAGAGCAACAGCCATCTGATTGTTCAGCGAAAAAACAAGCGCCAGCAATACCAGGACCAATACCAACAGAATCAGTAGGATCTTCTGTAATCCTGCCATAGCTATAGCTCTCCCAAACGCTGATAGGTGCCCGAATTATAGGTGTTTTGCTTCAGAGGTGAAACGCCGTTAAAACCCCTGTTTCAAACTGTCATTCACCTGTTCACGCAGTTCCTTGCCGGGCTTGAAGTGCGGAACGTACTTTGCGGGTAATTGCACAGCTTCGCCAGTTTTCGGGTTCCGGCCAGTGCGGGCCGCCCGATGATGGAGAGAGAAACTGCCAAATCCCCGTATTTCAATTCGTTGCCCGCCAGCTAGCGACTGGGACATATGCTCAATAATTGTTTTTACTGCCAGCTCAACGTCTTTAACCGAGAGCTGTGTTTGTTTTGAGGCAATTAATTCGACCAGTTCTGACTTCGTCATGAGGCACTTTCCTCTTTTCTTTTTTATTCGGCCATTGATTGCCGAATTCCTATTCCCCCAGTTTAGCCAAATCATAAAAAAACACAAAAAAACGGGCTCTTAGAGCCCGTTTTTTTTCATACCAACCGGAGATTAGTCCTTGTTGGCGTTTTGCTGCTGCATTTGTTCCTTGATGAGATCACCAATGGTGGTCGCACCGGAAGCAGTTTCTGCAGTTTTAGTACGCACGCTATCAATGGCCTGCTTGTCGTCTTCTACGTCCTTGGACTTGACAGACAGGTTAATGATGCGGTTTTTGCGATCGATGCTGATAATCTTCGCTTCAACTTCTTCGCCTTCCTTCAGAGCGTTACGCGCATCTTCAACGCGGTCACGGCTGATCTCGGAGGCTTTCAGAATCGCTTCAACTTCGTCGTTCAAAGCAATGGTAGCTGCCTTGGCGTCGATGGCTGAAACAACGCCCTTAACGATGGAGCCTTTGTCGTTCAGCTGAACGAACTCAGCGAACGGATCGCTTTCAAGCTGCTTGATACCCAGGGAGATGCGCTCACGCTCGGGATCTACAGACAGGATAACGGTGTCAACATCGTCGCCCTTCTTGTATTCACGAACCGCTTCTTCGCCTGTCTCGTTCCAGCTGATGTCAGACAAGTGAACCAGGCCATCGATGCCACCGTCCAGACCGATGAAGATACCGAAGTCAGTGATTGACTTGATCTTACCGGAGATACGGTCGCCCTTGTTGAAGTTGCCGGAGAAATCTTCCCATGGGTTGGATACGCACTGCTTGATACCCAGGGAGATACGACGACGCTCTTCGTCGATGTCCAGAATCATCACGCCCACTTCATCGCCAACCTGGACGACTTTAGACGGGTGGATGTTCTTGTTGGTCCAATCCATTTCAGATACGTGAACCAGACCTTCAACGCCTTCTTCCAGCTCAGCAAAGCAGCCGTAATCGGTCAGATTGGTTACACGTGCAGTAACCTTGGTACCTTCCGGATAGCGACCTTTGATATCAACCCAGGGATCTTCACCCAGTTGCTTGAGGCCCAGAGATACACGGTTACGCTCACGGTCAAACTTCAGGACCTTGACGTTGATTTCATCGCCAACGTTCACGATTTCGCTCGGATGCTTGATACGCTTCCAGGCCATATCAGTAATGTGCAGCAGGCCGTCAACACCACCCAGATCTACGAACGCGCCGTAGTCGGTCAGGTTCTTGACGATACCCTTGATTTCCAGACCTTCGGTCAGGGTTTCAAGCAGAGCTTCGCGCTCGGCGCTGTTTTCAGCTTCCAGAACGGCGCGGCGAGAAACAACCACGTTGTTGCGCTTCTGGTCCAGCTTGATAACCTTGAATTCGAGCTCTTTGTTCTCCAGGTGCGCGGTGTCGCGAACCGGACGAACGTCTACCAGGGAACCCGGCAGGAAGGCACGAATACCAGCCAGATCAACGGTGAAACCACCTTTGACCTTGCCATTGATAATACCTTTGACCACTTCTTCCGCTTCGAAGGACTTCTCGAGTACCTTCCAGGATTCAGCGCGCTTGGCCTTTTCACGGGAAAGACGGGTTTCACCGAAACCATCTTCCACTGCATCCAGTGCTACGTCGACAACGTCGCCAATAGCTACTTCCAACTCGCCTTTTTCGTTCAGGAACTGGGAGGCGGGGATAACGCCTTCGGACTTCAGCCCGGCGTTAACTGTGACCCAGTCGCTATCGACATCTACTACGGTTCCCTGGACGATGGAACCTGGTTTCATGTCAATTTCTTTTAGGCTTTCTTCAAAAAGATCCGCAAAGCTCTCGCTCATTATGAGTCCTATAGGTTCAATGCAAGTATGCTCCGTGTCACCAGCAACACGGTCTGTTAATAAGTTCCGGAATCAGCCAGCGGCTGGCAGATTTCACTGTTTCCGGCATTTCAACGACAAAAAGGTGTAGTCAGGCCTGGCCTACTGCGGCCATACACCTGTCTAGCACCTCTTGTATACTCAAACCTGTAGAATCAATGACTTGCGCATCATCTGCGGGCTTGAGAGGGGCTGCGGAACGGTTCATATCCCGTTCATCACGGACCCGTATCTCCTCTAAAAGGGCGTCAATACTAACATCGACACCCGCAGCCTTCAACTGGCTGAAACGTCGGCGGGCACGCTCTTCAGCGCTGGCTGTCAGAAAAATTTTGACCGGGGCATTCGGAAACACCACGGTGCCCATATCCCGACCGTCTGCGACCAGGCCCGGCGGCTGCTGGAAGTCCCGCTGGCGCTGCAGGAGCGCATCACGGACCGGCTGCATGACCGCGATACGCGATGCATTGTTGCCACAGGTTTCCGTACGGATTTCAGAGGTGACATCCTCCCCTGCCAGAATAACTTTTGCGGGCTCGCCTTCCGGTGTTGGCTTGAACGCAACATCCAGAGACGCGGCCACCTTTATCAGTGCCGCCTCATCATCGAGCGATACGCTTTGGCGCGTTGCCGCAAGCGCTGTCAGCCGGTAAAGTGCGCCGCTGTCGAGCAGGTGCCAGCCCAGCTTCCTGGCCAGCATCTGAGTGACCGTACCCTTACCGGAACCACCCGGGCCGTCAACTGCGATGACTGGTGCATGCCCTTCCGACATCAATGTACTCCCTGTTCAGCGGCCCTTGCGGCCCCCTCGGCTGCGATGTTGATACCGGTTTTTTTCGCCAGTTCCACAAAGCCCGGGAAAGACGTCGCCACGTTCGCGCAATCGTCTATTTCAATCTCACCGGTCGCCCGCAGCGAGGCAACAGCAAAGGACATGGCAATACGATGGTCTCCATGACTGTGAACGGAGCCGCCTTTGATCGTCTGGCCACCTTCAATAACAATGCCGTCCGCCGTTACCGTTGTAACAACACCCAGCGCTGCAAGGCCATCGGCCATCACCTGAATGCGATCACTTTCTTTTACCCGCAACTCCTCGGCACCGGTCAGTACCGTGCGACCGGTGGCACAAGTGGCAGCAATGAACAGAGCCGGAAATTCATCAATGGCCAAAGGCACCTGGTCTTCCGGAATATCTATGCCTTTGAGCTCAGCGGAACGAACGCGCAGGTCGGCAACGGGTTCGCCGCCGATTTCCCGTTCGTCCATCACTTCAATATTTGCGCCCATCTGCTGCAGAATATTGATCACGCCCACCCTTGTCGGGTTCATGCCCACGTGGCGTAAGACAAGGTCAGACCCCGGAGCAATACTGGCCGCAACCAGAAAAAAAGCGGCCGATGAGATATCTGCAGGTACATCAATAGCAGTAGCCGTCAGCTTGCCGCCACCGTGAACCTTGGCAGTCGGGCCATGACGTTCTACTTTATAGCCAAAACCGGTTAGCATACGCTCAGTGTGATCCCGCGTTGGCGCTGGCTCGGTAACGGACGTAGTGCCTTCAGCATAGAGGCCGGCAAGCAACAGACAGGATTTTACCTGGGCGCTGGCAACCGGCATATCGTAATGGATGCCGGTAAGCTTTTTGTCTTTACTGCCCCTGATTTTCAGAGGCGGACGACCGCCCTCAGCCGTGTCGATAACAGCACCCATTGATCGCAGTGGATCCGCAACACGGTTCATCGGCCGTACTGAAAGACTGGCATCGCCGGTAAGCTCGGATTCAAAAGGCTGCGCAGCCAACAGGCCTGCGAACAATCGCATACCCGTACCGGAATTGCCTAGATAGATAGGGCCTCGCGGGGCCTGCAGGCCATGCATTCCAACACCATGAATGCGCACAAAGCCTTCGGTCGGCCCTTCAATCGCAACACCCATATCGCGAAACGCCTGAAGCGTTGCCAGGCTGTCCTCACCTTCAAGAAAGCCCTTTACGTCGGTTACGCCCTCAGCCAGAGCTCCGAGCATGATTGAGCGATGGGACATGGACTTGTCCCCGGGGACTCGTATATCACCGGTCACTGTGCCACCGGGCTGAAGACGGAACGTCACTTGATTTTCACTGTTTTTTGTCACGTAGGCCTGTCCTGAAAGCATTTTGGAAAAATGTTCGCGCGCCGCCTTGGCGCGACTGAATACGCTCAACAGCGTGGCACCATCCTGGTCAGCGATGGCAGTGCGCAACTGATCCAGATCGTGAGTGAAATGGTCAATCACCCGGAGAACGGCGTCACGGTTGGAAAGAAAAATATCGTGCCACATCACCGGATCGCTCGCGGCAATCCGGGTAAAATCGCGGAACCCGCCGGCAGCGTACCGGAAAATATCCATATTCTCGTCTTCTCCCGCCAGTGTATCGACCAGTGAAAAGGCAATCAGGTGCGGTAAATGACTGGTCGCAGCCAGAACTTCATCGTGATACGCAACCGACATGGTGAGCACGGTAGCACCGCACCCCTCCCATAACGCCCGGAGCCTGTCCAGATGAAAACGACTGACATTCTCAGGCGGTGTCAGTATGACTTTGTGGTTGGCGAACAAGTTCGGGTTAGCCGCGCGAATACCGCTTCTCTCAGACCCCGCAATGGGATGCCCGGGAATAATACGGGGCAGAAATTCCCCGAACACCGCTTCAACATCCTTTACAAAGCCCGATTTGGTACTGCCTACGTCGGTCAGAATCGCGCCTGCAGCAAGATGCGGGCGTATTTCTTCCAGCACCTTACGGGTCGCCTTTACCGGCACGGCCAGCACAACAAGATCTGAGCCCTGAACGGCCTCTGCGACCGTTTCTGCAATGGTATCAATCACTCCCAGTGACTGGCCCAGCAAAAGATCTTCTTTACGTTGATCCGCGCCAACGACTTCCCCTGCCAGACCGTTTTTGCGAATGGCGCCAGCCAGTGAGCCACCTATCAGGCCCAGACCGATTACAGCAACACGCTGGAAGAGCCGCTCGCCAGACGACACCTCAGGCTCCCTGCCCTGCGGCTGCCAACGCTTTTGAGAGCGCATCGATAAAATGTTCATTTTGAGCAGGCAAGCCCACTGACACCCGAAGGTGCTCAGGCATGCCGTAACCCGCGATGGGGCGCACAATAACACCGTGGGCCAGCAAAGCCTGATAGACGCCCATGGCTTGCGGACCGACTTCAACCGCTACAAAGTTTCCTGATGACGGAATATACCTGAGGCCCATCTGATCAAAAGCCTCTTCCAGCTGCTTTAAGCCGGTGCTGTTGGTTTCGCGGGAGCGCTGCAGATACTCTTCGTCGTCCAGCACCGCCGTAGCCGCTGCAAGCGCAACGGAGCTGACGTTAAAGGGCTGGCGGACACGGTTCAGAATGTCAGCAATGGCCGGTGAGCTGACACTGTAGCCGACGCGCAAGGCCGCAAGACCCCAAGCCTTGGAAAAGGTGCGACACACAATCAGATTCGGGAAGCGGGATAACAGCTCAACGCCGTCGGGATCCTTCTCACCGGTCATGTACTCACAGTAGGCCTCATCAAGAACCACCAGCACACCCTCGGGAACCTTGCCCAGAAACGCTTCAATGGCGCCTGCATCGTGCACGGTTCCCGTAGGATTGTTCGGGTTGGCTACAAAGATCAGTCGCGTGCGTTCGGTCACTGCCGCCGCCATGGCATCCAGATCGTGGCCCCAGTCTTTAGCCGGTACGGCAACCGCTTTGGCACCAATAGCTTGAGTAACAATTGGATAAACGGCAAACGCATACTGGGAAAACACAACCTCGGAACGGGTATCCGCAAAGCAACGTGCAATTACTTCGAGCACATCGTTTGAACCGTTTCCAAGTGTGATCTGGTCGGCGCCAACGCCCAGACGCCCAGACAGCTTCTGTTTCAGGTCAAACCCGTTGCCGTCGGGATAAAGGCAGAGGTCAGTCAATTCGTTTTGGGCAGCAGCGATCGCTTTCTTGCTGGGGCCCAAGGGGTTTTCATTACTGGCAAGCTTGATAATGTCTGCCGGATTCAGACCCAGCTCACGGGCCAGCTCACTGATTGGCTTGCCAGGCTGATAGGGAGACAAAGCCTGAACGCCTGTTACCGCAAGGCTCTGATAGTCAATGGCCATATACCCTCCTCAACTGGCTGATACTAAAGAACACCGATGGGGTAGGAGCCCAAACGCTTGAGCTCAACAGCTTCTTCATCCACTTCGGCGAGCACTTTGTGCGCCTGCTCGTCGTCCATGTGCCCTTCAAAATCTATGTAGAACACATAGGCCCAGGTGCCACTGGGCGAAGGCCGGGTTTCAATCCGGGTAAGGCTGATCCCATGGCTATGGAACGGCTCCAGCAACTGATACAGCGCGCCAGGCTTGTTTCTCATGGAGACAAGTATCGACGATTTGTCATGTCCGCTGGCTGGCACTTCTTCCCGGCCGATAATCAGGAACCGGGTGGTGTTGTCGGGTCGGTCTTCAATGCTATTCGCCAGTTTCTCCAGACCATACAGCTCGGCGGCCATATCACCGGCAATCGCAGCGGCACCTGGCTCCTTGGCCGCGCGACGTGCCGCTTCGGCATTACTGGAAACCGTTACTCGCTCAATACCATAGCGATGGGTATCCAGCCACTGACGGCACTGGGCGAACGACTGCTGGTGCGAGTAGATGCGGGTTATCTCCTGGTCCCGGAACTCCGGTGACACCAGAAGGTGGTGGTGAATTCTCAGCTGCACTTCACCGCAGATTTTCAGCGGAGATGACATGAACATATCAAGCGTGTGATTGATCATGCCTTCGGTGGAATTCTCAACCGGCACCACACCGTAGTGCGCGGCGCCGGATTCCACTTCTCGGAAAACTGCATCAATTGCCGGCAAAGGCACGCTGACAACAGAATGTCCGAAATGCTTGAGGGCTGCCGCCTGGGTAAAGGTGCCGATAGGCCCCAGAAAGGCAATGTGCATGGGCTTTTCCAGAGCCAGGCAAGCCGACATGATCTCGCGAAACAGTCGCGCCATCTCTTCGCCGGGCAGAGGGCCTGGATTGGCCTCCTTGATGCGACGCAAGACCTGCGCTTCCCGCTCAGGACGGTAGAAAAACACATCCTGCCCGGGGTTCGCGGCCATTTTCACATGGGCCACTTCCTGAGCGCATTTGGCGCGGGCACTGATCAACTCCATGATCTTCTGATCAAGATTATCTATTTCTACTCGAAGTTCTCCGAGACGGACTTGCTCATCACTCATGATCAGCCCCGCTCTCTGGCAAATTCTGTCATGTACTGAATCAGCGCATCCACGCCTGCCTCGGGCATGGCGTTATAGATGCTTGCGCGCATGCCTCCTACCGAGCGGTGACCAGCCAGGTTCAGCAAGTTCCGCACATTGGCGCCCTCGAGGAATGCACTGTTCAGGGCATCATCCCTCAGGGTAAAGGGGACGTTCATCCAGGATCGGAAGCGTGGTTCAATTGGATTGGCGTAAAATTCATTGGTATCAATGAAGTCGTACAGTTTTTTCGCCTTCCGCTGATTCGTCTCGCCCATTGCCTTAACGCCACCCTGGGCTTTAAGCCACTTGAACACCAGGCCCGCGAGGTACCAGGAGTAGGTTGCTGGCGTGTTGTACATGGAGCCGTTATCGGCAATCACCTGATAATTCATCATGGTCGGCGTTTCTTTGCGGGCTTTGCCCAGAAGGTCTTTCCGGATGATGACCACAACCAGCCCGGAAGGGCCGATATTTTTCTGTGCGCCGGCGTAGATAAGGCCGAACTTCGAGACATCCACCGGGCGCGAAAGCATGTTAGAAGACATATCCGCTACCAGGGGAACACCTGCGCTGTCCGGAACAAAATCGAATTCCAGGCCGCCGATGGTTTCGTTCGGCGTGTAATGCAGGTATGCCGCATCAGTACGGGTCTGCCACGAAGCCTGGTCCGGAATGCTGGCGAAGCCGTTACCTTCCGAGCTGGCGACCACGTTCACATTGCCGTAGCGTCTCGCCTCAGCAATGGCCTTCGTCGACCAGATTCCTGTGTTCACATAATCCGCAGACGCTTTGTCGCCAAGCAGGTTCAAAGGGATGGTGGAGAACTGGCTGGACGCCCCACCCTGCATGAAGAGAACGGCGTAATCGTCTGATACTCCAGCCAATTCACGAACATCCTGCTCAGCAGTTTCGGCAATTTCCACAAACGCATCGCTGCGATGGCTCATTTCCATCACCGACATACCCGTGCCACGCCAGTCCAGCATTTCATCCCGTGCCTGTGCCAGCACACTTTCCGGCAAGGTTGCCGGACCTGCACAAAAGTTATACGCCCTGCTCATGATCCTGTGGTCTCTCACGTCTTGCGGATTCTGTGTTCGGCAATGCTGGCTTATTCCTCGCCAGCATCCTGTTCCGGACTGTTGTTTGGGCTTTCGTCTGTCGAAGCGTCTTGGCCCTCAATATCAGTACCTTCTACCTCAGTACCTTCGATACCTACACTATCGATGTCATCTTCGTCGGTTTCGGCAATCCGCTCTACACCTACCAGGCGCTCGTCTTCCTGGCTCAACCTGATCAACCGCACGCCCTGGGTGTTCCGGCTGAGAATCGATACTTCATCCGTGCGGGTACGAACCAGCGTGCCCTTGTCGGAAATCAGCATCATTTCATCGCCGTCGAACAGCTGCAGCGCAGTTACCAGGTTGCCGTTACGATCTGAGCACTGCATGGCGATAACGCCCTGACTGCCGCGGCTGTAAGTCGGGAATTCATCAATCGCCGTGCGCTTTCCGTAACCGTTCTCACTGGCGGTCAGAATAACGCCGCCTTCCTGAGGAATGATCAGGGAGACCACCTGGTGGCCTTCCGGCATTCTGATACCACGTACGCCACGTGCTGTCCGGCTTAACGGGCGAACGGCTTCTTCATTAAAACGAACCGCTTTGCCAGCTGTGGAGAACAGCATGATTTCAGCATCGCCTTCGGTTATCGCAGCGCCAATCAATGTATCGCCTTCGTCCAGAGACAAAGCAATCAGGCCACTGCTGCGTGGGCGAGAGAAGTTTGGCAAGCGTGTTTTCTTGACGACGCCCGCAGACGTTGCCATCAGAACAAACTGGTTTTCCGGATAATCCCGCACGGGAAGGAAGGTAGTGATGCGTTCACCTTCATCCAGCGGCAGAATATTCACCATCGGCCGGCCACGGGATGCGCGGCTGGCACGGGGAATCTCGAATACACGCAACCAGTAAACCTTGCCCCGGTTGGAGAAGCACAGAATGGTGTCGTGGGAGTTGGCGACCAACAGCTTCTCAACGAAATCTTCGTCTTTCATAGAAGTCGCGGCTTTACCACGGCCACCACGGCGCTGGGCCTGATAGTCTTCTACTGCCTGGGTCTTCGCATAACCACTGTGGGAAATGGTGACAACCAGTTCTTCTTCATCAATCAGATCGGCAATCGTCAGATCGCGCTGGGAGCTGGTGATTTCCGTGCGACGCTCGTCACCGAACTCTTCGACCACGGCTTGCAGCTCTTCACGGATAACCTGCATCAGGCGATCCGGATCACCCAGAATTTCCAGCAGACCGGCAATCTTCTCGAGAATATCCTTGTACTCGTTCTGGAGCTTTTCAGTTTCCAGACCGGTCAGGCGGTGCAGACGCATGTCCAGGATAGCCTGGGTCTGCTCCGGAGACATGAAGTACAGGCCATCGCGCAGGCCGTAGATCTCCGGCAGGTCGTCCGGGCGGCAGGCGTCTTCGCCAGCACGCTCGAGCATCGCCATCACGTTACCGGGCGCCCAGCCCTTGGCCATCAGCTTTTCTTTGGCTTCCAGAGAACTCGGGGAAGCCTTGATCAGCTCGATCATTTCATCGATGTTGGCCAGCGCAACCGTCAGGCCTTCAAGAATATGGCCACGTTCGCGGGCTTTGCGCAGCTCAAAGATGGTGCGGCGGGTCACCACTTCACGGCGATGACGCACAAACGCGTCCAGCATTTCCTTGAGGTTAAGGATTCTCGGCTCGCCGTCGATCAGCGCAACCATATTGATACCGAATACCGTCTGCAACTGGGTATGGGTAAACAGGTTGTTAACAACAACTTCCGGGTTTTCGCCGCGGCGCAGCTCTATGAAAACCCGAATACCTTCTTTGTTGGACTCGTCCCGCAGCTCGGTGATGCCTTCCAGGCGCTTCTCTTTCACCAGCTCGGCGATCTTTTCGATCAGACGGGCCTTGTTAAGCTGATACGGCAATTCTGTGATGATGATGGCATCACGATTGGTCTTCTTATCGTGCTCGATTTCGTGACGAGCGCGAATGTAGATACGCCCGCGACCGGTACGATAAGCCTCAACAATGCCGGCACGGCCATTGATGATGCCTTCGGTCGGAAAGTCCGGCCCCGGGATGAACTCCATCAGTTCATCACAGGTAAGATCGGGATTATCAATCAGTGCCAGGCACCCATTAACCACTTCGGTCAGGTTATGGGGCGGAATGTTGGTCGCCATGCCCACGGCAATACCGGAAGAGCCGTTCACCAGCAGGTTGGGCACCCGGGTAGGCATAACCTCAGGAATTCGCTCTGTGCCGTCGTAGTTATCGACAAAATCCACGGTCTCTTTATCAAGATCCGCCAACAGGGAGTGTGCAATTTTCTCCATGCGGATTTCGGTATAACGCATGGCTGCCGCGTTATCGCCGTCGATAGAACCGAAGTTGCCCTGACCGTTTACCAGCGGATAACGCAGGGAGAACGGCTGAGCCATACGAACGATGGTGTCATAAACAGCAGAGTCACCGTGCGGGTGATATTTACCAATAACATCACCCACCACACGGGCGGACTTCTTGTAGGCCTTGTTCCAGTCGTTATTCAGTTCGGACATGGCGAACAGAACGCGACGGTGAACCGGCTTGAGGCCATCCCGCACGTCCGGAAGCGCCCGCCCGACGATCACGCTCATGGCGTAATCCAGGTAGGACTGCTTCAGTTCATCTTCAATATTGACCGGCAGGATCTCTTTGGCTAATTCACCCATCGAGCAAGGTTCCTTTGCGTTATCTGGAAGTCGTTTCAGGGCCGCTTCCCGGCCCCGTAGTTATTCTTTAATAAGCCGCCGATTCTACCACAGTCGCACCCCTTCAGGGGCATCTGTGAGGCAGCCTTAATCAAATACTACCGTCTTGTTTTCATGGGTGATCACGCGATCCTCAATATGAGAGCGCAATCCCCGGGCAAGAACGTTTTTTTCTACATCCTTACCAAGGCGCACCATGTCTTCGATGGTGTCACTGTGCGTGATGCGGATAACGTCCTGCTCAATAATCGGCCCTTCATCAAGATCCTGGGTCACGTAATGACAGGTAGCACCGATCAGCTTCACGCCACGGCCGTATGCCTGGTGGTAGGGCCTCGCGCCTGCAAAAGATGGCAGGAAGCTGTGATGAATATTGATCACCTTGCCTGAGTACTTTGCACAAAGCTCGGCAGGCAAAATCTGCATGTAGCGTGCAAGCACCACCACATCGGCTTCATAACTCTGAAAAAGCTCGTCTATGTGGGCAAACGCCTCATCACGGTTAGCCTTGCTCACCGGAATATGATGGTATGGAATGTCATGCCACTCCACCATACGGCGCAAATCATCGTGGTTGGAGATAACCGCGACGATTTCAGCGTTGATTTCGTTGCTGTGCCAGCGGTAAAGGAGGTCGGCCACACAGTGGGACTCCTTGCTGCACATCAGGATCACTTTTTTGGGCTGGGCCGAGTCGGCGATATGCCAGTGCATATCGAATTCCCGGGCAATCGGCGCAAACGCGGCGCGAAACTGTTCAAGACCAAACGGGATAGACTCGGCCTTGATTTCGTGGCGCATGAAAAACCAGCCACTATGAGTATCCGAGTGGTGGCTGGCTTCGGTTATCCAGCCGTTGTAGGTAGACAGAAAATTACTCACCTTGGCGACAATTCCCACCCCATCCGGGCAGGAAATCACAAGACGGTAGGTATGCTCCATGAAAGCCTTTCCTTAACTGACAAACGGGAAAGCAGGTACGCCGGAAACCATTGCCGGAAGCGGCAGCCGGATCAGGGACCAGAGTTTGCGGTACGCACCCTGTAAAATGACGGGCTATCATAGCCTATATGAACATCAGAAACGAGGAGTGGAGACATGGACAGAGGCCTGCACCAGCAATCATGGAAAACCCGCCTCACTGGGCGCTCAAGCGCCCTGCGCGCACTGACACTGAGCGTATGCCTTACAACCCTGACAACACCGGTTTTCAGCCAGGCCATCCTTGAAGGCGAGCGGTTTCACCCCGCCAGCGCCAGTAACGGCATGGTAGCAACCAGCCACACTCTGGCCACAAAAGTAGCATTAAGCGTACTGAAAAATGGCGGCAACGCAGTGGATGCCGCAGTAACCGCCGGGTTCGCGCTGGCCGTCACCCAACCAAGATCCGGAAATATCGGTGGCGGTGGTTTTATGCTGATCTCGAAAGGCGACGGCTCCGAGCCTGAAGCCATAGATTATCGGGAAAAAGCACCCTCTGGCGCCACCGAAACCATGTATCAGGATGAATCTGGCGAGGTGGTGCAGAACCGCAGCCGGTTTACCCATCTGGCCGCTGGCGTTCCAGGCACCGTTGCCGGCCTTGCCATGGCTCTGGAACGCTACGGCACCCTACCCCTGGAGCAGGCACTGGCACCGGCCATCAAGCTCGCCCGGGACGGCTTTATCGTTCCGCAACGCTTCAGCGAAGGTCTTGAGCAAGCGCGGGAGCGTCTTCAGCGCTGGCCTGTAACTCGAGCAACCTTTTACAAAGAGGACGGCTCTGCGTGGCAAGCCGGCGAGCGCTTTCGCCAGCCGGAACTGGCAGCTACCCTGCAACGCATTGCAGATGAAGGCGTAAAAGGCTTTTACCAGGGTGAAACCGCACAACTGATTGTTGAAGAAATGCAAAGGCACGGCGGCCTCATCACCCGGAAGGATCTTGAAGACTACCAGCCGGTTGTGCGTACTCCGGTGCATGGAAATTACCGGGGCTACGACATCTATTCCATGTCCCCACCCTCCTCCGGCGGCGCTCATATTGTGCAGATACTGAATGTTCTTGAAGGCTTTCCTGTTTCAGAACTTGGCCACAATTCGGCCGATACGATTCACTACATGGCCGAAGCCATGAAGCTGGCCTATGCCGACCGGTCTGAGTACCTGGGCGATACAGATTATGTAGACGTGCCCTTAAAAGGACTGACCAGTAAAACTTATGCTGAAGAGCTGCGGAAAGGCATCAAGCCTGACAAGGCACGCCCGGCAAGCGAGATTCGTCCCGGCCAACCCCAAGGCTACGAAAGCCCGGAAACCACGCATTTTTCGGTGGTCGATAAGTGGGGCAATGCGGTATCGAACACCTACACCATCAACTTCAGTTACGGCTCGGGCATTACCGTGCAAGGGGCCGGCTTTCTGCTCAATAACGAGATGGACGATTTCAGCGCCAAACCCGGCGTACCCAATGCCTACGGCCTGATTGGCGGTGAGGCAAACAAGGTGGAACCCGGCAAACGCATGCTCAGCTCCATGTCACCGACCATCGTTCGCAAAGGCGACCGCAACTTTCTGGTAACCGGCAGCCCGGGAGGCTCACGCATTATCACCACTACCCTGCAGGTCATCATGAACGTAATCGATCATGGTATGAACATACAGACAGCCGTCAACGCCCCCCCGCATCCATCACCAATGGCTCCCGGATCAAATACGCATTGAACAAGGCATCAGCGCGGACACCGTGCGATTGCTGGAAAGCCGTGGCCACAAAGTGGCGACCGATTCGGCTATGGGGGCCATCCAGAGTATCATGATCGGAGAAGATGGAACGCTGTACGGCGGCGCAGATCCGAGGCGCAGCACTTCCTCGGCCATGGGCTACTGACAATCAGATACAACGATAGACAGAGAAGCTGGAGGCAATTATGTTCCTGTCGGTACAATTAAGCTGCTACCCCCTGAAAGAGGACTACAAACAGCCCATTCGGGATCTGATCGCCCGGCTGGAAAAAACCGGCCTGGAAGTCTTCGCCGGCCGGATGAGTACAGAAATTTTCGGTGAGTACGACGAAGTTATGACCGTGCTTTCAGATACCATGAAGTGGTCTTTTGAGACCTACGGAAAGTCCGTTTTTGTTGCGAAAATCATGGAGGGGGACCGGAGACCAAAATGACCACCCCCAATCACTCCGGAAAGCTGACACCCTCGCCGGATCAAAAGCCGGAGATACCCAAGCAGTATTCATTTCTCTGGTTCAGCGCCGCCATCTTTCTGGCGTTTATGTGGCTACAGGACAGTGGCACACCAAAACTTCAGGAACTGGCGTACTCTGAATTCAAAACCGCTGTTGTTAACAACCAGATTTCTGAAGTAACACTCAAGGAAGAGAATATAACCGGCGTGTTCAGCGACCAGGGGCGAGCAGCCCTGAGCTCCGGCGACACCTCACAGGGCTCAAGTCCCGGTTTTGATACGACACGGCCTCCCATGGAGGATTCTGAACTTCTCACTCTGCTTGAGGCACACAATGTCACTATCCGGGCCCAATCTTCGGGGCTGCCCTGGTGGCAAGAGCTGATTCGTGGCTTCTTGCCCTGGATACTGCTCCTGGCGCTGATGTACTGGTTCTGGGGCTCCGCACAGAAACGCATGATGCAGGGTGGCGGTATGTTTGATCAGGGCCGGTCGAAAGCTCGCCGGGCCGAGAAAGAAACTTCTACCACCAGGCTGGATGATGTGGCCGGCATTGAGTCGGCCAAACGTGAGATCGCGGAGATAATCGACTTTCTGAAATCCCCGGATAAATACCGGGCCTTGGGCGCATCCATGCCCAAAGGTGTTCTTCTGGTAGGCCCGCCGGGTACAGGTAAAACCCTGCTTGCCCGCGCCATTGCCGGAGAAGCCGAAGTGCCCTTCTTCAGCGTTAGCGCTTCAGAGTTCATTGAAATGTTTGTGGGTGTAGGCGCCTCAAGGGTTCGGGACATGTTTGCGAATGCCCGCAAGGAGGCACCGGCACTGGTTTTCATCGATGAACTGGATGCCATCGGCCGCGCCCGCGGTGCAGGCCTGGGTGGCGGGAATGACGAGCGGGAGCAGACGCTGAACCAGATTCTTACAGAAATGGACGGCTTCGAATCTCACGAAAACATACTGGTGTTGGCTGCCACCAACCGCCCGGACGTTCTGGACAGCGCCCTGCTGCGGCCTGGCCGCTTTGATCGCAAAATTACCCTGGAGCTCCCACACAAGAATGCACGGGATGCCATACTTGCGGTGCACGTTCGTAAAGTGCCTCTGGCAGCCGACGTAGATCTGGAGCAACTTGCTGCGCGCACCATTGGTTTTTCCGGCGCAGATTTGAAGAACCTGGTAAACGAGGCAGCTTTAACAGCCGCCCGGAAAAATCTGAGCGAGGTTACGGCCCATTGCTTTGAGGTTGCCCGTGACCGCATCGTTCTGGGTGAGAAGCGCGATGCCCGGCTATCACAGGAGGAGCGGGAAGTAGTGGCCTACCACGAGAGCGGTCACGCCATCATGGCCTACTATATGCCAAAGGCCGATCCCCTTACCCGGGTTACGATTATCCCCCACGGCATGGCTCTGGGCGTCACTGAGCAAACACCAAAGGAAGATCGTTACAACTACTCCGAGAGCTATCTCAGAGACCGTATCAAGGTGATGCTCGGCGGACGCTCAGCAGAAAAGATTGTCTATGGTGAAGTAACCACCGGCGCCCAGAACGATCTCAAGGAAGCCACCAAACTGATCCGCCGAATGATCGGCCAGTGGGGCATGAGCGAAAAGATCGGCCCAGTAAGCCTGAGTATCGGCGAGGAGCACGTATTCCTGGGCCGCGAGATGGGCTCGCAACGGGAGTATAGCGAGAAGATGGCAGAGCTGATTGATGCAGAAATCCAGTCAGAACTTCTGGCCATGGAAGCAGCCACCATCGAATTCCTGACGGATCACAGGGACCAGCTTGAAGCCCTGGCAAAAGCCGTGCTCAAAAAGGAAAACCTTTCAGCAGAAGAGGTCGAAAAAATCCTCCACGAAGAGGCCGCTCGAAAAATTGCTTGAGCTGCTCTACCCAGGCCTAAAGCTCTCTCACAAGCCTCAGGCCTGCGCAACCAGCATATCGCTGAGCAGCGCCAGGCAAAAACCGAGCACCGCGCCCAGCGGGGGGGCCCAGTGCTTGTCCAACCGGGACTGGGGCGCAATATCCTGGAAAATCAGGTACAGAATGCCCCCCGAGGCCACCAGCATGATGGTTCCCAGAACCACTGGCTGCCCGGACAGGAAAAAATACCCCAGCAGCCCCGCGATGGGCCCGGCAGCTGCCAGGCCGGCCATCACTGTCAGAGTCTTTCGTGGTGTATAGCCAGGCTTGTCAAGAAACTCACGGTAGGCGTTAAACCCTTCAGGCAGGTTTTGCATGGCAATCAGCACGGCCATCAAGGGCGCCAGGCTTGGGTTGACTATAATCAGCCCACCCAGGGCGGCTGCTTCCGGCACAAAATCCAGCATCACGCCCATTAACTGTGGTGATTCCCTGTGATGAACACCCAGCACTCGTTCGATCCAGAAAAACAGCATACCACCGGCAATGATGGCGGGTATGGCCCAGAACGAGCCACCAATGCTCGACTGCCCTTCCGGTATAAGCACAATGGTCACGGCACCCAGCAAAATGCCACCGCCCAGAGCGATCAGGAAGTGCCGAAACTCCTGCTCCAGCCAGTTAGGGCCGATGCGCTCAACACTTGCCAGTAATCCGCCAAGGGGAATACAGATACCGGCAAGTGCAGTCAAACCAACAATGTAGACAATTTCAGAACCCATCAGAAAGCCCGGACTGAAAAATTGATGAATCAGGAGTCGTCAGAGGCCCCTGCAATTTTATCCTGGGTTTTGAGATCAAAATCGCTCGCGTCGTGGCGCTCATGAAGCTGGCTTGCCGGCTCGCCCCAGGCGCGGTTAACCATTCGTCCACGTTGAACAGCCGGCCGCTCTTTGAGCTCAAGGGCCCAGCGCATCACATTAGTATAGGTGTGCGCTTCAAGAAACTCGGCCGCATCGTAAACCTTGTTGGTTACCAATGCGCCATACCAGGGCCAGATGGCCATGTCCGCAATGGTGTATTCATCGCCGGCAACATACCGGTTATTGGCTAGCTGGCGATCCAGCACATCCAGCTGCCGTTTGACTTCCATGGTATAGCGGTTAATCGGGTACTCGTACTTTTCGGGCGCATAGGCAAAGAAGTGTCCAAAACCACCGCCCACAAACGCCGCACTGCCCATCTGCCAGAACAGCCAGTTAAGGGTCTCGGTGCGCCCGGCTATATCCGAAGGCAGAAACCGACCAAACTTTTCCGCCAGATAAAGCAGAATGGAGCCCGACTCAAACACTCGAACTGCAGGGTCCTGAGTGCGGTCCTGCAGCGCCGGAATTTTGGAGTTCGGGTTAATATCCACAAACCCGCTACCAAACTGCTCACCTTCGTTAATGCGGATCAGCCAGGCGTCGTATTCAGCCTCACGGATGCCCAGTTCCAGCAACTCCTCCAGCATAATCGTGACTTTTACACCGTTTGGTGTAGCCAGCGAATAGAGCTGGAAAGGATGATCGCCAACCGGCAACTCTTTCTCGTGAGTAGGGCCCGCGATGGGGCGATTGATATTTGAAAAAGCACCACCGCTTGCAGACTCCCACTTCCAGACTTTGGGCGGGATGTAGCTGGAATCGCTCATATTTAAGAGTTCCTTGATTGCTGTTTGTTTGCTGATGAATCTGCCTGTGCTGAAACCTGACCCTCAGACCGGTCCGCCCGTGAACGGAAAGTCGATCTGTAATAGTTTTACCACCTGTTAGCACTCCTGTTTTCGGCAAACACTGCCATAATGCTTGATAGGGGATGGAGTGTTCCGCCAATCTGGCCGGGATACCCCACTATAAAAAAACCATCCCGACAACTCTACTCCAACCAAAAGGGAGTCTGATGTATGCCAATGATAGGATGGATTTTTATACTCGTTGCCTTGGCTCTGGTCCTTGGCAGCTTATTCATGCTTCGGGATTCAGGCAGCAAGATGTATATCCCGAAAGACAAACTTGAGAAAGTCCGCAAGCGCAAGGCGGAGCTCGAAGCTGAGGAAAAATCAGAGGATCAGTGGTAAGCCGAGTCTGTTCTCGCTGCCATGATGAAATCATTTTTATGTAGCCCACCGATTGCGTGGGTCCACCAGCTTATGGTCGTCTTCCCGTATTCCAGCAAGATGGCCGGGTGATGATCTTCTGCCTCAGCCAACTCACCCACCTTGTTGGTAAACGCCAAAGCCTGAGAAAAGTTCCGGAATTTAAACGTTTTGCGTAATTGCTCTTCGCCGTCCACGCTGAGAATTTCCCAATCCTGAATGTCTTTGTGCAGCATGCGTTTTTCTTCATCGTTTGCCTTGGGAGCATCCGCATTACAAGCTTCACAGTGCTGATCAGTCAGACCACTCATGCATAACCTCCGAGTCCATATCCGGATTTTTTACCCTCACACCTGATACAAGATGGGCTCGGTTACTCAATTTATCAACCAGCTTCTTGAAATCAGGCTCTCTTCGGAATACTGTATATTTAAACAGTATTCAGAGATTGCACCATGAGCGAGCTTCTTAACACGCTAATGCAGGATGCCCGTGTTTGGCAGGGGCACAAACACAACAAAACCACTCAGCCGGCAGAGCTAACGGGTTATCAGGCCCTGGACAATCAGCTTGGGGGCATCGGCTGGCCCCGGGGCGCGTTGAGCGAATGCCTGCTGGACGCGCCCGGCATTGGTGAGCTGACCCTGCTAATGCCGCTAATGCAGCGGCTGTCACAGGCCGGTAAAACCGTATTCTGGCTGAACCCTCCGCACACGCCTTATGCTCCGGCACTGGCGCGGGAAGATATCGATCTGGACCAGATAATCATGATCCACACCGAAGACAAAGGCGATTTTCTGTGGACACTGGAAAACTGCCTGCGTTCCCCGGTTACGGGCCTGGTGATGGCCTGGCCCGGCAAACTGGCCGCCCGGGAGATCCGGCGTTTACAGTTAGCCGCCGAAGCCGGAAGCAACGTCTGCGTACTCTTTCGCGAACGCCACTACGCTGATCAGAACTCCCCTGCTGCCTTGCGTCTTGAACTGGAGCCGGGCGATCAACAGGGCTTGAAGATAAGCGTGGTGAAACGCCGCGGGAGCTGGCCAGGCCAACGCTGCTCGCTTGCCATGACTCACCGGGCTGGCCTGTTTCATCATGAAGCGCCCCGCGTGGTTCAGGGGCCCTGGCCCTTATCAGCTCGGTAATTTTCCATGCTTTGGCTGTACCTGCACTTTCCTCACTTGCTGCTGGACCACATTCGTCGCTCCAGTGAAAACACCTCTGCGCTGGTGATTGTGGAAGGTTCCGGACAAAAAGTGATACAGGCCTGCCCGGCTGCCCGGGATCTGGGCGTGGACGCCAACATGCGTCTGAAAACAGCAGTCAGCCTGGCACCAGAGCTAGGCATAGCAAGGGCTGATCAACAACAGGAGACCCGGATTCTCGAAGACCAGGCTCGCTGGCTATACCGCTATGCGGCGCATATTGTTCTGGTTCCGCCAAACGGCTTGTTAGCTGAAATCGGCAGTCTGCAAAGGCTGTATGGTGGCGTTCCGGCAGTCTGGCAAACGGTGGAAGATGTACTGCAGAAGCATCAGCTTACTGCCTGGCCAGGTATTGGCCACACACCACTGGCAGCGCGCCTTATTGCGCGGAACGGCAAGGGAACGTGCACAGCTGACAAAAGCCATTGCCTTCAGACTCTTGGTAAGATGTCCCTGCTGGCTGCAGAGTTTGACGAACGCACCTGCACCCGCCTGCAGCGGCTTGGGCTGAGCACTCTTGGCGAGGTGTTCCGTTTACCACCGGCAGACATGGCGCGCCGGCTATCCCCGGAAACCCTGGCGTATATCCAGAAGATTCAGGGTTCCAGGCCCGACCCCCAAACACCCTGGCAACCGCCCCATTATTTCCAGCAGCAAGCAGATTTTGTGCAGGACATTGAACAATCACAGGGGCTGCTGTTCCCGTTGCAACGCATACTTTCTGAACTGGAAAAGGATTTGTGCTGGCGCCAGCAGGATACGGACTGCTTACTGCTAGTGCTCCAGCATCGACACGCAGAGCCAACACGTCTGCGTATCCGCACGTCGGGCCCGGAGCACCGGGCAGAGGCGTTTCTCAGCCTGATCAGCCTGCGATTTGATCAGCAACCGCTGCAAGCCCCGGTTGTATCGCTGCGCCTCACTGTTAAACGCTTTCTAGGGCGGGAAGCACCCGGCGGGCAGGACCTTCTGGGCGAAAGCCAGGATCTGAACGAAGCCTGGCACACCCTGATTAGCCGCCTCCAGGCAAGACTTGGAGAAAACGCTCTGAAGCAACTTGCACCCCAGGCAGATCACCGGCCCGAACGAGCCTGGATCGCGTCAGGAGTGCGACGTACCAGCCGAGCTATGAAAACAACAGCCAACCAACTGCCTCAACGCCCCCTATGGCTTCTGCGAGGGCCGCAACCGCTTACGGAAATCCCACAGGCATGGTTTACCGGCCCGGAGCGGATCAGCGGTGGCTGGTGGGACGGCCAGCGGGTCCATCGGGATTACTACATTGCTCAACTGAATAATGGCCAGCTCGCCTGGGTGTTCCGGGACGTGCAGGAAGGCTGGTTCGTGCATGGATGGTTTGGCTGATGAGTGAACCGTCTTACGCCGAGCTGTTCTGTTTCAGCAACTTCACCTTTCTGACCGGGGCGTCTCATCCTCATGAGCTTGCGCAACGCGCCGCAGAGCTTGGATATACCGCGCTGGCGATCACCGATGCCTGCTCAGTGGCGGGCATACCCCGTGCCTGGGCGGCATTGAAAGAGAGCCCCGTAAAACTGATTACCGGGAGCTGGTTTGAGCTGGACGACGCCCCACCCGATGCTTGCACACCCAGGTTCATTCTTCTGGCCCGTACCCGCAAAGGCTATGGCCAACTTTGCCAGCTTATAACCACCGCTCGCCGCCGGGCAGAAAAAGGTCAGTATCAGTTGTTCCATGACGACATGGGAACACATGTTCTGGATGACTGCCTGTGCCTGTGGTTGCCGCCCTCGCCGGCCGAAGCCAACGCGGACCAGATTTTGGCCTGCGGTGAATGGTTGCTCCTGTTGTTTGAGCACCGCCTCTGGATTGCCGCCGCTCGCACCCTGGAGGCCGGCGAAGAGCAGCAGTTGGCCCGGGCCCGCTGGCTTTCTGAGCACTTGCGTTGCCCAATTACCGCCATAGGCGAAGTTCACATGCACCGCCGGGAACGTCAGCCCTTGCAAGACGTACTCGCTGCCCTGCGTAATCACACCAGCCTGGAAAATGCCGGCCACTGCCTGTTCCAGAACGGTGAGCGCTACCTGCGCCCGTTACCGGTACTGCAACGTTTATTTCCCGAGCCCTGGCTGGAAGAATCTTTGCGCATTGCCCAGCAGTGCACCTTTGAGCCTGGCAGCCTGCGCTACGAATACCCTCCGGACCTTGTACCGAAGGGGGAAACCCCGGCGGCCTATCTGAAACGGTTAACTCGGGAAGGTGAACAGCAACGCTACCCGGCAGGCACCCCAATGACTGTTCAGGCCCTGATCCGCAAGGAGCTGGGGCTGATTTCAGAGATGAAGTATGAGCACTACTTCCTCACCATCCACGACATAGTTGCCTTTGCCCGCAGCCGCGGCATTCTGTGCCAGGGCCGTGGCTCCGCCGCCAACTCCGCTGTGTGTTATTGCCTGGGCATTACCGAAGTAAATCCGGCTCAGGTAGACCTGCTGTTTGAACGTTTTATCTCCAAAGACAGAAACGAGCCGCCGGATATCGACGTGGATTTTGAGCACGAACGCCGGGAAGAAGTTATTCAGTACATTTACCGGCGATACAGTCGGGAGCGGGCAGCACTGGCAGCAACGGTTATCCGCTACCGCCCCCGCAGCGCTATCCGCGACGTTGGCAAGGCGCTCGGGTTTGATCCGGCACTGGTGGAGCAGTTGCTGGAAGGCATCGACTGGCGCGACAAAGCTACCAACTGGCGCCAACAGATTCTCGACAAACGCCTCACCCGCAACCCCAAAGTCGCCGACCAGTTCTTTACTCTGGTAAACACCCTGCTCGGTTTCCCTCGCCACCTGTCACAGCACGTGGGCGGCTTTGTGATCAGCTCCGGTCCGCTGGCCGAACTGGTGCCGGTCGAAAACGCCGCCATGGCCGATCGCACCGTTATTCAATGGGACAAAGACGACCTGGAAAGCCTGGGCCTGATGAAAGTGGACGTGCTCGCACTGGGCATGCTCACAGCCATCCGCAAAGCCCTGGAGCTGATCAGCCAGCAGAAAGACCAGCCCTTTCGCATGCAGGACATTCCCCAGGAAGACCGGGCCACCTACAATATGCTTCAGAAAGGCGACAGCATTGGCGTATTCCAAGTGGAATCCCGCGCTCAGATCAATATGCTGCCCAGACTGAAACCCGAAACTTATTACGACCTGGTGATCGAAGTTGCTATCGTTCGCCCCGGCCCCATTCAGGGCGACATGGTGCACCCTTACCTGCGTCGGAAACATGGCCTGGAACCGGTGGCCTACCCCAACGAGGCCATCCGTAGCGTGCTGGAACGCACCTTGGGCGTGCCCATTTTCCAGGAGCAAGTCATCAAACTGGCCATGGTTGCCGCCGGGTTCACAGCCGGCGAAGCTGACCAATTACGCCGCGCCATGGCCGCCTGGAAATCCCACGGCGACATGACACCGTTCCGGGAAAAACTCATCAACGGCATGCTTGCACGCGGCCACGATGCCGACTTTGCCGAACGTCTTTACTTGCAAATTTGCGGCTTCGGCGGCTACGGCTTCCCGGAATCCCACGCAGCCAGCTTCGCCCTGCTCGTTTACGTCTCCGCCTGGCTCAAACGCCACTACCCGGCTGCTTTCTACTGCGCCCTGCTAAATAGCCAACCCATGGGATTTTACTCCCCTTCGCAACTGCTTCAGGATGCCAAACGCCACAGCGTTATCGCACTACCAGCAGACATCAACAGCAGCCAGTGGGAGCACACGCTCCAGGGCGTTGACCACCAACTACGTTTGGGCCTGAGAATCATCCGAGGTTTCTCAGCAAGTACCGCCGAGCGCCTGTGCCAGAACCGCCCCGAAACTGGCTACCGATCCTCCGCTGAATTACGCCGCCTGGCAGGCCTCAACCAGCGCGAAATGGAACTCCTTGCCGGCGCCAACGCCATGCCTGCCTTCGCGGCCAACCGCCACCAGGCGTACTGGCAACTGCTGGGCCACGAAAAACCCACAGAGCTTTTCGCCGCAGCAGAAGACGACGAAAACTACGAGCTGGAAACCTGCAACCAGCTACCGGCACCCACCGAAGGCCAAAACGTCCTCGCCGACTACGCCAGCCAGGGCCTCACCCTCCAGCGCCACCCACTGGCCCTGCTCCGGGAACAAGGCCACTTACAGTTCTGCCTCAGCGCCGAACAACTAAAAACCACTAAGGCCGGCATACCCGTACAGGTAGCCGGCCTCGTAACCGGCCGACAGCGCCCCGGTTCTGCATCCGGAGTTACCTTCGTAACCCTGGAAGACGAAACCGGCAACGTAAACGTCGTCGTCTGGCTGGAAACCGCCAGAAGACAACGCAAGCCGTTGCTCACCGCGCGGTTGTTACACGTGAAAGGCATACTGGAAAGAGAGGGGGAAATTGTTCATGTCATGGCGGGAAAACTCTCGGATCTGAGCCACCTCATAAAAACACTCCCGATAAATTCCCGGGATTTTCACTAATAAATCTTTGAGAAGGCAAATACTGAAACTCAAAAAGCTGGTGCGGGGCTGCTGTTCAGGAATGTCGGAGGCCATGGATGGCCGGAGTCAAGCGCACAGGGATGTGCTTGTAGCGATTCCTGAACAGCAGCCCCGCACCGGCTCAAACTCTCAAGATGGGGCCATATAAACAGAAAACCCCGCACCATGGCGGGGTTTTCTGGACTACAGGACGAATAATCAGCTTAGCAGCTTGATCATCACACCCGCAGCAACAGCCGAACCGATAACACCAGCAACGTTCGGCCCCATGGCGTGCATCAGCAAGAAGTTATGCGGATTCGCCTCAAGACCAACCTTGTTGGAAACCCGCGCTGCCATCGGCACCGCAGATACACCGGCAGAACCAATCAACGGATTGATCGGATCCTTACTGAACTTGTTCATCAGCTTGGCCATAAGCACGCCGCACGCAGTGCCCACACCAAACGCCACGATACCCAGCCCCAGAATACCCAGCGTTTGAGCATCCAGGAACTTGTCCGCCATCAGCTTGGAACCAACAGACAGGCCCAGGAAAATCGTAGTGATGTTGATCAGCGCGTTCTGGGAGGTATCGCTAAGACGCTCAACCACACCACACTCACGCATCAGGTTACCAAAGCAGAACATACCCAGCAGTGGCGCCGCATCCGGTAAGAACAGAACAACAGCAATAAGAACAACCATCGGGAAAACGATTTTTTCACGCTTGCTGACCGGCCGAAGCTGAGACATCTTGATGGCACGCTCTTTCTGCGTAGTCAGCGCCTTCATGATTGGCGGCTGAATCATCGGCACCATGGCCATATAGGCGTATGCGGATACTGCAATGGCACCCAGCAGATGCGGAGCCAGAACACTGGACACATAGATAGACGTTGGTCCATCAGCGCCACCAATGATGCCGATAGCAGCGGCTTCCAGAATGGTAAAGTCCAGAACACCAAACCAATCCAGCAGTGCCGCACCCAAAACAGTTCCGAAGATACCGAACTGGGCTGCGGCACCCAGCAGCATGGTTTTCGGGTTGGCCAGCAGCGGACCGAAATCCGTCATCGCGCCAACCCCCATGAAAATAACCAAGGGACCGATGGTGCTGCCAATAACGACAGAATAAAAGTTATACAACATGCCGTTGCCATAACCCAAATCCTGAGCAATGGCGTTGGCCATTGCCATTTCGGAATAGCTCGCCTCTTTCACCGCTACCTTGAAGGCCTCTTTCAGTTCGGGCGTCACTGCCTGCCCAGCCTGATAAGCCACATCCAGAGGCGCTGCCAAAGCAGCCAGAATCTCGGCATTCCCGCCATTCAGGGCAAAGTGAATGGCATTTTCCGCGGCAGTCAGGGCAAGCCCCGCCTCCGGGATGTTCGCCAAAATACCGCCGAAGCCGATAGGTACCAGCAGCAATGGCTCAAACCCCTTGCGAATCGCAAGGAACAGAAGAAGCAGACCAACGGCGATCATAATCACCTGGCCAAGTTCTATATTGAACAGGCCACTACCCGTCCATAATGTCATTAATTTATCCATGGAATGCTGGCCCTTTATGCGATTGTCAGCATTTCATCATCAGGAGAGACGGCATCACCGACCTTGATGAAGACTTCGCCGACAGTGCCGGCCTTGGGTGCACGAATCTCGGTTTCCATTTTCATGGCTTCGAGAATAATCAGCACATCGCCTTCTTCAACGGCATCACCTGGTGAAACCAGTACCTTGAAGATGTTGCCGCCCAGAGGTGCGATAACAGGTTCGCCTTCGCCGGCCGCCGGAGCTGGCGCAGAAGGCGCCGCCGGTGCGGATGCAGCACCGCTCTCGCCCTGAATCTGGGAAATTTCACCACCTTCAGAAACCGCAACCACGTACTGCTTGCCGTTAACATCAACGGTGTAAGTTTCGGGGCCACTGGCCTTCTTGGCTGGAAGCGCATCTTCAGCAGTAGGCACCGGCTCAAAGGCATCCGGATTGCCACGGTTTTCGAGGAATTTCAGACCAATCTGCGGGAACAACGCATAAGTCAGAACATCATCAACGGTGTTGTCCGCCAGCTTGATGCCTTTCTCTTCCGAAAGCTTTTTCAGCTCGTCGGTCAGCTTGTCCATTTCCGGCTCAATATTGTCCGCCGGACGGCAGGTAATGGCTTCTTTTCCATCCAGAACCCGCTCCTGCAGTTCCTTGTTGAACGATGCCGGCGCGGAGCCGTACTCGCCCTTCAGGATGGCGGAGGTTTCCTTGGAAATGGACTTGTAGCGCTCACCGGTCAGAACGTTCAGAACCGCCTGGGTACCTACAATCTGAGAGGTCGGTGTTACCAGCGGGATGAAGCCGAGGTCTTCGCGAACCTTGGGAATCTCCGCCAGAACTTCATCAAATCGATCAGCGGCATTCTGTTCTTTGAGCTGGCCTTCCATGTTGGTCAACATGCCGCCCGGCACCTGGGCAATCAGGATGCGGGAGTCGGTACCACGGAGGCTGCCTTCAAACTTCGCGTACTTCTTGCGAACTTCGCGGAAGTAACTGGCGATCTCTTCCAGCAATACCAGATCCAGACCCGTGTCACGCTCGGTACCTTCAAGAATCGCAACAATCGCTTCCGTGGGCGAATGGCCGTAGGTCATACTCATTGAAGAGATGGCCGAATCCACGTTGTCGATACCAGCTTCCGCTGCCTTGATAGCTGTAGCGGTAGACATGCCGGTGGTCGCGTGGCACTGCATGTGAATCGGGATATCCAGTTCTTTCTTCAGGCGGCTAACCAGATCAAAGGCCACATACGGCTTGAGAATACCCGCCATATCCTTGATCGCGATGGAGTCGGCGCCCATGTCTGCGACTTCCTTCGCCAGCTCAACCCACATCTCGATGGTGTGCACCGGGCTGGTGGTATAGGAAATAGTGCCCTGCGCGTGCTTACCTGTTTTCCGGACGGCCTTGATGGCGGTCGCCAGATTGCGCGGATCGTTCATGGCGTCAAAAATACGGAAAACGTCAACGCCATTTTCGGCGGCACGCTCTACAAACCGCTCTACCACGTCGTCTGCGTAATGGCGGTAGCCCAAGAGGTTCTGACCGCGCAGCAGCATTTGCTGGGGCGTATTGGGCATCACTTTTTTCAGTTCACGGATGCGCTCCCAGGGGTCTTCGCCCAGGTAACGGATACAGGAGTCGAAGGTAGCTCCGCCCCAGGATTCCAGAGACCAGAAACCAACTTTGTCGAGCTTCTCGGCAATGGGCAGCATGTCATCAAGCCGCATACGGGTGGCAAGCAGGGACTGGTGGGCGTCACGAAGTATAACGTCCGTAATACCCAGCGGTTTCTTTGTATCAGTCATCGTGTCAGCCTTCTGTTTAAAGGTTGTATCTAATCGGTTGCCGGGTCACTTCTTGTGGCGCGACCGGAATTGTGCAATCGCCTTTTTGATCGCCTCTGCTGTATCAGGGTCAACTGCAGCAGATGCCTTGGACTTGGCACGAGGCGTTTTGGCCGGGGTTGCCGGCTCTGGCGGTGCAAACCGGGTCAACAGTTTGGACATAAGCAGTGTCGCGAACACCAGAACAATCAGGAACACGAACACAAAGCCCATACCCGCAACCATCAGGTCGACGGCTTGTGACATCAGGTCATCCATATTGAACAGCTACCTGTATTGATTTATGGATTTTCCCCAGAGCAACCGAAGCGCATAAGACTTATGTCTTATACCGCGCCGGAGCAAACCGGGAGGCAAAATCCTGCGTAATTTACCGGTTTCGCAAGCTGTGAGCAACCAAAATGCAAATGACTATACGGAGTTTCCGAGTGTCCCGGAGCACCTTCGACTCGCCGAAAACTCCTGAAACACCCGCTCTCAGACCAGCCTGACTCTTAGCTTGCGACCCTTTACCTTTCCATCTTCGAGGCGTTTCACGGCGCGCTTGGCCTGCCCGGCATCTACAGCCACAAAGCACTGAAAATCGAACAGATCAATCTTGCCAACGGATTTCCCATTCAATCCGGCTTCGCCGGTTAAAGCACCGAGCACATCACCCGGCCGAAGCTTTTCCTTGCGACCTGCAGCGATGCAAAGCGTTTTCATTGCGGGCGCAACCGGTTGTGGCGGAACAGATAATAAAATCTCCGTATCACCCCAGGTAACCTGGCTACCACGCTCAGTCTCAAGACGGTTGATCTTGTGGCCCTGAGCCGGACTGCACAGAGTAACCGCCAGCCCCGCCTCACCTGCACGCCCCGTTCGCCCTACCCGATGGGTATGCACTTCCGGATCCCGGGCAGGCTCTGCGTTGATAACCAGTGGCAAAGCTTTGATATCCAGCCCGCGGGCGGCAACGTCTGTGGCCACCAGAACCTGACAGCTCTGGTTGGCAAAACGCACCAATACACTGTCTCGCTCACGCTGTTCAAGATCGCCGTGCAAAGCCAGAGCCGAAAAACCCTGGGCACCCAACTCTGCCGCCAGTTCGTCGCACTGTTGTTTCATGGAGCAGAACACCAGGCAGGAAGCCGGTTGGTGCTCTGAAAGCAGGCTTACGATGGCACGGGTTCGCTCCGGTGCAGGAATTTCGTAAAACAGCTCACGGATATCAGCATTTGCGCTTTGAGCCTCTGCTCGCACATCCACCGGGTTCTGCTGAAAGCCTGCACTGAGCTTACGGATAGATTCAGGCCAGGTAGCGGAAAACATCAGTGTCTGGCGCTGTTTGGGCGTATAACCCAGGATTTCTTCCATAGCATCCTGAAACCCCATGTCGAGCATCCGGTCGGCTTCATCCAGAACCAGGGTTGTGAGACGATTCAGGTCCAGAGTGCCTTTGCGCAGATGATCCGCGATTCGCCCAGGAGTGCCCACGATAATGTGAGCACCATGAGCCAGGGAACCAATCTGTGGGCCGATAGATACACCGCCACAAAGTGTGAGGATCTTTATATTTTCCTGGGCCCGCGCCATTTCGCGCAGTGCTTTGGCAACCTGGTCTGCCAATTCACGGGTCGGGCACATAACCAACCCCTGAACCGCAAACAGTTTCGGTTTGAGGCTTTCGATCAGCCCGATACCAAAAGCCGCCGTTTTACCGCTGCCGGTCTGTGCCATGGCGATCACATCACGCCCGGCCAGACAGTGAGGTAGCGCCCGGGCCTGAATATCAGTCGGCTTGGAAAAGCCCAGTTGTGCAAGATTGGCCTGCATCGCTGCAGACAGATCAAGATCTTTAAAGGAAGGCATACAAGAAAATCCCGGAATCAGCAGTTGCTGGTTAAGAAGGTCGGTACGAGGGCGTATACTGTTGCGATAGAATATCAGAATTTATGACCAATTAATGGAGTTATCCCATGCCGTCCCTGCAGGATCAGCTTATGAAAGCGGGCCTGGCCGACCCGAAGAAGGCCAAGGCTATTCGCAATGAGAAACATAAACAGCGTAAACAACAGCCCAAAGGCTCCGTGCAGGTCAATGAGACAGAAGTCCGTGCTCGTCAGGCCCGTGAAGAAAAAGCCGAGCGTGATCGCCAGCTGAACCTCAAGCGCCAGCAAGAGGCTGAGAAAAAGGCCATTCAAGCGCAGATTCGCCAGCTGGTGGAAACCAACAAGCTGGATCGCAGCCGGGGTGAAACGTCTTATCAGTTCGTTCACGACAAAAAAATCAAAAAAATGTATGTGGACGACACTCAGGCTGATCAGCTGTCACGCGGCCGGCTCGCTATTGTGTTCGTGAATGATCAGTATGAAATTGTCGCCGACGGAGTGGCCCGCAAGATTACTGAGCGCGATGAACAGGCAGTTGTTGTGCTCCACGACCGCAAGAAAGACGATGTGGGTGAAGATGACCCCTACGCAGGCTATGAAATCCCCGACGATCTTATGTGGTAGCCGTTGGAGCCGGTTTACTGATCAATCAGAAACCGGCTATTCCTCCTGCCTCTGAGTAGCACCCGACAGTTCATACACTCGCGTCCAGGGTGACGCCCCCTCACAGCGACACTTTTGTTTGTCACACCAAGACGCTCAGCAATCAACTGTTACTGTAAAGAACTGGAATCCGGGCCTGAAAACATTCCTAATACAGTCACAATTAAAAAACTGACCTCTCCATTTTTTTGTATCAGAAACGTCACCTCATCTTCGATGGAATCAGGGTGGTGGCGTGGCTGGCATTACTACCGGGCTAAGGAAACACTATGAAACTGGCAACCTTCTTCGGCGATATGACCATCCGGAGCAAGCTGGCTGGCGGCTTTGCGCTGTTATTACTTCTCACTATTGTTGTAGGGGTTGTTGGCAACCAGGCATTGGAAACCTATAGCCAGCGTTCAGAAATCGTAAGCATGCTGGGCCAGGTCAACACAGGCCTTACTGAGGCAAGAGTCGAAGAGAAGAACTTTTTACTGTCGGGTGATGCAGCCGATGTGCAGGCATCCCGAGCCCACGGTGACGACGTGCTTGGCATCACCCAGCGCATCAAGCCCCTATTGGCTATTAGCTCTGACATTAGCACGCTGGAGAGCATTCAGGCGGATATACGGCAGTATCAATCCCTGATGAGCGATGTTGAAACGAATACCACCCAGAGGGATGAAGCACTCAACAGCCTTGAAACCAAGGCCAGGATACTGGGGTCTTCACTCAAAGCACACAGCTCTCTGTTTTTTGCATCGGCGATGTTTGAGGATATGCGCCGTGCAGAGCGAAAATTTCTGGTAGAACGGGATTCCAGCAGTGTTAAATCGTACCTGGAAGATGCAAAACGAATGCAGGGGCCATTGAAATCCGCCTCCATCAGCGCGGAAGAAAAAGCACAGGTAGCAAAGGCTCTTGAATCCTACTCAAACGAATTCCAGAGCGTCGTAAGGCTGACTGAATCCGGCGAACAGCTTTCACAGGACATGGTCGCGACGGCCAACCGCGTTATCGAGTCGGCGAACAACCTGCGCGAGGCGCAGGCGGAGAAGATGGAGTCCGACCGTAAGCAGGCTACCACCCTGATTTTTGGTGCAACCGGCGTAGCCGTTTTGCTTGGCATTCTAATGGCTTACCTGATTACCAGAGCCATCACCTCCCCCATCAATCACGCCGTTGCAATCGCTTCAGAAGTTGCCTCCGGCAACTTGTCTGTTCGCATCGACAACAACCGGACAGATGAGATAGGTCGCCTGATGGCCGCTCTGGCAACGATGGTCAGCGGCCTGCGGGAACTGGTCAGGAGCATTGAGTCCGGCGCCTCTAACATCGCGGCATCTGCTGAAGAGCTTTCGACGGTCACCGGCCAGACCAGCGACGGGATCAATCGCCAGAAACAGGAAACCGATCAAGTAGCTGCGGCGATGAACCAGATGACGGCAACCGTTTCGGAGATTGCCCGCAACGCGGAGCAGGCATTTACGATTGCCTCCGATGCGGCCAATCAGGCTACGGACGGTGAGCATGAAGTAAAGGAAACAGTGAGCCAGGTGAACGGGCTGGCGAAGGAAGTAAGCCAGAGCATGGAAATCATTCAGGGCCTGCAAGCGGAAACCGCTAACATAGGAACGGTTCTGGATGTCATCAAGTCCGTTGCAGAACAGACAAACCTGCTGGCACTGAACGCAGCAATTGAAGCTGCCCGGGCCGGCGAGCAAGGCCGTGGCTTTGCCGTCGTGGCAGATGAAGTGCGGTCCCTGGCTCAAAGAACACAGAGTTCCGCTCAGGAAATTGAAGCCCTTGTAACGTCATTGCAAAGCAGTGCAGAAAACTCCGTATCTGCAATGAGCTCCAGCGCTACCCTGGCTTCTGACACCCTCGAACGGGCCACTGCGACAGGCGCGTCTATTGAGCGGATCACTCGGGCTGTAGAGGAAATCAAGCAATACAACAGTCAGATTGCAACAGCCTCCGAGCAGCAAACGTCTGTAGCGGAAGAGATCAACCAGAACATCACCAGTATTCGCGACGTGACCGATCAATCTGCGTCATCCTCCCATCAAACCGCCCGTTCCAGTTCAGAGCTTGCCAAGCTTGGTAGCGAGCTGCAGACGTTGGTCTCCCGGTTCAGGCTCTGAAAACGCTCAGCCTGCCTGCGCCTCCAGCGCCTCTCGAATAGCCCGCACGGCGGCAACGGACTCCGGGTTGTCGCCGTGCACACAAAGAGTATCCGCCTCAAGCACCAATGGCTTGCCGGTGATGGTCTGTATCGTCTCGCCCCTTGAAATAGCGAGTACCTGACGCAGAATTGTGCCTGAATCATGATGCACTGCGCCCGGAATTTTTCGGGATACAATATATCCTGCATCGTCATAGGCACGGTCAGCAAACGCCTCCAGCAACAATTTAACTCCATACTTGGCACAAAGGGCTTTCAACGACTGATTGTCGGCGGTAGTCATTGCCATCAGCGCGAGCTCTCCCGGAGATTGGCTTAATGCCTCGAGAATAGCCTTCAGAATGGATTCATTCCGCGCCATGTCGTTGTAGAGCGCGCCATGCGGCTTTACATAGCTCAGACTCCCTCCTTGCGCCGCCGCAATCTGGCTCAGAGCACCAACCTGATACAACACCATGGCGCGAACTTCATCAGAGGTGCAAGCCATTGAGCGACGTCCGAACCCCTGCAAATCGGGATACGCCGGGTGCGCACCCATAGCAACCTTATGCTTCAGCGCCAGGCCCACCGTTTTGTGCATAACCAGTGGATCTCCGGCATGGAAGCCACAGGCGATGTTCGCCTGATCAATATAGGGCATTACCTGACCATCGAGACCCATCGTCCAGGCGCCATAACTTTCACCAATGTCACAGTTCAATAGCATGTCAGTACCTTGTCAGAGTGCGTAAATTAATGGCGGCTGAAGCCAGCCGCCATTCTCTCCAAATATCCCGGCCTCTCTGAAGTCTACATCAATCGTACCGGGGAACTCATACGCAAAGTGCAGGTCGTAGGCCAGCCAACCATCACAAGGAGTAATGATGTTATCGGTAAATATCGGTCCGCTGAGCCTGCCTTTGGCTCAGCTTCTGCTGCTTAGCGCGTTTGTCGTTGCGTTAATTGTTGGCGCCATCACGGGGCGCAAAGAAGGGGTTCCCATAGCGGGAACTCTGTCTGATATTTTTCTGACTGCCCTGGTGGCCGCGCGTATCGGCTTTATTGTCCAATACTTCGAACATTATCGGGACAACCTTTGGGGCATTATTGATATCAGGGACGGCGGCTTCAGTGTGATCGCCGGGCTGGCCGGCGCCATGGCACTCATCGCCTGGAAGCTCTGGCGCCAACCGAAAATTCGCAGATCGCTCACCATTGCAAGCACTTCAGGCTTGTTGGTTTGGGGCTCGATATCATTGCTGGTAACACTGATGGAGAGCAGCTCCAGAGGCCTGCCCCAGACAACGTTCACCTTGCTGGACGGCAGCCCGGTTGCGCTTGCAGAAGTAGCTGACGGCACGCCCTTGGTCGTCAACTTATGGGCCAGCTGGTGCCCGCCCTGTATCCGGGAAATGCCGGTACTGGAAAAAGCCCAACAGGAGAATCCGGACATCACCTTTGTTTATGTGAATCAGGGTGAGCACCCTGAGACAATCATCCGCTTTATGAGTCAGCACGAGCTCTCACTCCAGAATGTTCTAACGGACACCAGTGCCAGCCTTGGCCGCACCACTGGCAGCCAAGCCCTGCCAACCACACTGTTTTACGACTCCAACGGTCAGCAGGTTAATGCGCACCTTGGTGAGCTTTCGCGGGCCTCATTGGCGCACAACCTCAGAAGCTTTGACACTGACTGAGACGGCAGCGCCCCCCCCGAGAGCCCGGAGCCTTGCTCCGGGCTTTTTTATGCCTGCTAAACACATTTAAAAAACACTTTATTGATAAATTATCATCAATACACCTGCATTTTAACAACACATTTTCGACATCCGGTTTGACAGTGGCCTGTCGCACAACTAATTTTGATCAGGTAAAGCACACCACAGGCTGGGACAACCGCATTCGGCTCTGTGCTTTGAAAAAGACAACAACAGACACAAACGCCATGCAGCGTCCATGTCACTGCCAGGAGGCAAACGTCATGCAAAAAAGCACCCGTCCCATTCGCCAGAACCCGGTTTCCGCTCCCTACCTAAAGCGTCTTGGCGGTATGCTCACAGCCGCAACGCTCGCGTTTTCAGTCGGCAATGCCCAGGCGACTGACTGGGATATGCCAACGCCTTACGGCGATTCAAACTTCCACACCGTCAACATCCGGCAGTTTGCGGACGATGTGCGAGAAGCTACCGACGGCGAGCTGGATATTACAGTTCATAGCAGCGGCTCTTTAATCAAGCATCAGGAAATCAAAAACTCCGTGCGCCGCGGACTGGTACCCATCGGCGAACTCATCATGTCACGCCTGGCAAACGAAGATCCGCTGTTTGAAGTTGACTCAGTACCCTACCTCGCCAGCGATTATGATCAGGCATGGAAACTCTGGCAGGCATCGAAAGACGTGCTAGCCCAGCGCCTGGAAGGCCAGCGCCTGAAACTGCTCTTTGCCGTGCCCTGGCCTCCCCAAGGTATCTATACCCAGTTTGCGGTTAACACCGGCGAAGAACTAAAGGGTGTAAAAATGCGCGCTTACAATAAATCCAGCGAACAACTTGCCGACCTGCTGGGCGCCTTGCCGACTCAGGTTGAAGTACCCGATATTCCCACCGCCTTTGGGACCGGCCGTGTTGACGCCATGATCACTTCCCCTTCAACCGGCGCCAACACTCGGGCCTGGGACTACCTGACACACTTCAATCACGCCCAGTTGTGGCTGCCCAAAAACATGGTGGTCGTAAATGCCAAAGCCTATGACAGGCTATCTGAAGAGGCGCAGAAAGCTCTGAAAAACGCAGCCGAAGTGGCAGAGAAGCGAGGCTGGGAAGCCAGTAAAGCGGAAACCGAAGCCAAGATAAAAATCATGCGTGATAACAGTATCGAGGTCTCCGAACCCTCACCACAACTGGTCAAACATCTACAAGAAATCGGCGAAGCCATGACAGAGGAATGGCTCGAGCGTGCCGGCGAAAGCGGCCAGGCCTTGCTTGACGCATACAACCGGCAGTAATCACCTGGCAACGTCAGGACCACCGGCCGCCGGGGGCCTGACGTATGAATGACTCCTTCCCTGCAATACGGGTCACAACACGAGGACGGGCCCATGCGCAGAGCACTTGATGCCTTTTACAGACTGGGGGGTGCACTTTCCGCAGTGCATCTGACGCTCATCATGGTATTGATTGTGGCGCAAGTGCTTGGCCGCGTTCTGGACAAGCTACTGGGGTGGGCGGGTTTCGACGCTCTGGGACTTAACGTACCCGGCCTTGCGGAAATCGCCGCGTTCATGCTGCTTGGCGCAACGTTTTTTGGCCTTGCCTATACATTCTGGCAAGGCGGCCACATCCGCGTCACTTTGGTACTTCAGTATTTACCCAAACCGTTGCATCGCGTCATGGATATAGCGGTAACCCTGGTTGCCGCTTCCATTACCGGCTTTGCCGCTTGGCACAGCGCACGGCTGGCACTCGACAGCCTCGATTATGGCGACCTCTCAATTGGCATGGTGCCGGTACCACTCTGGATTCCACAGGCGGCCATGACACTCGGTTTGGTCTGGCTGCTGATTGCTCTGCTGGACGCGCTGTTTTTGCTCGTCAGTGGCAGGATTACCCAACTCAAAAACGAAGCACCTCAGGAGTAAGCTCATGGAAATGATCTGGATGAGTTTGCTGCTGCTATGCGTACTTCTGGCACTTCTTGCCAGCGGGCTGTGGGTCGCTTTTTCATTAACCACCATTGGCTGCATTGCGCTGTTTTTTTTCAGCGGCATTCCGGTCGGCGACAGCCTCTCCACGGCGTTTTACAGCGCCAGTGTATCCTGGGATCTGGCGGCGCTGCCCATGTTCATCTGGATGGGCGAGGTTCTGTTCCGTTCGCGTCTGTCCGAAGAGATGTTCCGGGGCATTTCCCCCTGGGTCGGTAAAGTACCCGGGCGACTGCTGCATACCAACATCATAGGCTGCGGCATTTTCGCGGCGATCTCCGGTTCTTCTGCTGCCACAGCCGCAACCATCGGCAAGATGTCGATACCGGAGCTGACCAACCGTGGTTACGACAAGAACCAGATCCTAGGTACGCTGGCCGGATCAGCAACCCTGGGCCTGCTGATTCCACCCTCCATTATTCTCATTGTTTACGGGGTAGCAACCGAGCAGTCCATCGCCCGCCTTTTCGTTGCGGGTATCCTCCCCGGGTTGATGCTGATGTCCCTGTTTGCGGGCTACGTTATGATCTGGTCCCTGATGAACCCGTCCGGCGTGCCCGCAGGCGAAGCCGAATCCTTTTCCTTCGGTGAAAAAATACGCCGCAGCCGCCCCCTTATTCCCGTAATGCTGCTGATAATCGGCGTTATCGGCTCGATTTACACGGGATTGGCATCGCCCACGGAATCAGCCGCGATCGGCGTGGCTCTGGCACACCTTCTGTCCTGGAAAAGCGGCTCACTGAACTGGAACACCTTTTCAAGCGGGCTAATGGGAACCGTAAAAACCTCATCAATGATTGCGTTCATTCTGATAGGCGCCCATTTCCTGACCAGTGCAATGGGCTTTACCGGTATCCCGCGCGAGCTTGCCGCCTGGATCGACACTCTCGGCTTGTCACCCTACATGTTGTTGGTGGCACTGACCCTGTTCTTCATTCTTCTGGGCTGCTTTCTGGATGGCATTTCGGTTGTAGTGCTTACCACGTCGGTCATTCTGCCGATGGTTGAGGCTGCTGGCATTGACCCCCTGTGGTTTGGTATTTATCTCGTGATCGTCGTGGAAATGAGCCAGATTACTCCGCCTGTCGGGTTCAACCTTTTTGTAATCCAGGGACTGACTGGAGAAAACATTCTGCGAATTGCCTGGGCCGCACTGCCCTACTTTCTTTTAATCCTGAGTGGCGTAATTCTCATCACCCTGTTCCCGGAAATTGTGACCTATCTACCCGGGAAAATGGGGAATTAGAGAAACCCTGAACGGGCGAGCCAAAGAAACGCTGTTTACAGAAGGCACTTATTTCATCATGAAAAAGACCAACGAATCCCCGGAGAATCCGGATCAAGGCAACACGCATCGTAAAGTGGGCCCGATCGTGTCCTCCGCTCACTTGGCCTCTGACAGCGCGATGGAGTTGTCTGAGCTGGAGTTCGGTCTGATTGTGGCCGGCAATGCTTTTAACCGGTGGATGGTGCGCTGCATGAACGCTGCCGGCCTGCCGGAGCTAAGCCCGCTGGACATACTGGTTTTGCACAGCGTGAACCATCGTGACCGCGCAAAAAAAACAGCTGACATTTGCCTGGTACTGAACGTGGAAGACAGCCATACCGTGACGTATGCGCTCAAGAAGCTCCTGAAGCACAAGGTTGTTGTATCCGAGAAACACGGTAAAGAGACTTATTATTCAGCCACTGAAGAAGGCAAGGCGGTATGTCGCCGCTACCGCGAAATCCGTGAAGAATGTCTGGTGGACTCACTGCGGACTTTAGGATTCTCTGGCGCCGACACTGGAGCGGTAGCAGGCTTCCTGAGAGGTATATCCGGGCTTTATGACCAGGCTGCGCGCTCAGCTGCGTCACTTTGAGTCGCTGCGCTCCCGCGTTCTTCAACCTGCTTTGCAGGTTTCGGTCGAACCTCTTTCGGTTCAAATTCTCCCAGCTATAGAATGCAAAACGCCTCAGGCTGTGAGGTGCACAAGCTGAGGCGTTTTGACTTTAATATGGCGCGGCTGGGAGGATTATTCGGGCCTTTGGCCCTCACCCCTTCGGGGTCGCCGTCGCTGCGCTCCCGCGCTCCTCAACCTGCTTTGCAGGTTTCGGTCGAACCTCTTTCGGTTCAAATTCTCCCAGCTGTAGAATGCAAAACGCCTCAGGCTGTGAGGTGCACAAGCTGAGGCGTTTTGACTTGAATATGGCGCGGCTGGGAGGATTATTCGGGCCTTTGGCCCTCACCCCTTCGGGGTCGCCGTCGCTGCGCTCCCGCGCTCCTCAACCTGCTTTGCAGGTTTCGGTCGAACCTCTTTCGGTTC
>NZ_VCGW01000006.1 GCF_007671675.1 Marinobacter maritimus | reverse complement strand
TGACGACTATAGCGGCCTGGCACCACCTGATCCCATCCCGAACTCAGAAGTGAAACAGGCCTGCGCCGATGGTAGTGTGGCATTTGCCCATGTGAGAGTAGGTCATCGTCAGACTCTTAATACCAAAACCCCAGTTTCTAACGAGGCTGGGGTTTTTTTCGTTTTGTCTTTTCAGCTCTCCTGGTGTTTAATCCCCGCGTTACTCATTCTCATGCCGGATGCAATTTTATGAAATCCAAAGTGCTTGTTTCGCTGCTCAGTGATGGGCAGGTTCATTCCGGAGAACGTCTGGCCCGGGAGTTGGGCGTGAGTCGCACGGCTGTGTGGAAACAGGTGCGTCGTGCGCTTGATGAGGGTTACGAGATCGATACTGTCAGAGGTCGAGGTTACAGGCTTGTTACGCCGGTTGACCTGCTTGATGCCGGCACTATTTTGGCAGGGCTCGCTGAGCCGACTCGTAACCGTATTGCCCTGACAGTCCTGGATGAGGTGGACTCAACGAATACAGAGGTCGTCCGGCAATTATCGAAGGGAGCTGCAGGCGTGCCCGTCGCTATCGCAGATAGTCAGACTAAGGGGCGTGGTCGCCGTGGCAGGCCTTGGCGAAGTCCGCGGGGTGAGAATCTTTATCTGAGTGCAGGCCTTACCTTCCAGGGCGGATTTTCTGTTCTGGACGGGCTTAGTCTTGTGTTGGGCGTGGCTGTTGCTGAAACCCTTGAGGGGCTGGGCGTACCCGGTGTACGTCTGAAATGGCCCAACGACATCTTCCTGTCTGACGGAAAGCTCGGGGGGATCCTGGTTGAGCTTCAAGGTGAGTTGCAAGAGGGGGTTGTTCGCGTCATCGCTGGTATTGGTATCAATGTTCACATGAGTCACGCCGACGATGTTGATCAGCCTTGGGCCAGCCTCGGGCAGGTCGCCCCGCAGACAGATTGGTCCCGGAACCGAATTGCATCCGCTCTCATCAATGCGTTGCTGGAAACTGCTGAGGCGTTTGCCGAAAAAGGTTTCGGCTCCTTCCAGGGGTCATGGCAGGCCCGGGATATGTTCAAGGGGCGTCATCTCGTGGCCCAGGGGGGCGATGTTATAGGTGTTGGTTGTGGTGTCGACGGACAAGGGAATTATCTGGTTGAGGGGGTGTCAGGAGTGGTGCCAATCCGGGCCGGAGAGATTAGCTTGCGGGTCGCTTTATGAGGCTGCTGGTAGATGCAGGCAACACGCGAATGAAGTGGCGCCTGGAGAGTGAGGGCGTGATCATCCATGAAGGGTGGTCGGCGTTAGATATGGACGCCCCGTTTGCGGATATTGACGGTTATCTTGGTTCAGTTTCGCGAGTTGGAGTGTCGACGGTTGCCCCTGAAGAGTTGCGGTTGCGGCTTCTGTCGTACCTTGATGGAAAGGTAGCTGGGCCGGTGCATTTCTACTGGGCTGAAGATCGGCGCTCCAGTTTGCAGAACTCTTATATGGATGCGCGGACCATGGGGGCCGATCGCTGGCATGGGATGTACGGCGCGTGGAAACACTACAAGTGCGGGTGCGCTGTGATAGATGCTGGTAGCGCGATTACAGTCGACTACGTGGATCATGCGGGGCAGCACGTTGGGGGATACATTCTGCCCGGCCTGAAGATGATGCTGAGAAGCTTGAAAAACGACGCCGCACGAATTGCCTTTGAGGCAGGCGAAGTGTCGCGAACGAAGCCGGGAATAAGTACTGCAGAGTGTGTAAACCATGGGTTGTCCTGGCTGTTCCAGGCAATGATCGATCGGGTCAGAAAAGATGTCTTTGAGCTGAACCTGTCACAGACTGTATTGACAGGGGGGGATGCCGAGCGACTGCTTGCACTTGGAATGACGGCAGCTCACCATCCTTCGTTGGTGCTGGATGGCCTCGGATATATCGATAACGAGGTGTGTGAAGAATGAGATTTCTGGCGCTTGCCTTGGTGCTGCTGAATGTTGTTCTCTGGTATGGTTCAGGCAAGTCGGCTGAGTACAGGCAGTCCAGCAGCGTGGCGACTGGGTCTCTGCCAAGGGTGGGTAGTCTCAAGTCTTCTGGTTTATACGGTATCGGCGCTTCCTCAGTGGAGAATGTTGGGAATGGTATTGGTTCAGGCGAGATATTGGCGCAAAGCTGTGTGACGGTTGGCTGGTTTGATTCATTTGGTGCAGCTGATGCCCTGGCTGCGCGGGTTGGCGACAGCCAGCTCCGGAACTACCGGGTGCAAGAAAAGAAGCGAGAGCTGCTGCCGTTGCACTGGATTATTATCCCTCCTCAGCCGGGGCGCATTGCTTCAGAGCAGCTTAAAAGGCTGCGGAAGCAAGGCGTCGATTCCTATCTGGTCGCTCAAGGTGAAAACCGGAATGCCATATCTCTTGGGCTGTTCGAGTCACGCGAGGCCGCAAAGTCCGTGCTCGAAGAAAAAAAACATCAGAATCTCAATGCAGTACTGGTCAACTTCCCCCGTAATCAGCTAAGCTACGCGCTGTCTTTTGAGGCGAGGCCAGAGTTTGTTGAAAAACTGGTCCGTGCGGCAGAAGCGGATTATGGCAATAAATTCGAGTTCATCGAAATCAACCCTTGTGAAGGTGTTGCAACGCCACGCGAAAATCCGTAGTATACCGCCCTCGCTGAAGAGGCGATTGTGAGCTGGCGTAGCTCAGTTGGTAGAGCAGCTGACTTGTAATCAGCAGGTCGGGGGTTCGATTCCGTCCGCCAGCTCCACTTTTTTGTTGTGACAGGTGCAGAAGATCGCGCCTGACTCGGAGGGGTTCCCGAGTGGCCAAAGGGATCAGACTGTAAATCTGACGCGAAAGCTTCGCTGGTTCGAATCCAGCCCCCTCCACCACTTAATTGCTCGCGGGCATCGTATAGTGGCTATTACCTCAGCCTTCCAAGCTGATGACGCGGGTTCGATTCCCGCTGCCCGCTCCAATTTTATTGTAATGCTCATGTAGCTCAGTCGGTAGAGCACATCCTTGGTAAGGATGAGGTCAGCGGTTCAACTCCGCTCATGAGCTCCACTATTTATCCGGTCAGCGTTACGATCCAGGTTGATCAGGGAGATTGGTCGAATGTCTAAGTCTAAGTTTGAACGTAAGAAGCCGCACTTGAACGTGGGCACTATTGGTCACGTAGACCATGGTAAGACGACTCTGACCGCTGCTCTGACTCGTGTATGCCACGAAGTTTGGGGCACGGGTTCTGCGAGTGCATTTGATCAGATCGATAACGCACCGGAAGAGCGTGCGCGTGGTATTACCATTGCGACCTCTCACGTTGAGTACGATTCTCCTAATCGCCACTACGCCCACGTAGACTGCCCGGGCCACGCGGATTATGTGAAGAACATGATCACGGGTGCTGCGCAGATGGACGGCGCGATTCTGGTTTGCTCGGCAGCTGACGGCCCCATGCCGCAGACCCGCGAGCACATCCTGCTGTCCCGCCAGGTAGGCGTTCCTTACATCGTTGTGTTCCTGAACAAGGCGGACATGGTCGATGATGAAGAGCTGCTTGAGCTGGTCGAGATGGAAGTTCGTGACCTGCTGGAAGCTTATGATTTCCCGGCTGACGACACGCCGATCATCACCGGTTCTGCGTTGATGGCGCTGGAAGGCAAAGATGATAACGAGATGGGTACTACCGCAGTCAAGAAGCTGGTAGAAGCTCTGGATTCGTACATCCCTGAGCCTGAGCGTGCCATTGATCAGCCGTTCCTGATGCCGATTGAGGACGTATTCTCTATCTCGGGTCGTGGTACGGTTGTGACCGGTCGTGTAGAGCGCGGCATCGTCAAGGTTGGTGAGGAAGTTGAGATTGTTGGTATCAAGGATACCGTCAAGACTGTCTGCACCGGTGTTGAGATGTTCCGTAAGCTGCTGGACGAAGGTCGTGCAGGCGAGAACGTTGGTGTACTGCTGCGCGGTACCAAGCGTGACGATGTTGAGCGTGGTCAGGTTCTGTGTAAGCCAGGCACCATCAAGCCGCACACCAAGTTTGAGTGCGAAGTGTACGTATTGAGCAAAGATGAAGGCGGCCGTCATACTCCGTTCTTCAAGGGCTACCGCCCACAGTTCTACTTCCGTACCACCGACGTAACCGGTTCCTGCGAATTGCCGGAAGGCGTGGAAATGGTTATGCCGGGTGACAACGTGAAGATGGAAGTAACGCTGATTGCTCCGATCGCCATGGAAGATGGTTTGCGCTTCGCGATTCGCGAAGGCGGCCGTACCGTTGGTGCCGGCGTAGTCGCAAAGATCATCGAGTAAGTACTCGATTGCTAGGCGCACCCTTGTGGTGTGCCTGATAGGAAGTGCACTGAGTAGTTTCGGTGCAGGCCAGTAGCTCAATTGGCAGAGCAGCGGTCTCCAAAACCGCAGGTTGGGGGTTCGATTCCCTCCTGGCCTGCCATTTTTTTAACATCCGGATACATAAGTTGATTCCCATGGAGTCAAAAGCCGTTCAGTCAAACAGTCGTTTCGACGTAGTGAAATGGCTAGTTGTTTTTTTGCTGATTGCCGTTGGTGTAGTTGGTAATCAGTATTTCAGCGCCGAATCTTTGCTGTATCGGGTTCTGGCTCTTGTTGGTCTGGCTATAGTTGCGGCTTTGGTCGCTTTGCAGACCGAGCGCGGGCGCCGTTTTGCAACGTTGCTTAAAGAAGCTCGCGTTGAGATCCGGAAAGTGGTGTGGCCCACCAGGCCAGAGCTGGTTCAGACTACAGTTATTGTTGTAGTTTTTGTGCTGGTTGTGTCGCTGTTATTGTGGGGTATGGATTCGATAATCAGTTGGCTGGTCGCCGGATTTATCGGCTAACAGGAGTGGGCAATGGCTAAGCGCTGGTACGTGGTTCATGCGTATTCTGGCTTCGAAAAGCACGTAATGCGCACTCTTGCTGAGCGCATCGCGCTTGAAGGTATGGAAGACAGGTTTGGTGAAATCCTTGTTCCTACCGAAGAAGTTGTTGAGATGCGTGACGGGAAAAAGCGCAAGAGTGAGCGCAAATTTTATCCCGGATACGTTCTCGTCCAGATGGAAATGGACGACGGTACTTGGCACCTTGTGAAGAATACGCCGCGAGTACTTGGTTTTATTGGTGGGACGAAAGACAAGCCGGCGCCGATCACAGAGCGTGAGGCTGAGGCGATTTTGCGTCGCGTTGAAAGCGGTGTGGATAAGCCCAAGCCGAAGACCTTGTTCGAGCCGGGCGAAGTTGTGCGTGTTGTTGAGGGTCCGTTTGCGGACTTCAATGGCGTGGTAGAGGAAGTCGACTACGACAAGAGTCGGGTCAAGGTTGCTGTTCTGATTTTCGGTCGTTCAACTCCGGTAGAGCTGGAGTTTGGTCAGGTCGAGAAAGACTGAGCGGTTGCTTTTAACCGGAAGGCTCGCGCGCTCAGGCGTCGCGGGCTTTTTGTGTCTGCAACGGGGAGCCGCAAGGCGTTTGAACCCACAGGAGTATTACTATGGCTAAAAAGATAGAAGCATATATCAAGCTTCAGGTTGCTGCCGGTAAGGCCAACCCGAGCCCCCCCGTTGGCCCTGCATTGGGTCAGCGCGGCGTAAACATCATGGAGTTCTGTAAGGCGTTTAATGCCCAGACCCAGGACATGGAAGCCGGCTTGCCGATTCCTACTGTTATCACAGTTTACAGTGATCGCAGCTTTACATTTATCACCAAAACTCCGCCTGCGCCTGTTCTTCTCAAGAAGGCGGCTGGTGTGAAGAGTGGTTCCGGTCGTCCTAACACTGAAAAAGTGGGCAAAGTGACCCGTGAGCAACTCGAAGAAATTGCCAAGGCCAAGGAGCCGGATCTGACTGCTGCCGATATGGATGCAGCGGTTCGTACCATTGCCGGAACCGCCCGCAGTATGGGCCTGACCGTGGAGGGTCTGTAACATGTCTAAGCTGAGCAAGCGTCAAAAGCTGATTCTGGAAAAGACAGACTCTACTCGTTCTTATTCCGTTGATGAGGCTGTGTCACTGCTGGTAGAACTTGGCCAGAGTGTGAAGTTCAAGGAGTCATTGGACGTTGCAGTTAATCTGGGCGTGGATGCGCGTAAATCAGACCAGGTAGTACGTAGCAGCACGGTCCTGCCGCATGGCACGGGCAAAACAGTTCGTGTCGCAGTATTCACCCAGGGTGCAAATGCTGAAAAAGCAACTGCAGCCGGTGCTGATATTGTGGGTATGGATGATCTCGCGGATGAGGTCAAGAAGGGCAACATGGACTTCGATGTGGTAATTGCCACTCCGGATGCCATGCGTGTTGTCGGTCAACTGGGCCAGATTCTTGGGCCTCGCGGACTAATGCCGAACCCCAAAGTAGGTACGGTTACTCCAGACGTAGAGACCGCGGTTAAAAATGCCAAGGCCGGTCAAGTGCGTTACCGCACAGACAAGAACGGTATTATCCATTCTCCGCTGGGTAACGTTGAATTCTCTGCACAGAACATCAAGGAAAACCTTGAGTCTCTGATCGCAGATCTGAAAAAGGCCAAGCCATCTTCGGCGAAAGGCGTGTATCTGAAAAAGATCACGATTTCTTCGACTATGGGTCCTGGTCTGACTATCGATCAAAGCGGTCTGGACATCTGACCGTCTGATCGGTAGTTGCTTTGTAGTCTGGGCGGAAGCCAAGGCTGTCAAAGACCGCAGGCCCCCGAAGTTTTAGGACTAAAAGGGTTAAAGCAACGCCTGCGCAGACGGTGTGAAGACGTTCTCTCTGAACCCAAACACCGTTAAGGCGCCCGTAGGAAGCAGGTTGTAGTCGCTTCCAGGGTAATGATGGGTTTGCCGGGAATACCCCCGGCGAAATCGAGGAGAAATCCAGTGGCAATTAGACTCGAAGACAAGAAAGCGATCGTCGCTGAAGTCAACGAGACTGCCGGTGGTGCTCTGTCTGTGGTTCTGGCTGACTACCGTGGTGTTACCTCTGGTGATATGACGGCTCTTCGTGCCAAAGCTCGTGCCGAGAATGTGAATCTCAGGGTTGTTCGTAACAACCTTGCAAAGATTGCGATTCGTGGCACTGAGTTTGAGTGCATCGACGAGGCCTTGGTCGGTCCGACGATACTGGCATTCTCAATGGAAGATCCGGGAGCGGCCGCGCGCCTGCTTAAGGATTTTGCAAAAGAGAAGGACGCATTCGAGATTAAAGGACTCGCAATCGGCGGTGAGCTGATGGGCGCAGACCAGATCGATCGTCTTGCCAAGCTACCAACACGTCACGAAGCGTTGACGATGCTGGCTGCTGTAACACAGGCACCAATCACCAAGCTGGCACGGACACTGAACGAAGTTCCTTCGAAAGTGACCCGTGCTGTAGCGGCAGTTCGCGACCAGAAGCAAGAAGCTGCTTGATTCTGTTGAACACCATTTATATTTTTTTGGGAGAAAGTCATGGCTCTGTCTAACGAAGACATTTTGAACGCAATTGCAGAAATGAGCGTAATGGACGTTGTAGCGCTGGTTGAAGCAATGGAAGAGAAGTTCGGCGTATCTGCTGCTGCCGCTGTTGCTGCTGCTCCTGCAGCTGCTGGCGAAGCTGCTGCTGCCGAAGAAAAGACCGAATTTGACGTTGTTCTGACCGGTGTCGGTGAGAAGAAAGTTAACGTTATCAAGGCTGTTCGTGAACTGACCGGCCTGGGTCTGAAAGAAGCTAAAGAGATGGTTGATGGTGCGCCCACTACTGTCAAGGAAGCTGCGAGCAAAGACGACGCAGAAGCAGCCAAGAAGAAGCTCGAGGAAGCGGGCGCTTCTGTTGAGCTCAAGTAAGAGTCGGCTGTTGATCGAAACTGCGCTTCAAGCGTAGACAGGCTGGTGGCTTTGTGCCACCGGCCTTTTTCTGTTGTATATGCTATGGAGTCTGGTATGTGTTTTCAGGTTGGTGTCAGATCTTTAACCGTATACCAGAGTCTTTGTTCAAGACGGCGCGATAAGCCGAGCAATTCGGCCCCGAAGCAAAACATTGGTTGCTTCTTGATACCAGGTATCAGGTCTAAAGCTGGGGAATGCAGATGACTTACTCCTACACTGAAAAAAAGCGGATTCGCAAAGATTTTAGTAAATTGCCTTCCGTGATGGATGTCCCCTATTTGCTGTCTATTCAGCTGGATTCATTCCGGGACTTCCTGCAAATGGAAGCCGCCCCTGTTGACCGTCGGGAAACCGGTCTTCATGCAGCATTCAAATCCGTATTCCCGATTGCCAGCTACTCTGGCAATGCTGCGCTCGAATACGTGAGCTACCGCATTGGTGAGCCAGTATTCGATGTCAAGGAATGCCAGCTTAGGGGCGTTACTTATGCGGCGCCGCTGAGAGTTAAAGTCCGCCTTATCATTTATGATAGGGAGTCGTCCAATAAGGCGATCAAGGATATCAAGGAACAAGAAGTCTACATGGGCGAAATGCCCCTGATGACCGAGAATGGTACCTTCGTTATTAACGGTACCGAGCGTGTTATCGTTTCCCAGCTCCACCGCTCTCCCGGTGTGTTCTTTGATCATGACAAAGGTAAGACCCATTCGTCCGGCAAGCTGCTGTATTCGGCCCGGGTGATTCCTTACCGTGGCTCGTGGCTCGATTTCGAGTTCGATCCCAAAGACTCCGTTTTTGTTCGTATTGACCGTCGGCGCAAGCTGCCCGCGTCAATTCTTCTGCGTGCGCTCGGTTACACCTCCGAGCAAATGCTGGAAATGTTCTTCGATACCAGTAAGTTCACGCTGGGGGCGGAAACTTGCAAGCTGGAGTTGGTTCCGAGCCGTCTTCGTGGCGATATTGCGACATTCGATATCAAGGATAACGAAGGCAAGCTGATTGTTGAAGAAGGTCGTCGTATCACGGCCCGTCATATCAAGCAGTTGGAAAAAGCCGGGATCAATGAACTCGAGGTTCCTACCGAGTACCTATATGGCCGCGTTTTGGCCAAGGATATGGTGGATCAATCCACTGGCGAGATCCTGGTTGAGTGTAATGCTGAGCTGAGCGAAGAGATTGTCACCAAAATCCTGGATTCTGGTGTCACCGACATTGAGACGCTCTATACCAACGATCTGGATTGCGGTCCCTTCATGTCCGATACCCTGCGTATCGATCCGACCCGTAGCCCACTTGAAGCACTGGTTGAGATCTATCGGATGATGCGTCCGGGAGAGCCGCCCACCAAGGATTCAGCAGAGAACCTGTTTAACAACCTGTTTTTCTCTGAAGAGCGTTACGACTTGTCTGCGGTTGGCCGGATGAAGCTTAACCGTCGCCTGCGCCGTGAAGAAAGCATCGGTGAAGGTACGCTGACTCACGAAGACATAATCGATGTTCTCAAGACGTTGATCGACATTCGTAATGGTCAGGGCAACGTAGATGACATCGATAACCTGGGTAACCGCCGTGTGCGTTGCGTGGGTGAAATGGCTGAAAACCAGTTCCGCGTCGGACTGGTTCGTGTAGAGCGTGCAGTTCGTGAGCGTCTCAGTCTTGCCGAAAGTGAAGGCCTGATGCCTCAGGACCTGATCAACGCCAAGCCCGTTGCGGCCGCGGTCAAGGAATTCTTCGGTTCCAGCCAGCTGTCTCAGTTCATGGATCAGAACAACCCTCTGTCTGAAGTAACTCACAAGCGCCGTATCTCGGCACTCGGACCAGGTGGTCTGACCCGTGAGCGTGCCGGATTCGAGGTTCGTGACGTTCACCCGACGCACTATGGTCGTGTGTGCCCGATCGAAACGCCAGAAGGCCCGAACATCGGTTTGATCAACTCACTTGCGACTTACGCGCGCGCCAACTCTTATGGCTTCCTTGAGAGCCCCTACCGGAAGGTTGTGGATGGCGTAGTAACCGATGAGTTGGTGTATCTGTCGGCGATAGAAGAAAGCACCTACGTTATCGCACAGGCAAGTGCCGCGATGGACGATGGCAAGCGCCTGATGGACGAGCTGGTTACGGTACGTCACCAGAACGAAACAACGGTTATGCCTCCTGAAAGCGTTAACTTCATGGATGTGTCTCCGCGTCAGGTTGTATCTGTAGCAGCATCGCTGATTCCGTTCCTGGAGCACGACGATGCTAACCGGGCTCTGATGGGTGCGAACATGCAGCGTCAGGCGGTTCCGACACTGCGTTCCCAGGTGCCTTTGGTTGGCACCGGTGTTGAGCGCACAGTAGCTCAGGACTCTGGCGTCTGTGTGACTGCACGCCGCGGCGGTGTGATAGAAAGTGTTGATGCTGCCCGTATCGTGGTGCGCGTCAACAATGAGGAAACCGAAGCGGGCGACGCAGGTGTGGATATTTACAATCTCACCAAGTACACCCGTTCGAACCAGAATACCTGTATCAACCAGCGTTCCATCGTTCGCCAGGGTGATGCCATTGCCCGCGGGGACGTGCTGGCTGACGGTCCCTCTGTGGATCTGGGTGAGCTGGCTCTCGGGCAGAACATGCGCATCGCATTCATGCCCTGGAACGGTTACAACTTTGAGGACTCCATACTGATCTCCGAGAAGGTGGTTCAGGAAGATCGCCTGACTACTATCCACATTCAGGAACTGACCTGTGTGGCTCGGGATACCAAGCTGGGTAGTGAAGAAATTACCGCGGATATTCCCAACGTCGGTGAGAGCGCGCTATCCAAACTGGATGAGTCCGGTATTGTTTACATCGGTGCTGAAGTAGGTCCTGGCGATATTCTGGTCGGCAAGGTAACACCGAAAGGTGAAACCCAGCTGACCCCGGAGGAAAAACTGCTGAGGGCAATCTTCGGTGAGAAGGCGTCTGACGTAAAAGACACCTCCTCCCGCGTGCCGACTGGCACCCGCGGTACCGTCATCGATGTACAGGTCTTTACCCGTGACGGTATCGAGAAAGATCAGCGTGCCAAGGCAATTGAGAAAGAGCAGCTGGATCAGTACCGCAAAGATCTGAAGGACGAGTACCGTATTGTTGAGGGTGCAACGTTCGAGCGTCTGCTGAGCGCGCTGAAAGGCCAGTCTGTGATCAGTGGTCCGGGCCTGAAAAAGGGCGCCAGCCTGGAGGAAGGCTATCTTACAGAGCTTCCACGTTCAGACTGGTTCAAGCTGCGCATGCAGGATGAAGGTCTCAATGAGCTGCTGGAGAAATCCGAGCAGGGCCTTGAGGAGCGCAAGAAAGAACACGATGCGCGCTTTGACGATAAAAAAGGCAAGCTCCAGCAAGGTGATGACCTTGCACCGGGTGTCCTGAAAATCGTTAAGGTCTATCTTGCAATCAAGCGCCGTATCCAGCCTGGCGACAAGATGGCCGGCCGTCACGGTAACAAGGGTGTTATCTCCGCGGTCATGCCGATCGAAGACATGCCGTACGATGTGCACGGTAATACCGTTGACATCGTCCTGAACCCGCTTGGCGTTCCTTCACGGATGAACGTTGGTCAGGTGCTGGAAACCCATTTGGGTGCGGCTGCCAAAGGGCTCGGTGAGCGCATCGGCAAAATGCTTGACGAGCAGCGTAAGGTTGCCGAGCTTCGCAAGTTGCTTGATGAGATCTACAACCACTCCGACGAAGTGTTCAAAGTGGATCTGGATTCCCTGAATGACAAGGAAATTCAGGAGATGTGTCACAACCTGCGTGGCGGTGTTCCTATGGCCACACCGGTGTTTGATGGCGCCAAGGAATCCGAAGTCAAGCACATGCTTGAACTGGCAGGGTTGAGCACCACCGGCCAGACCAAACTTTACGATGGCCGTACAGGTGACTCCTTCGATCGCCCGGTGACTGTGGGGTATATGTATATCCTCAAACTCAACCACCTGATCGATGACAAGATGCACGCCCGTTCCACTGGTTCGTACAGTCTTGTGACCCAGCAACCGCTGGGCGGTAAGGCGCAGTTCGGTGGTCAGCGCTTCGGTGAGATGGAAGTGTGGGCCCTTGAGGCTTACGGTGCAGCGTATACGCTGCAGGAAATGCTCACCGTCAAGTCTGATGATGTGAACGGCCGGACCAAGATGTACAAGAACATTGTGGATGGTGATCATCGTATGGAGCCCGGCATGCCGGAATCCTTCAACGTTCTCGTCAAGGAAATCCGTTCGCTGGGTATCGACATCGAGCTGGAATCTGAGTGAGCCGAATTGTTTTTGGCAGCGTGAGCGGGCACTTCGTGTGCCCGCCCGAGATTAACGCCATGCGGAGCTTTTACTGATGAAAGATTTGCTGAATCTTCTCAAGAGCCAGAACCAAAGCAAGGAATTTGACGCTATCCGTATTGGATTGGCGTCACCGGACATGATCCGTTCCTGGTCCTTTGGTGAAGTTAAGAAGCCTGAGACCATTAATTACCGTACGTTCAAGCCAGAGCGTGACGGCCTTTTCTGCGCCAAAATCTTCGGCCCGATCAAGGACTATGAGTGCCTGTGCGGCAAGTACAAGCGCCTCAAGCACCGTGGTGTTATCTGCGAAAAGTGTGGTGTTGAAGTCGCACTGGCAAGCGTTCGCCGTGAGCGCATGGGGCACATTGAGCTGGCCAGCCCGGTCGCTCATATATGGTTCCTGAAATCACTGCCGTCCCGTATCGGTCTGATGCTGGACATGACGCTGCGCGATATCGAGCGCGTGCTCTACTTCGAGTCTTTCATTGTGATCGACCCGGGTATGACCACGCTTGAACGTGGCCAACTGCTGAATGATGAGCAGTATTACGAAGCTCTGGAAGAGTTCGGCGACGAGTTTGATGCCCGGATGGGCGCTGAAGCCGTTAAAGAGCTGCTTGAAGGCATTGATCTTCAGGAGCAAGTTGACTCACTGCGGGAGGAAATTCCCCAGACCAACTCCGAGACCAAGATCAAGAAATTCAGCAAGCGCCTGAAAATACTTGAGGCCTTCCTGTATTCCGGCAACAAGCCGGGCGACATGGTTATGACCGTGCTGCCTGTTCTGCCGCCCGACCTGCGCCCGCTGGTGCCGTTGGATGGTGGCCGATTTGCCACATCTGATCTAAACGATCTGTATCGCCGCGTGATCAACCGGAACAACCGCCTCAAGCGACTGCTTGAGCTGAACGCTCCGGATATCATCGTGCGCAACGAAAAGCGCATGCTGCAGGAAGCAGTAGACGCGCTGTTGGATAACGGCCGTCGCGGTCGTGCCATTACCGGCACCAACAAGCGTCCGCTGAAGTCTCTGGCAGATATGATCAAGGGTAAGCAAGGTCGTTTCCGTCAGAACCTGCTGGGTAAGCGCGTTGACTACTCCGGTCGTTCCGTAATCGTTGTAGGCCCATATTTGCGCCTGCATCAGTGCGGCCTGCCGAAAAAAATGGCTCTTGAACTATTCAAGCCGTTTATTTTCTCCAAGCTTGAGCATCGGGGCCTGGCGACGACAATCAAAGCCGCCAAGAAAATGGTTGAGCGGGAAGAAGGCGTAGTCTGGGATATTCTGGACGAAGTGATTCGCCAGCACCCCATCATGCTTAACCGTGCGCCGACGTTGCACCGTTTGGGTATCCAGGCGTTCGAGCCGGTACTGATCGAAGGTAAAGCGATCCAGTTGCACCCGTTGGTTTGTGCGGCCTACAACGCCGACTTTGACGGTGACCAGATGGCGGTACACGTACCGTTGACGCTGGAAGCTCAGCTTGAAGCTCGTGCGCTGATGATGTCGACCAACAACATCCTGTCGCCAGCTAACGGTGAGCCGATCATCGTACCCTCCCAGGACGTTGTACTTGGCCTCTACTACATGACCCGTGAGCGCAAGAGCGCGCTTGGCGAGGGCATGGTGTTTGCGGACGTCAAGGAAGCTCATCGTGCCTACGGTGCGGGCCAGGTAGACCTCCAGGCCATCGTCAAGGTGCGCGTTAAGGAGGTTGCCATTCTTGAAAGCGGCGAGCGTACTGAAGAGTACAAGATCGTGGACACCACGGTCGGTCGCGCTTTGCTGTTTGATATTGTTCCGGACGGCCTTTCCTATGACCTGGTCAACAAGCCGATGGTCAAGAAAGCAATCTCGAACCTGATCAACACTTGCTACCGGGATGCCGGCCTGAAAGAAACGGTTATCTTCGCGGATCAGCTCATGTATATGGGCTATCACTACGCGACGGTTTCAGGTATTTCGATCGGCTTTAACGACTTCGAAATTCCCCCGGAGAAGTACGAGCTCGTGGACGCGGCTTCCCAGGAAGTAAAAGATATCGAAACCCAGTACGCGTCCGGTCTGCTGACCCAGGGCGAGAAGTACAACAAGGTTATCGACATCTGGTCGCGTGCCAACGACAAGGTCTCCAAGGCCATGATGGAGCGCCTGGCCAAAGAAAAAGTTATTGGTGCTGATGGCAAGCCTATCAAAGGTGAAGACGGCGAAGACCTGATGCAGGAGTCTTTCAACTCTGTCTACATGATGGCGGATTCCGGCGCTCGGGGTTCTGCAGCGCAGATTCGTCAGCTCGCCGGTATGCGTGGTCTGATGGCGAAGCCGGACGGCTCCATCATCGAAACGCCGATTACCGCCAACTTCCGTGAAGGCCTGAACGTACTTCAGTACTTTATCTCGACTCACGGTGCCCGTAAGGGTCTGGCTGATACGGCGTTGAAGACCGCTAACTCCGGTTACCTGACTCGGCGTCTGGTTGACGTTTCGCAGGACCTGGTGGTTACCGAAGAAGATTGCGGTACCGAAGAAGGCCTGCTGATGACGCCTCACATTGAAGGCGGCGACGTGGTTGTGCCTCTGGGTGCTCGTGTGTTGGGCCGTGTTACTGCCCGGGATGCGTTTACTCCGATTGACAAGGATAATGCCGTTGTTCCTTCCGGCACCTTGCTGGATGAGAAAACGATTGAGGCGCTTGAAGGCGCGGGTGTGGACGAAGTATGGGTGCGTTCTGCGATCACCTGTGAGACTCGTCATGGCATCTGCTCCAAGTGTTACGGTCGCGATCTGGCACGCGGACATCGTGTGAACGTTGGCGAAGCAGTGGGCGTTATCGCTGCCCAGTCCATTGGTGAGCCGGGAACCCAGCTGACCATGCGTACGTTCCACATTGGTGGTGCTGCGAGCCGAGCTTCTGCGGTAGACAATATTCAGGTCAAGCATGGCGGTACGGTTCGCCTGCATAACCTGAAATCGCTCGAGAAAACAGACGGCTCACTGGTTGTTATTTCCCGTTCTTCTGCTCTGGCAATCGCTGACGATCAGGGTCGTGAGCGTGAGTGGTACAAACTGCCTTATGGCGCGGTGCTTTCTGTGAAGCACGGCGATAACGTTGAGGCGGGCGTTGTGGTGGCCAAGTGGGATCCACACACTCACCCGATCATTGCGGAAGCCGAAGGTACAGCCAAGTTCGTCAACATGGATCAAGGCATTACCGTGCGCACCCAGACCGACGAACTGACTGGTTTGTCGACCATGGAAATCATCGATCCGAAGGAGCGCCCGGCGGCTGGTAAAGACATTCGTCCGGCCATCCAGATGGTAGACGAGGCAGGTAACGACGTTGATTTGCCTGGTGGTGGCGCGGCGATTTTCTTCATGCCGGCAAACGCCCTGGTGACTATGGCCAATGGCGCGCGCATCGAGCTGGGTGACGTGGTTGCCCGTATTCCTCAGGCGAGCTCTAAAACACGTGACATTACCGGTGGTCTGCCACGGGTTGCTGATCTGTTTGAAGCGCGTCGTCCCAAGGAGTCGTCCATCCTGGCCGAGATCAGCGGTATGATTTCGTTCGGCAAGGAAACCAAGGGCAAGAAACGCCTGGTGATTACGCCGAAAGACGCAGATCCCTATGAGGTTCTGATTCCGAAGCATCGTCAGATGAACGTATTCGAAGGCGAAACGGTTGAGAAAGGCGAGGTGATCTCCGATGGTCCATCCAACCCGCACGACATTTTGCGTCTGCTGGGTGTGGTAGCGTTGGCGAAGTACATTACCAACGAGATCCAGGATGTATACCGTCTGCAGGGCGTAGTGATCAACGATAAACACATCGAAGTGATCGTGCGTCAGATGCTGCGCAAAGTGGAAATCACTGACCCCGGCGACACCCAGATGATTTCTGGCGACTCTGTTGAGATCAACCGGGTGCTTGAAGCTAACGAAGCGGCCGATGCTGCTGACAAAGAACCCGCAAGGTTCGAGCGTCTGCTGCTGGGTATCACCAAGGCTTCCTTGGCGACGGAGTCGTTCATCTCTGCGGCCTCGTTCCAGGAAACAACCCGTGTACTCACCGAAGGCGCGGTTACAGGTAAGCGTGATTACCTGCGCGGCCTGAAAGAAAACGTTGTGGTTGGTCGACTGATTCCTGCGGGAACCGGTTTGGCTTATCACGCCGAGCGTCGACGCAAGCGCGAGCTTGAAGAGCAAGGTGTTACTGCCGCAGACGTTGAAGAAGCTCTGAGCGCCGAACTCAACCGCGGAGGTTGAGCTGGGTGGACCATCTCCGTGTAGTTACTTATGCGGAGGTGGTTAAAAAGAGATCAGTCATCTTGACTGTCGGGGGGCGCGGGCTTAAACTTGCGTCCCTTAAATTTTACCCCCTTCACTGGGGGTAAGTTTCATTGATATGGTTTTTTGGAGTTTGCTTACATGGCAACGATTAATCAGTTGGTGCGTAAGCCTCGTAAGCGCAAGGTAGCCAAGAGCGATGTTCCTGCTCTTCAGGCATGTCCTCAGCGCCGTGGTGTGTGCACTCGTGTTTACACTACAACGCCGAAGAAGCCGAACTCAGCACTGCGTAAAGTGTGTCGTGTTCGTCTGACCAACGGCTTCGAGGTTTCCTCATACATTGGTGGTGAAGGCCACAACCTTCAGGAGCACAGTGTTGTGCTTATCCGTGGCGGTCGAGTAAAAGACCTTCCGGGTGTGCGTTATCACACTGTTCGCGGAACACTGGACACCCAGGGTGTGCAGAGCCGTAGGCAGGGTCGCTCCAAGTACGGTACAAAACGTCCCAAATCCTGATATCCCGAGCGGGTATCTTTTATCGTTGCTTGTCAGAACGGTAAGAGTAAGGCTGAGTAGCCACTGGCTATCTCAGGGGTTCCTGAAGACCTTTTAATTACATAAGGGCTTATCGATGCCTAGAAGAAGAGTTGCAGCTAAGCGGGAAATCATCCCGGATCCGAAGTTCGCTAGTGCGCGTCTTGCCAAGTTCATCAACCACGTAATGGAAAGTGGTAAGAAAGCGGTTGCAGAGCGCATTGTTTATGGTGCTCTGGAAATTGTTGCCGAGAAGTCCAAAGAAGAGCCGATCGACATGTTCGAGAAGGCCCTGGAGAACATCCAGCCGATGGTTGAGGTTAAGTCCCGTCGTGTGGGTGGTGCTACTTACCAGGTGCCTGTCGAGGTACGGCCTTCCCGTCAGAACGCGTTGGCTATGCGCTGGCTCGTAGATTTTTCACGGAAGCGCGGCGAGAAGTCCATGGCGCAGCGTCTTGCTGGTGAGATTCTTGATGCCGCTGACAGCAAGGGTGCAGCTGTTAAGAAGCGTGAAGATGTACACCGCATGGCAGAAGCCAACAAGGCGTTCTCTCACTTCCGTTTCTAAACAGCCGAGGTTTATAAAGTGGCACGCAAAACTCCTATTAAACGTTACAGAAATATCGGTATCGTTGCGCACGTGGATGCGGGGAAAACAACCACGACCGAGCGTATTCTTTACTACACAGGTCGTAGTCATAAGATGGGCGAGACCCATGATGGCGCGTCTACTACTGACTGGATGGAGCAAGAGCAGGAGCGGGGTATTACCATTACCTCAGCGGCTGTTACTACCTTCTGGCAGGGTATGGATAAACAGTTCGAAGAGCACCGTATCAACGTGATTGATACCCCGGGCCACGTTGACTTCACTATCGAAGTTGAGCGTTCACTGAGGGTTCTTGATGGTGCTGTGGTTGTTTTCTGTGGTTCCTCCGGTGTCGAGCCGCAGTCTGAAACTGTATGGCGCCAAGCCAACAAATATGAAGTCCCGCGGATGGTGTTCGTCAACAAGATGGATCGTGCCGGCGCTGACTTCCTGCGTGTGGTTAATCAGATCAAGACTCGCCTGGGTTCTGCTCCGGTTCCGTTGCAATTGCCGATTGGAGCTGAAGAGAACTTCAACGGTGTTGTCGACCTGCTTCGCATGAAGGCGATTTACTGGAATGGCGATGATCAGGGTATGACCTACGAATTGGGTGATATTCCTGAAGATATGGCTGAGGAAGTTGCTGTTTATCGCGAGCACCTGGTGGAAGCTGCTGCCGAAGCCAACGAAGAGTACATGGAAAAGTACCTCGAAGAAGGTGAGCTCACCCTCGAAGAGATCAAGAAAGGTTTGCGCTCGCGCACAATCGCCAACGAAATTGTTCTGGCGTGTTGCGGCTCCGCTTTCAAGAACAAGGGTGTTCAGGCAGTTCTGGACGCGGTCATCGAATATCTGCCAGCTCCGGATGAAGTAAAAGCGATCCGCGGTGAAGTGGACGAAGACGGAACCGAAGAGACCCGTCCTGTTGATGACAAGGCACCATTTGCGGCGCTTGCATTCAAGATTGCTACCGACCCGTTTGTGGGTACATTGACGTTCTTCCGCGTTTACTCTGGCACGCTGGAGTCGGGTAACGCAGTTTATAACTCGGTCAAAGGCAAGAAAGAGCGTGTGGGCCGTATGGTTCAGATGCATGCCAACGATCGGGAAGAAATCAAGGAAGTTCTTGCGGGCGACATTGCTGCGGCAATCGGCCTGAAGAACGTCACCACGGGTGACACCTTGTGCGATGAAAACCACAAGATCATTCTTGAGCGCATGGAGTTCCCCGAGCCGGTTATTTCGGTAGCTGTTGAACCGAAGTCCAAGGCCGACCAGGAAAAGATGGGTGTGGCGCTGGGCAAGCTAGCTCAGGAAGATCCGTCATTTCGTGTGCGCTCAGACGAAGAGACCGGTCAGACGATCATCTCTGGGATGGGTGAGCTTCACCTGGATATTCTTGTCGACCGTATGCGTCGTGAGTTCAAGGTGGAAGCCAATATCGGTAAGCCGCAGGTTGCGTATCGTGAGTGTATTCGCAAGTCTGTAGATGTCGAAGGCAAGTTCGTTCGTCAGTCTGGTGGTCGTGGTCAGTATGGTCACGTAAAAGTCAGGATTGATCCGCTCCCGCTGGACCAGGAAGATGCCGAAAACTTTATCTTCGTGAACGAGATCGTTGGTGGTGCTGTTCCCAAGGAGTACATCCCCGCGGTTCAGCAGGGTATCTCGGAGCAGATGCAGAATGGCTGTCTGGCTGGCTATCCGCTGCTGGGTATCAAGGCAACCTTGTACGATGGTTCGTACCACGATGTGGACTCCAATGAAATGGCGTTCAAGGTTGCGGGCTCCATGGCGATGAAGAAAGGCGCTTTGGAAGCGAACCCGGCTCTACTTGAGCCGATGATGAAGGTTGAAGTTGTAACGCCTGAAGATTACATGGGTGACGTGGTGGGTGATTTGAACCGCCGCCGTGGCCTGATTCAGGGTATGGATGACAGTGTATCCGGCAAGATTGTTCGCGCCGAGGTTCCGTTGTCGGAAATGTTTGGCTATGCAACCGATCTGCGCTCTGCAACTCAGGGTCGTGCGTCTTACGCGATGGAATTTTCGCGTTACGCGGAAGCGCCAAACAACATTGCCGAAGCAATTATTAAAAAGGGTTGATACCCAGGACTTAAGTAACAGGAAGAGGTGTAACTGTGTCTAAATCTAAATTTGAGCGTAAGAAGCCGCACTTGAACGTGGGCACTATTGGTCACGTAGACCATGGTAAGACGACTCTGACCGCTGCTCTGACTCGTGTATGCCACGAAGTTTGGGGCACGGGTTCTGCGAGTGCATTTGATCAGATCGATAACGCACCGGAAGAGCGTGCGCGTGGTATTACCATTGCGACCTCTCACGTTGAGTACGATTCTCCTAATCGCCACTACGCCCACGTAGACTGCCCGGGCCACGCGGATTATGTGAAGAACATGATCACGGGTGCTGCGCAGATGGACGGCGCGATTCTGGTTTGCTCGGCAGCTGACGGCCCCATGCCGCAGACCCGCGAGCACATCCTGCTGTCCCGCCAGGTAGGCGTTCCTTACATCGTTGTGTTCCTGAACAAGGCGGACATGGTCGATGATGAAGAGCTGCTTGAGCTGGTCGAGATGGAAGTTCGTGACCTGCTGGAAGCTTATGATTTCCCGGCTGACGACACGCCGATCATCACCGGTTCTGCGTTGATGGCGCTGGAAGGCAAAGATGATAACGAGATGGGTACTACCGCAGTCAAGAAGCTGGTAGAAGCTCTGGATTCGTACATCCCTGAGCCTGAGCGTGCCATTGATCAGCCGTTCCTGATGCCGATTGAGGACGTATTCTCTATCTCGGGTCGTGGTACGGTTGTGACCGGTCGTGTAGAGCGCGGCATCGTCAAGGTTGGTGAGGAAGTTGAGATTGTTGGTATCAAGGATACCGTCAAGACTGTCTGCACCGGTGTTGAGATGTTCCGTAAGCTGCTGGACGAAGGTCGTGCAGGCGAGAACGTTGGTGTACTGCTGCGCGGTACCAAGCGTGACGATGTTGAGCGTGGTCAGGTTCTGTGTAAGCCAGGCACCATCAAGCCGCACACCAAGTTTGAGTGCGAAGTGTACGTATTGAGCAAAGATGAAGGCGGCCGTCATACTCCGTTCTTCAAGGGCTACCGCCCACAGTTCTACTTCCGTACCACCGACGTAACCGGTTCCTGCGAATTGCCGGAAGGCGTGGAAATGGTTATGCCGGGTGACAACGTGAAGATGGAAGTAACGCTGATTGCTCCGATCGCCATGGAAGATGGTTTGCGCTTCGCGATTCGCGAAGGCGGCCGTACCGTTGGTGCCGGCGTAGTCGCAAAGATCATCGAGTAAAACACTCTTTGCATCAGGAAAAAGGGGCTGATTCGATCAGCCCCTTTTTCCGTTTCAGTCGCAACCGCTTCTCCCCCTCCGGTCACGAGCTATGTTTGTTGACAGGGTTGGGTATTATGCATACAATGCGGCTCCTTTTTTGAAGGTCGGCTAATAGTAGCTGCTACGAGTGGAGTTTGGTGCAACATGCAAAGCCAAAAGATTCGGATCCGGTTGAAGGCGTTTGATTATCGCCTTATCGACCAGTCTACGCAGGAGATTGTCGATACCGCTAAGCGGACCGGCGCTCAGGTGCGTGGACCCATTCCTCTGCCTACGCGCAAGGAAAAGTTTACCATTCTGGTTTCTCCGCACGTTAACAAAGACGCGCGCGATCAGTATGAGATTCGCACACACAAGCGTTTGCTCGACATTGTTGAGCCGACGGAAAAGACAGTAGATGCTTTGATGAAGTTGGACCTGGCAGCAGGTGTAGACGTTCAGATCAGCCTCGGTTAATACCGCCAGGTATTAACCCGTGTAACTGTCCTAAGGCCATAGAGGGTGAGAGCCCCGTACACTTAGAGGTGAAACATGGCAATTGGTATTGTCGGTCGCAAGGCCGGTATGACCCGTATTTTTACGGAAGACGGGCAAGCGTTGCCCGTAACGGTGATCGAGGTTGAGCCCAACCGCATCACTCAGCTCAAGACTCTAGAAAGCGATGGCTATCGCGCAGTTCAAGTAACTGTGGGTTCGCGTCGTTCCTCTCGTGTTAATAAGAGTGCAGCAGGTCATTTCGCAAAAGCCGGTGTTGAAGCGGGTCGTAGCGTATGGGAATTTCGTTTGGCAGACGGCGAAGGTGAAGATCTGGCCGCCGGCGGCGAAATTACTGCGTCAGTCTTTGAAGACGGCCAGGTTGTTGACGCTACCGGGACATCCAAAGGTAAGGGCTTTCAGGGCGGTGTAAAGCGCTGGAACTTTGCCATGCAGGATGCTACCCACGGTAACTCCCTGTCTCACCGTGCACCGGGTTCCATTGGTCAGAACCAGACTCCGGGCAAGGTATTCAAAGGCAAAAAGATGGCGGGCCAGATGGGTAATGTTCAGGTGACTGTTCAGAACCTGAAAATTGTCCGTGTCGACGCTGAGCGCAACCTTTTGCTGGTTAGTGGTGCCGTACCTGGCGCAACTGGCGGCGATGTTGTCATCAAGCCTGCTGTTAAAGCCTGAGGAGCGGTTCGATGGAATTGACTATTACAGGTAGCGGCAAGGGAATTACGGTTTCCGAAGCTGCTTTCGCAAAAGATTTTAATGAAGCACTGGTTCATCAGGTGGTTGTGGCCTATATGGCTGCTGGCCGTCAGGGCACCAAGGCTCAGAAAACCCGTTCAGAAGTCAGTGGTGGCGGTAAGAAGCCCTGGCGTCAGAAGGGCACAGGTCGTGCCCGTGCAGGTACTATCCGCAGCCCGATTTGGCGCTCCGGTGGTGTTACCTTTGCTGCCAAGCCTCGCGGCTTCGAGCAAAAGGTAAACCGTAAAATGTACCGCGCTGCAATGCGCTCCATTTTTTCCGAGCTGGTACGTCAGGAGCGGTTGGTGGTGGTTGATGATTTCGCCATCGATGCGCCCAAGACCAAGGCGTTTATCGCCAAGCTGTCTGATCTCGGCGTGAGTAATGCTCTTATCCTGTCCGAGAGCCTTGAGCATAACTTGCATCTGGCGTCTCGCAACGTTCCTCACGTCGATGTGCGTGATGTTGCAGGTCTGGATCCGGTTAGCCTTGTTGCGCACGAGAAGGTCGTGGTGACTGTTCCCGCTCTGAAGAAAATCGAGGAGATGCTGGGATGAATCAGGAACGTATCTACAAGGTTCTGCTGGGACCTCACGTATCGGAAAAAGCATCTTTGGTGGCCGAGCACGGTCAGGTCGTATTCCGGGTTGCCCCGGATGCCACCAAGCCCGAGATCAAAAAAGCCGTTGAGCAGCTGTTCAACGTCACCGTAGAAGGTGTTCAGGTTCTGAATCGTAAGGGCAAGCTTAAGCGCACCGCCCGCGGGTTCGGCAAGCGTAATGACATTCGTAAGGCTTACGTAAAGCTGGCTGAAGGTCAGGACATCGATTTTCTGGATGTGGAATAAGGTAAAGGGGTCGTAATATGCCGATCGTCAAAACCAAACCAACATCTGCCGGACGCCGTCACGTTGTAAAGCTTTACAACCCGGATTTGCACAAAGGGCGCCCTTACGAACCGTTGGTCGAATCACAAAGCAAGTCGGGTGGCCGTAACAACGCTGGCCGCATTACAACCCGTCATGTTGGTGGTGGTCATAAACAGCACTACCGTATCATTGACTTCAAGCGGACCAAAGATGGTATTCCTGCGACAATTGAGCGCATTGAGTACGATCCTAACCGCTCTGCGCACATCGCGCTGATCAAGTACGCCGATGGCGAGCGTCGTTACATTATCGCTCCCAAAGGTATGCAGATCGGTGAGCCTGTGCGCTCAGGAATCGACGCGCCTATCAAGGTGGGAAGCACATTGCCGCTGCGGAATATCCCAGTGGGTTCTGTGATCCATTGCGTTGAGCTCAAGCCTGGTAAAGGTGCACAGCTGGCTCGCTCCGCGGGCGCATCCGTACAGCTGGTTGCTCGGGAAGGCGCTTATGCGACTATCCGCCTGCGCTCAGGTGAAATGCGTAAGGTGCTTGTAGATTGTCGTGCCACGTTGGGTGAAGTTTCCAATAGTGAGCACAGTCTCAAGCGGCTTGGCAAAGCGGGTGCATCACGTTGGCGTGGCAAGCGTCCAACAGTACGTGGTGTTGCTATGAACCCAGTTGACCACCCGCATGGTGGTGGTGAAGGGCGTACCTCTGGCGGACGTCACCCGGTTACTCCGTGGGGTGTTCCGACCAAAGGGCATAAGACTCGTAAGAACAAACGTACTGATAAAATGATAGTACGTCGTCGTTCAGCCAAGTAAACGACTACATAGAGGTAATTGCTGTGCCACGTTCTTTAAAGAAAGGTCCTTTTATAGACCTGCATCTGTTGAAGAAGGTCGAAGCAGCTCTGGAAGCGAACGACAAGCGACCGATCAAAACCTGGTCGCGTCGTTCAACGATCTTCCCAGAGTTCGTAGGTTTGACCATTGCAGTCCACAACGGCAGGCAACACGTGCCGGTTTATGTAACCGAAGATATGGTCGGACATAAACTGGGTGAGTTCGCGGCGACGCGTACTTATCGTGGCCATTCGGCCGACAAGAAAGCTAAACGCTGATTGTGAGGGGAATAGAAATGGAAGTAGCAGCCAAGTACAAGGGCGCTCGCCTCTCAGCTCAGAAAGCACGTCTTGTCGCCGACCAGGTCCGCGGCAAGGCTGTTGAGGACGCCCTGAACATTCTGACTTTCAGCCCTAAGAAGGCGGCGGTGATTATCAAGAAAGCTCTTGAGTCCGCTATCGCCAACGCTGAGCACAACGAAGGTCTGGACGTTGACGAACTGCGGGTTTCCACCGTTATGGTGGATGAAGGCCCGACGCTCAAGCGAATCAAGGCTCGAGCCAAGGGGCGCGCTGATAGAATCATGAAGCGCACCTGCCATATCACCGTCAAGGTCGCCGACAAGTAGGAGATGCTCAGATGGGTCATAAAGTAAATCCGATCGGCTTCCGCCTGGGTGTGATTAAAGAGCACAACTCAGTCTGGTATGCCGATAAAAAGGAATACGCAAAAAACCTGTTGAACGATATTCAGGTTCGCGAATTCCTCGACAAGCGTCTGGTGAAGGCGTCTGTTAGCAAGATTGTGATCGAGCGCCCTGCTCAGAACGCCCGTATCACGATCCATACTGCCCGCCCCGGTATTGTTATCGGTAAAAAGGGTGAAGATGTTGACCGTCTGCGTCGTGAAGTCGGCGAGATGATGGGCGTGCCTGTGCACATCAACATCGAAGAGGTCCGCAAGCCGGATCTGGATGCTCGCCTGGTAGCGCAAAACGTTGCCGGCCAGTTGGAGCGTCGTGTGATGTTCCGTCGCGCTATGAAGCGTGCGGTTCAGAATGCCATGCGCCAAGGTGCCAAGGGTATCAAGATTCAGGTTGGTGGTCGTCTCGGGGGTGCTGAGATTGCGCGTTCCGAGTGGTATCGCGAAGGTCGTGTTCCGCTGCACACATTGCGTGCAGATATTGATTACGCAACCTATGAAGCGAATACCACTTACGGCGTAATCGGCGTCAAGGTATGGATCTTCAAAGGTGAGATTCTTGGTGGTATGGAGCAAGTCCGTGCTGACAAGAAAGCCTCTGGAAAGAAAGGTTCTAAGTAAAGGGGCAATCTTATGCTGCAACCAAAACGCACCAAATTTCGCAAGGTAATGAAAGGCCGTAACACCGGTCTTGCTCACCGCGCCAACAAGGTGAGCTTCGGTGAATACGGATTGAAAGCGACGAGCCGTGGGCGTATAACTGCGCGCCAGATTGAAGCGGCACGTCGTACGATGACACGTAAGATCAAACGGGGTGGTAAGATCTGGATCCGGGTTTTCCCGGACAAGCCGATCACCGGTAAGCCGCTTGAAGTACGTATGGGTAAAGGTAAGGGTTCTGTTGAGTATTGGGTGGCGGAAATTCAGCCAGGCCGTATGCTCTACGAGATGGAAGGCGTTGCTGAAGATGTTGCACGCGAAGCCTTCACACTCGCAGCGGCCAAATTGCCGGTACAGACCACCTTCGTAACGAGGACGGTGATGTGATGAAAGCAACAGAGCTGCGTGAAAAATCAGCCGAGGAGCTGAACAAGGAGCTGATCGACCTCCTGAAGGAGCAGTTCAACCTGCGCATGCGCAAGGCGACAGGTCAGCTCAATCAGTCTCACCTTCTCGCCGGGGTGAAACGCGATATTGCTCGTGTGAAAACAGTTTTGAACGAAAAGGCAGGACAGTGACATGACCGAAGCTACCCAAACTGCCAGAACTCTTAGCGGCAAGGTCGTGAGCAACAAGATGGAGAAATCCATCGTGGTATTGGTCGAGCGTCAGGTAAAGCACCCTCTGTACGGTAAGTACATGAAGCGTTCAACCAAGATCCACGCTCACGATGAGAGCAACCAATGCAATATCGGTGACACTGTGACCATTCAGGAAACCCGTCCGGTCTCCAAGACCAAGAGCTGGGCCCTGGTGGAAGTCACTGAACATGCATCCAAGGTGTAAATCGCCCGGAGAACAACCATGATTCAGACTCAGACAATGCTTGAAGTCGCGGATAACAGCGGTGCGCGTCAGGTGATGTGCATTAAGGTCCTGGGCGGTTCACACCGGCGTTACGCCAGCGTAGGGGATATTATCAAGGTGACCGTCAAGGAAGCCATCCCCCGCGGTAAAGTGAAGAAGGGCCAGGTCCTGAAGGCTGTAGTAGTGCGCACCCGCAAGGGTGTTCGCCGTCCCGATGGGTCGCTGATCCGTTTCGACGGCAACGCGGCTGTACTTCTGAACAATCAGGACGCACCCATTGGTACCCGTATCTTCGGACCGGTTACCCGTGAACTGCGAAATGAGAAGTTCATGAAAATTATCTCACTGGCACCCGAAGTACTTTAAAGGACCAGAGGCCGGTTATGAAAAAGATCAAACGAGATGACGAAGTAATCGTCACCACGGGGAAAGATAAAGGCAAACGTGGTAAAGTTCTGAAAGTTCAGGACGACGGCAAAGTGATTGTTTCTGGCATCAATATGATGAAGAAGCACACCAAACCGAACCCGATGCTGGGCACCCCAGGTGGCATCGTCGAAAAAGAAGCACCTATCCAGGCTTCCAACGTGGCTATTTTTAATCCGCAGACCGGCAAAGCCGATCGTGTTGGCTTCCAGATCAAGGAAGACGGGGCGAAAACGCGGATCTTCAAAGCTACGAAAGAAGCTGTCGATAACCAGTAAGCGGTGGTGGTTACGATGCTTAACATGAAAGAGCAGTACAGTAAGGAAGTGGTACCCGCCCTGCAGAAAGAGTTCGGCTACAAGAACATTATGCAGGTGCCGCGTATCGAAAAGATTACCCTGAACATGGGTGTCGGCGAAGCAGTTGGCGACAAGAAACTTATTGAAAATGCTGTGGCAGATCTCGAACGCCTGGCTGGACAAAAAGTGGTTGTTACCACGGCGCGTAAATCTGTAGCGGGTTTTAAAATCCGTGAAGGTTGGCCGATTGGTTGTAAAGTTACCCTGCGCGGTGAGCGTATGTGGGATTTCTTCGATCGACTGGTTCACATTGCGGTTCCCCGCATTCGTGACTTCCGCGGTCTGAATCCCAAGTCCTTTGACGGGCGCGGTAACTACAGCATGGGTGTACGTGAGCAGATAATCTTTCCTGAGATCGAGTACGACAAAGTCGACAAGATCCGTGGTCTGGATATCACCATTACCACCAATGCCGATACCGACGATGAAGGTCGCGAGCTGTTGAAAGCTTTCGGTTTTCCGTTCAAGAAATAAAGGAACGAGTGTAATGGCTAAGGTTTCCATGAAAAACCGTGAGCTGAAGCGTGAGCAAACCGTTGCGAAATTTGCAGCGAAGCGCGCGGAGCTCAAGGCGATTATCAAAAACCCAAATACCAGCGATGATGACCGCTGGGAAGCGCAGATGAAGCTCCAGCAGCTTCCTCGTGATGCGTCTCCTTCGCGTCTTCGTAATCGTTGCCAGGTGACTGGTCGTCCCCACGGCGTGCTACGCAAGTTCGAACTTTCACGGATTAAACTCCGTGAGTACGGCATGCGCGGCGACGTTCCGGGTCTGACCAAGGCAAGCTGGTAAGATAGGTATCCTGACTTCGGTCAGGTGCCTGTTGGTAAGCGGTGCGGCAAGCCGCTGCACAACTAAAAAGATCAGGAGCCTCATACCAATGAGTATGCAAGATACGCTTGCGGATATGGTAACCCGTATACGCAACGCCCAGATGGCATCGAAAGCAGACGTTACGATGCCGTCTTCAAAAATGAAGATCTCTGTGGCCCAAGTCCTCAAGGACGAAGGTTACGTTGCGGATTTTTCCGTTACAGCTGACATAAAGCCCGAGCTGACGATCACTCTGAAGTATTTCGGCGGCAAGCCGGTTATTGAGTCGATCAAGCGGGTTAGCCGTCCGAGCCTGCGCCAGTATAAGGGCACAGGGGAGCTGCCGAAGGTATCCGGTGGTTTGGGAGTCGCGATTGTCTCTACGTCCAAAGGCGTAATGACAGACCGTGCCGCACGTGCTGCCGGCGTGGGTGGCGAAGTCATCTGCACCGTATTCTAGGAGAATCACATGTCCAGGGTTGCCAATAATCCTGTCGTGCTGCCTTCCGGTGTTGAGGTTAAGCTAAACGGACAGGAAATTAGTGTAAAGGGCTCCAAAGGAGCGCTTGAGTTTTCAATTCACCAGGCGGTGGAAGTAAAGCAGGAAGAGAACGTTCTTCGTTTTGCTGCCCGTGATGGTGCCCAACAGTCCCGCGCTCTTGCTGGTACAACCCGCGCGCTGGTCAGTAACATGGTGACCGGTGTATCCGCTGGCTTCGAGCGCAAGCTCCAGCTTATCGGTGTAGGTTACCGGGCCCAGGCGCAAGGTAAGAAGCTTAATCTGACACTGGGTTTTTCTCACCCGGTCGAGTATGAGCTGCCCGAGGGGATTACCGTTGAAACTCCGTCTAATACGGAAGTTGTCATTCGCGGTATCGATAAGCAACAGGTTGGCCACGTCGCTGCGGAAATCCGTGCGTTCCGTCCACCCGAGCCCTACAAGGGTAAAGGTGTTCGGTATGCGGATGAGCAAGTAAGACGTAAAGAAGCCAAGAAGAAATAAGGCGGGACTATGAGCGCGAATAACGAAAGATTGCGTCGCGCACGCAAAGTGCGCATGAAGATCCGTGAGCTGGGTACGACACGTTTGTGCGTTCACCGCACGCCGCGTCACATGTATGCTCAGGTTACGTCAGCAGATGGCAGTAAGATTATTGCCACTGCCTCCACGTTGGATAAGGAACTGCGCCAGGGTGCAACCGGTAACGTGGATGCCGCCAAAAAGGTCGGTCAGCTGATTGCTGAACGTGCCAAGGCGGCAGGAGTTGAGCAGGTCGCTTTCGACCGCTCCGGTTACCGTTATCATGGTCGCGTGCAGGCTTTGGCCGACGCAGCCCGTGAAGCTGGCTTGCAATTCTAAGAGGTGGAGAAGATGAGCGTTAACGATCAGAAGGCGCCTGAGCTCCAGGAAAAGCTGGTTCAGGTGAATCGCGTCGCCAAAGTGGTCAAGGGCGGTCGCGTTTTTGCGTTTACCGCACTGAGTGTTGTCGGTGACGGGAAAGGACGCGTTGGCTTTGGTCGCGGCAAGGCACGTGAAGTGCCAGTCGCTATTCAGAAGGCAATGGAAGCTGCACGCAAGAACATGGTAGATATACCGCTTGACGGTACTACCCTGCAGTATGCTGTGCGGGCCCAGCATGGTGGCTCCAAGGTGTATATGCAGCCGGCCTCTGAAGGTACAGGTATCATCGCGGGTGGCGCGATGCGTGCAGTGCTTGAGGTTGCAGGTGTTCAGAACGTACTTTCCAAATGTTACGGGTCTACCAACCCGGTGAACGTGGTACGTTCCACCATCAAGGGTCTCCAGGCCACTCAGGCGCCTGAAGATATTGCAGCCAAGCGCGGTAAATCCGTCGAAGAGATTCTGGGTTGAAGTCATGGCTAACGCAAAAACGATAAAAGTAACTCTGACCCGCAGCCCGATCGGCTGCCAGCCCAAGCACAAACTGTGTGTAAAGGGCTTGGGTCTTCGTAAAATCGGTCACACCGTTGAAGTTGAGGATACACCTTCAATTCGCGGCATGATCAACCGGGTAGATTACCTGGTGCAGGTTGAGGAGAACTAAGATGCGTCTGAACGAACTTAGTCCGGAGCCTGGTTCACGCCCCGCCGCCAGGCGCGTTGGCCGTGGTATCGGAAGCGGTCTCGGTAAAACCGGTGGCCGTGGTCATAAAGGTCTGAAAGCCCGGTCCGGGGGCAGTGTTGCTCCTGGTTTCGAGGGTGGTCAGCAGCCTTTGGCTCGTCGTCTGCCGAAGTTTGGTTTTACATCGCGTCAGCAGCGTTATGTTGCCGAAGTTCGCTTGAACGAACTGGCGAAGGTTGAAGGCGATATTGTGGATCTTGCGGCCCTTAAAAAGGCCGACATCATCCGCGATGAGATTCGCGAAGCCAAGGTTATTCTGTCCGGCGAGCTTGACCGTGCAGTAACCGTTAAGGGACTTCGGGTAACCAAAGGCGCGCGCGAGGCAATTTCTGCCGCGGGTGGGAAAGTCGAAGACTAAGACGAGTCGAGGACTAAATGGCGAAGAACGCATCATTGCCTGCGGGCGCGGGAAAAGGACTTGCTGAGCTGAAATCCCGGCTCTGGTTTGTCTTCCTGGCATTGTTGGTGTACCGGGTTGGTGCCCACATTCCTGTGCCAGGTATTAACCCCGACCGGCTGGCAGCACTGTTTGAACAGAATCAGGGTACGATTCTGAGCATGTTCAACATGTTTTCCGGTGGTGCGCTCGAGCGTATGAGTATCTTCGCTCTCGGTATCATGCCGTATATCTCGGCCTCGATTATCATGCAGCTCATGACTGCGGTAAGTCCGCAGCTTGAGCAGCTGAAAAAAGAGGGTGAGGCTGGACGTCGGAAGATCAGCCAGTACACGCGGTATGGTACGGTTATTCTTGCCCTGGTTCAGGGTTTTGGGATTTCTGTTGGTTTGGCGTCGCAGGGCGTTACCTTCAACGACAGTTACAGCTTCCATTTTGTGGCGGTTGTGTCTTTCGTCAGCGGTGCGGTCTTCATGATGTGGCTGGGCGAGCAGATTACCGAGCGAGGTGTTGGAAACGGCATTTCTCTCTTGATCTTTGCTGGTATAGTAGCCGGACTTCCGGGTGCGATTGGGCAGACTCTGGAACAGGCCCGTAACGGCGAAATGAGCTTGTTGGTTGTTCTGGGTATTGGTGTCCTGGCGATTGCAGTGGTTGGCTTCGTGGTTTTCATGGAGCGCGGCCAGCGTCGTCTGACTATCAACTATGCCAAGCGTCAGCAAGGTCGTCAGGTGTTTGCACAGCAGTCCAGTCACTTGCCTTTGAAGGTGAACATGGCCGGGGTCATCCCGCCCATATTTGCCTCGTCCATTCTTCTGTTCCCGGCATCGTTGGGTCAGTGGTTTGGCCAAGGTGAAGGCATGGAATGGCTGAGTGACGTCTCCCAGGCACTCGCTCCGAGCCAGCCGTTGTACATTATTCTGTTTGCAGCAGCAGTGGTATTCTTCTGTTTCTTCTATACAGCGTTGATGTATAACCCAAAGGAAGTCGCGGATAACCTCAAGCGCTCAGGAGCGTTTATTCCGGGCATTCGTCCGGGCGATCAGACCGCCAAATATATTGATGGCGTGCTAACTCGTCTGACGCTGTTCGGTGCAATGTACATTGCAGCAGTTTCCCTGTTCCCTCAGTTTCTGATGGTTGCCGGGAATGTGCCCTTCTATCTGGGCGGCACCTCACTGCTGATTGTTGTAGTCGTGGTGATGGATTTCATGGCTCAGGTTCAGTCGCACCTGATGTCGCATCAGTATGAATCGCTGATGAAGAAATCCAATCTCAAGGGCTATGGTCGGAACGGTTAGTCCCGTTCCCCTTGAAAACTGGAGTCGACAATGAAAGTACGCGCTTCGGTAAAGAAAATTTGCCGTAACTGCAAAGTAATTCGTCGCAATGGCTCGGTACGAGTCATTTGCCCGGAACCTCGCCATAAGCAGCGTCAGGGCTGATTCCCTCGGGAAACAACCTGGTCTGTGAAAAGGGTAAGAATGATAGCGCTTGACTCGGTAGCGGGTCAGGCGCTATTATTTCGCGCCCTTTTATAGTGGCGGAAAATTCACACAGCAAAGCTTTGAACGCGGAGTAATTTGGATGGCACGTATAGCCGGTGTCAATATACCCGATCACAAACATGCTGTTGTCTCGCTCACCTACATTTTCGGTGTTGGCAAGACCACAGCCCAGAAGCTTTGCGATGCAACCGGCGTTAAGCCGGACGTCAAGGTCAAAGACCTGTCCGACGAGCAGCTTGAGACACTTCGTACTGAAGTGGGGAAAGCAATTGTCGAAGGCGATCTGCGTCGTGAAGTACAGATGAACATCAAGCGTTTGAAGGATCTCGGATGTCACCGTGGTCTGCGCCATCGTCATGGGCTTCCAGTCCGTGGTCAGCGCACCAAGACCAACGCACGCACCCGTAAAGGTCCACGCAAACCTATTCGTAAGTAACAGGTAGGCAAACATGGCAAAGCCAGGTACACGTACCCGTAAAAAGGTGAAAAAGACAGTTGTTGATGGCGTCGCGCACATTCACGCGTCCTTCAATAACACGATCGTGACCATTTCAGACCGACAGGGCAACGTTCTGTCCTGGGCCACCTCAGGTGGTTCCGGTTTTCGTGGGTCGCGTAAAAGTACACCTTTTGCTGCGCAGGTAGCAGCTGAAAGAGCCGGTAACGCGGCTGCTGAATACGGCCTTAAAAACCTGGACGTAGAGGTTAAGGGACCCGGACCCGGACGTGAATCTGCAGTTCGCGCGCTTAATTCGTGCGGCTACAAGATCACTAACATCACAGATGTGACGCCGATTCCCCATAACGGCTGTCGTCCGCCCAAAAAGCGCCGCGTCTAACACAGGAGACAGTGAAATATGGCTCGTTATATAGGCCCGAAGTGCAAGCTGTCTCGTCGTGAAGGGACAGATCTTTTTCTAAAGAGCGGTGTTCGCGCGCTGGATTCGAAGTGCAACATCGAGACCCCGCCGGGTATGCACGGCGCGCGTCGCAGTCGTCTGTCCGAATATGGCGTACAGCTTCGTGAAAAACAGAAAGTTCGTCGTATTTACGGCGTTCTTGAAAAGCAATTTCGCAACTACTACAAAGAGGCTGCCCGTCTGAAGGGTGCAACCGGTGAAAACCTGCTGCAACTTCTTGAAACGCGCCTTGATAACGTTGTGTATCGCATGGGTTTCGGTTCTACCCGTGCTGAGTCCCGTCAGCTCGTCTCTCACAAAGCGATCCTGGTCAATGACAAGGTAGTGAATATTCCTTCCTACAAGGTCAAGGCAGGTGATGTTGTGAGCATACGCGAAAAAGCCAGAAACCAGCTGCGCGTTAAAGGCGCTCTGGATCTGTCTGCAAGCCGTGCGCCGGTGAGCTGGGTAGAGGTCGACGCCACCAAGATGTCCGGCGTTTACAAGTCAGTGCCTGAGCGTACTGAACTGCCGGCCGACATCAATGAGAACCTCATCGTCGAGCTTTACTCCAAGTAAAGCCCGGTTAGCAACGATAGTAGATAGGGGCGTCTATGCAGCGTTCAGTACAAGAGTTATTGACACCTCGTACCATTGACGTGAAGGAATCGGGTGCGACTCGCGCCAAGGTTACGCTTGAACCTCTGGAAAGGGGTTTTGGCCATACTTTAGGAAGCGCGTTGCGTCGAATTCTCTTGTCTTCGATGCCGGGCTGCGCCGTAACTGAAGCGCAGATTGACGGTGTCTTGCACGAGTACAGCGCAATCGAGGGTGTCCAGGAAGACGTGATTGAGATTCTTCTGAATCTCAAGGGCGTTGCGGTAAAGATGAACGGTCGGGACGATACTGAGCTCACGCTCAGCAAGAAAGGTCCGGGCGTCGTTACAGCCGGTGATATCAAGCTGGATCACGATGTTGAGATTTCCAATCCGGATCATGTGATCTGTCACCTGAGTGAAAATGGTGAAGTGAACATGCGTCTTCGGGTGGCCCGCGGTCGCGGCTATGAGCCTGCGGATCAGCGTGGTCTCGATGAAGATGAGACCCGCGCCATCGGACGTCTGCAACTGGATGCAACCTTCAGCCCGGTTCGCCGCGTGGCTTATTCCGTGGAAAGCGCACGGGTAGAGCAGCGCACTGACCTGGACAAGCTGGTTATTGATCTGGAGACCAATGGCACCATCGATCCGGAAGAAGCAATTCGTCGGGCGGCCACGATTCTCCAACAGCAACTGGCAGTATTTGTCGACTTTGATCATGAAAAAGAGCCAGAGCGTGTCGAAGAAGAGGAAGAAATTGATCCGATTCTGCTGCGCCCGGTTGATGATCTGGAGCTGACAGTGCGTTCAGCAAACTGCTTGAAGGCCGAAAATATTTACTACATCGGCGATCTTATCCAGCGCACAGAAGTTGAGCTGTTGAAGACGCCTAACCTTGGTAAGAAGTCGCTCACCGAGATCAAGGACGTTTTGGCGTCCCGCGGTTTGTCTCTGGGGATGCGTCTTGATAACTGGCCGCCGGCTAGCCTTCGTGGCGACGACCGGGTTCTGGGCGGTTGATTGCCGATTAGTTTAAGGTAAGGAATCAGAGCAATGCGTCATCGTAAGAGTGGTCGTAAGTTCAGCAGGACCAGTGCGCATCGCAAGGCCATGTTTCGTAACATGACTGCGTCACTGGTTGGTCATGAGCTGATTAAAACAACGCTGCCGAAAGCCAAAGAGCTTCGTCGGGTAGCGGAGCCTTTGATCACGCTCGCCAAGAAAGATTCGGTTGCGAATCGTCGTCTGGCGTTTTCTCGCCTGCGCGACGACGCAGCGGTTGCCAAGCTGTTCAATGAGCTTGGCCCCCGTTACAACGAGCGTCCGGGTGGTTACCTTCGTATTCTGAAGTGTGGCTTCCGTGCCGGCGACAATGCCCCTATGGCATTCGTAGAGCTGGTCGGTCGTCCGTTGGACATCGAAGCAGAAGAAGTAAGCGACGACGAGTAACATTGTCGTCTCGTAAAAAAACCGGAGGCGTCACCGCCTCCGGTTTTTTTGTGCCCGGAAAACCTGCGCGTCAGTCCTTGCGCATTAGCATGGGTTGCAGATAGCGGCCAGTATGGGAGGCTGCGTTGTCCGCGATCTGCTCCGGTGTGCCTTCAGCGATGATCTGACCGCCTCCAGAACCACCTTCCGGCCCAAGATCAATGACCCAGTCCGCTGTCTTGATGACGTCCAGGTTGTGTTCGATCACCACAATGGTGTTGCCGTGATCCCTGAGGCGTTGGAGCACATTCAGCAATTGTTGGATATCGTAGAAATGTAGCCCTGTGGTCGGTTCATCGAGTATGTACAGTGTCTTTCCGGTGTCCCGTTTGGAAAGCTCTTTGGCAAGCTTTACGCGCTGGGCTTCACCGCCGGAAAGAGTTACAGCGCTTTGCCCTAAACGGATGTATGAGAGGCCCACATCGATCAGGGTCTGAAGCTTCCGGGCAAGAAAGGGTACTGCATCGAAAAATTCCCGACCTTCCTCGACCGTCATGCTCAGCACTTCGTTAATATTTTTACCTTTGTAGCGAACTTCCAGTGTCTCTCGGTTGTACCGCTTGGCCTTACATACATCGCAGGGCACGTATACGTCCGGAAGAAAGTGCATTTCAACCTTGATCATGCCATCGCCCTGACAAGCCTCGCACCGGCCACCTTTGACGTTGAAGGAGAAGCGCCCTGGCTTGTAGCCTCTTGATCGTGCCTCCTGGGTGCCTGCAAACAATTCCCGAATGGGGGTGAAGAGACCAGTATAGGTGGCGGGATTTGATCGGGGCGTCCGGCCGATCGGGCTTTGGTCGATATCAATGACCTTGTCCAGGTGGTCGAGACCTTTAAGCCCTTTGTAGGGAGCGTGGGTGAGACTGGTTGCCTTGTTGAGCTTGGCGGCGGCAACCGGGTAAAGCGTACTGTTTATCAGGGTCGACTTTCCGGATCCTGAAACACCCGTGACGCAGGTCATAATGCCCAGGGGCAGGGTGAGCGTGACATCCTGAAGATTGTTGCCGGTGGCGCCAGTCAGAGTCAGGGTTTTGCCTGTTCCCGTATTTCTGGTTTCGGGAATGGCAATCTCCTTCACTCCGCTGAGATACTGGCCGGTCAGTGAATCGGGATTGGCGAGGATTTGCGCTGGCGTACCCTGGGCGATGATCTGCCCTCCGTGAACACCGGCGCCTGGTCCAATATCAATAACGTGGTCGGCTGCGAGGATAGCGTCTTCATCGTGTTCGACTACGATGACCGTATTGCCCAGATCGCGAAGGTGGGTGAGGGTGCTCAGTAATCGATCATTATCGCGTTGGTGGAGCCCGATAGAGGGCTCGTCGAGAATATACATGACACCGACCAGGCCGGCACCGATCTGGCTGGCCAACCGTATCCGTTGTGCTTCGCCGCCGGAGAGCGTGTCGGCGCTGCGTTCAAGTGTCAGGTACTCCAGGCCCACATTGACCAGGAACTGCAGCCGCTGCCGGACTTCCTTCGTGATCTTTTCTGCAATCTCGCCTTTGCGGCCGGGTAACGTGAGCGTGTCGAAATAGGTATAGGCTTCCCCAATGGGAAGGTGAGTGAGGTCCGGAAGGTTGTGATTGCCGATAAAAACGTGACGGGCGCTGCGACGCAGACGAGACCCGTTGCAATCCTTGCAGGCCTGGGTGCTGAGGTTCCGAGCCAGCTCTTCGCGCATGCTCGGTGAGTCTGTTTCCCGGTAACGACGTTCAAGGTTCGGGATGATGCCCTCGAAGGAATGGGACTTTTCCATAATGTGCCCACGGGAGTTCACATAACGAAACGGAATCTCTTCGCTGCCAGACCCAAACAGGAGTACCGTGCGAAAGTCGTCCGGGAGCTCCGCCCAAGGCGTTTCCAGGTCCATTCCGTAGTGCTCTGCAACACTGCCCAGCAGTTGAAAATAGTACACCGCCCTGCGGTCCCACCCCTTGATAGCACCGGCAGCAAGCGTTGCTTCCGGGTGCTGAACGATTTTGCCCGCATCAAAGAATTGCTTGACGCCCAGGCCGTCACAGGTTGGGCAGGCCCCGGCGGGGTTGTTGAAGGAAAACAGCTTTGGCTCAAGCTCGCTTAACGCATAGCCGCATTGAGTACATGCATATTTTGCGGAAAAGGTGTGCTCGTCACCTTCAAGGCTTTTGTCGCCATCCATCGGAGCTACAAGGGCGATGCCATCAGCAAGTCCCAGGGCAGTTTCAAAACTTTCGGCAAGTCGTTGCTCAAGGCCAGGCTTCACTTTGAAACGGTCAACCACTACTTCGATCTGGTGCTTGCGCTTTTTGTCGAGCGTTGGAACATCGTCGATGTCATACACGACGCCGTCGACGCGCAGCCGAATGAAGCCCTGGCTGCGCATGGTCTCCACAACCTGAAGATGTTCGCCTTTGCGGTCCCGGATAACCGGAGCAAGGATCATCAGCTTGCTGTCCTCCGGCATTGCAAGTACCTGATCAACCATCTGGCTGACGGTTTGCGCCTCCAGTGGCTGGCCGTGATCCGGACATCGAGGTTCGCCTGCGCGAGCAAACATCAGCCTCAGGTAATCGTAGATCTCTGTGATGGTACCGACTGTCGAGCGAGGGTTGTGGGATGTTGATTTCTGCTCGATAGAGATGGCAGGAGACAGACCTTCGATATGGTCTACATCAGGCTTTTCCATCATTGAGAGGAACTGGCGAGCGTAGGTGGATAAGGATTCCACATAGCGCCGCTGACCTTCGGCATAAAGCGTATCGAATGCCAGGGATGATTTGCCTGAGCCGGATAGCCCGGTTATGACGATCAATTTGTCCCTTGGGATATCCAGGTCGATGTTCTTCAGGTTGTGGGTCCGTGCCCCTTTGATCTGGATATGATCCATAACACCTCGCTTGGAGAAAAAACGTAAATTATACCGCGTTACGCCGGCCGCGGCGAAAATGCCTATCAAGTTGTACCTGTCCCCCGCCGGAGAACCTTCTGTTACAATGCGCCGCCTGTGGAAGATATGTTCTTTCGCAAGGTTACGCTTTAAACCCCGGGAGAGGAGCCAACTGCCATGAATACGCTGGAGAAACGCTCCGTCTTTGCGCTGGCATCGGTTTATGCTGTACGCATGCTCGGGCTGTTCATGATCATGCCAGTATTCATGTTGCTGGGTGATGGCCTTGAAGGTGCAACTCCAGCACTGCTCGGCTTCGCCATTGGCGCTTACGGGCTGAGCCAGGCCCTGCTGCAGATCCCTTTTGGCCTGCTTTCAGATCGGGTTGGCCGCAAACGCATGATCTATATCGGCCTGGTTGTGTTTGCTGCGGGCAGCATACTGGCAGGTTCCGCGGATTCAATATACGTTGTTATCGCTGGTCGGATTCTTCAGGGCGCGGGCGCTATTGCCAGTGTGCTCATGGCGCTGCTCAGTGATCTTACCCGGGAAGAAGAGCGAACCAAAGCCATGGCGACGGTGGGCATCTCTATCGGGCTTTCCTTTTCCGTCTCGTTGGTGCTCGGGCCGCTGCTGGGTTCGGTATGGGGGCTGTCCGGGATTTTCTATGCCACCGCAGTGCTGGCCATGATAGCCCTGCTCATTGTTAGCCGTGTGGTGCCTACGCCGCACCAGCATAAAATCAGTGCCGACACTCACCCTGCAAAAGCCATGCTTGGAAGAGTTCTGTCTGACAAGCGGTTGTTGCGACTGGATTTTGGTATTTTCGCACTGCACCTGGTGCTGACTTCGCTGTTTCTGGTGTTTCCATCGGTTCTGCAGAATCAGCTTGGACTAGCCAGCGCTTCACACTGGTGGTTTTACCTGAGTGTGATGATTACCTCATTTTTTGCCATGGTGCCTTTTATCATTATTGGCGAGAAAAAACGGATGATGAAAACGGTACTCTGTGGTGCAATTGCTCTGCTTACCGTTGCGACGGCAGGGCTTTCTGAAGTGTCTTCTGGTCTTGTCTTCGCATGGGTTGTAATGTTTTTCTTTTTTATGGCCTTCAATTTGCTGGAAGCCAGCCTTCCTTCTCTGATCAGCAAAGAGGCGCCGGCGGCCAGCAAAGGAACGGCCATGGGTGTGTATTCAACCTCGCAGTTCATGGGCGCTTTTCTGGGTGGAGCCTTTGGTGGTTACCTGTTGCAGCGGTTTGGAATTGAAGGTGTTGTGTGGTTTATGGTGGCCGTTCTCGGGCTATGGCTGCTGGTTGCTCTGACCATGCCTGCGCCGGGCCACTCATCAGGTTTCGTGGTACAGTTGCGGGACATGGTCAGCGACCAGTACGACGATGTTGATGGCAGTCTGCGCAGCTTGCCGGGTGTGCAGGATGTAGTCATTGTTGAAAACGCTGCCACCGCCTATCTTAAGGTGGATCGACAGCACTTTGATGAGGCGTTACTTGCGGACTTTCCATTCGTCCGACGGGGTAGCAGTTCTTGAAATCCGGAGGCTCGCAAGGAGTGCGGGTGTCGTTGAAAACAGAATCAGGAGCAGAACATGGCAAGAGGCGTAAACAAAGTTATTCTTATCGGGAATCTCGGGCAGGATCCGGATACCCGTTATACCCCGAACGGCAATGCCGTGGTGAACCTGAATCTTGCTACTGACGAGAGCTACAAGGATCGCCAGACCGGCCAGATGGTTCCGAAAACCGAATGGCATCGCATTGTCATGTTCGGAAAGATTGCCGAGATCGCTGGTCAGTACCTGCGTAAAGGCTCGAAGGTCTATATCGAGGGCAAGCTTCAGACGCGTAAATGGCAGAACAAAGAAGGCCAGGACGTTTATACCACTGAGGTTGTTGTCGACATTAATGGCCAGATGCAAATGCTGGATACGCGTGGTAGTGAAGGTGGAATGAGCCAAGGTGCTCCTGCCGGGCGCCCGCAGCAGTCAGCACCGGCGGCGCAGCCCCAGAATAATGCGCCGCCGGCGCAGTCGGGTGGTTATAGCCAGAATCAGAACCAAAATCAGCCTTCACAGGGCAGTAGCATGCCTGAGCCGGTAGATGATTTTGATGATGATATTCCGTTCTAGCCGACAGGTGATGAATAATGTAACGAAAACGGCTGCTCAGGCAGCCGTTTTTTTATGTCTGCTTTCTCCTCACGCTTACTCTTCGTCGATGCTATCCATACCCAATTCATTAATTTTGCGCGTAAGTGTGTTTCGGCCCCAGCCAAGAAGGATCGAGGCATCCCGGCGGCGCCCCCCGGTATGCTTAAGAGCGGTCTCGATCATGATCTTTTCAAACTCTGGCAAGGCCGACCCAAGAATTGCCTTTTCTCCTCTTTTCAATTCTTGGTCGGCCCAGTTTTTAAGCCCCTCCTGCCAGGTTATTCCCGTGGTCTGAGCTTCAATCTGGTGTAGCAACTCGGGAGGCAAATCATCGATATGAATCTCTCGTCCGCTAGCCATGACTGTGAGCCATCGACAGGTGTTTTCTAGCTGGCGTACGTTGCCGGGCCAAGGTAGGGTTGTGAGATAGTTTTCAGCTTCCGGGCGCAGAATCTTGGGTTCTACAGAAAGCTCTCTGGCTGCCCGTTGTAAAAAATGCAGCATCAATCGGGGGATGTCTTCGCTGCGCTCAGCCAGCTTCGGCAGATGCACGCGGATAACGTTTAACCGGTGGAAAAGATCTTCCCGGAACGATCCGGACTGAACGAGTCTCTCGAGGTTCTGGTGAGTGGCGGCGATGATTCGGACATCCACTTTGATGGGGGTGGTACCGCCGACGCGATAAAATTCGCCATCGGCCAGAACTCGCAACAGCCGGGTCTGGGTGTCAGCTGGCATATCACCGATTTCATCCAGAAACAGTGTGCCACCGTTGGCTTGTTCAAACCGGCCCTGGCGCACTGCAGTGGCTCCGGTAAATGCGCCTTTCTCATGACCGAAGAGCTCCGACTCGATAAGGTCTCGCGGTATGGCCGCCATATTGAGGGCTATAAACGGATGCCGGGCCCGGGGGCTGTGGTTGTGCAGAGCCTGGGCGACAAGTTCCTTCCCTGTTCCGCTCTCGCCGTTGATTAATACAGTAATATTGGAGTGGGAAAGCCGGCCGATAGCGCGAAAAACCTCCTGCATGGCGGGTGCCTCACCGATAATTTCGGTGCTGCGCTGGATGGTTTCTGCTTGCGGCTGAGACGCGGCCCGCTTTTCGTGGCTGTGAGCAATCGCCCGTTTCGCCAGGGCAACCGCATCGTCTACATCGAACGGTTTTGGAAGATACTCGAAAGCGCCGGTCTGATAACTGGCAACGGCGCTTTCAAGGTCAGAATGGGCGGTCATGATAATGACGGGTACGTCGGGGTGGGCTTCAACAATATGTGACAGCAAGGTGATGCCATCCACCCCAGGCATGCGAATATCACTTATTATGGCGTCTGGCTGCTCACGCTCCAGTCGCCTCATAATATTTTCACCGCTCTCGAAAACGGTGGTCTGCATGCCAGCCTGGCTCAAGGCGCGTTCCAGCACCCAGCGTATGCTCCGATCGTCGTCGACGATCCAGATGTTGGCGGATTGTTGGCTCATATAGTGCGCTCCAGGGGCAGGAAAATGATGAAGTCTGTCTGGCCGGGCTCGCTCTCGCACTCAACCAGCCCATGGTGCTGGCTGATGATGCTCTGAGTAATTGATAGCCCGAGCCCGGTGCCATTGGCACGGCCACTGATCATCGGGTAGAAAATATTCTGGCGCAGCTCCGGAGCGATTCCCGGGCCGTTGTCGATGATGTCTATTCGACATACAAGTCGATGGCAATTGGGCCCGATAGTGACTTGCCGCAAGGCCCGGGTGCGGAAAGTAATTGTGGGTGTTTTCTGGCTCTCCGGATGGGCGGCTTCGCTTTCAAAGGCCGCTTCCATCGCATTGCGGGCAATGTTGAGAAAAGCCTGGATCAGCTGTTCTTTATCGCCTGAAAACTCCGGCAGACTTGGGTCGTAGTCCCGTTGAAACAGCACTCTGCCTTTGCATTCCGCTTCCAGCAGGGTTCGTACCCGTTCAAGGATTTCGTGGATATTTACAGATGCCGGTTTTAGCGCCTTGTTAGGGCCGAGCATGCGGTCAACAAGGTTGCGCAAGCGATCGGCCTCTTCAATGATGACCCGGGTATATTCACGCTGGTCTGCACTGGATAGTTCCCGGTCAAGCAATTGGGCTGCGCCGCGAATGCCCCCGAGCGGGTTCTTTATCTCGTGTGCCATGCCGCGCACCAGGATCCGGGTGGTTTCCTGCTGGGTGATCAGGTCTTCTTCCCGGCTTATCCGTAGCAGGCGATCCCGGGGTTGGACCTCCACCAGCAGTGCGGCAGGACTTTGTTCAAGGGGCGAAACAGAGTAGTCCACAATTCTCTGTGAGCCGCTGGCAAGAAGGAACTCCGTTTCCCGGCGAGTATAGGACTGGCCTGATTCTGCAGCAATACGCAGGGTGTTGAAGGTGCTCTCGGCATCAAGAAGGATGTCGCGCAGATGCAGTCCTGAGCTGCGGGTCATGCTGGTCTCAAACAGGCTTTCTGCGGCTGGATTCAGATAGCGGATTATCAGATCGCTTCCCAGCACAAGGACGGCCGTCGTGAGGTTGTCCAGCATGGCCTTGTATCTGTTTGCGTCGGCTGATGAGTTTGCCATACCTGCTTCCTGTTGGTTTCATGCCGGAGGAGCGGGGGAGTCGCGCCATGCGTTCATGGCACACCGCTCAACCGCTACAAAAAGAGTTAGCAAGAACTGAACCAGTTTCGAAATGCGCTTGGCTTGCCTGGGCAGCCAGAGGAGAAATATGTAGGAGGCGCGTTATTTCAGGGCGGCCAGACAAGGAAGGAGGCGGGCAGCCTGAGCGCATTGCTCCGTTGCTGCTCTGAGTGTCGCACAATACTGGGGCCTGCGCACCAAATTGGTGCGATCGGTTAATGTCAGTTTTGAGTGGAAGGGCGGTGAACCGTAAAGCGAATCGGGCTGCCGGTTTTAATCTGCACGCCATTCTGGTCCACAATGTGGATGCCGGCCTCGTGTGTGCCCCGGAACACGTTGCTTACGGTAACCGTGCCGGAAGAGCTCTGGCCAACTGGCTGACCGTCGAGCGTCACTTCGTATCTGTGGTCAGGCTTAAGGCCGGGTATGCTGCGCATCTCAAAGCGCACGTCGCCACTGCCTGTGTGGAATGCCTGCTCATCTTCAGGGTAGGAGAATGATACGCTCTCGTAGATTGACCCTTCCCGCTTTACTTCTTCCCGGAGTTTGTCGGTTTCCTTGACGTTTTGTGGTTTGGGCAAGGTGACGGTTGTAACCGGCTTTACCTTAATGGTTTCTGCGCCTTTTGACGGCTCGTCGGAGAAGGTTACATTGCCTTGAGCATCTACATTGCGGTAGACCTCTGCGGCCACGGGCCCTGCGATCAGGAGCAATAGCCCTGCGGTGATTCCAAGCCTCGGGTTCATAATCACAACCTGTGTAGTGTTTGTATTGATTATCAATGGCCGGGCAGGCCTTTTCAATGCAGGAGAGGGAGATGTTGGTTACATATCGTTAAGGGCGGCGGCAGTGTGCGGAAGATCACAAAAAAGCCCCGCTCTTTCGGAGCGAGGCTTTTGGTGTTGCTATTCACCGCCAGGAGCGGTTCAAGCAGAAACCGCCAAGGCGGCCTTTAGCACGAATAGTACAGTTCGAACTCAACCGGATGGGTGGTCATGTTGATGCGCTCAACTTCGCCACGCTTAAGATCGATGTAGCCCTGGATCATATCTTCAGTAAATACGCCGCCACGGGTAAGGAACTCGTGGTCTTCTTTCAGGCAGTCCAAGGCTTCCTGCAGGGTTTCAGCCACTTTCGGAATGCTCAGAGCTTCTTCTTTTGGCAGGTCGTACAGATCCTTGTCCATAGCGTCGCCAGGGTGAATCTTGTTCTGGATGCCATCGAGGCCAGCCATCATAAGCGCAGAAAACGCCAGGTAAGGGTTGGCAGCCGGGTCAGGGAAGCGCACTTCCACGCGGCGGGCTTTCGGGCTGGTTACATACGGGATGCGGATTGAGGCGGAGCGATTGCGCGCAGAATAAGCCAGCATAACCGGCGCTTCGTAGTGCGGAACCAAGCGCTTATAGCTGTTTGTAGCTGGGTTGGTGAAAGCGTTGAGCGCTTTGGAATGCTTGATAATGCCGCCCACGTAGAACAATGCCATTTCACTCAGGCCGGCATAGCTGTCGCCTGCAAACAGGTTTTTGCCGTCTTTGTTCAGGCTCATGTGCACGTGCATGCCGGAACCGTTGTCGCCAACCACGGGCTTGGGCATAAAGGTAGCGGTTTTACCGTAGGCGTGAGCCACGTTGTGCACGCAGTACTTCAGGATCTGGACTTCGTCGGCTTTTTTGGTCAGCGTGTTGGCGCCAACACCGATTTCGCACTGGCCTGCTGTGCCTACTTCGTGGTGGTGTACTTCAATAACCAGGCCCATGGATTCCATGGCTGCGCACATAGCGCCCCGCAAGTCGTGCAGGCTGTCAACCGGAGGTACAGGGAAGTAGCCGCCTTTCACGCCCGGGCGGTGGCCAATATTGTTTTTATCAAAGTCGTCGCCGGAAACCCATGCAGCTTCTTCTGAATGAAGCGAGTACATGGAGCCCTGCATGTCGGTTTTCCATTTCGCCGAATCGAATACGAAAAACTCTGGCTCAGGGCCGAACAACGCACCATCTGCGATACCGGTGGACTTCAGGTATTCCTCGGCCCGGCGGGCAACGGAGCGCGGATCCCGTTCGTAGCCCTGCATGGTGGAAGGCTCAACAATGTCACAGGTAATGTTGACGGTACTTTCTTCGGTGAACGGATCGATAACCGAGCTGCTGTCGTCCGGCATAAGAATCATGTCGGATTCGTTGATGCCTTTCCAGCCCGCGATGGAGGAGCCGTCAAACATCTTGCCTTCCGCGAAGAAATCCTCATCGACTTCAGTTGCCGGAATGGTGACATGCTGCTCTTTGCCCCGGCTGTCGGTGAAGCGCATATCAACCCATTTGACTTCGTGCTCTTTAATCAAATCAACTGTCTTGGACATTGTGTATGCTCCATAAGTTATCCCGCACCGCGGGTGAATTCGTGATCGTATCCCGGAGCGCTCTGAAGAGGCTGAGTTCCGGTCTATTGTTCAGGTTTGCGCAGCTTAGCAAAAGCTGTTGGTTCTTACCTTCACATTTCGGTTTTACAGATGCCCGGAAAACCTGATGGGTAGAATAAAGCAAGGTGCTTGCCAGTTTTGACTGGATTCTCTGCAGTAGTGTTTTCACGGCTGAATGCAGCGTGTCCAGATGACGTATAAGGATGAGCTCAGGTGGTTGGCCTTTCTCGACAGGGAGGGCTGGCACCATAGTGGTGCGCCGATATCCGTGCGGCTCGCAATATTGCGCCAATTTGGTGCGCCACAATTAATGGGCGAAATTGATTAAGAAATAGGCGTTCTTCTACATATAAACGTTGCGGAGTTTTAGATATACTGCGCGCCGCTTCATTTTCTCCGCATGGGCCTGGGTTTCGGATCCGGATGCTGCATGTGAGGCGCCGGGCCTTCAGGTCTCGGTGGATGAGTTCATTTTACAGATCTGAGACAACTTCTGCGGGCAGTGCCCGTAAACGACTCTCTCAGGTCATTGAGTGCATGCCGCAGGAATAATTTTGTGATTGAGAAACTTCGTAATATCGCCATTATCGCCCACGTTGACCATGGTAAGACCACCCTTGTAGACAAGCTGCTGCGTCTGTCCGGCACGCTGGATCGCAAAGAGCTCGAGAATGAGCGCGTCATGGACTCCAACGACCAGGAAAAAGAGCGTGGCATTACCATTCTGGCCAAAAACACCGCATTGAAGTGGAACGGCTACGATATCAATATCGTAGACACCCCGGGCCACGCGGATTTTGGTGGTGAAGTGGAGCGGGTAATGAGCATGGTGGACTGCGTGCTGCTGGTGGTTGATTCCATCGACGGGCCAATGCCACAGACTCGTTTTGTAACCCAGAAAGCGTTCGCGGCTGGTCTGCGCCCTATTGTTGTGGTCAACAAAATTGACCGTCCGGGCGCACGACCGGATTGGGTTGTAGATCAGGTGTTCGATTTGTTTGACAGCTTGGGCGCCACCGACGAGCAACTGGACTTTCCCATTGTTTATGCCAGCGCACTTAACGGTGTGGCCGGCCTGGATCATGAAGATCTCAGCGACAACATGGACGCTGTATTCCAGGCGATTGTCGATCACGTGCCTGCACCCTCAGTGGATATGGATGGCTCGTTCCAGATGCAGATCTCGCAGCTGGACTACAGCAGCTTTTTGGGGGTTATTGGTATCGGCCGCATCGCTCGCGGCAAAGTGAAAACCAATACGCCGGTAATTGCGATTGGTGCCGATGGCAAGAAACGCCAGGGCCGTATCCTGAAAATTATGGGGCACTCAGGCCTGCACAGGGTTGAAGTGAACGAAGCTCAGGCGGGCGACATCGTCTGCATCAGCGGTCTGGATCAGTTGTATATTTCAGACACTCTGTGTGACATGAATAACGTCGAGGCATTGCCGCCTCTGACCGTTGACGAGCCCACCGTGTCCATGACCTTCCAGGTCAACGATTCGCCTTTCTGCGGTAAAGAGGGCAAGTTTGTCACCAGTCGCAATATCAAAGAGCGTCTGGAAAAAGAACTGTTGCACAATGTGGCCTTGCGGGTTGAAGAAGGCGAAAGCATGGACAAGTTCAAGGTGTCCGGTCGTGGAGAGCTGCACTTGTCGGTGCTGATCGAAAATATGCGTCGCGAGAACTTTGAGCTGGCTGTAGGTCGCCCGGAAGTGGTTATCAGGGAAGTGGACGGCGAGAAACAGGAGCCGTACGAGAACGTTATTGTTGACATCGAAGAGCAGCATCAGGGCCCTTTGATGGAGCAAATGGGTCTACGCAAAGGTGACCTGACCAATATGGTTCCGGATGGTAAAGGTCGTATGCGCCTTGAGTACACCATTCCTGCGCGCGGTCTGATCGGCTTCCGCAACACCTTCCTGACCATGACATCGGGTACCGGTATCCTCACCTCTACTTTCAGCCACTATGGGCCGATCAAGGTGGGTGACGTAACGAGCCGTCAGAATGGTGTTCTGGTTTCGATGGCGAAGGGCACTGCGTTGACCTACTCGCTGGAAACTCTCCAGAGCCGCGGCAAGCTCTTCCTCGACCCTGGGCAGGAAGTATACGAAGGTCAGCTTTGTGGTATACACAGCCGCGACAACGATCTGGTGATCAACCCGACCAAGGGCAAAAAGCTCGACAACATGCGTGCTTCCGGCAAAGATGAGGTCATTGCCCTGGTGCCGCCGATCAAGTTCACTCTTGAGCAGGCGTTGGAATTTATCGACGATGACGAGCTGGTTGAAGTGACGCCCAAGTCCATTCGTCTGCGCAAGAAGCACCTTACCGAGAACGAACGTAAGCGCGCGGGCAAAAAGTAACATAGACGTATTGGATCAGGCCGGCGCTGGCGACAGCTCCGGCCTTTTTTGTGTTTACACATTTCGTAAAGCTCGCCCGCCAGTCATTCAACTCCGCTACAATGCTATCGAAACTTACCTGATCGGCGGACTGGCCCATGCTCAATTTGTACCCGGACATCAAACCCTATGCCAAACACCGGCTGGCGGTTGATGCGCCTCATGAGTTGTATGTTGAAGAGAGCGGAAACCCTGAAGGTATACCTGTGCTTTTCGTTCATGGTGGCCCCGGGGCAGGGTGCGAAGACTATCATCGCCGTTTTTTTGATGCTGAGCGCTTCCGGATTATTCTGATGGATCAGCGCGGTGCTGGCCGCTCCACACCCTTGGCGGAACTGGAGGGTAACAGTACCGACAAGCTGGTCCAGGATATGGAAGCCATACGCATGTTCCTGGGTGTTGATCGTTGGTTATTATTCGGTGGGAGTTGGGGGTCGACTCTTAGTCTGGTCTACGCTCAAACGCACACCGAGCGAGTGTTGGGCCTTGTTCTTCGGGGTATTTTTCTGTGTCGCCCGCGAGATATCGCGTGGTTTTATCAGGATGGTGCAAGTCGTGTGTTCCCGGACTATTGGCAGGAATTCGAGGAGCAGATACCTGAGAGTGAGCGTGGGGATATGGTGAGTGCCTACTATCGCAGGTTAACCAGTACGAACGAGCTGGAGCAGATTCAGGCGGCAAAAGCCTGGTCAATCTGGGAAGGACGGTGTGCGACTTTGCATCCAAACCCTCGGGTTGTTGAGCATTTTGGCCATCCCCATGTTGCAATCGCATTGGCCCGCATCGAGTGTCACTACTTCATGAACTCTTCGTTTCTTGAGCATGACCAGATTATCAGGGATGCCTACAAGCTTCGGGATATCCCCGGCATCATTGTGCACGGACGCTACGACATGGTTTGTCCGCTGGATAATGCCTTGGCGCTCAGTAAGGCTTGGCCGGAAGCAGATTTGCGAATTATCCGTGATGCCGGGCACTCGGCCTCCGAGCCTGCCATTGTTGATGCGCTTGTGCGTGGTGTCGATGAGGTAGTGGCTAAAACGGTGAAAAATGCGGGTTGAAATCTTATAGCGGGAAAGGGTTGCGGGAATCTGGTTGCATGGATACACTCTTACCCGATTGTAATTCTCATTTGGCCGGAGCGATCAAAATACCGGATGAAAGGTCTTGTCCAACGAGTTTCAGAAGCGAGCGTTGAAGTTGACGAACGTGAAGTTTCACGAATAGGTTCAGGCATTCTGTTGTTGCTTGGCGTGGAGCAGGGGGATGGGCAGGGTGAGGCAAAGGAACTGTGCCGAAAAATTCTCAATTATCGAATTTTTTCCGACGAAGCGGGCCGTATGAACCTGAGTTTACTTGATGCCGGTCATGCTCTTCTTGTTGTTCCCCAGTTTACACTTGTTGCAGATACCTCCTCCGGCACTCGCCCCGGCTTTTCCCGTGCAGGCCGTCCGGAGATTGCCAAAAAACTCTATGCCGAATTCCTGGAGCTCGCACGTAATGAAATGGGCGCAGAAAGAGTTATGGAAGGGCGATTCGGTGCCGATATGAAGGTGAGTCTGATCAACGACGGGCCGGTAACCTTTATGCTCTCAACATCTGAAAGAAGACGCTGAACGAGAGGCGACGTTAACCATGCAGAATGCGCGCAAGCTCCGGTTTCCAGGACGAATGTAAGGGGGTCCGGGAATAAGGGATTGTGCCTCTAGTGCCAAAAGAACTAAAAATTAGGCATTAATTATTTGCAAACCAGACGTTGTTGTATTAAAACAGTGTCATCATCCAGTGCTTTAAGAGAGCGCTGTAAGTGCCTGAACTATATAGATCTGATTAGATTCAGGTCTCAATAATAAGAAAAGTTACCGCCGTGTCATAAATCTGACATGCGGTGGCGATAAGATCGGAGCCATCCAGTTGTTCTGGGGCGCCTTATAGAAACCGGGATTAACCCGTTGTTATTACCTGATAAAACTCGCAAAAGGACATACAACATGAAAAAAACACTCATTGCATCTGCTATCGCTGCCATATCCTTCTCTGGCGCCGCCGCTGCCCAAGATGCGCTGTCAGCCTCTGAAATGGCTGCCAAGATGGACTCTATGCCATCTGTGTACGGTAACATTCAGTACGCTCTCACCTACAACAACGTTGATGGTGGCACCAGCGATATTGCGCACAACGACAACGGCTCCACCATCGGTGTAAAGCACGATCACGAAATCGTACCCGGCATCACCGGCTTCCTGAAAATTGAGCTGGACGGACTTGACGCAGACGACAAATCCAAAGGCCGTGGCCGCATCAGGGTTGACGAAGCTTACATCGGTGTCAAAGGCGATAGCTTCGGTCAGGTTTGGGTCGGTTCAGATGACTCACTTTACGAAACCACGATCGATCAGATCGTAAACTACTATGAAGTTGCAGCGCGTAACATTGGCGGCAGCTACACCACGGGTGAAGGTGACCTGGTTCAATACATGACACCTTCTTTCGGCGGACTGAAGCTTGGTGCAGCTGTACAGATTAACGGCGACGGCGACACCCAGTCAGGTGGCAAGAGCTACCCGTACCAGTTGGCGGCAATTTATTCCGTCGATGCGCTGAGCATGGCTTTTGCTATGGACTCTAATGATGGTGATACATCGTATTCTTCAGGCACTGTCGAAACGCCGAAGAACAACGAAAACACCTACGGCGTTCGCGTTGCATACAACATGGATGCCCTGGGCGCTTCTCTTGAGTACCAGACCCGTAAAGATGCATACGACATTGTTGGTGTTCAGGGCACTTACACCCTGGGCAAGAACGTGTTCGCACTGTCTTATGAATTGGCGGAAGCTGATGGCGTAAACGGCGACGACAAGCGGGACACTATTGCCCTGCAAGCACTGCACAATCTGTCCAGCAACATGTATGTCTACGTTGAAGGCAACCTGTCTGGCGGTGATGACGGTGTTTACGGCGTAGCTGATAAGAGCGAAGCTTCAACTGTTTCAGTTGGCGCTACTTACTACTTCTGATTTGGCAGCCGCCATTAACGAAGCAGTTTGAAGAAAACCGGTGACCGCGAGGTCGCCGGTTTTTTTGTTTGTATCACATAAAGTGCGAGGGGACTGATGGCTGAAGAACTGGAAATCAAGCTAACTCTCAACAAGAGCGAAATGGATACCGTTCTGGCTTGGCTGAGTGCCCAGAATGGCGCAACGCCTGGGTCGAGCAAGCTGCTGGTCAATACCTATTACGACACCCCCGGTGCAGATCTTCATCGGCAGAAGGCGGCTTTGCGCGTGCGCCAGAAGGGCGATGCCTTTATTCAGACGGTAAAAACCCGGGGACGCTTCGTGAACGGCATGCACCAGCGTGAAGAGTGGGAATGGCCTTTGTCGACTGCGGCCTTGAATCTCGGGCTTCTGGCGGCCACACCGCTTGGTGACAGCGTTAATCTGGAACAACTTGCTCCCGTGTTCGAGACTAACTTTAACCGGCAGATTGTGATGATTGATGATGGCGACGCGATCATAGAGTGTGCGCTGGATATCGGTGTCATTATCGCAGGGCAGCAGCAGAAGCCCCTATGTGAAGTCGAGTTTGAGCTGAAATCCGGTAATCCGCAGCGACTACTGGTCTGGGCGGAGCGTTTGGCTTCTGAGTGTCCGGTCTTCGTGAACCTGATCAGCAAGGCAGAGCAGGGTTACTATCTTGCAGGGATACGCACTGAAAAGTCAGACGCTGCCGAAAAGCCTGGCGTCAACAAAGGCGGGCAGGATGATGTTGATCGTCTTCTGCATCAGCTCAGCAACGCATGGCTGGAGCAGAAAGATGTTTCACTTGAAGGTTTAAACATCCAGTCGCTGCAGGCTCAGGCTGAAGCTTGCGGTTTAGGGCAGCCCTTTTCCGAGTTGGCAGAGTATCTGTCTAAGGGCGGAGCTCTCAGCCACCTACTCCGCAAGTCAGAGCTTGGTCAGTGTCAGCTTGGCTTACTGATAAACAGAGTAAAGCAGTCGCTAAGAGCCTAAAATCATTGTAGCGATGCTGAAGTAAATCATCACGCCGCTCACGTCGGCAATCGTTGTTATAAGCGGAATGCTCGCGGCAGCCGGGTCTACGCCCAGCCGGTTGAGTAGCAGTGGTAGCAAGATGCCTATAAGCCCGCCGGCAAGGACGACTGCGATCATGGTTATGGCTACGATTGTGGCAATAACCATTTCCGTGCGAAACATGCCTACAGTCCATACTGTCAGGGCCATGGTCAGACCCAACGCCGTTGCCACCAGCAGCTCTTTGTTGAGCAGGCGAACCCAGTCGCGGTTCACCACGTCGCCCGTTGCTATGCCGCGCACCACCAGCGTGGCAGATTGCGCTCCTGCGTTGCCGGCGCTGGCGACCAACAGAGGCATAAAGAACAGCAAGGCCAAATGTGCGCCGATGATGTCTTCAAAGTGCGCTATGCCGGCTCCGGTAAAGATGTTCGCAAACACCAGAATCACCAGCCACTGGATGCGGGAGCGGTATAGCGAGAAGGGTGAGGCTGTAGTAATACCGGTGTCGAGGTTGCTGACCGACCCACCCTTGTGAATATCTTCCGTTGCCTCTGCCTCGATAACGTCCATGGCATCATCATAAGTGATAATACCTACGAGGCGATCATGGTGATCCATTACTGGCAGAGCCAGCAGGTCGTACTTGGTGATTAATCTGGCGACATCATCCTGAGATGTGTCGGTATGGGTAGATACCAGGCCTGTAGCAAGCAGAGAGTCGATGACGGCGTCTGGTTTGGCGATAATCAGGCGGCGCAGGGATACGACACCGATCAGTACCCCATGTTCGTCGATTACGTAAGATTGATAGATGGTCTCTTTGTTTTCTGCTGTTTTGCGCAGAATGTCGATGGCTTCACTTGCCGTGATGCCCGACTCAAACACCGCGTAATCGGTGCTCATCAGTGCGCCGGCAGTGCCTTCTGCGTGGGCCAGAAGCGCTGTAAGATCTTCTCGATCTTGCTGGTCAAGCTTTCTGATGAGTTGTTTCTGGCGAGAGTCTTCAAGCAGGTTGAAAAAATCAACCCGGTCATCCGACGGCATTTCCGTGGTAAGCACCGCCAGTTCCGCCAGAGGTGTAGCTCGCGTCAATAGCAGTTGAGTGTCCGGGTTGGTGTAGCCCAGGACCTTCGCGCGCAGAGCCAGAGGGAGACTCTGAAACAGCAAGTCAGCTGTTTCATTCTCTATGTTTTGCTCGATAAACTCGGCAAGGTCTGCAGCGTTGAAGTGAATTGCTGCGTCAGCAACTGCCTGGGGCTGACCCGATGCAAGTGCATCCACCAGGGGCTGGAAAATAATGGATTCCATAAATGATGCCTGGGGAAAATGCTCAGTTTGAAGTGGAAGCTGATGAGTCAGTTACAGACGCGTCTTCCTGCATATTTCTCCATTTCTCCATAAATTTCCGGTAGCGCTCCAGTGCTTCTTTAACCACCTCAAGATCGGGCGTCTCGCTGGATCTGACCAGCACAATAAGCCCTTTGCCTTCAATTTCCTTGTTCACGGACGGATGGCAGATAACTTCCTCGTCGTTATCGATGTAGGCTAGCGCTGTACCAATACCGTGGCGGATCAGTGCGCTGACGATGTCGGCCCAGGTAAGGTCGTCCAGGTCCAGGTCGTAGCGGTGTGGGTGGTCATGCTCGTAATTGAACATGTCTTCCAGTACTTTTTCCGAGCCCGGGGCAACCACAGAGCGCACCATAATTTCAGGGTAGGTGCGAACCGGGCGAATAACAGCTCGCACACCCAGCTCTTTGAAACGACTACGATTAGCATCCGTGACACATTCCGCCGTGGTTTTCTGGCCAAGATTCAGCTCACCGAGCCGATGGGAGATATCGAACGTCAGGCTGTCTGAGTGAGGATCTGATTCGTCCGCTGCCAACACTACGATGTGCTTTGCACTCCCGGCATGCACGGCTTTCAATGCGTCTGGGTCAAAGCCGGAGCCATGGAAATGTACGATGCCCAGGTCAGACAGTTCGGCTGGCAGGCCGCTTGGAAACTCGCGGGTAAGCAGCATGATAGGAATGGTTTCATAGCCCTGTATAGAGCGGATCTGTGTGGCAAAACGCATGAAGTACGTCATGCCGCCGTGCTTTGGCGTATTAATAATGACAATGTGATTATTCATTTTATAGATCCAGCGTCCGGTGAGAATGCGTTCCCGGCGGTAGAACCGGTACTCGATAAAGTCACTGACAATCAGCGTTAGCAGAGTGATCGCGCCGACGAACATGAACAGGATGGTGCTGATGCGGCCGGTATAGGTTACGGGAGCGTAGTCGCCATAGCCTACGGTGGCGATGGTGGTCATTGTCAGCCACACCGACTCGAACAGAGTCAGGTCTTCAGCCGCCCAGATAATCAGTACCTGAATGGTCAGCAGCGCTACCAGGATCATAAACAGGCGCTTAACCCGCTTCCGAATGAGTCCGCCCATGGGTATATGGCTCTTCTCATGTTCGGCGTTAAGGGGAAAGCGGTTTCGCAGCATCCGGTATTGGCCTGTTCAGTATCGGGTAAGTTCGTTATACAGTAACGGAAATATAACAGAGAGACAGGGGTTTGCATTATGTCTGAGCCTTGGAGTTGCCTTCCGTTGCCGTTGGCAGATGATGTTGCCGCCGGCTGGGCGTCGGTTTTCCCGGAAGGATTGCCAGCCTGGCTGGCGGAAGATGCCAGCATTTCGGAAGAGGTGATTGCCCAGGCTATGGCACGAAGCCTGTTTCTGCGTCAGACGCTTGAGCGGCACCCTGAACAAGTGCGAACCCTGCTTGAATCACGGTTGCTGAGTGAACCGACCACCCCGGAGTATTTGCAGGCACGTTGGAGTGAGTACCTTGTGGATGTAGCGGATGAACCCGGTCTGCATTCAGCCTTGCGCCGTTTCCGCCGCGAAGCGCAGTTCCGCATTATATGGCGGGACTTGATGCGCTGGGCCGACCTGCCCGAAACCATGGCTGCGACCAGCGCGTTCGCAGAGGTCTGTATTCAGGGTGCTCTCAGCTGGCTGTATGGATCAGCCTGCGAACAGTACGGCACGCCCTGGGGTAAAGATCCGGTATCCGGTTCGGAAGCGCCGCAGTCGCTGATCGTGATCGGCATGGGAAAGCTGGGAGGTTGCGAGCTGAATGTCTCCTCGGATATTGATCTCATATTCGCTTTTCCCGGAAAAGGCGAAACCCGTGGTGGTCGCCGGTCTCTGGATAATCAGCAGTTTTTCACCCGGCTGGGACAACGCCTCATTCAGGCTCTTGATCAGATCACCGCTGATGGTTTTGTGTTCCGTGTGGATATGCGCCTGCGGCCTTATGGGCAGAGTGGCGCCCTTGCGCTGAGTTTCGCTGCGCTGGAAACCTACTATCAGGATCAGGGCAGGGACTGGGAGCGTTATGCCATGGTGAAGTCCCGGGTAGTAGCTGGCGACCCGAAAGCCGGCCAGGTACTTATGGAAAGTCTGCGGCCGTTCGTGTATCGCAGATACATCGATTTCAGCGCTTTCGAGTCTTTGCGCACTATGAAGGCGATGATAAGCCGTGAAGTTCGCAGGCAGGGGCTGGAAAACAATATCAAACTTGGCAGCGGCGGAATCCGGGAAATCGAGTTTGTTGTTCAGGCGTTTCAGCTCATTCGTGGTGGCCGCGACAGAGAACTGCAGCAGCGCGAACTGCTGATCATACTGAAAGAGCTTGAGGCGCTGGAGTTGCTGCCTTCGCAGGTTGTTAACGAGCTTCGTGAGGCTTATGTTTTCCTCCGTAATCTTGAGCACGCTCTGCAAGGCATGGAAGACAAGCAGACTCAGCTATTACCTGAAGACGAGCTTTCGCAGGCACGGGTTGCACTGATTATGGGGTTTGACGATTGGCAGAGCTGCCTGCAAGTGCTGACGCAGCATCGGGAGAAGGTGGCCACGCACTTTGCCAACATTATCGCCACGGAAGAGGAAGAGGAGGGCGCGCAGTCCGCTCTTGATGAGGGGTGGTTTGAGCTCTGGCTGGCCGAGGTTGACGAAGTATCTGATACCCAGTGGCTGGAAAAGAACGGGTACGAGGACCCTGCTGGAAGTTTGGGCGTACTCGCCAGTCTGCGCGATAGCCGCACGGTTCAGACCATGCAAACCCAGGGGCGTAAGCGCCTGAATCAGTTCATGCCGGTGTTGCTGGAAGCTCTGACCGAGGTAGAGAATCCCTCAGAAACCTTGTCCCGTGTTTTGCAGCTGGTCGAAGCGATTTTACGTCGAACGGCTTATATGGTGTTGCTTCTGGAGAACCCAGGTGCCCGCACCCAGTTGGTCAAGCTGTGCAGCGAAAGCCCGTGGATCGCACGGCAGCTTGCAGAAACCCCTTTGTTGCTGGACGAGCTGCTTAATGCAGAGAGTTTATACAGCCCGCCCGCAAGAGACGAACTGCAGGATGATCTGCGTCAGCAAATGCTGCGCATTTCCTATGACGATCTGGAAAACCAGATGGAGTCCCTGCGGCACTTCAAAAAAGCCCACTCGCTTCGTGTCGCCGCTTCTGAACTGAAGGGCACCTTGCCATTGATGAAGGTGAGCGACTACCTGACCTGGATTGCTGAAGTTGTTCTTGATCATGTGGTGGATGTGGCTTTCTCCAATCTGGTTGCCCGCCATGGTTACCCGGGACGCGCTGACGGCGCCACCAGCGAAACGGATTTTGCGGTTATCGGCTATGGAAAGCTTGGGGGGGTTGAACTCGGCTATACCTCGGATCTCGATCTTGTGTTTGTTCACAAAGCGGATCCAGGGCTGACAACCGACGGAGAAAAGCCTATTGATAACGCCGTTTTCTATACGCGTTTAGGGCAGCGAATTGTCCATATTCTCAACGCCCAGACGCCGTCCGGTCAGCTGTATGAAGTCGATATGCGGCTGCGGCCATCGGGCAATTCCGGGCTGCTCGTAAGCACGGTGCATGCCTTTGAAAAATACCAGCGCCATGATGCATGGACCTGGGAACATCAGGCATTGGCGCGGGCTCGGGGCGTTGCAGGATGCCGCGAAACACTCGCCGCTTTTGAAGCTGTGCGGCACGACATACTTTGCCAGAGTCGTGAGAAAGACAAACTGCGCCAGGAAGTGGTAGATATGCGTGAGAAAATGCGAGCCAGTCTGGGCACGCCCGAAAGCAGGCGCGAGGAAATCTTCCACATCAAACACGATGCAGGCGGCATTGTGGATATCGAGTTTATGGTGCAATACCTCATGCTTGCATGGAGTGAGGACCACCCGGAACTGACCCAGTGGTCTGATAATATCCGGCAAATGGAAGAGCTGGGCAGGGCTGGTGTGCTGCCGGTGGAAGATGCAGAGAAGCTGCGGGAAGCCTACATTGCATTGCGCTCGAATATTCATCGCAGAGCGCTGCAGAACCTTAACAGCCAAGTGGCCGGTGATGCATTTTTGGGCGAGCGACGTTATATCCGCTCTGTCTGGCAGAAAATCATGACGGGATAGTGTGCCGGGTGTCGTTCCGTCAAAATTTCCTGCTAGAATGCGATATCCCCGAAAACCGCTTTTTTAGGAGCAACAAAGAATGTCGATGGCTGATCGCGATGGCGTTATCTGGCTGGATGGTGAAATGGTTCCCTGGCGCGAAGCTAAAACCCACGTCCTGACCCACACTCTGCACTACGGCCTGGGCTGTTTTGAAGGAGTGCGCGCTTACAACACTGCGAATGGCCCGGCTATTTTTCGCCTGAAGGATCATACAGATCGACTGTTCCGGTCTGCTCACATCCTGAACATGAAAATGCCGTTCAGCAAAGAGGAGCTCAACGCGGCTCAGTGTGCAGCGGTCCGTGAGAACAATCTTGACGAAGCTTACCTGCGCCCGATGGTTTTTCTGGGCTCTGAAGGAATGGGGCTGCGAGCAGACAATCTGAAAGTACACGTTATGGTTGCCGCCTGGAGCTGGCCTTCGTACATGTCGCCTGAAGCCAAGGAAGTGGGTATTAAAGTGCGTACCTCCTCATACACGCGCCACCACGTCAACATCACCATGTGCAAGGCCAAGGCGAACGGTAACTACATCAATTCCATGCTCGCACTGAACGAAGCCATTGCCAGTGGTTGTGAAGAAGCGCTTTTGTTGGACAATGAAGGCTATGTGGCCGAAGGCTCCGGCGAGAACATCTTCATCATGCGTAACGGTGTACTGCACACGCCAGAGCTGACCTCCTGTCTCGAAGGCATCACCCGCCAGACCATTCTGGATTTTGCGGCCGACCTGAATATTCCGGTAAAAGAGCGTCGCATTACCCGTGATGAAGTATACGTTGCCGATGAGGCGTTCTTCACCGGCACAGCGGCAGAAGTGCTACCAATCCGGGAACTGGATGGCCGCGCGATTGGCGCTGGCAAGCGTGGCCCGGTTACCGAGAAGCTGCAGGCTATGTATTTTGATGCGGTTAAAGGAAAGCTCCCCGAGCACAGCAACTGGCTGACACAGGTCAGAAGCTGAGAGCGAATGACTCCGTAGCCGCCGTTTGCTATCGAGCAATTGGGCGGCTTCTTTATGTTTCAATTCATCAAATTGACAGGTACAGAAAATGGCTGACGTCATTAAAGTTCCGGTTTCTTTCGGCGAAGTCCTCGACAAGATCACCATCCTTGAAATCAAATCCGAGCGCATCAAGGATGAAGCCAAGGTGCGCAATGTTCGGCTTGAGCTGGATGAACTGAGCGCGACCTGGAATGAAGCGGTAAAAGATCAAAGCGCCATTGCCGAGCTGCGTAAACAGTTGAAAGCGGTGAATGAGGAACTTTGGGTTATCGAAGACGATATCCGGGACGAAGAGGCGGGGCAGAATTTTGGTCCGAAATTTATTGAGCTGGCGCGCGCGGTTTATGTCACCAACGACAAGCGGGCCGCGTTGAAGAAAGACATCAATCTGGCGCTTGGCTCCCGGTTTGTGGAAGAGAAGTCCTATCAGGATTACACGGCCAGAAAGTAAGTTGGCCAAGACGAAAAAGGCGCCCAATGGGCGCCTTTTTTATTTGTGGTACAGATCATAACCTTGTTTTCTGTACCAGGCCTGCCACTTCAATTGCCGTCTCAGTTTCTTCAGCCGAGATACAGACGCATACGCCTTCAGGTAATCGACGAACGCGGGCTGTGATCTTGGGGACGCGTCTAACTTATCGGCAAAGCGATCGTACTCGCCGGCCAGTGGGTGGAAGCGCACCTTCCGCCATGGCTTATCCCAGCCAATGTAGTGGATGATTCCGGGTGACAGCGTCGCCTCGGCGACTTCGCTTTGCGAGAAGGCCGCCGTTTGCTCATCGGGCCGATACAAACCGGTTTGATGATTCCACTTCAGGTGCAGATGTTTCCATTTGTCGTGCAGCACGCCATTCAGGGCACATTGGTCGTTGGTGCTTATTCTGTCAGGATTTTCTTTTTTGAACTTGAACACTTTCTCGGGTATTCCATCGCTCCGCCAGAGATCAAGATTGATCAACAGCATGCCGGAATTGAAGTACTCATTCTGTGGAATTCCAAGCTTTTTGTAGGTGTGCCCTGACAGATTTTCGACAGCACCTACATGGAAATCAGAGATGTCGGTTTCCCACAATTCGATGATGTCGCCTTTGACGATCATATCGCAGTCCAGGTAGAGAACCTTGTGCACAGAGTCATCGAATATTTCAGGAATGGAAATCCGGTAATAAGCCGATGACGTTATGTGTTTGATTGTCGGTAGGTTGTCGTACCGATCACTGTTGAAAGTAACAAAGTCCACACCCGTGGCACCCAGTTTCTGGACCTCCTGGCTCATCCTGGTCTTGTTTTCGTCGGATATTCCGCCATCCAGGCAAAATAGCGAGACACGCTCCGGCGCCGAACAGTTTGCCAGTAACGAGTGAAACAGGACGGTCAGATGAGGGGCGTAATTGTCATCAGAGCTTGCAACTATACCGACTGCATCGGCGGGCAGGGTCCGGCGCTGATCATCACTCATGGTTGGCGTTACTCTGTTGGAAATTTTTAATTGCGGATTGCCGTTTGGAGGCTTTCCAGCGCTGTCTCAATGCGAAAAAGTACCTGAGGTAGACCTTCAATGATGCATCGGGTGCAGGAAGGTCCGCCCAGGGCGTGCGTTTAACAAACGCCTTGTGCTGCATTTTGAACGGGTGAAAGCAGTAGATCGTCCAGGGTTTCTTCTTACCGGTAAAATGCACAATTTTCGGGTTCAGAATCGCTTTTTCCATACTTTTCTGAGTGTAGGAACTGCCTTCATGGTACTTTTTTACGACTTTATAGATATCGGACTGCTGATTCCAGTCTGGCATCAGCCGCAGCCAGCGGCCCCTCAGAACTGCGTTCAGGCTGCACTGGTCAACGTACTGCAGGCGGTGTGCATGTTCACGTGCGTAATCGGTAACCTGGTGGTGGACTTTTTCTCGTCTCCAGCCTTCAAGGTCAATTAACAGTACGCCTGAGTTAAAATACTCAGTACGCGGCAGACCAATGTCTTGGCAGGCTTTTGGTGACAGGTTTTCAACTGCCGCAACGAGCTTGCCCTTAAGATCTACTTCCCACAACGTCTTCAGGTTGCCGAGAACCAGGGTGTCGCAATCTATGTAGATGATACGCCCGATATCCGCAGGAATGTATTCGGGTAGATTGATGCGTTGGTAAACCGCCTCGCCGTATCGCAGAGTGGGTAGGCCTCGGTAGAGTGCTTCGTCAGGCTGGTGAACCTCGAGTTGGCCATTTTGTTTGCTGATGAGATCTTGCAGCTTATGAATACTATCGGAAGAAATGCTGCAATTTATCAGGTGAAATGTAATCGGCGTTTCCGGCGTTGAGTCCAGCGCTGACAGCATCATGACGGCAGCATAGGGGACGTAGTTTTCATCACAACAAGCCGCGACGTGAATCCTGGCAGTCATGGGCTCTGGTCCTTGTCCTGCGGTTGAAGAAAGAAAGAGTAGATAAACCCTACGACGACAGCATTGATATAATGCCCGGTGGTATACAAGGTGTATGACTCAAAGAAATTTATTGCAGTCCAGAAACCAAAAAAGCTGAATGCGAATACGAGAACATCAGCGGGCATTTTACCATTTCGATAGGCCGCAAATGCAGCGTATCCAATCCATGCCATCATGGCCAACAGAATGGCCGAGCCAATCAGCCCATTGGCAACAAGGGATTCAATAAATGAGTTGTGTAGGTGACCAAAATTTTTCTTGAATCGATCAGAGAAAAACTCGGAATGATTAATCAGGTCTTTGGTACTACCAGGCCCCCAGCCCACCAACGGCCGTTCTTTCAGCCACTCAAGTGCGACCCGCCACGAAATTAGCCGAACGCCGTGACTGGTTCTTGGGTCGGTGTTGAACGCTGGTAGGCTGGCATACTGCTCTATGGAGGTGAGTTGGCTGCTATCAGACTGACTGTTGGTAAGCGGAGCTTTGACTCTTTCCGGCGCATTCAGCCCAGCAAGTGCAAAACCCACCAGCAGGAACAGTATCAAGCCAAAAGCGGCTTTTTTGTGGCCCCTGCCAAACGGTTTGTCTCGTTTTTTCCATATGAGACAAGCAGCCGTTATAAGACCAATCGTGGTTGCCATCGTAATCCCAAGCCAGGCGGCACGAGTCTGAGTGGCGACTAATCCAAAGGCCGCTACGGCAAGCGCAAGAATCATGAAAAATATCATCGCCTGGCGCCAGCGGCGCGAGCTCGCCCGGATGGCCCGGAACATGAAGCACACGATGCCGATAAGAGCTGTGCCAAAAAACATGGCTGTGTGTTGGGCGTTGTGGATACCGAAGTCTTCCCGATTTCCCGCCCAGGCGTTGACCCATTGGCCGGAGCCAATGGTTGTCAGTAAGTATACTGCCAAGCCTAGAAGGGCCAGTAGCAGAAGCGCCCAGCGATAAGGGCGGGCAACAATGCCCATGCCAAAAGCAACCAGAAACACCAGCACCGGCTTCAAGACGTATCGTGTCTCGCGGGTTTCGGGGTCAATACCTGGCGGTAAGTTGAAGGAATACCAGAGCCTTGCAAGCACAAGAAAGCCGAGTAACGTCAAACAGGTCAAAAACAGCGGGTCGCGCACAGTAGCTGAGCGCAGTCCGGTTTCTCTGCCTGAAACAAAAGCCAGCCAGAGAAACGTCAGAATCATTACGCTCTCCGCACCGCGATACGCGGCCAACAAAGGGAGGTAGCAGAATATGAAGGTTGCGAGAGCAACCACAAACAATTTTTCGCCCAGATTTTTCTGAGAGAACCAGGGCGTAAGGGCCGAGAGTGGAAGGGCGTTAGTCATCTGAAGATACTTCGCTATGTTGCGCGATCCATTGATCAAGCTTGGTACAAACTTCATCCACGCCGATCAGATCCATAGCGCCTTCGAATTCGGCTTTGGCCCCCCAGCGGGCAGTTTCAATGTTTTTGCCGGTATGTGCTTGCAATGCCTCTGCGTAACGATCAACGCACCATGATAATGAGTTGTAGGGGCCGGACCGGTTTGGGTTACTCGCCGCATAGAGACCAATAACGTCGGTGTCCACAGCGCTGGCAATGTGTGCCGGGCCAGTGTCGGGAGCAACAACAAGATCAGCTGCCGCCATTAATGCCGTCAGCTGTTTGAGGGTATCCTTGCCGCAGATATTGGAAACCGGGTGCTGCATCTGATCAGAAATGGATTTACAAAACTCTGTTTCAAAGGGCGCAGGGCTGCCCACCAGGATGACGTTCATTCCATGCTGGCTGATCGCATGGTCGGCCAGACGGGCGTAGCGGTCAGCCGACCAATTGCGAAGCACATGGCTTGCACAAGGGCTGACGATCAGATTTCTACGATTCGATGCAAGATGTGTTTCCGCGAATTCCTTGTCACTCGCTGTAAGCGGGATCAGCCATTTTGGTGGAGCAGCCCGCAGACCTAGAGGCTCGAGGAAGCTGGCGAGACAATCACGAACATGCTGTTTTTGGGCCGGCGCAATCCGGCGATTTATAAAAAGACCGTGGAGGTCTTTGCTACGTGCCTTGTCATAGCCTACCCGGATTTTTGCGGGAATACAGGCAGAAGCAAGGTTGGCACGAAAGGCAACCTGCATATGTAGCAAAGCGTCAAACTTACGGCCTTTCATTTTTTTTCGGAGATCTGAATAGCCTTGGCGACCAGCCTTTTTGTCAAAAATAATAAACTCGACCCCAGGCAAGTCGCCAACCAATTTTGCCTCGATTTTGCCGATGACCCAGGTGATTCTGATTCCGGGAACCTGTTCCTGAAGGCTAAGCACAACAGGTATGACGTGAGTAACGTCTCCAATGGCAGAAAGGCGGAGAATGCAGATGGAAGTGATCAACGTTTGTTCTCTTGGTAAAGTACAATCTGTAAACAGGCTATGGCCCATAGAATGTATTCGTCTCATTTCTGCGTGATATTATCCGGTGACTGAAGCCAGATAAATCCGCTCATTTCCACATGACCAAGTGTCCGACTTGTTCGCGAATAGGCGCTTATGACGACGGGTGCTCCTGAACCGGACTTTTGTGCGTTCGGTTTGGGCGAGTTCTTAAAGATATGGTTCAGTGTACCTGAGTTGGTGATGCGCTTTAAGACGCATGTAGTGTGTTCCAAAACATCGAATAACCAAAAGGTTTTGATTGAGTGGAATTTTCGCGGGAAAAATTGATTTCTGACGGAGCCAGGCGAATGCTGGTTTCGCCTGAGATGGCTGACATAACCAGCGATTGGTTTGATCCCGGATTTTGGGGGACCAAAGCGCGCCCCGTAGCAACGGGAGGACGCGGCGGAGCCTGGTTTTTAAACTCGCCGAACGGCGCTGTTGTTTTGCGTCAATATCGTCGTGGCGGCTTGGCTGCGAGGCTTTCAGGTCGTAGCTATTTTTTTACAGGCGATGACCGAACCCGATCTTTTGCAGAATTTCGTTTGCTGCAAGAGCTCAGTGACATGGGATTACCTGTCCCTGAGCCAGTGGCAGCGTTGGTTCAACGAAATGGCCCCTTGACTTACTGTGCTTCTATTATTATTCGGCGAATTCCAGGGGCGGTGCCGCTACCGGAATCTGAGTCTTTGCCGGAGGCCGCCCTCTGGTGTCGGGTTGGAGCAATGTTGCGCCGGTTTCACGATGCCGGTCTTTATCACGCAGACCTTAATTGCGACAATATTCTGGCTGCTGATGACGGGCTTTTTTTAATTGATTTTGACAAGTGCCGGCTGCAAAAAGCTTTCCCGGGGCCGGCAAGCTGGAAAAACCACAACCTGTCACGCTTATGGCGTTCAGTTCGTAAGCGTTGCACGAGCTTATCACCGGAAAGTAAAGAGCGCTTGTGGTTTGCCTTTTGCGAAGGCTACGGTCATTAACGAACAGGTCGGCCGTGAGTTCGGATTCGACGGCGCAAGAAGTGACCGACGCTAAGATTGACGATGGCATTCTGTAACGCGTTGAACTGAACGCATTGCTGATAATGCTGGCTGAATGCTTCGAATTGCCGGTGATTCAACCCGCCGTCAATCCTGAGTTTTGCGAGATCTTTACCGATATGAAGTAGCATTGGAAGGTTCATGCCACTGAAAACCCTCGCTCGGCCGAAGTCAATGAAGCCGATGGGGTGATGATGGTTATGCGTGTCAATGAAGTTCTCATGCTGAGGATCCAAAGTAACAACATGCCGTCGATGAATATCTGCCATGAATTCAGCGAGGCTTTCCACTCTGTTTTCAGTCGCCCAGTTAACGGTTGAACCGGGTAGCAGGGTACGTAAATGCAGTGTGCCGCTCAGGTTGCGGTTATGTTTTACGTTTATGTAACCCATTGAGTCAGGGGTATTCAGGTCTCCAAGTCGGCACAGTGCATCATGCTCGCGCTTCCAGACTTTTCGGTAATCCTTGCGCCCGGGAAAATGAGAGTAACGCTTGAGAATGTACCCGTTTTCAGTCAGAAAAACTTCTCTCAGGGTGTTGTAAACCCACCGCTGTTTAATACTGGTTAGACCCGGAATTTCGCCCGTATGTTGCAAGACTCGATGCTTGCCGAGAAAAGCCAGTTCATCTGGGTGCCAACCAGGCGACTGACGGCTAATATCGTTCATACTATATGGGCTCTTATCGATAGACACTCAGGCGCTCAGATCACGGTTGTTGGTAAAGCGGCCGAAAAGCTTGATATGAAGTCGCGTAACTTATCATGTGGTGTTTTTCATGGCATCAAGAGTTTTTGCAACTGCATTGCGTCTGGATTTGGCTAAGATGGTCAGTGTTCAGAAGAACGAGACAGATCCGGAATATTATTTTAATTATATGCGAAGGAGTTCCTCTGCTTGAGTAATAAGACTGAACAGCGAGAAATGCCGGCGATTTTATGCCTTACGGACGCTTGCGATCGCCCGGAGAGTGAGCTCTTTATCGGCCTTAAAAATGCCGGGTTTAGCGTTGATGTCATGTGCAACCCGAAAGGTCGAAACTATCAACGCCTGGTTGCTGAAAACATGGTCGTTCAGCCAATGGCGTTGAAAAGTCGTTTTGATAAAGAAGGCATACAGGCGATCAGCAAACAACTGAAAAGCAGACGCTACGACATTATTCACGCCTACAATCCGCGAGCTTTGGCATGTGCGCTCCGCGCGTCGAAAGGCACCAGCATAAAGATCGTGGCTTACCGGGGTATTATCGGCAATATCAGTTTTTTGAACCCGGAGTCCTGGATTACATTTTTGCATCCGAGAGTGAGCAAAATTGTCTGCGTGGCAGATGCTATCAAGGATTATCTGGCAAGCCTGAAGTTTCTCTGGATGCGCATTTCAGATGAAAAGCTCATTCGTATCTACAAGGGTCATGATCTTGGTTGGTATCAGGCAGCGCCGGCCAACCTTGAGCAGTTTGGTGTGCCAGCTGGAGCTTTTGTCGTGTGCAGTACGGGGCGAAATAATCCCAGAAAAGGATACGATGATCTGATTGAAGCGATCAACCACTTACCTGATGACATCAGTGCACATCTGGTGTTGGTCGGTGATGCAATTGACAATCAGGAGCTGAATGCTCAGGTAGCTCAGTCAAAGCATCCGGAGCGCATCCATTTCACCGGGTACCGAGACGATGCGCCGGCCATAGCCGCAGCAAGTGATGTTTTCGTTCTGCCTTCGAAGGAGCGGGAGGGTCTGCCCAGAGCCGTTATTGAAGCAATGGCTTATGGTGTGACACCTGTGGTAACCCGTGTGGGTGGTATGCCCGAGCTGGTCGAAGAGGATGTGAGTGGTTTGGTGGTTCCTCCGGAAAACTCTGTAGCACTGTCTTCGGCGATCGAGCGCCTGTACCGTGACAAAACGTTGCTCGAGAGATTAGGGCGGGCAGCCAAGGCAAGAATTGCGAATGATTTTCATACGTCGCAAACGGTCCGTGAAACGGGCGAACTTTACAAATCATTGATGGGTAGGAACTGAGTGCGCAGGTATCTGTTTTTCGTCAATCAGCCATATTCCTACTCAATATTGCGGCCATTGCAGGCTGAAATTCGGCGCCGGGGCGATGAGGTTGCCTGGTTTGTTGCCGGATGTTCAACGGCCCCACTGAAACCGGATGAGAAAAGACTGAAAACGGTGAAAGAGGTTCTGGCCTACGGAGCCGATGCCACCTTTGTGCCGGGCGATTGGGTGCCTTATTTTTTCCCGGGCATAAAAGTAGAAGTGTTCCATGGCATGGCCAGAAACAAGCGCGGCCACAAAAACGAGGACGAGAGCGACCACTACCGAATTCGGGGCTGGTTTGACCTCTATTGTACCCAAGCGGAGAAAGACACTGAAAAATTTCAGGCCCTGGCGCAGGAGTTAGGACATTTTGCGGTAGCCAAGACTGGTTGGCCCAAACTCGATCCGCTGCTCAAGAATGTGAATGTCGGTGAGCGTGCCCGCCCTGAAGGGGAGCCGCCAACCGTATTTTTTGCTTCGACATTCAGCCGCTCGGTTACCTGTGCGCCTCAGCTGGCGGACAAGATTGAAGCTCTCTCCCGGAGCGGCAATTGGCGGTTTATCGTAACCCTGCATCCAAAAATGGAAGAATCTGTTGTCGAGCGCTACCGAGGTATGCAGAGCGATAACCTGAGATTCGTTGAAAGTGATGAGGACCTGGTTCCGCTATTGCCCGAAGCGGACCTTATGCTGTGTGATACCTCGTCGATCATGTTTGAGTTCATGTTTCTTCAAAGACCTGTGGTGACCTTCCGAACAAAGATGCCTGGCCCTTACCTTATTGATGTCCAGAGCGTTGATCAGCTGGAGGATGGTCTGACACAAGCCGTCCAGCGCCCGGAACAATTGCTTGCCGCACAAAAAGAACTGTGCAGTGATCTTCACGTGTTTTTTGATGGGCGCTCAAGTGGGCGGGTTCTGGATGCGGTTGATCAGTTTCTGCTGGAAAAGAAGAATAGCTTGCGCCCCAAGCCCTGGAACCTGCTGAGGAAACTGAAGGTGAGGCGCCGTCTGCATAGGGAATTGGCCAAAACGTCTCATTAGTCAGTGATGCCATTGAGTTCAAACCTGATTGGAGTGTGGTATGAAAATTTTGGTCACCGGTGGTGCCGGTTTTATTGGATCGGCAATGATCCGGTACCTCATCGCGCAAACCGACACCGAGGTCGTCAATGTCGATTTGTTGACTTACGCCGGCAACCTGGAGTCACTGGGGGAAGTGTCCGGCAGTGATCGATACAGATTTGAGCAGGTGGATATCTGTGATCAGTCTCAGCTGCAGACTGTTTTTGAGGCTCATCAGCCAGATGCGGTAATGCACCTGGCGGCAGAGAGCCACGTTGACCGGTCCATCGATGGCCCTGCCGCGTTTATTCAAACCAACATTGTTGGCACCTGCACGCTGCTTGAAGTTGCGCGGAAATACTGGTTGGCGCTGCCTGAACACAAGCGAGAGGTGTTTCGGTTTCACCACATCAGCACCGATGAGGTTTATGGCGACCTTACGGCCGCGGATGAACCTTTCAGTGAAAGCACTCGGTATGCGCCGAGCTCGCCATACTCCGCCAGTAAAGCGAGCTCTGATCACCTCGTCCGTGCCTGGCACAGGACTTATGGCCTACCTGTCGTTGTGAGTAATTGTTCGAATAACTATGGTCCTTTCCAGTTTCCGGAAAAATTGATTCCCCTGATGATTCTCAATGCTTTGGCTGGTAAGCCTTTGCCTGTATACGGTGATGGTCTTCAGGTGCGCGATTGGCTTTTTGTTGAGGACCACGTTACGGCGCTCTATTCGGTGTTGAGAGAAGGGGAGCTGGGCGAAACCTACAACATTGGTGGGCGGAGCGAGAAAACCAATCTCGAGGTGGTACATTGTGTGTGCCGGTGCCTTGATGAGCTGGTGGAAAAAAAACCTTTCGGACTGTCGTCTTTCCAGGAGTTAATCTCCCACGTGTCGGATCGGCCGGGCCACGATCGCCGTTATGCTGTTAATATTGAAAAAATTAGTCACGAGCTGTGCTGGCAACCCAGTGAAACCTTTGACTCCGGAATGCGGCGAACGGTGAGCTGGTATCTTGACAATCTCGATTGGTGTCACCGTATTTTTGAAAGATCAGACAACAAACACTGATACTCAGAAAAGTTGAGCAACGTATGAAGGGTATTATTCTTGCTGGTGGCACTGGTACGCGCCTGTTTCCGATCACCATGGGTGTTTCCAAACAGCTTCTGCCTATCTATGACAAGCCTATGATCTATTACCCGCTCTCGGTTTTAATGCTGGCGGGTATCCGTGACATTCTGATTATTACCACACCCGATGATGCGACTGCATTCAAGCGTTTATTGGGCGATGGCAGGAGATTCGGCATTCAGCTGAGTTATGAAACCCAAAAGAGCCCTGACGGCCTCGCTCAGGCCTTTCTGATCGGAGAGGACTTTATCGGCACGTCAGATGTCTGTCTGGTGCTGGGTGATAACATTTTTTACGGGCAGGGTTTTACGCCGATGTTGAAAAATGCGGTGAACCAACTCCAGCAGAAACGAGGCGCGACGATTTTTGGATACCAGGTCAAAACGCCACAGGACTTCGGGGTCATCGAGTTTAATAGCGATATGCAGGCGGTGTCGCTGGAAGAAAAGCCCGAACACCCTAAATCCAATTTCGCGGTGACCGGCCTCTATTTTTACGACAATCGGGTTGTCGAGATTGCCAGGAAAGTAGCGCCGTCTGCTCGCGGCGAGCTTGAAATAACGGCTATCAATAATGCGTACCTGAACGATGGCTCACTGAACGTCCAGCTTCTTGGGCGCGGATTTGCGTGGCTCGATACCGGTACCCACGGCACGCTGCTGGAAGCGGCGCAATTTGTTGAAACCATTGAAAAACGTCAGGGGTTCAAGATTGCCTGTCTTGAAGAGATCGCCTGGCGCAATGGTTGGCTGGATAACGCGGGCATGCTCAGCGCTGCAGCGTTTTACGCGAAAAGTGGGTATGGGTCGTATATAAGGGAGCTGGTCGACGAATCTGACACTTTCGATAAGAGTGATGCGTCACTTGAGTAACCAGAGAGTTCTGCACATTTGCCGGGCAGAGAAGTTCATTCCGCCGTTTATCGATCTGGTACAGGCCAACTTTGATCCAGCCCTGCATGAGTTTGTCATTTTCGGTGACCATAAAAGATACAGCAGTGAGGGGCGCTTCGGCGTACATCGCGTAGGCAAGGGCTTCGCCGAGAAAACAACGGCAAAAATCCGTTTGATTGTTCAGATGCACCGCGCGGATCGAATTATTCTCCATGGGATGTTTACCCGTGCGGTCACCAAGATGCTGTTTCTGATGCCGTGGCTGTTAAAGAAGACCTACTGGTTTATCTGGGGTAATGATCTTTACGGCAAGAGAGAAGCAGGCTCGAAACCGGGCCTGAAGGATTTTTCCAGACGGTTTGTTATTAAACATCTCGGGCATCTTGTGACGCATGTGCCAGGTGATATTGAGCTTGCCAGGGAGTGGTACGGTGCTGGCGGTAAGTCTCATCATTGCCTGATGTATACCTCCAATCTGTTTTCGGCCACCGTTGTTGGAGAGAGAGTCACTGATTTCGTTGAAATTCAGGTGGGCAACTCTGCGGATCCCAGCAACAAGCACCTTGAGGTGTTTGAAAAACTGGCGAGCCTTCGGGCGGATAATTTTCGCGTGTATGTACCGCTTTCTTACGGCGATCAGCAGCACGCCTATCGGGTTATCAGCGAGGGCAGAAAGCTTTTTGCCGACCGCTTTGTGCCGCTCGTTGATTTTATGCCTTTAGATCAGTATCAGGAGTTTCTTGCGACGATTGACGTTGCCATTTTCAATCACAATCGCCAGCAGGGACTTGGCAATCTGATATCGCTTCTCGGCATGGGGAAAAAAGTGTATCTGCGGCGAGGTATTTCAACCGCCAATTTGCTGGATACGATGAAGATTCAGTGGTTTGATGTTGAAAAGATTGATTTGTCTCCGCCCTCGGAGCTTTCGAGGGAGGGTAATGTGCGGCGAATCCGGGATGCCTACTCAAAGTCGAACCTGATTGCGCAACTTGATGACATCTTTAAGGGGTGAGCGATGGGTTACCTTTCGGAAAGCGCGCTCGGAGACATGAACTTCAAGAGCCTGGGGCGGGGCGTCAGGATAAGCGACAAGGCGAGTATCTATAACGCAGAGCTGATGGACATAGGCGATTATTCCAGGGTTGATGATTTTTGCATTCTGTCAGGCAAGGTTTCCATTGGCCGCTATTGTCATGTAACCCCTATGTGCCTGATTGCCGGTGGGCAACCGGGTGTCGAGCTCAGGGATTTTTGCACCTTGGCTTATGGCGTCAAGGTTTTTGCACAATCCGATGATTATTCCGGAGAGACCATGGTCAACTCTCTTGTTCCAAGGAAGTACAAGCGAGAGCGTTTTGCTCCTGTTCTCCTGGAGCGGCAAGTCATAGTTGGAACAAACTCGGTCATATTTCCGGGCATAACAGTGGCCGAAGGCTGCGCAATAGGAGCTATGACCTTGGTCGCAAAGAGTACCGATCCGTGGGGAATATATGTTGGAAGTCCGGCCCGTTGGCTGAAGGCGAGAAAGAAAGATTTGAACGACCTTGAAAGCCGATTTCTACAGGAAGAAGACGCGTGATTCCATTTAATCGTCCCCCCGTTACAGGAAACGAGTTGCCCTTCATTGAAGAAGCGTTGAAGCAGGCAAAGCTCTCTGGCGACGGTCCATTCACTGAGCGTTGCCAACGGTGGTTTGAACGCCAGTTGGGCTGTAAGCGCACCTTTATGACCCCCTCCTGTACTCACGCCCTCGAAATGGCGGCCTTGTTGATCGATGTGAAGCCAGGCGATGAAATCATCATGCCGAGCTACACCTTTGTCAGCACCGCTAATGCGTTCGTACTCCGCGGCGCGCGCATAGTATTTGTGGACGTTCGTCCGGACACCATGAATATCGATGAGAGTCTTATCGAACAGGCAATTACCGAAAAGACCCGGGCCATTGTCCCAGTGCATTACGCCGGCGTCGGATGCGACATGGACGTTATTATGGAGCTGGCCAATCGTCATGGGCTTTACGTGATCGAAGACGCCGCCCAGGGCATGATGGCCGAATATCATGGCCGCCCTTTGGGCTCCATCGGGCACATGGGTACGTTCAGCTTTCATGAAACGAAAAACTATACCAGCGGTGGTGAGGGCGGATTGCTCATCATCAACGATGAAGGCTTTGTAAAGCGGGCTGAAATCATTCGGGAAAAGGGTACCAACCGCAGTCAGTTTTTCCGCGGCATGGTAGACAAGTACAGCTGGGTTGGAATGGGTAGCAGCTATCTTCCTTCCGAGCTTCAAGCTGCATACCTCTGGGGCCAGTTAAACCGGGCCGAGCAGATTCGTGACAATCGCCTGGCGATCTGGGCGCGGTATCACCAGGCGTTCAAATCCCTGATTGCAAACGGTATTGTTGACGGGCCTGCACGGCCGGAGGCGACGGCACACAATGCCCACATGTATTTTCTGAAAATCCGGGATCTGGAAGAGCGCAGCGCCCTGATTGATCACCTAAAACAAGCCGGTGTTATGGCTGTATTTCACTACGTGCCGCTGCACTCCACGCCGTTTGGCGAGACCGTGGGGCGATTCCACGGCGAGGAACGCTATACCACCAAGGAGAGCGAGCGCTTGGTGCGTCTGCCTCTCTGGTACGGCATGCCAGAGGAAGAGCAGGAGCGCGTCATTCAGTTGCTACTTGCGTTCTTCGGCTGATGAGTGATTTTTTCGCCGGGGACTTAACGTCCACAGGCCCGCGTATTTGTTAAACGTCACTTGAGCGTAGGTGACCGCCGTCAGGTAACCCACTGCGCCATCAAGAAACCCGAACCGGATAAAATAAACCTGTACAAAGGTCATCAAACCCCTGAGGGTTGGGTAGATCATGGTGTGTGTTTTCTTGCCCTTCCGATGCTTTTCCAGCGATCCCAGCCAGGCATACTTCGAGCTTTTTTCCAGTGAGTGACCAAAGTCCCTGTGTGTGTAGTGAGTCAGACGACCGCGCAGCGTTCTGGTTTTTCGTCCTTCAGGAATCAGGATGCGCTCGTGCACCAGGGCGTCGGAGAAACGAACGCCTTCCCGCCTGAACAGTCTCAGAGGCGCCCTGCCACTGCGGCCGAAATCCAGGCGGGCGCCATAGATAGTGACGGCCCAAGGGAGTTTGTAAGCATCTGCGTCAGGGTCAGCAAGCCGGTGGTTGATTTCCCGCGCAAGTTCCGGGGTTATGCGCTCATCGGCGTCCAGTGACAGTACCCAGTCGCTTGTGGCTTTCTCCAATGCTCTCTGTTTCTGAACACCAAAGCCGGGCCAGTCGGTGACCTCAAGGATGTCGGCATACTGCTTGGCAATCTCGACGGTTCTGTCTGTGCTTCCGCTATCAAGTACAATAATTTCGTCAGCAACCAACCTGGCCGACTTCAGACAATCGGCAATGTGGTCTTCCTCGTTTTTAGTGATGATTGTGGCCGATACCGTTCTCGTCCGTTGCCTTACGTAAGAGGTGCTCAGCTCGTTGAATAGTGCAGCGGCAATGCCTGAAACGGACACCAGGTAGAAGGTCAGGAACAGCGTTCGATTAAAGGTCGCTTCAGTCAGCCCGAAGAGGAGGTAACCAACGCTGACCATTGAGCCTGCCACTGCCAGATGTGCTGTCGCTGTGTGGGAGCTGAGCAGGTGTCGTGCGAAAATGGCCAAAGGAAGGAAGATCAGGAATGCCCAGCTCAGAATGCCCGGGACACCGCTGGTAGCGGCATTGTTGAGCAAGTCGTTGTGGGCGTGGCCGGTACAGCAGTCGATCAACACGGCAGACGATTCCCCGGATGCGACTGAAGCTTCGATTTCGCGCGTATAGCCTCCAAGACCCGCGCCGGTCCAGGGGTTGTCTTCAAACATCCGCCAAGCCTGCCCCCAGACTTCCATCCGGACGGTGATGCCGGAATCCAGGGTGTCGCTCTGTATAAATCCCTTGAGCTGATCGGGCACACGTTCATTCGTAGAAATGGCGATCACCAGCAAAACAGGAATTGCGAGCAGGCTGACGATGCGCAGATTTCTGCTGAGTAGTGGCATCAGGAGCAGGAGAAAAAATGGCAGGGCAACCAGATTACTCCGGGTTTGCGACAGCATGGCAATGGCGGCCGCCCCGGTACCCATAACGATAAAGAGAAGAGCAAGGGGGCGCCGCTTGCTGCGGAGGAAAAACAGCCCGCCCGTCAGGGTAAGGAAGCTAGCCAGCAGTGCGATATTCCCGAAGTTGATCGGGTTTATTCCGCCGCCAAAGCGGTTGCTCAGAAACGAGGTAATAGAACCCTGGTCTGCGATCAGCGCCGAACCCAGCAGAGCAAAAATGGATGCAGCCAAGAGCCCAGCCGCGGCGAATACCGTGTTCGCGCCCAGTCGGCCATAGCTCAGGGCGATAATCAGGGGCCAGAACAGAATAAAGCGGGCGTGAGCGCCTAGCGTTTTTCCGCCCTCATAACTGAAGCCTTCAACTGCCCAGGAATAAACGCTCACGAGTACAAAGAACCAGAACGCAAAATGCAGTAAACGCAATTCTTTTGGCTTATCCCATCCCGCCTGATATAAGGATTTTCTGTAGCTGATCACAAAACCTGCGATGGCAAGCAATAGAGTTGCAACTGCCAGCACGCTGGATGACAGCAGTGCGCCTGCGACACCGATTACAAAAAGCAGGTGGACAGGCTTTTTGATGCAGTCGGTCATGTCAGCACACCTTATCCGGGTTATAGGGATTCTTTTCGCCGGGTGGCCGGTGCCGCATGCGCTTGTATTCCCACTGGTACTGCCCGGGAATGTCCCGGATACAACGCTCGACAGACGTATTCAGAGCTGTTGTAGCAGCTACCGCATCCTTACTGTCCAGGCCCGGCTCAGTTTCGCGTACGACGATCCGAAACCCGCGCGCGTTCTCCAGCCTTTCGGCGTAGGTAATCAGAACCTTGGCACCGGTGCGCTGCATAAGTTTTGAAACCAGGGTCATGGTTTTGACTTCCATGCCAAAAAACGGCGCAAAGGCATTACCTTTGCCGCGCGGGGACTGGTCAGGAAGGATACCGGCAACACCGCCTTCCCGCAGAATCGAAGTCAGTCTTACCAGACCGCGTCTGTCGCCACGCACGAGTTCTGAGCCAAGCCGGCCTCGCACACGGATCATGTAGTCTTCGAATTCCGGCATGTTAGGTGGGCTATAGAGTGCGGCCATTTTGTAACGGGATGAGAAAAACAGTCCAGCCAGTTCCCAGTTCCCGAGGTGCGGCGCGAGCAGAATCAGCCCGCTGCCGTCAGCCATGGCATCGTCAATTAGCTCAAGCCCCTCGGTTTCACGTACCAATCCAAGGCATTTTTCCACTGGCCATTCCCACATCAAGGGAATTTCCAGCATTGTCATCCCTGTGTTTACCAGCGATTCTTTTGCCATGGTTGCGCGTTCGGCTTGTGGCAGTTCCGGGAGACATATTGCAAGGTTGATGTCGGTAACCTCGCGAGCTTTGACGGGTAGTTTCCACATAAGCAAGCCCACAAGCTTGCCGATTCTTTGAGCACCTGCCAGTGAAAGCCAGCCTGCGATACGCAGAAGACCTGCAACAAGAAAATATTTCAACTTGCTCATTTTCTGCCGTACCGGTCTTCGTATCTGACAATGTCATCCTCACCAAGATAGGAGCCGGATTGCACCTCAATCAACTCCAGGTCAATGACCCCGGGGTTTTCCAGCGAGTGCACCTGGCCTATGGGAATGTATGTCGACTGGTTTTCGGTGACCAGATAGGTTTTCTCGCCGTTAGTTACCCGCGCAGTGCCGCTGACGACAATCCAGTGCTCAGCACGATGATGGTGCATCTGAACGGAGAGTTTTGCGCCGGGCTTTACCGTAATTCGCTTCACCTGATAGCGCGGGCCACTGTCTATGGAGTCGTAGACCCCCCAAGGCCGGTAAACCTCACGGTGATTCATATGCTCGTGCCGGCCGTCGCTGCGGATTTGCTCAACCACGGCTTTTACATCCTGCACTTTGTCTTTGTGAGCAACAAGAATGGCATCGTTGGTCTCAATGATGACAAGGTCATCAACACCAATGGTTGCAACGAGCCGACTCTCTGCGCGAACAAGCGTGTTGCGGGTTTGATGGGCTATCACATCGCCGCTGAGGCTGTTTCCGTTCCGGTCTTTTTCACTGACATCCCAAAGTGCGGACCAGGATCCGATGTCGCTCCACCCGGCGTCCAGTGAAACGACGACAGCGTGATCGGTTTTCTCCATGACGGCGTAGTCAACAGATTCGGAAGGACAGCTTGCAAACCGTTCCGAATTTACCCGGATAAAGTGAAGGTCCTCGCTGGTGTCTGCCATCGCTGCGCGGCAGGCAGCCAGAATGTCAGGGCGATGCAGTTCCAGCTCGGTCAGATATTGTCTGGCGCCGAACAGAAACATGCCGCTGTTCCAGAGGTACTCTCCAGACGCAAGATAGGCTTGAGCGGTCTCGATATCGGGCTTTTCCACAAAACCATCAACGGTGTAGCAATCTGTGGCCAGTTCGCTGCTACGGTGTATATAGCCATACCCGGTTTCAGGTTGGTTGGGGACAATGCCGAAGGTGACAAGCTTGCCTTCCTTTGCCTGAGGTACAGCCTTTGCCACGCCTGCCTGAAAAGCCTCGACATCTTTGATCAGGTGGTCGGCGGCAAGAACCAGCATAAGCGGGTCATCGCCATGGGCGCTCTCACATAGCTGAAGTGCCGCCAACGCGATTGCTGGAGCAGTGTTTCGTCCGCAGGGCTCAAGAATGATGCAGCTATCTTCATGGCCGGACTGCCGCATTTGTTCCGCAGCCAGAAAGCGGTGCTCTTCATTGCAGATCAGGAGTGGTTTTTGCGCGTCCATTCCGTCAAGTCTGGCCACCGTCGATTGCAGCATCGAGAGGGGGCCGTCTGTCAGTTTGAGAAACTGTTTCGGGTTCAGTTGTCGTGACAGCGGCCAAAGACGCGAGCCGGTACCGCCAGCCATAATGACGGGATGAATCATGAGCTTACTCCAGGCTTGATTGAGTTTGTGAGAGCGTTCCTGAACCCTGTGTTCGCAGGTGGAATCTTACCATATGGATTGAGCATCGACAGCGCAGCTGCGCAGTGCCGCGAGCTCGTTACAGGCGTCATAGTCGTTGCGCGGCTTCCCAGGTTTGCTTTCTATCACTGAGCTCCCATGCAATGCGCTTGTAGAAGCGATTGACTCGTCTCGCTGTGTAGCGCCTTCGCCATGCCGGAATCGCTGCAAGCGTGTTCTGAGCGCCGGGTGCTCCCAGCCCATCGACCAGAAGAAGCTCTGGTTGATTGTTACGTCGGGCTATGACCAGGTTGTGAGGCAAGAGGTTGCGGGTCAATATGCCTGTTTTTTCGAGCCACTCACAGAAGCGCTCCGAAGCTGCTTTTATGGGGGCGTCAAAACCGTGTTGTTTCAGGTAGCTCTCAAGCGTTTGAGCCGGATCCCCGTGATCGTCCAGAAGAAGCTCACTTTCATTGGCGGTGCCGAGCGATGTTGGCGTTTCGCCATAGAACCGCGGGAGATGGTGCCAGACAATGCTTTCGTGGCCCTGTTTGATCAACGATACTATTGCAACCTGCTGATGTGCACGTTGTTCCTGTGTGTTGTCGTTGATCCTGGACTTGCCGAGCAGTTTTTTGAGAGGCATCTGCCGCTGATAACGCGCTTCTATATTTTCCGGGCGAATGACTTTCAGACAGCGGCCAGGGATGCCCGGGTGCAGGTAGCAATGGCGGTTGTAGCCCGAAGCAAAGGGCTTTTGGTCAGAAAGATCTATCACAGCAGTATTTCGTCTCTTCGGAGTTATAGGCTGATTGTCAGGTTGAATCTCATCACTGGCAATTTGTTCTGCTGGCAACTGGAGCCTGATGGCTATGAGTTTTTCAGAGGTATCCAAACCTTGTTTGGCATTTGGTGATTGTAACACAGAGGGTTTTCGAACCCTTGAAGGCCCCGTCTGGGCTGAGCAGGTTGCAGATGCGCTGGAGCTTGAGTTCAAAAATTGCGGGCACACCATGAGCACTACCCGGGAACTGCTGCAGTATGCTGCAGCGTTTCCTCCATCGGAATATGCATTAGTGTGTGTACAGTACGGGCTGGTGGATTCCTGGCTGACGTTTCGCGGTGCGCCTTATGTGCTTTATTACCCTGACAACCCGCGCCGGAAGCTGGCAAGAAAACTGGTTAAAAAGCTGAAGAAGTGGGCGCGCTCTTTACAGCTTCAAAAAAGGCTGGGGGCTGTCGAGCAAGTACCGTTGGAAGAGTACATTGAAAACGTACGGACAGTCCTGAAGTCTGCCCCGGACAGCCAGTTTGTTCTGGTGGCGACGGCTCCGAACCGTGACACATCCCGGAACCCGAGAATCCTGAGATATAACACAGCTCTTTCAAATCTTGCTGACGAGGAGCACAACGCAATCTATGCGGATGCCTGGGATGAACTCTGGAGCAATCTTGATGTATGTCTGATGGACGATGGAACTCACCTTACCACCCGAGGGCACCGCGTTGTCGCAGATTGTGTTCAGAAGGCGCTCAGGCCCGGGAGTTTGCGCTGAGAAGCTTGAAATAGAAAGCTTCTGTCCGGCTCGTCATGGCCTCCAGTGTCAGCTCCCGCGAAGTATGTTCAAAACATGCTTCCTGGCTTTTTTTCAGGCTTTCCGGATCTGCAAGTTGAGCTGACAACAGGGTGTGTAATGCGCTCAGGTCTGTTGCGGTTGCCAGGCTTTCGGCAGGAAGCATCTCAAGCGCACCATTGACGGGCGTTGAAAGCACGGGGCAGCGCATCAGTAGAGCTTCGACAAGAGTGTATGGAAAACCCTCGCGTTCGGAACTGATTACGCACACAGAAGCTTTCTGAAGCCAGGCCGCCGGGTTTTCTTCGTAGCCGGGCAGTTTTATGAAGCTTTCAGCTCCCAGGTGCTGGACCTGTACCCTCAGCTTTTCGGCCTCGGAGCCCTCGCCCAGAATATAGAGTGGCAGTGCAGGATTGACTGTTGCCCACACAGAAATCAGGTTGCCGAACTGCTTGACCGGCTCGAGGCGACCTATGGCAACTGCAAAGGCCTGGTTTCCGGGTACGGGGTGAGTTGTTCTGCCCACCTCGTTCTGAGACTTGACCCCATTGTGGATGAGGATTGAATCAGGGTGGGACAACGCCTCCCGGATGCCTTTGCTAACGGCAATTACACCCTCAAGTTTGTTGAAATCCTTATGGCTGGATTTGGTGCCATGGACAGTGCCCACCGTTACGCTTCCCTGAGTTCCCAGACCTGAGATCAGTGCGGCCGCCTTGCTGCCTTGAGCGTGGATTACATCGGGAGATAGCTTGCGAAGCATTCGTTTCAAACGCTGCTTTAGCAGGGGGTTCCGCCTTCCCCATTGTACCGGCAAAGGGTGGAAGGTGATCTCGTGTGAAAAGCGATGCCGGTAATCCGGGTGTGCAAGAACGTGCACCTTGTGGCCGCGGCGGGCAAGTTCGTCTGCAAGGTCAGCCGTGTGCTTTTCCATGCCCCCCCAATTACCTCCCGGAGTGGCGATTAACTGGGCAAGGGTGAGGCGCTCAGGTGAGTTCATGGTGAAGAGGGCACTTTAGCAAGAACTTTGCGGTAAACCTCCAGTGTCGACTCCGTTTGCGCCTGAAGGCGAAACTTGAAGGGGATCTCGATATTCGGAGTGCTGTCGCTCAACAGCCTGAGTGCAACCTGGGCGAACTCACGGGTGTCATCGGGCGTGACCAGCCCGTCAGGAAAGCATGCCTGCAGTGTTTCTGCCGCGCCTCCCCGGTTAAAGGCGACGACGGGTGTTCCGGATGAAAGCGCTTCGGTAACCGTGCGGCCGAAGGGCTCGGGCTTTGTCGACATATGGCAAACCAGGTTGGCGAACAGATAAAGCTCCGCCATGTCGTTTCGTTGTCCCAGAAAGGTGACCTTATCGTTAAGCCCAAGTTTCGCCCGGTGTTGTTCAAGCTCTCCCATGAAGTGCTCTTTGCCGGGTTCTGCTCCGCCAACAATGATGCCGTGGCAATCTGGCATTTTGCGGACGATTTCCTCCATGGCCTCAAGAAACTCCAGTTGGCCTTTCCAGCGAGAAATGCGCCCCGGCATCATCAGAATGCGTTTGTCCTCGAGGTGCGGAAACTGTGCAAACAAAGTCTGTCGCCATGCGTTGCTCAACTCACGCTTCTGAAAGTAATCCACATCCACACCGCGCTGTATTACGGTCAGCTTTTGTTCAGGAACCTTGAAATTGCGGAGAACGTAATCTCGAACACAGTTTGAAACTGCAATCACGTGATCTGATTTTGCCATGATCGCGCTGTAGGGGTTCACGGAGTACATGCCGTGGAAGCTTGAAACAACGGCGGGGCGCTGATGCGCTGGTAAACCCTTCAACGCCAGGCGTACGATCCAGGCCGGCATGCGTGAGCGCACGTGAATGATGTCTGGCTGCAGCTCACGGATCAGCTTTCTCATGGGCCGGATCTGACCGAAAGACGCGGGCGTTTTGCGATGAATGGGCATCTGTATGTGGGTTGAGCCTTGTTCCTGAAGTCGTTTTGCCAGCGGGCCGCCACTGGATACGACAAAAGACTCATGGCCATGCCGCACCAGATCAGACGCAAATTCCACTGTTCCTCTTTCTACACCGCCACTGAAAAGAGCCGGCAGTGCCTGAATAATTCTCAAGTAGTTGTCCTCTTTTGTGCTTTTTGCGTCTTGCCTGCTCCCGATGCAAGCCAGCGCTGGATGACCCAGTTTGCAGCCCGGTCCGCCTCCCAAAGAGGTTTCTCCTGCCCGGTTTTGCCCCCCATAACCGTAGCATGGTCGCTCCAGCGGGCTACATAACCCATTTCGACCAATCGTCGAACACCGCTGGCAACCCGACTGTCTGATCGCTCAGAGAGCTGAAATAGCCCGGTAGGCACACCGGATGTTGCAGCTTCGCACACCATCGACATGCTGTCTGGCGTTACCCAGATTGCTCTGGATGTGGCAACGTGATGGTTAAGCCAGTCTTCGTGGGTATCGTCAGGATTTACCACTGTGACCCGCAGGCCGGAAAGCTCATCAAGCCTTTCCCTGAGAGCGTTCGGTGTCCGCCTTGAACTGCTGATCGTCCAGCGCCATTGCGGGTATTCGCCGATCAGGTTGACAACTTGTCCAAACACAACGTCGTCGTCCCAGTCAAAATGTGGAGAAGGCCCTCCAAGTAGCAACAGAGCTTCCGGCTTGTCCGTGATCCTTGCCAGGGGGGTGATTGTGTTGATGACACCTTCGGTGATCAGGGTGTCCCGGTTTTGCGCAACGCCATCGTGGGCGGGAATAATTGAGCCGCCGACCCAGGTGCGAGGGAACCCGGGCTTCATGATAACCAGTGTCTTGGCTTTCCTGAGCCTCCGTAAAGACAGCAGGAGCCCGTGAGTACCTGAGCCCGCAGCGATGATCAGATCCGGGTGGGGGAGTGCTCTATCCAGCTTGGGAGGCATTGCCAGCAGTGCACGCCAAAATGGAACCTTGGCGTGGTGCGCATCTATCCAGAACAGGCTGGCGCCTGCTTTCACGCGTAACCGGTTGCCCAGGCCTTTGAGTTGGTTCCTGTGCCCCGGTTTGTCGTCTGTGAGCAACCATATTACGGGTGCTGATGATGCTTTATTTTTTGCCATAGAAGCCCGGATCGTCTTTGTCTGGTCGCGTTTTAAAACGTCGGTGCATCCAAAGGTACTGGTCTGGAGCGCGCCGAATCTCGCTCTCCAGAATCTGGTTGATCAAAGTCGCATCCTGCAAATCATCTCCGCTAGGGAAAGGTTCCAGCGGAGGGTGAAAATAAATATCGTAACCGGGTTTATCGTCTCGCCGAAAATGGCTGAACGGAACCACCTTGCATTTGCTACGCGCCGCAATACGTGACGTTGCGGTTATGGTGCCGGTTGGTATGCCAAAGAAGGGCGCAAATACGATATCTTTGCGCCCATAGTCCTGGTCAGCGGCATACCATACGGTGCGATTATTGCGCAGGCTCCGGAACAAGCCTCTGAGATCCCGGGCTCCGAGAACGGCGTCATACCGGCGCTCCCTGGCCCGGGTCATGATCGCATTCATCAGCGGATTGTTGTGATCCCGCTGCATAACATCCGCTTCAATGTACTCGGTAATCAGGCTGCCGCCGAGGTCCAGAGTGCTGTAATGGCCTCCAAGAAGCAGCACACCTTTGCCCTCGGTCAGTGCCTTATCGAGGTTCTCCTTGCCGTGAACATTCGTTATTCCGGTGAGCTTTGCAGGGTTTCGGAACCATGCGATGCCCAGCTCGATCAGGCCAATTCCATTGGCAATAAAGGTATTTCGAACCAAAGCAGCCTGCTGTGCCTGATTGAACTCCGGGAAGCATAGGCGGATGTTAACCTCGGCTATGTGGCGACGCCTATCGGCAAAGCGCCAGGCCAGAAGCCCCGCACACTTGCCGAGCCACCATTGAAAACGGATAGGAAGCTGTGCCACACACCACATTACAAAAACCCCGCCCCAAGTCGGCCACCAGCGAGGATGGAGGTAGGCGGAGTAGTCGGTGTTGCGCGGCTGCTTGCGATATTTCTTCTTCACGTGAAACGGGTCCCGAGGGTTCAATGGATTGCTGGGCAGACTATGGTGCCCGGCAGGGTCAATCGGAAGCAAATCAATAGGCTTTGGGATATGATAGCGCACTGATTTGCCGGGAGTCCTGCGTGCTTCAATTTATCTATTCACAGCTTATACGGTTGCTACTGCCATTTATTCTTTTGCGTTTGTGGTGGCAGGGCCGTAAGGCCCCCGAACTGCGCCGGAACTGGCAACAGCGCTTGGGTTTCGTGCAACGGACCAACGGCAGCGTGGTGTGGGTGCATGCTGTTTCTGTAGGCGAGACGATTGCAGCGGCGCCTATGGTGCGGCGGCTGCTCGCCCGGAACCCGGACATTACGATACTGATGACCGCCATGACAGACACAGGTCTGACACAGGCCATGAAAATGTTTGGTAATCAGGTCCAGTATGCTTACGCACCCTACGATACCCCGGGCTCGATCCGTCGTTTTCTGAACCGTGCCAACCCCAGAATTCTGGTTATCATGGAAACGGAAATTTGGCCGAATATGATACGCCAGAGCCGTTCCCGGCGCGTGCCGGTTTTTCTGATCAATGCGCGGCTTTCTGAGCGCTCGGCCCGAGGTTATGAGCGAGTAAAAAGCCTGGTCGCCCCGATCATGCGCAGCATCAGCTGGGTGGCTGCACAGGCCGAAAAGGATGCAGAGCGGTTTCGCAGAATTGGCGTTGCAGCATCCAAGGTTGCGGTGACAGGGAGTGTGAAGTTTGATGTGGATATCCCAGACGCCTTGAGGGAGGCTTCGCAAAAGCTTAAGGCATCCTTTTTCTCACGTCCGGTCTGGATTGCCGGGAGTACCCATGAAGGTGAAGATGCCCAGTTGCTGGCGGCGCACCGGCAGCTTTTGAACGCCCATCCGAATGCCCTGTTGATTCTGGTGCCTCGCCACCCTGAGCGCTTTGAATCGGTTACGGAAAAAGTCGGTAAACAGGCATTTACTCTGGCGCGGCGCTCCCTCGCTGAAGACCCTTCGCATGCAAATGTTTATCTCGGGGATACCATGGGCGAGCTGATGATGCTTTATGGCTCCAGCGACGTGGCGTTTGTGGGTGGTTCTTTGATTGAACGCGGTGGTCACAATCCTTTGGAGCCGGCTGGTTGGGGGATTCCTGTGATCTCTGGGCCCCACGTTTTCAACTTTGAAACCATTTATCAAAGGCTTCTCGACGACCGTGGCGTGACGATGGTCAGCGATGCGGGTGAGCTATACCGTCATTTGGCGGTTCTGTTCGGTGATGCTGTCGAGCGCCAGGCCAGTGGAAAGCGTGCATTGAGCGTGGTTAACAAAAATAGAGGTGCGCTGGACAGGGTGGTAGATGGAATTATCGAGCGGGTCTGAAGCGGTTGGGGTGTTGGTGCCTTGATAGAGAAAGGATAAGAAGGTTTGCTTCTACCCTTTCTCTATCAAGCGGCTATGCGCCTTGCCTGCGTATACTAGCGGGTAGGGTCTTCCAGGGTTTCCTGGTCATTGGCAAGAGCCTCTATGCCAGGGGCCGTGGCGCTGAGCCAATTGTTCAATTCAATCAGGTCTCTCGGGCTGAGCGTGCCCGCAGCCTGTTTTAGCTGAAACGTGTTGTTCACATAGTCATAACGGGCGTTGGCGTAATCCCGCAGTGCGACATAATAGGCCCGTTCTGCATCCAGCACTTCAACAATATTCCGGGTGCCAACATCATAGCCGGCGCGGGTTGCATCCAGAGCACTGCGGCGGGAAATGATGGTTTGTTTCAGCGCTGACGCAGTTTCAATGTTGTTGTTAATGGTCAGGAACAGGCTGCGAGTAGTTACCCGTACATCGCGGCGCACGGTGCTGAGAGTCTGTTCTGCCACTGTGACCAGAGAACGCTGCTGACGTACCCCTGCCTGAGTTCCACCGCCAGAATATAGCGGCACATTGAGGCTGAGGCCGATAATGCCCTGAGTAGTAACACCGTCACGCTGAAGGCTGGAGCTCTGCTCAATTCCGTCAACGTCGGACTTGCCGTAAGAGGCGTTCAGATCCAGTGTCGGGTAATGCCCTGCCTTGGCCACTTTCAGTCCGGACTCACTGGCGCTCAGGTCGTAAATTGCGGATTGAATGGACCAGTTTTGCTCCAGGGCGGTCATTTCCCACGCGGCCGGGTCCATTGGTTCAGGGCGGCCCAGAGGGAAGTTCTGGCGCAGATTCTCCAGATCCTCCGAGTATTCACCGGTCAGCCGGGCCAGTTGCTCCCGTGCGATATTTACCTGGTTTTCTGCTGCAATTCGCAGGCTCCTGCTGTCGTCGTAGCTGGCGCGGGCTTCGTAGACTTCAGTAATGGCGATCAGGCCAACATCGAAGCGCTCCTGAGCCTGTTCATACTGGCGCCGGATTGCGGCTTCGCCTGCCAGGGCGGTCGTTACCGTATCCTGAGCACGCAAAACATCAAAGTAGGCGGTTGCGACATCAAGAATGAGTTGTTGCTGAGCCAGATTATATTGCGCTCGCGCGGAATCTGTCTGGAACTGGCTGGCATCGTACTGAAACCATGCGTCTGCACGAAACAGTGGTTGTGTCAGTTGCACGCCGTAGTTCAGCTCTTTATAGCTGTTATCCTGGGATGCGCTGGGGCCGTCATTATCAATATGACGCGCCTCACCATAGGCACCGATTTGTGGCAACAAGGCGCTCCGGGTGACATCGCTGGCGGCCTGTTGGGATTCAAATCTGGCCTGAGCTGCAGCAATGCCGGAATCATAGGAAAGTGCTTTCTCATAGGTCTCTACCAGGTTCATGGACAGGGCAGGTTGTGCTGCCAAGAGGCCAACAAGTCCGGAAAGCAATCGTTTCTTCATTGTTACTCCTGAGTACATATGCGCGCTTGTGCCCTCTCGGGGCGCTTGTAAGAGAATGCCGGATCTCTGCGGAAAATATGGGAACGGCCTCCGCATTGGCATGGAAAATCGAACCGGTTTAAACAGATCAGTCATTATGGACAATAATTGCTCTCAGCTCTACACTTGCAAATAGCACCTACTCTGAGTGCTATGCATTACAGACTCGCGTCTTGACGGGGTGCTGGCTGCCTGATTTGTTTGGGCAACTGGCTGAGATTGCAACGCAGAACCCGCGACCTGATCCGGATAATACCGGCGTAGGGATTGAGACCAGACAACCGAAGAGCCAGTGCTGCCCGCTAAACAACGGCTTGGCTACTTTCTCCGTCATGCGCGACCCGAATACCAAAGCAATGTTCCGGGAGCGAATGATGACAGATCTACCAACTTACCTTAGTGATTCCGCCCGCGTGGATTCTGCCGCGATACAGCCGTTGCCAGGATCGCGAAAAATATACGTACAGGGTAGCCGTTCCGACCTGCGGGTGCCTATGCGGGAAATTACCGTACAGGACACGCCCACGGAGTTGGGCGGTGAAAAAAACGCGCCGGTGATGGTGTACGACACCTCGGGTATCTACAGTGATCCCAACGCGACCATTGACCTGCGCAAAGGGCTCCCTGCAATCCGTGCCGCCTGGATAGCCGAGCGAGAAGACACAGCGCCCTTACCAAGCTATACATCTGAATATACCCGCCGGCGAATGAAGGACCCTCAGCTCGACCCGCTCAGGTTTATGGATGAGCGTAAGCCATTACGAGCGCTGGCGGTTAAAAACGTCACCCAGATGCATTACGCCCGCAATGGCATCATTACGCCTGAAATGGAATACATCGCCATTCGTGAAAACATGAAACTGCTGGAAGCCCGTGAGCAGGGTTGGGTGAACGATCAGCACCCCGGCCAATCCTTCGGTGCCAGCATTCCAATGGAAATTACCCCCGAGTTTGTGCGCAGCGAAGTTGCTCGGGGTAGGGCGATTATCCCTGCCAACATTAATCATCCCGAATCCGAACCGATGATCATCGGTCGTAACTTTCTGGTGAAGATCAACGGCAACATCGGCAACTCAGCGGTTACTTCCTCAATCGAGGAAGAAGTAGAAAAGCTCACCTGGGGCATTCGCTGGGGTTCCGACACCATCATGGACCTCTCCACCGGCAAGAACATTCACGAAACCCGCGAATGGCTCATCCGCAACTCACCAGTGCCCATCGGCACAGTGCCCATTTACCAAGCGCTGGAAAAAGTAGGCGGCGTTGCCGAAGACCTAACGTGGGAGATCTTCCGAGACACATTAATCGAGCAAGCTGAGCAGGGCGTAGATTACTTCACCATCCACGCTGGCGTGCGCTTGCACCACGTACCAATGACCGCCAAACGCACCACAGGCATCGTCTCCCGAGGCGGCTCCATTATGGCGAAATGGTGTTTGGCTCATCACAAAGAAAGCTTCCTGTACGAGCACTTCGAAGACATCTGCGAAATCATGAAAGCCTACGATGTCTCCTTCAGCCTCGGCGACGGCCTGCGCCCCGGCTCCATAGCCGACGCCAACGACGCTGCCCAGTTCGGTGAGCTGGAAACCCTTGGCGAACTCACGAAAATTGCCTGGAAGCACGATGTTCAATGCATGATCGAAGGCCCTGGTCACGTGCCCATGCACCTAGTGAAAGAGAACATGGACAAACAGTTGGCGTGTTGTGACGAAGCACCCTTCTACACCCTCGGCCCCTTGGTTACCGACATAGCTCCTGGCTACGACCACATAACCTCCGGCATCGGCGCTGCCATGATCGGTTGGTTCGGCTGCGCCATGCTCTGCTACGTCACCCCTAAAGAGCACCTGGGCCTGCCCAACAAAGACGATGTGAAAACCGGCATCATCACCTACAAAATCGCCGCCCACGCAGCCGATCTGGCCAAAGGACACCCCGGCGCTCAAATACGCGACAACGCCGTCTCCAAGGCCCGGTTCGAATTCCGTTGGGAAGACCAGTTCAACCTAGGTTTGGACCCAGACACAGCTCGCGCCTTCCACGATGAAACTTTGCCTAAGGACTCCGCCAAAGTGGCTCACTTCTGTTCCATGTGCGGCCCAAAATTCTGCTCTATGAAAATCTCCCAAGAAGTTCGGGACTACGCAGCGGAACACGGTATTGACGAGATATCGGCAGTGGATGCTGGCATGAAGGAAAAATCCAGAGAGTTTATTGACTCTGGAAGCAAACTTTACGACAAGGTCTGAATTTTCTGGAAGCTGGCGGCGCGGTGCAATAGAAACTGGCGCTCGTCAACGCATAGCTCATAAGTCTGGGGCAGGGATCGAGAGGGTTTGCCAAAACTGTGCGGAGTCATGGATGGCGGAGCCCAAGCGCCACATGGATGTGCCGCAAGGAGCGTGTTTTGGTAAGCCCTCTCGATTCCTGCCTTGCACCCAAGCTAGCATCAAGAAGGCTTGCAATACCCCTAAGCCAGAGTCTATCGTTCAAAATCGATTTCACTGCAGGGCAAACTATGACCAAGCCGTTCCAGTTCGAAGCCAGTGACGTCACAATCGAAAAACGCGAAACCGTCTTTCAGGGCTTCTTCCGTATGGATAAGTTATGGCTGACGCATCCGCGCTTCGATGGCCGGAGTATGCCTCTGTTTACCCGTGAGCTCTTTCTGCGCGGCGATGCCACCTGCGTGCTCCCCTACGATCCTGACCGCGACGAAGTCGTTCTGCTTGAACAATTTCGCTTGGGCGCAATCGGTCGCGATCAATCGCCATGGTTACTGGAGCTGGTTGCCGGAATGAACGAAAACGGCGAAAACAGCGAAGAGGTTGCCCAGAGGGAAGGCCAGGAAGAGGCCGGGCTCAGTTTCAGTAAGCTCGAGAAAATCTGTGATTACCTGGTTTCGCCGGGCGGCACCACTGAAATGGTTTACCTATACTGTGGCAAAGTCAGCACCGAATCGGCAGGCGGCCTGTATGGGCTCGAAGACGAGCACGAAGACATACGAGCCCATGTGGTGCCGGCAGACGAAGCCATAAGTATGATCCGTGACGGTCGTATTAATAACGCTGCCGCAATCATCGCTATTCAGTGGCTCCAGCTCAACAGGGTCCGACTGCAGGCAGGGTGGGAGTAATGGGTGAATGGACCATGAAGCCCAAGCGATATGTGCCTGACCTGCGCCAGCTGGGAGCCCTGTGTGAGGGCAATTTCCAACGCCTTCGCAGGCTGCGCCAGCTCAGGGTAGACAATCAGCCAGTGTGTGAAATTGAACTATATCGGGAAAATGAATACCTGGGCCGCGTTCGGATCCAGGTGCTACAAACCGCCCGGTATACGGAAACCCTCTTGCTTGAGCAAGTTCACAACAGCGGGCGTTGGCTCAATAATCCACTGATGACTGTTCGGGTATACCACGACGCTGCCATGGCGGAGGTCATCAGTTGCTATCGTGACACGCAGATTGCGCCCGTCAATGACTATCCCAACCGCTTTATGCACCATCCGGATGAAAAAGTTCAGGTCAACGGATTTCTTGCTGACTGGCTCGAGTACTGTCTGAGGTTCGGCCATTTGCCGCTCGAGTATGCGGCCTGGTCTGCTGATGAAAGTGCGGACTGAAAGTTGGCCTTGAAGAGGGTAGTATTGTTAAATACTGCAATATATTGGTCGTGCTGATCCAGAATGTGACGCCGGTTCCAATCAATAGCGACAAATCCCGAAGCTGACAACGTACACTTGTTTTGAAATCATGGGGGCTAGCGTGAAACGGCGACCTGTGAATCCGTTCCTCAAGCGATGACAGCGAGCAGACCAAGAGCATCATGACGTCACAGGAAACCACCCGCCCACTTCGGGTATTGCAGCTAACGGATCCGCACCTGATGGCCAGCGTTGATGGTGCGCTGCTCGGTGTAAATACCCGTGACAGCCTTGATGCCGTTATAGCAGAGGTGCTCGAATCCCGCGGGCAACCTGATTTGATCCTGGCCACAGGAGATCTTGCCCAGGATGGCTCGGAAGAAGCCTATCGTGTGTTAGGCGACCGCCTTGGCGTGTTTGATTGTGTGTCCGCGTGGCTTGCCGGAAATCACGATCACGCTGAGTCGCTGACGAAAGTGGCAACGCGCTATGGCGCAGACCTGAGGCACATTGTTCAAGCCGGCTGGCAGTTCATTCTTCTGGATTCTTCGGTGCCAGGGAAAGTTTACGGGGAACTTGCCCAATCCGAGTTGGACTTTCTGGCCGAAACCTTGGCACAGCACCCGGATTTGCCGGCACTTGTTACGCTGCATCACCACCCGGTAGATATTGGTGCTGACTGGATGAGGGAAATTGGCCTCAGGAATCGTGAAGAATTCTGGCAGGTGATTGACCGCTTCCCGCAAGTAAAGGTCGTGTTGTGGGGTCACATTCACCAGACTCATGAGCAGAAGAGAAACGGCGTGCAGCTGCTGGCCACGCCTTCCACTTGCATTCAGTTTACCTCCGGTTCGCGCAAGTTCTCCGTGGAAGATCTGGCACCTGGGTATCGTTGGTTTGAACTCCAGGCCTCCGGCAACTTCACAACGGAAGTGGGTCGGGCCATGGATTTCGAGTTTGAGCTTGATAAGAACAGCTCGGGTTACTGATCTGCTTTCGCAAGTTCCCGTTCCGCAATTTCATTCCCGGCGCTTTGCGTCCGCAGTTCGCGGGCCGCAGCTACCATAGCTTCCAGGGCAGGGATCACCTCTTCCCAGCGACGGGTCTTCAGACCGCAATCCGGATTGACCCACAAGCGCTCTGCTGGAACCCTTTCCGCCGCCTTTCTCATCAAGTCTGTCACCTGTTCCACCTGCGGAATGTTCGGCGAGTGGATGTCATAAACGCCCGGGCCGATATCATTGGGATACTCAAAACCCTTGAAGGCATCGAGCAGCTCCATGGCAGAGCGTGACGTTTCGATGGTAATCACGTCCGCATCCATACGGGCAATGGCGCCAATGATGTCGTTGAACTCCGAATAACACATGTGGGTGTGAATCTGGGTGTCATCGTGCACGCCGTTGGCGCTGATGCGGAAGGCCTCGATAGCCCATTCCAGATAGGTATTCCAGTCTGACTGGCGCAAGGGCAAGCCTTCGCGCAAGGCTGCCTCGTCAATCTGGATAATACCCACGCCGGCCTTTTCCAGATCCTGTACTTCGTCGCGTACGGCCAGAGCCAACTGAAGGCAGGTATCCTTGCGTGGTTGATCATCACGCACGAATGACCAGTTCAGAATCGTTACAGGTCCGGTGAGCATGCCTTTCAAAGGTTTATCCGTCAGGGACTGGGCGTATGTGGTCCAGCCTACGGTCATGGCGTTGGGGCGGGTGATATCGCCAAATAAAATGGGTGGCTTCACGCACCGGGATCCGTAGGACTGCACCCAGCCAAAGCGGCTGAAAACATAGCCTTCCAGCTGCTCTCCGAAATACTCCACCATGTCGTTGCGCTCAGCCTCGCCGTGCACAAGTACATCCAGACCAAGCGCTTCCTGTTGCTCAATGCAGTAAGCAATTTCTTCATGAATCCGTGCTGTGTAGCTCTGACGGTTCAGGTTTCCCTGGCTAAACTCTTTACGAAACTTGCGTATTTCCGGAGTTTGAGGAAAGGAGCCAATGGTCGTCGTTGGATAGGCTGGCAGCTGGAATCGTTCTTGCTGCAGCTTGGCCCGGGTGCTGAACGGGCTCCTGCGATGGCCGTGCTCTGGTGTAATAGCCAACAGCGCCTTGGCAACCGCCGGGTTGTGGGCTCGTGAAGACTGTCGGCGGTTTTCAATGGCTTTCCGGTTGGCATCCAAATCCTTAGCTACGGCGTCCCGACCTTCATCGAGCGCCTTCGCCAGAGTGGCCAATTCCTGCAGCTTCTGGCGTGCAAAGGCCAACCAGTTGCGGATTTCTGAATCCAACGTCGTTTCGTTCTCAAGATCAACGGGCACGTGCAAAAGCGAGCAAGAGGTTGCAAGCCAAAGACGTTCTCCCAGCTTTTCCCTTAGTGGCTCCAGAAGATCCAGAGTGGCGTTCAGGTCTGTTTTCCAGACATTGCGGCCGTTGATAACCCCGAGGGACAGCACTTTGTGAGCCGGCAGCCAGTCAGCCAGTCGAGCAACTTCGATTTGGGCGCTGATGGCATCCAGATGAATGCCGGCAACCGGTAGCTCGCAAGCAAGTTGCAGGTTTTCGCGCAGTTCCCCGAAATAGGTCGTCAGCAGCAGTTTCACTGGAGCTGTTTTCAACTCGTGGTAGGCGAGTACGAATGCGTGTCGCCAGTCGGCGTCCAATTCTGTCACCAGCGCCGGCTCGTCAATTTGCACCCATTCGGCGCCTGCTGCTGCCAGTTTTTCAAGCAACTCGCTGTATACCGGTAGCAATTTTTTCAGCAGCTTCAAGCGGTCAGATTCATCCTTGGTCTTGCCCAACCTGAGATAAGTAACCGGGCCAATGATCACTGGTTTTGCAGTTACGCCTTGCGCGTGAGCTTCGGCCAGTTGCTCCAGAATGCGCTCAGCATTCAAGCTGAAACTCGTGTCGGCACTGAATTCCGGCACTATGTAGTGGTAATTGGTGTCGAACCATTTGGTCATTTCACCCGCATGCACACTGCAGCAGGCGCTGTCGCAGGGAGCGCGGCCCCGGGCTACACGAAAATACGCATCCAGCGTGGTGCCCTCATGGCTACTGGCGCGCTCTGGCAAATTGCCGAGTGTGACGCTCATATCCAGTACCTGATCGTACAGAGAAAAATCGCCTACAGGTGCCAGAGAAAGACCCGTCTGCTCTTGCCAATTCTGCGCGCGCAACTCAGCGGCCGTTTCCTGCAGGGCTCGTTCACCTGACTTGCCGTGCCAGAGGGCTTCCAGAGCAAATTTAAGTTCCCGGCGGGGGCCGATGCGAGGGTAGCCAAGGCTATGAGTGGTGGTCATCCGGAACTCCTGATTCTGTGTTTTTTGGGCGTTGATAGGAGTTGTCAGATTAGCGCTCAGATTTAATGAATAATAATGGTATTATTTCAGGGTTCCATTAATTTTACTCATGGGTTTCCCGATGATTGAGCGTAACCACCTGGAAGTGCTCCGGGCTGTGGAAACAGAAGGTTCCCTGACCGCAGCGGCGAGTCGCCTCCACCTCACCCAGTCCGCGCTAAGTCACTCTGTCCGCAAACTGGAACAGCAGCTGGGAACGCCAATTTGGCTGCGCGAAGGGCGCCAGCTGCGATTGACGCAGGCCGGCAACCACTTGCTTGCTCTGGCTAATCGGCTGCTGCCACAGTTCGAACATGCGGAAATGCTCATCGACCAGTTTGCCAGAGGGCAGGCGGGCACTCTTCGCATCGGAATGGAATGCCACCCGTGTTATCAGTGGCTGTTGAAAGTTGTTGGCCCCTACCTTGAGCAGTGGCCGTCGGTGGATGTCGACGTAAAACAGAAATTCCAGTTCGGCGGCATTGGCGCCCTGTTTGGCCACGATATCGACATGCTGGTCACCCCTGATCCATTGCACAGGCCCGGTTTGGTGTTTGAGCCTGTGTTTGATTACGAACAGGTGCTGGTAGTTGCCGCCAATCACAGCCTGGCAGGCAAGCCCTGGGTCGAAGCAGCGGATCTTGAGCCGGAAACCCTGATTACCTATCCCGTGGCGATCGAGCGGCTGGATGTGTTCAATTACCTGCTGGTTCCCGCAAACATGCGCCCGGCCCGCCATAAAACCATCGAGACCACGGATATCATGCTGCAAATGGTCGCAGCAGGCCGTGGGGTGGCGGCGCTGCCCCGCTGGTTGGTAACGGAGTACAGCGATCGGCTGGCTATTGTTCCGGTAAAACTGGGTAAAAATGGCATCGCCAAACAGATCTTTCTGGGCCGCCGCGAGCGCGATGTTGGTGTGCAGTACATGGATTCGTTCATGAAGCTGGCGCGAGAGGTTCGCTGGCGCTGACGTTTCGGTTACACTGCGCAAAAATCTGCCAGGAACTACCGTTATGAGCGAAACACCTCCCGATTTGAAATACATCGAAACTCACCAGTGGGTGCGCGTAGATGCCGATGGCACGGCTACAGTTGGTATTACCGACTTTGCTCAGGAGCAGTTAGGTGATGTGGTTTATATCGGCGTCCCCGAGGTGGGTGAAACGGTAACCGGTGGCGAGGAAGCTGGCGTTGCCGAATCCGTGAAATCCGCATCCGACGTGTTCAGCCCGGTAACGGGTGAAGTACTTGAGGTCAACGAGAGCCTTGAAGACGAGCCCGAGAAAGTCAACGAAGATCCCTATGGCGAAGGGTGGATGTTCAAAGTCAAACTCGCCGACCAAGGTGAGCTCGATGGGCTAATGGATTCGGATGCTTACGCTGAGCATTTAGCGGCCGTCGAGTAAGTCTGGCAGGAACCGTCGGGCAAGGCTGTCCAAAACTGTGCGGAGCCATGGATGACAGAGCCAAGCGTACATGGACGTATTCACAGCGTGTTTTGGACAGCCTTGCCCGATGGTTCCCTTCGCCCAAGCTTGGGTGTAGTGGTTGTCAGTTAATGTATAATCCCGCCCTGATTTTCTTCCCCTAGGTGGTTGCCATGAATTTCCCGGTTTTATATCTACGCAAAGGCGCCGAGCGCAGGCTCCGTGCTGGCCATCTTTGGGTTTACAGCAACGAAGTCGATATCCAGCGGTCGCCTCTGGCACAGTTCGAAGCCGGCACTCAGGCTGAGTTGCGGGCATCGAACGACAAACCACTCGGTGTGATTTTCGTTAACCCCCACTCCCTCATCTGCGGCCGCCTGATCAGTCGTGATGCTGCACAAGGCATGACACCGAATCGCCTGACCCAGCGCATGGAAACGGCGCTAACGTTGCGGGCCAGGTTGTTCGACAAGCCCTTCTATCGCTGGGTGTTCGGCGACAGCGACGGGCTGTCCGGGCTGGTGGTGGACCGCTTTGGCGATACCGTAGTGGTGCAAATCTCCACCGCTGGTATGGAACAGATGAAAGAGTCGATTGTCCGGGCGGTTCAGCGCTTGGTGCATCCGAAAGCCATCATCCTCAAGAACGATGGCAAGATGCGCAGCGTTGAGGGGCTGGCTACCTACATTGAGCAGGCGCATGGCCCGGAAGCGACACTGCTCGAGGTTGAAGAAAACGGTGTTCGCTTCGAAGTGCCGCTTGAAGGCGGACAGAAAACCGGCTGGTTTTACGATCACCGAATGAATCGTCAGCGTCTGCAGGCTTACGCGCCGGGTAAGCGGGTGCTGGATGTGTTCAGTTACGTGGGTGGCTGGGGCATTCAGGCGGCCTGTGCAGGCGCCACCCAGGTTACTTGTGTGGACAGCTCTTCAGGCGCCATTGATTCTGTGCATCACAATGCGAAACTCAACGGCCTGGATAATGTGGAAACCATTGAAGGCGATGCGTTCGACGCACTGAAGGCGCTGGCGGAGGAGAAAGAGAAATACGATATCGTTGTACTGGATCCGCCGGCCTTTATTCCTCGCCGTCGCGACCAGAAAGCCGGCGAACAGGCCTATGCGCGCCTGAACCAGTTAGGTTTGCGGTTGCTGGAGCGGGATGGGGTGCTGGTTTCAGCATCATGCTCCATGCACCTGTCCCAAGAGAAACTGGTTGACATTATCCGTGGCAGCGGGCGCAAGATTGATCGCTTCGTGCAACTGCTGGAGCAGGGGCACCAGGCGCCGGATCACCCTATTATTCCCGGAATTCCCGAGACGGATTACATCAAATCCTGCTTTGTGCGATCCCTTACCGGGTTTATGTGACGCTAAAGCTGAACCCGCTCTCTAAAAAGGCGAGTTCAGCGCTTTTTGGCGAACATCAGCTGCGAAGCGTCATAACATCCCAACCCTTATTCCTGGCGAACTCATCCAGCTTTGAATCAGGATCAACTGCAACCGGGTTATCCACTTTCTTTAGCAGCGGCAAGTCATTGTGTGAATCGCTGTAGAACCAGGCGCCGTCCAGACTTTCATTGTGAGCCTCCAGCCAGTCGTTCAGTCGGGCGACCTTACCTTCCTGAAAGCTGGGAGTGCCCGCAACGTTACCCGTATAGTGCTCGTTGATCATCTCGGGCTCAGTGGCGATCAGGTGCTCAATCTCCAGCAATTCGGCGATTGGCTCGGTCACGAATCGGTTGGTAGCCGTAATAATCATCAGCGTGTGACCGCGCTGTCGGTGGCTGTTCAAAAGCTCTTTGGCCTTTTTCTGCAGCATGGGGCGCACTTTCTTATCCATGAATTTGCTTCGCCATCTCAGAAGCTCATCCATGCTATGGATCGAGAGGGGCTGAAGCGCAAACCCAAGGTAGTTCAGTATGTCCAGCTCGCCATTCAGGTATTCCTGATAAAAACGATCATTGGCTTTGCGATAGGTCTCGGCATCAACAATACCTTCCTCTACCAAAAACTCACCCCAGGCATGATCACTGTCACCAGCGAGCAGGGTGTTGTCCAAATCAAAAATTGCGAGCGTCAAGCGATTACCTCCAGGGGAACAGGGCGTGCGAAAGCCGGTATCTTACCATGGGTGCCGGAGTGCAGCTGCGTTTGCCGAAGTCTTGGGATTCTGTAAGAATGAGCGCAACTTGGAAAAAATCCGGCCGGTAAATATCTCACCGGCCTGCCGACTCTATCAAGAGGACTGTACCGTGATCGATTCAGACGGTTTCAGACCCAACGTCGGAATCATTCTGGCCAACCACCGGGGAGAAGTTCTCTGGGCAAGACGAATAGGGCAGGACTCCTGGCAGTTTCCCCAAGGCGGTATTAATCATGAAGAATCGCCGGAAGATGCACTGTACCGGGAGCTTGGAGAGGAAGTTGGCTTGGGCGCCGATGATGTTGAAATCATCAGTTGTACCCGGGGCTGGCTGAGATACCGCCTTCCCAGAAGGATGGTACGGCACAACTCGCACCCCGTCTGCGTGGGGCAAAAACAGAAATGGTTCCTGCTGAGGATGTTATCACCCGATGCGCAAGTACGCGTTGACGGTACGGATTCACCGGAATTCGACGGTTGGCAGTGGGTAAGCTACTGGTACCCGTTAGGTCAGGTGGTTTCGTTCAAGCGTGAAGTGTATCGACGTGCGCTGAGAGAGCTTGCACCAAGGCTGTTCTACGACATGGAACAGTGGCACCGGAGCGAGCATAACCGGCGTTTAAAGGAACAGGCGAAATGACGGACTGACAACCCCATGCTGAGTATTCTGCGAAGTCTTGTACAAGAGGTAAACAGCGCCCGGGACCTTCCTGAGGCGCTGGGTATTATTGTATCTCGTGTGCAGAAAGCCATGGGCACCGAAGTCTGCTCGGTTTATCTTTTGGACCCGGCTTCCAACCGCTATATTCTGATGGCAACCGAAGGCCTGTATCTGAAAGCCGTAGGCAAAGTGAGCCTTGCGCATTCGGAGGGACTTGTCGGCCTTGTGGGTTCCCGGGAAGAGCCGATCAATCTCGAAGATGCGCCATCCCACCCCCGCTATCGTTATTTTCCCGAGACCGGCGAAGAGCGTTTCCGCTCCTTTCTCGGGGTTCCCATTATCCACCATCGTCGGGTGCTCGGCGTTCTCGTGGTTCAGCAGCGGGAGAGTTCCCGGTGTTTTGACGAAGGCGAAGAGGCGTTTCTGGTTACGGTTTCCGCTCAGCTGGCGGGTGTTATTGCTCACAGTGAAGCGACCGGTGCCATCAGCGGCCTTTCTCTGACCGGTGAGGAAGCCCGAGATGTCAGCTTCAACGGTGTGCCGGGGGCACCTGGTGTTGCCATAGGTCATGGCGTCGTGGTCTATCCGGCCGCCGACCTGGATGTGGTTCCCGACAGGCCGGCGGAGGACATTGACGTCGAGCTGGAGTTATTCCAGTCGGCTGTGCAAGCGGTCTGCGCGGACATCGAGCAGGTTGCAAAGCGGCTGACTTCAACGCTTCGCCCGGAAGAATTGGCGCTGTTTGATGTGTATCTTCGCATGCTGAGCGATGAAGCCTTGCCCGGTGAAGTTAATAACCGAATCCGTGAGGGTATCTGGGCTCAGGGTGCGCTCAAACAGGTAGTTCAGCATTACGTTCGTCATTTCGAAATGATGGACGACCATTATCTCCGGGAAAGAGCGGTCGATATCCGCGATCTTGGCCGCCGCCTGCTTTCCTATTTGCAGGAAGGCGAGCAGAAAGATCTGAATTATCCAGAGCGCACGGTTCTGGTCAGTGAAGAGCTGACACCTGCCATGCTTGGAGAGGTGCCCCGGGGGCAGTTGGTCGGCCTGGTGTCGGTCAAGGGCTCCAGTAACTCCCACGTCGCCATTCTTGCCCGCGCAATGGGTGTGCCCACCGTTATGGGGCTGGTGGATATTCCGGTTAACCAGCTTGATGGCAAAGAGCTGATCGTTGATGGCTTTGAGGGGCAGATCTTCGCTTCCCCTTCTGCAGATCTCAGGGCGTTTTTTCAGGCTATTTGCGAAGAAGAGGACGAGCTTGACCGCGGACTCGAAGCGCTTCGGGACAAGCCCTGCGTCACAACGGACGGCCACCGGGTACCTCTGCTGGTCAATACCGGATTGATGACCGACGTTGTGCGCTCTCTGTCTCACGGTGCAGAGGGTATAGGTCTTTATCGCACCGAAGTGCCATTCATGATCAAAGATCGCTTTCCGTCAGAACAGGAGCAGCGGCAGTATTACCGCGAGCAGCTGGAAGCCTTTGCGCCGAACCCGGTGACCATGCGTACGCTGGATATCGGCGGAGACAAGGCGCTGACGTATTTCCCGATCGAGGAAGAAAACCCGTTTCTGGGCTGGAGGGGCATCCGGGTGACGCTGGATCATCCCGAGATCTTCCTGGTTCAGGTGCGAGCCATGCTCAAGGCGAGCGAGGGCCTGAATAACCTTCAGGTCATGCTGCCGATGATCAGCAACATTTCCGAAGTTGAGGAATCTCTGCACCTGATTTACCGGGTTTATCACGAGGTGCGGGAAGAAGGCTTTGACATCCATATGCCCAAGGTAGGCGTAATGGTAGAGATACCGGCGGCGGTATACCAGATTCGAGAACTGGCTGATCGCGTCGATTTTCTCTCGGTGGGCTCCAACGATCTGACTCAATATCTTCTGGCGGTAGACCGCAACAACCCTCGCGTTGCCCAACTCTACCACTCATATCACCCAGCTGTTCTTCAGGCTCTGGTGCGAATTGCCCAGGATGCTCATGCCGTCGGCAAGCCGGTAGGCATCTGCGGCGAGCTGGCGGGGGACCCCGGCGGCGCACTGCTGCTGATGGCCATGGGCTACGATTCCCTGTCCATGAATGCGGCCAGTTTGCCGAAAGTAAAGTCGGTGATTCGCAGTGTCAGCCGGGAGTGGGCGGTGACGTTATTGAAAGACGTCCTGTTGCTGGATTCTCCTCACGTTATCAAAAGTTGTGTGGATCTTGCGTTGCGCAATGCCGGCTTTGGTCGCTACCTCCGACCTGGCAAGTCTACGTCGGCGGCCTTGGCGGAGAAGGCAGCGTCCTGAAAGCGCACTTGGAACTAGGGTGCGAGCTCTAAACCGGGTTGTTACTCTGTGAGATATACAGTGCCGAGAGTCCGCTCTGGCTCTTTATCCGGAAAAGGAACAGCTATGAAAGCGCCAACCGATCTAAAACCTTCTCCACGCATTGGGCTCGCGCTCGGTGGCGGGGGGCCGTTGGGTGGTATTTACGAAATCGGCGCACTTCGGGCGCTCGATGAAGCGCTGGATGGGCTGGACTTCAATAGCATCGACGTTTATGTCGGCGTTAACGCCGGTTCGTTTGTTGCGGCCAACCTGGCTAACCAGATGACCACAGCGCAGCTGTGCCGGATCTTTGTCCGGAACGAAGCCGAAGTTCACCCTTTTCACCCGGACGTGTTCTTCCGCCCGGCTTTCAAGGAAATAGGGAGTCGGATGCTGGCGATGCCAAGGCTATTTTCTACCGCCTTGCGCCGTTTTATCAATAATCCCTACGACCAGAGTCTGCTCGAAGCCCTTACGCTCATGGCGCAGGCGGTTCCAGCCGGACTTTTCGATAATGAGGGGTTGCATGAGTACCTCAAGCGGGCGTTTTCCATGCTGGGGCGCTCAAACGATTTCCGGCAACTGAAGCGCAGTCTCTACATTGTTGCTGCCGACGTTGAAAGCACAGAGGCTGTGTGTTTTGGTGCTCCCGGGTTTGACCATGTGCCGATTTCCAGAGCCATTCAGGCGAGTACAGCGTCGCCAGGCCTGTATGTGCCTGTCGACATAGATGGTCGGTATTACGTGGACGGAACCCTGCGCAAAGGCCTGCATGCTTCGGTAGCGTTTGAAGACGGTGCTGATCTGGTTTTCGCGGTAAATCCCCAGGTGCCGATTGACGCCAGTGCTGCGGTGAGGGCCGGAACCATGGCGCCGGGGGAGTTGACCCGTTCAGGCATGCCGAATCTGCTGTCGCAGATGTTCCGCACCATGGTGTATTCCCGCATGAAATCAGGAATCGCGCACTACGCGACGGATTATCCGGATAAAGATATTTTGTTGTTCGAACCCACCAGAGACGACGCCAAGCTGTTTTTCTCAAACGTGTTCAGTTTCCAGTCACGCAGAATGGTTTGCGAGCACGCTTATCAAATGACTCGTCGGGATCTGCTGAACCGGGCAGACGAGCTGGAGCCAAAGTTAGCGAAATACGGTATCAGGCTTCGTCGGGACAGGCTCGAAGATGAACAGCGCACAATAAGTACCAGCCTTTATGGCGAAATGCTGCCGTTGTATGTGGCCAAGAGCAGGCAGAAAAAAGCGGCGGGGAAAGGCAAGCTGGTGGCCGGACTGGAAAATGTCACCCAGTTGTTTTCAAAAGCAGAATAACTGACCGGACCAAGGGCATACAACACCCCTGATCCGGCAGTTTCCGATCCGCACTGATCAGAGTATATAGCGGCTCAGGTCCTCATCTTCCGACAGCTCTCCAAGCTTTTCATTCACGTAGTCAGCAGTCACTTCAAACATCTCCGTTACGCCATCTCCGGCATCGAACGACAAGCTCTCGAGCAACCGCTCCAACACAGTATGGAGGCGTCTGGCACCGATATTCTCGGTGGTCTCGTTCACCTTCCAGGCAATCTCGGCAATGCGGGCGATGGCATCTTCGCTGAACGTCAGCTTAACGCCTTCGGTGGCCATCAGCGCTTCGTATTGTTGAACCAGCGATGCGTCCGGTTCTGTGAGAATGCGCTTGAAATCGTCGGGGCTGAGAGCCTGAAGCTCCACCCGGATTGGCAGGCGGCCCTGAAGCTCCGGAATCAGATCTGATGGTTTGGACAGGTGGAACGCGCCCGAGGCAATGAACAGAATGTGATCCGTGCGCACCGAGCCGTATTTGGTGCTTACAGTGCTGCCCTCAATCAGCGGCAAAAGATCCCGTTGAACCCCTTCCCGGGAAACATCTGAAGAAGTGTTTTCCGAGCGCTTGGCCACCTTGTCAATTTCATCAAGAAACACAATGCCATTCTGTTCCACTGCGAGTATGGCTTTGTGTTTGATCGATTCTTCATTGACCAACTTGGCGGCTTCTTCTTCCTTCACCCGTTTGAGGGCTTCCGCCACCTTCATTTTCCGGGGCTTGGATTTGTCCGCAGCCATGTTGGAAAACATGCTCTGCAGTTGGTTGGTCATCTCCTCCATACCCGGCGGTGCCATGATCTCAACACCGGCGGCCGAGCTGCGAAGATCAATTTCAATTTCCTTGTCGTCCAGCTCACCTTCTCGCAGTTTCTTCCGGAAAAGCTGGCGCGTGGACGAATCCTCTGAGGTCTTCTGGCTGTCTTCGTCAAAGCTTCGGGGCGGTGGAATCAGGGCGTCCAGAATGCGGTCTTCGGCAGCGTCCAGGGCTCTTTCTTCGTGGCGCTTCATTTCCTGAACGCGCAGCATTTTAACCGCCATGTCGGCCAGATCACGGATAATGGATTCCACGTCGCGCCCAACATAGCCCACCTCGGTAAATTTGGTGGCTTCCACTTTCAGGAAGGGCGCATCGGCCAACTTGGCCAGACGACGGGCAATTTCAGTTTTACCTACGCCAGTGGGGCCAATCATCAGAATGTTCTTGGGTGTAACCTCATCGCGGAGGGTGCTGTCCAGTTGCATCCGGCGCCAGCGGTTTCTGAGGGCAATCGCCACGGCCCGCTTGGCCTCTTGCTGACCCACGATGTGTTTATTGAGCTCGTGAACAATCTCACGGGGAGTCATTGCAGGCATGATTACTCCGGATCGGTCGTTTTGGAAGGCGCTTCTTTGGAAAGCAATTCGATCGTGCGATTATGATTTGTGTAGATGCAGATATCCGCCGCTATATCCAGACCCTTCTCCACAATCTCGTGGGCGGAAAGCTGGGTATTTTCAAGCAGTGCGCGGGCAGACGCCTGCGCAAACGGACCGCCGGAACCAATAGCGATCAACCCCTGCTCGGGCTCGATCACGTCGCCATTCCCGGTGATAATCAGAGACGCCGTTTTATCTGCCACCGCCAGAAGCGCTTCCAGTCGTCGCAAAGCTCTGTCTGTACGCCAGTCTTTGGCAAGTTCAACGGCTGCTCTCGTGAGGTTCCCATTGTGTTTCTCAAGCTGGGCCTCAAATCGCTCAAACAGAGTAAAAGCATCCGCAGTGCCTCCTGCAAACCCCGCAATCACCTGGCCATTATAAAGACGGCGAACCTTGCGGGCGTTACCTTTCATCACGGTATTCCCCAGAGAAACCTGGCCGTCGCCACCCATGGCAACTTCGTCATCGCGTCTGACGGAAAGTATGGTAGTCATTAGGGCTCCAATTGCCTGATAAAAATCGGTATTGGCCAGTTATGGAGGCAGGATAGAGGAATTCAAGTAGTTCGGGGAAGAGGCTGTGGCGCAGGGCTTTCCAAAACACGCTGTGAATACGTCCGTGTACGCTCGGCTCCGCCATCCATGGCTCCGCACGGTTTTGGAAAGCCCTGCGCCACAGCCTCCCATTGTCCTCGGGGAACACTTAACCCTGCTTGGGAACCTTCCGTATAAGCGGCTGAATGTTAATAGACACCAGCTTGTCGATCGCCGAACTCATCTGACTTCGGGATGCGAACGGGCCAACATTCACGCGGTACCACACAGAGCCGCTATCAAGCTCTATGCGCTGCACGCCAGCCCTCAGCCCCTGGAAGGCAATCTGCGCGCGCTGGCGCTCGGCGTCTTCCTTGCTGCGGAACGAGCCGGACTGCACCAGGTAGTCGAAATCCTGCTTGGTCGGACCGGGGGTGTACTCTTCTACCTTCGGGGGAATAACCTCCGATTCCGGAAGCATCTCATAAAACCGGAAGCCCGGCTTTTTCTCGACCTGTTTGGTCGTTGTGGCGGCAGGAGGCGGCGCCGATTTTTCGGTTGTCGTTCGCGGTTGCGGCCCACCGCTGGTGGGCACGGAGTTCAGGTAGACAATGAACCCGATAAACCCGCCAACAGTCGCCAATGACAGAATCCATTTCAAAGACAAGCCTCCGCGTTGGGATCGAGCCGGCGCTGCCGGTTTGGTGCGCTTGTTCTGGGCGCGAACAGGCTTGGTCGGTTTTCTCTTGGCGGTGGCTGATGGTGAGCCAGACCGGTTTTTGCGCGCGTAATCTCGGGACATTTTCGTTACTTACATCTCTTCCGGTGCGCTGACACCCAGCAGATCAAGCCCGTTTGCAATTACCTGGCGTACCGCGAGGTAGAGGCTGACGCGGGCATCGCGCACTGCTGTGTCTTCAATCAACACTTTATGGGCGTTGTAATAGGTGTGGAACTGTCCTGCCAGATCCCTCAGGTAGTGCGTGAGGTGATGTGGTTCGCGCTGGGTGGCGGAGTTGGCGACCAGTTCCGGGTACTTTGCCAGTTGGTTTGCCAGTTCTTTTTCTTCATCCAGCGTGAGTAACGACAGGTCGCCCACGCATTCGTTAAGCCCGCGGTCGACACCCTCTGTCGCCAGTTTCCGCAGCACGCTGCAAATGCGGGCATGGGCATATTGAATGTAATAAACCGGGTTTTCATTGGTCTGGGAACGCGCCAAGTCAATATCGAAGGTCAATTGGGAATCAACCCGCCTTGCAGCAAGGAAGAAGCGGGTAGCATCCCGGCCCACTTCGTCGATCAGGTCCCGGATGGTGACGTAACTACCGGCGCGCTTGGAAATTTTCACTTCCTGGCCGGAGCGGGTAACCATGACCATCTGGTGCAGAACATAATCCGGCCAGCCTTGAGGAATACCTGCGTTCAATGCCTGCAGACCAGCACGAACGCGGGTGACTGTGGAATGATGGTCGGCGCCCTGTTCGTTGATGACGGTAGTAAAGCCGCGCTGCCATTTATCCATATGGTAGGCCACATCTGGCAGGAAGTAGGTGTAGCCACCGTCTTTCTTGCGCATGACCCGGTCTTTATCGTCGCCGAACTCTGTGGTTTTCAGCCACAGCGCGCCGCCGTCTTCGTAGGTATAGCCGTTGTCCTGGAGACGTTTTACAGCCGCTTCCACCTTGCCGTCCTGGTACAGGGACGATTCGAGGAAATACACATCAAACTGGACACCGAACGCTTTCAGGTCCAGATCCTGCTCCCGGCGCAGATAAGCCACGGCAAATTCCTGAATGGCTGACCTGTCTTCGGGATCCGCGCTGGCGGTTACTTCCCGGTCATCTGCGGTTACGGTATCGCCCGCCAGATAGGCCTTTGCAACATCGCTAATGTAGTCGCCGCGGTAACCGTCTTCCGGCCAGCTTTCGTCCTCAGGTGTCAGACCTTTGACACGTGCCTGTACCGAGAGTGCGAGATTGTTGATCTGGGCGCCCGCGTCGTTGTAGTAGAACTCGCGGGTAACCTCGTAGCCGTTGGCTTCCAGTAGCCGGCAAAGACAGTCGCCAATGGCCGCGCCGCGTCCGTGGCCCACATGCAGCGGGCCGGTTGGGTTGGCAGAGACAAACTCCACCTGAACTTTTTCCCCTTTGCCGCTGCTATTGCGTCCGAACTGGCCAGCTTCACCGAGAACGGTATCAACGACCCCGAACGCACTGGCTGTGCTCATGAAGAAGTTGATAAAACCGGGGCCTGCAATCTCCACTTTCTCCACAGCGCTGCTCTCGGGTAATTTCCCGATCAGCATTTCGGCCAGCTTGCGTGGTGCACACCCCGCCGTTTTCGCGGCGACCAAGGCGATGTTGCAGGCATAATCCCCGTGGGACTTATCTTTGGTGTTGCCCACTTGCGGCGTATAGGTCTGATCGGCAGGCAGCGCGCCCTCTGACTGAAGGGCGGCCAGGGCAGACTGGAGCAGGTCGGAAACGGTCTCTTTCATGCTGTGGGGTGACTCGGGTTGTATAAATGAGGAGGCGGTAAGCAAAAACGCCCACCGAAAATTCGATGGGCGCCATTATCGCGGAAAGTTGTTTTGTAAGCAAAATGCCCAGCGCGCAACCGGGCTTTTTGATGAGGGTTTTAGTTTACTGGCATTGGGTCACAGTATTATATTTACTCTGACTCCCCCCTGGGGGAGCGCTGGCATTCAGGTCTTCCGCCGAGCAGGGCAGCCTGTAGTCAGTGCTTGCCGATGATGAGAAGCCGGATACTGCTGAGGTTGCCGTTAATCGAACGTCTACCCAGTTGCACTCCCCTTTAGGGTAAAGAACGTTAAACTGAATAGAGCCGCTATCGTCAGTTTGCACAGTTGTTGGAACGCTCGCCGGGTTAGCTATTTGAATGCCGTTGTTGGCGTCTGCAAAATTTGTGTCACATGTGGTTGTTATTGTTGGTGTAAATTTCGGATCTGCATTGTCGTCTCTGTCGTAGGAACCTTTGCTAAACCTAAGAGGAATAATGCTAAGTTCGACTGTTTGATTTATCGATGCGTTGCCGTTTGCGTCAGTGACAAGAATGCCCCAAGGTTGTTCATAGAAAGTTTCATTCTTCTCAAAGATCTCATTACCTGTGCCGATCGTAATCGTTAGCGCTTTTCCGGCTACCGTTAGCTGCTCAGTGTCAGAAATGGTTGAACCATTTTCTTTTTCTGCAACGGCTGTGATCGTTATGTCCTGTCGCCCACTCGTACCATCGCTAGACTGGTATGTGGTTGACGCACGACCTTGGCTGTCAGTGATCGCTGAGCCCGGTGAAAGAGTCCCGTTGGTAATATCGCTGAGGCTAAAGGTAATGCGAGCATTTTTGACCTTGTTGCCGCTGTCGTCTTTTATAGTCGCAACAAGCGTTGTCTGGTCGTTAGTGCTTATCTGGGTGCGCGTTGCTCGCAGTTCGATGGTTTCTGGCGAAAGTGCGACAAACTCAACGCTACGCTGGGTAGAAATTCCAGGATTACCGGAGCTGTCAATTTCTGTCGCGGTAATAAGTGCTTGACCGGCATTGTTTGATTTGATTTGAACGGTTGCCTGTCCAGATGCATTGGTTGAAATCTTCTGGACAGTATCGTTGTTTGCGAATGTGCCGCGAGTCGTTGAAAACTCGATATCGCCACCGTTTACTGCGGCACCATTCTGGTTCCAAGTGACTGTTACTGTTTCGGTAATAGGAGCGTTCTGGCTATCAAGTCCGATTTCTATCTCCTGCCCTTGTGGTGGAGTGTCGAATACGAAGCTGTCCTCGGAGATCGTCACAGTGCTTTTTGTGCTTACTTTGCTACTGCCTTCATATGCACTAACGGTAATAGTGTCAGTGCCTCCATTGCTGGCAGTTAGAGTGAAGTTGACCGCCCCAGAACCATTTGTGGTCAAGGATGATGCTTGAATAGGGTTATTGCCGGAGCTTGTAACCAAGATGTTTTCGCTCGCTATTCCATTGCCTGCGGAGTCAGTTAATTGAACGAAATAGCTGGCAGCATCTTGGTTGGCTACGGCAGTGGGCCCGCTAATGCTAATAGATGTTCCTGTAACGGCTACGGATATCGTGCTGGATGCTGTTCCTGATTGCGCGGTTACACTGACAGTTCTGTTTCTCGGGTCGCCTTGCGAAGTAAGTATGGCTTGAGCATTGCCAGCCTCACCAGTAACTGAATCGAGTTGTTGGAGAAAGGCATTCTGGTCAGCGGAAAACAAGACAGGGACATCTGGAAGTAAAACGCCACCTGGGCCTCTGACCAGCGCACTGATAGTTGCCCGGTTTTTACCGGCGGTATCAATGGAAGGAATGTCTGTTAGTAATTGTATCGAGCTTGCCTGTGTAGATTGGCTGGAATCGGTTCCGTTATCGGAGCCTGATCCGTTTGTATTATTTCCTCCGGCCAAGGGGGTTGAGCTCTCATCCCCGCCGCAGGCGGCAAGTATGAGAGTCAATGAAATTGCCGCAGCACGCGCAAGGATTTTCCCTGACATTATTTTTCTCCAATTTTCGTTTACAGCACAGGTCTTCTCAGGCTGCGCGTTCGTTCCCGCAGGAAGAGCGCAAGTTTAAATATTTTTAAAGTTTGATGCTTAGTTTGCTGAAAAGCATAGCATAGGTTCCTTGCTTACAATGCTGATTAGTATTCATTTTTGAAATTCTTTGTAACATCCCGAAGGTCAGCGAAAGAGGGGCGTCAGCCGGTTTCCTGAGGATCTACATCAATCATCCATCTAGTCCCTTTCGGGAGCTTTTTCCTCTCAAGCGTCTGGCAAATACCGGTCAGCAGAATGTTTAGCCGTTTCCGGTTATCGGTGTTCAGGACCAGTTGCGCGCGATACCTGTCAGCCCTGCGAGCTATTAGCGCGGGAAGCGGACCCCATATTTCGATGCCGGGCGCCTTGGCGAGTGGTTTTATGCTGTCCAGTATTTGCAGGCTCTGTTCCATCGTATCCGCTTCAGCCCGAAAGATTACCATGGCACGGAAAGGCGGGAACTGGCCGGCCTCGCGTTCTTCAAGAAGTTGGTCAGCCATATCCAGATAACGGCCGTGGCAGAGTGTTTTGAGAAGTGGGTGGTCGCTGTGGCAGGTTTGTACAACCACTTTTCCTGGTTTCGAGCCTCGTCCGGCTCGGCCGCTTACTTGAAGCAGCGTCTGGATCAGTTGTTCGGGGGCCCTGAAATCAACGCTGAAAAGCCCGCCGTCTGCATTGATTACGATCACCAGGGTCACATTGGGGAAGTCGTGACCCTTGGCCAGCATCTGGGTTCCAACAAGGATACAGGGTTTGCCGCTGTCGACCTGTTTCAGAATACTCTGGATGCTCCCCTTGCGCTGAGTGCTATCACGGTCGACCCGCACGATAGGCGTATCCGGGAAATTGGTTGCGAGAATGTCTTCTGTTTGCTCTGTGCCCTGGCCAACCGGCTTGAAAGCGTCGCTTTTGCATTTCGGGCAGGTTTCGGTCGCCGATGCCTGGTATTCGCAGTGGTGGCATCGCATCGCCCGGTCACGACGATGGTAGGTCAGGCGAGTGTCGCAGCGCGGACACTCAACCATATGGCCGCAATCAAAACACATCATGACAGGCGCAAAACCACGACGGTTTACGAAGACCAGTGCCTGGTTGCCACTGTCCAGAGTTTGTCCGAGTGCCTGCAGTACAGGGCGAGATAGCCCTCCCTCGAGTGGCCGGCTGCGTATATCCAGCAGACTGATTGATGGTGGCAGGGCGTTGCCAGCTCGTTCTTCAAGCCGAATGAGTTGATACTTGCCCCCAAGTGCGTTTTGGTATGATTCCAGCGAGGGCGTTGCAGAGCCCAGAATAACCGGGCAGCGGTTCAAATGTGCGCGATACACCGCGACGTCCCGGCCCGAGTAGCGAAAGCCTTCGCCCTGTTTGTAAGAGCTGTCGTGTTCTTCATCAACGATCAGAGTTTTCAATGAGGTAAATGGCAGTAGCACCGCTGAGCGTGTGCCAATGAGAATAACCGGCTCGCCGTTGCGAATTTTCAGCCAGGCGCTCAGGCGTTGGCTGTCGTTGAGAGCCGAGTGCCATACCTGGATGCGCTCGCCAAAATAGCGTTGAAACCGTGCGACGGTTTGCGGTGTCAGGTTTATTTCCGGAACCAGCACCAGCGCCTGATCTTTGGCTGTGAGGTTCTGTTTAAGATAGTGCAGATAGATTTCTGTTTTGCCGCTCCCCGTAATGCCATATAGAAGGGATGCGCTGAAACCGCCCTCCGGCAGTGGCAGCTGGGAAGCAGCCTCGCACTGTGCGTCTGATAACTCCGGAGCGGCTATGGTTTCCGCGTGCCGGCCTTCAGAGATGTCATTCGCTGGTGTGGCAGCTCGAATCAGCTCCTTGTCACATAGTGCTTTCAGCTGCGGGCGGGAAAATCCGGCCTTTATGATGTCGCTACTTTTGGCGCCCTGTTTATGCTGTGCGATCCAGTCCAGCAGGTTTTTTTGCTTATGCGCGTTCGCTGGCAGTGCGGCGCTGCTGCCACAAGCTTGCCACCAGTCCTCGGCCTTCTCCATGGCGGGCCGACCCTTTCGCAACGCGGGAGGCAGCGCTGTGAACAGACATTCGCCCAGCGGGTGCTGGTAGTAGTTGCTGGCCCAGCTCAAAAGCTGAAAGGTTTCGTTCGGAAGTGCAGGCCATTCTTCCAGGGCATTGTGAAGAGGCTTTAAGGAGATTCCTTCTGGTGGCTCAATATTGGTTTCCACGATCAGGCCAATTGCTTGTTGGCGCCCGAAAGGAATTTTCACGCGCTGGCCGGGCGTTACGATGAGTCCCTCAGGCACGAGATAGTCAAAAAGCCTTCTGAGTGGCCGGTTCAGTGCAATGCGAGCTGTGGATGGCACTGAGTGCTCCCTGTGGTAAGGCTTGCCTGCCAGGATAATTGCAAGTAAGATTCGCGGTCTGTTTCCGGCAGGGCATGATTGTGCCCCGTCTTATCATTTGATTCAAACATGCGGTGCCTGGCGCCAGGGCTTTGAAAATTGCCCCGTGATCAGGTAGCGGCATGACCCACAGAGGTTCGCCATGAAAGAAGGTATCCACCCCAAGTACGAAGACATCACTGCAACCTGCTCCTGCGGTAATGTGATCAAGACCCGCTCTACTATCGGTCACGATCTGCAGCTTGACGTTTGTTCACAGTGTCACCCTTTCTACACTGGCAAGCAGAAAGTTATGGACACCGGCGGTCGTATCGACAAGTTCCAGAAGCGCTTTGGTGGTCGTATTGCAGGCAAAAAAGACTGATACAGTCTCAGAGTTTAAAAAAAGCGCCTGAGGGCGCTTTTTTTTGTAGCAGCAAAAATAACTGCTTTGTTTTTGATTGTACGCAATTGGCTGTATTGACTGGTCAGATTTTGTTCGACCTGCCCTTGTCGTTTCGGGGCAGGCGAGCCATAATGGCGCGCTCCTTCAGACAGGCTCCTGTCGTCTGAGGGCTATTACCTTTAAACGTGACAAACGGAACAGTGGCAATGTCTCAAGATCTGAAAGAAGCAGCCCTTGAATATCACGCCAAGCCGCGGCCTGGAAAGATTAGTGTAGAAATCTCCAAGCCGACAGCGACCGCCCGCGACCTTGCTTTGGCATACAGCCCAGGCGTTGCCGAGCCGGTTCGCGAGATCGCGAAGGACCCGGAGAACGCCTACAAGTACACTGCCAAGGGCAACCTTGTAGCGGTTATCTCCGACGGTACGGCGATTCTTGGTCTGGGTAACCTGGGTCCGCTGGCGAGCAAGCCGGTAATGGAAGGCAAAGGCGTACTGTTCAAGCGCTTTGCCGGAATTGACGTGTTCGATATTGAGGTCAACTCCGAAAGCCCGCAGGCGTTTATTGAAACCGTTGAGCGAATTGCTGACACCTTTGGTGGTATTAACCTTGAAGACATCAAGGCACCAGAGTGTTTCGAAATAGAGCGCGCTCTGATCGAGCGGTGCAATGTGCCCATCTTCCACGATGATCAGCACGGCACGGCGATTGTTACAGCGGCCGGCATGATCAACGCCCTTGAACTGCAGGGCAAGAAGATTGAAGAAGCGAAAGTGGTTTGCCTGGGAGCTGGTGCCGCTGCAATCGCTTGTATGAAGTTGTTAATCAGCTGCGGCATTCGCTCTGAAAACATCTTCATGCTCGACCGTAAGGGTGTGATCCACTCGGGTCGTGATGATCTTAATCAGTATAAGGCAATGTTTGCCAATGATACTGACAAGCGAACTCTGGACGATGCAATCGACGGAGCTGATGTGTTCCTCGGTCTTTCTGGTCCGGATTTGCTCACCGGTGAGCAGCTTAGGAAAATGGCGCCGAACCCGGTTGTTTTTGCCTGTTCCAACCCGGACCCGGAAATCGATCCGGCGCTCGCTCGCTCGGTTCGCGATGACTTGATCATGGCTACCGGCCGTTCGGATTACCCGAATCAGGTGAATAACGTTCTTGGTTTTCCGTTTATCTTCCGTGGTGCGCTCGACGTTCGCGCAACCTGCATCAATGAAGAAATGAAAGTCGCTGCGGTAGATGCCATCCGCAAACTTGCCAAAGAGCCGGTTCCGCAGGAAATCTGTGAAGCCTACGGTGCTGACAGCTTTGAGTTTGGTAAAGAGTACATCATTCCCAAACCCATGGATGTCCGTCTTCTGGAAGTTGTGCCGGCGGCTGTTGCCCGTGCTGCGGTGGATTCAGGTGTTGCTCGCAAAGGCTACCCTGCGCACTATCCGCTCAAGAGCATGGATGACATCATCTGATCAGTGACATTATAAGACCACAAAAAAACCGGCGGTGATCCCGCCGGTTTTTTTGTGGTTGCTTGTTTTCTGCGCTGTGGCGGGCGTGTGGGAGTTGCTGCTAAAAAATCTGGCGCGAGAGCCCGTCGCCGTTTCCGCCTGTGCCACCGGGACCACTGTCATCCGCTGCCATTGGCGCTGGCGCATCCTCTTCCTTGAATATCTCAAAAACGCCTTCCTCGCCGGGCCTTGCGCGCTTACCGGTTTCGGGGTTGATGCGAATGTTAACGATGCCGTTCGGCCGCGACATAAATGCCGAAGGCATTCCGTCCAGCGCTACTTTCATGTAATCGACCCAGACGGGCAGGGCAGTGCTTGCGCCGAACTCCCTGCGGCCCAGAGGTGCTGGCTGATCAAACCCTACCCATACAGTGGTGGCAAGGTTGTGATTGAAGCCTGCAAACCAGGTGTCCCGCTGTTCGTTGGTCGTTCCCGTTTTGCCTGCAATGTCATCGCGCCCAAGCGCCAAGGCGCGACGCCCGGTTCCGCGCTTGACGACATCCCGGAGCATCGAATGCAGGATGTAAACCGAGCGCTCATCCGCAAGCCGTCGCATGACCCGTGTATCAGGTTCGGTTTCTGCTGTGACGGCCGGAGACTTGTCGGTTTCATCGTCGGCAGCCACAGGCGCGGTTTCAATCGCGTCGCAGTTCCGGTCACAAAGTACGACGTCCGGGGCGTTGTAAATTGTTTCGCCGTTAACATCCGTAATGCTCTGAATCAGAAAAGGCTCTACGTCGTAGCCCCCGTTAGCTATCACAGCGAGACCTCGAGCTAACTCCATGGGGGAGAGCTGGCCGCTGCCCAGAGAGAGGGACAGGTCTTTGGGCATGTTTTCAACAGGAACCTTGAGCTGCTTGAGGTAGTCCAGTGTCTGCGGGATGCCGACATCTCTTAGCAAACGGATGGAAACCAGGTTCCGTGAGCGGTATAACGCCTCGCGAAGCGGAGTGGGGCCGTAGAATTGTCCCGAGGAGTTCTGTGGGCGCCAAGCGGTTTCGAGTTCCGAGTCGTCAAATACAATGGGGGCATCGTTGTAGATGGTTGCGGGCGTAATGCCGCTTTCCAGCGCTGCAAGATACAGGAAGGGTTTGAAGGTAGAGCCGGGTTGCCGTTTGGCTTGCATGGCGCGGTTGTATTTGCTCTGTCCAAAGCTGTAACCACCCGCGAGCGCCTCAATGGCACCAGTTTTGGCTTCGAGGGAGATCAGCGCGCCTTCGACTCTGGGTACCTGTGCAAGCGAAACGCGGACTGGCTGGCCAATTCCGGATGCTGCGGCTGCCTGTTCTGGCTCGCCGCCCTCGGGCGTTTCTGGTGCTTGCGGCAGTTCGTCTACGCGAACGTAAATAACGTCACCAACGCTTACAACGTCTGAAGGTTTTTCCGGCTTGGGGCCGGTCAGGTTCTCGGTTTTGTAGCGGTTGGCCCATTGCATTGATTCGAATGGCATAACAGCAGGGCCGAATCGGCGCACGTGGGCCAGAGCCTGGTTTTCGTCATCATTGACGGCGGTAATAACAGCCGGCATCAGGGACTCGATTCTCGGGTAGTTCAATATGGCGTTGGAAAGGTCCTCGCTGGCCAGCGTTTCGGCGTCGAGCTGGCCGATGGCGCCCCTGTATCCGTGCCGGCGATCATAGGCTTCAAGACCGCTTCTGAGTGCGTCCGTTGCCATCTGCTGGTCTTTGCCGTCGACGGTCAGTGTGACTGTGTACCCATCGGTATAGGCTTCTTCGCCAAACCGCCTGACCATCTCGGCGCGCGCCATTTCCGCGACATAGTCAGCGTCGACCTCCGTTTCCGTTGCATTGTAGGTGGCGGTGAGGGGGGCTTGAACAGCAAGCTCGTAAGCATCCAGAGTTATAAATTCGAGTTCTTTCATTCGGCCCAGAATCCAGTCTCTACGCTGCATGGCGCGCTGAGGGTTGGCAAGCGGATTATAGGCAGAGGGCGCCTTGGGCAGGCCTGCCAGCATGGCCATCTGTGCGAGAGAGAGTTCGTTGACCGGTTTGTTGTAATAAACGCGGGCAGCGGCGGCGATGCCGTAGGCTCGATTCCCCAGGTAGATCTTGTTCAGGTACAGTTCGAAAATCCGGTTTTTGTCCAGTTCACGCTCTATCTGAACTGCCAGAAGTATCTCGTTGAACTTGCGGATAAACGTCCGATCACGTGACAAAAAGTAATTTTTTGCAACCTGCATTGTGATGGTGCTGCCGCCAGACTGGATCGAGCCGGTAGAAACGAGTTCGATTGCAGCCCGCGCCAATCCTTTGATGTCGACCCCGAAGTGCTCGTAAAAACGTGAGTCTTCAGCCGCCAAAAAGGCTTGTAACTGAATTGTTGGGATCTGTTCGATTGTGATCGGTGCCCTTCTCTTTTCACCGAATTCTGCTATTAATCTGTTGTCTTTGCTATATACCCGTAACGGCGTCTGGAGTTTTATATCCAGAAGTTGTTCGACAGGGGGGAGGCCGGGACGGAGGTAAAGATAGAAGCCTGAGCCTACGATAACGGCGACACTCAGTCCGGTGAGAAATAACCATGCAAAAAGGCGAGATGTACGCAACAAATGAGACATTTTTTTCTGACAACTGTTGGATATAGGTCTATCATTTGAGAAATTGCTTTAGGAAGGATGAGTCGCTTCACCGTCGCAATTGTTCTCAGTTGAAGAAGAGCAAACATTGTAAACGGAATAATGAAGAAATTCTCTTAAATAAAAAACACATAACACATGTAACCGGGTGCATCTAGCCAGGTATAGGGTGAGCGCGTGTTCGGATTGTTCGGAAAGAAATCCAGTGCAGTATTGGGCGTAGATGTGAGTTCAAGCTCCGTCAAGCTCCTTGAGCTGTCTAAGCAGGGCGATCGGTATAAGGTCGAGAGCTACGCCGTTGAGCCTTTACCGGCCAACGCTGTCGTTGAAAAAAACATTACGGATGTTGAAGCGGTTGGTGAAGTCCTTAAAAGGGTAGCTTCCAAATCCCGTACCAGCGTCAAACATGTGGCTATCGCAGTATCTGGTTCGGCGGTCATTACCAAGGTCATCCAGATGGACGGGGGTCTCAACGAGTTCGAGATGGAAGACCAGATTGCTCTTGAGGCAGATCAGTATATTCCATACCCGCTAGACGAAGTTGCGATCGACTTCGAGGTGCAGGGCTCTTCGGAAACCAATCCCGATCAGGTAGATGTGCTCCTTGCGGCGTGCCGCAAAGAGAACGTTGATATCCGTGAAGACGCCCTCGAGATAGCCTCCCTCAATACGAAAATTGTCGATGTTGAAGCTTACGCGCTCGAACGTGCGTACGCGTTGATTGAGTCACAGCTGGACTCCCAGGGCGAAGACCTTGTGGTTGCTATCGTCGATGTGGGTGCCACCATGACCACTTTGAGCGTTCTGGCTGAAGGCAAGACAGTTTATACCCGGGAGCAGATCTTTGGCGGAAAGCAGCTTACCGAAGAGATTCAGCGCCGTTACGGCCTGTCTGTCGAAGAGGCCGGGCTTGCGAAGAAGCAGGGTGGTCTGCCTGATGATTATGAATCCGAAGTGCTTACACCGTTCCGGGAAGCCGTTGTTCAGCAGGTTGCGCGTGCGCTCCAGTTTTTCTTTGGGGCCAGCCAGTATAATGCGGTGGACTACGTGGTGCTCGCCGGCGGTACTGCTTCGATTCAGGGGCTGACAGAAATGGTGGAAGAGAAAACAGGCACACCGACACTGGTCGCGAATCCTTTTGCGGAAATGGCGGTCGGTTCCCGCGTTAACGCATCTGCCCTGAGCAACGATGCTCCTTCGCTGATGATTGCCTGTGGACTGGCAATGAGGAGCTTCGACTGATGGCAAAGATTAACCTCAGGCCTTGGCGCGAAGAGCTCCGGGCAGAGAAGCAGAAACAGTTTGTTGTGATGGTTGTGGGCGCGGCGATTATTGCGGGCGGCCTCACATTCCTCTGGAGCAAAGATCTGGATAGCAGCATTGCGTATCAGCAATCCCGGAATGCCTATATTGAATCTGCCGCCAAGAAGCTGGATGAACAGATTCGCGAAATCGAAAGCCTGAAGCGCAAGCGTGATGAACTGCTTGCCCGCATGAGGGTTATTCAGGACCTTCAGGGCAAGCGCCCTGTGATTGTTCGAGCTTTTGACGAGCTGGTTCGTACCTTGCCCGATGGGTTGTTCTATACAGACCTGAAAAAGACGGGTGACCGTGTGAGCATTGTAGGTATGGCGGAATCGAACAGTCGTGTCTCGACATTAATGCGTCAGTTCGAGGAATCTGATTGGTTTACCAGTCCAAACCTCTCCAATGTGTCTTCGGCTGACAGCCGGCGAGCGGGGTATAGCCAGTTCACTATGACTGTAAATCAAAAAACACCTGAGCCCGAAGGGGAGGGTAAGTAATGAGCCTCGCGGACTCGCTGAAAAGCCTGAATGAATTTGATATCAACGATCTTGATATAAATAACGCCGGTATATGGCCGGCCCCCATCAAGGCCATTGTTGTCCTGATCGTTTTTGGCCTGATTATGGGCGGTGGTTACTGGTTCTTTATCAAAGATCAGTACGTGCAGCTCGACCGGGTGGAGAAGACCGAGAAGGACTTGCGCAAAAAGTACGAAGAGAAAGCCTACCAGGTGGCTAACCTGGAGGTTTTCAAAGCGCAGATGGTTGAGATGGAAGAAACTTTTGGCGCGCTTGTGCGACAGCTTCCTAGTGAGACGGAAGTGCCAGGGCTTCTGGAGGATATTACCAACACAGCTCTGGGCAGTGGGTTGGCGCTTCAGGAAGTGAAACTCCAGGCAGAGCAAAAACGTGATTTCTACTCTGAACTGCCGATCAATATCCGTGTTTCAGGCTCCTATCACGAGCTCGCATCTTTCGTGAGCAGCGTTGCAAGCCTTCCACGGATTGTCACCCTGCATGATTTAACCATTAAACCAACTGGCGGAGACGGTGAGCGACTTGATATGCAAGTTGTCGCGCGTACCTACCGCTACCGGGCTGGAGAATGAGCATGGCAGCAAAGCATGCGGGAAAAGCCTGGCTGGGTGTTTGTCTGGTATCACTCCTGACGGCCTGCTCCCAGGGCAGCGGCTTTTCCGATCTTGACAAGTTTATGGCAGACACGCGAGCCAAGCCTCGAGGACATGTCGAGCCATTGCCGGAATTCAACGCTTACGAGGCGTTCAGTTACTCCGCAGCGGATCGGCGAGCACCATTTGAACCGCCAATAGATGTTCAGCTGACCATGGTTGATGAAAAGCCGGTGAGTGATGTCGAACCTAACCTGGATCGGCCAAACGAAGTCCTCGAAAATTTTGATATCAAGGATCTCGGGATGGTGGGTACGCTCCAGGGCGTATCGGGCGGTCTATTTGCACTGATTCGGGACAACGCAGGTGGTATTCACCGGGTTCGTGCCGGGAACTACATGGGTCAGAATTATGGCCGCGTTATCGGAGTCAGTGAAACCCGGATCGAGCTTATCGAGATCGTTCCCAATGGCCGGGGTGGTTGGGTAGAGCGTCCTCGCTCGCTGACCCTCGACGAAGACGCAGGCTAAGGAGCGGCGGGATGAAAAACGAAAGAAAAATACATATACAAAAAAGTTTGGGGTCGAGGCTAGCGATGTTCAGAAAACTCAATGTATGCGTCAGCGTGATTACTTTTGGGTTGTTATCCAGCCTGGCCAGTGCGGTCACGCTGGAAGACGTGTCGTTTTCGTCGCTACCGGGAGAACGCCTGGAAGTGACGCTCAAATTTGATGGCCAACCACCTGAGCCATCGGGGTACACCATTGAGCGCCCGGCGCGCATTGCCGTGGACCTGAGCGACACCACCAGTGGTTTAAACAGCCGTAGCATTCCTCTGGGGTCTGGAAATGCCCAGAGTATGACAGTGGTAGAAACCAAGGATCGTACCCGCCTGATTTTCAACCTCGTTGAGCTGGCCCCCTACGACACGGTTCGCAAAGATAATTCCCTTGTGATGACCATTGGCGGTGAGTCAGACGGCGGAGCGGTGACGGCCAGTACCTCGATGAACTCTTCGTCTGCGAAACCTTCCAGATCTCCGGATACGCTTGCTGGCGTTGATTTTCGTCGCGGTAAGGACGGAGAGGGTCGCGTAATCGTTGATCTCGGTAGCCCCGGTACTCAAGTGGATCTGTCTGAACTTGGTGGAAAAATTCGTCTCACCATGGACGGAATTGCGGTGCCCGCAGACCTGCGCCGCCGCCTTGACGTGACTGACTTTGCAACACCGGTCAGTCGCATCGATACCTTTGTTGAAGACGGAAATGCGGTGGTCGAGATTCGCCCTGAAGGCAACTACGACTACATTGCCTATCAATCGGGCAGTCAGTTCACGGTCAGCGTTGAAAAGCTGAGCGAGGAAGAAGCCGAATCCCGCCGCGAAGAGAAGTTCCCGTACACCGGCGAAAAGCTGTCGCTCAACTTTCAGGACATAGAAGTTCGTTCGGTGCTGCAGCTGATTGCTGATTTCACAGGTTTGAACCTGGTGGCGAGTGACACGGTTGGCGGCAGCATCACTCTGCGCCTGCAGAACGTTCCCTGGGATCAGGCTCTGGATCTTATCCTTAAAACCAAAGGTTTGGACAAGCGTCAGATCGGCAACGTTTTGCTGGTTGCGCCAGCTGATGAGATTGCAGCACGGGAAAAGCTCGAGCTCGAAACCACTAAGCAGATTGCAGAGCTTGCACCGGTTCGCCTGGACATCGTTCAGGTCAATTATGCCAAGGCCGGTGACATCGTTGCCCTGATCAAGGCGGACGAAGAGTTGATTACCGACCGCGGCTTTGTATCTTCGGACGTCAGAACCAACACCATCAGTGTTCGGGAGTCGTCAGAGAAGCTGGAAGAAATTCGCCGTCTCGTGTCTACATGGGATGTGCCTGTTCGTCAGGTATCTATCGAAGCTCGAATTGTACGTGCGCAGACTAACGTAGCGGAGAACCTCGGTGTTCGCTGGGGTGGTGCCGCATACGATGTAAGCGGAAACAACGTGTTTTCTATTGGTGGTTCTCAGGGGGCGGTTGAAGAAGCCCGCGATGCGGCCGGCGGTGGTACGGGTGGCATCACGTTCCCTGGTGCGCTTGCCGTTGACCTTGGTGTAAGCGGTGATGGTGCATCATCTTTCGCCCTCGGATGGGGTAGCCAGGATTTCCTGGTAGATCTCGAGTTGTCAGCACTCGAAACAGATGGCCAGGCGGAAGTTGTTTCTCAGCCGCGCGTTGTAACGGCTGATCGCCAGACTGCCTCTATAAAGTCGGGTGAAGAGATCCCGTATCAAGAGGCTTCCTCCAGCGGCGCCACTTCTGTTTCGTTCAAAGAAGCAGTGCTTTCTCTGGAAGTAACCCCGCAAATTACACCGGACGATAAAATCATCATGGACTTGGTTGTTAATCAGGACTCTCGTGGTGAAGTAACAGCTGGTATTCCATCGATCAACACTAACGAAGTTACAACACAGGTACTGGTCGGTAACGGCGAAACGGTAGTGCTGGGTGGTGTTTTCCAGTCTGAGGTTGCAACACAAACCACGAAAACTCCATTCCTTGGAGACATTCCTTATCTTGGGCGTTTATTCAAGCGCACAGAGAAGGTCAATGAGCGCAGTGAGCTATTGATCTTTATCACTCCAAAAATTATCAAGAACGACTTGATTCGCTAACTTGAACGGATAAAAAAGCCGCCGCGATAAACCGGCGGCTTTTTTGTGCCTGCAGGTTGTTCGGTGCTCAAGCTGAAGCTTATGCAATCTGCAGCCCTGTGATATTCTCACCCGCCTGAACACTATTGAGCGGAAGTTATGTCTTTGCCCAAACGCGTAGTCCTGGTCGGCCCCATGGGCGCCGGTAAAAGTACGATTGGCCGGATGCTCGCCCGTGAGTTGGGGTACCGATTCCTTGATTCTGACCGAATCATTGAAGAGCGTTGTGGGGCAAATATCCCCTGGATATTCGATGTTGAGGGCGAAGACGGGTTTCGGCAGCGTGAAACTGCCATGCTCTCAGAGTTGTCTGCCGAGCTTCAGACGGTTCTGGCAACCGGCGGGGGCGCCGTTATGCGCGATGAAAATCATGCAGTACTTAAAAAAGACGCTGTGGTGGTTTACCTTAGAACCTCGATAGAGCAACAGGTGGAGCGAACCCGTAAGGATCGCAATCGACCATTGCTGCAGAACGATGACCCTGAAGGTGTCTTACGCCATCTATTCGCCATCAGGGATCCGCTATACGCTGAGCTTGCCGACATTATTATGCATACGGATCGCAAGAGTCCCCGGCTTGTGGTACGCCAGCTCGTAAATCGTATAAATCCCAAAACTCCGCGACAGCAAAGACAGGTGCGAAAGGAAGGCCGCAATCATGTATAACCTGCTTCACGAACTTCTGGTTGACCTGGGAGAGCGCAGTTATCCCATCATAATCGGCGAAGACCTGTTAGGTGACTACGACCTTTCCGGCTACGTTGCTGGTTCTCAGGTGATGATCGTTACCAATGATGTCGTTGGTCCCTTGTATCTGGAACAGGCCAAGGCCTGTTTTCCCGGCAAGAGCGTGGATACAGTTGTGTTGCCGGATGGGGAAAAGCACAAAGACTGGCAGACGCTGAACCTTATTTTTGATGCGTTGCTGGAAAAGCGGCACACTCGAAAAACCACGCTAGTAGCCTTGGGTGGCGGTGTTGTTGGCGATATGGCCGGATTTGCCGCGGCATCTTACCAGCGCGGTGTTCCGTTCTTGCAGATCCCAACCACGCTTTTGTCGCAAGTAGACTCCTCAGTAGGCGGTAAAACAGGCATTAATCATCCGCTGGGAAAGAATATGGTTGGTGCTTTTCATCAGCCTGAAGCGGTATTGATCGATACCGGGACGCTTCAGTCACTGCCGCCGAGAGAAATTTCGGCGGGGCTGGCGGAGGTCATCAAGTACGGACTGATTCGGGACGTGGCGTTTCTTGAATGGTTAGAGCAGGCTATCGATCAGTTGATAGCATGCGACAGCAAAGCTCTGGCGGAAGCGATATTTCGCTCATGTGCCTGTAAGGCGGACGTTGTAGCTCAGGATGAACGTGAGAGCGGGCTCAGAGCTACGCTGAATCTTGGCCACACCTTTGGGCATGCCATTGAGACCTTCGTTGGCTATGGCAACTGGCTGCATGGAGAAGCGGTAGGCACTGGCATGATCATGGCTGCCGATCTGTCTGCGCGGGAGGGCTCAATCAACCAAGCTGATTATGCCCGCATTGTGCGAATCGTCAGCCGGGCCAGCTTACCTGCTTCGCCTCCGGCGGATATGAAGCCAGCCGACTTTATGAACCTTATGGCCGTTGACAAAAAGAATGTTGATGGCCGGCTAACGCTGGTGTTGCTTCGTTCTATTGGGGATGCGGTCGTGACAGCTGAAGCCTCCCCGAAAAATCTTGCAGCAACGCTGAAGGCTTTCTGTCGGCAGGAAAACTGAGCCGAGGTTGTAACAATGCACAGCAGGAATCCTTCGTGACTGACGACAGCTTCAACAGCCTTGATGGCGGAGGGTTGTTCCCCAGATTACAGCAGCGATACGGTTTGAGAGAGAATCCGCTGGAAATGGAGACTCCGTTCTTTCCAGATGCTATGCGACACCATGCCTTGGAGGCGCTTCGACATCTTAGCGGCTTTGGCGATATGGCGCTGCTACTTACCGGTGCACCAGGTTCGGGTAAGAGCAGGTTGCTGGCCGAGTTGGTTCGCAGCGAGTCTTCGCGGCTAGGCTTTCATAGGCTGTCTGCCGCGGCCACGACAAGCTCAAACGCTTTGGCACGAGACCTGAAACAGGTTATTCGCTCAGGCTCTAGCCCGGATGAGAACTCGCGAGAAGCCGTTTATCGTTTTTTTCGGTGGACTGAGGGAAAGGTCGTCAAGGGGCAACGAATGGTGCTGCTCATCGATGATGCTGATCGCGTTTCTCCAGAGCTTCTCAGATTAATCCTTGATGGCTTCCTGGCTGCTGATCGTTCCAAGGCGGCGGTGCCGGTGTTTGCCGGCGAGGATCGCCTCGTTACGCTTTTGGGTCTTGAGGATGCACCGGTATCTGTGCACCAGATCCACTTGCGTCCGCTTACCAGGGAAGAGGTGTTTTCCTACCTTGAGCCGCGAGTCCACAAAGCCGGCGGTAAGGTATCTGAACTCTTGAGCCCCGCCCGGCTTGCAGGAATACTGGAACTGAGCCAAGGCAGCTTTTCCCGACTGAAACGAGTAACGCCCGGCATATGGCTGGATATCGTGTCTGATGTTTCAAAATCAAAGCGCTCACAGACTATCGATTTCAAGCAGCTCCGCCTGCCTGCGCTGGCTCTCCTGCTTTTGGCTGGTTCCTGGTGGTTTGTGTCGAGGCAGTATGATGAGACGGTGGCGCTGGAGCAGGGGCCCGTTTCTGAACCTGACAGGGTGCGCAAGAGCATCACTATAGGCCCGGAAATATCTGAAGAAGATGTGCCGAAAGATGAAGGGATCGATGAGTTGCTGCCAGCGTTGACAGGGCCGGCGCAGTCGCCGGATCCTGCTTCTGAGCCTGAGCCTGAGCCTGAGCCTGAGCCTGAGCCTGAGCCTGAGCCTGAGCCTGAGCCTGAGCCTGAGCCTGAGCCTGAGCCTGAGCCTGAGCCTGAGCCTGAGCCTGAGCCTGAGCCTGCTTTCGTTCCAAAGAATGCCGGCAGGTACGTTGCTATTGAGCAGCTGCGCAGTCGCAGCAAAGGCTGGACCATTCAGCTTGTAGCTGGAAACCTGGAGCAGACTGCGCTGAACGTCATTTCCCGCTACCCGTCTCTTGATGAAATGGTGTATACGGTGGGTGAGCGTAAAAACGAACCATGGTTCATGGTGTTCTATGGGAACTACCCTTCCAGGGAGTCCGCTCAGGAGGCGGTATCCAGGCTTCCTGATTCTCTGGTTTCGCGCTCTCCCTGGGTGCGAACAGCCGAGGACCTGTAACAGGATCCTGAATGCGCGGTAACCCCCTGTTCCGTATCGAACAAGGTTCGGAAATAGCGGAACCTTCCTCGAGAAATATTGCCGAATCTGTTTGAGTACGTATTTGTACGTGTGTAGAATGATCAGCCCATTTTTTAATGTTGGCCGGTTTTTTGCACTGTATTGGTGCATAAGTCGCTGATTAAAAAGCATTTGCATGCGAGAGAGCGCTTATGAAGTCAGGTTTGTATCATCCCGACGAATTCAAGGACAACTGTGGATTTGGACTGATTGCCCACATGAAAGGCGAGGTCTCTCACAAGTTGCTACAGACGGCCATTGAGTCGCTCACCTGCATGACTCACAGGGGTGGTATCGCAGCGGACGGAAAAACCGGAGATGGTTGCGGTCTGCTTATTCAAAGCCCTGAAGCGTTCCTGAAAAAAGCTGCAGTAACAGCATTTGGAAAAGCGCCCGATGGCCTATTTGCGGTGGGCCAGGTGTTCCTGAGCCCGGAGCCAGAAAAGGCTACCAATGGACGAGCCGCACTCGAAAAACGACTGGTTGAACAAGGCCTGGAAGTCATGGGCTGGCGAGAAGTCCCGGTAGATGACAGCTGCCTGGGCCCAATGGCGTTGGACTGCATGCCCTGCATTGAACAGGTGTTTGTAACACCGGCGGCCAAGTCGGAACAGGAATTCGCCATCAGTCTGTTTGTTGGTCGCCGCCATGCAGAGCGGGATATGGCAGATGACCCCGAATTCTATATCTGCAGTCTTTCCCATCGCACGCTGGCCTACAAGGGGCTGATGATGCCGGCGGATCTGGCGAACTTCTATAAAGATCTGGGGGATCCTGATTTCGCCACTGCCATTTGCGTATTTCACCAGCGTTTTTCCACTAATACCATGCCCCGCTGGCCCTTGGCCCAGCCGTTCCGCTATCTGGCGCATAACGGCGAAATCAACACCATTGATGGCAACCGTAACTGGGCCATTGCCCGGGCGGCGAAATTTAACGCTCCGGATTTGCCTGACCTGCAAACCTTGCAGCCTCTGGTCAATCTGGCTGGTTCTGACTCATCCAGCATGGATAACATGCTGGAAATCCTGTTGGCCGGTGGCGTGGATCTGTTCCGCGCTGCGCGCATGATGATTCCGCCGGCGTGGCAGAATGTCGACACCATGGACTCCGAGCTTCGAGCGTTTTACGAATACAATTCCATGCACATGGAGCCTTGGGATGGCCCCGCTGGTCTGGTTATGTCGGATGGCCGTTACGCGGTCTGCATGCTGGACCGCAACGGCCTGCGGCCGGCGCGCTGGGTGGTTACCAAGGATGATTTCATTACTCTGGCGTCCGAGATAGGCACGCACAGCTATCAGCCTGCAGACGTGGTCGCAAAAGGTCGTGTCGGGCCGGGGCAAATGCTGGCTATTGATACGGAAACCGGTGAAGTGTTGCATACCCGGGATATCGATCAGCGTCTCAAGACAGCAAAGCCCTACAAGCGCTGGCTACGTGATAATGCGTTGCGAGTGGAAACAACGCTGAACCAGGACACACCCGAATTCCGGCTGCTGGATGCGGATGAGCTGCTGGTTCATCAGAAGATGTTCATGGTGTCGTACGAGGAACGTGACCAGATCCTGCGTCCCCTCGCGGAAAACGCTCAGGAGGCTGTCGGCTCAATGGGTGACGATACGCCCATGGCTGTTTTGTCCAGCAAGGTTCGGCATGTCGCAGACTATTTCCGCCAGAAGTTTGCTCAGGTAACGAACCCGCCGATTGATCCGCTGCGGGAAGCGATCGTGATGTCGCTGGAAACCTGCCTGGGAGCGGAGCGTAACGTCTTCGAGGAAACCGCAGAGCACGCTGACAGGATCATCCTGACCACGCCGGTCCTGTCACCAGCAAAATTCCTGCGGATTGCCAATAATGATCGCCCGGGCTTCACCGTGGCCCGGATTTCCATGAGCTACCTTCCGGAGGAAGGGCTTGAGCAGGCCGTTCGTCGCGTTTGTGATGAGGCCGAGAAGGCCGTTCGTGGAGGTAAGGTACTGCTGATTCTCTCAGACAAGGACTTGAAACAGGGTGAGCTGCCTGTGAGCTCCCTGATGGCAACCGGAGCGGTTCACCACCACTTGGTTGCAAAAGGTCTGCGCTGCGACTCCAACATCATAGTGGAGACAGGCTGGGCCAGGGACCCTCACCATTTTGCAGTGCTGTTTGGCTTTGGTGCGACGGCGGTCTATCCCTACCTGGCCTATCAGGTGTTGAACGATCTTATTCGGACGGGCGAATTGCTGATAGATCCCATCGAAGCGAAAAATAACTATCGCAAGGGGATCAATAAGGGGCTGCTGAAGATTCTGTCCAAGATGGGCATCGCTACTATCGCGTCTTATCGTGGCGCTCAGCTTTTCGAGGCCATTGGCCTTGCCGATGACGTTGCGAACCTGTGCTTCAAAGGCGTGCCCTGTCGTATCCAGGGCGCAGACTTTTTCGATTTTCAGCAGGATCAGGAACAACTGGCGGCCACTGCCTGGAAACCGCGCAAGCCGATCACCCCTGGCGGCTTGCTGAAATATATCCATGGCCAGGAATACCATGCGTTTAATCCGGATGTGGTTGGCAAGCTGCAAGAAGCGGTGACTACGGGCGATTACGGCCATTACAAGGAATACGCGGCGCTGGTCAACGAACGTCCGGTGGCCACGCTCAGGGATTTGTTCGGTTTCCGTGAGGGCATAGAAGCCATAGGGCTTTCCGAGGTTGAGCCGGTCGAGCAGATCTTTACCCGGTTCGATTCTGCGGCCATGTCCCTTGGCGCTCTGTCGCCGGAGGCTCACGAGGCTCTGGCGGTGGCGATGAATACGCTTGGTGGCCGCTCCAACTCTGGCGAGGGTGGTGAAGACCCGGCTCGCCATGGCACCGAAAAGCGATCCAAAATCAAACAGATTGCTTCGGGCCGCTTTGGTGTAACCGCCGAGTATCTGCGCAGTGCCGATGTCATGCAGATAAAGGTTGCTCAAGGTGCAAAGCCAGGTGAGGGAGGTCAGCTGCCCGGTGGCAAGGTTAATCAGCTGATCGCGCGCCTGCGATACTCGGTGCCGGGCGTCACTCTGATTTCGCCACCGCCGCATCACGATATCTATTCAATAGAAGACCTGGCGCAGCTGATCTTTGATCTCAAGCAGGTCAACCCGCAAGCCCTGGTTTCGGTAAAACTGGTTTCTGAGCCCGGCGTCGGCACGATTGCGGCAGGTGTGGCAAAGGCGTATGCCGACCTGATTACGGTCTCCGGCTATGACGGTGGCACGGCGGCAAGTCCGCTGGCGTCCATTCGTTACGCGGGTTCGCCTTGGGAACTTGGATTAACCGAAACGCAGCAAGCGTTGCGGGCCAACGACTTGCGTGGAAAGATCCGCCTGCAAACGGACGGCGGGATTAAAACCGGCCTGGATGTGGTGAAAGCGGCCATTCTGGGAGCCGAGAGTTTTGGTTTTGGTACCACGCCCATGGTGGCTCTGGGCTGCAAGTACCTGCGCATTTGCCACTTGAACAACTGCGCAACTGGCGTTGCAACCCAGAATGAATACCTCCGTGAAGAGCACTTCAAAGGCACGGTTGAAATGGCCATGAACTTCTTCCGCTTTGTGGCGGAAGAAACCCGCGAATGGATGGCTAAGCTGGGCGTTCGCAGCCTGGAAGAGCTCGTTGGACGAGTTGACCTTCTTGTTCGTTTGCCGGGCGACACCGAGCGCCAGAAAAAACTGGACCTGACGCGGCTGTTGTCCAACGATCACATTCCGGCGGACAAGCCTCAGACGTGTCAGGTTGAGCGTAACCTGCCGTTCGATCAAGGTTTGCTGGCGGAAGACATGCTCAAGGCAATTGCGCCTGCGATCGAAGGCAAAACCGGAGGCGCCTGGAATTATCGCGTGACCAATTGTGATCGCTCAATCGGTGCCCGCCTTTCTGGCGAAATTGCTGCAAAGCACGGAAATCAGGGCATGACTGATGCACCGATCACGCTGGATCTGGTAGGCACTGCTGGCCAGAGTTTTGGTGTCTGGAACGTTGGTGGTCTGAACCTGATTCTTGAAGGCGATGCCAACGACTATGTCGGCAAAGGTATGACTGGCGGCAAGCTGGTGGTCAAGCCGCCTCGTGGCAGCGCCTTTGCATCGCAGGAAACCGCGATTATCGGTAACACCTGTTTGTACGGTGCCACTGGTGGCAAGTTGTTTGCTGCAGGCACGGCCGGCGAGCGCTTCGCTGTTCGCAACTCCGGGGCCCAGTGCGTAGTTGAAGGCGCAGGCGATCATTGCTGCGAGTACATGACGGGCGGGCTGGTTACTGTGCTGGGCTCTACCGGCGCCAACTTCGGTGCAGGTATGACCGGAGGGTTTGCCTATGTGCTGGATATGGACAACACCTTTGTTGATAAATACAACCATGAGCTGGTGGAAATTCAGCGTATTTCTCGCGAAGAAATGGAGGCTTACCGCAACCATCTGCGCAGCGTTATTCGCGAGCACATCTCGGAAACCGGCAGTGCCTGGGCTGAGCGTATCCTTGAAGATTTCGACGACTACATCGGCCGCTTCTGGCTGGTGAAACCCAAAGCTGCGAATTTGCGCAGCCTGTTGGCAAGTACCCGTGCGCGTCCTGAATAAACTCAGGGCGTTGAGTCTGGTTACTTGTGAGGGTTCGGGGTTGCCGGAAAGGGCAACCTGCGTCGATATTGAGCTGATGAGAGCGTCAACATGAAAGAACGACTTGGTAATGACTTTCAGTTTGTGGAAGTAGGGCGGGTAGACCCAAAGAAAGTTCCTGCTAAAAAGCGTAAAAAAGAGTTTGGTGAGATTTATCAACCGTATACCGCCGATAGCGCAGCGTCCCAGTCCCATCGTTGTCTGGAGTGCGGAAACCCCTATTGCGAGTGGAAGTGCCCGGTACACAACTACATTCCGAACTGGTTGAAGCTGGTTTCCGAAGGCAACATCATGAAAGCCGTCGAGCTGTGTCACCAGACCAATTCGCTGCCTGAAGTGTGTGGCCGTGTTTGCCCGCAAGACCGCCTGTGTGAGGGTGCTTGTACGCTGAATGACGGATTCGGCGCGGTTACCATTGGCTCGGTTGAGAAATACATTACGGATACGGCCTTCGCCCTTGGCTGGAAACCGGACATGTCAGCGGTCAAATGGACGGACAAAAAAGTGGCGGTTATTGGCGCCGGCCCTGCGGGCCTGGGGTGTGCCGATGTACTGGTTCGCAACGGCGTAAAGCCGGTGGTGTTTGATATCTACCCTGAAATCGGTGGCCTGCTGACCTTCGGCATCCCGGAGTTCAAGCTGGAAAAGTCCGTGATGACCCGGCGGCGGCAGGTGTTCGAGGAAATGGGCGTTGAATTCCGTTTGTCCACCGAGGTGGGCAAAGACGTTCAGCTGGAGGATATTCTCGAAGAGTACGATGCCGTGTTCATGGGCATGGGAACCTACACCTATATGAAGGGCGGTTTCCCGGGTGAAGACCTGCCGGGGGTATACGATGCGCTGCCGTTCCTGGTATCCAACGTAAACCGGCGTCTTGGCTTTGAGAAAGATGCAGCGGACTTCATCGATATGAAAGGCAAGCGCGTCGTGGTTCTTGGTGGTGGTGATACCGCCATGGACTGTAATCGCACCTCCATTCGCCAGCAGGCAGAAAGTGTGAGCTGCGCCTATCGACGCGACCAGGCCAACATGCCGGGCTCGCGCCGCGAGGTCTCGAATGCCAAGGAAGAGGGTGTGACATTCCTTTTCAATCGGCAGCCTATAGCCATCATCGGTGAGGACCGGGTTGAAGGTGTGAAAGTGGTGTCAACACAGCTTGGTGAGCCAGACGAAAACGGGCGTCGTCGGCCAGAAGTGGTGCCTGGCAGCGAGGAGGTCATACCCGCCGATGCCGTGCTGGTTGCCTTTGGTTTCCGCCCAAGCCCGGCCGACTGGTTTGACGAGCTTTCGATCAACACTGATGATTCTGGTCGGGTTACCGCACCGGAAGGCGCGGAATATGGCTTCCAGACCAGTAACCCGAAAATTTTTGCGGGTGGCGATATGGTTCGGGGCTCGGATCTTGTCGTAACAGCAATCTGGGAAGGTCGCCAAGCTGCAGAGGGCATTATGGATTATCTGGATATCTGACAAACCCTTTGATCCGGATCAGAAGGCCGGCTTACTAAGGGTAAGCCGGCCTTTTTTATTATGGCAAACGGGGTATCATTGCTCCCATTCCGTTTAGACCATCAGAAAGAGACAACGTTGGAATCCTTATGACCGAGTTGAAGAATGACCGCTTTTTGCGCGCACTGATGCGCCAGCCTGTTGATCGTACCCCGGTATGGATGATGCGTCAGGCTGGCCGTTATCTACCCGAGTATCGCGCTACCCGGGAGAAAGCGGGTGACTTCCTCAGCTTGTGCAAGAATACGCCTTTGGCGTGTGAGGTAACCCTCCAGCCACTTGAGCGTTTTCCGCTGGATGCCGCGATTCTGTTCTCGGATATCCTCACCATTCCGGATGCCCTGGGTCTAGGGTTGTATTTTGAAACCGGCGAAGGCCCCAAGTTCAAGCACACCATTCGCTCCAAGGCGGATGTTGAGGCGTTGCCCAAGATCAAGGCAGAAGTCGACCTCGATTACGTAATGAACGCCGTTTCTACAATCAGGGGCGCGCTCAATGGCAGTGTCCCCTTGATTGGCTTCTCAGGCAGCCCCTGGACCCTGGCAACCTATATGGTTGAAGGCGGCTCCTCCAAAGATTTCCGCGAAGCCAAAAAGCTTATGTATGGCCAGCCAGAGGTGATGCACCAGCTCTTGGATCATCTTGCAGATTCGGTCATCGATTACCTCAATGGCCAGATCAAAGCCGGTGCCCAGGCGGTTCAGATTTTCGATACCTGGGGCGGCGTGTTGAGCAGCTGGGCGTACGAGGAGTTTTCTCTGCGCTACATGAAGAAGATCGTTGATAACCTGATTCGCGAAAATGACGGGCGCTATATTCCGGTGATTCTGTTCACCAAAAACGGTGGCCAGTGGCTTGAATCCATTGCAGATTCAGGGGCTGATGCCGTTGGTCTGGATTGGACCACGGATATCGGCGACGCTCGTGCTCGCGTGGGTGATCGTGTGGCTCTGCAGGGCAATATGGACCCCACCATGCTTTATGCGCCGAAAAAGCGTATCCGCGAGGAAGTGGGCGACATCCTGCGTCGCTACGGGTCCGGCCCTGGTCACATATTCAACCTCGGCCACGGCATTACGCCGGATGTGGATCCCGAGCACGCCAAGGCGTTCATTGAGGCGGTTGTTGAATTGAGTCCTGAGTACCACCGCTGATTGTTGTCCTTGCTTTCTGGCCTGTTAGCGCCGGGAAGCGGGGGTTGAGTCACCGATTCCAAAAACCGCTACAAGCACATCCCTGTGGCTTGTCTCCGGCCGTCCATGGCCTCCGACATTTTTGGAATCGGTGACTCAACCCCCGCATCTATGTTCTCAGCACGTCTTCTCTTAGTGCCCCCCCCCTGAAGTAGAACTCCTCTGGATCGGCAACCCCACCCGGTCTATAGTCGTATCAGATGATATCGACAATAAAGGAGCAGCCCCTTGCCCACCAAAACGTCCGAAAAACGGAAGTTCCACCGCATCAGCTTTGACGCCCCTTGTGAACTGCATGCCCTTGAGAGCGTGTGGACAACGGAGGTACTGGATATTTCCCTGAAAGGCGTTCTGGTCAAGCGGCCAGAGGGTTGGGACATACCCTTGAGTCAGCCCTGTGAGGTGATCGTACACCTTGATGGACAACAGGCCGGGATAGTTATGGCTGTCGAGTTAAAACATGTAGAGCCGCATAGACTTGGTTTTAAGTGCCAGTACATCGATCTGGAAAGCGCCACCCATCTGAAGCGTTTGGTTGAGTTGAACCTTGGCGATCAGGTTCTTCTTGAGCGGGAGTTTTCTCACCTCATTGATTAGTTAATTATCGAGTTTTTGTTGGAGGGCGAATTGCGAATTTTGCAGGCGTAAGTGGGGAAGCCTTTCCAAAAATGTCGTAGGCCAAGGATGGCCGGAGACAAGCGCACATGGATGTGCTCGTAGCGGTTTTTGGAAAGGCTTCCCCACTTTCGCCATACCGCTAAAGCCGGCAGTCTGGGGGTAGGGCTTAAAGCTCCTCCAATGCCGTAATAGCCTCGCTGAGCTTAGTCACAGGAATCACCTTCATTCCTGCAATAGGTTTGCGTGGTGCATTGGCTTTAGGAACAAGAGCACGGGTAAAGCCGTGCTTCGCGGCCTCGTTAATCCGCTCTTGGCCACTGGGCACCGGCCGAATCTCCCCCGACAACCCGACTTCCCCGAAAATGACCAGGTCCTGAGGCAGCGCCCGGTCACGGAACGAAGACACAATGGCAGCCAGTAACGCCAAATCCGCGCTGGTCTCGTTAACCTTCACGCCACCCACAACGTTCACAAACACATCCTGATCCGACACATGCAAGCCGCCATGGCGGTGCAACACCGCCAGAAGCATCGCCAAACGGTTCTGATCCAGGCCAACAGCGACACGCCGGGGGTATCCGCCTTGGGCCATGTCCACCAACGCCTGAATTTCCACCAGCATGGGTCGAGTGCCTTCCCATACCACCATAACCACGCTGCCCGGCGCCGCTTCTTCGCCACGGTTCAGAAAAATCGCACTGGGGTTTTTTACTTCCTTCAGACCCTGCTCCAGCATGGCAAACACGCCCAGCTCATTCACCGCCCCAAAGCGGTTCTTGATGCCGCGCAGAGTGCGGTAACGGCTGTCACTGGAGCCTTCCAGAAGGATGGAGCAGTCGATCATGTGCTCCAAAACCTTGGGGCCGGCAAGGCTGCCATCCTTGGTGACGTGACCTACCAGGAACAGAATGGTGCCCGTCTGTTTGGCAAAGCGGGTCAAAAACGCTGCGCTTTCACGCACCTGGGAAACCGAGCCGGGGGCGGATTCCGTGTCCGCCACGTGCATCACCTGAATACTGTCCACTACCAGAATCCGTGGTTTCTCTGCTTCTGCCACCTGTATGATCCGCTCGACGCTGGTCTCGGAGAGCATTTTCAGATCTTTGGTAGGCAGACCAAGACGTTTCGCGCGCATGGCCACCTGCTGCAGGGATTCTTCACCGGTCACGTAAAGCGCCGGAACACTGGCAGCCAGGTGGCAAACGGCCTGAAGCAGCAGGGTGCTCTTGCCGGCACCAGGGTGGCCTCCCATCAGAACCGCGGAGCCCTCTACCAGCCCGCCGCCCAGAACCCGGTCGAACTCCTGCATGCCGGTGCTGATACGCTCCTGTTCGGAGAGGCTTACGTCGTTCAGGCTCTGGACGGCCGACAGGCTGCCGGCAAAACCTTCAAAGCGCACGCCGCGAGCGCCTTTGGCATTGTTGCTGACGCCACGGACTTCGCTGATGGTGTTCCAGGTCTGGCAGGCCGTACATTGGCCCTGCCACTTGGAATAGTCTGCACCACACTCGGTGCAGACGTACGCGGTTTTGGCTTTTGCCATCAGGCCAGCTTCTTGTACTTCATGCGCTGGGGCACCATAGCGGAATCCCCTTTGCGTTTTTTATGGTCTTCGTCGTATTCGGCGAAGTTGCCCTCGAAGTACACCACCTCACCGTCATCCTCAAACGCCAGGATGTGCGTGGCTACTCGGTCAAGGAACCAGCGGTCGTGCGAGATAACCATGGCAGAACCCGGGAAGTTCAGAAGAGCTTCCTCCAGAGCGCGCAGGGTTTCTACGTCCAGGTCGTTGGTAGGTTCGTCCAGCAGCAACACGTTGCCACCTTCTTTCAAAAGCTTTGCGAGGTGCAGGCGGTTACGCTCACCGCCGGACAAATCACCCACCCGCTTTTGTTGGTCAGAGCCCTTGAAGTTGAAGCGTCCGGCATAGGCTCTTGACGGTGTTTCATAGTTGCCGACCTTGATGATGTCCTGGCCTTCACTGAGCAGTTCCCACACGGTTTTGGAGCCGTCGAGATCACGGTTCTGGTCCACATAGGCCAACTGGACCGTTTCACCCACGGTGATGGTTCCGGCATCGGGTTGGTCGTGGCCTGCGACCATGCGGAACAGGGTGGATTTGCCTGCGCCGTTACCGCCAATGATGCCGACGATCGCCCCCGGCGGAACGGAGAAGGAAACATTTTCGTAGAGCAGGCGATCACCAAAAGCTTTGCTGATACCTTCCACTTCTATGACCTTGTCGCCCAAACGGGGTCCGGGCGGGATATAGATCTCGTTGGTTTCGTTGCGCTTCTGGAAATCCTGCGAGCTCATTTCTTCGAAACGGGCAAGGCGGGCTTTGCTCTTCGATTGCCGGCCTTTGGCGTTGCTACGCACCCACTCCAGCTCCTGTTTGATGGCTTTCTGGCGCGAAGCTTCCTGTTTGGCTTCTGTACCCAGGCGCTTTTCCTTGTTTTCCAGCCATTGGCTATAGTTGCCTTCAAACGGGATGCCTTGGCCCCGGTCGAGCTCCAGAATCCAGCCTGCTACGTTGTCGAGGAAGTAGCGGTCGTGGGTAATGGCAACTACGGTGCCTTCGTAATCGTGCAGGAAGCGCTCCAGCCAGGCGACGGATTCTGCGTCCAGATGGTTGGTGGGCTCATCCAGCAGAAGCATGTCCGGGCCCGAGAGTAACAGGCGACACAGGGCTACACGACGGCGTTCACCACCGGAGAGATTTTTTACCGGCTGGTCCCAGGCGGGCAGGCGCAGGGCGTCGGCGGCAACTTCCATTTTGCGTTCAATGTCATGGCCATCAGTGGCCTGAATCAGAGCTTCCAGTTTGCCCTGTTTTTTGGCTAGCTCATCAAAATCTGCATCCGGCTCTGCGTAGGCGGCGTAAACCTGATCCAGCTCAGCCAGGGCGTTGTGAACGTCGGCCACGGCTTCGTCAACAATTTCCTTTACGGTTTTGCTGTCGTCCAGTTCCGGTTCCTGGGGCAGGTAACCTACATTGATGCCTGGCTGAGGCCTGGCTTCGCCAATGTAATCCTGATCTACGCCCGCCATAATGCGTAAGAGCGTAGATTTACCTGAACCGTTCAGGCCCAGTACGCCGATTTTGGCGCCCGGGAAGAAGCTCAGGGAAATATCTTTGAGAATTTCGCGTTTGGGCGGAACCACTTTGCCCACTCGGTTCATGCTGTATACGTACTGGGCCATAAAGGCATTACCCTCTTTGAAAACGAGATGTGACAGGGTGTCTGAGGCGCTTCGAGCCGCCACCTTACGGAACTTGCTAACTGGGTTTTCTAGTTGGGTTTGTAAGGTATCGAAACCCGGGAGCTATAGCAATTTCACGAAAACAGGTGATATCGGTATGACGGTATCTGCGAACTGCATAAAGGGTGATTTCCAACCCGGTAATGGGCTAGAATAGCGGCCCAAATTTTAAGGGATTCCGGGGGCTATTTCCAAGACTCTCCGGGCCAGCCAAGCACACAGGGGCAGCGCATCGATGTTTAATCGTGATATGAAAATCGCCGGATTCGACGACGAACTCTGGAACGCCATGCAGGCGGAAAGCAAGCGCCAGGAAGCTCATATTGAGCTGATCGCGTCGGAGAACTATACCAGCCCGCGGGTTATGGAAGCTCAGGGTAGCGATCTTACCAACAAGTACGCTGAGGGTTATCCTGGCAAGCGTTATTACGGTGGCTGCGAGTTTGTAGACATAGCTGAGCAACTGGCGATTGATCGCGCCAAAGAGCTGTTCGGCGCCGCTTATGCCAACGTGCAGCCGCACTCCGGCTCACAGGCTAACTCGGCCGTATTCATGGCTCTGGTCAACCCTGGCGATACCGTTCTCGGCATGAGCCTGGCTCACGGTGGCCACCTTACCCATGGTGCCAGCGTAAATTTTTCAGGCAAGATCTATAACGCCGTGCAGTACGGCATTAACACCGACACCGGCCTGATTGATTACGAAGAGCTGGAGGCCTTGGCGGTTGAGCACAAGCCGAAGATGATCATTGCAGGCTTCTCTGCCTATTCCCAGGAACTGGACTTTGCCCGTTTCCGTGCCATCGCTGACAAGGTGGGTGCTTACCTGTTTGTGGACATGGCTCACGTGGCAGGCCTGGTAGCCGCCGGCGTCTATCCCGACCCGATGCCCCACGCGCACGTGGTCACAACTACTACCCACAAAACCTTGCGCGGACCCCGTGGCGGCCTGATTCTGGCCTGCGACGATGAAGCACTGCACAAGAAGCTGAACTCTGCGGTATTCCCGGGTGGCCAGGGTGGCCCGCTGATGCACGTGATTGCCGCCAAGGCGATCTGCTTCAAAGAAGCCATGAGCGACGAATTCAAGACCTATCAGAAGCAGGTAGTCAAGAACGCTTCTGCTATGGCGAACGTGTTTGTTGATCGCGGCTACGATGTGGTTTCGGGCGGTACAATGAACCACCTGTTCCTGGTGAGCCTGATCAAACAGGACATCACGGGTAAAGATGCTGACGCCGCTCTCGGCCGTGCGCACATCACCGTGAACAAGAATGCAGTCCCCAACGACCCACGATCGCCGTTCGTAACCTCTGGTTTGCGCCTGGGTACACCGGCTGTCACCACCCGTGGTTTTGGTGAGGCGGAATGCCGAGAACTGGCGGGATGGATTTGCGACATTCTTGATAACCTGGAAGACGAAACCGTCAACAGCCGTGTCCGTGAACAGGTTGAAGCCCTGTGTGCGCGCTTCCCGGTATACGGCTAAGCATCTGGTAAGACCTGCCGGGCAGGGCGCGCATAGTCGCGCCCTCCGGCTTTCTCTTCGGAGTTCCTGAGTATGCACTGTCCTTTCTGTGGTGAAGCAGATACCAAGGTTATTGACTCGCGACTCGTGACCGAGGGCGATCAGGTGCGCCGCCGCAGAGAGTGCCTTTCCTGCCGTGAGCGTTTTACCACCTTCGAGTCAGCGGAGCTGGTTATGCCCAGAGTCGTCAAACAGGATGGTATTCGTCAGCCCTTTAACGAGGAGAAACTGCGCTCGGGAATTATGAAAGCCCTGGAGAAGCGCCCGGTCAGTATTGAGCAGATTGATGCTGCGCTAAATCGCATCCGATATCGCCTGCGTGCGACAGGAGAGCGCGAGGTGAAATCCATGCAGCTGGGCGAAGAGGTGATGACTGAGCTTCGGCAGCTCGACAAGGTTGCTTATGTCCGGTTTGCCTCTGTTTACCGCAGCTTTCAGGACATCAATGAGTTCAAGGAAGAAATTGAGCGACTTTCGGCGTCCAACGGTGACGCGGCTGTGGATGTTGCCAAGGCGCTGGCGGATAACCACTCTCCTGAAGGAAAAAAATGACCGAACTCCGGGAACGGTCCATGATGGCTCGGGCCGTGCAGCTTGCATGGCGGGGCCGCTATTCAACGCACCCTAACCCCCGAGTTGGCTGCGTGATAGCCCGTGGTGACAAGATTCTGGGTGAAGGCTGGCATGAGCGGGCCGGCGAAGCCCATGCGGAAACCCGTGCGCTCAGCCAGGCCGGCCCCGCTGCTCGTGGCGCGACGGCCTATGTCACGCTCGAACCCTGCAGTCATTTTGGCCGTACACCACCCTGCGCACGTGCATTGATTGATGCAGGTGTTTCTCGGGTTTTTGCTGCCACTAAAGACCCCAACCCGTCGGTATCCGGAAGGGGCTTGGAAATGCTCCGCGAGGCCGGTATTCGAGTCCGTGAAGGGCTTTTGGCGGATGAGGCGGCGCGCCTGAACCCGGGGTTCATGAAACGCATGAACACCGGTCGCCCCTGGGTCCGGCTCAAGATGGCGGCGAGCCTGGATGGCCGTACCGCTATGGCCTCGGGTGAAAGCCAGTGGATTACCGGTGATGAAGCACGCCGCGATGTTCAGCGGCTCAGGGCTGTCAGTGATGCCATTCTTACGGGCGTCGGAACTGTGCTCGCAGACGACCCGTCACTAACCGTTCGTCGCGAAGAGCTCGGAGATATAGGCGATGCCACCGAGCCTTCTCGGCAGCCACTGCGAGTAATCGCCGACAGGGATGCCAGAACACCACCTTCCGCAACGATTCTGCGCGGGGGCAAGGTTCAGATATTTTGTGCCTCTTCCACGCTTGCGACGGCGCCGGCACAGGATCTTGCGGCGTTGGGAATTCGCCTGAAAGGCGTTGCCTGGAAAGATAATGGTATTGATGTATCCGAGCTTCTGGATTCGCTGGGTGAAATGGGCATAAATGAGCTGCTGGTGGAGGCCGGCCCCACACTGGCCGGCACGTTTATCAGTGAACAGCTGGTCGACGAGCTCTGGCTTTACCAGGCTCCGGTATTCCTCGGCAGTAAGGGCCGGCCTACGGCGCATCTTCCGCTGGAGACTATGGCCGACAAGATTGAATGGGTCGTACAAGACCGGCGACAGGTAGGGGAAGACCAGCGTCTGATCCTGATTCGCCGCTAAATGTTTAAATTCACAATGCGTCCCCGGTTGTTGCCTGAAGCTGCGACGGGAGCATTGAAAGGGTGCAAAATAGTATGGCACTGAACAGCGTTGAAGAAATCATTGAGGATATCCGCCAGGGCAAGATGGTTATCCTGATGGATGATGAGGACCGGGAGAACGAAGGTGACCTGGTTATGGCCGCCGAGCATTGCTCCGCAGACGACATCAACTTCATGGCCCGCTTTGGCCGTGGCCTTATTTGTATGCCCATGACCCGTGATCGGTGTGAACAGCTGGGCCTGCCGTTAATGGTCCAACAGAACGCCTCGGGCTTTGGCACCAAATTTACACTTTCCATTGAAGCGGCTACGGGCGTGACCACAGGCATTTCGGCGGCGGACCGTGCCCGCACTGTCCAAGCAGCAGTAGCTCGCAACGCCAAGGTGTCGGATCTGGTTCAGCCTGGGCATATTTTCCCTCTGATGTCTGATCCTGGCGGCGTGCTCAGCCGGGCTGGCCACACAGAGGCATCCTGTGACCTGGCTGCATTAGCCGGTTGCGAGCCTGCGGGTGTTATCTGTGAGGTCATGAATGACGACGGCTCCATGGCGCGTCGGGAGGATCTCGAGCGCTTTGCTGAAATACACAATCTGAAGATCGGCACCATTGCGGATCTGATTCACTACCGTACCCTTCATGAACGTACCGTTGAGTGTGTCGAAGAGAACCAGCTCGATACTGAGTACGGCGTGTTCAAGCTACGCACTTACAAAGATGTTATTCAGGGCTCGACACACCTGGCCATGATATTTGGTGAGATTTCGGTAGATGAGCCTGTGTTGGTGCGCGTTCATATTACCGATACGCTCAGGGACCTTCTGGGTGCCCGCCGCAAGGATTCCCGCAGTTGGCCGCTGCACCACGCGCTTGAGAAAGTCGCAACGGAAGGACGTGGCGTTGTGGTTCTGCTGAACAGTGCAGAAGACAGTTACGATCTGGAAGACCGCATTCAGGAGTTCTTTGATCAGGGGCAAACTCCTGCGGGCAAGGGCAGCTCGGGTGTGTATTTCACCATAGGCACCGGTTCCCAGATTCTAAGGGATCTCGGCGTAAGCAAAATGCGCCTGCTAAGCCCCTCTGTTAAATACTCGGCGATTTCCGGATTTGATCTGGAAGTGGTTGAGTACATTCCCTATACCCCGGACTGACACACCCGGTTGCAGCATTGCCGCTGCGATCCGAGAAGGAGCCACTGATGGCAGATATCAAAGTAATTGAAGGTGATTTTACCCAGTGCAGTGGTCGCTATGCGCTGGTAGTTGGCCGTTTTAACGGCTTTGTGGTGGAGAGTCTGGTAAACGGTGCGATAGATACCTTGCGTCGCCATGGTATTGCCGACAGTGATATCACTCTGGTACGAGTACCTGGGGCTTATGAAATGCCCTTGGCCGTGAAACGCGTGGCTGAAACCGGTGGCTACGACGCCATTATTGCTCTGGGCGCTGTTATTCGTGGTGGAACTCCTCACTTTGAGTACGTGGCAGGCGAAGCATCCAGCGGTCTCGGTGCGGTAAGCCTTGAAACAGATGTACCGGTAACCTTCGGTGTATTGACCGTTGATTCTATCGAACAGGCGATCGAGCGCTCCGGTACCAAGGCCGGCAACAAGGGCGCTGAGGCGGCCATCACGGCGCTGGAAATGGTCAGCCTGTTCAACAAGCTGGGTGAGTAATGAGCAATACTGAAGATACAACACCCCGCCCGGCGCCGTCCGACCAGCCAAAAGCCGGTGATCGCCGCCGTGCCCGGGTTCTGGCGATGCAGGCGCTTTATCAGCGCCACTTTGCCAAGAGCCCGATCTCGGATATTGAAGCCGAATTCATGGTCGACAACGACATGACCAAGGTTGATATCTTGTACTTCCGTGACGTCCTGCGTGGCGTCCATCGCGAACAGGCAGAGCTGGACAAGCTTATTGAGCCGTTTCTCGATCGCCCGCTGCAGGAGGTAGATCCGGTGGAGTTGGCCATTTGCCGGGTGGGAGCCTATGAACTGCGGCATCGCCTGGATGTGCCGTACAAGGTGGTAATTAATGAAGGCATCGAACTTGCCAAGAAGTTCGGTGGCACAGAAGGGCACAAGTTCGTCAATAGCGTGCTGGACAAGCTGGGCCGACGTTTGCGCCTTGCCGAGACCCGCTCGCGCTGACCGATGAACGAATTTGAGCTGATACGGCAGTACTTTATGCCGCTAGCCCGCTTGTACGATTCCCGGTCTGTCGTTTTGGGGCCGGGCGACGACTGTGCCGTTCAGCGAGTTCTCCCCGGTTCTGAGCTGGTTTTCTCCATCGATACGCTGGTTGAGGGCGTGCACTTTCCCCTCAACTATCGTCCTGACTATCTCGGCTGGAGAGCGCTTGCGGTTGCTGCCAGTGATCTTGCTGCCATGGGAGCTGACCCCGCCTGCTTTACCCTTGCATTGACTTTGCCCGAGGCCGATGAAGCCTGGTTGTGTGATTTTGCATGCGGGCTTGGCAAGGCGGCCGAGTCGTTTGGACTGGTGCTTGCAGGGGGCGACACAACTCGCGGCCCTCTGGTTTTGAGTTTGCAGGTACACGGCCTGGCCCCTATCGGTGCAGCCATCCGTCGCTCTGGTGCCAAGCCGGGCGATCTGGTAGTGGTCTCCGGCACACTTGGTGATGCCGGCGCTGCCCTGGGCTATCTTGATTCGCTTAGCCCCTCCAAAGATGAGGCGTATGTGCTTGAGCGTTACCACCACCCCGAGCCGAGACTGACGCTGGGCGCCGCCCTCAGAAGTCTCGCTAGTGCGGCCATCGATGTGTCCGACGGTTTGTTGGCGGATCTCGGTCACATTCTTGAAGCGTCTTCGGTTGGTGCCAGTATTGAGAGTGCGCGTGTACCCGTATCGCCTGCACTCACACGCCTGAAAGGCCCGGAAGCCCAAGAGTATGCGCTACGCACCGGTGATGATTACGAGCTTTGCGCGACTATCCCTGAGGCAAGATGGGCCGATGCACCATCATCATTGAAGCATCAGCTCACGGTTATCGGTGTGATTGAACAAACTCCGGGTTTGCGCCTTGATGGGACTGCTGTAGTGTCGGAATCTGGTGCCGCGGGTTTTGACCATTTCAGGAGAAAAGCATGAGCCAGGAAGATCAGTGGCCAGAGCCGGATTTGCCTCAGGCTATTCTGCCACCGGGGTTCCTCAAAAACCCTATACACCTGTTAGCCTTCGGGTTTGGCAGCGGTGCCGCGCCGCGCGCTCCGGGAACCTGGGGCAGCCTCGCAGCGATTCCTCTATGGTATGGGTTTGCCTGGCTTCCACCGGTTGCCTATTGGCTTGTCGTTTTGCTCGCCTTTCTGGTGGGTATCTGGCTATGTGGAAAAACAGCTACCGATTTGAAGGTACACGACCATGGCGGGATAGTGTGGGACGAATTTGTCGGGATGTGGATTGCCCTTGGGCTCTTTCCTGATCAGATTTACGGCGTAATGCTGGCGTTCCTGATTTTCAGGTTCTTCGATGTGCTCAAGCCCTGGCCCATTAGCTGGTTGGATGAGCGGTTGCCTGGCGGGCTTGGTATTATGGTGGATGACGTGGTTGCCGGAGGCATGGCGTTACTGTGCCTGATCGCGATTGATGTATGGCTGATGCCTTACATTCTTTAGCAGGTACTCAGCTCAGTGTACCTGCTGTTCTTCCGGAAGGAGTCTCACCACGTGCAGGAAACGCTTCAGCCCGATTTCCGCCCGCTCTCTGGAAGCGAAGGGGCCACTATCGAAACCTTCCCGGGTCGTAAAATACCATTTGCTTCCAACACAGAAAAACCGACTGCTACGAAAGGGGATGCGCCCCTCTTCTCCTGATCTGACCTGCGTATTCATGGCCGGCTCCTGTGCGCCTGGTTGATGTCTCTATTCCGGACGCTGCGTGAAGGATAAGGGTTTGTTTAAAATTAATACAAATTCGGGGAAATTCAACATTTTTTGACAATTATCCGATCGCCCGCTCATGCGGGCTATTCGACATGCTCTTTGCGTATCCTGTTGCCCTCAGCCGCGGCTGTGTTCAGAATGCACGTTAGCAGGTCATATCCTTCGCCAGCCCAAGCCTCACCCGAATCCTAAAGGAGATAAAATGAGCATCAGTCACGTTTTACGTGTTAGTAAATTCAAGTCGAGTCATTCCTGCCGCTGGTTACAGGTGGTTCGGACGTTACTGCCTGTTGCGCTCATATCTGTACTGGTGGGCTGTTCATCGGCGGTTACCAAGCTTGAAACCTGGGAAGGCAACCCGGCCACGGCGGTGAACGCGGCTACGCTGAAAGTGCCCGGTGCTATCCAGGTTAGCCGGGTTAATGGTCGCTCCATGACCAACTACCTGATAAATGATCTGGCGTTGGATTACGCTCTGCTCCCGGGTGAGAATCAGGTCGTATTTACCTACAAAACGATCTGGGCCAAGTCCGGGGTTGTGGACAACGGTGAGTCCAAGGTTTACGTGATAGAAAGCGAGCCCCAGGTCGTTCGGTTTGAGGCGTCACCCAATGAGACTTACAGATTCGAATTTGATGTCCCGGAGACCCGTCAGCAGGCGGAGAAGGTGATGCCGGAGTTCTCTGCGGCAATTGTGGGGGCTGATGGCCAGGCCTTGGCCAGATCGACAAACTGGGCGCCCTCGGAATATGCCTCGACAGCGAGAACGCCGCTGCCAGATGGTCAGGCTACCGATGGTGAGGCCTTGTTCAGTGACGGTATGAGCTCGCTTGAGCGCTTGAAGGCTGTCTGGGAAACTGCGTCTGACGATGACAAGAAAGCGTTTCTGCGCTGGGCGTTCGAGTAAAGCGCCTGGCGCTTCGCCAGCAGCTATCGCCTGAGGCGGCCCACAAGCTTCTTCAGGCCAGTTTCCAGTATTCCCATTGCATCGTCTGCCAGTGTCTGGCTTCGGGTCTCTGTGAGCGGTGTGTGCATCTCCTCCGGGTCCAGTTCGTCAGCCGCGCTCTCGATGGCTGTGAGGCTGGCGCAGACATGGTCCCGGAGTGAATCACCTCCGGCCACGACATCCGGGCAGATGGTGAAGTTGAGTGTCAAGTTGCCCTGGTAACTCACAGCAACAATAACCATCCCCATGCTGTCGAAAAGCGGTGCAGCATTGTATTGCTGCGCCAGTTTCGCACCTTGCAGATACAGGGGTACCTGAGGTCCGGGCACGTTAGTGATGGGCAGGTTGAAAACAGGCCGATAGCGTTGCGCGATCTGCGATTCGGAATACAACCGTGCCGACAGTGCCAGCATACTGGAGGGTAAAAGTTCTGTGAGCCGGTCCGCGGCGATGGCCTCGCGGTATGGCTCTGAGGCCACTGCGTTCCAGTGAATTCTGCGAATGCGCCGAGCCGGGTCGTATTCGCTGGTGGCAAGATCCAGAAGCATCGCGGACATCTGGTTCCCAGTGGTCCTTTGCAGCGTGCTTGAGCGCACTGAAATAGGTGTCATGGCGATCAGGGACTGGCGCGTATCTGCCCCTTGCTCGCCAAGGTATCGGCGCAGTGTTTCTGCGCAAAGTCCTAAAACCACATCGTTCAGCGTGACATCACCCAGCGCCGCCTTGATTGCCTTGAGGCGGGATAGTTCAACCTTTGCGGATACGATTTGGCGGTTGGCCGTGATCTGCTGGTTGAATGGGCAGTGAGGTGCCGAGAACAAAGGAAATGGCAGGGGGATTTTTCGTAACTGCTTGTGGATCAGTCCTCGGGTAGTGGCTTCCGCTGCACCGACTGCCAGTGAGGCGAATCGCCAGGGCGTGCGCAGGATGTTGGCGCCGGCCTGGATCATAACCCGTTCCTCTGATGGCTCGGCGCGCGGCTGCCAGGGGCGAGGTGCGCTGATGGGTTGCGGCTCAGGCGTATACTCCAACAGCTTGCCCATGATTTCCTCACCGCTGAACGCATCAATGGCGGCATGGTGCAGCTTTACAATGAGTGCAAAGCCTGCTTTCTCGTCACCCAGCTGGAAACCGTCTACGAAGGTTATATGCCAAAGGGGACGGTCCCGCTTCAGAGGTTCTTCCAGAATCCTCGAGGCAAGCGTCATAAGGCTTGCCTCCCGGCTGTTTTCGCCGAGACTTACATAAGCGAGGTGTCGTTCAATACTGAAATCAGGATCATCAATCCAGTATGGTCGACCCAGGCGCAGAGGGATCTCTTTCAGGCGCTGGCGAAAAACCGGGACGACGTGAAGGCGGCTGCGCAGATAAGCAACGAAGGTGCTGAATGCGAGGGGGGTATCCCGCTCGCTGGCATCAAAGAGGTAGATGCTACCGATATGCATCGGCGCGTTCGCAGATTCAAGGTACAGGAACGAAGCGTCCAGTTCCGATAGCTGCCGCATCAATGAGCTCCAGTCGTCGTTAAGGTTCGTCGCAGTATAGATGAAACGGTTGTTGATCTTGTTGACTCATTTGCCTGCCAGAATTCTGCGGCGGAGCCATTTTGGTCTCAGCCTGTGCCAGGGCTTCAGCTATCGAGCCAGTCGGTTATGGTCGCGTCTTTGATCAGTCTGTGCCAGAACCACATCAACGCTTTGCCTTTATCGTCGGTGTGCCTTGCGGCCTGAAGCGCTATGGGTTGTCTTGGTTCGTCTACCCGTTTTTCGATGAGTTGGCCGGAAGCAAGAAGCGCCTGCACCCGGGCGCGTGGTAGCCAGCCTACGCCGAGCCCGGCCTTCTGCATGGCGATTTTGTGGTCGATAGTTGCTCCTGTCAGAGTACGCTGTTGGTGAAAAATGCCTGCATGTCCAGCGGGCAGGGCGCGCGATGAGTCTGCGGCAACGGCGGCCGGAAAGCGGCAAATGTCGTCTTCGCTCAGCGGTTCTTCTGCACTTGCCAATGGGTGGTCGGGCGCGACGGCAAAAACAAAGGTCATGTTGCCAAGAATATGACTGGTAAAGTTCCCCGCAGGTTTGCTGATGTCGTCGGCACCAATAATAAGGTCCACCCTGCGGCTTTGAAGGGCGTCCCAAGTGCCTGCGAACACCTCTTCAGTAATCTGAACGTCAACCGGAACACCCAGTGCGTAGAATTCTTTTACGGCCGGAAACAGGCACTCCGCTGGCAATAGCGAATTGAATCCGATGCGCAGCCGGGTTTCCCAGCCCTGAGCAACTTGGCGGGTCGAGTGAGCCAGGTTATCGGCTGCTTCAAGCAGGGTTCGACCTTCCTCTAGCAGGTAAAGGCCGGCCGGGGTGAGTACGGCCCGGTGTCCGCTGCGGTCAAACAAAGATACGTTCAGGTCTTCCTCGAGCTTTTGCACGGTGTAGCTGATCGCCGATGGCACCCGGAAGAGCTCGCCAGCAGCGCCGGCAAAGCTGCCTTTGCGGTCGATGGCGTCGAGGACTTTCAGGGCGTCTATAGTGATGGCTGTGTGCATGTTCGAATTATCTGAGGTAGTTGGCCAGAATTGCTTGCTTGAGAGGTTATCAGGGTCGCCGTTATTCTGCTTGTATCATCAGGATATTTATTGGAGTTGGATATGGGTCTTCTCGTCGACGGTAAGTGGTACGATCAGTGGTATGACACCAGCAAAACCGGTGGCAAATTTGAGCGTGAAGCCGCGCGGTTCAGGAACTGGGTGACGGCGGATGGCTCGCCGGGGCCGGCGGGTGAGGGCGGTTTCAAGGCTGAGTCGGGGCGTTATCATCTTTACGTGTCTCTGGCCTGTCCCTGGGCTCACCGCACGTTGATTTTCCGGAAGCTGAAGGGGCTTGAGGCCCATGTTTCTGTATCCGTTGTGCATCCGGATATGGTGGAGAATGGCTGGGAGTTCCGGCCCGGTGAGAGCTTACACGCAGATGATTTGCACGATTTTCGCTTCATGCATCAGATTTATACTAGGGCAGCACCGGAATATTCTGGGCGGGTGACGGTTCCGGTTTTGTGGGATAAGCACCAGAACACCATAGCCAGCAATGAGTCGGCGGATATTATCCGCATGTTCAACTCGGCATTTGATGGTCTGCCCGGTGTGAACGCTGATCTGGATTTCTATCCGGAGGCTTTGCAGGCCGAGATTGATGCGGTGAATGAACGTGTGTACGACACGGTTAACAACGGCGTCTACAAGGCAGGTTTTGCCACGGCTCAGGCGCAGTATGAAGAGGCCTACTCTGCGTTGTTCGGTTCGCTGGATTGGCTGGAAGCCAGGCTGTCTGGGCAACGTTATCTGGCTGGGAGTGCTTTAACAGAGGCAGATTGGCGACTGTTCACGACGTTGGTTCGGTTTGATGCGGTTTACTACAGTCACTTTAAGTGCAACCGTCAGCGCATCAGTGATTTTCCGGCGCTTTCAGGTTACGTGAGGGAGTTGTATCAGGTGCCTGGAGTGGCTGATACAGTGAGTATTGATCAGATCAAGCGCCACTATTATGTGAGCCAACGGACCATCAACCCCACCCAGGTTGTGCCGGTGGGGCCGCAGTTGGATTTCACGGCTCCCCACGGTCGCGACAGTCTTTAACTGACTCGCGCCACGGCGACCTGAGTCAGTAGTTGCAGGGCATCTTTGTGGGGTGAGGCGGCAAGCGCACTCAGAGTGTCTGAGGCTTTTGCCGCTTCGGCTATAGCCCGCTCCATGGTGTATTCCAGCGCCCCGGAAGCTTCAATAAGTTCGAGAACCTTTGGCAGGTTATCCAGCCCGCCTTTGCGTATGGCCTGGCGTATGAGTTGCCGGTTTTCTTCACTGCTGTGAGCCATGGCGTGGATGAGGGGCAGGGTGGTTTTGCCTTCCGCAAGATCGTCGCCAACGTTTTTGCCCATGGCTTCGGCATCGCCACGATAATCGAGAACGTCGTCAACTAACTGGAAGGCCAGCCCCAGGTGTTTACCGTAGTTTTTCAGAGCCCGCTCCTGGGCATCGTCTGCGTTGGCGAGCAAGGCGCCGGAATGGGAGGCAGCTTCGAACAGCATGGCGGTTTTATTGTGGATCACGGTCATGTACTGATCTTCGGTAATGTCCGGGTTTTTTACATTCATCAGCTGCATGACTTCGCCTTGGGCAATTACCGCCGTGGCGTGAGACAGGATTTCCATAATAGGAAGGCTTTTTAGCTCAACCATCATCTCGAACGCGCGGGCGTAGAGGAAATCACCTACTAGCACGCTGGGGGCATTCCCCCAGTTAGCATTCGCCGTGCTTCGGCCACGGCGCATGTCCGATGTATCCACAACATCGTCATGGAGCAGTGTCGCGGTGTGAAGAAATTCGATCACCACGGCCAGCTTGAGATGCTCATCCTTGCTATAACCCGCGGCCCGGCTGGAAAGCAAAACCAGTAGAGGCCTCAAGCGCTTACCGCCGCTTTCGATAATGTACTGGGCTATCTTCTCTACCAGGGGAACATCGGAGGAAAGTCGCTGGATGATCAGGTCATTAACGCGGCTGAAGTCGTCTGCCACGGTGTCGTAAATGCTCGGGGCTGTCATGCGGCTTTTGAATCCCTTGCTGATGTCGTAGTTGTGTCGCTACCTAGTATGCTGATAATACAGGCAGAACGCGGCAATGCTAGGTATTGCCGAGGTTAGTGTCAACTTGGCTTGTATTGCTGGGCGCCTTTTCGTACAATCACGCGCCCAACTCATCCCAACCTGCGCTCCCTGCTATAGGGTTGCCAAAGCGCTTCCCTTAGAACCAGGTGGATAAGAGCAGGGATGGGTCAATCGCGGAGAACGTTAATGTACGCAGTTATTGTTAGCGGTGGTAAACAGCACCGTGTTAAAGAAGGCGAAACTCTGAAACTGGAGAAGCTTGAAGTTGAAACCGGTGGCAACGTCGAGTTTGATCGCGTTCTGCTGATCGCTGATGGCGACAACTTCAAAGTTGGCGCGCCGGTAGTTGATGGTGCCAAAGTTACTGCCGAGGTGGTTAGCCACGGTCGTCACGACAAGATCAACATCATCAAATTCCGTCGTCGCAAGCATTCAATGAAGCGTCAGGGCCACCGTCAGTGGTTTACTGAAGTCAAGATCACGGGTATTCAGGGCTAAGTCCCGGGAAAAACCCCTTAATCAGGAGGCTTGTCATGGCTCACAAAAAAGCAGCAGGTAGTACCCGTAACGGTCGCGATTCCGAGTCGAAAAGACTTGGTGTGAAGCGCTACGGCGGCGAATCAGTATCTGCAGGCAGCATTATCGTTCGTCAGCGCGGAACCCGTTTCCACGCCGGCGTCAATGTTGGCCTCGGTAAAGACCACACGTTGTTCGCGAAAGCAGACGGCCAGGTCAAGTTCGAAGTGAAAGGTCCACAGAACCGCAAGTTCGTAAGCATCGTTCCAGCTGCTGCGTAAGCAGCGGCGATCCGGTTCTGTCGAACCTTGGGTAGCGCTGATATTCTGCTGTTACAGTCAGAAGTCAGTGTCACCCGGAGCCCCGCAAAGCTTCCTTGAGGCTGCGGGGCTTTTTAGTTTATGCGCCACGCGCGAAGGGTTGATTCATGAAATTCGTAGACGAAGCCACAATCATCGTTGAAGCCGGTAACGGCGGCCACGGCTGCCTCAGTTTTCGACGTGAAAAATACGTTCCCAGGGGTGGTCCCGACGGCGGCGATGGCGGTGACGGTGGCTCCGTGTATCTTGAGGCGAGCGATTCGCTTAACACGCTGGTCGATTACCAGTTTCAGCGTAAGCACAAGGCGCCGGGTGGAGAGCAGGGTTCGGGGCGGAACTGCACAGGCACCAAAGGTGAAGATCTGGTGCTGCCAGTACCGATTGGCACCACGGTGGTTGATGTCGATACTCATGAAGTGCTTGGCGACCTTACCCGTATTGGTCAGCAGCTGAAGGTAGCTCAGGGCGGATTTCATGGTCTGGGCAATACCCGGTTTAAATCATCAATCAATCGCGCGCCCCGCCAAACATCCAAAGGCTCTGAAGGTGAGCTCAGGAACCTGCGTCTGGAGCTGAAGGTTCTGGCAGACGTGGGCCTTCTGGGGTTGCCCAACGCAGGTAAATCTACCTTTATACGGTCTGTATCAGCCGCTACACCCAAAGTTGCTGATTATCCGTTCACGACGCTGGTGCCGAACCTGGGTGTCGTGAGTGTACAGATGCATCAGAGCTTTGTTATTGCGGATATCCCAGGTCTGATTGAAGGTGCTGCCGAAGGTGCGGGCCTTGGCGTTCGTTTTCTGAAACACCTGGTGCGCACCCGTTTATTGCTGCACCTGGTCGATGTGGCGCCTTACGACGGTTCATCGCCTGTCAGCGCAGTTAAAGTTATTGCTCATGAGCTCGAGAAGTTCAGCGAAACCCTGGCTAACCGAGAGCGCTGGCTGGTGTTGAACAAGGTCGATATGGTGCCGGAAGAAGATCGTGAAGCCCATTGCCAGGCGATCATTGATGAGCTTGGTTGGAAGGGGCCGGTGTTCAATATTTCAGCGTTAAGCGGTGAGGGTACCAAGCCGCTGACGCAGGCGGTTATGCGTTGGATTGAAGAGCGAGCCGAAGAAGAAGCGGAAAACCCTGAGGTTGCCGAGCAGGAGGCCGCGCGGCGCCGGCAGATGGATGAAGAGGCCAGGGCTGGTATAGAAGAAGAGAGGCAGGCTCGCCGCGCGGCCCGTGAAGAAGATGATGATGACTTCGACGACGATGATTACGACGTTGAAGTGGTTTATGTGAAAGACTAGATTTTGGCTTTTGAGGATAGTGCTCCTGCCATGACTCAACGCGCACAGCTGCATCAGGCACGCCGCCTGGTGGTGAAAATTGGAAGTGCCCTTCTGACCAATGATGGCCGTGGCCTCGATGTGCCAGCGCTTGGGCTCTGGGTGGATCAGATGGCGGCGCTGGTCAAACAAGGCGTTGAGCTGGTTGTGGTTTCTTCGGGCTCAGTGGCTGAAGGGATGAGCCGCCTGGGTTGGAAGAAGCGCCCGGAGCAGTTGCATGAATTGCAGGCCGCCGCCGCTGTGGGTCAGATGGGGCTGGTGCAGACCTGGGAGGCAGAATTCAAGCGCCACGGTATTCATACTGCCCAGATTCTGCTGACCCATGATGACCTTTCTGATCGCAAGCGTTATCTGAACGGCCGCAGCACGCTCAGGGCTCTGCTGGATTTTGGTGTTGTGCCTATCGTGAACGAGAACGACACGGTGGTTACCGATGAGATCCGATTTGGTGATAACGACACCCTGGGCGCGCTGGTTACTAATGTGGTTGAGGCAGACGGCCTGATTATTCTCACCGACCAGCTTGGCCTGTTTGATAAAGATCCACGCAAGAACCCGGATGCCAGTCTGGTGACCGAACGGCTCGCCAGTGATCGCGAGTTGGATGCCATGGCCGGCGGCAGCGCCGGAGTTCTGGGTCGCGGCGGTATGCAGACCAAACTCCGTGCCGCGCGCCTTGCAGCGCGATCCGGAGCCTTCACGGTGATTGTGGGTGGCCGCATTGAGGGTGTTCTTACCCGGCTGCACCAGGGGGATGTTCTGGGTACTTTACTGCTTCCTGAACAGGGGCGGATTGCGGCGCGTAAACAGTGGCTGGCAAGCCATCTGCAGACTCGCGGCAAGCTGACGCTCGATGATGGCGCGGTGAAAGTGCTTCGTCAGGGTGGGCGCAGCCTTCTCCCTGTCGGAGTCAAAAGCGTTGCCGGTCAGTTTCGCCGTGGCGAGATGGTGTCCTGTGTTGATCAAAAAGGTATTGAGGTTGCTCGCGGGCTGGTGAATTACGATGCAGGTGAAGCGGGTGCAATAGCCGGTCGTTCAAGCAACAGCATTGCGAAAATTCTGGGCTATATTTCCGACGAAGAGATGATTCATCGCGATAACATGATAATTGTCTGAAAAGTAATTATTTGAAATAAAAAAACCGGCTGCGAGCCGGTTTTTTTATAGCAACAAGAGCTTTTAGCTAGCGCAAGACGCTATCAGGCGCTTTTCAGTGCTTTGATCTTGGTGCTCATGCGGCTCTTCTGGCGAGCTACTTTATTCTTGGTGAAGATACCCTTGTTGACCATGCTGTCCATAATAGGCTGGGCAGTCTGGAATGCGGCCTGAGCTTCTTCGTAGTTGCCAGACTCAATTTTGGTCTGAACTTTTTTCATGTAAGTGCGGGTCATGGAGCGCAGGCTTGCGTTGTGCTTGCGGTTCTTCTCGTTCTGACGTGCGCGCTTTTTGGCTTGCGGGGTATTTGCCACCGTAAAACTCCTGAAAGTACTGAAAATTCGTTACTGAATGATTCGTACGGAAAACTCTGGGCAAAATACCATCCAGAGGATCCCTGAAATCGCGGGCGCGCCCATAACCAGCGCGTCGAAATAAATGACGCGGAACTATGCCGCCCAAACGTGTAAATGTCAATACCAAACCCCATTTGATCCCATGATTCAAAAGGGCTGTGGTAAACTCCCGGCTCGCCGGATACGGGTTCAGCGGGGATGCAGGTAATTCCCGAAATACCCGGCCAAAATGAGTGTGCAACCGGACTAAAGCCCGAATGTCATCGCAACCTGAACCTTTGCCGAAAAAGCAACCGAAAAAAAAGCCGCCTGCCAAAGTGCCCGGTCTGCTTAGGTCTTCCGGTTTGGTGGGCATGATGACCATGCTATCCCGGGTGCTGGGTCTGGTGCGGGATATGGTGATCGCCCGCTATTTTGGTGCCGGTGCCGGTGCAGACGCTTTCTTCGTTGCGTTCAAGATTCCCAATTTTTTACGCCGGCTTTTTGCCGAAGGTGCCTTTTCACAGGCGTTTGTGCCGGTGTTGTCATCCTATCGTGAGAACCGCCCGGTTTCTGATGTAAAGCGTCTGGTAGATGCGGTAGCCGGCTCGCTTGGACTTGTGCTGCTGGGCATCACCTTGGTGGCCATGCTCGGCGCGCCACTTTTGACCGCCGTGTTTGCACCCGGCTTCCTGGATGATGACATCAAATTTGCGCTGACCAGCGACATGCTGCGCATTACCTTTCCGTATTTGTTGATGATTTCTCTGACGGCGTTTGCCGGCGGTATTCTCAACAGCTACGACCGTTTCGCGGTACCCGCTTTTACGCCGGTTTTGCTCAATTTAGCGATGATCGGTGCGGCTGTTTATCTTACCCCGCTAATGAGTGAGCCGGTTATGGCTCTGGCTTGGGGTGTGTTCATCGCCGGTGCGCTACAGCTGTTTTTCCAGTTACCGTTTCTTATGCGGCTGGGACTCATGCCCCGGCCACGGGTTGACTATCGACATGAGGGTGTCAGTCGCATCCTCAAGCTCATGGTGCCGGCGCTGTTCGGGGTGTCGGTCAGCCAGATCAATCTTCTGCTGGATACAGTATTGGCGTCCTTCCTGCAAACCGGCAGCGTATCTTGGCTGTATTATTCAGACCGGCTTTCCGAGCTGCCCTTGGGGGTATTCGGTATTGCCATTGCGACGGTGATTCTGCCGAGCCTGTCGCGCAAGCACTCCGCAGCCTCCACAGATCAGTTTGCCGCTACATTGGACTGGGCCGTGCGTGCGGTGCTGATTATCGGGGTGCCTTCCGCTCTGGCGCTGGGGTTGTTGGCCGAACCCTTGATCGCAACCCTGTTTCATTATGGTGAGGTTACCGACAGGGATGTGGTCATGTCGGCACAGAGCTTACGGGCCTATTCCGCCGGGCTGCTCGCCTTTATGGTGATCAAGGTTCTGGCGCCGGGATTTTTCGCGCGACAAGACACCCGTACGCCGGTAAAAATCGGGATCATTGCCATGGTCGCCAACATGGTTTTCAATCTGGCGCTCATCGTACCTTTGGCCCACGCTGGCCTGGCGTTGGCGACGTCGCTGTCGGCCTGGCTTAATGCGGTTCTGCTCTGGCGCGGGCTCAAACGGCAGGGTGCATGGCAAAGCCAGCCCGGCTGGGGGAAATATTTTGTGCAGATTGGCCTTGCGAATGCTGCCATGGTTGGCGTTATTCTCTGGCTGAACATGCCGGTCATGCGCTGGCTGTCGGCAGGCGGCGTTGAGCGTTCACTTTATATGGGAATGATGGTGGTGGCTGCCAGTGGCGCCTATTTCCTTGTTCTGGCGCTGGCAGGGGTGCGGGTAAGACATTTCCTCCAGAGGTAAGGTATAATCGCGCGTTTTCTCACCAGCGTCTTGCACACTCGGGCAAACGCTGAAAGCCAACTGGCAAATGAAGGTTCGCACTGCATGCGTCTGATCCGAAGCCTGACCAACCTGAAAATGCTTTCCAGGCAGGTGGATTCTCCGCTGGCGGAGGGCTGTGTTGCCACGATCGGCAATTTTGACGGCGTTCATTTGGGCCATCAAACAATTATTGATCAGGTAAAAAGTAAAGCCCGCGCATTGAATCTACCCTCGGTTGTCATGGTTTTTGAGCCTCTGCCAAGGGAGTTCTTCCAGGGTATGGACGCGCCTCCCCGGCTGATGGGGTTTCGGCAGAAATTGGAAACCCTGCTGGCAGCGGGCATTGATATCGTGCTTTGCCTGAAGTTCGATGAGAACTTTCGCAGTTACTCCGCTATGGGCTTTATAGACGATGTTCTTATCGACGGGCTGGCGGTGCGCCACCTTGTTGTGGGCGACGATTTTCGCTTCGGCTGCGATCGGGCCGGGGATTTTGCGCTGCTTGAAAAGGTGGGAAAGACCGCCGGGTTTTCAGTAGAGAACACTCGCACCGTAACCGTCGCAAACGAGCGAATAAGTAGCACCCGAATCCGTAACCTGCTGCTGGATAACCAGCTCGAACAAGCCGAGTCTTTGCTTGGGCGCCCGTATCGTATCCGGGGGCGTGTTGTTTATGGTCGGCAGCTGGGTCGACGTATCGGGTCGCCTACTGCGAACATCCTGCTCCGGCAGATGCCAGCCTTGCGCGGCGTGTACGTTGTTAGCGCGACGCTGGAAGACGGAAGCGCGCAGGATGGCATTGCCAACATTGGCTTGCGCCCGACAGTTGATGGCAAACAGCCAGCACTGGAAGTGCACCTGTTTGACTTTACTGGCACACTTTATGGCCAGCATGTTGACGTTGTTTTCCGCCACGGACTGCGGGATGAAGAAAAGTTTGAATCCATCGGCGCGCTTAAAGCGCAGATCGCCAGAGATTTTGACGCCGCAAGAGCGTGGCTGGCTGAACACCCGTTAAGTTAAAGAGCAGCACTGACCAGAATTGACTAAATAAGCTGACCAAACCTACTGACCAAAAGAGTACGCACACAAACCATGAGCGACTATAAGCACACCCTGAATCTGCCGGAAACCGCGTTTCCCATGCGCGGCAACCTGGCCAAGCGCGAGCCCGAGATGCTCAAGCGGTGGCAGGATCTGGACGTTTACGCCAACCTGCGCCAGCAGCGCGAAGGGCGTGAGAAGTTCATCCTTCACGATGGCCCTCCTTACGCCAACGGCAGCATTCACATTGGTCATGCGGTCAACAAAATTCTGAAGGACATGATCGTAAAGTCCCGCGGCTTCATGGGCTTTGATGCGCCCTACGTGCCGGGTTGGGATTGCCACGGTCTGCCGATTGAGCACAAGGTAGAGCAGGAAATCGGCAAGGCCGGTGTGAAGGTCGATTACAAAACCTTCCGCCAGGCGTGCCGTGACTACGCCACCAAGCAGATTGCTGGCCAGAAAGCCGACTTTATCCGCCTTGGCATCATGGGTGAGTGGGGTAAACCCTACCTCACCATGGATCCGAAAGTGGAAGCGGGCATTGTGCGTGCGCTCGGCAAGATCGTCGCCAAAGGGCATGTGGTCCGAGGTTTCAAGCCGGTTTACTGGAGTGTGGTGGGTCAGTCCGCACTGGCAGAGGCCGAAGTGGAATACCAGGACAAAACGTCAACGCAGATTGATGTGCGCTTTACCGCCGTGGACCAGGCCAAAGCCCTGTCGCTGTTCGGAACGGACAAGGGCGAAGGTGACGTTTCTATCGTTATCTGGACCACGACGCCCTGGACCATTCCTGCTAATCAGGCGGTATCCCTCAACGCTGATCTGGACTATGCACTGGTACAGGTTGACGCGGGTAACGGCCCCGAGCGTATGATTCTGGCTGCGGCCATGGTCGAAGGCGTTATGGCGCGCTGGGATATTCCGGATTTTGAAGTGCTGGGCACTTGCCTGGGCGCTGATCTTGAAAACCTGGCCTTGCATCACCCGATCTACGATAAGCAGGTTCCTGCAATTCTGGGTGATCACGTATCAATCGAGGCGGGTACCGGCGCCGTTCACACGGCGCCTGATCACGGTATGGAAGACTTTGTGGTCGGCAAAACCTACGGTATCGGGACGCTGAACATGGTTCAGGCCGACGGTACCTACACCAGCGCTACCGGTGAGTTTGCAGGCATTCATGTCTACAAGGCCGACGAGCCAGTATGCGAAGCCCTGGCGCGTGAAGGCAAACTCGTCCGCAAGGAAAAATTCCGTCACAGCTTCCCTCATTGCTGGCGCACCAAAACGCCGCTGATCTACCGGGCCACGCCACAGTGGTTTATCAGCATGGATAAAGAAAATCTCCGCGCGGATGCACTGGAAGCCATCAAAGGTGTGCGTTGGGTTCCGGCCTGGGGTCAGAATCGTATTGAAGCCATGTTTCAGCAGTCTCCGGACTGGTGCATCTCACGTCAGCGCACTTGGGGCGTACCAATTACCCTGTTTATCCACAAAGAAACTCAGGAACTGCACCCGGACACCCAGAGCCTGATTGAAAAAGTGGCTCAGGCTATCGAAACCGGGGGCATTGATGCCTGGTACGAGATCGATACCCGCGAACTTCTGGGCGACGATGCCGATCACTACGAAAAAGTTCTGGATACATTGGACGTGTGGTTCGATTCGGGTGTTACACACGAGTCTGTGTTGCGTGTGCGCCCGGAACTGGGCCAGTTCCCGGCCGATATGTATCTGGAAGGCTCTGACCAGCATCGCGGCTGGTTCCAGTCCTCATTGAAAACATCCATTGCCATGAACGGCGTGGCGCCCTATAAGCAGGTGCTGACTCACGGTTTCACCGTGGATGGTAAAGGTCTCAAGATGTCCAAGTCTCTGGGGAATGTGATCGCACCCCAGGAAGTGATGAACGAACTGGGTGCCGATATTCTCCGCCTGTGGGTTTCAGCAACCGATTACAGCGGTGAGATGACGGTTTCCAAGGATATCCTGCGACAAACCGCCGATGGATATCGCCGTATTCGTAACACTTCGCGCTTCCTGTTGAGCAACCTCACAGGCTTTGATCCGAAACAACACATGGTTGCGCCGGAAGACATGATTGCGCTGGATCGCTGGATGGTGGATCGTGCTCTGCAGCTGCAAAATGAGTTGCACGACGACTACCAGAATTACGCCTTCCTGCGGATCTACCAGAAGGTGTACAGCTTCTGTGAAGCCACGCTGGGCGGCTTTTATCTCGACATTATCAAGGATCGGCAGTACACCACTCAGCCGGACAGCCTGGCGCGGCGATCCTGCCAGACTGCGCTTTACCACGTAGCAGAAGCACTGGTGCGTTGGATAGCGCCTATTCTGAGCTTCACCGCAGATGAAATCTGGCAGCACCTGCCGGGAGATCGCGGCGAGACAGTGTTCTATGAGACCTGGTATGAAGGCCTTGCAGAATTGCCCGAAAATGCCGAGCTGGGTCGCGATTACTGGCGCCGGATATTCGGCGTGAAAGAGGCGGTAAACAAACGCCTGGAAGAGGCTCGGGCCCGTGGCGAGATCAAAGGATCGCTGAGCGCTGAAGTCACGCTTTATTGTGATGGTGAGCTGGCGGCGGACCTGGAATTTCTTGGAGAAGAGCTCCGCTTTGTGCTGATCACCTCCGAAGCAACCGTAAGGCCGGTATCCGAGGCTGACGGCGCTGAGATGACCAGCTACGACGGCCTGCGTGTAAAGGTAGCTCCGGCTACCCACGCCAAATGCGAGCGCTGCTGGCACCACCGCGCAGATGTGGGTGCCAACGCCGACTATGAAGAGCTGTGTGGCCGCTGTATCACCAACGTGGAAGGGCCGGGCGAAACCCGCTCGTTTGCCTGATGGAACTGGCAATGAATGAGCAGGTAACCGGAAGCAAACTGAAGTGGCTGTGGCTGGCGGTACTGGTGGTCGCGCTTGATCTCGGCACCAAGGCCATGGCAACGGCCATGCTGACCTACGGCAACCCGGTGCCGGTGATTCCCATGTTTAACCTGACGCTCCTGCACAATACCGGCGCAGCATTCAGCTTTCTCGCCGGTGCGGCAGGCTGGCAGCGTTGGTTCTTCGTAACGCTGGCGCTTGTGGTCAGCGTGGTACTGGTCGGGTGGCTGAGAAATCTGCAGCGGCATGAAACCTGGTCGGCCATTGCCATTGTATTGATCCTCGGTGGTGCGCTGGGTAATGTTTACGACCGGGTTGTGCACGGTTATGTCGTCGACTTCCTGCATTTCTATTGGCAGGACTGGCACTTTCCCGCATTTAATCTGGCCGACACCGCCATTACCATAGGTGCCGCCATGATGATTCTTGATATGTTTCGCAAGCCTGCTGATCCCGGCACGCCTGCGAACGGGAGCGAATAAAGCCCATGAAAGAACTGCCTGTAGATAAAGGAACACGCGTAACCTTGCACTTTGCGCTCAAGTTCGAGAGCGGCGAAGTGATTGATACCACCTTCGATAAAGACGCGGCGATTCTGGAAATTGGTGACGAAAGCCTGCCGGAGAATTTTGAAGCCTACCTGATGGGCATGAAAGCCGGCGACAAAGCCAGCCACCAGGTGCCACCCGAAAAGGCCTTTGGTCAGCGCAACCCCAACAATTTGCAGACCTTCAAACGGCACGAATTCAGTGCGGATATGGTGTTAGAGCCGGGTGTGATGATCTCCTTTGCGGATGCGCGTCAGCAAGAACTGCCAGGCGTGGTGAGCCGTGTGGAAGGGGATGAAGTGGAAGTGGACTTCAATCATCCGCTGTCCGGGCGTACACTGACTTTCGATATCGAAGTTATTGACGTAGAACCGGCAGGGCAGACGCACTGACTATGCAAATAAGACTGGCAAACCCCCGTGGCTTTTGTGCAGGCGTGGATCGCGCCATCGAGATCGTAAATCGTGCCCTGGACGTATTCGGTGCGCCCATTTACGTGCGCCACGAGGTCGTACACAACAAGTTCGTGGTCGACAACCTCCGCAATCGCGGCGCCATTTTTGTGGACGAACTGGATGAAGTGCCAGACGACAAGCTGGTGATCTTCAGTGCCCACGGCGTATCCCAGGCCGTGCAGAACGAAGCCGCCCGCCGTGGCCTCAAAGTGTTCGACGCCACTTGTCCGCTGGTCACCAAAGTGCACCTGGAAGTTATGCGCTACAGCCGCGACGGCCGCGAATGCGTGTTGATAGGGCACCACGGTCACCCGGAAGTGGAAGGCACCATGGGCCAGTACGATCACAGTACCGGTGGTAATATCTATCTGGTTGAGAATGAAGAGGACGTCTCTCAGCTAGAGGTGAACGACCCGGCACACGTTTCCTACGTCACCCAAACCACACTCTCCATGGACGACACCGCCCGCGTGATTGACGCCCTGCGAGAGCGATTCCCACTGATCGAAGGCCCTCGCAAAGACGACATCTGCTACGCCACCCAGAATCGCCAGGATGCGGTAAAGCAGCTGGCCGGCGACTGCGATCTTATGTTGGTTGTGGGCTCGCCTAACAGTTCCAACTCCAACCGCTTGCGCGAACTCGCCGAGCGTATGGGCACCCCCGCCTATCTGATCGACGAAGCTGCCCAGATCGATCCTCAATGGCTCCAGGGCAAATCGTCCATCGGCGTTACGGCCGGCGCCTCAGCCCCGGAAGTGCTGGTCAATGACGTGATTGCCCGCCTGCGGGATCTTGGAGGCAGCGTGCCCGAAGAGATTGAGGGGCGTGAGGAGAATATTGTGTTTTCTATGCCTAAGGAATTGCGAATCGATGCGGTAGAGGTTCAGTAGCTGCTAGATGCACAAGAAATTTGGTTTTGAAACTACAAGAAGCAATAAAAAAGCGTGACTTCAATCACGCTTTTTTATTGCCCATATGCCGCTCATCACTCATTTTTCTCCGCCTGTCGCTTCATGGTATTTATTCACATGAGAGTTTTGTAATCTGAAACTGATACAAACAGAGGTTCTGGCTTTATGCATCTCCGGATAAACAGTGGTTTTACACTGATCGAGCTGATGGTCACTCTCGCTGTGGTAGCAATTGTTGCAACCATCGCAGTGCCAGCGATGAGCGATATGGTCACCCGCAGTCGCACAACGGCCGCCTTTAATGAACTACAGGGCTTGGTTGGGTATGCGCGAAGTGAGTCGGCTAAGTCGCCAGGAGAGTCTGTCTTACTGTGTTCGTCCAGCAACGGCACAGGTTGTACCGGGCAAACTGACTGGAACGCAGGGTGGTTGATTGCCCGGGATGTGAACGGTAATGGCGGTGTTGATGGCGGTGATACTGTGCTGAAAGTTATGGGGGCTCTGTCTGGAGGGATAAGCCTTAAGGTGAAGACAGGTGCCAGTAGCAACTTTGACACGACTTCTGTATCGCTGGTTCGAAATGGTGCACCGGCGGGTGATAACCAGATAACGTTCAAGCTATGCGATTCCTTTGGTGTCAGCGAATCCAGAGGTGTGATCTTGTCTGTGTCCGGGCAAGCCAGGGCTGCTGCACGCGATGGTAGCGGAAATCGTGAAGATCATAACGGTGTCGATTTTCAATGTTGATCCAGGATCCGGGAACAAAATTATGAGTATGCAGATTCCACAAGTGACAAGGCACCCGGACCGGCAAAGTGGTATGACGTTGATAGAGATTCTTGTCACCGTGCTTGTTCTTGCTATCGGTCTTTTGGGAATGGCCAGTCTTACCGTAGGTAGCCTGAAAAATAACCAAGGGGCTTTTTTGCGCACCCAGGCCACCATTCTTGCTTACGATATGGCTGACCGCATGAGGTCGAATGCCGCAGAAGCTATCAGCGGAAGCTACGATGGTGCCACAACCAATACGACCCTTAGCGCTCCAAGCTGCGGTACAAATGGATGCACAGGTGCCGAAAGAGTTTCTGCAGATATTTTTGCCTGGAAACAGCAAATAGAAGGCGCCAATGGAAACATGGCAATGCTGCCAGGAGGGGAAGGGGCTATATCCGGTGGCGGTGGCGCAACAAACGCCGGGACTGCCTTTACGGTTACAATTACCTGGAAGGAAGATCGCTGGAATGAGACCAAGGATTCGATGTCGACAGAAGACCAGCAAACGGTTGTTGGGTTTACGTTATGAGGGATATTAAGCGTGGCATTTCAGTAGCTGATAAAACCTCTATCGCGCCTCAGCGCGGTCTTTCACTGGTTGAGTTGATGGTAGCGCTCGCCCTGAGCGTGACCCTTATACTTGGCATATTTACCGTCTACATGGACTCATCGCAGACCACGAGGGTGGGTGAGGCGCTTGCTCGGGTTCAGGAGTCAGGGCGCATAGGGTTGGAAATGATGTCTCAGGAAGTCCGTATGGCGGGTTATCAGGGCTGCTCCGATAACTACACCGTTCCGGTTAGAGTCATTGCAGATAACCCGCCGCCATCACTGACGCCAGCAGCCGGCGAGGATAGTGTGTATCTCTATAATTCCGGGTTGATGGGGTGGCAGGTTACGGCAGCAACTCAGTCAAGCTGGGATAGCGGAACAGACTTCGAAGACCTTGGCATCATTGAGGACGACGCGCTGCCTGGTAGTGATGTATTGATGGTTCAACGTGCGAGGCTGCTAAATGCAGCAATCAGCAATGCTGGCATGGGTAGCGCGGCTGGTTCGATACCGATAGACGACCCCGATGGGCTTTTTGGATCAGGTGCAGCGTTCAGCTCGGGTTCTTTGTTGATGATTGCCAGTTGTGAGTTTGCCGATATTTTTCGAATGACCAATAATCCATCCGGTGCCAGCAAATCCATAGCGCATGCCTCCTCGTCAAACAGCAGTGACCGCTTGTCATCAGCTTATGCAGCGGATGAAGATGCCGAAATCTACTCGCTTGAGAGCACAGTTTTCTTTGTTGCAGATACCGGACGCGTTGATGATCAGGGCAACAGTATTTCCGCGCTTTATCGCGCCAGAAACAACTTTCCCAACAGTGCAACGCCAAGCTTTCAGCGCGAGGAGCTCGTGGAGGGCGTGGAGGCATTGAAGATTCAGTACGGCCTGAGAACGGATGCGAGCAGTAACACCATTAACTACGTTGACGCTTCAGGTGTGGGTGCCTCTGACTGGAAAGACGTCGTGGTAGCGCGTGTCGGCATGTTGGTTAGCGCTTCTGGTAACGCGTTACAGCAGGACGACAGTCAGACATACGAACTGCCGGGGACAGTTTTTGTCGCTGGTGCACCCGGTTCAGGGCAGCAGGCTCATGCCGCAGATAGGCGATTGCGTAAGGCCTTTGTCAGTACGCTGGATATCCGCAACCGGCGTTGTGGAGAGTTCAGGCAGTTCGGATCTACGGACCTGTGGGAATGGGAAGACGCAGACGATAACGGTGGAGATGGTGACCCATGCAACTAGAAAATAGCACTGTAAAACCCGCTGCACTTATTTGCTCAGTAGGAGTACGTCAGCGTGGAGCTGCGTTGATTATCAGCTTGGTAATATTGCTGGTGATAACCGTTATCGGGCTTGCCAGCATGAATACATCCATTCTTCAGGAGCGCATGTCGGCCAATGCACAGAATGCCCGACAGGCATTTTTGTCCGCTGAAGCTGCCAGTCAAGATCTTTTCCGGAAGCTGGAACCCATGGACTCCAGCTCGAACGAGTGGAAATTGGCTTTGGATGCCCTGGATGCCGGCATACGCGTTGCAACGACACCTAAGGCCTATAGTGGCGTTGGTTCAGGCAAGGTTGCAACCGCAGAGCTCCGATACCTCGGTGAAGCGAATCTGGTCGAAGGACATTCGTTTGGAGAGGACATAGAAACATTCCGCCAACGCTATGAGATTATTGGAGATGCATCGGTAACTGGTGCCGGAGCCAGTAGTCGGGTGATTCGTGGTGTAAGCGTTGTTTTCTATTAAAAACATTTTTATTGGGAAAAATCATCCAGAGGTGAACATATGAGTTACCTGATAAAGGTCGTGATCCTGTTAAGTGCGCTCGTGGCTCAGGCTTCCTGGGCACAGCAGACACCCTCAGCATTCGCATACAGCGAGATAATATTGGAAGAGCGGGCCGTAGAGTCTCCGAAGGTCGTGGTTGTGTATTCAAAGGCATCCGGAGTGTTAGAAATTCGCTTTCAGGAGTGTGATGACTGCGAGTACAGAGCACTTTCCCCAGCGGATGGAATCACCTTTAGCGTTGGAGGTAAGAGCCTGCTTGCGGAGACCGCCAGTGGAACATACAGGAATAGCCCTGGAACCGTTTTTATTGACGCCTCAAGCTCAAAGGTAAATCGTGTTCATTATTTTCAGACCCGTAGTGGGGGTGACGAATGAAGACTTATAAAGGCAGATTAACGGCTTTTTTCTGTGGCTTTGCTATGGCCCTTAGCTCCACTGCCGCAGTGGCGGATGATACTGAGATTTTCTTTAACACCCAGAACAATACCAGTATTCGACCAAACCTACTGTTTATTCTGGATAACTCCGGGAGTATGGACGCAGAAGTTACCGTTAATGTTCCGGTTGATCCTGTTTACGATCCATCCAAGACATATCCTAGCTCAGGTTTTGATTCCGATTTTGTTTATTATAAGCAAAGTGGTAGCTGGTACACGGTTAAACGCTCAGTGATCGACTGCTCGGATATGCTAGCGAGAATTGATCAAGTTGGTGAGTTAAAGAGCTATAGGATGGCTTATTATTATCAAAATAAGTGGAATAGCTTTGATAAGGTTAATGTCAATAACAGCACAACCGATTGTGAGGCGGATAACGATAGATCGAGTATAAAAAATTGGTCAAAATTTGACACTCAAACTTATTTTTCCGCCAACTACCGCAACTGGCAGGCGACGAGTGGTGGTACAGTAAAGATGACGCGCATGGATGTTATGAAGGGCGTCGCGCGTCAGTTGGCAGATAGTACCACTGGTGTAAATATAGGTTTGATGGCTTTTAATACAAGAGGTAGTGCCGATGAAGGTGGGCACCTTCTCAATCCTGTGGAAGATGTCGCTACCAATCGAAGTACTTTTAAAGCAGCCGTTGACAGCCTGGATCACGACACCTGGACTCCACTCTCAGAAACACTTTTTGAGGCGATGCGATATTATCAAGGTGGCTCACAGTTTTTAGACTCGAATCCGATAAACAGCCAGAAAAATGGTTATGTATCCCCAATATCACTTGAGTGCCAATCAAACAATGTCATTGTTCTGACGGATGGAGCTCCAACAAGAGATGCCAACCATGAAGGTACCATGGAGGGCGAAATAGGTGAGTCCTGCTCGGGTAACTGCCTTGATGAAATAGCCGGTTATATGAGAAATAATGATATGTCCTCAGCTCACGCTGGCGATCAGACGATAACCACATATACTGTTGGATTTGAGCTTAATGACCCTCTTTTGGCTGCGGCAGCAACAGCTGGCGGAGGTAAGTATTATCTGGCGAATGATGCGGAAGAGTTGGCGGGAGCCTTTGATGACATTGTAAGAAGTGTACTGGAAACCAGCAGTACGTTTGTTGCTCCCGGTGTTGCAGTTAACTCGTTTAACCGGCTGAATCACTTTGATGCGCTCTACTACTCCGTTTTCGAACCTGATACCCGACCTCTCTGGGAGGGCAACCTGAAGCGTTACAAAATTTCCGATACGGGAGAAATTGTAGATGCCAATGGCAACCAGGCAATTGATTCGTCAACTGGCTTCTTTAAAGACGGAGCGCAAAGTTGGTGGTCGCAAGCGCCGGATGGAAGAGCAGTAACAGCAGGGGGTGTTCGTTCGAAACTGCCTGATGCAACAAATAGCAGAAAAGTTTATACCTGGATCCAGGGAAATAACCTGAACGCAAGTGATAACCTTATCGCGGCCTCCAACACAGGCTCCATAACGAAGACACTGCTTGGCGATAGCACCATGACTGATGCCGAGCAGCTGGAGCTAATACGTTGGATTCGGGGTGAGGATGTTCTGGATGAGAATGGCAACAACCAGACCAATGACGCCCGTAAGTTCATCTCGGATCCCTTGCATTCGGAACCAAGGTTGATTGTTTATGGTGGCACAGAGGCAAGTCCGGATACATCGGTATTTTTTGGTGATAATCAGGGCTATATTCATGCAATTAACGGCGAAACCGGCGAGTCTCATTTCGCATTTATGCCGGCCGAGTTACTGAAGAATCAGCAGACGTTTATGGATAACGCCGATACCGTGGTGGATCGCATCTATGGTATGGACGGTCCAATCGTTAGCTGGGTGAAAAACCCTAGTGGGGATGTTGAGTTAGCTGACGGAGATCATGTGTATCTCTACGCCGGGATGCGCAGAGGTGGTCGCAGCTATTATGCGCTGGATGCCACCGATAGGTCGGCGCCAAAGGCAATGTGGCGCATATCTGGAGGCTCGGGTGATTTTGTTGAGCTTGGCCAGAGTTGGTCTACGCCGGTAAAGAGTAAAGTGAACATCGACGGAACCGTGAAGGATGTGCTGTTTTTTGCCGGTGGCTATGACGCGGACCAAGATAACGCGACCACTCGCACCGAAGACGATATGGGTCGCGCTCTTTACATCGTGGATGCGATTACCGGTCAGAGGTTGTGGTGGGCAGGCCCAGCAGGGTCAGGTGCCAATCTTGAGCTTGGTAACATGAAGTACAGCATGCCCGCCTCCCCGAAAGTGCTTGATATAGACGGAGATGATCTTGCAGACCAAGTTTACGTTGGTGATATGGGTGGACAGATCTGGCGGTTTGATCTGAATAACGGCAACTCTGTAGGTACACTGGCGTTCGGCGGTCGCATTGCAGATTTTGCGGGCGACGAGGTCGCGAATGCACGACGCTTTTACCATACGCCGGATCTTTCCATCAGCCGGTATTGGGGTAAACGCTATCTGACGTTGGTAATTGGGTCTGGCTATCACGCTCATCCTTTGAACAAGGTTATCGAAGATCGCGCGTACATGATTCGTATTCCCGCATTGTTTGGAGCGCCGGTTGACCCTAGCTCCAGCAATGTAAGCTATTCCACTCTTACTGAGAGTGACCTGTACGACATAACAGACAACAAAATAGGCGAGGGTACGGATGCAGAAAAGCTAACAGCAGAGGAAAATTTATCTAACGCCAGTGGTTGGATGCTCAGCTTTGAGAACAGTGGTGAAAAAATGCTTTCATCGAGCATTGTAGTTGATGGGGTAGCTACCTTCACAACGTATGAACCTGCGGCTTCTCTGTCAGCGTGTGCGCCATCAACGGGCCGCTCGCGACTTTACTCGGTGCTACTACGTGATGGCCGACCGGTGCGTAATTATGATGGAATCGAAGATCTCAAAAAGAGTGATCGCAGTAAAGATGTACCGGTTCCCGGTATACCGCCTCCGCCGAAACTGTTACGGACGGAAAAGAACGCGTTTATCTGTGTTGGTACAAACTGCGAGCAGGTAGAGGATAGCAACACCTTTACTCAAACGTTTTGGAGGGAGGTTGAGTGATGGGGTTTGGCGGTCGCGAACATCAAGGCTTCACTTTGATAGAAGTGATGATTGTGGTTGCCATTGTCGGCATTCTTGCCGCTGTGGCTTACCCTTCTTATGAGGAACATGTGAAATCATCCCGAAGGGCCGAAGCGCAGTCCGCTCTCATGGGGTTGGCAGCAGCCATGGAGCGGCATTTTACAGCTAACAATACATACAAGGGGGCTGGCTCTGGCGGTGGGGACACCGGAGCCCCTGATATTTACTACGATCAGGTACCCAGTGACGGTGGAACCGCGTACTACAACCTTACTGTCGAGAGTGCGTCGGACTCTGCGTTCGTAGTGAAAGCAACCCCGGCAAATGCTCAGGCCGGGGATGGTTTCTTGGATCTGAATAACCAGGGTATTAGACGCTGGGATAAAGACAACAGCGGCGGCATCGGCACCGGCGAGACGAGCTGGAAAAAATAGAAGATAACCGTGGCTTCAGCACTGAATCACTGCGCCCCAGGATAGCCGGACTTTATTGTCGAAGTCTTTATCATGAACTGCGCGGAAGCGACCGCCACGATTGACACTGAGGTAACTCATTGGTTGCTGTGAGTTCTGTTCTGGGCATGCTATCAACGAGCCACTGGCTCCGTGGATAAGACCGTTGGGGCCGAATGTTAAGTAGCCACGCCCGCCTGTGCGGGATTTGATGCGGTAGTTTGTCACAGGTGGAATAAGTTTCCATACAGTGTTGCTATCCGGTCGCAGGTTCTTGTCTCGGTCCGGGAATATCGCTGCGGGTAGCGTCCAGTCGTTTACGCATCGGTTACCAGAAGACAGCGGGCATATGGTAACGAGGGCTCCGGTATGAACTGCTTGTGAGCGAGCGAATGAAAAGGCGCCATGGTAGGTTGCGATCAGTTCGCGCTGGCGCGATTGGGCAATCTCACGATCCATTGCAGGCACCGCAAAGCTGAACGTAATGGAAAGAATGATCAGTGTGATTAGTAGCTCAACAAGCGTTAAGCCTTTGTTCCGAGCAAAAGTCATGTTGCCTCCTTGGCAAAATTAGCGGCTTTCTTCCTGAAAGCCTCGTTATTATTCACTCCATTCCTAACTTCTTCAACCGGTACCGCAACGCCCGAAAGCTGATCCCCAGCCTCTTGGCCGCTGCGGTTTTGTTCCAACGAGTTGCCTCCAGGGCTTTTTCGATAGCCTGGCGCTCGATGGATTCGAGGTAGCCCTCCAGATCAATATCACCCTCCGGTACCAGAGTCGGGCTGACGTCTGACGTTGCACTGCCACTGATATCGACTGCGGCGGCTCCAAGGCCAGTGCCAAGATGCAGGTCAGAGGCGCTGATTTTCTCGGCATCGCACAGAGTAAAGGCGCGTTCAAGAATATTCTCCAGCTCCCGCACGTTGCCTGGAAAGTCATGCTCTTTCAGCCGGTCTACCGCGTCTTGAGACAGTGTTGCCGCATCGCATTCGTATTCCCGGGCGATGCGTTCAAGTATGTGATTCGCCAGCAGCGCGATATCGTCCGTGCGATCTCTCAGGGGAGGGACGGCCAGTTCTATCACGTTAATCCGGTAGAACAGGTCTTGGCGGAAGCTTCCCGCCTGAACCAGTTCCGCCAGGTTCTTATGTGTGGCGCTCAGCAAACGAATGTCGACGGGTATTTCTTTGGTATCGCCTACCGGGCGCACGGCTTTTTCCTGAATGGCGCGTAGCAACTTTACCTGCATAGCGAGGGGCAGGTCCGCTACTTCGTCCAGAAACAGTGTGCCGCCGTCGGCAGAGCGGAACAGGCCATCCTTGTTTTCAACGGCGCCCGTAAAGCTTCCTTTTTTGTGCCCGAAAAACTCACTTTCCATCAGTTCTGAAGGAATCGCACCGCAGTTTACAGCGGTGAAGGGCGCAGCACTGCGCGGCCCCTGAAGGTGGATCATTCGCGCCACCAGCTCTTTGCCGCTGCCGGATTCACCGCTGATAAACACCGGTGCCTGGCTTCTGGCAAGCTTACGGGTCTGATTGCGTAGCTTTTTGATTTGCATGGAGTTGCCAAGCAAAAGGCCGGGCTCATCGATGGCCTCATCAATAGCAGGGCGAGGCTCCGATAGCCTGAGCGCGCTGTTTACCAGTTCCCGAAGCCTGGAGAGCTCAACGGGTTTGGAGACAAAATCAAACGCGCCGGCTTTCAGGGATTCAATCGCCGTGTCCATGCTTCCGTAGGCCGTGATAACGGCAACTGGCATGTCCGGCCGGTGCTGTTGAATCCACTGTACCAATTCGATGCCGTTGCCGTCTGGCAGATTCATGTCGGTCAGGCATAACTGCGGAGTATGCTGCTCCAGCAGTCTGAATGCGTTGGTAAGGTCTGGGGCGGTGAGGGTTTTTATGCCCATCCGCGTAAGGGTAATTTCGAGAAGATCCCGAATGTCGGGTTCGTCGTCAACAATCAGCGCTGTGTGAGTGGTCATCTTTTTTTGTCGGTTCCGTTTTGTCAGTTCCACGTCAGATCATTCGCCCTGGGTGAGCAAAGGTAATGCGGAAACAGCAGCCGGGTTGGTAGTCTTCCACTAGGGACAAATGGGCCTGATTAGACTCGCACAGTTCTCTCGCCAGATAAAGCCCAAGGCCCGTGCCACCTTTGTCGGTGGTGTAAAATGGCTCGAAAACCAAATGGTTTGAGCCCGGGGCTACACCCGGGCCAAAATCTCTTACATCCACGTAAGCTCGCTCGCCATCGGCCGTAGCGCCGGCGTTGAGCTCGATTCTGCGCTCTCCGGTTTGCTGGTAGCTGTAACGCAAGCCGTTGTCACACAGGTTCACCAGCACCTGTTCGATCTGGCTTTTATCGAATCGCGCTTCGGGCATGTTGGTGATGGTGTGTAATATCACATCCGTGGCGGGTATGGCGTTGTCCTGGGTTTGGAGGAAGTCAGTTCTGAATTCCTTCAGCCAGCTGCCTACATCAACCAGGTCGGCATGGGCCGATTTGCGCCGGGAAAGGCTGAGCACGTTCTCGATTATGCCATTTGCGCGACGCGAATGGCGCCGGATAATGCCCAGCATTTGCTGGTCCCCGGTATCGAGATGAGGCGACTCTTCCATCAACTGTGCTGCATGGCTGATGGCCCCAAGCGGATTGCGGATTTCATGGGCAATACCGGCAGTCAGCCGGCCGAGCGACGCGAGTTTCATCTGCTGGGCCTGCTGCGTCACTTTGCTCATGTCTTCGATAAATACCAGAATCTGGTCTCCGCGCTCTTGATCAAGCTGGGTAAAATTGACTTGCAGGAGCGGAGAGGTGGGAGCCGACTGAAACGGCTCTGTGCGCCTTGCCGGATTTTTAAGCCACGCTTCCAGGCCGGATTTGAGCTGGCCCGGGAGGGTTTTTGGTCGAGTTGGCGTCGTACCTTTATCGATTGGGATGCCAAACAGCAGTTCTTCAGCAGCCGCGTTCGCGAGGCGTATCTGGCCAAACCGGTCGAGCACCAGAATGCCGGTGCGCATGCGCTGGATGATCTGCTGGTTGATTTGTTCCAGCTCGACAATGCTTTGTGCACGGCTGCTGGCCAGTGCTTCGCTGCGCATCATTCGCAGAGAAATATTTTGCAGGACAAACGCAGTAGCAAAATACAGGATGCCAAGCGAGCCGGCACGCACGATATCATCGGCGGGGCCGTCAAGTGTCAGCACCGCCCAGCCCGAAATGCTGAGTGAACAGATGGCCGCCAGAGCGGCATAGAAAGTTCCCATGCGGCTGGGGTTAAGAATGTTGCCTGCGGCCACGGAAACAATGACGAGATTGGCAAGCCCGTTCGTGATGCCGGTACTTGCAAATAGCAGCCCGTGCATGATCAGGATATCCAGCAGTATTGATAAGGTGATGTGCCGTTGTCCTGGCTGAAAGCCGGCCAGCATGGTCAAAGCAATAAAGCTGTTCAGCGCCAGATAGCCCACGACGCCAAACTGGTAGTAGTCCAATAGTCGGAAGCGGAGGTCAAAATTAACGGGGTCAACAAACAGGAGAGCCACCAGAACAACGCTGATAACCACCCGGTAATGATTGTAGATGCGAAACAACTTGGCTTGCTGAAAGCCGGGTGTTCGTTTGTCGGTTAGGACCGCCGATGCCGTATCTGTTGTCATAGTTTTTCGAAAATCCGTTGCGGGGCGGAAGAAATCAGGGCCTATGGGGGGGTATAATAGCCTTTTCGTGGCAATGAGTTACAGGAGCCAATCTATGTCTGTTTCCGGGAACGCCCCGCTTTCTAACACATCGCACCGCAAGTTGCGGGTCGTGATGGCGCAGATGGATTTTCTGGTGGGGGATATTCCCGGTAACACCGGGCTGATTATTGAGGCTGCGAAGCGTGCTCGCTCCGAGCATAAGGCTGACATCGTTGTGTTTCCGGAGCTCTGCATTACCGGATACCCGCCGGAAGACTTGCTGCTGCGCCCCAGTATGGATCTCCGAGTGAATGAGGCGCTTGAGCGCCTGAAGAATTCGGAGATTGGCGCCGCGATCGTTATCGGTGCGCCTCTTCGAAATAACGGATTGCTATACAACGCAGCTGTGGTGATTGAAGACGGCACGATCACCAGTTGCTATTTCAAACGGTTCCCGCCCAATTACCAGGTTTTCGATGAGAAACGTTATTTTGCGAATGGCGCGGGTGCGACGGTGGTCGAAATCTGTGGCGTGCCGGTGGGCCTTACGGTTTGCGAAGATATCTGGGCGGACGGCCCTGTGGAAGACTCCGCGGTCGCAGGCGCTTGCTTGATCATTAATCTAAACGCATCACCCTACGATATCGGCAAGCAGGAGCGGAGAAAAGCGCTGCTTGAGCGTAAGTCGCGTGAGAATCGTGTGAGTATTATTTACGTGAATCTGGTGGGTGCTCAAGATGAACTGGTATTCGACGGCGGCTCTATGGTGTACGACCATTCGGGCGCTCTTGCCGTGGAGGTGCCGCAGTTTACCGACGGACTGTTTGCTGTAGATTTTGTGTGTGATCGCCATTGCCAGCCAATCTCGCAACCATTGCCCCCGGAGCCGTCGCTAGAGGCCAATGTTTATAGTGCGCTGGTGACAGGTGTTCGCGATTATGTGAACAAAAATGGTTTCAAATCGGTGGTGCTTGGTCTCTCGGGCGGTATTGATTCCGCTCTGGCCCTGGCTGTGGCAGCCGATGCGCTGGGGCCCGAGCGTGTCCGTGCTGTAATGATGCCGTTCCGCTATACGTCGGACATGAGTCTTGAAGATGCAGAGGCTCAGGCGGTGGCCATGGGCGTTCAGTACGACGTGTACTCCATAGAACCCATGTACGAATCCTTTATGGCGACGCTGGCTACCCCGTTCGAGGGCACGTCCCCGGATACAACCGAGGAAAATCTGCAGGCTCGTATTCGGGGAGTTGTCCTGATGTCGCTGTCCAATAAATTTGGTTCGTTGGTGCTCACAACTGGCAATAAGAGTGAGTTGGCCGTGGGATACTCGACTCTCTATGGCGATATGGCGGGTGGTTTCGATGTGCTCAAGGATGTTCCCAAGACGCTGGTGTTTCGCTTGGCCTGGTACCGTAATTCCGTATCTTCGGTGATTCCTGAGCGGGTAATCACGCGGCCGCCTTCAGCTGAGTTGGCTCCGGATCAGAAAGATGAAGATAGCCTTCCGGGCTATGACGTGCTGGATCAGATTCTGAATCTCTATGTAGAGCGGGATTTCAGCGCCAATGCGATTGTTGCAGAAGGTTTTGACCAGGCGGATGTCAGTCGTGTTATCCGCTTGGTGGACATCAACGAGTACAAGCGCCGGCAGTCACCGATCGGAATTCGGATCACAGAGCGAGGCTTTGGCAAGGACCGCCGCTATCCCATTACCAGTGGATGGAAAAGCGGCAATTGACAGAGCAGGCTATTCGTCGTCCATAAGCCCAAAGGTCACGACACTGGAGAGTGAGCGATTCTCGCGCTTAAGCAAGTTTGCCTGAAACTCACCCTCGCTGTTGAAAGCGTCGCTTTTCGGGAAGTTCTGACGAAGTAATGCGATCGCATCCTGAGAGCCTTTTTTGAATTTCAGGAAATCGAACGTCTCTGCCAGGATGATGATCGCTTCTTCAACGGCTGGTGATGTCGGGAAGTTCTCTACGATGTAACGCGCCCTGTTGTTGGCAGCCACGTAGGCTTCGCGTTTGATGTAATAGCGAGCGGCATGTAGTTCCAGCTCGGCCATTCGGTTGCGAACGGCAAGCATGCGCTGGCGGGCGTCGGCAGCGTATTCGCTCTCTGGATAGCGGTTCAGCAGTTCGCTGAAATCACGGAATGCCTGCTGCTGCTCACCAGCGTCCCGGGCAGCAACCTCAATAGGGAGGTAGCGTGCAGCCAAGCCGATATCAAGATTGTAGGAGGCGAGCCCGCGCATATACAGAGCATAGTCCGCATGATCGCTCTGTGGGTTCAGACGCAGGAAACGGTCTGCTGCAGCCCGGGAGCCCTCAAGATCGAGATTCTGGTAGCGGGCATAAATAAGGTCAAGCTGCGCCTGTTCAGCGTATCGGCCGAACGGGTAGTAGGTCTCCAGCGAATCCAGATTCTGCTCGGCTTCATTGAAATTACCGGAGTTCATAGCCTGCCGGGCGTTGTCGTAATAGGTCTTTTCCGGTAGCACTTCCTCCTGCTTGTTGGACGCGCAGGCACTGATCAGTACAACCAGTGTGGAAAGTAGCAGCAAACGAAAACCTGATCTCATGCCGGAATCCCGTATAATGTCGATAAATTCGAGTGCGGTATTGTAGCGGGGAACTCGCCTTATGTGCAGAGCGCATCCCGCCAGTTTCAAATATTCTGACCGAAACGTAACACACACAGGCCCTGGGGGCTTAATGTCATCTGAAAACCGAATAACTGCCAGTTTTGCCATACCGCCTGCTTTGAGTGACCGGCGCCTGGACCAAGCTGCTGCAGAACTCATGCCAGAGCATTCGCGTTCGCGCCTGCAGTCCTGGATTCGCAGCGGTGCTTTAACGGTGAACGGAGAAGCGCGTAGGCCAAAAGACAAAGTAATGCTGAGCGACCGCCTTGAGCTTGATGCCGAGCCTGAAGCCCAGGTGACCTGGCAGGCCGAAGCGATCAGCCTGGATATTGTTTACGAAGACGAGCATCTGCTTGTCATCAACAAGCCGGCTGGCCTGGTGGTTCATCCTGCCGCAGGTCACGCCGACGGTACCCTGGTGAACGCCTTGCTGAACTATGCGCCGGAAGTGGAGAATCTGCCGCGTGCCGGTATCGTCCACCGTCTTGATAAAGACACCTCGGGTATTATGGTGGTCGCTCGCAGCCTGGTTGCACACACCTCTCTGGTTGGTCAGTTGCAGACGCGAACCATGGGGCGTGAGTACGAGGCCGTTGTCGTCGGAACTCTGACGGGTGGTGCGACGGTGGATGCGCCCATTGGCCGTCATCCCCATGAGCGCAAGAAAATGGGTGTGGTCAAAAACGGTAAGCCTGCGGTAACCCACTATCGCCTGATTGAGCGCTTTGCGGCCCATACCCATGTTCGCTGCAAACTGGAAAGCGGTCGCACACATCAGATTCGCGTGCACATGGCCCATGTAAAGCATCCTCTGGTTGGTGACCCGCTCTATGGTGGCCGGTTGCGCTTGCCGAAAGGTACAACGGAGGAGTTGCGGGAAGTGCTTTCGGCATTTCATCGGCAGGCACTGCATGCACGTCAGCTCACGCTGGAGCATCCGGAAACCGGAGAGATTCTGAGCTGGGACGTGCCATTACCCGAAGACTTCATGGGATTACTCGCGGCTTTGCGTAAACACGTTCAGGAACTTGAGAGCGATGAGTTCTGAAGCTGCTCCTTTACTAACGCTTATCCACCCGGGTTGGTCAGCGCCTGCGAATATCCGCGCTGTGTGCACAACCCGGGCAGGTGGTGTCAGTCAGCCCCCATGGGCCAGCCTGAATCTGGGTGGTCATGTGGGTGATGAGCTCGGACATGTGCGGAAAAATCGCATGATACTGGCAGATGCCTGCGGTCTCCAGCCAGGCGCATTCGGTTGGCTGAGCCAGGTTCATGGCACCAACGTTGCCGATTTGTCTGTCGGCGACATTACTGGTATTCCCGAAGCCGACGCCAGTTTTACCCGGGCAATCGGAAGAGCTTGTGTCATTCTCACCGCAGACTGTTTACCTGTCATTCTCTGTGACCGGAATGGAACCACGGTAGCCTCTGCTCACGCCGGCTGGCGCAGCCTTTGTAGTGGGGTGCTGGAAAACCTGGTTGCCAGTATGGGGTTGCCGGGTAATACGCTGATGGCCTGGCTCGGGCCAGCCATAGGCCCAAAGGCATTTGAGGTTGGGCCAGAAGTCAGGGCGGCTTTTATAGCGCAAGACCCACAGGCAACGACTGCTTTCAGCCCGTTGGGCGTCCGCGAGGGTCATTATATGGCAGACATATATAGCCTTGCCCGGCTGCGACTCGAAGCGCTGGGGGTCGAAAATATTTCCGGTGGTGACTTTTGCACGGTTGCGGATAGTCACCGTTTCTACTCTTATCGCCGCGATGGCCAGACTGGTCGCATGGCAACGGTTATCTGGAAAACCTGAGGTGCGTCAATTTTCTGACAGTTGCCCCTGCGTTGACCTTGAACTTCCCTCGATTGCCCCTACATTAGTTCCCAAAGCAAACCGAATGTGCAATAACTGATCGCATTTGCCGAACGAATCGGGGAAACGAATTCATGAGAATCGACAAGCTCACCAGTCTTTTGCAAACCGCACTGGCCGACGCCCAGTCATTGGCCGTTGGCAAGGACCATAACTTTATTGAGCCTTTGCACCTTATGCAGGCAATGCTTGACCAGCAGGGCAGCTCTATCAAGCCGCTCCTCAAACAGTCAGGAGCAGAGCCCGGTCGGGTGCGCCAGGCTGTGGCACAGGAAATCGAGAACCTGCCGGAAGTAAGCGGCAGTGCGGGCGATGTTGCTATGTCCAACGACATGGGTCGCCTGTTTAACATTGCCGACAAATTGGCACAGAAGCGCAAAGACCAGTTTATCTCCAGCGAACTTATGTTGCTGGCTGCTTTGGAAGACCGGGGCACCCTTGGCAGGGTATTGCGTGAACAGGGTGTGGATAAAGCTGCCCTGGAAAAAGCGATTAGCGCCGTGCGCGGTGGTGAAGCCGTAGACGATGCCGGTGCTGAGGAGAACCGGCAGGCGCTGTCGAAGTATACCATCGATCTGACGGAGCGGGCAGAAGCCGGCAAACTCGACCCGGTCATTGGTCGTGATGACGAAATTCGTCGCACGATTCAGGTGTTGCAACGCCGACGCAAAAACAACCCAGTACTCATCGGTGAGCCTGGGGTAGGAAAAACCGCCATTGCAGAAGGTTTGGCGCAACGGATTGTTAATGGCGAAGTGCCCGAAGGCCTTAAAAACAAACGAGTCTTGTCTCTGGATATGGGCTCGCTTATTGCCGGTGCAAAGTTCCGGGGTGAGTTTGAAGAGCGCCTGAAAGCGGTGCTGAACGAACTCGCCAAACAGGAAGGCCAGATCATACTGTTTATCGATGAAATCCATACGGTGGTGGGCGCGGGTAAAGCTGAAGGCTCCATGGATGCGGGCAACATGCTCAAGCCGGCACTGGCCCGTGGCGAGCTGCATTGCGTAGGCGCCACCACACTGAATGAATACCGAGAGAACATCGAGAAGGACGCCGCCCTGGAACGGCGCTTCCAGAAAGTGCTGGTGAATGAGCCGAATGAAGAAGACACCATCGCCATACTTCGTGGCCTGAAAGAGCGCTACGAGGTACACCACGGTGTAGAGGTGACAGACGGAGCGATTATTGCGGCTGCCAAGCTGTCCCAACGGTACATTACTGATCGTCAGTTACCCGATAAAGCCATTGATCTGATCGATGAAGCGGCTAGTCAGATTCGTATGGAGATGGACTCCAAGCCAGAGCCCCTGGATCGGCTGGAGCGCCGTCTTATCCAGCTCAAAATTGAACGGGAAGCGTTGAAGAAAGAGACGGATGCGGCCTCGAAAAAACGGCTTGAAGAGCTTTCAGGCGTTATTCAGGGGGTGGAGCGGGAGTACGCCGATCTTGAAGAAATATGGAATACCGAGAAGGCCGCTTTGCACGGTTCTCAGAAGATAAAGAGCCAGCTTGAGCAGGCCCGTATTGATCTGGAAACTGCTCGTCGTGCGGGCGATCTGGGCAAAATGTCCGAGTTGCAGTATGGCCGCATTCCGGAATTGGAGCGCCAGCTTGATATGGCGAGCCAAGCCGAAATGATGGAAATGACGCTTTTGCGTAATCGCGTGACTGACGAGGAAATTGCAGAGGTGGTTTCCAAGTGGACGGGGATCCCGGTATCCAAAATGCTGGAAGGTGAGCGCGGCAAACTGATGCGCATGGAAGATGCGTTGCATGCACGGGTTATAGGTCAGAACGAAGCTGTAGAGGCTGTATCCAATGCCGTTCGCCGCTCAAGATCGGGCCTCGCAGACCCGAACAGGCCGAACGGTTCGTTCCTTTTCCTTGGGCCGACCGGCGTGGGTAAAACCGAGCTTTGCAAAGCTTTGGCTTCGTTTCTGTTCGATACAGACGATGCCATGGTGCGCATCGATATGTCGGAGTTTATGGAGAAACACTCCGTTGCCCGTCTGATTGGTGCGCCGCCGGGTTACGTTGGTTACGAGGAGGGGGGGTATCTCACCGAGGCCGTGCGCCGTCGCCCCTACTCCGTGCTGCTGCTCGACGAAGTCGAAAAGGCACACCCGGACGTGTTTAACATATTGCTTCAGGTGCTTGATGATGGTCGCCTCACGGATGGCCAGGGGCGCACAGTGGACTTCCGGAATACGGTCATCGTAATGACGTCAAACCTGGGCTCTGACATTATTCAACAGAGGGCTGGCGAAGAGAACTACGAAGCCATGAAGAATGCCGTCATGGAGGTAGTGGGTACGCACTTCCGCCCCGAGTTTATTAACCGTGTGGACGAAGTCGTCGTATTCCATCCGTTGGCCGGAAGCCAGATTCATGGTATCGCGAAAATCCAGATAGAGATTCTCGGCAAGCGCCTGCAAGAGCAGGATATGAAACTGGAGCTGGATGAAGCTGCCCTGGATTTGTTGTCGGAAGTCGGGTACGACCCGGTTTACGGTGCGCGGCCACTCAAACGAGCGATTCAGCGGATGATCGAGAACCCGCTGGCACAAAGGCTGCTACAAGGTGACTTTGTTGCTGGTGACACAATTCTCGCCACCGTGGACGGAAGTAATCTGGAATTCAAAAAGGCTTGATCTGTACTGACAGTAAAAAGGGTGAGAGCTTCGGCTCCCACCCTTTTTTCAGTTTTTATGACTGGTCTTCTGGTCCACAGTTTTCAGCCGCAATTTCTTCCAGTTTTTCCCGTTGCTCAGCGATCTCTTCCGGTGCCAGGTAGCGCATTTCGCCGTTTTCTTCTATGCGGATACGCGCGTTGCTGTCGATGACCTCCAAGTTTGCACGAGCGCTTTCGCAGTTGGCCACGCGCTGCTTTCGGTGGGCTGCCTCGACGGCGGTTTCCTTTTCACGGTCCGCCTCTTTCTGCTGCTGCTCCTGAAGCTCGCCCAGGCGTTTTTGCGGACTGGTTCGGCTGGCGGCTCCAAAAGAAGTGCCCGAGCGAACGTTGACGGTTTCAGAGTTGGCGCCTACTGGCTGACGGTCTCCGAAATGGGTTATGCCATTTTCGTCCGTCCATTTATAAACCGAGGCGCTCATTGCCATGCCGGGTGCAACGGCTATCAATAATGTCAGCATCAGGGTTTTTCTGTTCATGGCTCTACTCGCGGTGTGTTCGCTGTTCCCGGGCAAATCAGTAACCTGAAAGGCCGGGCCCGTTACGTTGATTTATGTTGGCCTATCATGCCATTAGTGCGAAGCATTTTCTTCTGCCTGGTTCAAATCTCTGTATCTGAGCGGTGGATAATTATTGCAGACCTTTAGTCAGGATGGGCATAGAAAGCAACTGTTGCTATTGACAGGGAGTTTCGCGCTGTCAGAATTACGGATTGCCTGAAGACTGGGGCTAAATACGGCAGGCAACCCCGTGCGAGTATTCCCCGTTATTTACCACACTGAGCATGCCGCGCATCTGTCGCGGGATGGTTGTTGCTTACGTGCAACCCGTTGATTGGCCGTTCTCCGCAACCCTCAGGAGGGCGGCTGGCCAAGAGACAACCTCTTAACAAGGTGTGGAGCAGCCGGTTCCGCTTTCAAAAGAAGCAGGGAAACCGTGAACCCAGGCAACCGGGCGTTTGCCCGGCTCATTCACTCGTAGAAGAGGGTAGAAAATCGTGGAGTTATTGTCTGGTGCCGATATGCTGATCCGCTCCCTGCAGGATCAGGGGATCGAATACGTATATGGCTATCCGGGTGGTGCAGCCCTTCATATTTATGATGCGCTGTTCAGGCAGGACAAGGTCAAGCATATTCTGGTGAGGCACGAACAGGCGGCAGTGCATATGGCTGATGGCTATGCGCGCGCTACTGGTTTGCCGGGAACTGTGCTTGTTACCTCTGGCCCTGGAGCCACCAACACCATTACCGGTATTGCTACCGCGTTCATGGACTCCATTCCAATGGTTGTTCTGTGCGGACAGGTGGCGTCTACGTTGATTGGCGAAGATGCCTTCCAGGAAACCGACATGATGGGTGTTTCCCGGCCTGTCGTTAAACATAATCTCAGTGTGCGTCACCCTTCAGAAATCCCGGAAATTATCCGCAAGGCGTATTACATCGCCTCAACCGGGCGTGCTGGGCCTGTCGTTGTGGATATTCCCAAGGACATGACCGCACCGAATGAGCGTTTTGAGTATGCTTACCCGAAAAAGGTCAAGCTGCGTTCCTACAACCCCGCTATACGTGGCCATGCTGGCCAGATCAAAAAAGCGGTCGATATGATGCTGGCAGCGCGCCGCCCCATTATATATGCCGGGGGCGGTGTTATCCTGGGCAAAGCGTCCGGGCAGCTTACTGAGCTGGTGCGCAAACTTGGGTATCCGATTACCAATACTCTGATGGGGATTGGCTGCTATCCGGCCAGCGACAAGCAACACCTTGGCTGGCTTGGCATGCACGGAACCTACGAAGCCAACATGGCAATGCACCATTCGGATCTTATTCTGGCGGTCGGTGCACGCTTTGATGATCGCGTAACCAACGCAACGGAAAAGTTTTGCCCTGGGGCCCGCATCATTCATATTGATATTGACCCTGCATCCATTTCCAAAACCATCGACGCCGACGTGCCCATTGTTGGGCCGGTTGATGCGGTTCTCAAGGAAATGCTTGCTCTGGTAAAAGAGAGCAAGGAAAAGCCGGATGCAGACGCTCTCACATCCTGGTGGAAGCAAATCGACGAATGGCGCGCTTTCCACGGCATGCGTTACGAAACCAGTCCGGACGTGATCAAGCCCCAGGAAGTAGTGGAAATGCTGTGGCGCCTGACGAACGGAGATGCATTTGTCACCTCCGACGTGGGCCAGCATCAGATGTTTGCAGCCCAGTACTACAAGTTCGACAAGCCTAACCGATGGATCAACTCTGGTGGCCTCGGCACCATGGGTTTCGGTTTGCCAGCAGCTATGGGAATCAAGCTGACACATCCGGATGATGAAGTGCTCTGCATTACCGGTGAGGGCAGCATTCAGATGAATATTCAGGAGCTGTCTACCTGCAACCAGTACAAGCTGCCGGTGAAAATCATCAATCTCAACAATCAGTCGCTGGGCATGGTGAGGCAGTGGCAGGACATGAACTATGAGTCCCGTCACTCCCAGTCTTATATGGAATCGCTGCCAGATTTCATCAAGCTTGCGGAAGCATACGGGCATGTTGGTGTCCGTATCGACAAGAAAGAGGATTTGGAACCGAAGCTGAAAGAAGTGTTGGCCATGAAAGACAAGCTTGTCTTTGTGGATATCCAGGTTGACCGCTTTGAGCACGTGTATCCGATGCAAGTGGCCCGTGGCTGCATGAAAGATATGTGGCTCAGCAAGACGGAGAGGGTGTGATCATGCGTCGAATCATTTCTGTGTTGCTTGAAAACGAGCCTGGTGCACTGTCCCGAGTAGTCGGGCTGTTTTCGCAGCGGAACTACAATATTGAGACTTTGACGGTTGCGCCCACTGAGGATGAGACCCTGTCTCGCCTCACGGTGACAACGACAGGTTCAGATCGGGTTATTGAGCAGATTACCAAACAGCTCAACAAACTCGTCGAGGTCGTCAAACTGGTGGATCTGACTGAGGGGCCCCATATCGAGCGGGAGCTGATGCTGATCAAACTGAAGGCGACAGGTTCTCAGCGTGCCGAGATTAAGCGCACTGTGGATATTTTTCGGGGCCAGATTGTTGATGTCACTAGCTCGGTTTACACCGTTCAGTTGGCGGGCGCAAGCGACAAGCTGGACGGCTTTGTACAGGCGATCGGGACTTCGGGCGTGCTCGAAGTAGTGCGTTCAGGGGTTTCCGGGATCGCCCGAGGCGAGAAGGTTTTGAGCCTTTAAGCAGTTTCATATATTACGAACGCTTTGGCCTCCTGAAGGGCCATCACAAATAATAGAGGTTAGTCATGCAGGTTTATTACGATAAGGATTGCGATCTTTCTATCATTCAGGGCAAAAAAGTTGCCATCATCGGTTTTGGCTCACAGGGACACGCCCACGCGTGCAACCTGAAAGAGTCCGGTGTTGACGTGACCGTAGGTCTGCGTCCTGGGTCTTCTTCTATCGCCAAGGCGGAAGCCTACGGTCTTAAAACCAGCGACGTGCCTTCTGCAGTTGCGGCAGCCGACGTGGTTATGGTTCTGACACCGGATGAGTTCCAGTCACAGCTGTACAAAGCTGAGATCGAGCCAAACCTGAAGCAGGGCGCCACTCTTGCCTTTGCTCACGGCTTCGCAATTCACTACAACCAGATTGTTCCGCGTAAAGATCTGGACGTTGTGATGATTGCCCCCAAGGCTCCGGGCCACACCGTTCGCACTGAGTTTGCGAACGGCGGCGGTATTCCTGATCTGATTGCCATATTCCAGGACGCCTCAGGCAACGCCAAGAACCTGTCGCTGTCATACGCCAGCGGTATCGGCGGTGGACGTACTGGCATCATTGAAACAACCTTCAAGGACGAAACTGAAACCGACCTGTTCGGTGAGCAAGCCGTTCTGTGTGGTGGCGCGGTTGAGCTGGTAAAAGCTGGCTTCGAGACTCTGACCGAAGCGGGTTATGCTCCGGAAATGGCGTACTTTGAGTGCCTGCATGAGCTCAAGCTTATTGTAGATCTGATGTACGAAGGCGGTATCGCCAACATGAATTACTCCATCTCCAATAACGCAGAGTATGGTGAGTATGTGACTGGCCCTGAGATCATCAACGAGCAGTCTCGCGAAGCGATGCGCAACGCGCTCAAGCGTATCCAGAGCGGCGAATACGCGAAGATGTTCATCTCTGAGGGTGCTCTTAACTACCCATCAATGACTGCGCGCCGTCGTCAGAACGCCGCTCACGAGATTGAAGTGACCGGTGAGAAGTTGCGTGGAATGATGCCGTGGATCTCTGCCAATAAGATCGTGGATAAGGATAAAAACTAAGCGGAGTTTCGCTTGGTTAATGAAACGCGGCCCGGGTGGCCGCGTTTTTCGTATATACTTCGCCAAAATACTTTCCGGAGTAATGGGAATGACTGACGAGAAAAAAGATGCTCAATTGAGTTCCGGGGCCAGAGAGCCTGAGAATCCTTCCAGTGCAGCAGAGGAGTGTGAAATAGAGCCAGGCGAGGTGGTAGAGGAAGAGCTGGTTGAGGGTGCACCGGTGCGTAGGAAAGGCATATACCTTCTGCCTAATGCGCTGACAACAGCCTCTCTGTTCTCGGGCTTCTACGCCATTGTGTCGGCGGCCGGCGGTGTCTTTGATAACGCTGCCATTGCAATTTTTGTGTCGATGATTCTGGACGGTCTTGATGGACGCGTTGCTCGCATGACCAATACCCAGAGCAAGTTCGGTGAGGAATATGACAGCCTCGCAGACATGGTTGCGTTTGGTGTTGCACCTGGATTTGTCGCGTTCTTCTGGTCTCTGAACGGCCTCGATAAAATCGGTTGGGCAATTACATTTATATACGTGGCCGGTGCTGCGCTTCGCCTGGCGCGATTTAACACGCAAATTGGTTCGGTGGACAAGAAATTTTTCGTTGGCCTTCCAAGTCCTGCAGCTGCAGCATGCGTTGCTGGCCTTGTGTGGTGCTTTCAATCGTTTGAGCCGTCAGCCTGGTTAACCTTCCTGACTATGGTGGTTGTAGGTGGAGCAGGCGTACTGATGGTCAGCAACGTACTGTATCGTAGCTTCAAGGATCTTGACCTGAGAGGGCGTGTGCCTTTCGCTGCGATTTTGCTGGTGGTGCTGATCTTCGTAGTGATTGCGTTGGATCCGGCTACAGTGTTGTTCACCGGTTTCCTGATCTACGCTTTGTCTGGGCCGGCTCGTGCATTGTTTCGCGGTAAGCCGCGTCGGTCTGCTGGTGCAGATAAGTAAGGCGCTGGGGTTTCAGCAGAAGTAGCGCGGTTTTTGATCGGTTTCTTCCCCGTTTCAGTGAATTCGTAGGTGGAAACCGAAGTTCTGCAGAATTAATTGAAGATGGCCGTTGACAGAATCTCGTGCGTCTGTAGAATGCGCATCTCCTTCGAGGGACACACCGCTGAGGCGGGGAGTTCTGAGAAGGGCAACTGTTTGAAAGTATTGAAGAAAACGAGTTTGA
>NZ_VCGW01000005.1 GCF_007671675.1 Marinobacter maritimus | reverse complement strand
GGCAGCCTCCAAACGGAATTCCGGGCTGAAGGATCTCTTTTTCGTCATCGTCTTCACCTGATTCATTATGTGAGTGATCATACACTCAAAATCAGGTGGCCAAAGTCACTATGCCACTACACAGATACTTGGGCCGACCCGGTCATCAAGTATGGCATTGCGCCTGAAACTCTAGAGGGACCTAATACAGTTGGGCATCGCTTTGAGGTAAGCCAGCAGCTGCCCTGGCCGGATCATCTGTCGGCGTCTCGCAAGGCAGCGGAGGCCGGAATGCTTGCCGTCCAGCAGGAGACTCAGTGGCTAATAAGGCAGCTGACAGCTCGCGTTAAGGAGGCGTATGCATATTGGTGGTATACCAATGAAGCGATCAATCTCCATCATGAGACACGCGCTTTGGTAGAGCAACTGGCCACCGTAACGGAACAGAGGCTTGACTATGGCATCGGCTCGCAAAGTGAAATGCTCAGGGTCAAAACGGAGTTGGACACTCTAGATGCCAGACTAGTAGAGCTGCAAGCGGAAAAGGCCGGGCTAGCCAGCGACCTGATTCCTCTGCTTGGGCGTCGTCCGACGGGGGCCAGTTTGCAACTGACGGAGGCATCTGAAACGCTTCTGTTCGCCGATGGACAGTTGGAACCAGATCATCCGCTGATTCGGGCAGCCGAGGCAAGGGAAGCCGAGGCGCGCGCGCGGCTGGATGTTGCCGAAGTCGATCGTAGACCTACGTTCACAGCTAATGCCGGCTATAACAGCCTGTGGGCTGACGAGAGAAAACGTTGGGTCGTCGGCATTGGCGTTCGGATTCCATTTAGTGGGCAGCGCCAGCACAGCGCCGTTCGAAAGGCGACTGCCGAAGCCTCACAAAAACGATGGCTGGCCACTCAGGCTCAGCGGGAATGGCGGGCTTCGATCGCTAAACTGAGGGCAAGCGTTGAGGCCGGCCATGGTCGCCTGAACATCCTCAACGAGCGACACTTGCCAAACCAGCGCGCGCACTGGGAAGCCAGTCTGAACGAGCTGGCCAGTGGCACTGGCAGACTGGAGGACGCAATAAATAGCGCAAGACAGCTTACTGGGGTCAAACTCCGTCGAGCTGGGGTGATCCGTGATCTATATAGTGCCTCGGCCGGATACGAAGCCCTGATACCGGTGCGTACTATCAATGCGTTAAATTAAAGAGGTAATTCAATGGTCAAGTCTTCGGGCATTTTGGATAGCACCAGAAAGTTCCATTCCAAATGCCCGAAGACTCGAAAAAACCACTTGGACCAAAACTCATGAACCTTCCTGAATGTTCGCTTTGCGACCAATGTGGCCACCAGGGCAATACAATGGGCGCGGTCTGGAGTGGTGTCCCAGGTTCAGGATCATCAGTTCATCCGCCTCGGTGCGGCCCTGCCAGGCATCGTTATTCGAACTAATCTCAAACCTATATCACCTCTGTGAACCAAGGCACCAACGGTGCCTTCCCTCCCAATTCACAGAGGTAATTCCAATGTCCGAACAATGCCCCAGATGCCTGTCCACCCGGATTGGCAGGAACAACTACGGAAAAAAGGCGGCTGGCGTGGTCGGTGCTGCCGCTGGCGTGTATGGCGGCTACGCCTCCGCAATTGCAGGTGCTCGAACAGGTGCTGTCGTTGGAGCGATGGCTGGCCCGGTGAGTGGTATCGGTGGTGCGGTGATCGGCGGTTTGCTGGGCGGTGTCACCGGTGTCTCCGCTGGCATCATCCTGGGCGATGTGCTCGATGAAGTCGTGCTTGATAATTACCGCTGCCTGGAGTGTGGTCATTCGTTCAGCATCGAACCTGACCCGGAAGACGAGACCACCGATAACCCCACCTCAAAATTCCCTAAGGAGTAACCCCATGGCTCATCTGATCGAGCAAATGGCCTACGTTGGCAAAACCCCTTGGCATGGTCTGGGGAATGAACTCACCTCCAACCAACCACTAGAAGTTTGGGCCAGGCAGGCTGGCCTCGACTGGCAGATCCAGGAAAGCCCCGTTCGCTACGTGACTAATGCCGGAAGCCCGCTGGGTGAGATCTTGTCCTACCCGGATTCCAAGGTGCTGTATCGCTCAGATACCAAAGCGCCGCTGTCGGTCGTCGGCAACCGCTTCAAGGTGGTTCAGCCCGAAGAGATCCTGGAGTTCTATCGGGATCTGACCGAAGTTTCCGGCTTTGAGCTGGAAACAGCCGGTGTGCTGAAAGGCGGCCGGAAAATGTGGGCGCTGGCTCGCACCGGCCAATCCGGTGTGCTGAAGGGCAATGATCAAACCAACGCCTACATACTGTTGGCCACGGCCTGTGATGGCACTATGGCCACGACGGCTCAATTCACCAGTATTCGGGTGGTGTGTAACAACACCCTGGCTGTGGCCTTGAAGGATTCCACAGCCAATGCCGTGAAGGTGAAGCACAACACGGCGTTCGATGCGGACCTGGTGAAGAAGCAACTCGGCATTTCAGTCAGTGCGTGGGACAATTTCATGTATCGCCTGAAAACCCTGAGCGAGCGGAAGGTGAAAACCACTGAGGCCAGGAATTACTTTCTGAAGGTGTTCACGGACGACTCCAGTACCGGCGTTGGCAAAACCAACGAACGGTCCATGGCCAAGGCCCTGTCCTTGTATGAAGGGGAGGGCATGGGCGCCACATTGGCATCGTCGGACGGCACTGCCTATGGATTGCTGAACGCAGTTACCGAGTTCATTGACCATCAACGCCGCGCCAAAACCGTTGACCATCGGCTGGATTCCGCCTGGTTCGGTAATGGCGCTTCCATCAAAAACCGCGCACTCGAGCAGGCCATGTCACTTGTGGCCTGACTTCTATCTCAAAACCCTAAAACCGCCATAAAGCCCACCGGAGCCTCGTGCTCTGGTGGGCTTTTTTTATGTCTGGAGGAAAACACCATGGGCATGAGCGCAAACGTCATTCAGAAGCAACGGCCAGCACTGCGGCTGGTTTCAACCAAAGGCCTCAGCCGTGACGAATGGCTGAAGGTCCGTAAACAAGGCATTGGCAGCAGTGATGCTGCGGCAGCGGTGGGCATGAACCCATACCAGTCTCAACTGGAGCTCTGGATGGTCAAAACCGGTCGAGATGCCGGTATGCCAAAGCCGGACTCGGATGATCCGGAATCACCGGTTTACTGGGGGCATATCCTGGAACCCATTGTGGCTGAGCAGTACAGCCGACAAACAGGCCGCAAGGTCCGGCGAGTGAATGCGGTACTGCAGCATCCTGATCCAGACAAGCACTGGATGTTGGCCAACCTGGATTATTCCGTGGTGGCTGATGACGAAGTGCAAGTTCTGGAATGCAAAACCGCTGGTGAGTTTGGGGCACGTCTCTGGAAAGGCGGTGTGCCCGACTACATCCAGTGCCAAGTTCAGCACCAGCTGGCAGTCACGGGCAAGCAGGCTGCGGATGTCTGTGTGTTGCTGTGCGGCCAGTCACTCAAGATCTTCCGAATCGAGCGAAACGAAGAGCTAATCGAAGCGTTGATCACACTGGAACGCCAGTTCTGGGATTACGTGGAAGCGGATACGCCACCCCCGGTGGATGGCACGGCGTCGGCAGAACGTGCGCTGCGCCATCTCTACCCCGAGGACCAGGGCGAGACCCTGGATTTCAGCGAGAGCAAGGAACTGTCCGATGCCTTCAGCGAACTGCTGGCGATTCGCTCTGAAATGGAAACTCTCAAGTCCACGGAATCTCACCTGAAGCAGCGCATTCAAAGCCACATGGGCGAGGCCTCCAAGGCCACGTTCCCGGGTGGCAGCGTGAGCTGGAAACGGAGCAGGGATTCCGTGGGGCTCAACGCCAAACAACTACTGAAAGACCAGCCGGAATTGCTGGAGCAGTATCCCCTCACCAAGCCGGGCAGTCGCCGGTTTCTGATCCATGCCTAATGTCCCCTTGGCCACGCGGGTGTAACGAGTGCCCCGTGGCCTTTTTTCAGGAGAATCATCATGATTAAAGGGTTAGCCATCACGCCTCCCGTGTTGGGGCGCATCAGTATTGGTCGGGTTGTTGAGAAGAACGGCATTCGGCTGCCACAGAAAGACAATCAATTCACCATCACCTCCCAGATCCAGGAAAAGGATGGCTGGGTACTGCACCCGCTGGATGAGGAGCTGAGAAAGGACGCACCCAACAACAAGCTGCGAACCATTCCGGTACGCATGCTGTTCAACGAGGCAGACCTCAACCTGCGCGCTGAATACACCATGTTCGACCGCAAAAGTGGTCGGCCCATGTGTGTCGGGAACGGCGATGCCTGCAAGCGCCTGACGCAATCCGGTGTCCAGTCATTACCGTGCCCTGGGCCAACGCTGTGCGAGTTCGGCAAAGGTGGCCTGTGCAAGCCCTACGGCCGTCTGAACGTGAAGATCGGTGACGACAATGATCTCGGCACCTTCATCTTCCGCACGACGGGTTACAACAGCATCCGGACACTTGCGGCCCGACTGAGCTATTACCAGGCGGTGTCTGGCGGTTTGCTGGCCTACATGCCGCTGGAACTGAAGCTACGGGGCAAAAGCACGACGCAGAGCCGACGGACGCCCATTTTCTATGTGGATTTGGTGATCAAGGAAGGGTTGTCATTGCAGGAAGCGGTAGCGGAGGCAAAAGAAACAGCCAATAAGGTGGCAGAGGAGGGCATTGACCAAGCCGCGCTGGATGCGGCGGCTGCCAAGGGGTTTGGGAATGCGTTGTTTGAGTATGATGAGGACGAGATGACTGAAGTTGTGGAAGAATTTTATCCACCTATTCCAGACGAAGCCTCTGCTCAAAGCCCAGCTGTAGTTTCAGAGCTTAGAAAAAACCTAGTGATTAACAAGTCCGTTACCGGATAGAGCTCATGGAAAAGAGTGGCCCTTATTGGCCACTCGCTTTCTTTTTTTTTGTTTGGATTGACGAGAGTTTATTTGCCAAGTCATGGATAAAGGTCAGAGGTGAAAGCGGTGGTTACAAGAATTGTTGGCGCCGAACAGAAAACCACCAACAAACTGTGGCGGCATAAGCGAAGTAGGTACCGGAGGTGCGAATTACCGCGTGATTACAGTAGATTACGGGCTAACAATGACCTTGATGTCCGATCCTGTGATGCTCTTGATGTATGAGTAGCTTGTTCCCAAGACGGCAAGCTGCTCCTTCGATACCTTCTGCGCTGATATTGCGGGTTGCACGATAATAAATTTGAAGATTAGCTCGTGGTCATAGCATTTGTTGCGCAGAATCTCCAGCTGTTGGGGGGTGCCTTTTAGGATTCTGTCGAAGTCCTTGAGCAGTGATTGCTGGTAGCGCTCCATCAACCTATTGAAGAACTTCTCGCCGGTGTACAGCCATTTCACCGATCTGGATGCCTGACCGCATACCTCATAGACGTCGGCGACTCGCGCACCGGGCGCGGCTACACCATCCTTCATTGGGCAGAATTTGCAGTGGTAGAGGTCTACGTAGATCACATCCTTGCTTTCCCGGATTGCCACCAGGTCAGCGATTTCGCCTTTACCGTCATCGTTGAAGACGATCGAATATTCGTCAGCGATCTTGGTGAATGTGAAGCCTTGTACTGAGTCCGTACGTTGCTCCGCACGCATGGACTCTTGATGGATTTTGGTTGTCCCCCAATTCCATGGTTCGAGCAAGCCGGCCGGTAATTTGACATCCACGCTGTTGAGCGAGTAGTGACGGTAGTTGCCCTGCACCATGGAACCGTCGACCTTGAGCAACACAAGCGGCTCTGCGTCCAAGTATGAGTCCAGTGGCATTTCGTGTGGGTAAAGGATCTGTAAATCAGGGCAGGAGGTCTTGTACCCGTCCTTCAACAAATTAATGGTGATAGTAGTGAGGCGACGCTCCTCTTCATCGTTGACCGCGACCAAGACGGGGATCTCTAGTGTCTGTGGGCCACTGTACTCAGGCTTACCAAGCTCGACGTCAAGAAGGTTGAAAGTCTCTCCCCGAAAATACAGCGAGATCCTTTGCTCGTTTTCGATCGCGATTGACTCAGGCCAATCGGCGTAGAATAGGCCTTCTGGCCATCGGTCCTTGATTTGGTCAACACGCATGACATTTTTGAGCACGTCACCAGGGTCGATGGTGTTGTCGTTGAGTTTGACCGACATGCGCTTACACCACTCGACCCAGTAGTTGATCGGAGAGGAGTTCATCTCCCAGATCTTGCCTTTGTGCGAGCAGCCCACTGTGGTTCGTTCTCCACCATCAAAACCGGTGGCGAAGATGTTGGATTTTGTCGCGTTGCCCTTTTCAATGTCGCTGATCACCTGGTTGATATCGCGCCCCACATGCATCGTGAACCGCAGGTCTTTTCGAGCGCGGGACAAGCCAACGTTTTGCAGCTTCATCAGCTTGATGTCTTGTAGCGTACGGAAGGTCGGCTCACCGTTGATGCGACGAGAGTCTTTGGCCACTAGGTTGAGAAAGCGAGTTGCTTGGGTGTCGTCACCTGAGGTGTGAATAAACAAGGTTTTCTGTGCCTTGTTATAAAATGCGATGTACAAATTCCAGTTAGTATCGACTATTTCTTCGGTCTGAGCCCATCCAACCAGTGCCTCTCGCCGAGTCACGGCAATAACTGTGTCGGCCTGATCATTGATCGAGATATACTTCAGCGTTTCTCTACGCCCATCCAGACTCTGCGCTCGATGTGGCGTCCAGTCTCCGGGGGAGAGGTGATACGCCACGGCGCTGATTTTAGGGTTCGGGTTCAGCCCAAAAATCACTTGGGCATCGTCCCGATCAGTGAATTGCTCATTAAAGTCCTCTTTCATTATTTCCCGGCCGACTTTTTGCTCACTCACGTTGCGAATGACAGCCCCCCAGTCAGCACTCTCCTTGTAGAGGTCTGCCATCTGATGATCGGTCTTTTGGTTAGCGATGTTCGCCACGAACTTGGCATCACCAAGGGCGGCATCGACTCTCGTCAGCCGGCCAATGAATTGGAGGGTCACTGCAGGACTTTGGTGTTGATCATGAATGGCGGCGATTTTCAGCTCAGGCAGATCGAAGCCCTCTCCTAGCATGTCGACACAAACGATGATCCGGTGCTTTTTCTTGACGATATTCGCCAGAACCTTGGCTTGGTTCGGCACCTTGCTATGGATTAAAACTGGGGTCAGGTCGGCGTGCTGTTTGTAAATCTCGAACAGGTCTTTCGCACGCTTTTGCGACTTGGACCGTACGATCATCAAGTGGTTATACCCCGCGTCGAGATCACCCCTGAGTAACTCAACCGCCTTGTCCGCAATGGCCTGGTCGGACAATTTAAGGTTGTACTCTCGTACCGGATGAAACTCGATGCCTTTGAAATAGCCATCGAGCTGCGCATCCCGAAGAGGGTAGTTGTAGATGATCTTTCCAGCCAGAGCCAGACCATCTTCCCGGAATGGCGTCGCTGTGAACTGAATACAAGGTTTGCCCCCGAAGGCAGTTCTGATCCGGTTCCAACTAGTTGCCGCGACGTGGTGTGCCTCATCGATCATCAGGTGGCTGCATGTTTTCACCAGCGCGCTCAAGGCGGCTTCGTCGAACAGCTGCAGGGCTTGCGGAGTGGCCACAATGATATTAGAGGCAGCCAATTCAGCAACTTGTGCCTCTGACATCTTCGAGTCGATGGCAGTAACGATAGGATTGAGAGCTCTATCTGATACCGCCCCTACATTACGAAGTGTCTTCAGTTCAGCGCATTTGTTCACCAATTGAGTTCTGAGGGCGTCCGAAGGTACAAGAATCAGTGTCCGATTCATTCTCGCAGCGATTAGCAGTGCGAGCATTGTGTCGGTTTTGCCCGTGCCCGTGGGCATGACTACGGTAGCCCTAGTGGTTGGGTCGACCACCAGATGGCCAAGGGTAGCGTAAAGAGCAGCCAGTTGTGGCTTTCTCAGGCCAGGCGTCTTGGTCTCAGGGTCGTCTTGGCCGAAATTAAAGAGGTGGTTTTTCCAACTCTGGTATACATCTGAATGAGTGATTACTGCGTCGTCCATGGCGGTTACCTGAGAGAAGAAAGAACTTCCTGATTAGGGCAAAAAATGGTATCACGCCCCTACTGCTTGCATAACCCTGTCTAAATACGAATCTGAAGACCAACACTTTTCTAATGAAACTCATTCAAGCTTTGGATGAAGGACGCTATAAAGGTTTGGTAGCGAGCATACAGCAACAGTGATTCTGGGTAAGCGACGGGTACTATTGATTCTTGCCGTTAGCAGGCTACAGTTGAAACTGCTTGCGCCTCCAAAAAAGGAAGTAACTCATGACCATAACGGACTACCACGCCAAGTATTTCGCCTACGAGCTCACCAGGCAGCGCCGTGGTGGTGATGTTGGTCGCCTCACTCAGTCCTTGTTCGATGCTTCGGTAGATCTCAACCCCCACCAGATTGACGCAGCGTTGTTCGCTCTGCAGAACCCGCTGGTTAAAGGCGTGATTCTGGCGGATGAGGTGGGTCTGGGTAAAACCATCGAGGCAGCCCTGGTGCTGGCTCAGTACTGGGCAGAACGTAGACGGCGGTTGATCGTGGTATGCCCGGCGGCGCTGCGTAAGCAATGGGCGAACGAACTGGCAGAAAAGTTTCATCTGCCATCGCAGGTGCTAGATGCGCGCACCTACAAGGAATTGCGGAAGCAAGGGATCGCAGATCCGTTCGACCAACCTGGCGTCAACGTTATGTCCTATAACTTTGCCGCCAAAATGTCGGATAAATTACGGCTTACTCCGTGGGATCTGGTTGTATTCGACGAGGCCCACAAACTCCGTAACGCCCACCGGGAAAGCCACCGCACCGGCCAGGCCATCAAGGAAGCGTTTGGTGCCTGCAACAAGTTGCTGCTGACCGCCACGCCCCTGCAAAACTCACTCATGGAGCTGTACGGCCTATCAACGGTCATCGACAGCCAGTTATTCGGTGATGCGCTCAGCTTCCGGCGTCAGTATCTCCGTGGTGGAGAAGATCTGGAGGGGCTGAAAGACCGACTTCAAGAATTCACCAAGCGGACATTGCGCAAACAGGTTCTGGAATACATTCGGTATACGCAACGGCGCGCGATCACCATACCTTTTGCCCCGTCGGAAGATGAGCTGCGGCTCTATCATCTTGTTTCGGCCTATCTTCAGCGGGAAAACAGTTATGGCGTTCCGCTGCAACAGCGCCACCTGGTTACTTTGGTAGTCCGGAAGCTCCTTGCCTCTTCCACCAGCGCTATTATCAACACGCTAGAGACAATGATTGACCGGCTGAAACGGCTGGAGCAAGCGCAGGAAGATGAAGACAACTGGCTGGAAAAATTGATTGGCAGTGAAGATGTCGAAGACGACTTCCTTGATGAAGCGGCCGTAGAGGAGGGCGTATACGAGGCTGATGTTGAAGAACAGCGTGAGCCCATACAGCTGGATCGTCTCCGTGGCGAAATTGCGGAGCTGGAACAGTATTTAGATCTGGCTCACAAGATTACGGAAGACGCTAAATCAGGGGCCTTGCTGAATGCCCTTGAGCAAGGCTTCAGCCACATGACCGAAATGGGCGCTGAACGTAAAGCCGTGATCTTTACGGAAAGCCGGCGTACCCAGGAATACTTGCTGCAATTCCTGGGGCGCCATGGCTACCTTGGCAAGGTCGCAACGTTTAGCGGGACCAATAACTCAGCGACGACGCAGGCAATTTATAAGCGTTGGTTAGCCCGGAATGAAGGCTCTGATCAAATCACCGGAAGTCCAGCGGTTGATCGCCGAACGGCGATTATTGATCACTTCCGGGATGACGCAGAAATACTCATCGCGACCGAGGCGGCGGCAGAGGGCGTAAACCTGCAGTTCTGCAGTCTGGTGGTGAATTACGATTTGCCTTGGAACCCTCAGCGTGTAGAGCAACGTATTGGCCGCTGCCACCGCTATGGTCAAAAGTTCGATGTGGTTGTCATCAACTTTCTCAACCAGAAGAATGAAGCTGATCGGCGGGTTCTTGAGCTGCTCAGCGAGAAGTTTCATTTGTTCGATGGCCTGTTTGGCGCGTCAGATGAAGTGCTAGGCCGAATCGAGTCCGGTGTCGACTTCGAGAAGCGCATAGCGGCCATTTACGACACGTGCCGCTCTCAGTCAGAGATAGAGCGGGCCTTTAATGAGCTTCAGAAAGAACTGGAAGAAAACATCAATCTGAGAATGCAGGAGACCCAGGAAAAGCTCCTGGAGCATTTTGATGCGCAAATCCACGACCTGCTCAAAATCCAGCGTGAGCGTGCTGAGCAACAGCTGGATCGGGTAAGTCGTTTATTTTGGCAACTGACCCGTCATCAACTGGCTCGGTTCGCCACTTTCGACGAAAAGCGTCTTGCCTTTGATCTGAAAGAAAGCCCCTTGGCCAAGGTGCCCTCAGGAGCTTATGAATTGATTCGCAAAGGCGAGAAGCCATCAGAGCATGCTCACCTCTACCGCTTGAGCCACCCGCTAGGTGAGTATGTTTTGGACACCGGGCGCAGACTGGAAACGCCGGTTACCGAAATGGTGTTCAACCTTTCCGGGCACGAAGCGAAGCTTTCCGCCCTCCAGAACCTGCCGGAAAAATCTGGGTGGCTAGAGCTTAATCTCCTGGAGTTGCAAAGTTTTCAGCAGGAAGAGCATCTGGTCTTTACCTCAATCACCGATGGTGGAACATTGCTGGATGAAGAGCAGTGCGAGCTCATCTTCCGGTTGCAAGGTGAGGCCTTATCCAGCAACTCGGATGGCCCTGAGGTTCAGCCCGATAGTCTTTTGACTGAAACCGTTACCCGACAGCTGGACGCTCGGCTCAGCCGGTTGTTGGATGAAAACAACCAATACTTTCAGCGAGAACGCTCAAAGCTTGAAGCCTGGGCGGATGATCAATTATTGAGCGCAGAACAAAAGCTAGAGGATACCCGGGCACGAATCAAAGAAGCCAAACGGCAGGCTAGAATGGCTGAGAGCGTTGAACAGCAGAAGCACGCCGAGGAGGAGCTGCAACGTTTGAGTCGGTTGCAGCGCAGGCAGCGACAGGAAATATTTGATGTTGAGGATGAAATTGAAGCCCGCCGAGATGCATTGATTGATGCCCTGGAAAGGCAAATGCATCAAAGCAGCAGCTCTCATCATCTGTTTCGCATTCGCTGGCGCCTGGAATAGAATCAAGGTCAAAACAAATTAGAGATTACCCCGGCATTTGTGGGAGAATTCCGCCCATTTTGATCTACCGGCAAGCCAGACTAGCTGGCCAGGTCGATTTGTCCGTACTGGACGTAGGTATCTGACGGGAAAGCTTAATCATGCCTAAGCTAGGTTATCTGAACCATCTCAAGCTGAGCGGTTTTCGTTCAATCAAGGAAATGGACCTGCCCCTTGGCCGGCTCAACGTCCTGATTGGGCCTAACGGCGCCGGGAAGTCCAACTTCATCAACTTCTTCCGCTTCATGAACAAGCTGCTCCAGAAAGATCTCCAGCTCTATGTGGCAGAGCAGGGTGGAGCTGATGCCGTTTTGCACTTTGGGCGGAAGCAAACGCCGGTACTCTCAGCCAATCTGAGATTTGATCCCAATTCCTACACTTGTGAACTGATGCCAACAAACGATGGTCGTCTGGTATTCCAGTCTGAAACCTGTCGTTTTGACGGCAACAAAATTGGGTATGGCGGTGGGCTTAAGCAAAAGAATTTGGCCGACCCTGGGGCAGCAGAATCAGGCTTGCCAAAGCCTAACACCGCGACCATTGCGGGCCACGTTGCTGGGTACATCGAAGATTGGAAGGTCTACCACTTCCACGACACCAGTAAAACTGCTGTTATTAAGCAACCGTGCGAAGTTCAGGACAACGAACGCTTGAGAGAGCAAGGTGAAAACCTCGCGGCGTTCCTGTTTGACGTACAGGAACATCAGCCGGAAGCATACCAGCGAATCGTTACAACCATTCAGCGCGCGGCACCGTTTTTCCATGACTTCATCCTGGAGCCCGATCGCCACAATGACAGAAAAATCCGGCTCCGTTGGAAGCATAAGGGCAACGATGCTTATTTTGATGCCCATTCGTTGTCTGATGGGACTCTTCGCTTTATTTGCCTCGCAACGCTGCTGCTTCAACCAAAGTTGCCGTCGGTGATCCTATTGGATGAGCCGGAATTGGGCTTGCACCCGTACGCGATCCAGTTGCTGGGTTCCATGCTGCGTTCTGCAAGCGAGAGCACACAGATTATTGCCTCAACCCAGTCTGTAACCCTGGCCAACGAGTTTCAGCCAGAAAACGTGATTGTGGTAGAGCACAGGGACAACAACTCTCAGTTCCGGCGGCTTGAGCCGAAAGCCTTTGAGTCCTGGTTGGAAGACTATCGCCTGGGCGACCTGTGGGAGAAAAACCTGCTTGGAGGCACGCCCCTATGATCAGGCTTGGAGTCAGTGTTGAGGGGGCGACGGAGCGGGAATTTGTTACCAGAGTTCTCGCTCCTTTTTTGAGCCAGCATGGCATCTTTGCCAGCCCGATAGACATGCGTGGCAAGGTATCACTGGATCGCATCGGTAACGAGTTGAAACGGTTGATCCCGGCCTTTGATTACGTGACCACATTTTACGACTACTACGGCTTCCATAAACGCCCAGAGGGTGGCGTGGAAGCCGTTGAGCATGCCATTAAAGAGCTCCTTGAGCCGGGACAACAACATCTCTTGCTGCCATATGTGCAGCTATACGAATTCGAGGCGTTGGTGTTGGCTGCGCCAGAACAGGCGGAGGATACGCTTGGCGTAAATGGCCTGGCCGAACAGCTGAGGCAAATCGTCACAACAGCAGGTGGCGCCGAAAATGTAAACGACGGCTATGAAACCTGCCCCTCCCGCCGAATTAAAGGCCTGGCTGCCACCTACGACAAAAAGCTCCACGGCCCGGTAATACTCGAACAATCACTGGATGCCGTACGCAATCAGTGCCCCAGATTTAACGCTTGGGTTTCAAGCCTCCTCGAATTGGCCTGAATCTACCCCAACCTGCCAAGTTTGATCTTTAAACAGGGAATACCATGAGTAACGCGACACAGCAGTTCAAGGCCCAGCAACGTCGACAGAAATTTGCCGACCTTTTGCGCGAAATGTTCCAGCTGAATCAGCCAGAACTGGATTTCGGGCTCTATCGCATTATGCATGCCCGTAAAGACGACATTAATCGGTTTATTGATCAGGACCTGCCGAGAATCACGCAGGAAGCATTTAGCCAATACGCCAGCCAGGATCAGGCACAGCTTGAAGCCGAATTGGAAGAGCACATCAAGAGCGCGAAAGGCCTGGGTATGGACCCGGACGCGATTCCCAAAGTGCAGGAGATTAAACAGCAACTGCAGGGTGGATTTGATCTGGCTCGGGAAGAGGGCGAAGTCTACGATGCATTGGTCACCTTCTTTAATCGTTACTACAACGAGGGCGACTTCCTGTCACGCCGGGTCTATAAAGACGGCACTTACGCGATTCCCTACCAGGGGGAAGAAGTGGTGCTGCATTGGGCCAACAAAGACCAGTATTACATCAAAAGCAGCGAAACCTTGCGGGATTACAGCTTCCGCCTGAACCCGGATGCTGGCCCTGGCGAAGATCCCATGCGGGTTCATTTCAAGCTGGTGGATGCGGAAGCCGGTGCCAAAGACAACAACAAAGAATCCACTGATAGTCGCCGAGTCTTCGTGCTGGATGCAGAGAACCCGTTTGAGCTGATCACAGGTGAAGCAACCGAGTACGGTGACCAGCATACCGAACTGCAATGTCGGTTCGTGTTTCGGCCTGCAACGGAAAGCGACTGGACAGAAGCCGAGAAGAAGAAGGCGACAGCTGCAGCCCAGAAGAAACCGCCGACACAAGATGCGCTCCGAGCGATTGCTGAAGAAAGGCTTTTGGGAGCAGTCTCTGATTTGCCCGAGCCTTGGAAAAATGCGTTGGCAAAGCCTTACCGTAAAGCCGATGGCAACCAGGCTGATTATTCAATGCTGGCTGGGCAACTGAATAACTACACCAAGAAGAATACGTTTGATTATTTTATCCACAAGGATCTTGGTGGGTTTTTGACGCGGGAGCTAGATTATTTCGTTAAAAACGAGATTTTGAATTGGGATGATATTGCATCATTGAAAAAAGATACAGCCAGGATTAGCCCCCTGCTTAGCAAGATTGATGTTATTAGGTCGCTTGCCCAAACGATAATTAAATTTCTGACCCAATTGGAAGACTTTCAAAGACGGCTATGGCTAAAGAAAAAATTTGTTGTCGGCGTTAATTATTGTGCGAGTCTGGGCAAGCTGAGCTCTGAATCTAAAATCCTCAAGGAGATCTTGGGTAGCGAAAGACAGTTATCTGAATGGCGGGAAATATACTCGATTGATGTAGCCGAGATTAGAGATTTTTATAATGAACAGGGTGGCGAGGCTGTGGCGCAGCACCCAAAATATAAAAATATGATAGTAGATACAAAAAACTTCGACTCTGACTTTAAAGAAAGATTTATTTCTGCTTTCGATAATATCTCTGAAGAGTTAAATGGTGTCCTTGTAAAAGCTGAGAACTCACAGGCGCTTCGTCTCCTTAAATCGGAGTATTCGAACAAGGTGAAGCTTATTTACATTGATCCACCTTACAATACTGGCGGAGACGGTTTTTTATATAAGGACACCTTCCAGCATTCGAGTTGGTTATCAATGATGGGCGATAGAGTTGAGTTGTCATCTTCATTTTTGTCAAATGATGGCGTTTTTGTGTCAAATATTGACGGAAATGAGGCTAGTAGGTTTGATTTGCTTTTGTCCGATATTTTTGGTGAAAGTAATAAAGTAGGAACGCTGGTATGGAAAGGGGCAACAGATAATAATCCTACTCGGATTGCTACTGAGCATGAATACCTAGTTTCCTATGCAAAATCGAAGGATGATCTCGAATCCCATTGGAGTACCTCGAGCAACGAAACTAAGCAATGGATAATGTCAGAGTTCGAGAGTATAAAGTCTAAATCAGAAAGTTTGGAGCAACTCGAAGAGACCTTTCACAGTTTCATGAGGTCCAACAAAAATCAGATCGGTGATCTTTATCGTTACAGAAACGTGGACGAAGAAGGTCCTTTTGTTGCACGGAGAAATATGGAGAACCCTGGTAAAAGGGGGTATGACTATGATGTTATTCATCCGGTGACTGGAAAGCCTTGCACTAAGCCATATTGGGGCTGGCGCTTTTCTGAAAATAAGATGAATAGTTTTCTGAGCGAAGGTCGTATTATTTTTGGTGATTCAGAACAAAAAATACCAGAACTTAAAGTGTATCTTCGCGACGTTCGCTTTCCCCTTCGAAGTGTTTTTAATCTTGATGCCAGAAAAGGGTCAAATGACCTAGACAAGCTTTTTAATGCAAGGGATGTGTTTAAAAATCCAAAGCCAAAAGATCTTGTCTCAAAGATTCTTCCATATATGACTAGTGATAACAGCTTTGTTCTAGATTTATTTGCTGGATCGGGTACGACCGCTCATGCCATCATAGATCAAAATAGAGAAGCGGAGTCAAATATCCGGTACATGTTGGTTGACCAAGGCGACCATTTTGATAAAGTCCTAGTTCCTCGTATAAAAAAATCTGTTTATAGCTCCACATGGAAGAGTGGGGCACCAGTGGATAATGAAAGCGGGACTCCACAGTTCTTTAAGTACTTGGCATTGGAAAGCTACGAGGACACTCTTGGAAACTTGGCATTCTCCACGCCAAGTGGAGCTTCTAGCTTGTTCGGATCTACTGATAAAGAATTATCTACTGCATGGCAGTCATATTTAATTAACTATATGTTGGATATTGAAACTAGAGGCTCTCAATCATTATTGAATGTGAATTCATTCAGTGATCCTAAAGGATATCGTTTAAACGTTCGTTCCCATGGTGGGGATGAAACGAAGCCTGTGAACGTTGATCTTCTGGAGACTTTTAACTATTTGTTGGGCTTGGAAGTCGAACATATTGCCGCCCCCATTCACTTCGAGGCTGAGCTGAACCAAGGCGAATACGGCCGCTGGCAGGCGAAGGTTAAGCGCAGTGAAACCGGCAAGTGGTGGTTCCGAACCGTCTACGGCACGAATCGGGCCGGGCAGCAGGTGCTGGTGGTATGGAGAAACCTACCGTCGGTCATTGATGGTGAGGCGGATGGCATCCAGAAGGACAATGCCGTGTTGGATGCGGTACTGATCGAGAAGCTCTCTATTCGCCTGACCGAAAGCCAGGACGACGAGATCGACGTGCTGTATGTAAACGGCGACCACAATATCAGTATCCCCCGCTCCCGCAAGGGTGAACCCATGGAGCAGGCGCGTATCCAGCTGATTGAGGAAGCGTTTCATCGGCTGATGTTCGCTGACACCGAAGCGGTTCACTGAGGGGAATATCATGGCAGCACGGAAATCCGCCAAGGGCAGCAAACAGACGTTGCCCTTCCGCCATCACCTGGTGCTGAACCAGTGGTTGTTCTCTCTGTTCGGCTTCGATTCTCTCAGTGGGCAGTTTGATTTGGGAAACCGGGAAGCGCCAACGCTTGAGGCGTTCCGGGACCGTTTCCAGTTGATCGGCGAAACCAGCGGCCGAAATGCCGAGGGGGAGCACCTGCTGATCCAGAGAATCCGGGAGAATCTCAACGAAAATGCCAAGCTGAGCGATGAGCAACTGCTGGAGTACGACCGCCGGATAAAGCAGCTGACGGATACCATCAATAACGCGCGCCTCACCTCTGGTGAGGAGCCAATTGAATGGAAGTATTTCCAGTACTTGATGCTGCTGTTCACCGAGATCTACCTGGACTACCTGTTCACCAAACCGGATGAGTTGCTGGAGGCGCTCAACGAACAGATTGAGCGTTGGAATGATCACTGGGTTGTGGAGCAGGGCTTTAATCACAAACCGCTGGATTTACTGAACCCGGAGGATGATCTGTGGCCGCAGCTCAACATGGTGGCCTATTGGAGCGCGACGGGCTCCGGTAAAACCCTGATCATGCACGCGAACATTCTGCAGTATCGCTTCTACCTGCAGCGGTATGGAAAAGCCGGGGATATCAACAAGATTATTCTACTGACCCCCAACGAGGGGCTTACCCAGCAACACCTGCGTGACCTGGACAAGTCCGGAATCAGGGCCAGTGAGTTCTCTGCCCGTGGTGGCGACCTGTTCGCTCAAGATGTGATTGTCATCGACATTAACAAGCTCCGCGATAGTGAGAAGAAGAAGACGGTTGCGGTCGACTCCTTCGGCTCCCGCAACCTGCTGTTGGTGGATGAGGGCCATCGGGGAACGGCCAGTGGGGGTGGTAGCTGGTACGAATACCGGCAAAAATTGTGTTCGTTGGGTTTTTCTTTCGAATACTCCGCTACGTTTGCTCAGTCAGGCTCCAAACACGAGAACCTGCGCCAGACTTATACCAAGGCTATTCTGTTCGATTACTCCTACCGACATTTCTACGGGGATGGCTATGGTAAGCAATCCCAGATTCTGAACCTGCAGGCGAATCCCAATGCCCAGGATGAATTCCGATATCTGGTTGCCTCGTTACTGAGTTACTACCAGCAACTACGGTTGTTCGAAGAGCAAAAGGCCAGCTTCAAGCCCTTTAACTTGGAGAAACCGCTGTGGGTGTTTGTAAGCTCTAAGGTAACGGCAACGCTGTCCAGCGGCGAAGCTTCAGACACCGTTCAGGTGCTGGCATTTATCGACCAGGTATTGCACAAGCAGGAAGAAACGGTCGCCGCGATCGATTACCTGCTGAAGCGCGGCATGGTTGCCAAGGGTGGTATCGATCTGTTGCATGGGCGGTTCAATTATCTGAAAGAACTGGGTGAAGGCGGGGATGCGCTGTACCAGGATCTACTGGACAGGGTATTTAATAGTAGTGGCGGTCGACTCCACATCGAAAATATCACCGGCATCCCTGGTGAGATCGCGCTTCGGGCTGGCACGTCAGACACCCCGTTCGGTGTCATCAACGTGGGGGATGATACAAAGCTGGTCAAACTCTGCGAGAAGCACGACCTGTTCACTCAGGATTCTCGTTTTAGCGAAAGCCTGTTCCATGGCATCAATACCGACGGTTCGCCGGTCAACCTACTGCTGGGCTCGAAAAAGTTCACCGAGGGCTGGAGTAGTTGGCGCGTTTCCAACATGACGTTGATGAATGTTGGCAAGAATGAGGGTGCGCAGATCATTCAGCTGTTCGGTCGCGGTGTAAGGCTGAAGGGCTGGAAAACAACGCTAAAGCGTTCTGCCGAGCTGGCAACCGGATTGAAAGAGGCCGGTATAGAGCGGCCTGAGCACATCGGTGTCATGGAGACACTGAATATTTTCGGGGTGAAGGCCGATTACATTGCTCAGTTCCGGAAAGAGCTGGAAGACGAGGAGATTCCGGTTAACGAGGGTCTCGAAGAATTCGTGCTTCCGTTGAAGCCGATGAAAGACCTGCGTAAGGATCTTCATGTCGTTCGGGTGAAGGAAAGCATTGCCAATAAGGCCATTGGCGGTTCCGGTACCGCATTTCAGGAACTTGCCGAACAGGTGGTACTGAAGGCTCCAGGTGAGTTGCAGCCTACTGAGATCGATTACTTCTGCAATCCGCCGAGGGTCAGCCTGGATTTCTATCCCCAGGTTGGACTGTTCGCAACCGACAAGAAGGGCGTTCAGAACACCGGAGCCAAGATTCAGCATCTAAAGCCGACTCACATTGCACTGCTGGATATGCAGCGCCTGTATTTCGAGCTGCTGGCGTTCAAGCGGGACAAGCGCTGGTCAAACCTGACCATCACGCCGGATGTGGTTGAAAAACTCCTGACTGATAACCGGTACGATTGGTACCGGCTTTATGCCCCTGATGAGGCCATGGAGTTGGGTCGGCTGGAGAAAATGACGCTATGGCATGACATGGCGATCTCTCTGCTCAGAAAGTACTGTGAGCTGTTCTATGGCTTCCGCAGAAAGCAGTGGGAGGCGGACAAGCTTGAATACCGGCCTATTACTGAGAACCGGAAGTATTTGCCTGGTGTCAGCGAGGCGGCACCAGACGGCAGTTACACGATCACGCTGGACCGAGTACGGCATGACTCATTGATTAAGCAGCTGTCCAATCTCCGCGAAAGTATTGCCGAGGGGGATGTGGACTTCTGGAATCAGAAGGTTGCAGAAGGGCTGGAATTCATTTGGTGCGAACGACACTTCTATCAGCCTCTGCTGGCGTCGACACAAGGCTTGGACTTCCATGTAAGCCCGGTTTCACTGAACAAGGGTGAGGCTGATTTTGTGCGAGATGTACAGGCAGCCACAAAATCTGGTGCGTTTGAAGGCTACGAAGTCTACCTGTTGCGGAACCAAACCGGGCAAGGTGCCGTAGGTGTGTTCGTCGACGGCGGCTTTTACCCGGACTTCATCTTGTGGCTAGTGAAAGGCCAGTCGCAAAAAGTCGTGTTCGTCGACCCGAAAGGCCTCCGCCATCACAAACCGGACGATCCCAAAGTTCGCTTCCATGAGACCATCAAAGATATCGAGCGAGACCTGCGCCAGCAGCAACCTGAGAACGCCGGAATCGAGCTACATGCCTTCCTGATCTCGGAAACCCACTCCTCCCAACTGGTGAGTCAGTGGAGGGATGCTGCGGGTCAGCCCGTGACACGCGAGCTTATGGAAAGCTGGAATATCCTCTTCCGGGAAGAGGATGACCGATATATTGAGAAGCTGGTTGAGAGCGTTTCTGGCGTTTAGAGGTGGAGTTAATTTGGGGTATTGCCCGGGAATAGTGTTCAATTTCCGGGCTTTTTCCCTGAAAAGAAGTGAGAAAGTGACTGCTCAGCTTTTTCGTCTTCTGGATTTTACATCTTGAGGCGCAAGGAATTCGAAATTTCGAATGCAGATATCTGTTAGTTCAAAATCCGCCTCCATTTCCCTCGTCACTGTTTCAAGAGCGCCCAGTGAGTCCCCAAATTTTGTTGTTTTTGCTGGCGAGTCATATTTGTTGAAGTTTTTGAGGTAGAATTCAAGAGCTTCCGGTTTTTGGCGTTTTAGTTTATCTATTAAGTCTCTTGTAATACTTTTTCTGCTTCGGGAAGGTGTTGCGATATTTTTTTGGTCCCACAGGTAAAGCCCTACCGAGCGACGTACGTTACTTTGTTCTACGCTCCAGCGCTTATGTATAAGCCCTTCACTTAATCTGAGGCGATCTATTGTAGATGATAGATTTCTCTTCGCTTCTTTTTTTGCCTTAGCTCTATTTTTTTTAAAGCCGCCCAGATCTTCTGGTTCTGCGATTAGCGACAGTCCGTCTTTATAGTCATTTAAATGATCGATTTGAAGTTTGATTGTATCTAATAAGTTTCCGATGCTGCACTGCTTCCTATCTACGTAGAAAGCTATCTTGTGATTATTGTGATCACCGATAACCTGGTTTCCAGGGAGTTGCCAGGAATTACTTATCTCATATTTTATTTTTGAAAGACTTTCGTTTTCATTAAAAAATAACAATAGATCCCATGGTTCGATTATTGCTGTATGGTACTCTTTTATTGATATTTGGATGCCTTGGGGATGGTTTCCCCTTTTTGGGAAAACAAAGTAAGGGTGGTGGGCGAGGTATTGATAGCCCAGGTTTTTAATAACAAAAGCCTCCAGTATATCTGCTGAGCTTGTTAGAGAAGTCCAAAGTTCAGTAATGACAAATCCATATTTGTACGTGAGATCATGCAGCCGAGATACAACATCTATTTCGTCACGGGTGAGGGTGTTGATGAAATCGTTATGGAGGCCTCGTTGCGATTCAGCGCGAATGTCGATGAAGCCGTCGGCTAGAACTCTTTTATGGAAGGCGTATGTGATGCAAAAGCAAAATTCATGTAGTTTCGCAGCCAATTCTCTCTTCTTGAAAAAAAGCTCCCATGGTCCAGGTGGTGAGTGCTTTTCCAGTAAAAGAGCTGCTTCATCAATCAGGTAATCTCTTTCTTGCATGCCACGATCTTTGGCGCTACCTGGTTGCCATAATTCAGGGTGAGCATGGCGGCTAGAATATAAAAAAAGCCAGAGATCGCGGTGTCGTTGCTCGGCAAAACCTTCATCCAGCGTGTTCTGCAAATCGACATAACTCATTGATGGTGAAGTTCTTTCCATGATTTTGCAGCTATCTCCCACGGGGTTTTGATGTCTCGATTTGGATGATTCTGGTTCCATTGTAGCTGAACCCACATCGTACTTTGTACAGGAGGCTGCATGACCGCACCATCGCCAACTACCGCCGGATCTTTGAGGATTCTCAAAATCCATGAGGTTCTAGAAATGACGTCTCTTTCGCGAGCGACCCACTTCGCGAAACTGAATGTGAATTCCTCAAGCTACGACCCGGACTACCCAAAACCCATAAAACTAGGAGCGCGATCGGTTGGTTACGTTGAGCAAGAGGTCATTGACTGGCTGCAGGCGAGGATGGAGGCCCGGTCATGAATCTGCCAGATACTCTTCCGGGACTGCCAGTAATGAACCAGACGCTGCCGGCGCCGGACTCATGTCCAATGACACACAACCTTGTTTACTCGTTGTTGAGGAAAACCCAGGCACCAGCTGACTTGATTTTGCTGTCAGCATTGTCGACTTATTCCCTTCTTTTGCAGGGCAGGGTCGATGTTGAGCGACCGGGAGTAGGGGTGGGTCCGGTCTCACTTTTTGGGTTAACGATTGCCGATTCCGGGGAAAGGAAATCTACGGTTGCTCGTCTTTTGGAGAAGCCAGTCGTTGAGTTTCAAGCTAGTCAAAATGAGGAGTACGCAGAAAAACTGGCCAACTATGAAGCTGAGACCGAAGTTTTCCAGGACGCGGTAAAAGTCTTGAGGAAGAAAATATCAGGCAGACTGAAAAAGGAACTAAATGTCGATGATTTGAAGCGTCAACTAGTGGAATTGAGGAGGCACAAGCCGAAAAAGCCAAGAAAATTTCAGATGATTTTTGAGGATGTGACAACTGAAGCAATTGCTCTTGAGTTAAACCATGGATGCGGGAGCGCAGCTCTGGTATCTGATGAAGGCGCTACCATCTTGAATGGCAGGATTGTCCAAGATTTACCACGGCTTAACAAGCTTTGGTCAGCTGAGTCGTTCAACGTTACTCGTAAAAGTTCCGAGAGCTTTACTGTAGATGATGCCCGCTTGACTGTCTCTATCATGGCGCAGCCAAGCGCGGTAGCTAAGTTTATGAAAAAAAGAGGAGATGAGTCACTCGGGATTGGTTTTTTGGCGCGCTTCCTCGTGTGTAATCCAGATAGCTCACAGGGTACAAGGCTGTTGAGGGGATCGCTTGAAGGAGATTGTGATGGTTATCAAGACTACCTTCAAAGAGCAAAGGAAATACTTCGTACAAAAGAGGGGTATGTTGAAAACTCAAAGCCTGGTAGGAAGATACTTCGTTTTACTGAGGAAGCCAAGATTTACTGGGAGTGGCTTTACAATGAAATCGAACAAAATTTACAAGTGAATGGACGATTTCAGTATGCGAAGGATCATGGCTCAAAACTCGCTGAAAATATTACTAGGATTGCCGCACTGTTATCCTGTATTGAGTATGGGGAGGATCAGAAAATATCGGTTGATGTTCTGAAAGATGCAGAAGTGATGGGCTTTTTCTTCTCTGACGTCTTTTTACGGTGCTTTAAGTCGACTCCCGAATATGTGAAAGATTTGGAGGCGCTTAGAGATTATATTCAAGGCGTACGGGATGACGGCCGTCGTTTCGTTAGGAAAAACAAGATTCGTCAGAGTGGGCCTTCTCGCATGAGGAATAAGCCTGTTCTAGATTTTAATTTGGATAAATTGGCTCGGCTTGGGGAGATTTCTATTCTTGTTGCCCACAGCGGCATGGTGGTTATTGATTTATACCCGAGCTATTTTCATGACGACTTACAATGGAGTCATTTTTGTTTGGAAAACAGAGTCCCGGCCACCGACTACAAAAGCTTGTTGTAATTTCGCGGCCTATTTTGGGGTTTAAAGTACGATATTCCTGATACAAATATCAGGAATATCAAGATTTCTCGGGGTTCGCGCAACGCCAAGGGTTAATATTTAATAATTTTTGATTTTTCTATTTACCGTTGCGTCTTTCTGTGCTTGGCGGGCAGTTTGGGGTGCTTGCGAATAATCCTGCATGCGGTTAATAGTAATATTGTATTTTATGCATCAGCATTTATTTGATGTTGGCATGTTGGAATAGATGTAAAGGATGATTAGGGGTTGTTGATGATCAAATATATAGAAACGCAGAGGAAGAGATTGGTGGAGAACCCAAACCTTAATCTTCATTATGATAATCGATATCTTGGCCTGCCGGTACAGACATCGGCAGGCCCTTTGGTAAAAGAATGGTTAGAAAGAATTAGACTAAGTATTCTGGAGCAGCTGGCAAAACATAGCCGAGTTCTAGCCATTAGAATCGATCTCAGGTTTCCATCTAACTACTGGGGGTATGAGGAAGAGTTTCTTGGGAATGAATTTATAACGGATTTTAGAGCCCATCTTAAGCGAGAACTTGACCGGCTTCCTCAAGATAGAAATCATGATTTAATGCTCTTGTGCGCTCGAGAGTATGATAAGCATGAGCGCAAACCACACTTTCATCTCCTTATTCTTTTAAATGGGAATGCTTTTCGGGGGACTGGAAAGTGGGATTTATCATGTGAAAATCTTTATACCCGCCTTCATGAGGCATGGGCTTATGCACTCGGCATGAGGGCGCCCGAAATTCAGGGCTTGATTCAGTTCGCCAATGGGAGTGCGTTTGAGAGCAGAGGGCAGAGCTACGTTCGTCATGGCTCCATGCTTCTGGACAGAGGAGATGGACAGATGTTCCAGGATCTATTTTGGGTAAGCTCTTACTTGGCCAAAGTGGCAACAAAAAACTTCCATGATGGTTGTCGTCCTTTTGTATCTCCGCGTCTGAAGTTTTCGGACTGGTAACTTCAGGTTTCTGCGTAATCGCCTGTACAAGGCTCAGTGATCGTTCTATTTGATCGCCGAGTTTGTGCCCTTGGCAGTCTACAGGCATTTTTTTAAGGAGGCCGTGTGATCCCGTGGCCGGCCTCCTGAGCTTATCTCATGCCCTTTAGGCGCGCTCTAAGATCACTTTTGTTTATGAAGGTGCATACATCGCACCGTCGGGCTTCTCAGCGCCTATCAGTTGCTCGCTCTCGTTAGCCGTCCCGTACCTGTGTACTAGCCAGCTCATCACGGCTCCAACCTTTTAAGTTTTCCTCTGCAATCCGCAACTACAGGGGCGATGCTTGGTTCAAAGTATGGTGGCTCTCCGGCCGTATCTATAATCCATCAGGCAGTTATCAATGCATCTTTCGTGGCACCACGTCACAGCGCACGTTAAAACATACTGGGATTTTGAGTGGTATAGATCGATCTGAGGTTGAGCCAGGGTACCGGTGAGCCACGATTTAGTAGGCGCCTCGCTGTCGGTTTGGGCCAAAGTGGTCCAGGTAGATCTATTGCAGTCTCGGGGTAAAGTGTAACTTTAAGTGTAGCTATTTTTTGAGTTTAATAAAAAGTCTTTATAAAACAGTGTTAACACACTCATGCATCATCGGGGTGTGCTTTGGTAAATCGTTCTGAGCTGCTGACATGGACGAGTCCGGATAATCTTGCTTTGGGTGAAGCCACGGATTGTAAGAAAATAACGCCCGCGATGAAACGAAGGAGAACATTATGCCTGCCAGTGACCATGAACTCGAACAAGCAGGAGAAAAGTTGGCTGAGCAGTTGATTGCGGCTGGCCTGACTGTGGTAACTGCTGAGAGCTGCACCGGAGGCTGGGTCGCCAAGGTGCTGACTGATAAGGCGGGCTCCTCCGCCTATGTCGTTGGCGGTCTGGTTACCTACAGCAATGACGCCAAACAGCAACTGCTCGGGGTTACCGATGCCTCTCTGGACAACCACGGAGCTGTCAGCGAGCCGGTGGTCCGGGAAATGGTTGCGGGCGCATTGGCCACAACCGGAGCCGGTGTTGCGGTGGCTATTAGCGGCGTCGCGGGGCCCGGGGGCGGCAGTGAAGAAAAGCCCGTTGGCATGGTCTGGTTCGCCTGGGGTAGCAGCGTGGGAACCACTGAAGCGGTAGTGCGACATTTCAGCGGGGATCGTGATCAGGTACGCCGGCAGGCAGTTCTCTTTGCTCTGCAAGGTGTTAGTGAGTTTTTGGTAGGAGCATGAGCAATTCGATAATAACAGGGGTTGGCCTCTCCTTCGGGGTATGTTTTAATACTGTTCAAATATACAGGGAATTCGCTGTTACCGTTGTACAGGTTCCCGTTTAACTACACCTCCACCGGCTTGCCATATCCTGCCGGCGGCCAAGGCAACAGAGGGTTTGCACTGATGGAAGACAACCGCAAAAAAGCATTGAGCGCAGCACTGGGCCAGATTGAGCGCCAGTTCGGTAAAGGCGCAGTCATGAAGATGGGTGACCAGCCCCGCGAAGCCATGCCTGCGGTCTCCACCGGTTCTCTGGGGTTGGATGTTGCTCTGGGTATAGGCGGCTTGCCTTATGGTCGGATTGTTGAAATTTACGGTCCTGAAAGCTCCGGTAAAACAACCCTGACCCTTCAGGTGATTGCCGAAGCGCAGAAAGCCGGCAAAACCTGTGCCTTTATCGATGCCGAGCACGCCCTGGACCCGATCTATGCAGAAAAGCTCGGTGTCAACGTGGATGACCTTCTGGTTTCCCAGCCGGACACCGGCGAGCAGGCTCTTGAAATTGCAGACATGCTTGTGCGCTCCAACGCGGTAGACGTCATCATTGTTGACTCTGTAGCTGCTCTGACCCCGAAAGCTGAAATTGAAGGCGAAATGGGTGACAGCCACGTTGGCCTCCAGGCCCGGTTGATGTCCCAAGCTCTGCGCAAGCTCACCGGTAACGTGAAGCACGCTAACTGCCTGATGGTTTTCATCAACCAGATTCGTATGAAGATCGGCGTGATGTTCGGTTCACCCGAAACCACCACCGGCGGTAACGCTCTGAAGTTTTACTCATCTGTGCGCCTTGATATCCGCCGCATCGGTGCGGTTAAAGAGGGCGATGAAGTCGTAGGTAACGAGACCCGCGTCAAGGTCGTCAAGAACAAGGTGGCGCCGCCTTTCCGCCAGGCCGAATTCCAGATCCTTTATGGCAAGGGCATTTATCACATGGCTGAAGTGCTCGATATGGGCGTTAAAGAAGGCTTTGTGGACAAGTCCGGCGCTTGGTATGCCTACAACGGTGACAAAATCGGCCAGGGTAAAGCCAACGCTTGCAAGTTCCTGGAAGAGAACCTGGAAATTGCCAAGGAAATTGAAGCCAAGGTGCGTGAAAGACTGATGCCTAAGCCGGTTGCCAAGAAAGACGCCGCTGCTGAAATACCGGCAGAAGTGGATGGTGAACTGCTCTAAGACAGCCCGGGAGGTGCGTTATGGACCGCAAAAAGAAATTGCTCATTGTTTCCCATGCGCCCTCCCCGAATACCCTCACCCTGCGCAACGCTGTTGCACAGGGTGCAGACCATGAAGATATTGAAAACGTTGAAGTAACCGTGCTGGCGCCACTGGATGCCGGCCCGGATGATGTTCTCGCCTGTGACGCCATTATCCTCGGCACCACTGAAAACCTCGGCTACATGAGCGGCGCTTTGAAGGATTTCTTCGATCGCAGCTACTATCCCTGTCTGGAGAAAACCCAAGGGCTGCCATTTGCCTACTATATTCGCGCGGGCCATGATGGCACTGGAACACAGCGCGCCATCGAGAGCATCACAACAGGGCTCCGTTGGAAAGTTGTGCAGCAGCCTCTGCTATGTCGTGGCGAGTACCGGGATGAGTTTGAAGATCAGTGCCGTGAGCTGGGAATGTACGTTGCGGCCAGCCTGGATGCCGGGCTGTTTTGAAAACTTGTTAATTGGCGAACCGGTTATAGAGGCCTTCAATGCGTGACAGGGCATTATCCACAGCTCTGGAATATCCCTTTTTATTGAGACAATAGCTGAACTGCACGCTTACCCTGTAACCGGTCTGGAAGGGACGACACTCCACAACCTGGGCGCACACGCTCGATTCATTGATATATTTGCCTTCGAAATCCATCAGCAAACGCGTGCCCGGTTCAACAGGGCGTGGATAGAGAACCGCCATGCCGTAGCGATTAAGATCAAGGCAAGTGGCTGATGCAGGGGGCTTGCCGCGGCTGAAAATTCCCCGCTCGTGAACCTGCACTCTCAGGCAGGAAGCCGGGTAGCGATCCTTGATCCTGCGATCGGTGGAGTCACTCGTCATAGATCGGCATCCATTCAAGTTTTGTCGTTGTTATTACTCGCCATAGGACTAAAGCACAATGGTCGTGAGAGTAAGTGTAGTGCGCGGACAAAGATCCGGACAATGATCCCCGACAAAAACGTGATTTTCATCACAAAGTGACGCTTTTGGAAACGTTTACTACAATTCTTTTCCTCGGGCGCGACAGACCGGTCCGCAAAACCTACAATGACCGGCCAATGAGTCAACCGTTACAGGACCCAACCTTGAAGTCACTGTCTCTGCATCAGCTTTACAAACCCTGTGTTCTGAAAGATCTGCCGTTCAAATCCACCAGACAACTGGAGCCACTGGCTGAAATCGTAGGTCAGAACCGGGCTCAGGAAGCGGTACGCTTTGCGTTGGCCATGCCCCATGGAGGTTATAACGTGTATGCCGTGGGCCGTAACGGCCTGGGTAAGCGCACAATGATGCTGCGCTACCTTGAGCATCACCTGGATACCGATCAGCAAAGTCACGACTGGTGTTATGTCGCCGACTTTGAAGAACCGCGGGTTCCCAAGCTGCTGCAGTTGCCAGCGGGCAAGGGTGTGCGGCTGAAGCAGGATATGGAAAAACTCATGAGCCGGCTGGTCAAGGTTATTCCACAGACTTTCGACAGTGACAGCTTTCTGGAGCGCTCCGAGCAGCTCAAGGAGGAGTATGGAAAGAAACAGGAAGATGAGCTTGAGAAAGTAGCCGCGCAGGCGCGTCGCAAAAAAGTCAGCCTTACGATTACAACGCCTGGTGGCTACCGCCTGGTGGCGATGAAAGGTGACAAGCCCCATACCGCAGAGACATTCAAGGCGCTCACAGATGCACAGAGGGAAAAGTTTGAGGATTCGGTCAACAAGCTGGAGAAAAAGCTCCGGCAGGCGCTGCGCAAACTGGCTGACTGGGAGCAGGAGTATGCCGACAAGCAGCAAGCACTGAACAAGGAGACTCTTGAGGGTATATCCGGCCACCAGATTGATGAGCTGATTGAGGCCTACAAGAACCTTCCGGATGTGGTTTCCTACTTCGAGGCCGTGCGGGCGGATCTGGTTGAGAATCTTGAGATCTTTCTCGACGACAACGAAGAGCAGGCAGCCATTGCTTACGCGTCGCTGGATAAAAAGATGCCGCGGCGATATCTGGTTAACGTTCTGGTGCACCAGAAAACCAATGAAGTTCCAATGGTGGTTGAAGACAACCCGACCTACCACAACCTGTTCGGGTACGTTGAGAACGTTACCTACAAGGGCACCGTGTTCACGGATTTTTCCCTGATTCGGGCGGGCAGCTTGCACCGGGCCAACGGCGGTTATCTGTTAATGGATGCCATCAAGATGCTGGAGCAACCGTTTGTCTGGGATGGGCTTAAAAGAGCACTGCGAGCCCGTTCCATTCAGATTAACTCCCTTGAGCGTGAGCTAACGCTTTCCGGCACGATTTCGATTGAGCCCCAGGGTGTGCCGCTGGATGTAAAACTCGTGCTTTTCGGCGATCGCGAAACCTGGATGCTGCTACAGGATTACGATCCTGAGTTTGCTGAACTGTTTCGGGTAACAGCAGACTTTGAGAACGAGATGTACCGCTCGGAAGACAGCCAGGTGATGTACGCAAAGTTCATTGCCAGCGTGGTTAAAGAAAAGAACCTTCTGCATTGCACAAATAGGGCAGTGGCTAGGATCATAGAATACAGCGCCCGCATGGCAGAGCATCAGGACAGGCTTTCATTGCATGCGGCAAATATTGCCAACCTGCTTCGCGAATCGGACTTCTGGGCGAGGCAGGCTGGCGCCAAACTGATTCAGGATGTGCATGTAGAGCGTGCTCTGGAGAGTGCCAAATACCGCAGCAGCAGGATTCGTGATCAGTTTTACGATTCGATTCGTGACGGCTCTACGCTGGTATCAACCGAGGGTGCGGTTGTCGGGCAGGTGAATGCGCTTTCTGTGCTGTCTACCGGCGGGTTTGAGTTCGGGCTGTCCAACCGTGTAACCGCGACCTGCTATTATGGAGATGGCGGAATTATGGATATTGAGCGGGATGTAAAGCTGGGCGGTAATATTCACTCCAAAGGCGTGATGATTCTCAGCTCATGGCTGGCCTCCCACTTTGCCGTGACAGATCCGATGCACCTCTCTGCAAGCCTTACGTTTGAACAGAACTATGGCGAGGTGGACGGCGACAGTGCATCGCTGGCAGAGCTCTGTGCGCTAATATCTTCGCTGTCGGGTATCCCTGTGCGACAAGATCTGGCGATTACCGGCTCTGTTAATCAGTTTGGTGAGGTGCAGCCTATCGGTGGGGTGAACGAGAAAGTTGAGGGTTTCTTTGCTACCTGTCAGCTCAAGAGCGGGCTGACGGGTACCCAGGGCGCGATCGTGCCTGTGAACAACGTGCAAAACCTCATGCTGGATAGCGAAGTGGTTCAGGCAGTTCGTGAGGGCCGATTTGCCGTATACGCTGTTTCGAATGTTGAAGAGGCCGTTACTTTGCTGCTGGGCAAGCCAGCGGGGAAAGTGGACAGTAAAGGCAGCTATCCGAAGCAAAGCGTTTTTGGCATTATCCAGCAACGGCTTGAGAAAATGCGCGAGCACGAGCGTCAGGAACACCACGCCCGTGACGATCAAAAAGATCCGTCAATTCACTGAGCGGCGGTCACAATAAAACAGACAGGAGAGAACAGGCCCATGACTGATATTCAGCAAACTGTATACGTGGTAGAGGACGACGAAGCCGTTCGTGACTCACTGGAGCTGTTACTGAAGTCCGATGGCAAGCTGGTCAAGACCTATGAGAATGCTGCCGTGTTCCTCAAGGATTACTCCGAAAAGATGGCCGGCTGCATTGTGCTGGATATCCGCATGCCGGGTATGGATGGCATGGAATTGCAGAAGAAGCTGAACGAGAAGCACTCTATTCTGCCAATCATTTTTGTGACCGGGCACGGTGATGTGCCCATGGCGGTCGATGCCATGAAGGAAGGCGCTGTAGACTTTATCCAGAAGCCCTACCGTGAGGAGGCGTTGCTCGAGAAAATTGAAGCTGCGCTGGAGCAGGACCTGGAGCAGCGTAAAACGCTTGATGAGAAGCAGGAGATTGTTCGTCGGATCAAGAGCCTGACCCCTCGGGAGCACGAAATCATGGACCGAATGATAGAGGGCCAGGCTAACAAGGTCATCGCGATCGAGCTGGAAATCAGCCAGCGTACGGTAGAAATTCATCGCTCCAGAGTCATGCACAAGATGGGTACCCATTCACTGGCACATCTGGTCCGCATGGTGCTGTCCGTAAAGAACCTTATCGACGCGCGGTAATACCACCGGCATTATGCGGTTATCTTATTGACCGGCCTTTTATTATATGACTGAAGTTGTCAGTGAAAATGCAGAGGTTACGGTTCTGCTTGTGGATGACAATCCTCAGAACCTGAAAGTGCTCTATGAGACACTGAAAGACAAAGGCTATCGGCTCCTGATTGCCAATGAAGGCGAAAAAGCACTGGATCTTGCTCTCCGGCACCAGCCTGAAGTCATTCTGCTTGATATCATGATGCCTGAAATGGATGGTTATGAGGTGTGTCAACGCCTCAAAGCCGATCCGGCTACCTCCGACTGTGCAGTTGTATTCCTCTCAGCGCTGGATGATCTGCAAGCCAAGGTAAAAGGCTTCTCGCTCGGCGGCGCCGATTATATTTCAAAGCCGTTCCAATCTCTTGAGGTCATTGCCAGGGTCAAGACCCACGCCCGCGTGATCCGGCTTGAGCGTGAGTTGCAAGCGCGTAACCGGGAGCTTCAGAACGACCAGACGCGCATTCTCAATTCCATCAGCGAAGGGATTTACGGCCTTGATGAGCGCGGTACAATTGAGTTCGCTAATCCTGCCGCAGCCGTTATCATGCGGTGCCCGGTAGAGAGCCTGATCGGCCGTAATTTTTTTGACACTCACTTCTCAACAGCAGCCGAGTGCCCGGCTGGCCTGCCGGTTCACGCCACCTGTAGTCAGGGTATTGCCGAGAACCAGCGCGATATCCGGATGCAGCGTACGGACGAAACAGGATTTCCCGCTGAATATCGTTCCACACCCAAGCACGATGGTGACGAACTGCATGGAGCTGTTGTTGTGTTTCGTGATATCACCATTGAGCTGGAAAACGAGCGGGCGCTCGATGAAGCTCGCGAGCTGGTTCAGGAGCAGCGTGATCAGCTGGCGCACACGTCTCGCCTGACCACGATGGGTGAGATGGCTGCGGGTGTTGCCCATGAGGTAAATCAGCCGCTGACGGCAATTGCAAATTACGCTCGCGTGTCCAAGCGGATGATGTCTATTGAAAATCCGAACCTGACCTTACTGCAGGAAACCCTCGACAAGATTGAGGCGCAGTCTCACCGCGCCAGTGAGATTATTCGCCGGATCCGACGATTTGTGAAAAAGCCGGCGACGGGTAAGGAAGTTCTTTCCGTATCAGCGCTGCTGGAGGACACGCGTCAGTTTGCAGAAGTGGATGCGCGTAACAATGATGGAGCGATTGAGCTGATTGTGCCGGCGGATCTACCCGATATTCTGGCAGATCCGGTTCAGGTGCAGCAGGTTGCCCTGAATCTGATACGAAACGCGCTAGAGGCTACGCGTAGTGCGGAATCTGACTCGCCAGTGGAAGTGAGTGCGAGAGTTACAGCTGATGGCAATGTCCGGGTTGAGGTTCGCGACTACGGTATCGGGCTAGCTGAAGATGCAGAAGAAAAACTGTTCTTGCCGTTTTATACCACCAAAGACGAAGGTATGGGCATTGGCCTGCCTACCTGTCGCTCCCTGATACAAGCGCAGGGCGGGGAAATAGGTTTTGAGCGACCGGGAGATGGCGGCGCCTGTTTTTTCTTCACGCTTCCCGTTGCCGGCGCGGCCGGCACAACGTCCTGCCCATCAAGTGATGAGGGCGCCGTTTAAAGCCATTCTAAGTGCCCGCTGAGGTGCGGTGCGTCGCCTCTGGCGTTCAGCAGTTGATAATCCAGTTCATTTTTTCCGGTTCGCCAGTTTAGCTGCGCAGTGCCCGGTAAAAAGAGCGGTTTCTTGAAGTGACAGCTCACTCTTACCGGTCCCGGTTGCCAACCACTCTGTTGTTCCAGAATAGCCAGTGCATGTGCCTTGCTCCACATCCCGTGCGCTATTGCCCTGGGAAAGCCAAAAGCTTTGGCGCTCAATGCGTGCATGTGGATCGGATTACCGTCTCCGGAAACTTTTGCGTACTGGCGGCCGATGGATTCCGGCGCCTCGATCTCCGCCGTATCCGGGAAATGCTCCAACGGCGGTGGTGCCGATGTTGCGCCTGGCTCAGCGTGCTTTTCAGGTTGGCGGTAGAGCATGGTGCTGGTCTCCTCCCAGACCACGGTGCCTGCGGAGCTGGCGGTTGTAATCATGCCGAATTCTATGCCGCGGCCGGTGCGCTCCTGACTCCCCAGGCGGACTTCCAGCTTCAGGGTTTCACCTATTCCGATGGGTCTATGCTGAGTTATGGTGTTACGCAGATGCACCAGCCCCAGAAGCGGTAGTGGAAAGGCCTTTTCGGTCAACAGTTTCAATTGGAGCGGAAATGCAAGAATGTGGGGCCAGGTCATGGGTATGTGATTGCTGGCTATGAACCCACAGACGCGCTCGTATTGACGCAAGTCATCACTGACGGTGTGCGCACAAAGCAGTTCAGCGGAGAGTTCTGGAATTGTAACGTCTACACCGGACGTGCCTTTTTTCGGCAGGAGAGCCTTGCCGAAAAGCGGGAGCAGTGCCGGTGGAGTGTCTTGGTAAACAAGTGTGTTTGGCATGGTGTTCTCCCTGATATCCGGTGTATTCATGGATGGAGCATGAAGGATTGTCAAAAGATGACGAATGCTGGTGCCCGTTATGTCTGGATTCTGGTACAACTGTGAGTCTGTGGCCTGATATGCTCTAATGTAAGACGATAGTATAAGACGGTCTTTGAGCAAGCCTCGCAAAAACCAAAGCTCACGGAACTGGGTATCAATCCGGTTGGTAGTCTGGCAAACCCGTTCAGACGAAGCATTGACTTGGGGTGTTCTGGCGTATGTCTGCCGGGCCAAAGTAGTATCCAATAAATACAAAGCGGGACCTTATGCAAGAACTACGTGACGCAGGCGTGATGTTGCGCCTCATCTACGAGGCGATGAAAAAGAAGGGTATTGATACCGATCTCATTTTCAGCCGGTTGGGTATTAATGCGGATTATGTTTACACCGAACAGCTCCGTACTCCTCACAGCGCTCAGACGTTTTTCTGGCAGGCCGTGGAAGACGTGTCCGGTGATCCTGATATCGGTCTTCATCTCGGCCAGCTTCTCCCTGTCTACAAGGGGCAGGTTCTGGAATACCTTTTCCTGAGCAGCCCGACGTTTGGCGAAGGACTGCGTCGAGCGAAGAATTATCAGCGCCTGCTCAGCGATGCTGCGAACACCGATTTTTTCATTGAAGGCGATGATGCCTGTATGGTGCTGGATGCCGCTTCGGATGATGTTCGTCGCCTCCAACATTTTAATGAGTGTTTTGTGCAGGGTTTGATCACGTTTTTTCGCTCCCTTACCGATGGCGAGTTTCACCCCTCGCGAATCGAATTTGAGCATCAACGTCATGAGGGGCACGACCATGTGAAAGACGTGCTGGGGTGTGACGTGGTATTTGGTGCTAAAGAAAACCGACTGTACTTTCCAGCCAGCTTGCTTTCCCATGCCTCGCCTCACGCGGAACCGGAGCTTCTGGACTTGCATGAGCGCTTTGCCAGCGAGCAGGTTGCCCGCCTCGAGAAAAAGGATATTGTCGGGCAGGTGGAGCGGATTGTTGCCGAGTTGCTGGATAGCGGTGAGGTCACACTGGATGCGGTGGCGACCCGGCTGGATATCAAGCCCCGCACCCTTCGCACACGGTTGACTGAAGCTGAAAGCAGTTTTAACCAGGTGCTTGCGGATTTCCGGTACCGCCTCGCCCGGCAGCTTTTGGCGACAACGGACGAGTCTATTGATGAGATTGTCTACCTGACCGGATTTTCGGAGCCAAGTACGTTTTATCGTGCGTTTAAACGCTGGTCGGAGATGACTCCCATTGAATATCGAAAAACAGCGCAAGGCAAAGATGCGATGGTTGATGCCATGTAATACGCTGGCTTTCTGAATTATTTCAGAAAAGGCGTTGACATAATCAGGCACCTCTTTATAATGCGCTCTCGTTGTTACCGAGCAATTCAAGAAGGGTTGCAAAGCCTTAAAAAGCAATCGGTTATGACTTTTGCGGAGCGGTAGTTCAGTTGGTTAGAATACCGGCCTGTCACGCCGGGGGTCGCGGGTTCGAGTCCCGTCCGCTCCGCCACTTTTTCGAAAAGCCGTTAGCTAGTTTTAGCTAACGGCTTTTTTCGTTTCAATTCCCGCTAAATTGCTCCCGGTTGCAGGGATTCGTCCAGATAGTCCAGCAGCATGCGTACCTTCGGTGATAAATGGCGATTATGGGGATAGACAGCCCAGATGCCGTCATCGGCCTCCTGATAGTGCGCCAGAAGAGGGATCAGCTGGCCCGAATCCAGAGAAGGTTGCACGTAGTAATCCGGCAGCTGGACAATGCCGATGCCTTTCACGGCCGCATCCAGCAAGCCCCACCCGCTATTACACCTGACATTGCCAGTGATCCGGATATTGCGAGGCTTGCCTTGCTCCTGAAAGCGCCAGTAATCCAGATTGCCTTGCAGACAGTTATACTGCTCCAGCTCCGATAGCGAGTGAGGAACCCCGTAGGTCGCCAGATAATCCGGTGAGGCGCAAACATGCAGGGTTCTTGACGATAACCGCTTGGCCATCATGCTGGAGTCTTCCAGCTTGCCCATTCGCACTGCCAGGTCGTAACCCCCCGCAACCAGGTCCAGCTGTTGATTGGTCAGGTTCATTTGCACCTCAAGTTCCGGATAACGCAGTACAAAGTCGTTAACCAGAGGCGCGATGACTTTTTCCCCGAAGGTCACCGGCGCAGTCATTCGCAACTTGCCCTTGGGGACGAGTTGAAGATTGGTAATCGAGCGCTCTGCCTCTTCAAGCCCATCAAGTACTTGCCGGCATTGTTGATAATAGCTTTGCCCGGTTTCAGTCACCGATACTTTGCGGGTGGTTCGATAAAACAATTTGATTGATAGCCGGGCTTCCAGTGCGCTGACTTGCCGACTAACCTGAGCCGTCGAGATGCCCAGTTTTTTCGCGGCTGCGGTAAAGCTCTCGGCCTCTGCCACCGCCACGAACTCACTAATCCCTTCCCACATCAACATTTTCTGCCCCCTTGGGCGCCGCCGGAATATACGTAGAGAAAAAATGCGCTACGTTGGAAAGCGTGTTCACTATTGTTACTCAATGGCAAAAGTGAATTGATACTTTATGGGATTATCGCCTTTTTTGAAATGAATATAATGCCCCCAACAAATGGCGGAACCCTCTGCCTGAGCATTAGAACGACTGGAGCTCCGTATGACCCAAACAATCAAATCCAAAGCCGCCATCGCCTGGGGCCCGAACCAGCCTTTGTCTATCGAAGAAGTTGACGTGATGCCGCCTCAGGCCGGCGAAGTTCGAATACGCGTTGTTGCCAGCGGCGTATGCCACACCGATGCCTTTACCCTGTCTGGTGACGATCCAGAGGGCATCTTTCCGGCGATCCTTGGCCACGAAGGTGGCGGCATTGTGGAATCGATCGGCGAAGGCGTGACCAGCGTCGAGGTAGGCGACCACGTAATCCCGCTCTATACACCTGAGTGCGGTGAGTGCAAATTCTGCACATCCGGCAAAACCAACCTGTGCCAGAAAATTCGTGAAACCCAGGGTGAGGGGCTGATGCCAGACGGCACTAGCCGCTTCTCCAAAGACGGTCAGCCCATTTTCCATTACATGGGATGCTCGACCTTCTCCGAGTACACTGTGTTGCCGGAAATTGCTCTGGCCAAAGTGAATAAAGAAGCGCCGTTGGAAGAAGTTTGCTTGCTCGGGTGTGGTGTCACCACTGGCATGGGGGCTGTCATGAACACTGCCAAGGTAGAAAAGGGCGCCACAGTGGCCATCTTCGGCATGGGCGGCATTGGGCTATCGGCCATTATTGGTGCCACCATGGCCAAGGCCAGCCGCATCATTGCTATCGACATTAATGAGAGCAAGTTCGAGTTGGCACGCAAGCTGGGTGCAACTGATTGCATCAACCCGAATGATTACGACAAGCCGATTCAGGAGGTTATCGTCGAGCTGACCGATGGTGGCGTGGACTATTCGTTTGAATGCATTGGTAACGTCAACGTGATGCGTTCAGCTCTGGAGTGCTGCCACAAAGGCTGGGGCGAGTCGGTGGTTATAGGGGTGGCCGGCGCCGGCCAGGAAATCTCTACTCGTCCATTTCAGTTGGTAACCGGCAGGGTCTGGAGAGGCTCCGCCTTTGGCGGCGTCAAGGGTCGCTCCGAGCTGCCAGGAATCGTCGATCGATATATGCAGGGTGAGTTCAAGCTTGACGATTTTATTACTCACACGATGGGCCTGGAAGGGATCAACGAAGCGTTCGATCTGATGCATGAAGGCAAGAGCATTCGCACCGTTATTCACTTCGACAAGTAATCGAAATGGTCGCCCGTGCCTTGTGCGGGCGATCGTTATTTTGAGGTAGTCCCATGAATGTCGAAAACCTGAGTCGTAACAAAAGCTTTAGTGGCTGGCACAAACAGTACTGCTATTATTCGGAAGTCCTGAATTGAACCATGCTTTTTGCAATTTACCTGCCACCCCAGGCATCAAATGGTGACAAGGTGCCCTTCTTGCCCCGGAGCGTTTTACCGGAACTGTTTCCGGTGCTCTCCCGGGCTGAGTCCAAACCAACGCTGGTATGCTTTGTGAAGCGCTGCAGGATTGGAAAAACCGAGAAGCCAGGCGATCTCCGACAATGACGTCTCGGTTTCCCGGATATAATCTCGTGCCAATTGCTTTCGGGTGTCATCCATCAGTTCCCGGAAGCCAGTGTTCTCTGCAGATAGCTGTCGTTGTAATGTCCATGGTGTAACGCCCAACTTCGAAGAAATGGTCTCCAGGCTCGGCGTTTCTCCTTTAAACAGGGGGGTGAGCAGCTTTCTTACCCTGTCTCCGGTTGTCCAGCCTCGCTGAATTTCCCGTAATTCCTCGTCACAAAGGCGCGCGAGTTTCTCGTGCATGGCTGCTTGTGTCTGCACGGTTCCCTGGCTCCAAATATCCTGTCTGACGGTCACGCTATTCATGTCAGCTCCGAACTGGACCGGACAGCGAAACCAGGCTTCAAACATCTCGTCCAGGCCTGTGGAGGGATATTCTATGGATACTCTTTCCAGTACATCCCACTGTCCGGTAACCGTACGTAAAAATTGCGTCCAGGCGCCCAGTACCGAGTCCACAACAAAATAGTTGAAAGAGTTATAGGGGCGGATGGAGTAGAACTGCAGCCTCCGTTTTTCCGGTTCTGCTTTTGGGGTTCCCCGGCTATTGCGGCTGGTCAGCAGTGAGTAGCGGATGAGTGTCTGTATGGCGGTTCCGGCCGTGCTGGCTGATTCACCCGCAAGGCCTGCGATTCCGGCATCGACAGGCCGCGACAGAGCGCCCATGCGCAATCCCAGCGCGGTATTGCCACAAGCCTGAATGGCCGCATGGCCCAGCCTCATGAATCGTGGAATGCTGATTCGAGCAGCGGATGAAGTGAGGGTCTGATCACTGAGTTGAAAGCGACGTGTCAGATCCGCCACATTAACGCCTTCCGCTTCAGCGGCCCGGAGCAAAACGCTCACATAGAGAACACTGATGTCGCCAAGAGGGTCCTGGTTGGGAGGAGGTTGAAGGTCGTATCGGTCCATGGTGGCTCGCCTGGAGTCTGTCGTCTGAAGATAGCAGAATGTTATTCAGGGATATTGTTGAATACAACCTGCATCGGTAATTTAGTCACCATTAAAAGAAACGGGGCGCCAAAGTCCCCGAAAATGATTATTTGAGGAGACTAGTCATGACCACCAACACGATGCCAGGCGTTGCCAAATACCCGAATTTGCTTGAGCCGCTTGACCTTGGATTCACCAAGCTGCGTAACCGTACGCTGATGGGGTCCATGCATACCGGCCTTGAAGAGGCCAAAAACGGCTTTGAGCGTCTCGCGGCGTTTTACGCGGAGCGGGCCAGAGGTGGCGTGGCACTGATCGTTACGGGTGGTATCGGTCCCAACCCTGAGGGCGGCGTTTTTCAGGGCGCGGCCAAAATGACCAACGACGAAGAAGTGGAAAAACACAAGATTATCACCAGCGCCGTGCATGAAGCCGACGGCAAGATCTGCATGCAGATTCTTCATGCTGGCCGTTATGCCTACTCCCCGGCGCTCGTTGCACCCTCTGCTATTCAGGCGCCCATCAACCCGTTCAAGCCCAAAGAACTGGATGAAGCCGGTATTGAAAAGCAGATCGAAGACTACGCGGTGTGCGCGCAGCTTGCACAGACAGCCGGTTATGACGGTGTCGAGATCATGGGCTCTGAAGGCTACTTCATTAACCAGTTTATTGTTGCCCACACCAACCACCGCACAGACCAATGGGGCGGCAGCTATGAGAACCGCATTCGCCTGCCGATCGAAATTGTGCGACGCGTTCGTGAACGCGTCGGCGAAAACTTCATTCTGATTTACCGCCTTTCCATGCTCGACCTGATTGAGGATGGCAGCACTTGGGAAGAAGTGGTGCAGCTGGCCAAGGAAATCGAAAAAGCCGGCGCTACCATTATCAATACCGGCATCGGCTGGCATGAAGCCCGGGTGCCTACTATCGCGACTTCGGTTCCCCGTGGAGCCTTCACCAAGGTGACCGCGCGTCTCAAAAGCGAGGTCAGTATTCCTCTGGTTACTACAAACCGGATTAACATGCCGGATGTTGCCGAAAAAATTCTGGCGGAAGGCGACGCGGACATGGTGTCGATGGCTCGCCCGTTCTTGGCGGATGCGGATCTTGTGCAAAAAGCTGCTGAAGATCGTGCAGAAGAAATCAATACCTGCATCGGTTGTAATCAGGCGTGTCTGGATCATACCTTCGGAGGCAAGCTGACTTCGTGCCTGGTTAACCCGCGCGCTTGTCATGAAACCGAGCTGACCTTTGTGAAAACAGCCTCACCCAAATCAATTGCTGTGGTGGGTGCCGGGCCTGCGGGAATGGCGTTTGCTTCGGTTGCAGCAGAACGCGGCCACAAAGTGACGCTGTTTGATGCCGGCAAAGAGATTGGCGGTCAGTTCAACATTGCCAAGCTGATCCCGGGCAAAGAGGAATTTTACGAAACCCTGCGCTACTACCGTGTGATGCTGAAAAAGCACGGCGTAGATGTGCGGCTCGAAACCCGCGTGAGCGTGGATGAACTGAAAGCAGGCAATTTTAATGAGGTTGTTCTGGCAACCGGTGTTGCGCCCCGGATACCGGATATCGAAGGCATAGATCATCCGAAAGTAATCGGCTATCTCGATGCTCTTCTGGAGCGCAAGCCTGTAGGTCAGAAAGTGGCGGTTGTTGGTGCCGGTGGTATCGGCTTTGATGTGTCGGAATTCATCGTGCACAAGGGCACTTCGGCTGCGTTGGATGCCGGTCACTTCATGCGCGAGTGGGGTGTGGATCTGACGGTGGAGCACCGTGGTGGTATTAAGGGTGTAACGCCGGAAGTTCCCGAGCCTGCCCGTGAGGTGTTCCTGCTGCAGCGCAAGTCGTCGAAAGTTGGCAAAAACCTGGGCAAAACCACTGGGTGGATTCACCGGACGTCCCTCAAGAACCGTAAAGTCCAGATGATGCCGGGTGTGACTTACCGCAAAATCGACGACGAAGGGCTGCACATAACGGTCACTCCCAAAGGAGCGGAGCAGGGAGAGGATCGCGTTTTGCCGGTAGATACCATCATTCTCTGTGCTGGCCAGGAGCCCCTGCGTGAGCTGCAAAGTGGGCTTGAGTCGGCCGGGTTGCCCGTGCATCTGATCGGTGGGTCAGATGTGGCAGCAGAACTGGACGCCAAGCGCGCTATTGATCAGGGCAGTCGACTCGCCGCCAGTATCTAACCAAAGAGCCTGATCACAAAACGTTGCAGTTTTTCTCTTTGCACCGGAAACTCTCTGGCTAGACTATGAAGTTTGGGTCTGCCAGAGAGTTTTTGGATTTTAGGGAGTCTGCAATGGTTTCTGCCGGCCAGGCAACGGACAATTATTCGGCGGTTTTCTTTTTCGAAGGCAACGAAGTAGCTCGTCAGATGCGTGCCAGTGAGTTTGGTGCGTTCCTGGATGGCTATGTTGGTCTGTCGGACCTTGCAGAAACCGATGTAAAAGCAGTATTGGTGGATCTGAGCGGCGATCTTCTGGTGCGCGCGCTTGTGTTTTTCCGTATCTGGTTCGATGAGGAAGGCAGGGCCGACAGCAGCTGGAACGTGCCCATTGAAGAGCTTGCCGCCCGCGGTGCCAAAGGTCCGAACATGGGCGGCGGCGCTATTCGTCTTGTGTGTCGCAGCCAGTGTCCGGAACCCCAGTACGCCTCCGAGTTATGGGATCCGGATATGACCCCGGGCAATAACCATTTCCAGGTGATCCGCAAAGCCGTTAACGCAAATACTCTCAAATTTCGCCGTGTTGAACCGGAAGAAGAAAACATTCCTGTGCTTCGTGCCGGGCAGGAAGACTCCGCTTTGTCTGAAGAGACTCGCACCGAGGCAGATCGTTCGCGCTTGGCTCAATTGATCCGCGAACAGCGGCTACGCATCAAAACCCTGCAAAGTGTCCATCGGGATATGCTTTCCGAAGTACAGCGTGAGCACCGGCTTGAGATCAAAGCCCAGCGCAACGACATCGAAGACATCAGCCAGAAGTATGAACGCCAGCGCCTCAGTAACGATCAGTTGAAGCAGCGATTGGCCGAGCGTAATCAGCAATATCTGACCATGCAGGAGCAGATGGTGACCGGTGGCGCTGGCAAAGAGCGTGATGATGCCAATGTGAATGCTGAGTTGGTATTGCTAAGGGAGCAGCTTGATCGTAAAAGGCGCGAGTTGGAACACAGGGATGAGAAGTTTGTTGCTCTCGAGCAAGAGCTGTACGAACTCAGACACCGTGAGCCGCCCGAAAGCTCCATTTTGGGCCACTTAAAGGGACAGTCTGTTTTCCTTGTAGCCTATCACCCGGGGGTTGGGCACCTGACCCTGCCATACGACGATATTGAAACCTACTTCCGTAATCCCATCGCTTATGCATCAGAGCGCTGCGGCATGAACGAACCATCCTACCTTCAATGGCTTGAGCACTATGAGAACCCGTTGTGCCAGCACTCTGTCGGAAGTGGAAAGCAATGTGGTGAACCCTTGCTGCGGGTAGGTCAGCCAGGGGATTTCCAGCCCGGCGTCGATGACCGCTGCGAGAACCACCAGCCCTGAATTTTATGGGCCAATCAAGCGGCCCCAAAGAACTTTTTTCAGTATCCGGGTGACTTTCGTTAGACTGTAGGTCAGATTGATATAGGCGTCGGCGGGCTTGTCCGCTTGCGTCGTATTCCGACACCACAGGAAGCTTCATGGATCAGTTCAGGAACATAGGCGTTATCGGCCGGATGGGCAGCGTTAAGGTGGTTGAGTCACTGCGCCAGCTCAAACAATACCTGGTCGCCAACCATTATCACGTCATCCTCGAGGAAGACACGGCCAGCATGTTGCCCGGCCATGGGCTGCAGGTTGCCAGTAAGAAACTCCTTGGCGAAATCTGTGATCTGGTAATTGTGGTCGGCGGTGACGGAAGCTTGCTGGGCGCAGCCCGAGAGCTGGCAAAGTCCAAGATCCCATTGCTTGGTGTAAACCGTGGACGGTTAGGTTTCCTTACGGATATTTCGCCCGTTGATCTTGAAGAGCGGCTGGGTAAGGTGCTTGAAGGCGAGTACATTGAGGAAACCCGGTTTCTGCTTGACGGCAACGTCGAACGCAACGGGCAGCCGTTAGGCTTTGGTACTGCACTGAATGATGTGGTGTTGCACCCAGGCAAGTCCACCCGCATGATCGGCTTTGACCTGTATATCGATGGTCATTTTGTATACAGTCAGCGTTCGGATGGCCTTATTGTTTCCACCCCCACTGGCTCAACTGCCTACTCGCTATCAGCGGGAGGGCCGATTATGCACCCGAAGCTCGATGCCATTGTGTTGGTGCCCATGTTCCCCCACACGCTCAGTAGCCGGCCGATTGTGGTGGATGGCAAGAGCGAAATAAAACTGGTTATCGGGGAGACCAATGAAACCTATCCGCAGATCAGCTTCGATGGCCAGATGAACATCGCCTGTGCGCCGGGTGACATCATTCGTATCGCGAAAAAACCGTTCAAGATCCGGCTGATCCACCCCACTGACCATAATTTCTACGCCACCTGCCGTGACAAGCTTGGCTGGGCCAGTGAAATATCAGCGAGTTGATTATGGCTGGAAGCAACCCTACCGCAAGTCGTGGTTACGACATTATCGGCGATATCCATGGCTGCGCGAACACGCTTGCCCGACTGCTTGAACAGATGGGTTACAGCAAAGTAAATGGTGTGTACCAACATCGCCGGCGCCAAGCCGTCTTCATTGGAGATATTATCGATCGCGGACCGAGAATCCGGGAAGCTCTTCACCTCGTAAGGAATATGGTCGAGCGGGGTTCGGCGCGGATCGTGATGGGAAATCATGAATACAACGCTCTGGGTTATTGCACGCGGGCACGGGCGGGCAGCGGCAAAACGTGGCTGCGTGAGCACACCCCTCGCCATGACCGGCTGATCCGCGAAACTCTTGACCAGTTTGAAGCTCACCCCCACGAATGGAATGATTTTCTTGAATGGTTTTACACCATTCCGTTGTTTATTGACGAGGACGATTTCCGTGCGGTACACGCGTGCTGGGATGGTAAACTCATCGAACAATTCAAACAGGCCCAGGGCGGTGCCTATATTGATGAGGACTTCCTTCACGCCTCAGCGGCCATCGACTCTTTCGCGGGCCAGGTTATGGATACGCTGTTAAGAGGCACGGATTTGCGCCTTCCTGAGGGTATGAAAATCCAAGGGCGCGATGGCTATGTTCGTGAGTTTTTCCGCACCAAGTTCTGGGCGGATAACCCCCGCACCTATGCCGATGTGGTTTTTCAGCCAGATCCCTTGCCTCCCGAGGTGGCGAGCAGGGTTCTCACTGACGATGAGCGCAAGCAGTTGATCAGTTATCCACTGGATGCGCCTCCTGTGTTTGTTGGTCACTACTGGATGGATAGTGAGCCGGCCCCGCTGAGATCCAACGTTGCCTGCATTGATTTCAGTGCCGTGAAATACGGCAGGTTGGTGGCTTACCGGATGGACGGTGAAAAGGTACTTTCCGGCGATAAATTTGTCTGGGTTAACGTGGCTCGTGATCACTACGACTCCCCGGATTACCCTACCAGCGAAGACAGCGTCGCTCGCTAACGCGGTTGTGTGAGCGAGCATCTGAATATTCCACGAGGCAAGGTCGATTGTGTACCGAGTAAAGCAGTTGGATGCGAGTTTGGATCTTGGCGGGTTTAGCCAGTGGTTGAGGAGCCAGGGCGTTCCCCACAGAATCAGTGCGGAGGGCGATTTTCAGGTGTTGTGGCTGGAAAACCAGGAACACGCTGAGCCAGTTCTGGAAGCCCTGGATCGGTTCCTGGCCGAGCCCGAAATCCGTCAGGCGGTTGAACATCAGAATCGTTCGCCGGTGTTTGTTCAAGGGCGTTGGCAGCCGTCGCCGCGCCATGCGCCGCTGGTTCTGGGTATCATCGTGCTCGGCGTGCTGATGGCCTGGTTCACCGGTCTGGGTAGTAATCAGTTTACGGCTAACTTGTTGATTATTGACCCCCGAGCTTACGGTTGGGGTAGCGTAGCCGAGCGCCTTGATGCGCTCTCTGCAACACTTGCCAGCGGTCAGGTCTGGCGGTTGTTCACTCCCGATTTTCTGCACTTCAGCTGGACTCACATTATTTTTAATTCCGTGATGTTATGGTTTTTGGGGAGCCAGATTGAATGGTTTGATGGCCGTACCCGGTTGGTCGTGCTTTTTATCGTTACCAGTCTCTTATCCAACGGCTTGCAATACATGATATCCGGGCCATTTTTTGGCGGCCTTTCTGGAGTTGTTTATGGAATTCTTGGTTATTGTTGGCTGAGCCAACGAACACTTCCCCGGTTTCAGTTCCCGCCCGCGCTTGTTACCTTTGCTGTGGTATGGATGGTCATCGGGTTTACGCCTGTACCGGAAATGCTGGGGCTGGGGCGTATGGCTAACGAAGCGCATCTGGGCGGGTTTGTCGCCGGTCTTGCGTTGGCAGCCATTTTGCCGGTTCGCGGAAAACAGCAGGCATAAAAAAACCCCACCAGAGGTGGGGTATAAAAGAAGCAGAATATGCCTCTGATGAGAGAGACCAAACGACACGACCGTCGCCATTTGGTAATGCAATGATAATCATTATCGTTTATGTCTGTCAAACGATTCGTCATACTTTTTGTGAAGGTTTTTTCAGGAGAGCCGGATGACTTACGAAGAACTTATCGAGCGGCTGGACCCCAACGTCTACCAGAACTTGCGTCGTTCCATTGAGCTCGGGAAGTGGCCGGATGGCCGCAAGCTCACACCGCGGCAACGTGAAATCAGCCTGGAAGCCGTTATCTATTATGAGAATCGACATGGTATTCCGGAGCAGGAGAGGGTGGGTTATCTCGACCGGGGCGCCAAAGCTGGTACTGCGTGCGATCCTTCCGTGCGCCGTGACCAGTCAGGCAATAATGATGTTGATCCCGATCAGTTTGTTGAGGTCAAGTCTTGAGCAGCCTTGCTGATGTAACCGGACGCCTGAGGAAAATGCCTGCAGATGCCGGCAATCCCGTGTCTTATGTATTGGCGGTAGGTGATACCCGTGTGCCTTTGAACGAGCTGATTGGCAAACCTTTACGCTTCGATTTTGAGGGCGTGATCCGTTGCATTCATTGCGACAGGAAAACAAAAAAGAGCTTTAACCAAGGATTTTGTTACCCCTGCTTCCGCAAGCTGGCCGCCTGCGACAGTTGCATCATGAGCCCGGAGAAATGCCATTACCATCTGGGTACCTGCCGCGAACCAGAGTGGGGCGAGACCCACTGCATGATTGAGCATGTGGTCTATCTGGCCAACTCGTCAGGCCTGAAGGTAGGCATTACTCGTGGTTCTCAGGTGCCAACACGCTGGATTGATCAGGGTGCTGTGGACGCCATTCCTATGCTGAGAGTAGCGACTCGTTATCTTTCCGGCCTGGTTGAAGTGGCTTGCAAAGCACATGTTGCAGACCGCACAAACTGGCGCGCCATGCTCAAAGGCGATGTTCCTGAGCTCGACCTTGTGCAGGAACGCCAGCGAATCCTGGCGTTAATAGCAGATGATATTAGCGCGCTACGGGAAGAGCATGGGCAGGATGCCGTCCGTGAAGTGAGCGAACAGGGACTTGATCTGAGTTATCCCGTGCAAACCTGGCCGGAAAAAATCAAGACCCATAACCTGGATAAAACGCCGGAAGTGGAAGGGGTTCTCGAAGGCATTAAGGGCCAGTACCTGATCCTCGATACCGGAGTGATCAATATTCGAAAGTTCACCGGCTACGAAGTCCGTTTCCGGGTAATGGGTGACTAGCTCACCCGTTCCCGTCCGATCTTATATTGCTTTTGCAGCCTGCCTTCTATGAATTGCAGGCCAGAGAAATCTGGAGACAGTCAATGCGTACCAACCAGCCCCAAACGATCTACCTGAGCGAATACAAAGTTCCTGCATACCTTGTGGATACCGTCGACCTTCGTTTCGAGCTTTTTGAAGAGGGTGCAAGGGTGCATAGCACGCTTGCCGTGCGCCGGAATCCAGAGTCCACCGAGGGGGCCGCCTCTTTAAGGCTGGACGGCGACAGCCTGAAGCTTGAGCGTGTTGCACTGAATGGTGAAGAGCTGGTTGAGGGTGATGACTTTGAAGAGATTGGCGGGCAACTTGTTATTACCAATGTGCCTGCCCAGTTCACGTTAACGGTCGTGACCTGGATTGAGCCCCAGAACAACACCCGCCTTGAGGGTCTGTATAAATCCTCGGGTATGTTTTGTACCCAGTGTGAAGCAGAAGGCTTCCGCTGTATTACTTATTTCCCGGATCGGCCAGATGTGATGGCTCGGTACCGCACTCGTATCGAGGCGGATAAGCTCAGTTGCCCGGTGTTGCTGTCCAACGGCAACGATGTAGAGAGAGGTGATCTTGAGAATGGTCGCCACTTCGTCACTTGGGAAGATCCGTTCCCTAAACCAAGCTATCTTTTTGCTCTGGTGGCAGGCGATCTCGTGGAAAAACAGGATACATTCAAAACCTGTTCCGGCCGGGACATCGATTTGCGCATCTACGTTGAGCCCCGGAACGCGGCCAAATGCGAACATGCCATGGATTCCCTCAAGCGCTCCATGCGCTGGGATGAGGAAACCTATGGTCGCGAATACGATCTCGACATCTTCATGATTGTCGCCGTGGACGACTTCAACATGGGCGCCATGGAAAACAAGGGTCTGAACATTTTCAATTCCTCCTGCGTTCTCGCCAGCCAGGAGACTGCCACAGACCTCGCGTTCCAGCGTATTGAGGCCATTGTTGCCCATGAGTACTTTCACAATTGGTCCGGCAACCGGGTAACGTGCCGGGACTGGTTTCAGCTGAGCCTTAAAGAAGGGTTTACCGTCTTCCGGGATTCCACCTTCTCGGCGGATATGGGCTCACCAACGGTGAAGCGTATTGAAGACGTGACACTCCTTCGCACTGCGCAATTTGCTGAAGATGCCGGCCCCATGGCGCACCCGGTTCGTCCGGCCTCGTATATGGAAATTACGAACTTTTATACCCTCACCATCTATGAAAAGGGTGCAGAAGTCGTGCGCATGATTCACACCCTGCTTGGTCCGGACATGTTCCGTAAAGGCAGCAATCTGTACTTCGAGCGCCACGATGGGCAGGCCGTAACCACCGATGATTTTGTAAAGGCGATGGAAGATGCGTCCGGCCGCGATCTTACACAGTTCCGCTTGTGGTACGACCAGGCGGGCACGCCGGTGCTGGCGGTATCCGACGATTATGATGCAGAGCGGGGTATATACAGCCTGAGGATTCAACAATCTGTTCCGGATACGCCAGGCCAGACCGGCAAAAAACCTCAACACATTCCGTTTGCGCTGGGTCTGTTGGGCGCTGCTGGTGAGGCTTTGCCTCTTTTGCTTGAAAGTGGCGACAAAGCCGCGGGCGCGCCAACCGAGCGCGTTCTTGAGCTGACTGACGCAAGCCATACCTTCGAGTTCCACGGCCTGGCTCAGAGGCCAGTGCCCTCGCTGCTGCGCCACTTTTCTGCGCCTGTGAGGGTGATCTATCCCTGGAGCCGCGAACAGCTGGTGTTTTTGATGAGCCACGATCTAGACGGTTTTAATCGCTGGGATGCTGGTCAACGCCTCGCTGTTGATGTGATTCAGTCGCTGGTTGGCTTCTCTGATGACGCTGGAGTTGAACCCCGTCTTGTGCAGGCATACCGTGCCTTGCTCGGCGACCTGGCACTTGATCAGGCGTTGGTGGACAAAATGCTGCAGTTGCCTTCTGAGGCCTACCTGATTGAGTTGGCGGCCAGCCCCGATGTTGCAGCCATTCACCGCGCCCGTGAGCAAGTATTCCATCACTTGGCGACGTCGTTGCGAGAGGAGCTGATCGCCTGTTATCACCGGAATTCGGAAGCCGGTACTTACGAGGTTACACCCGAGTCAATTGCCCGCCGAAGCCTGAGAAACACCGCGTTGGCGTGGCTGTTGATGATCAGCGACGACACCGGGCGCGATCTGGCTCTGCAGCAGCTCCGTGATGCGGATAACATGACCGATCGCATGGGCGCGCTGCGTGCTTTGGTCAACTCCGATTACGCGGCTGAGCGTAGTAAGGCGCTGGAGGACTTCTATGAGCGGTTCCAGGATGATCCTCAAGTAGTCGAGCAATGGTTTGCGGTTCAATCGTCCAGCGATCGTGCAGGTCAGTTGCCTCAGATTCACGCTCTGCTTACGCACCCGGCATTTGACTGGAAAAACCCCAACAAAATACGCTCTGTCGTTGGTGTATTTGCCGGCCAGAATCTGGCTGCGTTTCATAACCCGGACGGCTCAGGCTATGCGTTCTTGGCAGATCAGGTGTGCCGCCTGGATGACAGTAATCCACAGATTGCGGCTCGACTGGTGAGCCCACTTACGCGCTGGAAAAAGTTTGCGCCAGCGTACAGCTCACTGATGCGGTCGGCTCTGGAGCGAGTTCGGGACAAGTCCGGGCTTTCTGCTGATTTGTATGAGGTGGTGCATAAAAGCCTGGGAGGCTGACAGCCTGTAACAAAATCGCACTTTCGGTCGATAGACAACCTTGACGAATCGGTTAGTCTGACGGAGAACCTGGCTCTCCGTCAGTTAATAATAAAAGCCTTCTCACAGGCATCCAGTCGAATTCAGGGTTATACAATGAACTATAAAAAGAGTGTGATACTCGGAGGGTTGTTCGCCCTCTCGATAGCATCCGCCTCTTCCTGGGCAGCGGTTTCTTCAGGTGAAGCTTCACGTCTCGGCCGGGATCTTACGCCGTTTGGCTCGATCAAAGCCGGAAACGATTCAGGTACTGTTCCGGCCTGGACCGGGGGGCTTACTGAGCCTCCCGCCGGCTATGAGGGTGCAGGTCAACACCACATCAATCCGTTTCCGACTGACGAGGTGCTGTTCACAATCAATGCCGCCAACAAAGACCAGTATGCGGAGCATCTCACGGATGGCGTTCGTGCCATGCTTGATACATACCCCACCAGCTTCCGTTTACCGGTTTACCAATCCCGTCGCACCCACGCCGTTCCCGATTGGGTGGCCGAGAATACCCGTGAGAATGCTGTAAGCGCAGAAATTGTCGGCAAGGGCGAGGGGTTGAAGGGTGCCTATGGTGGTTATCCCTTCCCGATTCTTAGCGGGAATAATGAGCAAAAAGCATGGCAGGTGATCTGGAACCATCTGACACGTTGGCGTGGTGTTTCAGGCACTCGTCGGTCCAGTGAAGTGGCTGTGCAGAGCAATGGCGACTATTCGCTGGTTACCTCTCAGCAGGAGGTTTTTTTCAATTTTTACAGTCCCGACGGCAGTGAAGATGATCTGGATAACATCATTTTCTATTATCTCTCGTTTACCCAGTCTCCGCCTCGCCTTGCGGGGGGAGCCATTCTTATCCATGAAACCCTGAATCAAATCATCAATCCGAGGAATGGCTGGGGCTACAACGCTGGGCAGCGACGTGTGCGCCGGGCGCCAAACCTGGGTTATGATTCGCCGATTGCGGCTGCGGACAACCTCCGGACAGCAGACGACACAGACATCTTCAACGGTGCTCTGGATCGTTATAACTGGACGTATGAAGGCTTGAAGGAAATCTACGTTCCCTACAACAATTACCTTATCGGCGAAAAAGGCACGCCTTATTCCGAAATTCTTGGTATCTCTCACCTGAACCCGGAGCTGACTCGCTGGGAACTCCATCGGGTGCACGTGGTGGAAGCCACGTTAAAAGGGAGCGAGCGTCACATCTATCATAAGCGCCGTTTTTACGTAGATGAAGACAGCTGGAACACAATTCTGCTTGATCAGTATGACGGCCGTGGTGAGTTGTGGCGCGTTACCATGGGTATCGCCAAAAATTATTATGAACTTCCGGGTGTGTGGACCGTTCTTGACGTCTATCATGATTTACAGGCGCGTCGTTATCACGTACTAGGTCTGGATACGGAAGAGCCCAATACCCGGGTCTTCACTGAAGATGTTCCAAACAAACGTTATTTTTCTCCGGCCTCCCTGCGTCGCAGAAGTGTCCGCTAAGGCAGGCATCTAACAGTAGTGGGCTTAAAAATAGCCGTCCGGCGGCTGACATACCGGTAACCGATGGTGCCGGTACGTTTTGTTATTGCCGGCACTGCTGGCCAGGGACAAACAGTTAAAACAACATAAGATAGGCAATCTGAATGGCTATAAGGTTGACGTGCAAAACTCTGGGGGCAGCGTGCCTTGGGCTTTCCATGGTCTGGTCCGCACCGGCAGCGTTTGCGCTTGCGGATATCATTGAAACTCCGGCCCGACAAACTGACCTGGCTCCCGAAAAGCTTCTTAACGATGCAGTGCGTACGGGTGAACGCATCGTCGCCGTCGGGGAGAGGGGGCACATCATTTACTCTGACGATGACGGGCAAACCTGGGGGCAGGGTAGTGTTCCGGTTTCTGTGACGTTGACGGCTGTAAGTTTTGGGTCAGAAACTCATGGTTGGGCCGTCGGGCACAGCGGGGTTGTACTTTATACCGAAGATGCCGGGGAAAACTGGAGTTTGCAGTTAACCGGCGTTGATGCCGCCAAGTTGGCAATTGCCAGCAGGGAAGACCAGATTGCAGCCATGGAAGAGCGCATTGCAGAGGCGCCCGAAGACGAAAAAGGCGATCTGGAGTGGGCACTGGATGATCTGTTTTTTACCATGGAAAACATGCAGGCAGATCTCGATGTTGGTCCGGTAAACCCGCTGCTGGGTGTTTGGTTTGAGAACGACCAACACGGTTTTGTGGTGGGTGCCTACGGCATGATCCTGCGCACAAAAGACGGTGGTGAAACCTGGAAAGACTGGTCGTCACAGATTGAAAACGCACAGAATTTCCACCTTAACAATATCGCCCGTATAACCGGCGGTGGGCTTGTGATTGTTGGCGAAGCCGGGCAAATTCACGTGTCTGTGGATGGCGGGGATACATGGGAGCGACGGGAAAGCCCTTATGAAGGTTCGCTTTTCGGTGTGATTGGGACAGGCCAGGTCAACGAAATTCTGGCATTTGGTTTACGTGGAAACATGCTGTTTTCTACCGATCTGGGAAAAAGTTGGCGCATGGTCCCGAACAGTGCAGGCGCCACACTTAATGACGGGTCTGTGGCTGATGACGGCCGGATAACCCTGGTAGGCAATGGCGGAACGGTGCTCATGAGTGGCAATGGTGCTGAATCATTCCGGGAATATTTCCGCGATGACCGAGCAGGTGTCATGAGTGTGGTTCCGGTTTCTGGAACCAACCTTCTTATCGTGGGTGAAGGCGGCGTAAAAATTACAGACGCTCGCGGAAAGAACCTTCAATAACGCCCTGATGTGGCAACAACCGAAAAATAATAGAGGGGCTTTTGAATGTCCAACCCGAACCATGACAAGGGTGAGCACTACCTGACGACGCCCAAGGCAGAGCCGTTTCTGGAGCGTCTGATTTTTAACAATCGGGTCGTTATCCTTATCGGCTTTCTGCTGCTGACGGCGTTTCTGGGCTATAACGCTGTAAAAATCCAGCCGGATGCCAGCTTTGAGCGAATGATTCCGCTTGAGCATCCATACGTTATCAATATGCTCGATCACCGTAATGACCTGGAAAACCTTGGCAACTTTGTGCGTATTGCCGTGGAGACCAAAACCGGTGATATTTTCTCGCCTGAGTACATGGAGACGCTCAAGCAGATCACCGATGAGGTTTTCTATCTTGATGGTGTTGATCGCTCTGGCCTGAAAACCCTGTGGACATCAAACGTTCGTTGGGTGGAAGTAACCGAGCAGGGCTTCCAGGGCGGTACGGTCATTCCGGACGGCTATGATGGCTCTCCAGCAAGTCTGGAGAAGTTGCGTCAGAACATTCTTCGTTCCAACGAGGTAGGGCGACTGGTTTCTGACAACTTCAAATCCACGATTGTGTACGCTCCGCTTTATGAAAAGAACCCGGAGACCGGCGAGCCATTGGACTACGGCACTTTTTCCCGGCAGCTGGAAGAGAAAATCCGGGATAAATATGAAGCCCAAAATCCTAATATCAAAATTCACATTGTTGGTTTCGCGAAAAAGGTCGGCGACCTGATTGAGGGCATCGGTTCTATCGCCTGGTTTGCGGGCATTACGATTCTGCTGACGACTCTGTTGTTGTTCTGGTACTCCCGATGCATTACCGGCACGCTAGTGCCTGTATTTACCTCCATTGTTGCGGTCTTCCTGCAGTTGGGTGCACTAAGGCTGCTGGGCTATGGATTGGACCCCTACTCGGTATTGGTGCCTTTCCTGGTCTTCGCGATTGGTATCAGCCACGGCGTACAAATTGTTAACGCCATGGCGGTCGAAGCCGGGAAAGGTTTTGACGCGGAAACCGCTGCCCGCCTCGCATTCCGCGCTTTGTATATTCCCGGCATGCTGGCGCTGATCTCTGATGCGTTCGGTTTCCTAACGCTATTCTTTATCGAGATCGACGTTATCCGGGATCTGGCCATAGCGGCTGGTTTAGGTGTGGCCTTCGTTATCCTCACCAATCTGGTGCTTCATGTCCTGATTATGTCCTACCTCGGTATTTCCAAGGGTGGTGTTAGTCATGTGCAGAATCTGGGTGAGAAGCAGGATCGCAAATGGCGTTTGATGTCCTACTTTGCGCATCCCGGGATTGCACCGATTTCGCTGCTTATTGCCGTGATCGGATTGGGCCTCGGTCTTTACTACAAGCAGGGTCTGAAGGTAGGGGATCTTGACCAGGGCGCGCCGGAGCTTCGTGCCGACTCGCGCTACAATCTGGATAACGCCTATATCATTGATAACTACTCCACCAGTGCGGATGTGCTGGTTGTGATGGTTAAAACGCCTGAAGAGCAATGTACTCAGTACAACGTTTTGCGGGCTATGGATTCCTTGCAGTGGGAGCTGCAGAACACGCCAGGCGTTCAATCCTCGGCCTCGCTTGCAGACGTTTCCAAAATCGTAACCAAAGCGCTGAATGAGGGTAACTGGAAGTGGTATGAGATTTCCCGCAACCAGACCATTATTAACGCTTCCATCCGGGAAGCCCCGACTGGCCTTATTAACACCAACTGTAGCCTGACTCCGGTGCTTGTGTTCCTCGAGGACCACAAGGCTGAAACGCTGGAAACTGTGGTCGAGAGGGTTGAAGTGTTTGCCGAGGCTAACAGTGATGAAAATCACACGTTCCTGCTGGCGGCAGGTAATGCCGGTGTTGAAGCGGCAACCAATGAGGTTATCGCCAACGCCAAGGATATGATGCTTATTCTGGTTTACAGTGTGGTGAGCCTTCTTTGCTTTGCGACGTTCCGTTCCGTTCGGGCCGTGCTGTGTATCGTAATCCCTCTTGGTCTGACGTCGATCCTGTGCGAAGCGATCATGGCGGTATCGGGTATCGGCATCAAGGTGGCAACTCTTCCGGTTATAGCGCTTGGCGTCGGTATTGGTGTCGATTACGGCATTTATATCTACAGCAAGCTGGAAAAATATCTACTGGAAGGCAAAACGCTTCAGGACGCCTATTTCGAGACCCTTCGTTCAACGGGTAAAGCTGTCATGTTTACCGGCGTAACGCTTGGGCTCGGTGTAGTGACCTGGATTTTCTCACCCATCAAGTTCCAGGCAGATATGGGCTTCCTGCTGTTCTTCATGTTCCTCTGGAATATGGTTGGAGCAATCTGGCTGTTGCCGGCGCTTGCGCGGTTCTTGCTGCGGCCGGATCAGATGGTTGCCAAAGCACGGGCTGCTAAATAGAATCTGCAGTCAGTGACAAAAAAGCCCGCATTGCGGGTTTTTTTGTTTCTTACTCAATTGGTTAGCGACCTACTCCATACTTTATTTATCGTGTGAAGTGGTCTATGTTCTACTATGAGGGCGATGCATGCCCGCTTGCTCAGGCGGGCAGTTGATTACAACGATGAAAATAAGGAATTATTCACATGACACTGAAACTTAAAGCCTCCGCATTTGCAGTTGCTGCGGTGGTCAGCCTGGGTGCTGCCTCTACCGCTGTTTCCGCACAGGAACAACGCTTTGTTACTATCGGAACCGGTGGTGTTACCGGTGTTTACTATCCTGCAGGTGGAGCTATTTGCCGCTTGGTCAACATGGACCGTAAGGAACACGGGATCCGTTGCTCTGTAGAGAGTACGGGCGGCTCCGTTTACAACCTGAATGCAATTCGACAGGGCGAGCTCGATCTCGCAGTTGCCCAGTCTGACTGGCAATACCACGCCTACAATGGCACCAGCCAGTTCAAGGACGACGGCGCCAACGAGAAGCTGCGAGCCGTGTTCTCTCTGCACCCCGAGCCGTTCACCGTAGTAGCCAGCAAAGGTTCAGGCATCAAGAACTTTGAAGACCTCGCCGGCAAGCGGGTCTCTGTGGGTAACCCGGGTTCTGGCCAGCGCGCTACTGCCGAAGTGCTCATGGATGAAATGGGCTGGACCATGGACAAATTCTCTCTGGCTGCCGAGCTGAAGGCTGCAGAGCAATCGCAGGCTTTGTGCGATGGCAACATTGATGCCTTCTTCTACACCGTGGGCCATCCATCCGGTGCCATCAAGGAAGCGACGACTTCTTGCGACAGCGTTCTTGTAAACGTCAATAATGAGTCGGCCAAAAAACTGATCGATGACAACCCTTACTACCGGAAAGCGGTCATTCCTGGAGGCATGTACCGGGGTTCCGACAACGACGTGACCACTTTTGGTGTGGCAGCGACGTTTGTATCGTCTACCGATGTGCCCGACGAAGTGGTATACGAAGTGGTCAAGGCCGTGTTTGAGAACTTTGACAGCTTCAAGCGTCTGCACCCGGCTTTCGCCAACCTGAAGAAAGAAGAGATGGTGTCTGATGCCTTGAGTGCGCCATTGCACCCCGGCGCAGCCAAGTACTACAAGGAAGCTGGACTGACCAAGTAAGTCCATACCCCGCCGCCGGCGCATCCCTCGGTGCCCGGCGGTCATTTCGCTTTTCCATTATTCATTAACAGGATCATGCTATGACCGATAGCGAACCGAAAGGCGGGGGTGCCATCGACCAACAGGGCGTGGAACAATTCCTTCAAACCGAAACCGGGGGAAGGGCGGCCACTGGGTCGGCCGCCATTATTCTTTTCACGGTGCCTTTACTGTGGTCTCTTTTTCAGCTTTGGATAGCCTCTCCGCTGCCCTTTATTCTGGAATTCGGCGTCTTCAATTCTACTGAAGCCCGCTCTATTCATCTTGCGTTTGCCTCTTTTTTAGCGTTTTCTGCATTCCCCATGTTCAAGGGTCGGCACACCAATCACGTGCCTGTTTACGACTGGATCCTGGCTCTGGGTGCGGCGTTTACCGCCTCTTATTTGTATGTATTCTATGACCAGCTGGCAACTCGTCCTGGCGCACCCGAAACCCAGGACCTGATTGTCGCCCTGACGGGGCTGGTGTTACTTTTGGAAGCCACAAGACGCTCATTGGGCCTGCCGCTTGCGGTAGTCGCTGCGGTGTTTGTCATTTACGCCCTGGGCGGGCCCTTCATGCCAGAGGTTATTGCCCACAAGGGTGCGAGCCTGAGCAAGCTGGCTTCGCATATGTGGCTTGGCACTGAAGGCGTATTTGGTGTGGCGCTTGGTGTGTCCACCAGTTTTGTATTCCTGTTTGTGCTGTTCGGTGCCTTGCTGGAGCGTGCTGGTGCAGGTAATTACTTTATTAAAGTCGCCTACGCCATGCTTGGTCACATGCGCGGCGGCCCTGCCAAAGCTGCCGTGGTGGCCAGTGGCCTTAGTGGCATTATTTCCGGTTCTTCTATCGCCAACGTTGTCACCACCGGCACTTTCACCATCCCGCTCATGAAGAAAGTAGGTTTTCCGGCAACGAAAGCCGGCGCCGTGGAAGTCGCAGCCTCGACCAATGGTCAGCTGACACCGCCGATCATGGGTGCCGCCGCGTTTTTGATGGTCGAATACGTCGGTATCTCGTACCTCGAAGTGATCAAGCACGCCATTTTGCCGGCGATGATTTCCTACGTGGCGCTGATTTACATCGTGCACCTGGAAGCTTGCAAGATGAACATGAAAGGCGTTGAGCGGCTCAACAAGCCGACTCTGGCGCAGCGCATGCTGGTGTGGGTGATGCTTCTGCTGGGGCTGAGTGCGCTTACCTTGGCAGTATACTATGGCATTGGCTGGACGAAAGACGTGTTCGGCAGCGCGGCCATATGGGTGCTTACGCCGCTAATGGTGGCGATCTACATTGCGCTTGTCGGTTACGGTTCGCGCTTCCCGGATCTGGAGGAAGACGACCCGGACTCGCTCATGGACAAGCTGCCTCCGGTGGGGGATACGGTGAAAACGGGCCTGTATTTCCTGCTGCCCGTGGTGGCTCTGGTGTGGTGCCTCACAGTAGAGCGTTTCTCGCCGCAGCTGTCGGCCTTCTGGGCGACGGTGTTTATGGTATTTATCATCGTCACCCAGCGTCCTCTGAAAGCCTTCTTCAAAAACAGCGGTAATTACGTGAGCAGTCTGAAGCAAGGCGGAGCAGACCTGACTCATTCCCTGGTTACCGGCGCCCGCAACATGGTGGGCATTGGTGTCGCGACCGCCACCGCCGGTATTGTAGTGGGTACGGTTACGCTGACAGGCATAGGTCTGGTGATGACTCAGTTTGTTGAGTTTATCTCCGGCGGTAACCTGCTGTTGATGTTGGGCTTCACCGCCATTATCAGCCTGATACTGGGCATGGGTCTGCCAACGACTGCCAACTACATTGTGGTGTCTACTCTGATGGCGCCGGTCATCGTCACCCTGGGCGCAGAAAACGGTCTGCTGGTGCCATTGATTGCGGTACATCTGTTTGTGTTCTATTTCGGTATCCTGGCGGATGACACGCCACCGGTGGGTCTGGCGGCCTATGCGGCAGCTGCGATTTCGGGGGCTGACCCGATACGAACGGGTATTCAGGGTTTCACCTACGATATACGAACCGCCATTCTGCCATTCATGTTCATCTTCAATACCCAGTTGTTGTTGATCGGGCTGACCGGCTGGTTCGACTTGCTGGTCACGGTGTTCAGTGCGGTAACCGCCATGCTGGTTTTCTCCGCTGCAACTCAGGGTTTCTGGTTTACCAAAACCCGCTGGTGGGAAACCATCGGTTTGTTGCTGATTACCTTCACCCTGTTTCGCCCGGGTTTCTGGTGGGATGAAATCTACCCGCCTACCAATGACCGGCCCGGCGTGGAGCTGCTGCAACATGTGGATGAGGTGGCGGCCGACCAGCCCATCGTTCTTCAGGCCTCGGGTATGTCGTTGTCTGGCGACGACACTTCGAAGTATCTGCAGTTGCCGCTGCCAGCGGGCGATACGCCTGAGCAGCGGTTGGCCGCAGCCGGCCTGGAAGTTTCTGAGGCAGGTGAGGTAATGAACGTCGAGTTCGTAAACTTTGGCAGTGATGCGGAAAAAGCCGGGCTGAGCTTTGGCTGGACCATCGATACGGTGCAGGTAGCGAATCCGCGACCGCCGAAAGAACTGATGTTCATTCCGGCACTGCTGTTGCTTGGCTTGCTTGCTTACTTGCAGTTGCGGCGCAGGGCCGGTGAGCCCGAACGGCCGGACTTTGTGCCCTCGCGTTAGGCGGCGGGCACGGACATCGGTTCAGGCAAAACGCTAAGCAAAACCCGGCATTAACCCGCCGGGTTTTTTTCTGTTAAACTCCCTCCCTTCTTTGGCACCGCGGTTTGTATCGCGGCGGCTATTAACACAAGTGGTCTTTGGTATAGATCACCGCTGAGGTCTCTCTAGAGCATTCTCTAGAACAATCGCCAGGAGCGCACCATGCCCGTAGTAACCCTGCCTGATGGCAGTCATCGCAGTTTTGCCGAACCCGTTAGCGTACACGATGTCGCCGCCGATATTGGCGCCGGTCTGGCCAAGGCCGCACTGGCCGGTAAGGTCGATGGCAGCCTGGTCGACACCAGCCATATGATCGAACATGACGCAGATCTCGCCATTATCACAGAGCGCGACGCTGACGGCCTTGAGGTTATTCGCCATTCTACGGCCCACCTGCTGGCCATGGCTGTCAAAGAGCTGTTTCCGGAAGCCCAGGTCACCATCGGACCAGTGGTAGATGACGGTTTTTACTACGACTTCAAATACGACCGCCCCTTTACCAATGAAGACTTGGCGCGTATTGAAAAGCGCATGGCGGAATTGGCCAAGCAGGATCTGCCGGTTTCCCGCTCGGTGATGTCCCGAAACGAAGCCGTTGCACTGTTCACTGAAATGGGTGAAGAGTACAAAGTTCGCATTATTGAAGACATTCCCGGCGAGGAGGATCTGTCGTTTTACCGTCAGGGTGATTTTATCGATCTGTGCCGCGGCCCGCACGTGCCGAGCACGGGTAAAATGAAGGCTTTCAAACTCACCAAGGTTGCCGGGGCCTACTGGCGTGGCGATACCGGCAACGAACAGTTGCAGCGGGTATACGGCACTGCCTGGGCCAGCAAGAAGGATCTGAAAGCCTACTTGCATCGCATCGAAGAAGCCGAAAAGCGTGACCATCGCAAAGTGGGCAAGAAGCTAGGCCTGTTTCATATGCAGGAAGAAGCTCCGGGCATGGTGTTCTGGCATCCGGATGGCTGGACTGTGTATCAGGAGATTGAGCAGTACATGCGCGATATCCTGCGCCGCCACGGGTACCAGGAAATAAAGACACCTCAGATTGTCTCCCGCGTGCTCTGGGAAAAATCCGGCCATTGGGACAAGTTCAAAGAGGGCATGTTCACCACTGAGTCAGAAAAACATGACTTCGCCATTAAGCCGATGAATTGCCCGTGCCATATCCAGGTGTTCAATCAAGGCCTGAAAAGCTACAAGGACTTGCCGCTGCGGTTGGCGGAATTCGGTTCCTGTCACCGCAATGAGGCTTCCGGTGCGTTGCACGGGTTAATGCGGGTGCGTGGTTTTACCCAGGATGACGCCCACATCTTCTGTGAGGAAGACGCGATTCAGAAGGAAGTGTCCAGGTTTATTGACCTGCTGCATGAGGTCTACAAGGATTTTGGTTTTACCGAGATTTTGTACAAGCTGTCTACACGCCCGGAAAAGCGCGTGGGTTCTGATGAAGTTTGGGATAAATCCGAGGCTGCATTGGAAGAAGCGCTGAACCGTGAGGGCGTCGACTGGGAACTTTTACCGGGCGAAGGCGCTTTTTATGGACCGAAAATCGAGTTTTCTCTTAAGGATTGTATCGGTCGGGTATGGCAATGTGGCACCATTCAGGTAGATTTCTCAATGCCTGGTCGCTTGGGCGCGCAATACGTCGCTGACAATTCAGAGCGTAAAACGCCGGTCATGTTGCATCGCGCGGTTCTTGGTTCGTTCGAGAGGTTTATTGGTATTCTGATTGAGGAGTACGAGGGCGCGTTCCCGACCTGGCTGGCTCCGACTCAGGTGGCAATTCTCAACATTACCGATAATCAGCGTGATTATTGTCAGAATCTGGCGAAAAAGTTCGATTCTTTAGGCTTTAGGGTTAATGCTGACTTGAGAAACGAGAAGATCGGCTTTAAAATCCGCGAGCATACTATTAACAAAGTTCCCTACCTTGTCGTTGTCGGCGATAAAGAAGTCGAAAACAACGCCGTTGCGGTGAGAACCCGCAAAGGTGAAGATTTGGGAACCCTATCGCTCGAAGCGTTTGAACAACTTCTGAAGGAAGATGTTAAGCGTAAGGGCAGAATCAAGATGGAGAATTGACTATTAAACAGCGAACGAATCGGGGTGGGCGTACTCCAAAGGCGCCGATCAATGAGAATATTGATGCAACTGAAGTCCGCCTGATAGATGCCGAAGGCAATCAGGTTGGTGTGGTATCGATCGAAGACGCCCTCAAGATGGCAGAGGAGGCGACCCTGGATCTGGTACAGGTTACAGATTCTGACCCGATCGTCTGTAAAATAATGGACTATGGTAAAAAAGTCTTCGACGAGAAAAAGGCGAAGGCTGCTGCCAAGAAGAAACAGAAACAGACGCAAGTTAAAGAGCTTAAGTTCCGACCAGGAACTGAAGAAGGGGATTACCAGGTAAAACTACGCAACCTGGTACGTTTCCTTGAAGGCGGGGACCGCGGCAAAATCACTATCCGCTTCCGTGGCCGTGAGATGGCACACCAGGAAATTGGTATGAAGCTCATGGAACGCATTGAAGCAGATATTGACGCGCTGGCTCAGGTAGAAATGCGGCCAAAAATGGAAGGCCGCCAGATGACCATGATTGTGGCTCCCCGCAAAAAGAAGTGAATTTGACTCAATGATTTGTCCCCTGCTCAAAGCGGGGGATTTGTCGTTCAGGTTCACATTGATGCACTAAAAACAGAATGCGGAGTTTTAAAAAATGCCTAAAATGAAAACCAAAAGTGGAGCGGCCAAGCGGTTCAAGAAAACTGCTACCGGCTTCAAGCACAAGTCAGCCTTCACCAGTCACATCCTGACCAAGAAGACCCCCAAGCGTAAGCGTCAGTTGCGTGGTACTTCATTGGTCGCCAAATCTGATGTGGCTTCCGTAAAGCGTATGCTCGGTCAATAACGCAGCAATACACTCACAACGGTTTTAAGGTAGAAGGATTAAAGTATGGCTCGTGTTAAGCGTGGCGTGGTTGCACGTCGTCGTCATAAGAAGATTTTAAAGCAGGCCAAGGGTTACTACGGTGCTCGTAGCCGTGTGTTCCGCGTTGCCAAGCAAGCGGTTATCAAAGCCGGTCAGTACGCATATCGCGACCGTCGTAACCGTAAGCGTTCATTCCGCGCTCTGTGGATTGCACGTATCAACGCCGGTGCCCGAGCTAACGGTCTGTCATACAGCCGTTTGATCGCTGGTCTGAAAAAGGCAAACGTTGAGATCGATCGTAAGGTTCTGGCTGACCTGGCCATGAACGAGCAGCAGGCGTTTGCCGCTGTTGTTGATACAGCCAAAGCATCTCTCTGATCGCTTAGCTCTTTCATCGATTGCGAATCGATCCGGTGTCAGGCGCTTATCCATTAAGCGCAACAGACACTGTTTAATAGGGGAAGGGCACGCTCTTCCCCTATTTTTGTTTCAAGATTTCAATTTTTTGAAATTCTCACTTCTGGTTTGGAGCAGGGTCAATGGAAAACCTGGAGCAACTGGTTCAGGGCGGTTTGGCAGCAGTAGAACAAGCCGACAGCTTGCAGGCGCTTGATCAAATTCGTGTGGAATACCTCGGCAAGAAAGGCGTAATTACCCAGCAAGCGAAAACTCTGGGCAAGCTCTCTGCAGAGGAACGTCCCGCAGCCGGCCAGAAGATAAATGAGGCAAAAGGGCAGGTTGAGCAAGCAATTAATGCGCGGCGCAGTGACCTTGAGCGGATTGTCATTGAACAGAAGCTTGCCGGTGAATCCATAGACGTAAGCCTTCCTGGTCGCGGTCAGGATCTTGGTGGATTGCACCCGGTTACCCGAACCCTCCAGCGCATCGAAGACTTCTTTTCCCGTGCCGGCTACACCGTAGAGCAGGGACCGGAAATTGAAGATGACTACCACAACTTCGAAGCTCTCAACATTCCGGGCCACCATCCCGCCCGGGCTATGCATGATACCTTCTATTTTAATCCCGGCACCTTGCTGCGCACCCACACGTCCCCGGTGCAGATTCGCACCATGGAAGCCGGAAAACCCCCGTTTCGCATGATCTGCCCAGGGCGGGTCTATCGTTGTGATTCGGATATGACCCATACCCCGATGTTCCATCAGGTTGAAGGGTTGCTGGTCGAAAAAAATGTCAGTTTTGCCGATCTGAAAAGTACGGTAGAAGAGTTTCTTCGGGTGTTTTTTGAGCGCGACCTTCAAGTGCGCTTTCGTCCGTCCTATTTCCCGTTCACTGAGCCCTCCGCCGAGGTGGATATTGAGTGGGGTCGGGAAGCCGATGGCAGCATCAAATGGCTGGAAATTATGGGTTGCGGCATGGTGCACCCCAAGGTATTCGGGTATTGCGGCATTGATGCCGAGGAGTACCGGGGCTTTGCATTCGGTATGGGCGTAGAGCGTCTGGCCATGCTCCGTTATGGCGTGAACGACTTGCGGATGTTCTTTGAGAACGATCTGCGTTTTCTGCGTCAGTTCCGTTAATACGGCGCTTTATGGCATCCAAATCAAACGTCGAAACCGCATCAGAATAAGGCAATAACCATGAAATTCAGTGAGCAGTGGCTGCGCGAATGGGTTAACCCGGAAATCAGCTCTCAGGAGTTGATGGACCAGATCACAATGGCAGGACTGGAAGTCGATGGCTTCGAGCCTGTAGCCGGTAAATTTCAAGGGGTGGTGGTTGGAGAAGTGCTGTCTGCGGAGCCCCACCCGGACGCCGACAAACTCCGTGTGTGCCAGGTAAGTGATGGCAACCAGACCGTTCAGGTTGTGTGCGGTGCTCCGAACGTGCGTCAGGGTATCAAGGTGCCTTTTGCCGTGATTGGCGCAGTACTGCCCGGTGATTTCAAGATCCGGAAAGCAAAACTCCGTGGCCAGCCGTCTGAAGGAATGCTGTGTTCAGGATCAGAGCTGGGATTATCCGAAGACCATGACGGCATCATGGAGCTGCCTGGCGATGCACCGGTAGGGGTAGCGGTAAGTGATTATCTCAAGCTGAACGATGTTGCCATCGATGTGGATCTGACACCTAACCGCAGTGACTGCCTTTCTATCAAAGGTATTGCTCGTGAAGTTGGCGTTCTGAACAGTATCGTTCCCCAGGTGCCGCAGATCGACCCGGTTGAGGCTGTGCACTCTGAGGTGCCCGATATACGTATTGATGCTCCTGCGGGCTGTCCGCGTTACCTGGGCCGTATTCTTCGCAATGTGGATCTCCAGGCAGAGACACCCTTGTGGATGCAGGAAAAACTCCGGAGATCCGGCGTTCGTTCAATTGATGCGGCTGTGGATGTGACCAACTTCGTGATGCTGGAGCAGGGGCAGCCGCTGCACGCATTTGATCGCGATGAGATAAGCCAAGGCATTGTCGTGCGTATGGCACTTCCGGCAGAGAAGCTGGTGCTGCTGGACGGCCAGGAAGTTGAGCTGACGGAGCAGACGCTCGTTATCGCAGATCATGAAAAGCCCATTGCTATAGCCGGTATTATGGGTGGCGAGCATTCAGGTGTTAGCCCCAAAACACGCGATCTGGTACTTGAAGCAGCCTACTTCGACCCGATCACCCTCGCGGGCAAGGCTCGACACTACGGCTTGCATACGGATGCGTCGCACCGCTTTGAACGTGGTGTTGACTATGAACTTGCCCGTAACGCCATGGAGCGTGCAACCCGCTTGCTCATGGACATTGTAGGCGGCGAGCCTGGTGAAATTGTTGAGGTGGTCAGTGCTGAGCATCTGCCGAAAGAGCGCACCATTGATCTCCGTTCACAGCGTCTGGCCGATGTTCTGGGTCTCGACATCGACCGCACCAAAGTTGAAGAAATCCTGATTCGGCTTGGTTTGACCATCGGTAAATTGTTGAAGAACGGTTGGCGCATCAATGTCCCCAGCTTTCGCCCCGATATTTCCATTGAAGAAGACTTAATCGAAGAAGTGGGTCGAATCTACGGTTACAACAACCTGCCGGTTACCGAGCCGACTGGCTCCCTTGGTCTCAAAGCAAACGAAGAAGCTGTTCGCCCGGTTTCAGCGATACATGATTACTTTGTTTCCCATGGCTATCAGGAGGCGATCACCTACAGCTTTGTGGATCCGAAGGTGCAGGACCAGATAGATCCCGAGCATGAAGGCATTGCGCTGGCGAATCCGATTTCATCGGATCTGTCGGTGATGCGGACAAGCCTCTGGAGCGGTCTTCTGAAAACGGTTGCCCATAACCAGAACCGGCAGCAGTCACGCATTCGGTTGTTCGAAACAGGTTTGCGTTTCCTGCAGGATGATCAGCGCATTGACCAGCGGCCGATGTTGGCGGGCGTGGTAGTCGGGTCACAATACCCTGAAAATTGGGTAAACGGTCGCAGAACCGCGGACTTCTTTGATGTAAAAGGAGAGTTGGAAGGGCTGTTCAGTTTGCTGGGTATTGAAGTCGGGTTTGTGGGAAGCCGACATCCGGCTCTGCACCCGGGCCAGACAGCTGAACTCCTTCGGGATGGCGAACATGTCGGATGGCTGGGCACATTGCACCCGCAAGTTCAGAAAAATCTTGAACTTAATGGCACGATTCTGATGTTTGAGCTATCCTTGAATTCGATCATTACCGGATATGTGCCTAATTTCAAAGAAATTTCAAAATTTCCGGAAGTTCGCCGGGATTTGGCTATCATTATCAGTAGTGAAGTTGCGTTTGCCGATGTTGAGCGTGTAGCCCGAAAGCATGCCGGCGAGCGACTTACGGCGTTGCGTGCGTTTGATGTATACGAAGGAGAGAGCCTGGGTGAGGGCAACCGAAGCCTGGCGTTAAGTCTGTTCTGGCAGCATCCTGAGCGCACGTTGAATGAAGATGAGGTGCATTCGCTCTTCAACGGTGTCATCGACGCATTGAAGGAAGAGTTGGAGGCAACACTGAGGAGTTGAGAGATGGCGGCTTTGACGAAAGCGGAAATGGCGGAGCGCTTGTATGAGGAATTGGGCCTGAACAAACGCGAAGCCAAGGAAATGGTGGAAGCTTTTTTCGACGAGATCAGAGGCGCGCTCAGCCACAACGAACAGGTAAAACTGTCGGGTTTCGGGAACTTTGACCTGCGTGATAAAAAGCAGCGTCCTGGACGAAACCCGAAAACCGGTGAAGAGATTCCTATAAGCGCCCGACGTGTTGTTACGTTTCGCCCGGGACAGAAACTGAAACAGAAAGTAGAAGCGTATGTTGGAACCCAGTCATAACAACGAACTCCCCGCTATTCCCGGGAAGCGTTACTTCACGATCGGTGAGGTAGCGGATCTATGTGCAGTAAAAGCCCATGTGCTGCGCTATTGGGAGCAGGAATTCCCGCAGCTGTCCCCTGTAAAGCGCCGGGGTAACCGCCGGTATTATCAGCGTGCGGATGTCATTACCATCCGGCAGATACGCAGCTTGCTATACGAACAGGGATACACGATTGGTGGTGCCAAGCAGAAGCTTAGCAGCCATGAGGTGAAGGACGATACCACTCACTACAAGCAGCTTATTCGGCAGATGATATCCGAGCTGGAAGAGGTGCTGGATGTGCTCAACGCATCCGTAAAATAACCAGGCTCGCCAAACAAAAAAGCCGAAGTGATTCTCCATCACTTCGGCTTTTTTGTATCTGGCTTAACTTACTGCTTTTTGCAGGTTTTTATACCGAGCAGTGAATACGCTGGGCAGTTGCCCATCAGCGCAGTCGCCAAGAGCACAATGCCAATCCAGCCCCACGGTGTTTGTGGTCCGACAAACACCAGCCCCAGAAGTATAATTCCGACAAGGGCACGAATGATCCGGTCTGCAGAACCCATATTAACGCTCATGATCCGTTCTCCTGTGTTGGTACGAGGCTACGGTTGCTACTTTAGCGCTCACAGCGAGCCAGTTCAGTGATAAAGTCACACTGGTGTTGTCAGTATAAAAAGCACAGGGAAAGCTCATGTTGCGCCACAGTATTCTGGAAATCCTGCCTCCAGAGCTCCGAAAGGAGGCTGCTGAAAGTATTCAGGTTATGCGTTTTCCGCCCGGGAAAATCCTGTTTAGCGCGGGTGAGCATTGCAAAGGCCTGCCCCTGATGCTTAGTGGTGCCGTTAAAGTGCAGATGACAGGCATTTCCGGTAACAGCATCGTGTTGTACCGCATGGGCGCCGATGACATTTGTACCTTGTCGATTGGCTGCCTGATGACAGGCTATGGTTATCGGGCAGAGGCTTTTGTAGAAGAGGAGTCTGTAGCTGCTCTGGTTCCTCGAGGCCTGTTTGACCGGCTGATGGATCAGTCAGCTGCCTTTCGTCTGGGAATTATGGAATCGTATGGGCGTCGACTTGACGACCTTATGTTGCTGGTGGAAGAGGTGGCCTTTCGCCGAATGGATGAGCGCCTTGAGGAATGGTTAGCCGCGCGGTGCAGTCCTATCCATATCACTCATCAAGCGCTTGCAGTTGAGCTGGGAACCGCCAGAGAGGTTGTAAGCCGGTTGTTGAAAGAGCTTGAACGCAAGGGCAGGGTGCAATTGTCACGTGGTAGAATTGATGTGACGGGCTTGTAAGGCAATCGCCCCGGAGATCCTCTTTGGCGCTCCGGGGCGATTGGTTATGCTTTAACCAACTGTAGTAAACCTTACCAGTCGGTGACAGATTTAACTTCAAGGAACTCTTCCAGGCCCCAGACACCACCTTCGCGGCTGCCATTGCCGGACTGCTTCATACCGCCGAATGGAAAGCCTGCCGATCCGGACTTGCCGTTAATTTCCACCATGCCCGATCTGACCTGCCTGGCGACCCTGCGGGCTTTGTCTTTGTCAGAAGTCTGGATGTAGTTAGTAAGCCCGTAGAGCGTATCGTTCGCCAGCTCTATCGCTTCTTCTTCTGTTTCAAAAGGCGTGATGGCCAGAACCGGACCGAAAATCTCTTCGCTCCAAATGGTCATGCCGGGTGTTACATCCGCGAACACGGTTGGTTTCACGAAATAGCCTTCCTCAAATCCTTCTGGCCGGCCTTCGCCACCAGCGGCCAGCGTCGCACCTTCTTCGATACCCTTTTTGATCAACGCCTGAACCTTCTGGAACTGCTGCTCCGAGACTAGGGGTCCGATATGTCGACCTTCGTTACCTGCGAGACCCACGTCGGTTTTACCTGCAATCATAGCTGCGGTTTCAACCGCCTGTTTGTAAACAGACTTTTCCACCAGCATTCGTGTAGGAGCGTTGCATGATTGGCCGGAGTTAGCGAAGCAGTGGCGTACACCACGGGTCACTGCTTTCTCATCAGCGTCCGCAAAGATGATATTGGCGCCTTTGCCGCCCAGCTCGAGACCGATTCGTTTCATCGTGTCTGCGGCAGCAATTGTTATCGCTTTGCCGGCGCGAGTGGAGCCGGTAAAGCTGACCAGATCAACATCCGGATGCTCGGAGAGTTGCGAGCCAACGCCTGCGCCATCGCCGTTAACAAGGTTGAAAACGCCATCCGGGAAGCCCGAGTTGTCAATCATCTCGGCAAGAAGCATTGCCGACAGGGGCGAGATTTCAGATGGCTTGATAACCACCGTGCAGCCTGCCGCTAGCGCCGGAGCTACCTTCAGCATTACCTGGTTCATCGGCCAGTTCCAGGGAGTTATCAACGCACAGACACCTACCGGCTCGTGCAGAATGATGTTGTCCGGTGCGTGGTCACCCAGGGGGTGCTCAAAGCTGAAAGACTTCAACGCGCGAATGGTGTTTTTCAGGTGTGCCGCGCCGGCGCCAACCTGTGCGCTTCTTGCAAGATCAATGGGGGCGCCCATTTCCTGGCTGATGGTTTGAGCCATCTCTTCAGCGCGGGCCTTATAGATTTCGAACAAGCGTTCAAGCAGCTCAATACGCTGTTCTTTGGTAGAGGTCGACCAGGCGGGGAAGGCCTTTCTTGCAGCACTGACAGCGTTGTCCGTATCGGCCTTTGAACCCAGTGTTATCGTGGAAAATCCTTTCTCATCAGAAGGGTTGATAACGTCCAGGTGCTGGGTTCCCTCAGGTGTGACCCATTTCCCATTAATGTAAAACTTGGTTGCATCCATCATGATTCAGCTCTTCGTTGGGAATTTTAGCCATGATAGCAGATTGGTGGGCTGTAGAGCCTGGGCAGGTGAGGGCGCTAAGCTATTTCATCTAAAACGGGAGGGCATGGGTTGAATTGAGCGAGTCTTGCACTGATCTATAGATCGTAACCATTAGAAATAACCAATCAGGAGATTCGCCATGCATGTGTTCATTGCGGGAGCTAACGGACAGATAGGGCAACACCTGTTGCGTGAAATGGCAAACAGCGATCATGAGGTGCGGGCCATGATTCGGCACCCCGACCAAGGGCCGGAATTGCAGCAGTTGGGCGCTACTGAAACCGTGTTGGGAGATCTGGAGAAAGATTGCAGCGAGGCTATGAAAGGCTGTGATGCAGTCATCTTCGCCGCTGGCTCCGGCCCGCATACGGGGCCGGAAAAAACCACTGATGTCGACCAGAATGGTGCTATCCGCCTGATTGATACGGCCAAGGCCATGGGTATAAAACGATTTGTCATCGTGAGCAGTATTGGTGCGGAGGAGCCGGATAACGGGCCTGAAAAACTTCGTCATTATCTGCAAGCCAAGCACAACGCCGATGAGCATTTGAAAAACAGCGGCCTGAATTACACCATTGTTCGCCCGGGTCAGCTTACCAATGACGAAGGTACGGGCAAGGTTTCGGTCAGTGTGAGGCCGGAGGAAATCGGTAAAATTCCACGGCAGGATGTTGCACGCGTTTTGCTGGCGACTCTCGATGCGGATACAACCGGTGACAGTGTCTTTTACGTGGTGTCTGGTGATACGCCTGTGGCTGAGGCAGTTGCAAAACTGTAAGGTCCGGAGGTTCTGGCGATCGAGAGTAACGCAGATTTCTAATGCGAAGAGATCTGTGAAAAGCGTTATCTGTATCCCGGTGAATCCGAATGCCTCTTCTACAGCCTAACAGGCAGAAGAGGCGGCGTATTCAAGGTATCTGCAGAGCAGAAGCTTTTTGGATTTATACTGGATTGCCCAAACACAAAAAAGGCAGGCGCTGTGCAAGCGCCTGCCTTTTTTAAAAAAATATGGTCGGGACGGTAGGATTTGAACCTACGACCCCTTGCACCCCATGCAAGTGCGCTACCAAGCTGCGCTACGCCCCGATTTGCTAATTTCAGTCATTTCAAAGCCGGTCTTTGATGCCAAGCGTTGATGACATGTGCCAAAGAGACTTAAAGAGGAATCTCAGTGGCTTAGCGGGAGCGAAGTCTACACTAGCCCAAAGCAAAAATAAACAGACTTTGCGGGTTTTGCCCCTGGATTTTTAGCGAAGCTTGGTTTCTCTGAGCCGCTGCACGAACTCTGGCGGATCAAAGCTGTCTGGTTCCGATACGGCCCAGTATTTATCGAAGACCGCCATCCCTGTTTTACCTTCCAGCAGTGCGCCGGGTGCCAGGAAGGGAAATAGATCGATGTAGGCATGCACTTTTGTTTTTGATACCCGACGAACGATGTGCTCAGGCCCTAGCTCGCCAGGATGGCGCAAGCCGGAGGCTTCCAACAGGTTTTGCAGGGCATCCAGAGTGTTTTTGTGGAAGTTGTATACCCTTTTGCTTTTGTCTTCTACATCCAGCTTTTTGCTTCTTCTGGGGTCCTGAGTTGCAACCCCGCTGGGGCAGCGACCCGTATGGCAATTCAGAGCCTGAATGCAGCCCAGTGAAAACATGTAGCCGCGGGCAGCGTTGCACCAATCAGCGCCCAAGGCCAGCGTACGCGCAATGTTGAATGCCGAAGTGATTTTCCCGGCGGCACCGATGGCGACATCTTCCCTGAGATTGGTGCCCACCAGAGTGTTGTGTACCAGAAGAAGCGCTTCGGTCATGGGCGTGCCGATGCGATTGATAAACTCCAGCGGCGCGGCGCCGGTGCCGCCTTCGCCGCCATCCACAACAATAAAGTCGGGTTTGCGCCCGGTCTCCAGCATCGCTTTAACAATGGCAAACCACTCCCAAGGGTGACCGATAGCCAATTTGAAGCCGACCGGTTTGCCTCCGGATAGCTCGCGAAGTTGGTCGACAAATTCCAGCATTTCAATGGGCGTTGAAAATGCCGAGTGCTGTGCGGGCGAAGTGCAGTCTTCGCCTACGGATACGCCTCGGGCTTCCGCAATTTCAGGTGTAACTTTGGCGCCGGGGAGAATGCCTCCGTGCCCGGGTTTTGCACCCTGAGATAGTTTGACCTCTATCATTTTTACCTGATCGAGCGTCGCGTTTCTTGCAAACTGTTCCGGGCTGAATGAGCCATCTTTATTCCGACAACCGAAGTAGCCGGAGCCTATTTCCCAGACCAGATCGCCCCCTGGTTGCTTGTGATAGCGAGAGATGGAACCTTCGCCCGTGTCGTGATAGAAGCTGCCCATTTTGGCCCCTGTGTTCAGGCTCAGAATCGCATTCGCAGAAAGTGAACCAAAGCTCATGGCAGAGATGTTGAAAACGCTTGCGTTGTAGGGCTTGGCGCAGCGCGAACCAATCTGAATGCGGAAGTTGCTATCCGCGATTTTAGATGGTTTGAGGGAATGATTTATCCACTCGAAGCCGTCTTCGTACATTTTCAGTTGCGAGCCAAATGGGCGTTTGTCCAGCACGTTTTTGGCACGCTGATAGATAATGTTGCGCTGATCCCTGGAAAAAGGCTGCTCGTCGTTATCAGACTGAATAAAGTACTGGCGAATCTCCGGCCCTATGGATTCAAAAAGATAACGGAAGTGCACCATGATCGGATAGTTGCGACTGATGGTGTGCGCTTTTTGTAACATGTCGTAGGTGCCAAGAACCGCCAGGGCGCCGAATATGCCCGGGAAAATATAACCCGCCTCAAAGTGCAAGCTGAGCGCCAGAGAGACAATAAAGCCCGTAATGCTTATTACGTAGGCTGAGTAGCGCATTGGGAACGTGGTTGTTTTCTCCATGAATATCTCGTTTGGCTCCGTGGGTGCTTTCTATGGTGGCTTTTGTCTTTTTTTCAGCGTCCAGTATATCGATACGGCGCTTGACTGATATCCGATTGGTGAAGCTTTTGGTCTCGACGCTCTGAATCTAGTCTATTCTGTCAACTGGTGTTCCCGATCATGACGTTTTGATGTTTTGAGCTCAAAACATTAATATGGCGCGCCTGTAACGTTTGAATCCAGATTGTGAAGAGTATTCGTTACTAAATTCAGAACCAGGAGGCGCCAAACGTGGGCGACGTAGTTAAAGACGAGTATCAAACGGATTACGTGGCCGGCCAGGATAATGTCAATCCATTCGGGCTGGATCTACACGCACCGGTATTTCCGATCACCGCAATACTGGTGGTTGTTTTTGTCATAGGGACACTTATGTTCCCGGAGGCGGCCAAGGAATTGCTGGATGGCGCCAAACTGGACATCATCGCAACCTTTGACTGGTTTTTTCTGCTAAGTGCCAACATCTTTGTCATCGTGTGTATTGCGTTGATTTTCATGCCTGTGGGGAAAATTCGCCTGGGTGGAATGGATGCCAAGCCTGAGTTCTCTACCCTGTCCTGGTTTGCCATGCTGTTTGCAGCTGGCATGGGTATCGGCCTGATGTTCTGGGCAGTTGCAGAGCCCGTGGCCTACTACACTGGCTGGTTCGGGACGCCTTTTGACGTGGCTGCCAACACGCCTGAAGCTCGTGATCTTGCCATGGGCGCCACCATGTATCATTGGGGCCTTCATCCTTGGGCGGTTTATTCTATTGTTGCGCTTTCATTAGCGTTCTTTTCGTTCAATAAGGGTATGCCACTGACCATCCGTTCTGCCTTTTTCCCTCTGCTGAAGGATAAGGTGTGGGGCTGGCCTGGTCATATTATTGATATCCTGGCAGTTGTTGCGACCATTTTCGGCCTGGCCACCTCTCTTGGTTTCGGTGCGCAGCAAGCGGCTTCCGGCTTGAACTACCTGTTTGGCATGGGTTCTGGCATCAACGTTCAAATGGCTATCATCGTTGGTGTGACCGCTGTTGCGCTTATGTCTGTGCTGCGTGGTCTTGACGGCGGGGTTAAAGTGCTAAGTAACATCAACATGGCCTTGGCGGGCATCTTGTTGTTCTTCATTATTTTTGCCGGCCCAACCATGAGCATTCTGGAAAACATCTGGGCGACCAGTGTCAGCTATGTGACCAACATTGTGCCATTGAGCAACCCGTTTGGGCGTGAAGACGAAACCTGGCTGCGTGGCTGGACGGTGTTCTACTGGGCCTGGTGGATTTCCTGGTCACCTTTCGTAGGGATGTTTATTGCGCGGGTTTCCAAAGGCCGGACTGTTCGTGAGTTTGTGACAGCTGTATTGATCATACCGACAGTGATTACCACGGTATGGATGAGTTCGTTTGGTGGCTCAGCGCTGGAGCAGATTGATAAAGGTATCGGTGTGCTTGCAGAAAAGGGCATCACTGACGTTTCTCTTGCCACGTTCCAGATGTTTGAACACCTGCCGTTTACAGGCATCTTGTCGTTTATCGGCATTGTATTGGTGCTGGTTTTCTTTATAACGTCTTCGGATTCTGGTTCGTTGGTTATCGACAGCATAACTGCCGGAGGCAAAACTGATGCGCCCACAGCACAGCGTGTGTTCTGGGTGGTGATGGAAGGGGCCATTGCAGCGGCTTTGATCTTTGGCGGCGGTGCAGATGCGCTGGGTGCCATCCAGGCAACCGCAGTCAGTGCTGGCTTACCTTTCACTGTAATCCTGCTGATCATGACCTGGGGCCTGCTGAAAGGTCTGACGCATGAGCGTAAGTTGCTGATTGCCAGAGGCGAGATGTCGTAATGGTGTAAGCAATAAAGCATAAAAAAACCGGAGCCTCGGCTTCGGTTTTTTTATGCTTGTCATTCGAGCAATCAGAAAAATCGACTGGACCGGAGTGCTTGCGGCTTAGAGGCTGGCGAAGGTTTTCATTGCGTAGTTTGCCCGCTCTCTGGGCGTAAAGTGTGGGCGTTTCAGACTTTCAATAGCTCTCAGCCTTGGCAGCAATCCGCGTCCGTTGGCCATTTGAATTGCCAGACCGGGGCGAGCGTTGAGCTCAAGCAACAAAGGGCCTTCATTGGCATCTACCACAAGATCAACACCCATGTAGCCCAGGCCTGTTGCTTCATAACAGCGTGAGGCCATTTCGAGCATCTCTTCCCAGTCCTCAATGTTGATGTTTTCCAATGCCAGACCGGTGTCGGGATGAAGCGTGATAGGGCGGTTGAATTGCACCGCATTCAGGCTTTTACCTGTGCCTATGTCGAGGCCCACGCCTACCGCGCCCTGGTGCAGGTTGGCTTTGCCATCAGATGCAGTGGTTGCAAGCCGCAACATGGCCATAACCGGGTAGCCCTGAAACACGACGATCCGTATATCCGGAACACCTTGGTGAGAGTATCTGGCAAGAGAAGGGGCCGACTCCACCAGATTTTCAACAATGGCGACATCTGGCGTGCCGGCCAGAGAATAGAGGCCCGCCAGAATGTTAGTCAGGTGTCGCTCCAGCACAGGCGCGCCAACTCTGGCCCCGGAGGCTTTTACAAAGTACTCCTCATCCCGGCCCGTGATCACTGTAATGCCTTTTCCGCCGGAGCCTTTCGCAGGCTTGATGGCGAAGCCCGCAAGCTCATCGGCCATTTCCCTGAAGTGGGAAATTTCGTGCTGTTGTTTCACGACCTGCAGGAGTTTGGGCGTTTTTACGCCATACTCTGCAACAACCAGTTTTGTTTTGAGTTTGTTGTCTACCAGCGGATAGGACGAGCGTTCGTTGTAACGCGCAATATAGTCCACGTTGCGCTGATTCATGTTCAGCATGCCCAGCCGTTTAAGTGCGCGCGGCGAGATCCAGTCCATATCAGTCGTACACCTTCATTGGCGTAAAGCGTCTAAGCTCGGTGAGCTTGTAGCCAGTGTACTGACCCATTAGGAGAATCAGCCCCAGAACTGCAAAGTGAAGCTCGGGGAAGTTGAACGTCAGATGGCCCGCCAAAGGAGCGCTCATCAGCAAATAGGCACAGATCGCAACGAACAGACTGCCGGACCCCTGAACCAGAACTTCCTGGCCGCCTTCTTCCTCCCAGAGAATGGACATACGCTCAATCGTCCAGGCAATAATGACCATCGGAAAGAAGGTTACCGTCATGCCTGTATTGAAGCCCATCTGATAGCCAAAAATACTTAAGCCGGCCGTAATGAAGATGACCAGAATAATCAGCGCAGATATCCGGGATACAAGCAAAAGGTTCAGGCTGGAGAGGTACCCTCGCATCGCCAGGCCAATGGAAACCACCGACAGGAAGGCGATGAGGCCAGGCACCAGCGTGGTTTGAACAAAGGCAACTGCAATCAGTACTGGCATGAAAGTGCCTGACGTACGAATACCGATCACGATACGCATGAATGCAACCACCAACGCTCCGAGTGGCAGCAGAAGCAGCATGCGGAACATGCTTTGCTCTTCAATCGGGAGTTCATAGAAACTCAAAAAGCCGAGACCATTGCCCTTGGACTGCATGCCTGCAAGCTGGAGGGCTGGCACGGTTTGCCGAAGCATAGAAAAGCTGATCTCGGAATTGTCGCCACCGACAACATCCAGCAACGATTCGGAACCTTGTCGCCAGAGCAGCAGGTCGTCCGGAACGCCCTGAGCCGCCGTTTTCGGGTTAAGCGTGAGCCAGCGTTCGCCGTTATAAATTTGCAGGAAGGGGATCAACTGCTGTCGCCGCCGTGCATCTTCAAGCTTGAGGCCATCGGCTGTTCTGGCAGGGATGCCGGAATGGTTGAGCATGTTAACCAGTAGCTGAAGGTAGTTTTCCTCGGAGACGAGAAGCGTTGTGTTTTGAATACGGGTATCTGGCTGCATCAGCCGAATCAGCTCCCGCGTCATGCTCTCTGGCGTGCTTGAGCGTGCTTCAGCCTGAGCCAGAATTTCCCGAACAGCCGTCGCTTGGGGCTCTTCCCAGAACAATTGTTTGGTTTTGGGCGGCTGAGCGGGTGGTGCAGGCTCCGCCCCCGGGTCGGGTATGAACTGGGCCTTGAAATACAGTGTTTGTGGACCCGTTACTTCACGCTTGGTCCATTCCGCACGACGGCTTCCGGGCTTGTCGATAATTGAGAAGCCATAGCCAGGAGACGCTGCCTGTTCTGTCAGAATCTGGAATCCGGGCGGTTGTGCCGGGACGTTCAGGCTGGCCACAACGGAGTCGTTCGCGCCGTCAAAATCAACACGGGCTTCCACCATCCAGACGGGGCGTTGCTCGCCGGTTAGCCAGGGAATTCCAAGCTCTATGTGTCGCCAGACAGCTAAAGAAATACCTGCGCTGATAAGCAGGAAAACGGCAATATAAAACGGTAAGCGGGAGGGGCTAGTCACTATTTTTTCCCGTTGTCATTATCGTTACGGATTGATTCTGGCAGTTCCGTTGCATACTCCTTGCCGACATCAATCAGCATAACATCCCGGAGCACGTTCCGGCCGATAAGAGCCTGATAAGTAAGATTGCTTCGGTCTGCGAGCGTGAATTCTGCAACCTGTTGGTGGTCGCCGATAGAGAACTGAAGCTCAACAACAACGCGCCGCTCCGCCTCATCGGCGCTGGCCTGGATGACTTTCACGCGGCGAGAGATCTCTTTTTCGAGGGTGACAAAGTCTTCTGTGCCTGGCACAGGAACATCAAAGCGAACCCAGTTGCTTCCGTCGCGCTCAAAGCGGGTGATGTTACGTGCGTCGATCGAGGACGTTTCAGCTCCGCTGTCAATCCGGGCTTTGTAGATCAGTTCCGGGCCGGCCAGATGGAAATTCTCAACCTCACCAACCACCACTTTTCCCTTGAGCCGGTCAGCGTGGCCTTTTACTTTATCGGAGGCGGGACAGGCCTTCTGAGCCGGAATCGGAGGACAGGAGGGCTTCGCAACCTGAGTCGCAATTGCCTCCAGCACTTTTTGCGTGGCAACCTCGTTGCTCTCTAAAACCTTCTCATGACGAACCGTTGCGTTCTGCTCCATGGTTACCAGAGTGGCACGCTGGCTTTGAACTGAGGCATTCATATCGCCCAGGTCAGATTTAGGAACCATGAAATACCTGTCTGCCGAACATCCCGTCAGCAGAACAGTGCCTGCAAGAACTGCAACGGAGAACGTCGATAGACCAGCTCGCAATCGTTTAGAAGACATGAAAAACCCCTGAGCCGGTTGCCGGTCACACGCGGAATACCACGAGTATGACGGTCTGAAAGTGTGGAACTGAGAATATCTGGAGCGGAAGTATACAACAACCGACCTGTGTATTTGCTTTACAGTTGGTTAAGGGGAGAAAAAATGACGAGTGCCGAGCACCTCGTCAGAACGCAGGTACTCTTGGATAACCGGGGAGCAATTCAGATAAAACAACAGCAGTTCGCGCTGAATGTCCTGATCCTGCACTCGCGCAGCATAAGTGATCAGGTCGCGTATGGCATCGTCACTGTTGGTTTCAGCATCGGCAGGGCTTTTGCCGTACCGACTGTTCAGCAGGGAGGTCAGCCGTTCCAGGTGAAACTCACCGGTGTGGGTGATGTGAGGAAGGATGCGAAACTCGCTTGAGCCATACATCCCGGGCATGCTTTCTTTGCACTCATTGCCGGAGCAGTCAGCCTGCAGGAAGTCCGCGCCCAGCTTTCGCCAGAGTTCTTTCAGCATGTTCGTCTATCCGTGTTGGCTCTGGTTCGGACTGTGAGTGTGCCCGAATGCCGTTAAAAAAGCGTAATGCCACTAACGGCAGGTTACGTTTATCTTTCTAATGGATATTACGTCCCGCGTCCAGAGACGGATTCAGGTGCATTACCAAATTGCCAAACAGTCGTGATGCAGGCCACGCGCCCACCACAGCCGAAGACCGACAAAGAAAAGCCCATTACGATCCAATAGAATGTAATACGTGCGTAAGCTAACGTTAATGCGGATAAATACGTAAAAGTCAGAGGAGTCTTGTCTGTGCCTGAGGCCGTCAGTGAATTTGTGGTATCCCAACCGGGGTTAGTGGCGGCAATTTTGACGTTGCTATTGGTACCCACAGTTATTGTTGCCGTATTTCTGGCGAGGGCCAAGGCGGAAAATCGGGCGGCGGGCCTGCAAGCTGACATAGCAGCTCACAGCCGCCGGATCGGAGAATTGTTGGAAGAGCGCCAAAATCAACGAGCGAAGATTGATGATCTGGCGAGTGAGCTGAGCGAAGCTCGTGCAGTTCTGCGAGAGCAGCAAGTGGTGCTGAAAGAAGAGCGGCGTTCGACTACCGAGAAACTTGCGCTGTTGGAAAACAATCGGGACGCCCTGAAGCAGGAGTTTGAAAATCTCGCCAACCGGATTTTTGAGCAGAAAAACGAGCGTTTTACCCAACAGACACGCACAAGCCTCGATACCCTGCTTAACCCATTTCGGGATCAGTTGCAGGATTTCCGCAAGCGGGTGGAAGATGTATACACCTCAGAAACCCGGGATCGGCAGGCCCTTCGCAGCGAGATAAAATCCCTTCAGGACCTTAATCGACAAATTACCGAAGAGGCCGCCAACCTCACCCGGGCCCTGAAAGGCGATAAAAAGATTCAGGGTAACTGGGGTGAGTTGATCCTTGAGCGGGTTCTGGAGAAATCCGGGCTGCGCAAGGGTGTTGAATATGAAACCCAGGGCAGCTACCGGGACGGCGAAAACCAGCTGCTGAGGCCAGACGTAGTGGTGCACCTTCCTGATAGCCGAAATCTGGTCATCGACTCCAAGGTGTCTCTTCTGGACTATCAGAAGTGGGTGGTCGAGGAAGACGACAGCGCCCGGGAAGAAGCACTGAAAAATCACGTGGACGCGGTGCGCAACCACATTCGCACTCTCAGTGAGAAAGACTATAGCCAGCTTGGGGGGCTGCACTCGCCTGACTTTGTTTTGCTGTTTATGCCCATAGAACCGGCATTTGTGGCGGCTTTTCAGCAGGACGAGAACCTTTTCTCGGAAGCGTTTGAGCGAAAGATTATTGTAGTAACACCCACAACACTGCTGGCGACACTCCGCACGATTGAAAACATCTGGCGGTATGAGCGCCAAAGCCAGAATGCGCGACTGATTGCTGAGCGCGCGGGCGCAGTTTATGACAAACTCAGGGTGTTTGTGGAAGCCATGGAGCGCCTTGGCGGGCAACTGCATACCGCACAGGTTACCTACGATTCGGCTATGAACACGTTAACCAGAGGGCGCGGCAACCTTATTTCCCAGGCAAACCGGTTTGTTGAGCTTGGAGTGCGAGTTAAAAGGGAACTGCCGAAAGCAATTACGGATCAGGCCGAGGTCGATTCCGAGCAGGAAACACGTCGCGAACAGCCGGGTTCAGAAAGACAAGCAATTGGTGCAGATAACGAACAGGAGTAACGACCATGGCAGTAGGTTTTGGGAATATCCGTTTTTCAGCCTTGATAACAAATGGTAAGCATCTGGCAAGAGTTATGGTTATCACTTCAGCGCTGTTTGCGGGGCAGGCCGCTGCGCTGGCACCAGAGCACGAAACCCGCAGGCTGATGCTGGCGATCGAAGAATCGGTAGCCGCCGAGAACTGGGGCGAAGCCAGTGAATACCTTAACCGCTTACAGCTTCTTGACGCGGAGAAGCCGGCTGATTACAACTACTACCGTGGCAGAGTAATGCTGCAGTCTTCGCATTTCAACGAAGCCCAGTCGGCGCTTGAAGCTTACGTGACCAAGGCGGGTACAGAGGGCAGTCATTATCAGGACGCTCTGAAGCTGATCACCGGAATTGAGCGCGCAAGAAAAGAGAAGTCTCAGGTGACGCAGGTTGGTGCTGAAGCCAGGATCGCCGTGATTGAGCCTGCGGGCGTCAAGCGAAGCGCGTCTTTGCGCCAGCTTTACCTTACAGACTCTGACCGCGAAGCGCTCATTTTACACCTTAACAGTCTGCTGGGTGTTGCCGGGTGGCGACAGGACCAGGCGATTGTGCGTATCGACCGCCCCGCGGATATTGAATATCGGTTGAGCAGCGGAGGTGACGCCATCTCTATTCAGGAAATCCGGCGTAACAGCTCCGGAGGCGTTGCACGGACAACCAGCCAGATTCCGGTTTTTGGTGTAAAACCTCAAGTAGAATGGGGATGTGAACCTGCGGTGGCTACCTGCTGGGTATACGATCCGAGAGACGGCTCGCGCTTGCTCCAGCTTTCTCCAAACCGCAGCCAGGTTGAGGAAATAGCGCAGACTCTGGGCAAACTGATCCGCAATTTGCAGGCCCCTTCGGGCTCCTAGTGCTCAATCCTGATGTTACCCCGCTCGCCTTCGCGATGGGCGCCCGGGGTAACCCCTGTCCACTTTTTGAACGCACGGTGAAAGGTTGAGGGCTCTGTGAACCCGACTTTTTCCGCGATGTCATTAATTGAGAGTTCCTGCCGGCTCAAGTAGTAAATTGCCATGTCCCTGCGCAGCAAATCCTTGATCTCCTGAAACGACGTGTTTTCCTGCTTAAGCCTTCGGCGCAGTGTTTGGGGGCTGGTGTGCAGTTCGGTCGCAATCCATTCAAAGTCGGGCAGGGGTTTTGAAAAGTCCCGGCCGATGAGCGCTCTGATCTTGCCTGTAAAGGTATTACTCTCGTCTGGTCGGGATAAGAGATCCGCTGGTGAGGTTTTCAGAAACTGACGGATCTCTGGTTTGTCACGAATGACCGGGGCAGCCAGGAAGCGTTTATCAAACGTCAGGGCGGTGCAGTCAGACTCAAATTCCAGAGGGCAGTGAAAAATATGGCGGTATTCATCGCCATGAGTCGGCCTTGGGTAGTTGAACTCTGCTTTCTCAAGCTCCACCGGTTGCCCGATCAGCCAGCTACCTAACCGGTGCCAGATAACCAGTATGCTCTCCCGCAGAAAGTAATGAGGGTCGTGGATCTCACCTTCCATATGGGCAACCAGCCGAACCTTCTGCGTATCGGTTTCCAGTTTCATGGCAACCATAGGGTCAAACAGCCGGGAAAACTGGTATGCCCTGTCGTAAACAGCCTCCAGCGTAGGGCAGTCAATAACCAGCGCACACATAGTGGCGAACGTGCCAACCCTGGCCCGCCGTGGTCCCATGCCCATGAATTCATCATCCATGCGACTCCAGGCAATCTGTAACAACAAACTGAACTGATCGCTGCTAACTCTCGCCATCTCGATGCGCAGAAGTTCGGGGGGGATACCTGCTTCCCGGAGCATTTCCCCGGTATCAAACCCCAAGTGCTCAGCGCCGGCCAGGGCGGCCTGCACAAAGTGCCGTGAAACTGTCAGATCAGACATCTAACTCGCCAATTCATGAAAACGAGACCTATCATAAAACCCCCCGGTCACAATGCAACCGAAGCGACTGTAAGAATCGGCTAATGGGAATGGTGAAACAGGCAGTTGGCCTTCACGGCAAAAGCGTGCAGCATGGAGTTACTCTCAAAAAACAAACAGAACAACACATTACAAAGAAGGAGAACACCATGGCAGGTCCGTTGGCCTCGATGAAAATTCTGGATTTCAGCACCCTGCTGCCCGGGCCATACGCCACCATGCTACTGGCAGATATGGGCGCGGAAGTTTTACGAGTCGAAGCTCCAGATCGGGTAGACCTTACACGTGTAATGCCGCCCCACGATGCGGGAGTGAGCACAGCTCATGGGTTTCTGAACCGGGGCAAGCAGTCTCTTGCGCTTAACCTGAAAAAAGAAGGCAGCAAGGAAATGATTCTGGAACTGGTCAAGGAATACGACATTGTGGTCGAGCAGTTCCGCCCCGGTGTGATGGATCGCCTTGGTATAGGTTATGAAACCCTGAAAGCGGTTAACCCCAAGCTTATCTACTGCGCCATTACCGGATACGGCCAAACGGGTCCTTACAAATACCGGGCAGGGCATGACATCAACTACCTCGCTCTTGCCGGCGTAAGTAGCCATTGTGGCCGTACCGAGAGTGGTCCGCCCCCCATGGGCATTCAGATTGCCGATGTTGCAGGTGGCTCCCACCATGCGGTAATGGGCATACTCGCGGCGGTGATACATCGCCAGCAAACGGGAGAAGGGCAGTTTGTCGATATCAGCATGACCGACGCCGCCTTTGCACTCAACGGCATGGCCGGCGCTGCTTGCCTGGCCGGCGGTCAGGAGCAGAAACCGGAAACCAGCTTGCTGAACGGTGGATCCTTCTACGATTACTACAAAACTCAGGATAACCGCTGGCTCTCTGTAGGAAGCCTGGAGCCGCAGTTCTCCGCAAGGCTATGTGATGTGCTTGAACTGGCCGAAATGAAAAGCATGGCACTGAGCCAGAAACCGGAACACCAGAAAGCATTCAAGGCCGCGCTCAGTGAAAAGATACAGCAAAAAACGTTGGCGCAATGGCAGGTGATTTTTGCAGATACAGACGCCTGTGTCGAGCCGGTATTGACCATTTCTGAAGCGGCTGATCATCCGCAGCTAAAAGCACGGGACATGGTAATTGGTGTTGATCGGGGTGATGGCACGCTGCAGAGGCAGATAGGGTTTCCAATCAAGTTTGAGAAGACGGATTGTAAAGCCTCCCATCCAGGAAAATGATAATTACTTTTGGTGGGCGCTGATTACTCAGCTTGGTCCTCCTTAAATAAGAAAAACCGCGTGACCTTTCGGTCACGCGGTTTTTTCTCGTATTGTTTACGGGTTCTTAGGGAGGGGTGGGTAATGAGCCCATCATTGTGAGTGTTGCTCCAATCATTCCACCGAACGTGGCTGCTGCATCCGGTTGTGTCACAACTACATCACCGCCAGCTGAGAACGTGCGGTCTTTCAAGAAGCTGAACGACAAGTTTTGGTAGTCCGGTGCTTTTGTAACATCAGCTGTTGGCAGCACTGGTGTGCCATGGACCCCTTCTTCATAGTCTGCAAAGAAAGCGCTGCTATCGATTCCAAGGAACTTGGCAAGCGGCAGAGAGCCAGCCAAAGGCGCTTGGGAAGACCGGATTGGGAAGAACTGTGGAATATTCAGCTCAGCCGGGAGAACCCAAGGCGCGCTTCCAAAATCTTTGTAAGCGGCGTTTATGGTAGTTCTGTCTCCGGTTACCTGGGATACCATGACTGGTGCGCCCGAGGTCACCAAGTTGTCTGCAAAGTTGATAGGATCTGTTGAGTCGAGCGCCGCTTGGAACACGTTGAAGAACGTTTCAAGGTTTGCATCCCCTTGCATTAGACCCGCGCCCAAAGGAGTTGGCTGAGATAGACCACCAAGGATCCTGGGCGCAAATGATGGAGAGTTCTCAAGCATTCTCACGATGCCCGATGCAGGTGTCAGCAAGTGAGTCCCGGCAACCTCCAGATCTTCAGCACCGCTATCTGTGACAGAGGATACGAAGCTGGTTCCATTAACCGTACCAAGAGAGTGGCCAATCAAGAAAACGTTGCTCTGATCGACACCATCCCAGCTTGCGATGGTTTTTCTAAGGTTCATGAGGTCAACCGCGCCTTGGCGAAGGTTATCCCTGGAGTTCAGGAAGCCTTTGAGGTTGATGAACAGGTCTCCCGAGCCGCCCACTGCGTTCGCAGGGTCGAAATTCATAGCAACAACATCGTTCGTCGCATTGGTTGCGAGATTGAAGTGACGCTCTGAAACTCCGTCAATTGATGCCAAGCCCGGAATCGTGCTGCCCGCGTTGGCGACGGTTTTCTGAATTACGGCTACAGAGCCAATCGCCTTCTGAATATTAGCATCACTTGCAAGTGCGTTAACCGTGGGATCTGCGCTCGTAGCACTGAACAGAACCACAGCAACTAACTCAGTTGCCTGCTGTGTCGTTATAGTGGTTCCTGCAAGGGCTTGGGCTAGGTTAACTGTAAATCCAATGATAAATGACCCGTCAACAACTCCGGCGACATTTGCATCAGTTGGTGTTAGTAATGCCCCAAGAGGGGGAGTTTGAGAGGCTGCTGTAAGAAGCTGCTCTGCGAGCCCGCTTTGTTCTGCAGAGCTAGAGGGAGCTAGACCGTGTAGAGGTTGATCAATAGCAACTACAATTAGATTACCATCAGAATTATTGATCAGCGCACTACCAAAGCCCAGAGCGGCACTTCGGTCTGTCGTAATACCATGCTGGAAGATCGCAACCTTGTAATCGTTCGCGCCATCTGCGAGATCCGCTTCCGTAACACCTTTTGGTGTCATAACCAGAAGTGGAACCGTCTGGTCAGTTGTCTTCTCCGGGAAGGGGAAAATGCTGTTTACAACGGTGGATACATCCGAATCTGATTGCGCGACTTTGAAGCCAAGTTTGTCTGCAAGAATACTCGCGAGAGCAGTATCTGCGGTCCAGAAGCTGCCCCTCACTTTGGCAGTATCTCCGCCAACAGGAGTTCCGAGATAGTAAGGCAAAGTAATCGAGGCTTGATGTACGTCGACTTGAACTTGAGGAGCAGGCTTTAACACTGATGATAAAACAGCCGACACTTGCTGAGCGCTAGTAGGCTGAGAAATGCTGAAGTCTACAGTTTGTACGCTAGGTGCCGGGAACTCTGCCCCATATACGTTACTGGCGGTGCCATATAGCACGTTTCCTGTACACGCGAGTTTTAAATCTGTGGTAGGGGCTGCATCGCATTGACCCACGCCGGCGGGGACCAGCTGTGGGAATTGAGCGCTGGGCACGAATCCAGTGAGGGCACCTTGGACGGCAAGGTCTACATCTGCATAACCAAAATCTGCGACGCTACCGGAAGCTAGCAGAAAGCTACTTGGTGGGTTGTCATAGAAAGGCGAAAAGTCAGCAGCATTTACGACACCGTTTTTGTCAATGTCCCAAGTCGTACCGGGTAAATTTGGAGCACCGGGTACATTGTTTTGATTGAGGAAGTACAGCTGTGCACCACGAATTTTCTTCGCGGTTGTTGAAGTAATTAGCGCTCTGACTTGATCTTGAAACCATTTGGCAGGATTAGCCATGTAAGTCAGTACTTTTTCATCATTCGATGTTGTAAAACTATAGGCAAGAGCAATATCTGCGCGATTGGGCGCTACAGTTTTTTCAGCGATAGGTTCCCACAGCTTGTTAATGAGGTTAACAACCGGCTCAAGACCCGGGCCAACGGTTGTGTTGTCACTGTTGATTTCCGGGTAATTGGGATCAGGAAACTCGTTGTCTTTCAGCACGGTATAACGTGGTGAGCTAACGATTGGATTGCCATCTGCCGCATTCAGGCCTTTTTTGACCACAACAATATAGCGGGTGTTTGGCTTAAGGGGCTCTTTTGGTGAAATCCGAATGAAGTCGGTAATCGTGCCGTCTTCTGTTGTGAGTTCTTTTATTTCTATATCAACGCTTAGAATTCCTCCAGGGAGTCCCGGAACTGACATACGAGAAACGGTCGCTGGTTCTGATGCCGAGAGTCCGCGCAAGGGCTCTCCGCTGGCATACTTTGTTTCGATTAAAAATACGTTGCCAGCCAGCACGGCGGGGTCAGTAGCCTCAAGTTTACCACTCAACTGGATATCTATCGGAGCAACTGTTGAAGATCCGCTCAAACCATTAAGGGCAGCAATAACGGGATTTTCATCTGGATTGCTGACGGAGTAGGAGCCGTCCGCTGGTAGCCCTTTATCTGCTGCCGCTGAGGCATAGATCAGGTCATTGGGAATTGGCAGTTGAGAGACTGCGGGAACGGGGTCAAACAGTGGGTAAACTTTGCCCGCGAACTTTGCCTCGAATTCAGCCGAAAACTTATCCTGACTAATCTGATAATCCGGATTAGCATTCGCCCCCTCGTCGCCGCCGCTGAGGCAGCCAGTTAGCCCAAGGGAAGACGCCACGGCAAGACTTATTAGAGTTTTCTTGAACATGGGTGGAACCTTTTCCTGTTGTTGTATCGTTATGTTCGGCAACTAACGGGGCCGGTCTGATGCGGTAAACCCTATGTCAGTGGCCTGTTCTGCTTAAACAGTTGTCTGAAATTGTAGCCAGCGCATGAATCCAATTTCTATACCTATGACTATAGCGCCACTATAGCCAGTGTAGATCAGCCAAAAGTGTGATTCTTGCTGTTTGAGTCCTCCTCGCACAACTCCCAAAGCTCTCCATAGAAGGAAGCTTGGCCCCCATGAAAAAATAGTTGGCTGGGCGCCGTTTGTCGAGCCGCTGGGAATTATTTGAACCCTGAGAAGTCTGGCTTGCGCTTTTGCATAAATGCGCGGAAGGCTTCAGCTGCTTCCGGCGATTTCAGGCGTTCTCCGAACAGTTCGCCTTCCGCCAACATGGTGGCTTTGAGTTCTGCCTGAGTGGGGCCGCTGAGGAGCTTTTTGGTAGCCCGTATGGCGGCAGGTGGCTGGCTGGCGAGTTGCTGACAAGCTTTTAGAGCCGCTGCTTCGGTGTTGGCGGGATCACATACCCGGTTTATCAACCCAAGGCGATAAGCATCGTCTGCGCTAAAGGCTCCGCCCAGCATGAGGAGTTCGGCCGCGCGCACCCGGCCGATCCATGAGGGCAGTAGCAGGCTGGAGCCACCTTCAGGGCACAGCCCCAGGTTGGCAAACGGCATCTGGAAGCGTGTGTTGGTGCCGGCGAACACCATATCGCAATGCAGGAGCATGGTGGTGCCGATGCCAACTGCCGCTCCGTTAACTGCTACTACAACCGGTTTGGTTGCGTTGGCCAGAAGAAGGAGAAAGCGGCCTACGGGTGTTTCTTCGAAGTTACCGGGTAACCCGCTGGCAAATTCGCTCAGGTCGTTGCCTGCGGTAAAACACTCTTCACTGCCGGTAAACAGTACGCAGCGAATATCAGAATCGGAGTCGGCCTTTTCAATCGAGTCTCCCAGCGCCGTGTACATGGCATGGGTAAGGGCGTTCTTGCGCTCCGGGCGGTTGATGCGAACGGTCAGAATTTGGTTGTTGAGCTCGGTAAGAACGAAGTCTGTCACGGTGTCTCCTAAGGTGCTTCCTGAGGTCTTTTTATCATTTGATTAGGATGATACCTTTTTTGAGGCGTTTGTTAAGAAATGCCTTGCCTTCTGTCGAGTCCTCGCTCTTGCGAATTTCTGGTAAACTGTGCCTCCTGTTTTTCGACGATCCAATCATAACGAGACCAACCTGATGAGGCGCCTATGACCACCGTAATCCGCCAGGATGACCTGATTGAAAGCGTAGCGGACGCGCTGCAATTTATTTCCTATTATCACCCGAAAGATTTTATTCGGGCTGTTCACGAGGCCTATCAGCGTGAAGAGTCGCAGGCGGCCAAGGATGCCATGGCGCAGATTCTGATCAATTCACGTATGTGCGCCGAGGGTCACCGGCCACTGTGCCAGGATACCGGCATTGTTACGGTATTCGTGAATGTCGGCATGAACGTTCAATGGGATTGTGAGATGTCACTGGACGACGTGATCAACGAAGGTGTGCGCCGGGCCTACATGCAACCGGATAACGTGCTGCGGGCATCGATTCTGGCCGACCCGGATGGTAAGCGTCAGAACACCGGAGACAACACGCCCGCCATCATCCACTACAAGATTGTTCCGGGCGATACGGTTGAAGTACATGTGGCGGCCAAAGGTGGCGGTTCTGAAGCCAAATCCAAATTTGCCATGCTGAATCCATCTGATTCTGTGGTGGACTGGGTACTGAAAATGGTTCCGCAGATGGGTGCTGGCTGGTGTCCGCCCGGCATGTTGGGGATTGGTATCGGCGGAACGGCCGAGAAAGCCATGGAAATGGCCAAGGAATCTCTGCTGGATCCGATTGATATCCACGACCTTCAGGCGCGCGGTGCGTCCAATCGCGCCGAGGAACTGCGTCTTGAGCTGTTCGATAAGGTGAATGATCTGGGTATTGGCGCTCAGGGCCTGGGTGGCCTGACAACTGTGCTGGACGTGAAGGTAAAAGATTACCCAACCCACGCGGCGAACAAACCGGTGGCGATTATTCCTAACTGTGCCGCTACTCGCCATGCACACTTTACGCTGGACGGCACCGGCCCCTCTCTGCAAACACCGCCAAGCCTGGAAGACTGGCCCGAAATTACCTGGGAAGTGGGTGAAGGTGTGCGCCGTGTAAACCTGAATACGGTTACACCGGAAGAGGTAAAGGAATGGCAGCCGGGAGAAACCGTTCTGCTATCTGGCAAAATGCTGACAGGCCGCGACGCAGCCCACAAGAAGATGGTGGATATGATCAATGCTGGCGAAGAGCTGCCTGTGGATCTGAAAGGCCGCTTCATTTACTACGTAGGCCCGGTCGATCCTGTGCGCGAAGAAGTGGTTGGCCCCGCAGGCCCCACCACCGCGACCCGCATGGACAAGTTTACCCACACCATGCTGGAGAAGACCGGCCTTACTGGCATGATAGGTAAGGCTGAGCGTGGTCAGGTGGCTATTGACGCCATTAAAGAGTTTGGTGCTGTGTACCTGATGGCGGTGGGCGGTTCTGCTTATCTTGTATCCAAAGCCATCAAGCACGCAGAAGTGGTTGCCTTTCCGGAACTGGGTATGGAAGCTATTTACGAGTTTGATGTGGAAGACATGCCGGTAACCGTGGCAGTGGATTCCAAAGGTACATCGGTTCACCAGACCGGCCCTGTTGAGTGGCAAGAGAAGATCATTGCTGCCAAGGCCGTCTAGAGCTGCCAAAGCAATTAAACCGCGGGCCAGGTTTTCAGGTCTGGCCCCGGTTTCTCCCTTTTTCCCTGTTCCTAGCTCGAGCAGCTGATGTTTATGTGTTTGCCCCATTCTGGCGGCAGTGCAGCGTACTTTTCGTACTCAGGCTGCTCATCGTAGGGTCTTTCCAGAACCCTGATCAGTTCTTTCATCGGCTCGTAATCTCCATTCTGTGCTTCCAGGATGACTTTCTGCGCAAGGTAGTTCCGCAAGATGTATTTGGGGTTTACCTTGCGCATCTCGTATTCGCGTTCATCGTGGGCACGGGTTTCTTGTTCAAGTCGCTGCTCATAGCGCGCCAGCCATTTATCCGCCGCTTCGCGATCAACAAACAAATCCCGCACAGGTGCATGGCCATGGGCCTGCAGGTTTGAAAGTGCCCGGAAAAAAGCCGTGTAGTCCGTATGATGCTCTTGCAGCATGCTGAAGGTGTCCATAATCAGGCTGAGGTCGGCCTCGTCTTCCTGCACCAGGCCGAGTTTGTCTCGCATGTTCTGTAAAAAATGCCCGTTGTAGGCGACTTCGTAGCGCTGCAAGCTGTTGCGGATGGTGCCTTCATCCATTACTGGAAGAAGCGCGTTGGCAAGATACTGGCAGTTCGCAAAGCCCACCTGGGGCTGGCGGTTGTATGCGTAGCGGCCACCCTGGTCGGTGTGGTTGCATATGTATCCGGCATCGAAGTCGTCCAGAAATGCGAAAGGCCCATAATCGAAGGTATCGCCAATGATAGACATGTTGTCGCTGTTCATAACTCCATGGCAGAAACCGACCGCCTGCCAGTCCGCAATCAGGCGAGCCGTTCGCTCCACCACTTCTTCAAACCAGCGGGCGTAACGCTCTTCTTCAGCCAGCTTGATCAGGTGTGGAAAATGGAGCGCGATCACATGCTCAAGCAACGTTTTCAGCGCTTCCGGTCCTTCGTGGTGGGCAGCAAACTCAAAATGACCGAAGCGGATATGGCTCTGAGCTACGCGCACCAGTGCCGCGGCGGTTTCGATGGATTCTCTGCGTACCGGATTCCGGGCACTGATCATAAACAGTGCGCGCGTCGTTGGAATGCCCAGCCCGTTCATGGCTTCGCTGCACAGGTATTCGCGAATGGTTGAGCGTAAAACCGCCCGGCCATCCCCGAAGCGAGAGTAGGGTGTCATGCCAGCGCCTTTCAGGTGCCAGTCCCAACGACGGTCATCGGGGCCTACGGTCTCCCATAAAAGCAGACCACGGCCATCACCCAGTTCCGGGTTGTACATGCCAAACTGATGGCCGGTGTATTTCATGGCCACCGGGTCCATGCCCTCAAGCAGTTCCGTGCCCCCGCCGATTCCGGCCCAGTCGGCCTCATTGGTTACATGAAAGCCCATTTCCTGCGCCAGTTTGTGGTTGAAGCACGCCATTCTTGCGTCTTTAAGCGGAGTGGGCTGGACTCGGGTGTAGAAGCTGTCCGAGAGTTCCAGGTAGCGGTGTTCTACACGAAAATCGTTGCTACTCATAAAAACCTATACTCCCATATGGTACGAATTCTGCTGAATGCTTAATTAACCGATCCATCAAAGACGGGAACCATAACGTGACTGACAGTGAGCTTAAAACAACCATTGACGCCCTGATTGAGAAAGAAGGGCTTCCGCAAAATTACGCTGCCACCGTAGAACAGACCATCCTGCCTCTGATTGAACAAATTGTCTCGTTAAGGAACGCGAAGAAGAGGACCGTTGTTGTGGGGATTCACGGCGCCCAGGGCACCGGGAAGTCCACTTTGACATTGTTTCTGACCAGGCTGCTTTGCGATCACTGGCAATACCCCACAGCGAGCTTTTCGCTGGATGATCTTTACCTTACCAGAGCCGAGCGGCGGGCACTTGCTGAGCAGGTACACCCCCTGTTTATGACCCGGGGTGTGCCCGGAACACATGATGTAGAGCTTGGCGAGAGGGTTATTGGTCAGCTTCGAACCGCCGGCCCGCGCGATCACACCCCCATTCCTGCGTTCGACAAGTCTCATGACGACCGTGTCCCATCGAATGATTGGCCCGTTTTCGGCGGCAGGGCAGAGGTTATTCTGGTTGAGGGCTGGTGTCTCGGCGCTCTCCCTGAAGAAGAGAGCGCTCTGGCAGCCCCCCTCAATGCACTGGAAGCGGAGGAGGATCCCTCGGGCACCTGGCGAAGGTACGTAAATCAGTGCCTTAAGGGCAAGTATCAAGAATTTTTCAGCGAGCTGGATAGTCTGATTATGTTGAAGGCTCCGTCGATGTCACGGGTTCAGGAATGGCGCACTCTGCAGGAACATAAACTCGCTGAAAAAGCAGGTAATGCACTAAATGAGCGCACCTCGGCGAACGCTGCGCAGGATTTGCGCATCATGAGTGACCAGGAGGTGATCCGCTTTATCATGCACTACGAGCGGATAACCCGGTCCTGTCTCAAGCAACTACCAAGCCGGGCGGACGCGCTGATTGAGGTCTCAGGAGACCATGCCTTGAGCCGTCCTTATTTCCGGGCCCAATCATAGAGGAGCTTTCCATGGCCAAGCCGCGCCTGCTCATATTTACCGATCTGGATGGAACGCTGCTCAACCATGAAAACTATCGTTGGCAGCAAGCGAAGCCGGCATTGCAGAGAGTGGCTGAGGCAGGCATTCCGCTGATCCTGAATTCCAGCAAAACCGCTGCGGAAGTCCGGGTGCTCCGCGAGCAATTGGGAAACACCGATCCTTTCATCGTAGAAAACAGTGCAGCTGTTGTTATTCCTGCAAATGCTTTTGGGAATGAAAGCGAGCAAGTTGTGCATTTTGGGGCATCCCGGGATGAAGTGCTGAAGGTGCTGGCGACACAAAGAGCAAGTGGCGCACGTTTTCGGGGCTTTGCGGATATGTCAGATGACGAATTGGCGGAACACTCCGGGCTGGATTCTGCATCGGCTGCACGGGCCCGGGAGCGCCTGGGAACGGAGCCGCTGTTGTGGGAGGGAAGCGAGGACGAGCGGGTGTGTTTTGAAGCTGCCCTGACCGCTGAAAACCTGCGACTTGTTAAAGGCGGACGGTTTTATCACGCCATGGGCATTTTTGATAAGGCCGATGGGGCCCGCTTTTTGCTAAACAAATACAGAGAGCAATATCAGGAACGCTATGGCCATCAGCAAGTGACGGCCATAGCTTTGGGGGACAGCCCCAACGATCAGCAAATGCTGGAAGAGGCCGACATTCCGGTCGTCATCCGTGGGGTGAATAGCAATGAGGTGCAATTGCCCTCAGGGAAGCACGCTATGCGCTCTCTCAGGCCCGGCCCCGAAGGCTGGAACGAGTGTGTACTCAATCTCCTGTTTGAGTACGGATATTAGTACCGCAAAGGGGAATCGCCATGGGCGACTTTTATCAGAACGGCATCGTTACCACACTGCACAACCTTGTTCGCCGGCCGGTAGAGGATCTGGAAGCCGAGTTGATGACATTTCGCAAGTCCCGGCCGATGTCACTCGTGCTGCCGTCGCTCTACTCCGAACTGGAAGGACCGGCGTTAAAACACATCGTGCATGAACTCACGAAAGTGCCTTATCTGGACGAAATCGTTATTGGCCTGGACCGGGCCAATGAAGAGCAATACCGTCATGCGCTGGAATATTTTTCTGAACTTCCCCAAAACTTCAAAGTTCTCTGGAACGATGGCCCGCGCCTTCGTGCCATTGACCTGAAGCTTCGAGAGCAAAACCTGGCGCCGACGGAAATGGGTAAGGGCCGCAATGTCTGGTATTGCTTCGGCTACGTGTTAGCTTCCGGCGTGAGTGAATCGGTTGCACTGCATGATTGTGACATTCTCACCTATTCACGAGATCTGGTGGCGCGTTTAATCTATCCGGTGGCTAACCCCGGTTTTAATTATATGTTCTGCAAGGGTTACTACGCCCGGGTGGCGGATGGTCAGATGAACGGGCGTGTCAGTCGCCTGCTGGTGACGCCTCTGATTCGTGCTTTGAAAAAAGTGTGTGGTCCGAGTGATTTTCTGGATTACCTCGACAGTTACCGCTATCCCCTGGCTGGAGAGTTCTCCTTCCGCACGGATGTGATTAATGATCTTCGCATTCCCAGCGACTGGGGGCTGGAGATCGGGGTGCTCTCGGAGATGAAGCGGAACTATGCCACCAACCGGCTCTGCCAGGTGGACATTGCTGATGTCTACGATCACAAGCATCAGGAACTCTCACCGGAGGATGTCAACCAGGGCCTGTCCAAGATGAGTGTGGATATCGCCAAGGCACTGTTCAGGAAACTGGCAACGAACGGAGAGATATTCTCAAGCGAAAAATTCCGCACCATCAAGGCCACATATTTTCGTATTGCCCTGGATTTTGTAGAGACCTACCAGAATGATGCCATCATCAACGGTCTTGGGTTTGATCGCCATAAGGAAGAGAAGGCCGTTGAACTCTTCGCCCAAAACGTGATGAATGCGGGTGCATACTTTCTCGAGAACCCCATGGATACGCCCTTTATTCCAAGTTGGAACCGCGTAACCAGTGCTATTCCAGACATCAAGGAGCAACTGCTTGAGGCTGTGAATCTGGACAATGAGGAATATCGGCCGTGAGCCAGGTATTGAAGGCTAAGCTGGTTAGCATGCTTGAGACCGTTTATCCGTCGCTGGACTGCAATTTCATCGCCGGGCAGCTACTGACAGCAATGGGTCTCCATCCGGAGCAGGCTCCACCGCCGGCGCATCAGAACCGCTGGACGGAATCGGATGTCGTTCTGATCACCTATGCGGATACGATTCAGCAAGCGGACGAAAAGCCATTGGCGACACTGCATCAGTTTTTGAACCGGTGCCTTTCCGACATTATTTCCGCCGTCCATATCCTGCCTTTCTTTCCTTACAGTTCCGATGACGGCTTCTCGGTGATGGACTACCTTGCGGTTAATGAGTCTCACGGAAACTGGGAGGATGTCGAAGCCATTGCGCGGGATTTTAAACTTATGGCAGATCTGGTGATCAACCATATGTCAGCCCGCAGCCGTTGGTTTGAGAATTTCAAGAAACGGATTGATCCAGGCAAGGACTATTTTTTCGAGGGCAATCCGCGGGACGACCTGAGTGCCGTGGTCAGGCCGCGCACATCACCATTACTTACGCCGGTGCAGACCGACGATGGCGAGCGTTATCTCTGGTGTACCTTCAGTGAAGACCAGGTTGATCTTAACTTCGCCAATCCTCAGGTGTTGATCGAGTTCGCTGCCATTATCCGGTACTACCTTGAGCGCGGCGTGATTATTTTCCGGTTGGATGCTGTTGCATTCCTGTGGAAGGAGCCCGGGACCCCGAGTATCCATCTGCAACAGACCCATGAGCTGATCAAGATTTTGCGCCTGCTTATAGAACACCACAGCTCCGATGCAGTGGTCATTACAGAAACCAACGTGCCCAACCGGGAAAACCTGACCTATTTCGGCAACGCCAACGAAGCCCACGTAATCTACAACTTCTCTCTACCACCACTACTGATCAATACGCTGGTTACTGGCGACTGCAAACACCTGAAAACCTGGCTTATGAGCATGCCGCCGGCACAAATGGGAACTACCTATCTCAACTTTATTGCCTCCCACGATGGCATTGGCATGCGACCCACGGACGGGCTGCTGTCTGAAGAGGAAAAACAGCGACTGGTCAACACCATGGATTCATTCGGCGGTAAAGTGTCGTTCCGGCGCACGCCAGATGGCCGGGACCAGCCTTATGAAATCAACATCGCTCTTTATGATGCGCTGAAAGGTACGGCAGAGAATGGCGCGGACCATTGGCAACTGCAGAGGTTTATCTGTGCGCACATGGTGATGCTCGCACTGGAAGGCATACCCGCTTTTTACATACACAGCCTGCTGGCTACGGAAAACGATACCGCTCGGATGGAACATACCGGCCGCCTACGCTCTATCAATCGCGGCCAGTGGCAGCTTGCGGATCTGGAAAAGGACCTGGAGAACCCGTTGAGCCACCACAGCAAGGCCTATCAAGAGTTGAAGCGCCTGATTACGATTCGTCGCAAACAGTCAGCTTTTCATCCTAATGCGACCCAGTTCACCTTGCATCTGGGGCTAAAGTTGTTCGGCTTCTGGCGCCAGAGCATGCGGCGGGATCAGTCAATTTTCTGCATTCATAACATCAGTGACGAAGTGCAGCAGGTGGCATTGAGCGACATCAACCTGATCGGCACGGATCGCTGGCACGATCTTATCGCGGGTACGGCGATCGAGGATCTTTCAGGTGCTATTACATTGAAGCCTTATCAGAGCGTCTGGTTGTCCAATCGGGAGTAGGGCAGAATGCCCCTATGCCCAAAACGTCCACGCTCCGAAAACCCAGAATCCTCTTGCTCTCTGCCTATGATACAGGCAGCCATCGCCGCTGGAGAGAGCAGCTGTTGCTCAGTCAGCCGGAATTCGAGTGGCATGTACTTTATTTGTCTCCGAGGTTCTTCCGCTGGCGAATTCGAGGTAACGCGCTTACCTGGCTGAATGAGCCCCTGCTGAAACAGAGTTGGGATCTGCTGCTCATGACGTCCATGGTAGATCTGGCGTCAATTCGGGGGTTTCATCCGAATCTGGCACATACGCCAGCGCTTCTCTATATGCACGAAAACCAGTTTGCCTATCCGGCATCTGATGATCAGCACAACAGCATTGACCCCCAAATGGTAAATCTGTACAGCGCTATTGCGGCCGATAGTGTGCTGTTCAACAGTGACTGGAACCGGCGGAGCTTTCTTGATGGTGTTGATGCACTCTTCCGACGATTACCTGATGGCATCCCGGAGGGAACGCTCGAACTTCTTGCTGCGAAATCCTTTGTTCTGCCGGTTCCTATCGATGACCACGTATTCATCAACAACGATGGGTGCCGGAACACTGAGGTGGGAGAGTGTTTATGGAGCAATGGTCGTGAGCTCAGACCTTGTTCATCACGCCTAAGGATTGTGTGGGCGGCCCGCTGGGAATATGACAAGGGCCCTGACCGGTTGCTCGCGATTCTGAAGGAACTCGATCGTAGAGCAGTGAACTATCAAGTGTGCATTCTTGGTGAGAGCTTCCGAAAAGTACCCGAAGCGCTGGTGACAATCCGGGAGCAGTTTTCCCATCGGCTGGTTCAGTTTGGATATGCCTCCAGCCGCACTCAATACTACGAGTGGCTGGGAAGTGCGGACGTCATTCTTTCGACCGCGTTGCATGAGTTCCAGGGGCTGGCGGTGCTTGAGGCTGTCGCCGCTGGCTGTGTACCCATTGCACCGGAACGGGAAGTTTATCCAGAGTTGTTTGCACCGGAATACTTGTATCCGGACGGTGGTGACGATATTTCAGCTGAGGCTGCCCACGCAGCGGCACTGATTGAAAACCAGTCTGTGGATAGCCGCCATGAGCGATTAACGGTGCCAGATGTGAAGCGTTTCAGTCGTGACTCATTGACGCCGGTATACAAGACGCTGCTTTCGAAAACTATTGCAGGCAGCGTCTGATATCAGACCCGGGCACAAGGTACAGACGGTAACCGGATTGTGAAAACATACTCATTACAACCACCCAGCCACATGGGGTATCCTGACGTGATATTCCGGACTGGTCACTCGATTCATGACTGGACACTCAAAAGTGCCGAGATTCGATACATGATGAAAGCAATCAAGATAAACGGCGACTCCCTGGCATGGGAAGACTGCGCGAGCATTGAAGAGCTGCCGGCAGATCACGTAGAAATAGACGTTGTCTGGACTGCGGTTAACCGTGCCGACCTGTCGCAACGGGCCGGGGTTTATCCCCCACCTCCGGGTGCGTCTGACATTCTTGGGCTGGAAGTGAGTGGTCGCATCTCAGCAGTTGGCAAAGCCGTGACAACGTTCAACCCGGGCGATGAAGTGTGCGCATTGCTTACAGGCGGTGGTTACGCGACTAAAGTTGCTGTTCCTGCGGTTCAGGTGCTGCCGATTCCGAAGGGATTCACGCTGAAAAAGGCAGCGGCTATTCCGGAAGTGTTTGCGACGGCCTGGCTGAACCTGTACCAGGAAGCTGATCTGAAGCCTGGTGAAAGGGTGCTCTTGCACGCGGCCGCCAGTGGGCTGGGCACAGCCGTTATTCAGATTGCCACAGCATTTGGTAATCCGGTATTTGCGACAGCCGGCGATGAAGAAAAGCTGGAGGTGTGTCGTAATCTGGGTGCAACGGGCACCTGGAATCGAAAAGACGGCTCGTTTGTGGATGCGGTGAAAAGTTGGGGCGGTGTCGATATGGTGCTGGATCCCGTCGGCGGAAGCTACATTCAGGAAGATCAGAAAGTCCTGAGTGCCGATGGCCGGATTATTCTGATCGGCCTTCTGGGTGGTCGCTTTGCGGAAGTTGATTTGGGTCTCATGTTGATGAAGCGCCACCGATTGATTGGTTCTACATTGCGGTCCCGTTCAGTAGCAGACAAAGGGCGTGTCATGCAGGCGCTGTATCGCAACGTTTGGCCGTTGCTGGTCGCAGGACAGATTGAGCCCATGATCGATAGCACTTGGCCCATTGCGCAGGTTGAAGAGGCTATGGCGCACGTAGCGGCCAACAACAATACCGGGAAGGTGCTTCTCAAAATAGGAGAATAGCCTTCCCGGCGTTGAGTACCGTTTTGTTTTAGTCGGCGATATGAACCAGTTGCTTACCGAAGTTTTTGCCCTTCAGCATGCCCTTGAAGGCCTCAACTGCGTTTTCGAGGCCTTCAGCAACCGTCTCACGGTATTTGATCTGGCCTGAAGCAATACGACTCGTAAGAATATCGGTAATTTCCTGGTGCTTGTCTTGCCACTCGGTTACCAGGAAAAAACGGTGCTCGGGTACCGGGTCGAGGCGCTTGAGAATATCGAATGGCGTCTCTACCTCGTCTGTGCTCTTGGCGTTATACGCTGAGACATAACCGCAAATGGGTACCCGTGCCCCTGGGTTCAGCAGTGGAGCAACGGCTCTTGTAACGTCACCTCCTACGTTCTCATAGTAGATGTCGATGCCGTCGGGGCAGGCGGCTTTCAGATCGGCTTCCAGATTGCCTGCTTTGTAATCCACGCAGGCATCAAACCCCAGTTCATCAACCACATAGCTGCATTTTTCCGGACCGCCGGCAACACCCACTACCCGACAACCGTTGGTTTTGGCAGTTTGGCCGACAACTGTACCCACCGGGCCTGATGCCGCAGAAACCACGACGGTTTCGCCGGCTTTGGGCTTGCCCACGTAGGTCAGGCCGCAGTAGCCGGTGCGACCTGGCATGCCGGCAACGCCAAGATATGTCTGCAGCGGAACGCCTTCTTTCTGATGGATTTTGTAAACCATCGGCGCGTCTGCCGGGAAGGTTACGTATTCCTGCCAGCCTGAGTAACAGGTTACCAGATCACCGACTTTAAGCTTGTCTGACCGGGACTCCACAATCCGCGCCACGCTCTCGCCGGTGATGGGTTCATCAATGGCGATCGGGTCCATGTACCCTTTTGCATCGTTCATGCGAGGGCGCATGTAGGGATCCAGAGACAGCCAAAGAATCTGGGCAACGACTTCACCCTTTTTGGGCTCGCGCACCGGGCGCTCTTCCATAACCAGATCGCCCTTCTGGATTTCTCCGTTGGGACGCTGCTTCAGCACAATGGCATGATTTTGATATTGGCTCATGGTGTTTCTCTCTACCTGAAGTTGAATGGTGCTATATGTTAGGTGGTACGACCCTACCTGAAGTGAGGTAATTCGGAGCGGTCTTGCTCTTTGGGTTGCGTAATGAAACCAGATTAGCGTGCAGCAGAATGATGTTGTGGTCAACCTCTCATGTTTTCTGCGGCCTCAGTGCTGCGGGGTTACATTACGGAATCTGAAGGTTATAATCGGGCATCGGCTCAGGATGAGCACGAACAAGACACCAATCTTCAGGGATCGAAGATATGCTCCAGGCAAACGGACTGCAGTTTACCGCCAGTGTTGGCGACCTCCCCTCTGATCTATTTTCTGTTGTCGGCTTTACGCTGACCGAACGGTTATCCGAACTGTTTCACGGCTGCCTTGAGCTGGCCAGTACCAACCCGGACGTGGGTGCGGGTGAGGTTCTGGAACAGCAGGTGGATCTGGTGGTCTGGCAGGATGGCGTGCCGCTTCGCCGCTTCACCGGCGTGGTCAACGAGTTTGCCCGGGGTGATTCCGGCCACCGTCGCACCCGCTACGAACTCATCATCCAGCCGCCTCTATGGCGCTTGGGGTTGATGCACAACAGCCGCATCTTTCAAACCCAGACCACCGACACCCTCGTGCGCACCCTGCTGGAAGAGCGGGGCATTGCGAACTCAGTGTTTGATCTCAAGCGCAATCCTCAGGAGCGCGAGTACTGCGTTCAGCACCGGGAAAGTGATCTGGCGTTCATTGAACGCATGGCCGCAGAGGAAGGCTGGCATTACCGCTACCAGCACGGCAGTGTAGACGGGGATGAGCAGCCGGGCCTGGTCCTTGCCGACCACCACGGCGACGCACCTCGCCTCGAACCTGCCGAATACAACGGCAAAGCCGGTGGAAGCACCCAACAGCCGGCGGTCTTCCGTTTCCGCTACGAAGAACGGGTGCGTGCCGCCTCGGTTGCCATGAAGGACTACACCTTCAAAAATCCTGCTTATGCCTTAATGCACGAACAGAGCGCCGCCAGTGCAAACCAACGCCAGGATTATCAGCACTTCGACTACCCGGGCCGCTTCAAAGCCGACGCCAGCGGCCAGCCGTTTACCGAAGCAAAGCTGGACGCCCTCAGAAACGACGCCAGTACTGCCCACGGCGAAAGCAACCGCGTCGACTTTACATGCGGTGCCAAAACCGAACTCACTGAGCACGACAACCCCAGCCTGAACCGGGACTGGCTGCTCACCGCCGTTATCCACACCGGCAAACAACCCCAGGCCATGGAAGAAGAGGGCGGATCTGAACCGACCACCTATCACAACACCTTCAGTGCCGTACCTGCCGACAAAACCTGGCGACCAAAACGTACCCATCGCCCACTGATGGACGGCCCGCAAATTGCCATAGTGACCGGCCCCGAAGGTGAAGAAATTCATTGCGATGAATATGGCCGGGTAAAGGTGAGGTTTCCTTGGGATCGGCGCCAGCGGCCAAATGAGGTAGAGAGCAGTAAAAACGATGAGCACAGCAGCGCCTGGCTCCGTGTCAGCCAAGGCTGGGCTGGCGGGCAATACGGCTTTATGGCCTTGCCGAGAATTGGCAACGAAGTGATCGTCTCCTTCCTCGACGGCGACCCGGATCAGCCCATCATCACCGGCCGCACCTTCCACGCCACCAACACACCGCCCTACGCGTTACCGGAACACAAAACCCGCACCACCCTGAAAACCCAGACTCACAAGGGAGAAGGCAGCAACGAACTGCGGTTTGAGGACGAAGCCGACCAGGAGCAGATCTACATCCACGCCCAGAAAGATCTCGACCTGCTCACCGAAAACAACCGTACCGAAGTCATCAACAACGACAGCCACCTGACCATTGAGAACGACCGCTTCAGCCACATAAAAGGCAGCAAACACCAAACCATCGACGGCGAAAAACGCCAAAGCATCGGAACTGATTGTAGCCAAAACATTGGTGGCACCCTGCACCAGAAATCCGGCTGCGCGACATTGTGTGAGGCCGGCAATGAGGTTCACCATAAAGCTGGTGCCAAGGTGGTGCTAGATGCAGGTGTTGAACTCACCATTGCCGGTGGCGGCAGCTTCATCAAGCTGGACCCCAGCGGGGTTACGTTGAGTGGGCCGGGGATCAAGATTAATTCGGGGGGAGCGCCGGGGAGTGGGAGTGGTGTGAGCCCTGAAAGCGCAGATTTGCCAAACCTGTTGGATGGCGATACGCCTGCCTCTCCGCTTGCCACAACTCTTACGAATGTCAGTGCGCGCAAAAATGCGTCTGCGGATCCGCTTCATATAGAAGAGCTGCCAAGTACCCACCGAAAGCTCATTGTTGATGTGATTGGAGGGAATGCCAGCGGGGGAGTCGTTGACGTTATCAAGGATTCTTCAGAAGGAGGTGAAGCGTGACAGGTCCTGTAACTTTTACTGATGAATCCAGGGATCGCTCAGTTCGTCGCAAAGCAGAATACGATGACAGCAATCCTCACGATCTGGTTCTCACGATAGCCAAGCGTGAAGGGGGGCAAATCACTATCCCTCTCCTGAAAAGTGCCCGTTCGAATATTGAGCGGGAAGACTATCAGGAGAACACCCTGTTGAGAATTAAACCCTTTGCAGAAATTGAAAGCGCATTGCCCGTCTCCACCGGCTATGGCACCCCGGTTTATCAGGGTAAGGCTGTTGCAATGCTCCGCCCGGGTTATCTGTATATCTATCGCCGGGACAGGCTGTGGCGTGAGCTGGAGATTGGGCCAGATTCGAAGGTGAGTGATGTGGATCTGGCTGCTGCTCGAAAAGCCGTAGATAGCCCGGAAAGCAACTTACGGATACAGCGGCCAGCCGAAGGTGAATGGCTTGATGATGTGCTTGTACCGGTATTCCTGCAGGGCCAGGGGGTCATGCACGATATCCGCATGGCTTACAGTGAAGTGCAGTGGGATTGGGGATATATCCAGAAGCTGGAGGCAGACGAAAAAGCCCGAAATGCCCGCACGACAGGCGTCGGGCACGCCTGGGCCGTGACTACGGTGGAAGGTCTCAGTTTCCAGACCGGATTTCCGGCATCAAGAGTTGAGGATTTGCCAGAACTCCGCGCAAGGGATCTGGGTGTTGAACTGATGCTGGAGAACCCCAGGGACTTCACACCCGAATTCGAAAAACCCTCTGATTCAGAGCTCTGCGCAAAACTAGCCGCCCGCCTGCGCGAAGCGCAAGAAAAGGGTGAAGAACCTGTTGAACTGGATATCCGTTGTGATCCCGATGAAGACCGATTGGCTGGACTGAGAGGGCAGAAAGGACTGGCCTGTGTGGCATTGCCGGATCCGCTATTCAAACTGCGCCATTCTCTAGCTCAGTTACAGTTGGCTTTGCATTATCTTGATGCGGTTGATGTATCCATCCAGAAGAATCCGATGGCTCACTCGGCGATGCTCATTCGGCAAGCGGTGTTTGATCCACAGGCAGACGGAAAGGCTTCGTCATTGGCAAAATATGCAGAGGCTATTGACCGCCAGAAGTTGGATGAGGTGTTGGATACCGCAGAAAAGAATCATGCCATCCGCGTCATTGAACAACATGCTGAAAGCCTAACCGGCATGATGAAAATGGGGAGACTCGACCCATTCTTTGATGACTACCGGACATGCAGTGATCATGCGATCTGTGAGGCTTATTTTCTGGTAGCGGATAAGCTTAATGTTTTGCAGCAAATCCCCGGCGTGCTCAAGGCGCAAGGTGTGAATAGCCATGCCCAGGTGTTAAGCGGATTAAAACAATGGATCCTTAAGGGTAGTTTTCTGACTGATTGGGCACCGCAGCACAAAAATGTGGACTCAACTGCTGAGAATGGCGGGATACCGTCTCCTTATGAACGGTTGCGGGCGCTTGCTGATGGGCAGGCCGAGATTGATGAGGCTATGCTGAACCGCCTGAACACGCAGTCATTGGTGTATCTGGAAAAGCAGCTTAAAGAAAAAAGAGAGGGTACTGACAGCGTTATCAAGGATGTTTCCAATGCGGGGAAAGTTGGAGGTCTGGTATCCGGCGCATTGACTGAGTGGAGCTCCGCGATATTGGCGGTGTGCAAACGCCTGTTGGAGGAAGGCGAAATTCAGCAGGTTGAATTGCAGAGGGTCATGCAGGGTGTTTCATCGAACCTTGTTTTGGCTGATCCCGAGTTGAAAGGCATCAGGGTGATGGATCGGGCAGGTGCCGTCATAAGTGGCTCTATTCTTGGTGTGCACGGAAATGGCCTCGACCGGGGTTTAAATGACTTTGACCATACAGAAGGCGTACTCACTCGAAAAAAAGATTATCTGTATGCGGACCTGTTCGACAGCTCTGATGACGTAATGGCATCAAGCAGCCCCACACGAGCCGCTGATGCGGTGGAGGAAGCTGTTCATAAGGTAGCCGGTGGAACCATGGTGTTCTTTGCGCCTGACGCGCACCCCGAGGCACAGAAGCTTGGGCTGTTGAAGGTGGATTTCGCCAAGCGTGTCGGGAAAATTGTAGATGGCCCGGTTGTGTCCCGTGGGTTGGTGGTGTTGGCGGCATTTAATATTTTTATGGAATCTCAAAACGTGATTCAGGTGCTTCGGCGTCGTGACGGCAATACTTTATTGGCATCTAGCAAGATGGCCGGCGCTTTTACAGAGTTACTTGCTGCATCTCTAAAGCTTAACGTTGTTCTGGAGGGCAATAATAAGATAAAAACCAAGGTTTACAGGTTTTCCGTCCGACCACTTTTTGACATGAAAAACTGGGTCTTTATTGGTACCAGGCTAAGAAAACTTAGAGCAGGCACACTCGTTCGAACTGTTGGCTTAGCAAGTTTTACAGCGGGAGCCGTCGGTGTTGCCTTGAGCTCTTGGGAGATGCGAATTAGTCTGTCCAATAAAGATTTCGATGCTGCTACAGGCCACGCAATAGCAGTGACAGGTGGTTTGATTTTCCTGGCTCAGCCACTCGTCGGCTCTTTGCTGGCCATACCCGGTTGGGGTTGGGCCATCCTTGGTATATCAATGGTCGTTGGAGGCGGGGTATATGCAGACGCAGCAACAGACGATTCGTTCGAACAACTACTAAAGCGTGGTCACTGGGGGTGCTATCCCGACGACTTGCTGGCTAGGCAAGATGATCAAGCTTATTACAGCCAGTTGCTTTCTCTTCTTTCACCGATTCAGGTGACTGCCCAAAAGTACGCAGATATTGAGCCAGACCCAGCACTATCCCATCCGAGTTATTCGCCGCAGCCGGATGATTACGTGATAACAATGCAATTCCCTCTCGTCAGCCAGTTGAGTATTTTCCGTGGGAATGAGTGCAGGGAAGACTTACCTGTGAGGCCATTCAATCTGGTCGTACAGGAAGTTGCCTACCAATCGTCGAATACAAGTATTGTTGCGCCGGGCTCAATAGCTCCAGTTAGCAGCACTCAGCTCGTCAAAACCACACCGTTGACGAATGTCATGGCCAGGCAATCCCTGCCGCACCTGTCTGCTGTTCGATTTCTGGTGAAACGAGAGCTTCAGGGTAGTGAGTATCGTAGCCTGCTCTATCAGGAGTCGGTGACGACCCGGGTTAGGGTCGGGCTTCAGGCTACTTTGGATACCGAACTGGGGCCACTGGTGTTTCCTGCACCGCTGTATGAAGACTACGAACCATATAGCGCTGCCCGCCACAGCAACCCACCACCTAAGGAGCGGACTATCTTGGATCCTCATTCTCAGCCCAAGTCGCCGTATTGGTTTTTCGTTGAGGTTAGCGCATGAGAGGCTCCCAAGCTATGTGTGAATTTTCGGCCACGGTCTTCAGGGCGACGGCTATAGAGCCTTTGCCCGAAAGTCCACAAAAACGCATCCGTATTGGCGAAGAATTGCAGCCCGTTGGCAGCTATGCAGGAGTCATTCCCTATCACGGAACAGTCCAAGATGTGGAGGCACTTCAAGATCATGAGAAAACAGATTCTGAATTCAAAGACGAAGATTGGTGGTCGGATCACCAACGTCTTCGCTTTCTTAACGGAAAGCAGGGGATCAAATTCCTGATTCTAGCCTTACCGCTGACCTGGGTACTAACACTAGTAATCGGTGGATTAGGATCCGTAGTTTGGGGGGTGGTGCAGTTAACTGAATGGTATGAACTTCCCGCTTTTCTTCATTTGGCGCTGTTGTTTTTCTTGGTGCCAGCGTGGTTAATATTTTCATTTTGGATCATTCCCCCCACCACCAACTGGATCATGAGCACCGGCATCGGTTTTTTTCTCAAACCCTTCGAAAAAATCATCAACAAGAAGCTGGACGATACTCTCGAAGATGGTTGCAGCGAATTCAACCGCATCACTGGCCAAGTGCGCTTTGCGCTTGGGCGAAAGCGCTTTTTCGAAGCCCCTTTTGTGGAATTTGACGCCTATGTAGAGCGGGTTGTTCAGCACGGCGGCATCTTCTATCGGCTAATGCTGGTGCACCGCTACACTCAGAAAACCTTCAACAAGACCGCCTTCAGCACCATCGAAGCTGAAAAGCACGAGGTGTTGGCCCTTTGGGATATGCTTCAGCGTTACATGGACGTGACCCAACCCCTCCCCGATACGCCGCGCCTGGAACCCTTCCGCCATCTGGATCCGGTCACTGTGGAGCATGACAAGAAAACTGGCCGCAACCCCCGTTATTGGCGGGATCTGGATCTTGAGTCCTGGAAGGAAGGTGAGGGATGGACTGAGATCCATCAGAGGCAGAGCCAATTCCCTTGGAGCAGCCGAACCTGCAAGCTCACGCCCCGACTGGGCAAGATTTCCATGGACGAGTACCGGCAAAAACGCCCTGCGGGTTCATGGCCGATCTGAGAAATGAAAATCCGGGTCAAGCTTTTTCAAGACGTACAGAAATGTGGAGCTCGTTTGGGGATAGACGATGCTTGATGTAGGGCTTAGTAAGAGGTCACCCTGTGAGCAAAAATGGTGAAAAAATCAGCCATGAAAAGGATGGGTTCCGGTCAGATCAGGTCCCGCTTCTTCCGGAACCCGCAAAAAGTAGAAAACAGCTTGGTCAAGATCTTCAACCTGTTGGCAATTACACTGGGATCGAGCCCTATTACCGGGTGTGTGAGGATGCTGGTGACATCCAGCATCAGAGACAGAGCGAACCCGAGGCATTTACTTCTGGCGACTGGTGGTGGAGTCATCAGAAAATTCGTTTTCTCAACGGTAAAGCCTTTCTTGGCCTTTCTGCTTTGATACTGCTTATTCCCTACGTTTGGGGCACCGCTTTAGTGGGGGGCGGCGGCGTGCTGTCATTGTATCTCGCTGACTTTGTTGAAATGCCCCGAATCCTTAAAGTGCTTTGGTTTCTTGTAGTGGGTTTTGGCTGGATAGCCGCGTCTTTTTATATCCTCATAAAAACCATGCCTTGGGTCATGGGCTTTTTTGCCCTACTGCTCAGGCCATTCGACAAACTCCTCGCCAAGCTACTGGATCGAGGTCTGGAGGCGGGTGAAAGCTGTTTCAGTCGTGAGACCGGCGAGGTGAGCTTCGCTCTATCGGGGGGCAAGAAACTGACGGCCCCCTTTGAAGAATTTGATGCCTATGTGGAACGAGTGATCGAGGCGGGGGGTATCTTCTATCGCCTGATGTTCGTGCACCGATACACTGGTAAACAATTCATTCAAACGTCCTTGAGCCGTGTAGAACCGGCGAAAGAAGAAGTGATGGCACTGTGGGATATGCTCCAACGGTACATGGATGTGATCCAGCCCTTGCCCGATGTACCAAGACTGGAGCCCTTCCGGCACCTGGACCCGGTAACCGTCGAGCATGATCAGCGCACCGGGCGAAATCCCCGCTACTGGCGCGATCTGGATATAGAAGCTTGGAAGCAGTGTGAAGGGGCCGAGTGGCTGAAGCGACAAGCGGAATATCCCTGGGGCAAGCGCACTTGCAGGCTGACCCCGCAACTGGGCCAGATCTCAATGGAAGAATATCGCAAAAAGCGATCCCCGGAGGCTTGGCCGATTTAATGCCCGATCAGACATTCTTTCAAAGAGAAAGTCGGGACAGGGAAGACCAAGAAGCGAACTCAATTTCAGGGAAGAAACGATGAGTGATTATTTAGAAGCAATCTGCGCGACTTGCAATGGCAAGAATCAGCTGTCGAAAGAGCAGTTGGAGAAGCTGGAAAAACCTGAACCTGTCGAATGCACCGAGTGTGGGTCGATGGTCAAGATAAAGACAGACCCGGAGTCAGAACGAAAAGCCAAACTGTCGGTATTGACCTTAACAATTGGAGCTGCAACCGTTGGTGTTGTGGCGCTGATCAATATTTTTGGTAATGCTGGTTTTCCGACCTATTACGTTGCGATTCCTTTCATTCTGATTTCTGCATTGATGGCCTCTGGCCAAAGCGGCAGTGTTCTTGAGTTACAGAGCGTTGACGCCAGTGACTGATCACAGAGGAAGCCGCAAGGCAAGGCCTGCAGAAAGTGCCTGAGTTTATGGAGACTGCCTTTCGGGCAACAGCCATCGGCCCCTTGCCTGAATCCCCCAGGAAGCGCGCTCGCATTGGCGAGGAGCTTCAGCCCATTGGCAGCTACGCGGGGGCCGTTCCTTATCTTGGCACGATTGAGTCTGTTGAAGCGCTTCAGGACTGTAAGAAAAGCGATCCTGAATTTCAGGACAAAGAGTGGTGGTGGAACCACCAGCGGATAAGGTTTTTGAATGGGAAGCTGGGGTTAAAGTTTCTGATCTTGATCATTCCCATTATTTGGATATTCATTTTATGGCTCGCAGGCCCAGCAGTGTTGGTTTGGACGATCGTCGAGATAGAGTTAGTTCGATCTCTTCCAGGGTTGCTCGTGGGCGGCGTTGGTATAGTACTAGCTCTCGCATGGTACATATTCGCTATTTGGATAACCCCGCCCACCACCAACTGGATCATGAGCACCGGTATAGGCTTCTTCCTCAAGCCTTTCGAAAAGACTCTCACCAAAAAGCTGAGCGAGACGCTGGAAGACGGATGCAGTGAGTTCAACCGGGTCACCGGGCAGGTTCGCATTGCTTTGGGACGGAAACGGTTTTTTGAAGCTCCCTTTATAGAATTCGATGCCTACGTTGATAGGGTTATTCAGGAAAGCGGTGTGTTCTACCGGTTAATGCTGGTACACCGCTATACCCAGAAAACCTTCAACAAAACGGCCTTTAGTTCAATCGAATCCAACAAGAATGAAGTGCTTGCGACCTGGGATATGTTGCAGCGCTACATGGACGTGGCTCAGCCGTTACCGGATACCCCTCGCCTCGAACCTTTCCGTCACCTGGATCCCGTAACGGCAGAACACGACAGAAAGACAGGGCGTAACCCGCGATACTGGCGCGACCTTGATCTGGAATCCTGGAAGGAGGGTAAGGGTTGGACGGAAGTTCACAGATATCAGAATGAATATCCTTGGGGAAGCCGAGTCTGCAAACTCACCCCACAGCTAGGCAAGATCTCGATGGAGGAGTACCGAAAGCAGAGACCGGCGGGAGCGTGGTCTATATGAACGAAAGGAAGTCATTGCCAGACAATTCCTACCTCATCAGTGTGGTGTTCGATTTCTGGTGAAACGAGAGCTTCAGGATGGTGAATATCGTAGCCTCCTACATCAGGAGTCGGTGACGACCCGGGTTCAGGTTGGGCTTCAGGTTACCTTCAAACCACCAGCCCATGATAAAACTAAACATGGTATCCGACCCCGTGATCTTAGCCTGATGATCAAACTGGAAACTCTACAGGCAGTCGGTGCTTACACAAGTGCTGTGTATATGCTGAAGGTCACGCCCGAGAGTCGGTATCCCCTGACTCCTGTTCAGGAAATGCCAAAAGCTGAGATTTCCTGGTGGCAGCTCTGCCAGCCACTCATAGTGATGGATACCCTTTAATGAATGCGAAAACCAATCAGTCAGAGTTACTGCCCCGTGCGGGGCGTTCTGAGCCCTTTCCGAGCGGACGGCTAACATTTTTGTCACCCGCACCTCTGCCGACCGGACTGTTGCCGGTGGATCATGACCACGTGGTGGGAGAAGTGAATGATGCCTACCTGGATTTTGGGGCTGGTACTACCTCAGTTTTTGGTTGGCAGGCCTCTTTGGGCATACCCTTTTTTTGTTTTTTGTTTATTGCATTTGTTTTCCCCATTGTCGTCTTTTTTGGGGGGGGTTGTTTTCGGTAATGGCTGGGAAGATGCCCTATGGGGGGGGCGCGTAACCTTTGATTATTCCTTCCAGATTTCTATCTGGGCTGGGCTGTTTGGTTTCTTTATGCTCTCCTTTCCTCGTTGGCTGGCTTATGGCAAGTTAAAAAATGTGATCCCCACCCGCTTCAATCGCCAACGCCGTGAAGTATGTTTTGTACCTGAGGGCCAGAAAGAACCGATCTTCGTCCCTTGGGAAGACTTGGTCGCCTGGGTCACAGAAGCACAAGGCGCTACGGAATATGGCGTGCAACGCCAGTACGGCTTCGGCATTGGCTTCTATCACCCGGAAACGGGTGAGAAATATACCCTGGAGTTTGAAACCCCGGGCTTGCCGCTGGCCATCAGCAACTGGGAAGCGATCCGGGCGTACATGGAATATGAAGTGCACACCCTGAAAGAAATCCAGGACCCACTGGAACTTCAAGGCCCGGACGATCCGCCGTGGGAAGGCGTTCATGTCTTCCGCAACGCCCGCAAACGCCTCCATTGCGAATACAGGCAAGGCAAGCGGGGAATGTTCTACCTGATCGGCTGGTACCTATACCACCTTGTGACCTTCTGGACGATCCCGAACCGGCTGGTGGAATGGGAGGTCCAAAAGATCAAACGCGTGAGCCGAAAGACCTTGCCAAAGGCAATGTCTGATTGGTCTGAAGCACTCCCGGAAAACCAATGGGCGAAGCCGAGCGAGGAACTGAAACGCCAGAGCAGGCGTGTATTGGAATTGCAAAAGATACATCCCGGCAAGCCCACCCTGGAAATTTTTGCACTCGTAAGCGACGAGGCCGTCTCCAGGAGAGCGATGACGGCATGAGCAAAGAACGCGGCTTGCTTGAGCTCTTGGATGCATGATCCATTTGCGACAATTGTTGCAAAATGCAACGCCCGTGGTAATCTGTAAATATTAAAAGCCAAGCCATTGGAGGTTCACATGACTATCGCCATTCGTCTGGATGATAATCTGGTTCGTCACGCCGCTGCCGAGGGGCAGGTCCACCGCCGCTCTACGCCCAAACAGATCGAGTATTGGGCGGAGATAGGTCGTGTGGTTGCAGGGGAGGTAAGCGCGGAGGATCTAATTGCCATTCTTCAGGGCATCCGGCGCGTGAAGGTGGAGCCAGTGGTTCCGGAAACGGTCACCAGTGATGATTTGTGGGCAGAAGTGAATCAGGCCCGCGACAGCGGCGAATTGAGCCGCTCGATTGCTCGGGGGCGGACGGTTTATCAAGCCGCCGCTGACAAACCTGGGTACCTGGAAGCTATTTACCCCGATGGTATGCGCCAGATTGGCCAATTCCGCAATGGGCGGTTTGAAGCCGTGAGCGACCGCGACGATGCAGCCTGAGCTTTGGCTGCTCGTTGGTGGTAATGGTGCGGGCAAGTCTACGTTTTATGAGCGCTTTCTTGCCCGGCGCAGTATTCCTTTGGTCAATGCAGATAATATTGCGCGCAGCCTTTGGCCTGGTTTTCCCGAAAAGCACAGTTACGAGGCGGCTCTGATTGCTGAGAAAGAGCGGTTCCGTCTCTTGAAAGAGCGCCAGAGCTTCTGTTTTGAAACGGTTTTTTCTCATCCCTCTAAAATAGATTTTTTGGGGGCTGCGAAGGCGGCAGGTTTTCGTATCCGAATGTTCTATTTTCATCTGGAAACCACCGCGCTGAACAAGGCTCGCGTCACCACTCGCGTCCAGTCTGGTGGCCACAACGTGCCGGAGAAAAAAATAGAGAACAGGATTCCGAGAACGTACGCCAACTTGCGTGAATGCGTCGGGCTGGTGGATGAGCTGCATCTTGTTGATAATTCCAGCCTGGATCAGCCCTTTGTTCGTGTTGCCGTCTGGGAAAACGGCGAGTGGCTGCGCTACTGTGAGACGTTGCCCGCATGGGCGCGGGACTTGCTGGATGGATAAAGTTTTTGCGCAAGAGTCTTGGCAGGAATTTCAGGGCCAGGTTTCCGGCACCACAAACACCCGGTCGGTTTCGAGCCAGTTACCCGTTTGGCGATCTTCCCGCAGCACTGCGAACAGTTGCGGAACGGATTTGTTCTCGACACGCTTCAGAGCTTCCTGAGTATGCTCTGTCTCCGGCGGCTCACTCTGAAACCAGTTGCCAATCCAGTGCGGTTTGTTTAGTACAACCCATTGTGACGTGTCTATCGCCCTCGCGTCGTGGGCGTACGTCCAGCGCCCGCGAAGATGCCCTGCCGGAACATAATCCGGCGTTACCGCAGGCTGATCGTCGGGGTAGAAAAGATACCCTGGCATGAAAATTCGCGGGGTTAGCGGGCCTGTTATATGGGATTCCGCGAGCAGTGCGATTGCTTCGGGTAGTTGTGTGCGGCGGCTCTGTTGTTCGAGAAGGCTGGTTGTTTTCATATCAAGCCGATCACGGGCGTTGGGGCCGTACCAGAGTGTTGAAGCGGCGCACTCTGAAACACCGAGATAGAATTTGATCGCGATTTCATGGTGCTCAATGCGATCATCTTTCTTGTTGTGCACCACGAAATCCAGTTCGCCGATGGTGCGCCCGCTTGACTGGATCTGTCGGTTTTTCAGCAGGATAGGCCAGCCAAGCACGTCCTCGAGAAAAACCTGGTAGAGTCGCTCGAAATAGAAACCCAGCCGGCGTTGCGGTGGCTCACTTAGCAATGATGGTGCTGCCTCAATGTCCTGATCCCAGGCATTGAGGATATCGGAATAGTTTGAGGGTAGATGTTGTGCGGGCTCAAATGTGATCGGCGAGCGCATCAGCTGCGGTGCCTGACACAACCATGCAAGGTGTCGTATCGCTGGCGTGTGGTAAGAATTAATCAGCTCAGAGGCAAGGTTTGCATTCATTCGCTCAGAATACCGTAAACTGGTACTTAATAAAGGCCTGGCGCATTCCGGGATGGTGGCTGAATTGCGAGTGCCTAAGGCACAATGAACCAAGAAGCGACAGGAGATAGCATGCAATATCTGCATACAATGATCCGTGTAAGTAATCTTGAGCAAACCCTGCATTTTTTCTGCGATCTGCTGGGTATGGTTGAGATCAATCGAAAAAGCAGCGACAAGGGCCGCTTCACGTTGGTGTTTCTGGCAGCGTCGGCAGACGAATCCAGTGCTTGTGAAAACAAAGCACCGATGCTTGAGTTGACCTATAACTGGGATCCGGAAGAATACTCCGGCGGTCGTAACTTTGGCCATTTGGCCTACCGGGTGGATGATATCTATGCTCTGTGCGAGACGCTGCAGGCAAATGGCGTAACCATTAACCGTCCACCCAGGGATGGCCACATGGCCTTTATCCGCACGCCAGATAATATATCCATAGAGCTGCTGCAGAAAGGCGAAGCCCTGGAGCCCAAAGAGCCTTGGGTCAGTATGGAAAATACGGGCACCTGGTAAGCAGAAAAATTATCGACATATTTTCGACGGCATCAGGATGATGCGAAAAAAACAGGGAGATGTTTCATGGAAGATTGGCAGGGATGCCTTACCCCTCAATGCCAGACGGCATTATTAAGCGCTCGCGATCATGTTGATCGCCGTGGCGGGACAGTTATTACGGTAGAAGATTTCCTGCTTGCACTGCTGGACGCCAGCCCCTCCGCGAGTAAGTTTTTGCGCGCCTCGGGGGTGGATATGGATGAGTTAACTCGTACTATCCAATGCGAGCAGCCCATTGTGACTGAGGTCGGCGGTGAAGGCCTGCTGTCTTCCCAGTTAATATACTGGTTGGCGGCCGCGCGTGAATTCTTTGGCACGCCCGCCTGGCTGGACTGGCCTCAACTTCTCGAGGTGCTTGCCCGGAGGGCGGAGCGTTTGCAGGGAAAGGCCTATGTTGCGGTTCTTGAGTTGGTTTCGCGCTGGCCAGAATCGGGTGACCTGGTTAACACCGGAGTGGGACCGGAGCAGTCAGGTATTGAAGAGCATGAGGCGGCACCGATTGTGATTACCGATCCGGAGTGGATCGAGCTGGCGGAAGACGTCGCTATAACACTTGCCGCAACACCTGACGCTCTATTGTGGGTCAGAGGCGAGCGCGGGGCAGGGAAGTCCTCCTGGCTGAGCGCCCTGCTGTCGTCGCTAACGCAACCCTATGTTGAAATGGATCTGCGCCGTGAAGCTGAGCTTATGGCCAGCGATCTCGCCGTCATCCCTGCGGCTTCCAGAACACCCTGGCCCGTTCTTGTGCTGGATAATGTAACCCCCGCCGACCTGCTGGCTCTGATGGAACTTCCTTCCGGCCTTGCGTCGGAGCTGGTTCTGCGCTGGCAGGGGCCGGTATTGCTTCTGGGGCCTGTCACGCCGGGCGGTGAGGAGAGCTGTGGTTTGTTGGAACAACGCCTTGGCCGGGCGCTTGATGCGTTCAACATGCGCCCTTCAAGTGTCGTCCAGCGCAAGGCCATTCTTGTCGCCCATCAGGCGGCTATCGAGCGCCGTTGGAACATTCAGTTGTCTTATCCCGTTGCTCAGTTTGCGGCTTCCCGGCGCAGCCGGTGCGTCAGTACGCCGGGAGGAGTGCTGCAGTGGGTAGAGCGTGCTGCGGCGCGACTTGATCTTTTTGCGCGCCGCGGCCCGGCAAGTTCGGTGGCGCTTTCTGGCCAGGCGGATACGCTTCTGCGGCAAAGCCTGGTTGCGCTGGCACGGCAGGAGCCACTGAATAAAATTGAGGAGGCACTTGAGGAGCTAAGCCTTATGCGTGCCGCCACCGAAGTAGCATGGCACGAACGCAAAGCTGCAGGCACGCTACGCCGGCTTACGGTGGAAGACCTGCGTCAGGAACTGGAGCGCTGGGTTGCAGCGCGGCGCGGGCCGGTTCACTATGTGCTCCATTGTGATCATCAGCATGGAGAATCTGCGGGTGCAGGATCTGGAAATCTACATTCGTGACCTTGAAGCAGGCGCGGTTGGACGTTGGCTGGAAAGCCATCTTGAGCAATTAGTGCTTGATGACAGCGATACTTCGTCTGTCATCAAGGGCTCTGCGCACTTTAATAAAGGCCAATTGAAAATAACGCTGTATCCGCAAGCTTTTGGTAGGCGGTATACCTCGCTGCTTATCGAAGGCGAACATCTTCCCTGGAGCAGTGATCTCGATTGTGCCCGAAGTGCATGGCGAGCCATGGAGGCGGAGGTCCGCTGCAGCCCGGGAGAGTGGAAAGAGGGTGAGCCGGCAGAGGATGAGAAGTGGTGGCGCTTGGACAGCCGGGGTGAGCAGCTCGTAGCCTGGAATTGAAATAGTGGGAAACTGAATAGCGTTAAATGAAAAAAGGCAGTCCGCAATCAGTTGCGGGCTGCCTTTTGTTTTACATCAACGAACGTTTTATTCGCTCAGAATAGAAACGTTGTCCGCCTGCAGGCCTTTGTCCGCATCAACCACGCTGAAGCGAACCAGTTGGCCCTGGCGCAGTACCCTGCGACCACTTCCGCGAATGGCACGGAAGTGAACGAACACTTCATCTCCGCTGTCACGAACGATAAAGCCGAATCCCTTTTTAACGTTGAACCACTTTACAGTGCCTTCCTCGTCGCCTTCCGGGCTGTTGTCATCATAGTCGGTATCATCATCTGCATAGTTCTGCGTAGAACTTTGATTCCGTGATGGAGAGCTTGCACGCTGCGACGCGCCGCGTGCAGGCTGTGGCTTGGCTGCAATGACCACCGCCAGAAAACCGGCAATGCCGAAAACGATAAAGGTGATGATGTATGCGGCGATGCCACGAGTGCTGCCCAGAGCCTCTACAAACTCGCCTACGGCAATCAGGCGAAGTGGTTCGGGGGTAAATGATAGCAGCAGGGCAAGTACCAATGGTGCTGGAATCGCGATCAGGAGAGCAACAAGGATCGCTTTGGCTGGATTACGCATTGACTGAAAAATCTCCATTATTTATTAACGCTGACGATAAAAAACCGGATATCGGGTAAAATCGCACACCCGGCCAGTGAATACCGCCTGATTTCCGGAAAAACGGAAGCTCTGGCGGGCAAAAGCGGCATGATAGCAGATTATCCAGACTGCTGACCAAATAGCCATTATATGTGACGGAGTTTCAGTACCCGATGAGCCATAACGATCTGCAAGCCAGACTGGACGAGCTTGAAACACGGCTCGCCTTTCAGGACGATATAATCAATACCCTGAGCGAACAGGTAGCGAAACAGGAAATGGATATCCGCGAGCTCTGGAACGCAAAGCGTTTATTACACAACCAGCTGAAAGATGTGTCACCTTCCCACATGAAGCGTGAAGAGGAAGAAACCCCTCCGCCCCATTACTGACGCTCTATAAAAAAATGCCGAAGCAACTGCCTCGGCATTTCGCGTACGCTATTCAGTCCGTAAAAAACCAGTCAAGCCAGCAATTCCACAAGTATCTGCTCATAGATCCGGGATAATGTATCCAGATCTTCAGCTTTCACGCACTCGTCTATCTTGTGAATGGTGGCGTTGATCGGGCCGAGCTCCACAACTTGCGCTCCAGTGGGTGCGATAAAGCGCCCGTCAGATGTGCCGCCTGATGTGGAAAGCTCGGTTTCACGCCCGGTCACATCGCGAATGGCACTTTGGCAGGCCGCGACCAGAGCACCTTTGTCGGTCAGAAAGGGCCGGCCACTGAGGTGCCACTGCAGATCGTACTTAAGATTGTGCCGGTCAAGAACTGCCACTACCCGCTCTTCAAGACTTTCCGCCGTATTTTCAGTGCAGTAACGAAAGTTGAAGTGCACCAGGCACTCGCCTGGAATGATATTGCTGCCGGTGCCGGCTTCGACTTTCGTGATCTGAAAGGTTGTCGGCGGGAAATAATCGTTGCCGTTATCCCAGAACTCGTTAGCAAGTGTATGCAGGGCAGGCGCAATGGCATGAACGGCGTTGTCCGCAAGGTGCGGATAGGCCACGTGGCCCTGAACCCCTTGCACCGTAAGATAGCCGTGCAACGAACCGCGACGGCCATTTTTTATCACGTCTCCGACATCCTGAGTGCTGGACGGCTCGCCTATCAGGCACCAGTCCATCTTTTCCGAGCGGGCTTCCAGAGCTTCGATTACCTTCACAGTGCCGTTCTGCGCCGGGCCCTCTTCATCGCTTGTAATCAACAAGGCTATAGAGCCGCGATGGTTCGGATGAGCACTGACAAAGCGCTCGCAGGCGGTGATGAAAGCCGCAAGACTGCCCTTCATGTCGGCGGCGCCACGACCATGCAGATAACCGTCTTTGATAACGGGATCAAACGGAGGGTGTGCCCATTTGCTTTCCGGCCCTGTGGGAACCACATCGGTGTGCCCGGCAAAAGCCAGCACTGGCCCCTCTGAACCTTTGCGGGCCCAGAGGTTGTCTGTATCGTCAAAGCGCATGTGTTCGCCAATAAACCCCAACGGGATCAGGCGAGACATCATCAGTTCCTGGCAGCCGGCGTCATCTGGCGTGACCGATGGCCGGCTGATCAGGTCGATGGCCAGTTCGAGTGTTTGAGAATCAGTTGTTTGCATGCAGTTCTTCATTCAGCTCGATGGCGGATTTGTTGGTTTTGCATTCAACCGCGCCGGTCTGACTGTTTCGGCGGAACAGCAAGTCTGGCTTGTTGGCCAGATCACGAGCCTTGATGATTTCCACAAGCTCGTTGCTGTCATCCAGCAAGGCAACCTTGGTGCCGGCTGTTATGTACAGGCCAGCCTCAACCTTGCAACGGTCTCCCAGGGGAATGCCAATGCCGGCATTGGCGCCGATCAGGCAGTTCTCACCAACGGAAATAATCATGTTGCCGCCACCGGATAGTGTGCCCATGGTGGAACAGCCGCCGCCAAGATCGGAGCCTTTGCCTACCATAACGCCCGCAGAGATGCGGCCTTCAATCATGCTGGTGCCTTCGGTACCGGCGTTGAAGTTGATAAAGCCTTCGTGCATTACGGTTGTACCTTCACCCACATAGGCGCCGAGGCGCACGCGTGCTGTGTCGGCTATGCGAATGCCTTTTGGTACCACGTAATCTGTCATTTGTGGGAATTTGTCTACGGATTTTATTTCCAGCGAGCGGCCATCCAGGCGGGCTTTGAGTTGGCGCTCCGGCAGTTCGTTCAGATCAATGGCACCCTCGTTGGTCCAGGCCAGGTTCGGCAGCAGGCCGAATATGCCGTCGAGCTTGACGCCGTGAGGTTTGGCCTGGCGATGAGAGATCAGGTGCAGCTTAAGGTACACCTCTGGCGTGCTGGAGGCGGTGTCATCCGTTTCCAGAATCGTGACGACCACCGGGCGTTTGCTGCCGGCTGCTTTTTCCGCAAGCGAGGCCTGATCGCTTGCGCCGATCTGACGCAGCGCGTTGGCAAACTGCACAAGCTGCTCCGCGGTCGCCTGGATAGCCTGGTTGCCGCCTTTGTAGTCGAGGGCAGTTTCTACCACATCGATCAGCTCTTTTTCGGGTGTAATGATCGGCTGCTGGTAAAAAACCTCCAGCCACTCGCCCTGGTTGTTTTGGGTGCCGATACCGATACCGAATGCAAAGCTCATGTGGTGATTGCTCCTGTTTATTTGAAGATTATTGCCCAGTCTTCGGCGTTAAAGCCGACATAAACCGAACCTTCATGCTCGACCACGGGTCGTTTAATGATCGAGGTGTTTTCCAGCATGAGGTCGTGGGCAGATTGGGCGTCAATGGTATCACGAACCTCATCGCTGAGTTTGCGCCAGGTTGTGCCTCTACGATTCAGAAGACGTTCCCAGCCAACTGCGTTTTCCCATTGGCTTAGTTGAGCTTCGTTGAGTTCGTCTTTTTTGAAATCGTGAAATTCGTAGGGAATGCCCTGTTCATCAAGCCAATTTCGGGCTTTTTTGACGGTGTCGCAGTTTCGTATGCCATACAGCTTCATGGTTCAGTTTGCCTTTACAAAATCAACAATGCGCCTCGCGGCCTCAACGCATTCTTCCAGTGGCGCAACCAGTGCCATGCGAATCCTGTTCTCTCCCGGGTTGTGACTGTCCACTGTGCGCGATAAGTAGCGTCCGGGCAGTACATGAACGTTCTGCTGTGCCGACAGCTCTTTCGCAAAGGTTTCGTCATCCATCGGAGTGACGGGCCAAAGGTAGAAGCCGGCGTCGGGGAAGTCCACGTCCATGACGTCACGAAGAATGGGTACCACCGCTTCAAACTTGGCACGGTAAGCCGCGCGGTTGTCCCTCACATGGGCTTCGTCTTGCCAGGCAGCAATACTGGCCAGCTGGTTGTGAACGGGCATGGCGCAACCATGGTAGGTGCGGTAGTCAAGATAGCCTTTTAATACGCGTGCATCGCCCGCAACAAACCCCGACCTCAGTCCCGGCAAGTTGCTGCGTTTTGAAAGGCTGTGAAATACCACACAGCGTGCGAAGTCATGTCGACCGATAGCTGCGCAGGTTTGCAGCAGTCCCTCGGGCGGATTGTTTTCATCCGGATAGAGCTCGGAGTAACACTCGTCTGAAGCCACAATGAAGTCGTGCTTGTCTGCCAGTTCAATAACTTTCGTCAGGGTTTCCCGAGGCATAACGGCGCCACTGGGATTGCCTGGCGAACACAGGAACAGAACCTGGCAATCGCGCCATACAGACTCGGGTACCGCGTCAAAATCCGGGATAAAACCGTTGGTGCCATCACAGGGCAGGTAAACCGGGGTAGCACCTGCCAAAAATGCCGCGCCTTCATACACTTGATAGAACGGGTTCGGGCTTACAACCGTTGCAGGCTTGCTTGAATCAACCACCGCCTGCACCAGTGAAAATATTGCTTCCCGGGTGCCGTTCACCGGAACGATGTTGTGGTCCGCGCTGAGGGATCCGGCTTGCAGTTTAAATCGCCGCGTAGTCCATTCGCTGATCGCCTGCCGCAGCTCATACAGGCCTTTTGTGGTGGGGTAGTTGGCCAGTCGGTCGAGGTTGTCGGCAATCACCTGTTTCACAAACTCAGGGGAAGGGTGTTTGGGTTCGCCGATGCCCAGGGAAATGGGGCGCAGATTGTCCGGCGGTGCTATACCAGCCTTTAATTTGGCAAGTTTTTCGAACGGGTAGGGGTGGAGTTTGTCGAGATTCGGATTCATTGAATGTCATCCAGCATTTTGCATAGGTCCTGCTGCAGGGCGAGGCACACGGCGGGATCGCCGACAGGGTCGCCGTGTTCGTCGGTCACAAAGAATACGTCTTCTACGCGCTCGCCTAGTGTGGCGATTTTGGCGTTGCTCAGGCGTATGCGATGATCCAGCAGCACCTGCCCAATCCGTGCCAGAAGGCCGGGGCGATCAGGCGTAATCACTTCAATCACCGTGCGCTCGTTAATGGTGTCGTTGGAAAACAGCACCTCGGTCGGGAACGCGAAATGCCTGAGCTGCCTTGGTGTGCGGCGGTGAATAATGTCGGGATAGTCTTCCGGATCATCCAGCTCTTCGATCAGGCGCTTGCGCACCCGTTCCTTGCGGGCAGGATCTACGCCCAGAGGCTGGCCTTTTTCGTCGAGAACGACATAGGAGCTGATTGTATAGGGGCCTTCGTTTGAACTTATGCGGGCATCCACAATGTTGAGGTTGAGCTGCTCCAGTACCGCAGTTGTGGCGGCAAACAGGGTTGGCCGATCGTTCATGTAAATAATGATTTGGGAGTAACCATCGGTTGGACCGCCGCGGGTGTCTCGGATAAGTACCAGTGGTCCCGGCGTATTGCCATGGTTAATGATGGCTGCGGTTTGCCAGGCGATATCAACCGTGGAGTCCTGCAGGAAGTAGTCTTCATCGACCGTGTCCCAGATGGCATCGATCTGTTCGTCAGTGATGCTTTGGGCATGGAGAATTTCCCGGGCCTCCGACTGGGTTGCGCGCACCCACTCCTGCCGGTCAACGGGGATCTCTGTGCCGCTTCGCAAGGCACGCTTGGCTTCCATATACAACTGGCGCAACAGGGACGCTCGCCAAGTGTTCCAGAGCTTCGGGTTGGTTGCGCTGATATCACATACCGTGAGTATATAGAGATAGTCGAGGTGCGCCTGACTGGGCAGAGCCCGGGCAAATGACCGGATAATATCCGGGTCAGAAATGTCCTTGCGCTGGGCCGTCATGGACATCAGCAGATGATTTTCCACCAGCCAGGAAGCCAACTGGGTATCACGCTCCCCGAGATGATGACGTTTACAGAACGACTCTACATCGATAGCACCAAGCTCTGAATGATCTCCCCCACGACCCTTGGCAATGTCGTGATACAACCCGGCAATATAAAGAACCTCCCTTTTGGGAAGCCCGTGAATCAGTCGGGCGGCCAAGGGGTAGTCGTCGCGCGCGTCCGGGCCGTTCAGCCGCACCATGTTACGGACAACCCGCATGGTGTGAGCATCAACGGTGTAAATGTGGAAAAGGTCGTGCTGCATCTGACCGATAATCTGCCCGAACTCGGGCAGATAGCGACCCAGCACATTGTACTTTTTCATGGCGGAGAGGGATTCATCCAGCGCATGGGGTGTTCTCAGCAGTTCCATGAACAGGGAAGTCACGGCCAGGTCAGAACGGAAAGCATCGTCAATCAGATGCCTGTGTGCCCGCAACGACCGTATTGTTGTGGCCCGGATGCCCCTTATTTCAGGGTGCTGGGCCATCAGCACGAAGATTTCCATGATCGCGTAGGGGGAATAGGCAAATACCTGGTTATTTACCGCCTCTATGTAGCTGTTGCGAACCTGGAAGCGCTTGTTGATCGGCTGAATATTATCTTCTGTGCCGGTGCCGAGTATCGCCTCGTCGTAAAACTGGAGAATAACGTCAGCGAGCTCTGCCAGTGCCAGCACGGTCCGATAATAGGACTGCATCATCAACTCGACATCCAGCCGCTTGCCTTCGTCTTTGTAGCCCAGCATTTGCGCCAGGGCTCGTTGATGATCGAACAGCAGCCGGTTTTCGTTACGGTCCGCGATCAGCTGCAGTCCGTAGCGCAGTTTCCACAGCAGGGTCTCACCCTGAACCAGGATCTGGTGTTCCTCGTCGGTGAGGATGCTGAAGCGGGTCAGGTCGGCAATGCTCTGAAGGCCAAAATGCCGCTTGGTAATCCATCCAATGGTCTGGATATCTCGCAGGGCGCCCGGGGAGCTCTTTACATTGGGCTCCAGGTTGTACTCGGTGTCGCTGTATTTCTTGTGGCGCTGCTGTTGCTCTTTGCGCTTGGCAATAAAGTAGTCGCGATCAGTGATGATGTTATCGGAGTAGGCTTGTTCACTGAGTTCTTTACGCAGTTCATCCGGGCCGGCAATTGTGCGGGTTTCCAGCAGGTTGGTCAGTGTGGCTATATCGCCTCGTGCCGCCTCTTTGCTTTCTTCAATGCTGCGAACGCTGTGGCCAATGTCGAGCTTCAGATCCCAAAGCAGAGTGACAAAAGCTCCGAGATCTTCCTGCCAGCCCGGTTCAATGCCGTTGCGTGTCAGAATCAGCAGGTCAATATCCGAGTGTGGGTGGAGTTCGCCTCGCCCGTAGCCGCCAACGGCGATGAGCGCAATGTCCGGTGAGCCGGAGAAGGGATAGCGATCCCAGATCAGCCTCAGCACGGTGTCGACCGTATCGGCCCTGGAGCGAACCAGGGCCCGCACATCGGCGCCCTGTCTAAAGGCTTCAGCATCGGCATTGTAACGCTGTTTGAGCAGCTCCCTGGCTGCCTTCACAGGAGATGGATCCCTGCTGATACTGGCCTCCAGTTCCTCGCGGTCCACTTAGAAGGATTCCTCCGACCGTTTGGTCAATACTTCATAGCCATCGGCCGTCACGAGAATAGTGTGTTCCCACTGCGCAGAAAGCTTGTGGTCTTTGGTGACCACTGTCCATTGATCCGGAAGCATTTTGGTGTGGTACTTGCCTTGGTTGATCATGGGCTCAATAGTAAAGGTCATGCCTTCTTGCAGTTCCATGCCTGTGCCCGGTTTGCCGTAGTGCATAACCTGCGGCTCTTCATGGAATACTTTGCCAATGCCATGGCCGCAGTAGTCCCTGACCACGGAATAGCGATGCTTTTCGGCGTGCTGCTGGATTACATGGCCAATGTCGCCCAAACGAGCGCCTGGCTTAACCAGCTCAATGCCTTTGTAGAGGCATTCCTGAGTAATGGCGACCAGGCGTTCAGTGCCGGGCTTTGGTTTACCGACGATCCACATCTTACTGGTGTCGCCGTGGTACTCATCTTTTATAACGGTAACGTCAATATTGACAATGTCACCGTCCTTCAGAATCTTTTTCTCTGAAGGTATGCCATGGCAGATAACGTGGTTGACTGAAATGCAAACCGACTTTGGAAAGCCTTTGTAGTTCAGAGGAGCAGGAATCGCCTGTTGCTCATTGACGATGTAGTCATGGCAGATCTGGTTGAGCTCTTCCGTTGAAATGCCAGGTTTAACGTGTTCCCCGATCATTTCGAGAACCTCGGCCGCCAGACGGCCGGCCACACGCATCTTTGCAATTTCTTCCGGAGTCTTGATCGATACTTGCATTAGGCTTCCCGTTAATTTGTATCAATCGCGTATTTTAAGGGGCTGGGGCTCTGGGTACAAGGAAGCCCTGATGCAAAATTAATGGCGGGAGGTCTGCATTTTGTGATATAAACGCGCCCGCTGGAAACAAATCCGGCAAATTCGCACACGTGTCAGCACGTTGTCCCAGGGTGCCTACTTCCACTTTTAAGTTGTAAAGGGAGTCTGGTTGGGGCAATTGGACGCGTGGAGGACTAACCCGAAGCTAAACTAAGGTAATATCATGGCTCAGGTAAATATGCGTGACCTGCTCAAGGCAGGTGCTCACTTCGGTCACCAGACTCGCTACTGGAACCCGAAAATGTCGAAGTTCATCTTCGGCGCCCGTAACAAGATTCACATCATCAACCTTGAGCAAACTGTTCCTGCAATGAATGAAGCACTCGACTTCGTTCAGAAGCTGACAGAGAGCAAGAACAAGATCCTGTTCGTTGGCACCAAGCGCGCCGCAGCCAAGGTCATCAAGGAAGAAGCAGAACGTTCCGGTCAGCCTTTTGTTAACCACCGCTGGCTCGGCGGCATGCTGACCAACTACAAAACCATCCGTCAGTCCATCCGTCGTTACCGTGATCTGGAAGCCCAGAGCAAAGACGGTACTTTCGACAAGCTGACCAAGAAAGAAGCTCTTGAGCGCACCCGTGAAATGGATAAGCTTGAGCGTTCTATTGGCGGTATCAAGGATATGGGCGGCCTGCCTGATGCGTTGTTCGTTATCGACGTTGATCACGAGCGCATTGCTATCAAAGAAGCCAACAAGCTGGGCATCCCTGTTATCGGCGTTGTTGATACCAACAGTAACCCGGACGGCGTAGATTTCGTGATTCCGGGCAACGACGATGCTATCCGTGCGATCCAGATCTATGTGAAAGCTGTTGCTGATACGTGCCTTGAATCAGCACAAGCTGGCGGCGCAGGCGCTGATGAGTTTGTAGAAGTCAGTGAAGAAGCTGCAGGAACCACTCCAGCTGCTGAGTGATGCATACGCGTCACCTTTGAGATGTAAAGCCTACCCGGAGGAGTCTCCGGGTAGGCTTCCCCACCGAATTCGAACAAGTTAAGAGGATTGAACATGGCTGCAATTACCGCTGCAATGGTCAAGGAACTGCGTGATCGCACTGGCCTTGGCATGATGGAGTGCAAAAAGGCTCTGGTTGAATCTGAAGGCAGTGTAGACGCCGCGATCGAAGAATTGCGCAAGTCTTCTGGCCTCAAAGCCGCCAAGAAAGCCGGGCGCACAGCCGCTGAAGGTGTTTCGCTGATCAAGATTTCTGACGACAACACTGCTGCTTACATTGTTGAAGTAAACTCCGAAACCGACTTTGTTGCTCGTGACGACAACTTCATCAATTTTGCCAACGACGTTCTGAACGTTGCCTTTGAGAAAGGTGAAACCGACGTTGCCAAGCTGATGGCAGGTGATCTCGAAGCCAAGCGCGAAGCGCTGGTTCAGAAAATTGGCGAGAACATCAGTGTTCGCCGTGTTGTTGAGCTCAAAGGTCCTGTTGTTGGTGGCTATGTTCACAGCACCAATAAAATCGCCGCTGTTGTTGCTCTGACTGCTGGTGACGCCGAGCTGGCTCGCGATATCGCGATGCACGCTGCAGCTGTTAATCCGCGCGTTGCAAAGCCGGAAGACATGCCAGCTGAAGAACTCGAGAAAGAGAAAGATGTCATCAAGGCGCAGCCGGATATGGCAGGCAAGCCAGCCGAAATCGTTGAAAAAATGATGGGTGGCCGTATTAAGAAGTTCCTCAAGGAGCACAGCCTTGTAGAGCAGCCTTTCGTCAAAAACCCGGAGCAGACCGTGGGTGAGTTGATCAAATCCGCTGGCGGTGAGCTGGTAGGTTTCATTCGCCTGGAAGTGGGTGAAGGCATTGAAAGAGAAGAAGTAGACTTTGCTGCCGAGGTTGCTGCTGCAGCCGGTACAGGCAAGGCCTGATTTTTCTCGGCGCTGTAACAGCCAGTTACAGCGCCACCTGAGTCTGCCACGTTGGTTGGATTTTTCCGGCTCTCGTGGCGGGCTTGTATCTGAGATCCCCCTTTTCCGAGGAGTATGTCAGATACAAGCCTGCGATGCGTATCACGCCGGATAGCAGTTAACAGACAAAAAGGGGATCAATATGCCGACATCATCGAAAAACCAGCCGAGATACAATCGTGTTTTGCTCAAGCTCAGTGGCGAAGCCCTGATGGGTGAGCATGATTTCGGTATTGATCCCAAAGTTCTTGATCGGATGGCACTTGAAATTGGTGCTTTGATCGGCATCGGCGTTCAGGTTGGCCTCGTTATTGGCGGCGGCAACCTGTTCCGGGGTGCATCGCTGAGTGAAGCAGGTATGGACCGGGTTACCGGTGATCACATGGGCATGCTGGCGACCGTTATGAACGGCTTGGCCATGCGTGACGCTCTCGAGCGTTCGAACATCCGCACCCGGGTTATGTCGGCTATTCCCATGAGTGGTATTGTTGAGCATTATGATCGCCGCCGTGCTGTCCGGGACCTTAAAGATGGTGATGTGGTTATATTTTGTGCAGGTACGGGCAACCCCTTCTTCACAACCGATTCGGCAGCTTGCCTGCGTGGTATCGAGATTGAAGCCGACGCAGTACTGAAAGCAACCAAGGTGGATGGGGTGTATTCTGCGGATCCGTATCTTGACCCCACGGCGGAAAAGTACGACAAACTGACTTATGATCAGGTGCTTGATAAAAAGCTGGGTGTGATGGATCTGACGGCAATATGCCTGGCGCGGGATCATGGTATGCCGCTGCGTGTTTTTGATATGAACCGTGCGGGCGCGCTGACGCGCATCGTGACGGGTGAGAAAGAAGGTACACTGATTGAATAACGGGCTTCACAATGCCCCGACGAACGAATTGAGGATTATTACGTGATCAACGATATAAAAGCTGAAGCCGAAAAGAAGATGGAAAAGAGCCTGGAAGCTCTGCACTCAGCGTTTAACAAAATCCGTACAGGCCGTGCACATCCGTCTATTCTGGACAGTGTGATGGTTAACTACTACGGTCAGGAAACGCCGCTGAAGCAGGTCGCGAGCGTTAACGTGGAAGATAACCGTACGCTGGCTGTGTCCCCTTGGGAGAAGAATCTGGTACCGGTTATCGAGAAAGCCATTATGATGGCCGACCTCGGTCTGAACCCGGCAACCAGCGGTGATCTGATTCGTATACCGATGCCGATGCTGACCGAAGAAACCCGTAAAAACATGGTCAAGCAGTCGAAAGCGGACGCAGAGAATGGTCGTGTGTCTATCCGGAACGCCCGTCGCGATGCAAACAGCATGATGAAAGATCTGCTGAAAGACAAAGATATAAGCGAAGATGACGTGCGCAGGGGTGAAGAAGAAATCCAGAAGCTTACAGATCGCTATATCGCTGAAGTCGAGAAGATGCTCAAAGCGAAAGAAGAGGATCTGATGGCGGTCTGATCGCCTCGGTTCACTTGCAAGCGAAACATGCGGCTAGCGGGTTTTCTGCTGGCAGTACAGGGGATTTCATGACGGGAACAGTATCCGCAGAGATTCCGGTGTCGGCTGATAGCCGGCCCCGGCATGTGGCCATTATCATGGACGGTAATAACCGGTGGGCCAAGGCGCGTCGGTTAAAAGGAGTGGCAGGGCACAAAGCCGGAGTGGATGCGGTGAAGTCTGTTGTTGAAACCTGTGCCCGGGAAGGGGTGGAGGTGCTCACGCTGTTCGCTTTTTCAAGCGAAAACTGGCGTCGTCCAAAGGACGAAGTCTTCGCTCTGATGAAACTGTTTGTTTTTGCGCTGGAGCGGGAAGTCAGGAAATTGCACCGCAATGACATACGCCTGCGCATTATCGGGGACCGTTCCGCGTTTAACTCCACGCTGCAGGAGCTCATGGCCAAGGCGGAGCAACTTACGTGTAACAACACCGGAATGACGCTCGTCATTGCCGCGAATTACGGCGGCCATTGGGATATTGCACAGGCAACAAGGCAAGTTGCCGAACAGGTCAAAGCGGGGCACCTTCAGCCATCCGATATTACCGACGATCTGATTCAACAGCACCTGAGCATTGGTGATCTTCCCATGCCGGATCTCATGATTCGTACAGCGGGCGAGCAACGCATAAGCAACTTTATGCTCTGGCATCTGGCTTACACCGAGCTCTATTTTTCGCCTGAATTCTGGCCCGATTTCAAAGAAGACGAGATGCGCAAAGCGCTACAGGCCTATGCCGGACGTCAACGCCGATTTGGTCAGACAGATGACCAGATTACGGCCAAACCGTCACAACAATAACGAACCACGGCGACTCCTACTGTGCTAAAAACCCGGATCATAACCGCTCTTATTCTTGCCCCCATCGCTATTGGCGGCGTCTTTTTCCTGCCGCCTTTGGGTTTTGCGCTGTTTACCGCTGCAATTATCACCTTGGGTGCCTGGGAGTGGGCCAATATGTCCGGGCTTGAGCAGCAATCACGCCGAGTTGCATATGCGGCAGTGATTGCACTTATCCTGTATGGCCTCCTGAATGTATCGGCTGTTGCAATGCTTTGGCTCGCTCTTGTCTGGTGGGTTGTCTGTTTTTTGCTGGTTCGCAGTTATCCAGCAGGTTCAGAGCGTTGGGGCAGTGTGCCGGTGAGGGCGTTTATGGGTGTGCTGGTGTTGGTGCCTGCATGGGTTGGTCTGAACCATCTCCGGGCCGGCGGATTCCAGTTTGGAAGTACGGACAACAACCTGCTGCTCATTCTGTATGTGTTTTGCGTCGTCTGGGTCGCAGATATAGGTGCCTATTTTGCCGGCAGGGCTTTTGGCAAGTCCAAACTTGCGCCGAGAGTCAGCCCTGGTAAGTCCTGGGCAGGCGTATGGGGCGGCCTGGCGGCCGTTGGCACCTTTGCCTTTATTGTGAGTATTCTTGCTTCGGCCGGCGCCGTTGAAACCGTTCTGCTGGTTATTGCGAGCCTGGTAACCGGCATAGTGTCGGTGCTTGGAGATCTGCTTGAAAGCATGCTCAAACGCTTCAGAGGCATCAAGGATAGCAGCCGCTTGCTACCCGGGCATGGCGGAATCATGGATCGCATCGACAGCCTTACTGCTGCGGTTCCGGTATTTGCGCTTATTATCACTCAACTTGGCTGGCTGACAGCGGTCGGGCACTTTTGAGTATGATCGCTCGCGCCATTACGGTTCTTGGTGCCACGGGATCAATCGGGCTCTCCACTCTGGATGTTATTCGGCGTCACCCCGGGCGGTTTTCAGTGTATGCACTCACAGCCGGAACCCGTGCTGAAGAGCTTGCAGCGTTGTGTCGGGAGTTTCACCCCAGGGTTGCGGTGATGGCCGATGCTACCGCAGCGCAAAAACTTGCTGAACTGCTTTCAGACCTCCCGGATATCTCTGTCTTAAGCGGAGAGGCCGGGTTGTGTGAAGTCGCTTCCTCCCCGGAAGCCTGTACCGTTATGGCCGCGATTGTAGGGGCCGCTGGGCTGGTTCCCACGCTTGCTGCTGTCCACGCGGGTAAACGTGTGTTACTTGCGAATAAAGAAGCGCTGGTTATGTCCGGCAAGTTGTTTATGGACGCTGTCTCGGCTTCAGGCGCCGAGTTGCTGCCCATAGACTCCGAGCACAACGCCATCTTCCAGTGCTTGCCTGCAGACAGGATTCGCGATCCGGATGGGGCCGGCATTACCCGGATTCTTCTGACGGCTTCCGGCGGGCCTTTTCGGGAGCACAGCGCTGAAGCCCTGCATTCAGTAACGCCGGCCCAGGCCTGCGCTCATCCGAACTGGTCCATGGGGCAGAAAATCTCTGTAGACTCGGCCACCTTGATGAATAAAGGGCTTGAGCTGATCGAGGCATGTTGGCTGTTTAACATCACACCCGATCGGATAGAGGTTCACGTACACCCGGAAAGTATTATCCACTCCATGGTAGAGTATGCCGACGGTTCTGTGCTGGCTCAGCTGGGCAGCCCGGATATGCGTACGCCCATCGCAAACGGGTTGGCTTGGCCGGAACGTATCGATGCAGGGGTCGCCCCGCTGGATCTTTTTACGATAGGACGATTTCACTTTGAGCGTCCAGACCTCTTGCGCTTTCCCTGTTTGCGATTAGCGGCCGAGGCCTTTGAAACAGGCGGTACAGCTCCAGCGGTGCTGAACGCGGCGAACGAGGTCGCAGTGGCCGAGTTCCTGAACGGGAATCTGGCTTTTACAGACATACCGATTGTTATTGAGAGAACTCTTGCGGTTACGCCGGTGGTGTCTGCTGACAGCTTTGATATCATCTTCGCGAAAAACTCGGAAGCACGGCAGCAGGCGCGGGAACAGATCGCGCTGTTAACTGTCTGATATAAAATAAAGAATTTCGCCTGGCTGGCGCCAAAACCAGGAAAGCTATGCAGATTATTCAAACCCTACTTGCTCTCGCACTTACCCTGGGCATACTCGTCACCCTCCATGAGTATGGCCACTTCTGGGTGGCGCGTCGCTGTGGTGTGAAAGTACTTCGTTTTTCGGTGGGTTTCGGCAAGCCGCTATTCTCTTGGTATGATCGTCATGGAACCGAGTTTGCCATAGCGGCTATTCCGCTGGGTGGCTATGTAAAAATGCTGGATGAGCGCGAGGGTCCGGTTCCCGAAGAGCTCAGGGATCAGGCTTTTACCGCCAAACCGCCTTCCCAGCGGATTGCTATTGCGGCAGCAGGCCCGATTGCCAATTTTCTTTTCGCAATTTTTGCCTACTGGGTGCTCGGTGTAGTGGGTGTTACCCATATTGCGCCGATCGTTGGCGACGTTGCCGAAAAAAGTGTTGCTGAGCGAGTTGGCTTGCAAAATGGTATGGAACTTCATGCCGTTGACGGTCACCGGGTAAGTTCCTGGCGTGATGTGAACATGCGCATCCTCGAGCGTGCAGGGGAGCAGGGTGAGATAACACTGGACGTGTCCAGCGGCGGGGCCAGGGGCGTCGTGAGTGGTGAGCTCGGCGGCTGGGGTCTGAGTGAAGATGTGCCCAACCCGCTTGCAGAGTTTGGTATTACGCCGTGGCGACCGGACGTGCCAGCGATTCTTGGCCAGATTTCAGATGGTGAGGCTGCGCAGGCTGCGGGTCTTGAGGCGGGGGATCGCATCCTTGCAGTGAATGACCTGCCAGTGGGTGACTGGTTTGACCTGGTCGAGTTTATTCGCGATGCACCCGAGCAAACACTGGCTCTTACGGTTGAGCGCGCCGGGTCCGAACGAGCCGTACAGATTACCCCGGGCGCAAAAAAACTGGATAATGGCGAGACAATCGGATTTGTCGGTGCCGGTGTTGAAGCGGTTTCGTGGCCCGACAGTGTGATGCGAGACGTTCGCTATGGTCCTCTGGCTGCAATTCCCATTGCGTTGGATGAAACCTGGGCGGATACACGTCTTACGTTGGTTGCTATCAAGAAAATGGTTACAGGGCTGCTGTCGCCCAGTAATCTCAGCGGTCCGATTACAATTGCCCGGGTAGCCGAGGCTAGTGTCAGTTCCGGGTTTGAAGATTTTGTTCGTTTTCTGGCTTATCTCAGTGTCAGCCTCGGTATTCTCAATCTGTTGCCGGTACCGGTTCTGGATGGTGGTCACATCGTGTATTACACCATTGAGGCAATCCGCAGAAAACCGCTTTCGGATGAGACCCAGGCGCTTGGGTTACGAATTGGTATGGCAATGATTCTCACATTAATGGTGTTTGCTCTTTACAACGACCTGATGCGGTTGTGAGAATTGCGGGCTCCTTACGCGCATCAACCAGGCGAAATAATTGAATGAGACGCTCTCTTCTAGGTTTAGCCGTTGGCCTCGCTGTTGCCGCAACCGGCATGAAGCCAGCATTTGCAGATGAATTTACGGTTGCAGATATCGAGGTGGAAGGCTTGCAGCGCGTTTCTGCGGGTACTGTGTTTTCCGCTTTCCCTGTCAATATTGGCGAACAGATGGATGAATCCGAGTTGGCAGATGCGATCAAATCGCTTTTCCGGACCGGACTGTTCACGGACATAGACGCCAGCCGCGATGCCGGTACTCTCATCCTCACCGTGCGGGAGCGCCCTTCAATTACGTCGATCGACATTGAAGGCAACAAGAACATCGAAACTGACATGCTCATGGATGCTCTGGCTGGCGCCGGGCTCCAGGAAGGTCAGGTGTTCCGCCGGGCAACGCTTGAAAGGCTCGAACTGGAAATTTTGCGATCCTATATCGGTCAGGGCCGTTACAATGCCCGGGTAAAAGCAACGGCTGAAGAGCTGCCGCGCAATCGTGTAGCCATTCGCCTGGATATCAATGAAGGTACGGTTGCCGCCATTCAGCACATCAACCTGGTAGGGAATCGCGACTTCAGCGACGAAGAATTGAGGGATCTCTTTGAGCTGCAAACCAGCAGCTGGTGGAACTCCCTTACGAACTCAGACAAGTACGCGCGGGAACGCCTTAGTGGCGATCTCGAAACGCTGCGCTCATTCTACCTCGACCGGGGTTATCTGGACTTCAATGTGGAGTCTAGCCAGGTGTCCATTTCGCCGGATAAGCGGCAGGTCTTTATTGCGATCGCACTGAACGAAGGGCCGCAGTACACGATCTCCGAGATCCGGCTTCGTGGCAACCTCATTATTGATGAAAAAGAGCTTCGGGAGCTGATTCCGGTAGATGAGGGAGATGTATTCTCCCGTGCCCGCATGACGGCGATCTCGGAAACCCTTGCGTTTCGGCTGGGCAAGGAAGGTTATGCGTTTGCCAGCGTGAATGCAGTGCCTGAACCCGGAGAAGACAACACAGCTGCCGTTACGTTTTTTGTTGAGCCTGGCAAACGAGCCTATGTTCGCCGCATCAACTTCGATGGCAACGTGTCCACCCGTGATGACGTCTTGCGCCAGGAAATGACTCAGATGGAGGGTGGTATTGCCTCCTCCGACCGCATCGAATTTTCCAAAACCCGTCTCGAGCGCCTTGGCTTTTTCAAGGGGGTTAATGTGGAAACTGTTCCCGTGCCTGGAACAGATGATCTGGTCGATGTTAACTACTCTGTCGAAGAACAGCCGACGGGTAGCCTCTCTGCGTCCGTGGGCTTCTCTCAGGATTCCGGTGTTATTCTTGGTGCTAATGTCTCTGAGAACAATTTCTTCGGCACTGGCAAGCGCGTGTCGTTTGGCGTAAATGTCAGCGACTCGGTCAAGAGTGCAAATATTGGCTACACCGATCCCTACTACACGGTAGATGGTGTCAGCCGGGGGTTCAGTGTTTTTGCCCGTGAGACCGACTTTGAAGAAGAAGATATTACGTCCTACCTCCTGGACGAATACGGTGGTCGCCTTACGTTTGGCTATCCAACGGATAACATTACCCGATTGAATTTTGGACTGGGGTATACACTTTCCAAGGTCAAAGGTGGCGTATTTACGTCCCAGGAAGTCAGCGATTTTATCAATACCGAAGGCGATACCTTCAATAACTTCTTTATGTTCGGCAGCTGGCGTCGCAGCACTCTTAACCGGGGCATACTGCCAACAGAAGGCTACAGCCACTCGTTGTCGCTCGATGTTGCGGTGCCTGGCAGTGATCTCACTTTCTATAAGGCAAGCCATAAAACTGATTTCTACTACCCACTCACGGATACTGACCGTTGGGTGCTGCGCACGAGAACAGAGATAGGTTACGGGGACGGTTACGGTGACCGCTCAATCATGCCGTTTTATGAACATTTTTATGCCGGCGGTTATGGGTCTGTCCGAGGCTATCAGGCCAACTCACTGGGACGGCGTGCTACCAACGCCCCCAATGATTTTTCCGACCCCGATCCTTTCGGTGGTAACCTCCTGACGGAAGGTTCTCTGGAGCTTATTTTCCCGACACCGTTTGCGGGTGATAGCAGATCCATGCGTACAGCGTTCTTTTTGGACGCAGGGCAGGTATTCGATCCGGATCGGGATTTTGATCCGGCTCTGGATGAAGTGCGCTTGTCAGTGGGTATCGGCTTCCAGTGGATCACAGCGGTGGGCCCTCTGGCATTCAGCCTTGCCAAGCCGCTTAACGACAAGCCTGGTGACGATACTCAGATATTCCAGTTCTCACTGGGCCAGACATTCTGAATCAGACACACAAGAAACAAGAACGAATGAGAAACAGGAGCCTTATTATGTTTAGAACCGTACTGATGTTTGCCGCAGCTATTTCGCTGGCAATGCCGGCTGTGGCGGAGACCCGTATTGGTGTTGTGGACCTGCGTCAGGCTTTGTTTTCATCGGACGATGCCAAAACCTTCAGCGAAAGTCTCCAGAAAGACTTTGCTGGCGACGAGGAAAAAGTCCGCGCAACTCAGGAGTTCGCCCGCGAACTGAAAGAGCGTCTGGAAAAAGACGGTGCGATGATGAACGAGAGCGAGCGCAACAAGCTTGCCGGCGAGTTTCAGGAGAAGGTTAAAGAGTTCAACTTCCTCAAGCAGCGTCTCGACTCCACAGTTAACCAGCGTAAGCAGGCGTTTCTTGAAGAAGCCCGTCCTGAAGTGGATGCGGCGGTAAAAGAGCTGCTGGAAGAAAACGACCTCGATCTGATTCTTCCGAGTGAGGCTGTTGTCTATGTGAAGCCGAGCATGAACCTGACCCCGCAGCTTCTGGAGAAGCTGAACCGTTAATTCCTGCCGGAGAGCCTTCGGGCTCACGAGCGTGTTGTGGAGCGCGTGATGACAGAAGCGACTTACCGGTTAGGAGAGATCGCGAAGGCTCTGGGGGCAGAGCTTCGCGGCGATCCTGAAATCCGGGTTTCCGGTCTTGCGACCCTCGAGGCAGCTGGCCCGGATCAGCTCAGCTTTCTGGCAAATCCCGCCTACGCCAAGCACCTGTCGAATACCCGCGCTGCAGCGGTTATTTTATCGCCTGCCGCTGCGGCAGACCGTCCGACCAATGTCCTGTTACTTGATAATCCGTACCTGGGCTATGCTCGGCTCAGTCACTGGTTTGATCCTGCCCCCGTCGCGCCGCCAGGCATTCACCCTTCGGCCGTGGTTGATGCCAGCGCGACAATAGCGGTCAGCGCCAGTATAGGCCCCAACACCGTTATTGAAGCGGATGTTGTGATTGGTGATCAAGTTGCTATTGGGCCAGGTTGCATTATCGGAGCTCGAACCAGCATCGGCCCTGGCTCCATTATCCGCCCCAGAGTGACTCTGGCCCACGATGTCGTTGTGGGGCAGCGTTGCCATATCCTAAGCGGTGCTGTGATTGGTTCTGATGGATTTGGCTTTGCCAATGAGAAAGGCCAGTGGCACAGAATCGCGCAACTCGGGCGCGTTGTTCTGGGTGACGACGTTGAAGTTGGCGCGAATACAACGATCGACCGTGGCGCACTGGACGACACGGTTATCGGTAATGGCGTGAAACTCGACAATCTCATTCAGATTGCTCACAACGTCCGCATTGGCGACCACTCAGCCATGGCTGCGATGGTCGGGATTGCGGGTAGTACGCGGATCGGCAGTCACTGTGTTTTCGGTGGAGCCGCCGGAGTGGCTGGGCATCTGGAAATAGCCAACCAGGTGCACCTTACCGGCATGACTCTGGTAACCGGTGATATTCGGGAACCGGGAGTCTATTCCTCTGGCACTAGCGCAGACACGAATCGGCAATGGCGAAAGAACGCCGTGCGTTTCCGCCAGCTGGATACGCTGGCACGTCGCATAAAAGAACTGGAAAAGAAATCAAAGGGCTGAGGCCGATCAAAATGATGTACATCGATGAAATACTGGAATACCTGCCGCACCGCTATCCGTTTTTGTTGGTGGATCGGGTTACCGAGATTGAAAAGGCCAAGTCGATCAAGGGTTACAAGAACATCTCGTTTAACGAGCCATTCTTCACCGGTCATTTTCCGGGCAACCCGATTATGCCAGGTGTGCTGATTATTGAAGCTATGGCTCAACTGTCTGGCATTCTTGGTTTTGTGACCGTGGGGCGGAAACCTTCCGACGGGCTGGTACAATATTTAGCAGGATCCAGTAAGGCGCGTTTCAAACGCCCCGTGTTGCCCGGAGACCGTCTGTGTTTGGAGTCGGTGCTTATCTCAGGTAAACGTGGTATCTGGAAATTTGATTGTCGCGCACTGGTCGATGGTGAGGTGGTTTGCGTGGCAGAGATACTGACCGCTGAGAGAGAAGTTTAATGGCGACAAATGACTGGTCGGGTGTCCATCCTCAGGCGATTGTAGATCCGTCTGCCAAGCTTGCGGATAACGTAACGGTTGGCCCCTGGAGTTACGTAGGCCCAAACGTTGAGATTGGCGAAGGCACGGAGATTCTTTCCCACGTGGTTGTGAAGGGACCAACGGTCATCGGCCGGAACAACCGGATTTTCCAGTTCTGCAGTATCGGAGAAGAGTGTCAGGACAAAAAATACGCCGGTGAGCCAACCACATTAGTGATCGGCGACAACAACGTTTTCCGCGAGAACTGCACCATCCACCGGGGCACTGTCCAGGATAAGGGCGAAACCCGTATTGGCAGCAACAATCTGCTGATGGCTTATGTTCACGTGGCTCATGACTGTGTGATTGGCGACAACATCATTCTTGCGAACTGCGCAACGCTTGCCGGCCACGTAACGGTGGGTGATTACGCCATTCTGGGCGGTGGCACCATGGTACACCAGTTCTGTCATATCGGCCCGCACAGCATGGCGGCAGGTGGCAGTATCGTGCTCAAGGATATCCCGGCGTACGTGATGGCGGCTGGCCAGTCGGCTGAGCCTCACGGAATGAACGTTGAGGGCCTCAAACGCCGGGGTTTTGGCAAAGAGGTTTTGATGACTCTGCGTCGGTCCTACAAGATTATCTACCGCCAGGGGCTTACAACAGAGCAGGCCGTTGAAGTGCTGGAAGATGCCTATGCCGATACGCCGGAAGTGCGCGTGCTTATCGACTCCCTGCGTGGAGCTCATCGCGGCATTATCCGCTGAGCCGGCAGGAGCCCTGTTTGATGTGTCACCCCCTTGCTGCGGTCGTCAGTGATCGCAGAATGACCTTCGCAATAGTTGCAGGTGAGGCGTCGGGAGACATCCTCGGCGCCGGTCTGATTCGATCACTTCGCACTCGCTACCCGAACGCCCGATTCGTCGGAATCGGGGGCGATGAGATGATCGCCGAAGGTTTCCACTCTCTGGTTCCCATGGAACGCCTTTCCATTATGGGGCTGGTGGAAGTTCTTGGTCGCATACGGGAGCTTTTCAGCATTCGGTCCCGATTGCTGAGCTATTTATTTGCCACACCACCGAATGTGGTCATCGGAATTGACTCACCGGATTTTACCCTTGCCATCGAGCGGCGCTGCCGTGAAGCGGGTATCCCGTCGGTGCATTATGTGAGCCCCTCCGTATGGGCGTGGCGCCAGAAGCGAATCTTCAAAATCGCCAAATCCGTTGATTTGATGCTCACCCTCCTGCCATTTGAGGCCAGGTTTTATGAAGAGCATCAGGTGCCTGTGGCATTTGTAGGCCACCCCCTCGCAGACCGAATTCCTCTGGTCCCTGAAACGGGTAAAGCTCGCCAGGAATTGGGGCTTGATGAGAAGGTACCGTTACTGGCGATACTGCCGGGAAGCAGAGCCGGTGAAGTTGAACGCCTGGGTACTCTGTTTCTGGAAACGGCGCGCTGGATACAGGCCAAGCGACCGGATGTACAATTGGTCATCCCCTGTGTGAACCGTGAGCGCGAAAAGCAGGTTCGCGATCTTATTGAAGCTCTCGATGTAAAGCTGCACGTCACCATAGTGAGAGGCCGTTCCCGTGAAGTGATGGCCGCTTCAGACGTTGTATTGCTGGCCTCCGGGACCGCGACTCTTGAAGCCATGTTGTTGAAGAAGCCCATGGTAGTGGGTTACCGGTTGAGCAACTTGAGCTACACGCTGATCTCCCGCCTGGTGAAAGTACCTCATGTGTCATTACCAAACCTGTTGGCCAGGCAACCTCTGGTCCCCGAGCTTTTGCAGGACGACGCGACCCCGGAATCACTTGGCTCCGCGGTGCTGGAGCGCCTGGAAAACCAGCAGGAACGCGATCGGCTGGTGGAAGCCTTTACAGACCTGCACCTCACCTTGAAACAGGACGCCGACGAGAAGGCGGCCAATGCAATCTCCAGGCTTATTGAGGAGAGGACTCACTGAATGGCCCGCTCTCCCGCATTACCTCCATTCGAATGCGCCTATCAGGGTCGGCTACTGGCCGGCGTTGATGAGGTAGGGCGTGGACCACTCATTGGCGCGGTAGTGACCGCAGCGGTGATTCTCAACCCCGATCGACCCATTGCAGGGCTCGCGGACTCCAAAAAACTAACGGAGAAAAAGCGTAATGCTCTGTACGACGAGATCATCGAGCACGCTACCGCCTGGTGTTTAGGCCGCTGCGAGGCCCATGAGATTGATCAGATCAATATTTATCAGGCCACAATGATTGCCATGGAGCGAGCGGTTGCCGGTCTTGGTATTGCACCTGAATACGTGCTGGTGGATGGAAACAAATGTCCGAAGTGGCATTGGCCCTCGGAGCCGGTGGTCAAGGGAGATAGCCGGGTAGAAGCGATCAGTGCCGCATCCATACTGGCCAAAGTAACCCGTGACCGGGAAATGGAAGTGATGGAACGGAAGTATCCGGGTTACGGTCTCGCCCAACATAAAGGGTACCCTACGCCCGTGCATATGGAAGCCTTGTTTCGTTTGGGCGTAACGCCAGAGCATCGGAAGTCGTTCCGGCCGGTTCAGGAAGCGATGGATCAGGTTGGTTTCTTCGAGGAGCCGATGGCATCAGTGGTAGATGAACTTCATTACCCCGCAGATCTCTTTGAAAACAGCAATTGACAAAGCTCTCGTAAGTCCTTAATATACGCGCACGTTGATCGGGGTAACCCGGTAACAACCAGTTTGATGCGGGGTGGAGCAGTCTGGTAGCTCGTCGGGCTCATAACCCGAAGGTCGTAGGTTCGAATCCTGCCCCCGCTACCATATTAAAAGGCAAATCAGTAGCTTACTGATTTGCCTTTTTTCGTTTCTAGCCTCGAAGCTCTTTTTTGCACCAAGCCAGTTATTTAATATTCGATTAACTTTGTTGTTGCTCGGTTGAAACCTGTCAGGAGTGACCAGCATCGGTGGCCAGTATGTTGGCTTGGCGCCGATACTTCTTATTCTGCACGCGCTTGTCTACGCACTGTTGATCGTCGTTGAGTATGACTACGCACTCCAGGCATTGTATGCATTCATCATAATCAATCCGGCCATCCTTACGAATCGCGTTAATACCGCAGGCATTTTTGCAATGCTGGCAGGGGGTGCCGCACAACTCCACTCGATCCAGCCAGCTGAATAGCCTCAGGCGACCGATAACGGCCAATCCGGCGCCTAATGGGCAGAGGTAGCGACAATAGAATTTGTGGATAAACATACCGACAACCAGCAGCCCAACGGCGTACACCACGAATGGCCAGTGGCGCACAAAATACAGGGTGATGCTGGTTTTGAAGGGCTCCACTTCCACCAGCTTTTCCGCCAACGCGAGCGAATAGAAAGCCGTACCCACCAAGCCGATCAGAATAGGATACTTGATAAGAATCAGGCGACGGTGCCAATACTCGGGTACTTTGATCTGGCGCAGGCCAAACTTTTCCCCCAGCCAGGCCGTCATCTCTTGAAGTGCACCGAACGGGCACAGCCAGCCACAGAACAGACCGCGCCCCCAAACGAACAGGCTGATAAATGTGTACAGCCATAAAATGAAAATAATGGGGTCGAGCAGGAAGACGTTAAGTGAGAATCCATCTGAGAGCGCAAGAAAAATCGTATATATATTGACCACTGATAACTGACCCTGAGCGAAAAAGCCGATAAAGAACAGGGTGAAAATCAGAAACCCCCAACGAAACCGATGAACCAGTGTTGGGTGCCGACTCAACGTTTTCTGGCGGGCAAAAAATACGGTCAACACAGTCAACGCAGCTAGTAAAATCGCGATCTGCCACCAACGCTGCTTCCAAAGGCCAATCCATACAGGCTCGCGCTGATCCTGAAGCGACGCTGCTGGTTCCACTGCTTCAAATAAATCCGGGTTGAATCGAACAGGCACTTCGATAACGGCACTGTCTTGCACCAAATGGTTGCGGAAAAGTTCGATGTGGAAATTTAACGTCGCATCGGCACCTGGATTAAAACCTGCGCTTCCGCCCGTGCGAAAAAAATGGTGGGCGGCCAGGTCGGGCATACCCGCCGCCTGCAAATCCAGGCCTTGGCCTGACAGGTTCAAATCCCGCATTTCAACAGCCAGCCCGTTCTGGTTCAGGCTCAGACGCTGTGGATTGGTGCCGGGTACAAAGCTCTCAGAGACGTGAGGAAAGGCTCCCTGCGACATCACAAGCATCACCTGCGCGCCTGGCTCCAGCCGCTCCATAAACGCTTGGTAGCCACGCTCTCCCAGCAGGTTGCGACCCACCATCGGGGAGTTGATGTAAGTGAAGAACAGCTCGGTGAATGGTTCGCTGCTGGAGCCTTCAAAATCCTGAGGATAATCTGCCAAGGGTCGGCCGAGTTCAGACTCGATCTCCTCGCGGCTCAGGCGCCACTGGCCAATGTAGCCACGATCAAGCAGTTGTTGCCACATTAGTGGTTCAAAGAAGTCTGGTTTTGCTCGCGTTGGCGCAGCTTGCGCGAAACCGGAAAGTTTGTTGCGAGCCACCTTTAAGGCAGATGAAAGCACGGTGTCGTTGATGATCAGAACCGAAACGGTGGCTTTGCTGACACCGTCAAAATACACCGAATTTCCGTCAGCTGTTCGCCCTTGGCTACCGGTATTGGAAGTGTTAATGACGATCTGTTCGCGCAACGACCGTCCCTCGTATTGATCGACAAAGTCGAATAATGGCTCTTCGCCCAAGCCGTGTAAAAACACCGGTTCGTGGTGGTTTAGCACTTTTACCCCGGTAAAACGGCCTCGGATGTCCATACCGACCAGCATGCTGATGGGTTTGCCAGCGAATCCCTGAAGCCTGCTCAGATCAATGGACTCATAGGCGTAGCCCAGTAATTCCTGAAGCTGGTAAACGGGGTAAACCGGGAAGTCTTCCAACTTTTCATCGATAACTGTCGCCGACGGAAACAGTTCCTGGATCAGCGCTTTTTTCTGTTCAGAAAGCTCAGCCTGGGCTACCGAATTACAAACAAACAAATACAGGAAAAAGAGCACTATGCGCCCGACCATGAGTTACTCCTGGTATTTTTCGGGTAGTTCCTTTCATGCTATTGAGTTTGTGTTTTGACTCAATACGACCTCAGAGCCAGCCGCCTGCTACTTTATGGTTGATTTTGTGTATTTATCATCAGAGGCAGTAATTTGTGCTGGCGCTTGGCCATCTGTAACACCTGATCTCGATTGTTATCGCAAATTCAGACAAATGAATGTCTTAGTCCAAAAGTGCTATTACTACTCCCTCCCAAATAAGCATAAAACCGGCTCCCTCGGCCGATACCTCAGGTTTTCTTGTTAGCCGATTATAAAGTTCAGGCAACAACTGTCGCTTGCGGCATTTACTAACGGTCGCCTGATTCGGAATAACGAACATACTGGGGGAATTATGAACAACAACAAAATCAGAAAGTCAGGGCTGTCCATCGCAATGGCGGCTGTGATGGGTGCCAGTGCAGGGGCAAATGCGGCGGTCGAATTGTATAACGAAGACGGCACAACGTTTTCCGTCGATGGCTATTTCAACGCATTTTATGTAAATCGCGACGATGATGTGAGCGACACCCGTGACTCCCGCATCAAGATGGGCTTTTTGCCCAATACCATAGGGTTTAACTTCAGCAAAGCCATGGGTGATCTGACTCTGGGAGGTCGCTCATCATTCTGGACATCGATCAACGACAGTCTGGACTCGCCAACTGACACTTCTATTGACGTGCGCCAGTTTTACGCCACCGTAGACGGTAGCTTTGGCCAAGTTTTGATCGGTAAAGATTTTGGTCTTTACGCGCGCTCCAACATTTTCCTTGATGAAATTCTGATGGGTTTTGGTTCTCCGGGCGCGGCTGGTGGTGTGTCTTTCGGTAACATCGGTGCTGGATATCCGTACCCGACTCCATCAGCCCAGATAACTTATCGTGCTCCGGAAATGTCCGGCTTAAATGTTGCTGTTGGTGTTCTTGATCCGGCAGACACGGTTACTGGTACAAATGATGAGAATTCTGCTCCGCGGTTTGAGACGGAGATAACCTATAGCACCGATATGAACGGGTTAGGGCTGACCGGTTGGCTCAATGGCCGGTACCAATCAGCCGAAAATGGCGGCATTGAGGTTGACAGTAGTGGTGTCGGCTATGGTGTTAAAGCCTCGTTGGCTGGATTGACGCTAGCAGCATCGGGTTTTACCTCGAAGGGTGATAACCCGGTACTGATTACCAACGGTGCAGTCACTGAAGATGACGCCGATGGTTTTCTGGTTCAGGGATCCTACACCTTCGGCCCCAACCGCGTAGTCTTGTCGTATGGTGAGACTGACGCTGAAATTCTGAACCTTGAAACGGAAAGCACGACTTTGGGCTTCTTTCATGATGTGAACAGCAACTTTAAGCTGGTTGCCGAGTACAACATGTTTGAGGGCGAAAATCGCACAACAGGCACCACCAACTCTGACATCAACACCATCGCGCTTGGGGCCATTGTCACGTTCTAGTCATCGTATTGTGCGGGCGGTAGAGTTGGCGCTCTATCGCTCGCGGCACAAGGATCTAGAACTAAAGTGCTGGTTTTTTGGTGGTTGCATGCAGGCAGGCGTTTGATTTTGCCAATGGAGTAGTCTGATCAATGGCTTACGATCATTTCGGCGCACCCATAAAAAGCACTGAAGTCTCATTGGCGAAGCCGGTGGAGTCCGTAGAATTATGGAGACCTTCTTTTTCTGCGGAAGTAGCCCCGATGCCGCCAGTAACGACAATGTCTGCTGTCCGTGTTGCCAGCACCTGCATTCGCGAGCCGTTTCTGGCTGCGAATGATCTTGCCAGTCAGCTTAATCACCCAGATCTTGGGTGTGTTCTGTTCTTCTGTTCAGCAGAATATGATCTTGATGGGCTGGGCCCGGCTCTCGCCCAGGTATTCCCGGATGTGCGCCTGTCGGGCTGTACATCGGCGGGTGAAATTACCACGCGCGGCTATGATCGTGGATGTATCACGGCGATTGGTTTTGACAGCCGTTTTTTCTCAATTGACTGCGCATTGATCCGGGAAATAGATCGCTTCTCCCTGCAGGATGCGCAAAATGTCATTGACGGCCTGCTGACGAATTGTCGTAACGCCCGAATTGCGCCCATCAAAGGTAATACCTTTGCCATCACCTTGCTGGATGGGCTGTCCAGCCGTGAAGAGCTGGTGCTTGCAACGCTGAACGCGGCACTTGGCAGCATTCCGCAATTTGGCGGTTCAGCGGGTGATGATGAACGTCTTGCAAACACGCATGTATTTTACGACGGCCGTTTCCACGCCGGTGCGGCCATGGTTCTGTTGGTTAACACCCCCCTGGACTTTCGCGTGTTTTCCAGCCATCACATGACTGAAGGCCACGAGAAGCTGGTTGTTACACGCGCCTGTTCTGACAGCCGAACGGTTTATGAATTGAACGCAGAGCCGGCCGCTGAGGCTTATGCTCGTGCCGTGGGCGTAACAGTCGATAAACTGGACCGCACCGTTTTTGCACTGCAGCCATTGGGTGTAAAAGTCGGCGGCCATTATTTTGTACGTTCGATTCAGTGTGTCAATCCGGACAAAAGCCTGACGTTTTATTGCGCGGTGGAGACGGGCATTGTCATGACAGCCATGGCGCCCGAATCTCTGTTGGACAGTGTGCGGGAGCAGCTCGAAATCTCGGAAAGCATGGTTGGGCCGCCGTTGATTACCATTGGTTGTGATTGCTTTTTACGCCGCCTGGAGGCCGAGCTAACCGGTGAAGTCGAGGCGGTGTCTGAGTTTCTACGTCATCACAAGGTAGTGGGTTTTAACACCTACGGTGAGCAGTTCAACGGAATGCATATTAATCAAACGTTCACGGGGGTGGTTATTGGCCAGCCTGATTCCCGTTCCCTCTAACTCCCAGTTGCACCCGGATGCGACTCTGCGTGAGCGCATCGCTACGCTTGAAGCCGATAATGAGCGGCTGCGTAAAATCCGCGACGCGTTAATCGTGCGGGTGGAATCCGGGATGGCAGACAAACCTGCACCCTACGCGGCGTTTGAGCATTCGGTCGTGCTGGCGGAACAGGTGCGCGAGCGCACAGAAGCACTTAATCAGGCAATGGAGGAGCTTCGTGGTAGCAATAAGGCACTGAACCGAGCTCGTGAAGAGGCGGAAACAACCCGCCAGCGCTTGAGTGATGCCATCGAGAGTATTGCCGATGGATTTGTGCTGTTTGACCATCGCCACCAACTGGTGCAAAGCAATAGCCGCTTTCGCAGTTATTGGCGCCATGCCGGTGTTGCGATGCCAACCCCAGGTACCACTATTGAGAGTGTGCGGGAACTGGCGTTTGCGTCGGGTTTGATTGTGGAAGAACACCGCGAGCCCGATTCAGAAGGTGTCGTGTTTCTGCTTTCCAATGATCGTTGGGTGCAAATGACTGAACGACCCACCCGTGAGGGTGGGTTGGTGGTGTTGTATTCGGATATAACCGACGTAAAAAACAGCGAAATGGCCCGTCGCATCAAGGCACTTGAAGAAAGTGAGCACTGGATTCGAGTGGTCACTGACCATGTTCCGGCGTTAATTGCCTACGTTGGCGCAGATTTGAGTATTCAGTTTTGCAATCAGGTTTACGAGGCCTGGTATGGCCGCAACGGCGAGTCGCCCTTGGGTATGCGGCTTGATCAGCTGCACTCGGTGGAACTGTATGAGCGGCTGCTGCCACAGATGCTGGAAGTGTTGGCTGGCCATAGTGTGAACTTCGAGTTCGAAGAAACTGGCGACCAGGGGCAGGTGCGCTTCATGTTGCGTTCCTATGTGCCCAATTTCGATGAGTGCGGTGATGTGGTCGGGTTTTTCGTGCTCATTCGTGACATTACCGAGCGCCGCAAAACGGCCTTGGCGCTGGAGCAGGCTTATGACGATCTTGAACACCGGATCAAAGAGCGCACCTCGGCGCTGACGGAGAGGCCAACAGCCAGCTGCGTCAGGAAATCAGCGAGCGCGCTTCTGCAGAGGCGCGCTTGCAAGAGGCAAAATTGGAAGCCGAGCAGGCAAACCTGTCGAAAACAAAATTCCTGGCTGCTGTCAGCCATGATCTGCTGCAACCCCTGAATGCTGCCAGGCTGTTCACCAGTGCCCTGTTAGAGCAATCGTTTGGCCCGAAAGCCGAAAGCCAGGTGCGTTCGGTCAGCGCTTCGCTGGATGACGTGGAGAGTCTGCTGGGCACCCTGGTGGACATTTCCAAACTGGACGCCGGTGTGATTAAGCCAGATGTGACCGCGTTTGATTTGCGTGATCTTCTCAATAACATCGCCCGCGAATGCCAGCAAATGGCTGTTGCGGAAGGCCTAAGACTCGATTTTGTGGCGTCTTCGGCGATTGTGGAATCGGACTCGCAGCTATTGGCGCGGATTCTGCGCAACTTTTTAACCAACGCCATTCGCTATACTGGCAGTGGCCGGATTTTGTTGGGGTGCCGGCGCCAGAAAGATCACATACTGCTTCAGGTCTGGGACACCGGGCCGGGTATTCCTCAGGACAAACTGAACGAAATTTTTCAGGAATTCAAACGCATCCGACCTGAGGGCTCGCGTCCTGACAAAGGTCTGGGTCTTGGCCTTGCCATCGTGGATAAAATTGCACGCATGCTGGGCCACGACGTTTCAGTGTCGTCGGCGGAAGGGAGGGGGTCGGTGTTTAGTGTACGCGTACCCATGGGCCGACTTCAGCCCAAACGCTTAAGTGCTGCCGGCAAGGGGGTTCATAACGCGATGGCGGATCAGGGCCTGGGCGGCGCAAGGGTTTGGGTGATTGATAACGATCACGCAATTTGTGCAGGTATGAAAACCCTGTTGGAAGGCTGGGATTGTCGGGTAACGGGTGCCACGTCGCTGGCGGATTTGGAGCGCCAGCTAGACCCGGTTGGAAGCCCGGTGGATCTGATCCTTGCTGACTATCATCTCGATAACGATGAGACTGGAGCGGATATTGTTGCCAGCATTAATGGGCGTCGTCGTCATCCGGCCCCAGTGGTAATGATTACTGCGAACTACACCAATGAGCTCAAACAGCACATTCGAGATCTCGGTTATGTGTTGATGAACAAACCGGTCAAGCCGCTGAAGCTCAGAAGTACCCTCAGTCATTTGATTAGTCTGCAACGACGGGAGCCGCGTTAAGTAGCCTCGCCCCCCGCCGTGTGCTTATGAACCGGCCCGAGCATTAACGCTTCAGGTATTCGCTAAAATCCACATCACTGGCGGACAAGATGGCCTGTACTCGGTTGTGCACGCTGAGTTTGCGCAAAATGGCCGATACGTGCGCCTTGACGGTGGTCTCAGCAATATTGAGGTTGTAGGCAATTTGCTTGTTCGACTCTCCTTTGGACATCCGCTCCAGTACCAGTAATTGGCGCCGGGTCAGGGAATTGAGCAGCTCAGGAGAAATGGGGTTTTCATCGTTACGTCTGCGCCGGCTGGCGGCCTCTTTGCCAGAGCGGATAATATCCGAGGGCAGGTACACATTGCCGTTGAGGATTTGCTGAATAGCTTCTGTCATCTGAGCGCGCGGCGATGATTTGGTAATAAAACCCACTGCGCCGTATGTAATGGCTTGCAGCACCACCTGTTTTTCCTCTTCTGCCGAGACAATCACTACGGGAATGGTTGGCGCTTCGTTGCGCAAGGTGATCAGGCCATTCAGGCCGTGCATTCCTGGCATATTCAGGTCCAGTAGGATCAGGTCCAGATCATCATTTTCCTGGGCGACCTTAAGCGCGCTGTCGAGATCGTCGGTTTCAATGATTTCACTACCTTCAAAGCCCGAAGCGATGACGTTACCGATGGCTTCCCGAAAAAGCGGGTGGTCGTCGGCAATCAAAATCTTGAATGCAGGCTCCATGGTGGTATCTACCTGTCTATTTTCAGTATCGGGAACTTTCCCCGAATCGTGAGAGTGGGTTTCGGAACACAATACGGCATTGAGTTGGTTAAGCACGGCAGCCCCCAGTTCAGAAGGTCGTTAGCTCGGCAAAACGGCGCTAAGCTCCGGGTTATTATTGTGATACTTCCATTACACGCCACCCCGGCCCTTAGTTGAATGCGACCATCGCACCAAAAAACAGCCACCAAAGTACTATGCTTGCCCGTCACCGGGGTTCGTATTGTGTAGGAATAAATCTACCACATCGAAAGTCGGGTATGTCTGGACTTGCCGCGGTCGCTTTCCTCATTTTCGCTCAGTGTTTTGGATTGGTCGCGCTGGCCGGGCCGGTCAGGCCGGTTTGCTACTTAGTATTTTAGTTCTTTGTGGCCGGAAGCCGGCGGTGGCCAAAATAACCAGAACCAACGTAACCCCGGTAATCACTCCCCAGGCCAAAGGATTCCACTCCAGATACAGCGAAAACCGAATCGCTTCTATCGCGTGGGTAAAGGGATTGAACTGGCATACCCAATACAGCCAGGGGCTTGCCTCATTCATTTTCCAGAGTGGGTACAGCGCGGAGGACATAAAGAACATCGGGAAAATGACAAAGTTCATCACCCCGGCAAAGTTCTCCAGCTGCTTGATCCACATGGCAATTAACAGACCCATTGCACCAAGCATCAGGCTCGTCAGAATCAACGCTGGGAGTACGGCCAGATAGCCCCAGAGTGGTGGCTCTACATCGACGAACAAAGCCAACATGAGGAAAACATAGACCTGGCCAACCGATACCACGCCCATCGCCAATAATTTGCTGATCAGCAGAAAGGGGCGAGGCAAGGGGCTCATCAAGAGTACCCGCATACTCCCAAGTTCCCGGTCATAGACCATAGAGAGCGCGCCTTGCATGCTGTTAAACAGGATGATCATGCCGCACAGCCCGGGTGCAATGTAGGTCTCGTAGGTAATGTACGTTTGATAGGGCGGAATAATGGAAATGCCAAGGACCGCGCGAAAACCGGCGGCAAACACGACCAGCCAGAGCAGTGGGCGGACCAGCGCACTGGCAAACCGGGTGCGTTGTTGCCAAAAGCGCAGCCATTCACGGAACTGGATGCCGATAAAACAATGCCAGTACTGAGCAGGTGTCATGGCGCGCTTCCCGTCAGTGATTCAAATGTCTCCGCAAGGCTCTTGCTGCCGTCGGCAGAGTAAATTTCGAGGCCTTTCTCGTCTGCCAGTAGCTGGCCCTGGTGCAGAATGAGCACCCGGTCTTGCTGGTGTACTTCATCAATCAAGTGAGTGGCCCAGAGGACCGTCAGGCCATCTTTTTTGCAGAGCCTGCGCACATGATCGTTAAGGGCCCTGCGGCTGGTAACATCCAGCCCGGCGGTAGGCTCGTCGAGCAAAAGCAGTGAGGGACGGTGCAGCAGGGCGCGTGCAATTTCTACCCGCCGCCGGTGACCGCCGTTGAGCTCCCGAACCGCATCGCCCGCCCGGGCAAGTAATCCGAACCGCCGCAGTTCCTGGTCGCCGCGGCTGCGGGCCTCCCTGCGCGAAAGCCCATGAAGGGCGCCGTGATACATCAGGTTTTGCCGAACCGAGAGATCCAGGTCCAGCGCGTTCTGTTGGAACACCACACCTATTTGGCGCATGGCATCAGCTGGCTGCTTTTTCAGAGACTGCCCGGCAAGCAGTATATCGCCCTGTTGCAGTGCCAGCAGTCGGGTAAGCAACCCGAACAGCGTGGACTTACCAGCACCATTAGGCCCTAGCAATGCATGGAAACCTCCGGAGGTCAGAGTGAAATCGACCTCCTTGAGCACAGGCTTATTGCCATAGCGAAAGCTGATGTTACGGGCTTCCAGGGTCATGAATTGGGATCGATGACCACGCCCCAAGGGTAGCGGCCCACCTTGATGGATTTGATGACTTTCAGAGCTTCTACATCAATAACCGATACATCCCCAGACACACCGTTGGTGGTGTAGAGCTGAGTTTCGTCTTTATTCAGATCCAGTTGCCACACGCGGCTTCCGACCAGCAGGTAATCCAGAATTTCGTAGGTTTTTGCGTCGACCACAGCCACGTGATTGGAGGGGCCTAACGCAACAAAAGCGTATTTTCCGTCAGAGGTTAACTCGATACCCACAGGCTGAACTCTGTCTTGGTTGACACCGGGCACTTTGAACGACATTTCGTGAATTTGTTCGAGGTTATCAACGTCAATAATATGCACGGTGCCGCCGATTTCTGCCGAGGCCCATGCAACTTTACTGTCGTTGCTGAATTCCACATGGCGTGGCCGTTGGCCAATCACTATGTTTTTATCAATTTCAAACGTTTCGGTGTTAATCCAGTGCAGCATGCTGGTGGTTTCTGAGGTATTCACCGCCCATTTTCCGTCCGGGCTAACCGCCATGCCTTCTGGTTCGATGCCTACGTCGATCTGGGCCAGAACCTCTTTGGTGGTAACATCTACCACCGTGACAATAGCGTCGTCCTCATTGGCGATATAAAGATGCTTGTTGTTGGGATGCAATGCGAATTGCTCGGGATCTTCGCCGGAGGGCAGGGTGTCGACAATCTTGCGGGTGGCCAAATCCAGCACTTGAACAGTGTCATCGTCGCTGGCGCAGATATACAGTTTGGTGAAGTCCTTTGACAACAAAATACCGCGTGGCCGTGCGCCAACCTCGATGGTGTCGACAACTTGCTGTGATTCCGTATCAATAACAGACAGGGTGTTGTCTTTTTCATTGGATACGTAAGCCAAACTTGCCAAAGCTGGCGCGGATAGCCCTACCAAGGCAGCCAAAGCGGTTTGTCTGAATAGCGATTTCATTGGAGAGCTCCTTGTTGTTCTCGATGGCGAGCGCAAAGGCGGTCAGCCGTTGATACGACACGCGCTTTCTGGCTCATCGAGCCCGAGGGTGTCCATTTCCGTTTTCGGATGAATAAAGCCTTCGATCGGCGCACTCGCAACCAACCCCCTCGGGTGTACCAGCGGAATGGGTTGACGAAGTTGGCCATTCCACAAGCGGTAGGTCAGCTGGCGGCCTTTGAACGCCGCCAGCTGAAAGCGGTCGCTGAAAATAAAGCGGCGAAGACTCTTGGGGTCGGCTTTACCAAGCTGGGTAACGGCTGTTCCCAAAGAGCGAACCGCCGCCCACGCCGCGTAATCTTCGCTTGTCATGTCGCGGCCGGCCAAATCATAAAAACGGCTCTGTAATTGGGCGGCGCCCCAGCTTTCAACAACGCGATGCCAGGCCTCAGGTGACATGCCCTGTGTGCCGACTACCGGCCTTGGCAACCAGGTGTTGAACGGCACGTATTCACCAAAATCACCACGCACATCAGCCACTACCACCGCAGCGTAATCGTTCGCCTGGGTGAACAGTGGCAACTCTTTGGATGCGGTGCGACGCAGATCGGCATCAAAGGTCCAGGGTTTGTCCTCCATGATTTTCACCCCGAAGCGCTTGGCTGAGCGGCGAAATGCGCTGGCCCAAGCCTGGTCTGCCGCGGTGGGTCCAGTAATCAGAAAAACCCGGCTCCAGCGTCGCATTTTCAACCACTGTCCCAGAGCGTCGGTCAGCATTGCGTAGCTTGGAAGAGTGTGCAGAAGATTCGGGTTGCATTTGCTAGCGCGCAGCGCATCGTCTGGGCTACCGGAATTGAATACCAGCGTATCTGTGGCGGCTTTATCCATTATCGCTGTCAATGTGCTGGCAGGCGCATTAATGACAAACAGATCAACCCCTTGTTGCTGCAACGCCTCAAAGGCTTCTACCGCCGCCTGCTCTGATTCGGCCACTTTGGGTGTGAGGGTGTAAGTGTGGCCCATGAATTTCCCGGTGGTGCTGTTATCGTTAATCGCCAGTTCGGCGCCTCGCAGGCCGGCATCCTCGGGCTCGGGAAGCACGTTGGACAGCACCGGACCCTGGTCTGGCGCCCACTGTACATACCCTATCTTCACAGCGATCGTTTCAGAGGCATGAAGTGGTAGCGCGCTCAGAAGGCTAAAAACGAGCGTGACGATCAAAGACGCGGGTCGGAACATGAGGCCCTCCGGGGTTTTTATTGTCTGACCAGCTTAGAGAAGGGAAAAAGTTCCGGGAATATTCAGAAAGTAGCAAACTGGCAGTACTAAAGGACTATTCCGGTCTGAAGCAGCCTGTTTAGCATGGTTGGTAGGGTTTTCAATGTGCTTGAACGGATCAACTAATGACGGCCTTTCGCAAAATTTTTCTGCTGATGCTGGCGCTTTTCACAGCGATTTATGTATTGGGTGCGGTGTTTTATGTGCACCAAGCGCGTTATGACATTCAGCGCGAGCTGACTGCAGTAACCAGTCTGGCGCGCGCGTCAGGGGCGCCGGAAACCTTACCGCCCGGCGTCGCCGAAACCCTGCGCCACATGCGCCCTGCTGAGGTAACCGGGCTATCATCCCGCCAGGAGGTACCCGGGTGGTTTGAATCGATGGTAGTTGGTAACCGTGGTTTCACGGTGGTTAACGGCTGGCGCATTGACCCGGTTGACGAAGCTGAGGAGATCTGGGAAGGATTTTTGCTGATATCAGCATCATATGCCGTGGGCATGGCGCTGTGTTTTATCGCACTGTTCTGGATGGTGAGGCGGGGGATACGCCCACTTGCCAACTTGGCCGGCGCCATGGCTGCTGTGGCCAATGGCAAATTGGGCTCGCGCTTGTCGCGGCAAAGTGTTGTAGAACTGGACGCGTTGGCGCTGCGCTTTAACAATATGGTGGCGGCGCTTGAGAGCGAGCAAAAAACCGTGAGCTGCCTTTTGGAAGAGCTGTTGCAGTTACAAGACAAGGAACGCGAGCACATCGCTCGGGTGTTGCACGATGACCTGGGCCAGTACTTAACCGGCATTCGCGCCCAGGCCAGAAGTTGGGTTTACGACCCTGACTTGAATGAGCGCCAGAGGCAGCAGGCCAGGGATCTGGCAGGGCACTGCGAAACCGTTCAACAACATTTTCGGCACTTACTGCAGGATTTGCATCCGTTGGCGATGGAGCAGTTTGGGCTGGCAGGCGCCATTCGCCATTTGGTGGAGCAGTGGCAACACCTGAGCGGACTGGATTGCCAATTAACCATGGACGAGCAGTTGGCGGAGTTAAGTGGTACTCAACAAACGCATCTGTACCGTTTCTTGCAGGAAGCGTTGAACAATGTGTCGCGGCATGCCAATGCCACTTGCGCCAGGCTGGCGGTACAACAGCATGCCACCGAGCTACACGTTGAACTGCATGATAACGGAGCGGGCTCTGACAACTTCCCCGAAAAAATCGGGCTTGGACTGCGCTCAATGCGCGAACGCGCGCGATGTCTGGGTGGTCGAGCTCAATTTTTAAGTAAGGTCGGTGAAGGCACTCGAATAAGACTGACGGTGCCGTTGGGTCTGGCCCGTGCCAGTGGAGGCATACGATGAAATTGATGATTGTTGACGATCACCAAGTGGTTCGGCAGGGTATCGCCAGCCTTCTGCGCGCGATGATTCCTGGTCTTGCGATCACTGAGGTTGAAAATGGCCAGGAGGCCCTTGGCTGCTATGCACAGATCCAGCCGGATGTGTTGTTGCTGGACATGGGGCTGCCGGACATCTCCGGGTTAGAGGTAGGCCGGCGCATCCGTCAACGCTGGCAAGGTGCAGCTATTCTGTTTTTTACCATGCACGATGAACTGCCTGTGGTACGTCAGGCGCTGGACGTAGGCGGTTTGGGATTTGTGTCGAAAAGCTGCGCGCCCGAGGAGCTTGCTGAAGCCGTCAGGCGGGTGGCTGCCGGTCAGCCGTACATCGAGCATCCTATAGCGACTCGTCTCGCGATGAACAGCGAGCGACCTGTAGACCAGCGTTTGAAAGACATGACTCAGCGTGAAATGGAGGTGCTGCTGATGTACGCCCGGGGTGAATGTATCGCCAGGATCGCCGAAAGGCTCTGTATCAGTAATAAAACGGTGTCGAATCATTTGGCGCTGCTAAAAAGCAAGTTGCAGGTCGATTCGTCAGTGGAACTGATTCACCTTGCCGTGGATGCCGGCCTGGTTCGCTATGGTGGAAGGGGCATGGGCCAAAGGCCCTGACCCTGTGTGGATGTCTTCACCAGTCGAACGGACAGCCGGTGCAATTCTCCATATAAGTGCCCTCAAAGGTCGCGTAGTGAATACGGGTGTTCGTAAGATCAGCTTGCGCCAGATTGGCCAGCCCCAACTTGGCTTCCTGAAGGTTTGCCCCCTGCAGGTTTGCGCCTTGCAGGTTTGCTTTTGGTAACCACGCGATCTCAAAGCTGCTAAACGACAGATTGCTCCCTTGCAGCGTCGCCCCCGCGAATCGTGAAAAGGCAAAGTTGGCGCCGGTGAGGTCAGAGCCGCTAAAATCCGCTCCTTGAGCGAACAGATATTCGCCTTGCATGCCTTGAAGTTCGGCGTTGCGCACTTTGGCACCGCGCATACTCCCCCGGTAAATCTGCAGCCGATAACCGCGGATGCCATCAAGATTGGCGCCGTCAAGGTTTGCACCACGCAGACTGGCGTGATTGAGATTGGCCTCCCTCAAGTTAGCGCCTTTGAAGTTGGCACCGCGCAGATCCATGTTGGAAAGATCGGCGCCCTGAAGATCCGCCCCGGGACATTGGGTTTTCTGCTTCAGCACACAGCCATTGATAATCGGTGGTTGATCTTCCTCGGCCATGTAATCAGCGGCCATAACCGGCGTTATAAAAAGTAGAATAGAAGCACCGATGAGCAGCTTCATAAAACAGACTCCACAGGTAGAGTGGCTGGAAAAGGGCCCAGTGTGCACCACCGGGCCCATGGAAAAGGGGCGGTCAGTTAGATGCTTGTGCCCAGGAAGGTAGCTTGAATACCCAGAACGAGCCGCCCTGAGAAATTGGCTTGGTCAGCTCGGCCATATCGCCGCCCCACAGAGGCACCGCACCGCCGTAACCGGAGGCAACCCCAACGTACTGCTCACCGTCCATTTCCCAGGTAACAGGGGATGAAATGATGCCGGAGCCAGTCTGGAACTGCCAAAGGACGTCGCCGGTTTCCGAGTTAAAGGCTTTCAGATACCCGTCGCCAGTTCCTGTAAAAACCAGCCCACCCTTTGTAGTAAGTACGCCGCCCCACAAGGGCATATTCTCTTTATGCTCCCATTCAATCTCGCCAGTCACCGGGTCCATGGCTCGCAAGATACCGACGTGGTCATCGTACATACGCTTGATACGAAAACCTTGGCCCAAGTAGGCTGCGCCTTTTTTATAGGTGATTTCTTCAGTCCAGTAGTCTTCCTTCCAATGGTTGGCCGGAATATAGAAAAGACCTGTGTCGGGGCTATAGGCCATGGGGTTCCAGTTTTTGCCACCGAGGAACGGTGGCGACACTTCAACGGATTCACCACGGGTTTTCCCTTCTGGCACGGGTGGCGGTCGCTGCCCTTCTACTTCAACTGGTCGGCCATCATCGCCAATGCTTGATGCCCAGGTAATATTGTCGACAAACGGGAAGGCTTTCTTGAAATCGCCGTTGGCACGATCAACAACATAGAAATAGCCGTTACGGTCGGCATGGCCCGTGGCCTTGACCGTTTTGCCGTCTTCGGTGTATTCAAACAGCACCAACTCGTTATTACCGGAAAAATCCCAGGCGTCGTTTGGTGTGTGCTGGTAGAACCATTTCACTTCGCCGGTGGTGGGGTCTACACCTACCTGGCCGGAGGTATAAAGGTTGTCATAGTCCGCCGGATTGCCACCAGGAGATGTGCGCTTCCAGGTATTCCACGGGGCCGGGTTGCCAGCACCAATTATGATGGTGTTGGTTTCGGCATCGAAGCTGGCGCTTTGCCAGGGTGCGCCGCCGCCATGGCTCCAGGCTTCGACCTTACCGGTTTCGGTTGTGGGGTCATCTGGCCAACTGGGTGCGCGAGGGTCGCCGGTGGGCGTGCTCTTTTCACCATTCAAGCGGCCATAGTGACCTTCCACAAAGGGTCGCATCCAGACCTCCTCGCCGGTATCCGGATTGCGTGCATAGAGTTTGCCCACCACACCGAATTCATCGCCAGAAGAGCCGTGTATCAGCAGAACCTTGCCGCTCTTCTGATCTTTGACCAGGGTTGGAGCGCCAGTCATGGTGTAGCCTGCCTCGTGATCGCCAAACTTCTCGCGCCACACCACCTTGCCGGTATCTTTATTCAGCGCCACTATGCCGGCGTCCAGCGTGCCGAAAAAAACCTTGTCGCCGAAGATTGCTGCACCGCGGTTGACCACATCACAACAGGGGCGAATACCCTCGGGCAGGCGATGACTGTACTCCCAGAGCTGTTTACCAGTTTTCGCGTCCAGGGCGAAAATTCGTGAGTAGGACGCGGTCACATAAATAACCCCATCATGCACCAGTGCCTGAGACTCCTGTCCTCGCTGTTTTTCGTCACCAAACGAGAACGACCAGGCCGGAACCAGGCGTTCCACGTTGTCACGGTTCAGTGTGTTCATGGGGCTGTAGCGCTGAGCTTTTGGACCAATGCCGTATCCCAGCACGTCGTGTGTGGTTTCGGCATCGTTGGCAATGTCTTTCCAGGTGACCCCCGCGGCATAGCTTTCGGTAGTGACCAGCCCGGTTGCAGATCCGAGGAGCAAAGCCAGACCGATCCCGTGGATCAGCGGATGTTTTTGACGGTGAATCTTCATACTCATTTCCTCACGTTGTTGTTGTGGTGTCTTCGCTGTTGGTGTTGACGCATTGAGTATTAGCTGCGAGCCGTGAGCGCAGCGACGGCAAAGTTCACTTGATAATCGGGAAAATGCCATGAAAAACCGGGAAAAATGCCCACCTACGTGCTTTGTCGCTGATAACGCAGAAATTTCAGGTGAGGCACTGAAGCTATCGTGCTTTGGCCTTCGCCCTGATTGCCTACGACTAAGGAACTAAGGCGAAGCCCCCAAAGTGGCATTCGGATTGTCGCCCCGGCTTTCTAGACTGGTTATCAGCAACTGGCATCTCATAAGTCCAATCGCCAGCGTACGAGGAATCAACAAAGGTAAGTGCAATGAAAATCTTCTTCTCACTCAAAGCGCTGACAACGGCGGCCCTGCTGGGAACCGCGGGTTTTGTATTGGCGCATGGCAATGTCACCCCGCAGCCAGTGGATACCGGCAACCTTCCTGTTCTGGGAGACGAACTTCTGGCAGAAAACCCGTTCCGTAAGGGCGGCTCACATGGTGATGCAAACTCTCTCGCAGTGGAGATTGGCGAAAGCGCCTATGCTGGCAACTGTGCCGGCTGCCACGGTATCAGGGCGATGTCTGGTGGGTTGACACCAGATTTGCGCGAGCTTACAGAATGGGACGACGAGTACTATATGGGTCGCGTTCAAAATGGTACCGATCGCGGTATGCCTGCGTGGAAGAAAACCCTGGACCAAAATGCTATTTGGGCAATTCGGACCTACGTTGAATCCTTGCCAAAGCCTGAGTAAATGGCGCTGGTTTCAGAATTCAAAAGGGCTGTTTTCGGGTCGGCTATATGCCGGCCTGCCGTCGTTGGGGGAGTGACAATGAAAGCGCTGTTTCGAGTTTTCGCATTGATGCTGCTGTTGCAAACGGGCTTTGCCCAGGAAGTGAACGACGGGAACGCGCTGCTGAACCGGCCCGCAGAGCGCACTTACGACATTATTATTGAGTCCGGTTATTTGAAGGTGGGGGTTTACCAGAATTTCCCACCTTATTCTTACACTGTGAACGGTGAACCGCAGGGTATTGATGTGGAACTTGGCAAGCGCATTGCCGCGGCCATGGGTGTGGATTTCAAAGTGCACTGGATCGTGCCGGATGAAAACCTGGGAGACGACCTGCGCAACAACGTATGGAAAGGCCATTACCTGGCGAAGCAACGCCTTGCCGATGTGATGATGCGCGTGCCTTACGACAAACAATACGCCTATATGCAGGATTCCACCGGCGAATACATGAACGAACAGGTGGTGCTGTTCGGGCCGTACCAGCAGGAAACCTGGCAAATTGCTTACAACCCGAAAAAGATGGACTCGGTGGAAACTGTCGCAATGTTCCAGTACCACCCGATTGGTGTGGAAATTGACACCTTGCCGGATTTCTATCTCTCGTCCGGGTTAAATGGTCGCTTGCGTGAACAGGTGCGCCATTACGCAAACGTTGGGGAAGCCTTCAGTGCCATGCGCGATGGCGAGGTGAACGCCGTCATGGGCATGCGCGCAGAAATCGACTATCAATTGTCAAAAGCCGAAAACAGTCAGTTCAAGCATGCGGGTAATGGTTTCCCGGGTATTAACAAGCAGGTTTGGGATGTGGGTATGGCGATCAAACACACACATCGACAGCTGGGCTATGCCCTTGAGGAGATCGTTGGCAAACTGGTGCAGTCTGGCGAGCTCAGCGAACTATTTTCTCGGTTTAGCCTGAGTTATAGCATCCCCCAATATTATCGGGAGTTCCTGAGCGACGAAGCGATTGCACAAGCTGAGAGTCGGCCCTGAAGTCGATTGTGACTAACGCATTACCCTGGAATTGGACTAAGCCCACGCCTTCAGCGTGGGCTTTTCTATTTGGGTCGTACGACCAAGTGATGAGAAAACCACTGCTGGGGAATCATTGTTGATTCGGCAGGCAAAGCGAAGAATCTGCATAGAGGCGGGAAAACTTCCCGGTTCACCGAAAACCGACAACAAGAGACTCGGAGAGCGCAACCATGAGATTGAACAGATTCGGCATTCGCATTGCAGTCAGCACCCTTGCGTTGGCAGTGTCTTGCGGCGCCCAGGCCGTAACCGACGAAGACATCCTCAACGATGCCAACACGCCAGAAGACGTTGTCACCTATGGTATGGGTACTCAAGGGCAGCGGTTCAGCACGCTTGCAAATCTGAACACAGATAATATCCAGTATTTGCAGCCCGCCTGGGCATTTTCCTTCGGCAGCGAAAAGATGCGCGGCCAGGAATCCCAGCCCCTGATAAAGGACGGTGTGATGTACGTGACCGCCTCCTACTCCCGCGTTTACGCCATTGACGCAAGAACCGGCGAAGAGCTTTGGCAGTACGATGCCCGCCTGCCCGACGGCATCATGCCTTGCTGTGATGTGGTTAACCGCGGCGTAGCCCTTTACGGCAACAAAGTATACTTCGGCACTCTGGATGCCAGGCTTGTGGCACTGAACAAGGATACAGGCAAGCCTGAGTGGATTAAGAAGGTGGCGGACTATCAGGCAGGATACGCCATCACTGCCGCTCCAATTATTATAAAAGGCAAAATAATTACCGGGGTAGCCGGCGGTGAGTTCGGCGTTGTTGGCAAAGTGGAAGCTTACGATGCTGAAACCGGTGACTTGGCCTGGACGCGCCCCACAGTCGAAGGCCATATGGGGTATGTGTATGAGGATGGCGAAAAAGTTGAAAATGGCATTTCTGGCGGCGAAGCCGGGCGCACCTGGCCCGGCGATATGTGGAAGACCGGCGGCGCAGCACCCTGGCTGGGCGGCACTTACGATCAGGATACCGATACGCTGTTTTTTGGCACCAGTAACCCATCGCCGTGGAACTCGCACCTGCGCCCGGGCGACAACCTCTTCTCCTCCTCAAGACTGGCCATTGATCCGGACGATGGCAGCATCAAATGGCACTTTCAGACCACACCCCACGACGGCTGGGATTACGATGGTGTAAATGAGTTGATTTCGTTTAACTACGAGGAAAATGGAAAAACCGTGATGGCTGCGGCCACCGCAGATCGAAATGGCTTTTTCTATGTTTTGAACCGTGAAAACGGTGACTTCATTCGTGGCTTCCCGTTTGTAGACAAAATCACTTGGGCCACGGGGCTTGACCCCAAGACTGGTCGGCCTATTTATGCCGAAAATGGGCGCCCGGGTGATCCTGCGGACATGGATGGAAGCAAAGGCGAAGCCGTTGTAGCTCAACCGGCATTTCTCGGTGGCAAAAACTGGATGCCCATGGCTTACAGCCAGAAAACTGGCCTGTTCTATGTGCCCTCTAACGAGTGGTCTATGGATATCTGGAATGAGCCGGTTTCTTATAAAAGAGGCGGAGCATTCCTGGGTGCCGGTTTCACGATAAAGCCTGCCAACGACGATTACATTGGCGTTTTGCGCGCCATGGATCCGAAAACCGGTGAGGAAGTGTGGCGCCATGAAAACCCGGCGCCTTTGTGGGGCGGCGTAATGACGACAGCGGGTGATCTGGTTTTCACCGGCACACCAGAGGGCTACCTGAAAGCCTTTGATGCCAAGACCGGTGAAGAGTTGTACAAGTTCAATACCGGCTCCGGTGTGGTTGGCACTCCGGTTACGTGGCAGATGGACGGCGAGCAGTTTGTCTCAGTGGCGTCTGGCTGGGGTGGGGCGGTACCGCTTTGGGGGGGTGAAGTGGCCAAAGTGGTCAAGCACTTTAACCAGGGTGGCACGGTATGGACCTTCAAGCTACCAAAGGACCGAGTTGCAAGCCAGTAATCCCAGGGTGCGATGAAATTGGGCGCCAGCAGGCCACGGCCAATATCGGTCGGCTGGCGACTACTACCAAGGGAGGAGTTTTTCGCCCCCATCGCAGCATTCAATGAGTAAGAGTTTGTGTCTACATTGGGTGGGTAAATGCGATAGCCCCCCGTTGGCGAGTAATAAATAAAACATGAGGTTGAAGCCATGATCTACGCACAACCAGGAACAGAAGGTTCCGTCGTTTCTTTTAAATCCCGTTATGGAAATTACATTGGCGGTGAGTGGGTTGCCCCGGTAAAAGGGCAGTATTTTGATAACATTACCCCTGTAACGGGTGATGTGATCTGTGAGATCCCGCGGTCGTCTGCAGAAGATATCGATCTGGCACTCGACGCGGCGCACAAGGCCGCCCCCGCGTGGGGGCGTACCTCGGCTCAGGAGCGCTCCAATATCCTTCTGAAAATTGCTGATCGCATTGAAGCCAATGTCGAAAAATTGGCGGTTGCGGAAACCTGGGATAATGGTAAAGCCGTCCGTGAAACCCTGAACGCCGACATTCCATTGGCTGCTGATCACTTTCGTTACTTTGCTGGTTGCATTCGTGCCCAGGAAGGCCATATGGGCGAAATTGATAACAACACCGTGGCGTACCATTTCCACGAGCCGTTAGGCGTGGTAGGGCAGATTATCCCCTGGAACTTCCCAATACTAATGGCCGCCTGGAAGCTGGGCCCGTGTCTGGCGGCGGGTAACTGTACCGTGCTGAAGCCGGCCGAGCAGACACCTGCGAGCATACTGGTGTTGATGGAGGTTATCGGCGACCTGCTGCCGCCAGGTGTACTCAACGTGGTTAACGGCTATGGCATTGAAGCCGGCCAGGCGCTGGCAACCAGCAAGCGCATTGCCAAAATCGCCTTCACCGGCTCGACACCGGTTGGGTCGCACATCCTTAAATGCGCGGCTGAAAACATCATTCCCTCAACCGTGGAGCTGGGAGGCAAGTCACCGAACATATACTTCTCTGACGTAATGAAGGCCGAGCCTGAATTCATAGACAAGTGTGTGGAAGGTCTGGTTCTGGCTTTCTTCAATCAGGGTGAAGTGTGTACCTGTCCTTCCCGAGCCATTGTGCAGGAAGACATGTATGACGAATTTATAGAAAAAGTGGTCGCCCGCACCAAGGCAATCAAACGTGGTAACCCACTGGACACCGACGTACAAGTAGGCGCTCAGGCCAGCAAGGAACAGTTCGACAAGATCATGTCGTACCTTGAAATTGGCAAGCAGGAAGGTGCCCAGGTGTTGACCGGCGGTGGCCGAGAAAACCTGGAAGGCGATTTTGCTAACGGTTTCTACATCCAGCCCACGCTGTTTAAGGGCGAAAACAAGATGCGCGTGTTCCAGGAGGAAATCTTCGGCCCGGTTGTGGGGATAACCACGTTCAAAACTGAGGAAGAGGCGCTCGCCATTGCTAACGATACCGAGTTTGGTCTGGGTGCAGGGGTTTGGTCCCGTGATACCCATGTTGCCTATCGTATGGGTCGCCAGATCCAGGCTGGTCGGGTGTGGATGAACTGTTACCACGCGTACCCGGCCCACGCCGCTTTTGGTGGTTACAAGAAATCCGGAATTGGTCGCGAAACCCATAAGTTGGCGCTGGATCACTACCAGCAAACCAAGTGTATGCTGACCAGTTACGACATTAACCCGCTGGGCTTTTTCTGATTGTAATGCTATCGGCCAGCTCCTCCACACAGGTTGGTTGGTAAACTGCACAGGGAATGTGCGACTTCTTTCCCCGGCGTCTGTCGGGGAGTTTTTGTGGAGACCCCTGCATTTGTGTCGCTCTCTTTTGGCCCTTCGTGGGCCTTTTTTGCTTTTTGGGATTGCTGATGCATCGCTCTGCCCCCTTTAGCTCCTGCCAAACTGCAACTAAAGGCGACCTGAAAACAGTGCGAAAGTACCATGTTGGTGGCTTTCGGCTGCCTTTACGATGGAGTTTGGGGATGCGGTGATCATCACCGAACGTTTCCTGATGCCCAAATAATCATGACAAAAGAGGTGAGCATTATGTGGACAAAGCCAGCTTATGAAGACCTGCGTATCGGTTTCGAAGTCACTATGTACTTCGCTAATCGCTGAAGACTGAAGCGGCCGGTGCCTGGGCACCGGCCGCTTTACTTTCGGAGCTTCTGCTTATGTATCTTCAGGTTCTTGGTTCGGCGGCAGGTGGCGGTTTTCCTCAATGGAACTGCAATTGCGCCAATTGCGATGGCTTGCGAAAGGGCACTATTAACGCTCGTGCACGTACACAGTCGTCCATTGCCATCAGTGAAGACGGTGAGCGTTGGATTCTGTTCAACGCCTCCCCCGATATTCGTGCTCAGTTGGCATCGTTTCCAGCTATGCAGCCAGCGCGCGCCCTGCGTGATACCGGTATTGAGGCTGTGGTGCTGATGGACAGCCAAGTGGATCATACGACGGGCCTGTTAACGCTGCGAGAAGGGCTACCACTTGATCTATGGTGTACGGCGCAGGTACACGAAGACCTCAGTTCCGGCTTTCCGCTGTTCCCGATGCTGGCGCACTGGAACGGTGGGTTGCGCTGGCAAGAAATCCCGCTTGATGAGGGCGCGCCAGAAGCCTTTGTTGTTCCTTGCGCCCCGAATCTGAAACTGACGGCTATTCCCCTGTTGAGTAATGCGCCGCCGTATTCGCCGCGAAGGGATCAGCCGCACCCTGGCGATAATATTGGCATTTTTATCGAGGACACACGTACGGGTAACACTGTGCTATACGCTCCCGGGCTAGGTAAGCCCGATGCGAACATTCTGCAGTGGATGCGCAAAGCCGACGTTTTGATGGTGGATGGCACGGTGTGGCACGACGACGAAATGATCCGCCAGAAAGTAGGCACCAAAACCGGTCAGGCCATGGGCCATCTGGCCCAGAGTGGCCCGGGTGGGATGATTGAGGTACTGGATTCTGTGCCCGCCAAATATAAGATTCTGATCCACATCAACAACACGAATCCGATTCTGAATGAAGACTCTGATGAGCGAGCGCAATTGATTCAGCACGGCATCGATGTGGCTTGGGACGGAATGCATATTGATCTGTCGGAGAAGCTATGAGCGCCATCGTCAATACTGCCATGAACGCGACAGAGTTTGAGCGAGTGCTGCGCAGCAAGGGGCAGTATTACCATATTCACCACCCGTATCACCGGGCCATGTATGGCGGACAATGCAGCCCTGAACAAGTCCGGGGCTGGGTAGCCAACCGGTATTATTACCAGATCATGATTCCGCGTAAAGACGCCGCCATTATGGCTAATTGCCCTGATGCCGAGGTTCGCCAACAGTGGTTGCAACGCATTCTTGATCACGATGGTCACAACTCAGATGCAGGCGGCATCGAAGCCTGGTTGTGCTTGGCAGAGGCTGTAGGGCTTACCCGAAAAGAGGTGATTGACCAGCGTCATGTGCTGCCAGGTGTGCGTTTTGCGGTAGATGCCTACCTGAACTTTGCGCGCCGTGCCAGTTGGCAGGAGGCAGCGTGTTCGTCTCTAACGGAACTGTTTGCACCGGAAATTCACCAGTCCCGTCTGGACAGCTGGCCGCAGCATTATCCGTGGATAGACGATTCTGGTTACCACTATTTCCGCAAGCGCCTCTCGGAAGCCCGTCGCGATGTGGAGCACGGCCTGGCGATTACGCTTGAGCATTTCACCACCGCCCCCGAGCAGGCCAGAGCCCTGGATATCCTGCAGTTCAAGCTGGATATTTTGTGGAGCCTTCTGGACGCACTCACGATGGCTTACAGCCATAACACACCACCGTTTCACACGGTGACAGATCAGCAAATCTGGCACCGGGGGCTGTAATGGCAAATCTTGCAGAAAACGCGATCAAAACCACAGACATTCCTCGTTTTCGTCGTGGGTTCCGGTTCCAGTGGGAGCCCGCACAGAGCGGTCATGTGTTGCTGTACCCTGAGGGTATGGTGAAGCTTAACGAGAGCGCCGGTGCGATACTGGGTGAGATCGATGGCCAGCGTTGCGTGCAGGATATTGTGGCTGAGCTAGAGGCAGCGTTTCCTCAAACCGGTGCTCTGGAGGCCGACGTGATCGAATTTCTGGACCACGCCAGGCAGCAACACTGGATTGAACTCTCATGACTTCTCTGACCTCCAGTTTGACAGGACAGAAGCCAACCGGCATCGGCCCCCCGTTGTGGCTGCTCGCCGAGCTGACCTATCGTTGCCCTCTGCAATGTCCTTACTGCTCAAATCCCCTGGATTTTGCCCAGTCCGAGACTGAGCTCAGCACTGAGGAGTGGGTCAGGGTTCTGCGCCAAGGCCGTGAAATGGGCGCGGCACAACTGGGGTTTTCCGGGGGCGAGCCGCTGGTGCGCCAGGATCTGGGCGAGTTGATCGCCGAGGCACGTCATCTGGGATATTACAGCAACCTTATTACGTCTGGCTTAGGGCTGACCCAGGCCAAAGTCGAGTCATTTGCCGAGGCCGGGTTGGATCATATTCAGGTTAGCTTTCAGGCGTCCGATCCGGAATTGAATAACGCCGTTGCAGGCTCTCGCAAGGCATTTGAGCAAAAGCTGGCCATGGCCCGTGCGGTGAAAGAGGCAGGGTACCCCATGGTTCTCAACTTTGTGATTCACCGTCATAATATCCATCAGATGAATGACATAGTTGCGTTGTGTGATCGCCTGGGCGCAGATTACGTCGAGCTGGCCACGTGTCAGTACTACGGCTGGGCTTTCAAGAATCGTGAAGGGCTGATGCCGTCGCGGGCACAGCTGGAAAAAGCCGAGCATGAAGTGAATCAGAATCGAGCCCGCCTTTTGGATGAAGGCTCGGCCATGCAGCTGATTTTTGTTACTCCCGATTACTATGAAGAACGCCCAAAACCGTGCATGAATGGCTGGGGCAGTCTTTTTTTGACGGTGGCTCCAGACGGCACCGCCTTACCCTGCCACAGCGCTCGCCTGCTGCCGATCGACTTCCCCAATGTGCGCGATAAAGACTTGAAGCACATCTGGTACGAAAGCTCAGGTTTTAATCATTATCGTGGCGACAGCTGGATGCCAGAGCCGTGTCGGTCCTGTGATGAGAAGGAAAAGGATTTTGGTGGCTGTCGTTGCCAGGCATTTTTGCTTACCGGTAATGCCGATAACGCCGACCCGGTGTGCAGTAAATCGCCTCATCACGATCGCATTCTGGCCGCGCGCCAGGCCGCTGACCATGCTACCGCAGGTATAGAGGAGCTGACCTATCGCAACGCCGGCAACTCCCGTTTGTTCTTTCGCAGCTGAGTCGCCCGTCGGGTTATTGAGTGCGGCTGAGGCGTGCGCTGGTTATATCCAACGCAGTGGCTTGGTCGCTTCGCAAACCGGTGTATTCTGGCTGCAAAGTGACCCTGACACTGGCGCGAATCAGGTTTGGCGGATACGTGACTTGGCTTCGACCCCATTGGCCACGCCCTACCTGAACATTCGCAGCCGGGTGAATGGGTATGGTGGCGGTGCATTGGCGGCGGCTCCGGAGGGCGTGTACGTAGTCACTGACGATCAGCACATCTGCTTTATTACCAGCGAAGAAAGCAGCAGCCAGGTGCTGACCACCGATGCGGCGGCGTATGGCGGGCTGGTGTCAGACCCGTTGCGACAGCGTGTGCTGGCGGTGCGTGAAACGGGTGAGGGAGTTGCAGAGGGTCGACAGCAACTGGTGGCGCTGGTGCGCACGGGTGAGTTGACGGTGCTGCATGAAGGTGAAGACTTTTACGGTGCGCCGGCACTCACAGCTGATGGTAAAAAGATTGCCTGGGTGACCTGGCAATTGCCTGATATGCCTTGGTTACGTACTCGCCTGTGGACAGCAAGTGTTACTGAAAGCGGCACGTTAGAGCATGTTCAGAGTCATCCGTCGCCCAATGAAGGTTCTATTCAACAGCCAGTTTTTTCCGGTCAGGCATTGTGGGTTTTGTCTGACCATGAAGGTTGGTGGCAACCCTGGCAGGTGGATTATCAGAGCGCAGAAAGTGGTTGGTTAAAAGCTGCGGCTACGCCCGAACGAGATCATGCCAATGCGCCCTGGCATCTCGGTGAAAGTCACCACTGTCCATTACCTGGCGATTGTTGGGCCCGGATCCGTTATCACGACGGATACGGTGAGTTATGGCTCACTTGCCCAGGCTACCCAGAGCCGGTGCGCATTTCGTCTGAGTTTAGCGATTTTCGCAGCTTGTGCACTGTTAACGGCATGCTTTACGCGATTGCAAAGTCGCCACATCGCCTCGATGCGGTTCTTCGGATTGATCCACCCAGCGCCCAGGCCTGTGTTATTGCGGGTGGGGAGCCTGCACTGCCCGGGCACACTCTCGCGCGCCCCCTCGCATTTAGAGTGCCCGCTGCCAGTGCGGAGCTGGCGCCTCCCCAGGGTTTTCTATATGCGCCACTGACGGCGGGTAATCAACCGCCAAAATTGATTCTCATAGCCCATGGTGGGCCTACCTCTGCAGCCTACCCGGTGTTCAACCCTCAGATACAATTCTGGTGCCAGCGGGGCTTTGCCGTAGCCGAGGTGAACTACCGCGGCAGCAGTGGATTCGGCCGTGCCTTCCGCTTAGCCCTGGCAGACCGGTGGGGTGATTTGGATGTAGAGGACATGGCGCGCGCAGTGGATTGCCTGGTTGGCGCCGGTCGGGCAGACCCCGAGCGGGTATTTATCCAGGGTCGTAGTTCTGGTGGCTACACGGCTCTGATGGCATTGAGCACGGATCAGCGCTACAGCGCCGGTGCCAGCTTGTTTGGTGTCACTGATCCGGCCCGGTTGCGACGTATGACACACCGCTTTGAATCCGGCTACCTGGATTGGCTTTTAGGCGACCCCGAGGAACATCCACAACGCTGGCAAATGCGCACGCCCAGGCTGCGCGCGGCAAAAATGGTCGCGCCAGTGATCTTTTTTCAGGGAGGGCAGGACAAAGTGGTTGTGCCGGAGCAAACCCGCGCCATGGTGTCAGCAATGCACAAAGCCGGACAAGCCCCGGAGCTGCATTGGTTTCAGGACGAGGGCCATGGCTTTTTACAGCAGGCGAATCAGGCCGCCATGCTTGAGCGACTCTATCGCTTTTATCAAAGGCATAGCCGAAAGGCCAGTGAATGAACACAAAGCTTGAGTTAAACTCTCAACTATTACGATAAAAACAAATATAACGTTGAGTTCGTTTTCATGGGTCATGACATATCTGCATTAAGAAAATTTGTCTCGCCAGAGATCGTATTTGGAGCTGGGTCGCGCAAGTCAGTTGCCAACTTCGCCAGCAATTTCGGTGGGAAGCACGTGTTTTTGGTGTCAGACCCAGGTGTTTCGGCAGTTGGCTGGGTGGGCGAAATCGTTACCTTACTGGCCGATGTAGGCATACGCACTACCGTCTATACCGGGGTTTCTGCGAATCCCCGGGTTGATGAGGTCATGGCTGGCGCAGAGCTCTACAAATCCTCAGAGTGTGACGTGATTGTTGCCATAGGAGGCGGCAGCCCCATGGACTGCGCCAAAGGCATTGGCATTGTTGTCAGTGATGGTCGGCACATTCTGGATTTTGAGGGAGTGGATACCATCGACCACCCACCGCCACCGATGATCCTGATTCCAACAACCGCCGGTACCTCAGCCGACGTGTCACAGTTTGCGATCATTTCTGATCCCATACGTCGCTTCAAGTTTTCCATCATAAGTAAAGCGATTGTGCCGGACGTCTCGTTGATCGATCCGGAAGTGACCGAAACCATGAGTAGCTATCTGACCGCCTGCACCGGGGTAGACGCTCTGGTTCATGCCATTGAAGCCTACGTGTCTACCGGCAGTGGGCCACTGACAGACTCACATGCACTCGAAGCCATCCGTTTGATTAACCGTAATCTGGAGCCGTTGGTAGCGAATACTGCAGATCCGTATTTGCGCGAGCAAATCATGCTGGCTTCCATGCAGGCCGGCCTGGCATTCTCCAACGCAATCCTCGGGGCTGTGCATGCGATGTCACATAGCCTGGGAGGTTTTCTGGATTTGCCCCATGGTTTGTGCAACGCCATGTTGTTAGAGCACGTGGTGGCTTATAACTTCCGTTCTGCGGAGGAGCGTTTTCGCCGAGTTGCGGAGGCTATGGATATCGATACCCGCGGTATGGGCCGGCCGGAAATTCAGAAACGACTGATGAACCGTATCATCCTGCTCAAGCGCACCGTCGGCCTGGAAGCGAAGCTCTCTGAGTTGGGTGTCAGCGTGTCTGATATCCCGTCCCTTTCGGGATTTGCCTTACAGGATCCGTGTATTTTGACAAATCCCCGTAAGTCGTCACTCAGAGACGTTCAGGTTGTTTATGAAGAAGCCCTCTGAGCGAACGGGTGATTATGGCATTAGTGACCTGCTGGGGCTTGGCAGTCAGTCTGCCCGCAAGAACTACTATCCGGCACTGCAAAAGCAAATAGAGGAGTTGGAGCAGGAGCGAAACCGCTACAAGTGGCTTTTCGAAATGGCGCTACACGGCATTTTTCAGGGTGATCTACGGGGCGGTTTTTTAGCCTGCAACCCGGCCATGGCCAAGATTTGCGGTTACTCAAGTCCTCAGGATCTGCAAGCCCGTGTTATTCGTTTGCGTGAGCAGCTTTTTTGCAGTGCCAGTGAGTTCGATACGCTGCGTCAGGAATTACTTGATAGTGGCAGTATAAGTGCGCGCGAGATTCGCCTGTCTCGTGCCGACAATACAGCCGTTGACGTGGCGATCACCCTGTTAAGAAGGCCCGATTTAGGCCCGGAGGTGGTTGAGGCATTTGTGGCCGATATATCCGAGCGGGTTCAGGCGCGAAAAGAACTGGTGCAGATTAACGCCGATCTTGAATGCCGGGTAAAAGACCGCACCCAAGCGCTGCAGGATGCCAATGTAGGATTGCATTTCCAGATAGCCGAACGTGAAAAGGCTGAGCGTGAGTTGGTAATTGCTGCAGAGGCTGCGGCGGATGCGAATCGTAGCAAAGACAAATACCTGGCAGCGGCCAGCCATGACTTGCTGCAGCCTCTGAACGCGGCGCGTCTGACTATTTCGGCACTCCAGGATAGCGCCCTGCCGGCAGAAGAGGCGAGGATGGTACATCAGGTGCACCGCGCTCTGGAGGGGGCAGAGGATTTACTTGCAGATCTGTTGGATATATCAAAACTGGATCAGAAGGCAATGGTGCCGGACTTGGCCTTGACCGACATCGCTGCTTTGGCCAAGGGGCTGGGTCAGGAGTTCGAATCTGTAGCGGCGAATGCTGGCATCGGACTAAGAGTGCGCACAATTCCGGCGCTGGCGAAAACAGATCAGCGCATGCTCACGCGGATTCTACGCAATTTGCTGAGTAATGCCTTCCGCTATACTCGCAGTGGACGTGTACTGTTGGCTTTGCGGGCCCGCCACGATAGCCTGCGTATTGAAGTGTGGGATACCGGTGTAGGCATTGAAGAAAGCAAATTACAGGATATTTTCACGGAATTTCACCAGCTCTTGCCGCAGGGAACGGGAGGACGCCAAGGTGCCGGGCTTGGTTTGGCCATTGTTGACCGTATGGTGTCGGTGTTGGGCTACCAGATGGACGTTGTGTCACGGCCCGGGCGAGGCTCACGATTTTCGCTACAGCTACCGATTGAGAGGCACACGGTTGCCAGCAAAATCGAGCAGCCTTTAGCTGCGGCCCTGACTGGCTTTGCTGGCACGCGGGTATTGGTGATTGATAACGAGCCAGCCGTGCTTGAGAGTATGAAGCTATTGTTGGAGCGGTGGGGCTGTTTAGTGATTACCTGCCCTGACGAACACCAAGCTCTGGAGTACCTTCAGCAGGCAGAAGACCTGCCGGCTGCGATGCTGGCCGACTATCATCTTGATGATGAAAAAACAGGCTGGCAGGCGATTGAGGCTGTACGCACGTTATTGGGTAAGCGATTGCCTGCGGCGCTGGTTACAGCAGACTGCAGCTATGAACTGCGCAAGCAGATGCGAGTGCATCATTTGCCTATCTTGAACAAACCGGTAAAGCCCAATCGCCTGCGGGCATTGCTGACAAGTTTACTTTCCGAGAATTAGCACAATGCCCTTGCCAGTAGGAGTCGTACTGTAAGCGAGGAAGCGTGGATTACCGGCCGCAGAAATCGACCAACAAAAGAAGGCTGAACTCAATCCCAGTAGGGCGGATTGCCAAAGTAACCATCGATAAAATCAACGAAACTCCGGACCTTGCTCGCCAACAGCTGTCGGTGTGCATACACCGCGTAGAGCCCCATGGTTTCGGGTTCGTACTCCTGCAGAATAACCTGCAGCTTTCCTTCCTTGATTGCCGGGCCTGAGATAAACGTAGGCTGCAAGGCGATCCCTGCTCCGGCAATAGCGGCTTCGACCAGCACATCCCCGTTGTTGCTGGTCATACCGTTACTGTCGTTCTGGCCGTTGTTTTGCAGCCACCGATGTAGGGGTTGACTGGCGTCCAGCTCGATGTAGCTGTAACGCAGGTAACGGTGGCCCTGAAGATCTTCGAGGTGTTGCGGAGTGCCGTTTTGTTTGAGGTATGCAGGTGAGGCGCACACCACTATCCGAATCGGTGCAATCCGTTTGGCGATCAGTGAAGAGCTTTTCAAGTGGCCGATCCGCAGGACGACGTCGAACCCCTCCTCAACCACGTCTACCTTCCGATCGTTCAGCTGCAAATCGATGCCTACGCCCGGGTGAGCCTTCTGAAACTCGCTCAGCAATGGCGCCATATGGCGGATAGCGAAGGATACAGGCGCACTGATTCGTAGCACGCCCCTGGCTTCGGTTTGCAGGTCTCCAATCTGGCTCTCCATGTCATCAATGTCGTGCAGCACCTGTTGCGCTCGCTGATGATAGCTGGTGCCCGCCTCAGTCAGGTGAATCTGCCGGGTAGTGCGATTGAGCAGGCGTACACCCAAGTGTTGCTCAAGCTGGGAAACGTACTTGCTGACCAGCTGTGGGGACATGTCGAGCTTGTCGGCAGCGCGGGTGAAGGCGCCTTCATTCACCACTGTAACGAAGGCGCGCATGGCCTCGATACGATCCATAGGTTCATCCTGGCTTTGTAAACTTTTCAATTATCAACAAATTGTTGATAGTGAACCAATGGTTGCCATCTTATTCTTCTGGATAGGCGATAGTAAAGTAGGTTCATCATCTGGAGCACAGCTTCAGGAGGAAACCAACAGGTCACTATTCGAGGAATTATTATGAACTCCAAACTTGCACAAGCACTGTTCAATTCCAACGGCGGTTACGCGTCGCTGATTCTTCGGGTACCGGTTGGTCTGATTTTGGCGGCACATGGCGCGCAGAAACTCTTCGGCTGGTTCGGTGGCTATGGTCTGGAAGGAACCGGGCAGTGGATGGCCAGCCTTGGCCTGGAGCCGGGCTATCTGATGGCTTTGATGGCGGGCGTTGCGGAGTTCTTCGGTGGACTGGCATTGGTGCTGGGTCTGTTGACGCGTCCGGCTGCACTGGTTACGGCATTTGCCATGCTGGTTGCAATTTTCGCTGTGCACATTGGTAACGGACTCTTCATGGCTAACAATGGCTACGAGTTTGCCTTGACCCTGTTCGTGGTGACCTTGGCTCTCGCCATTCAGGGCGCTGGACGGTTTTCACTGGACAGGGTGTTGCTGAAGCGCCTGCCACTCTCAAAAATCTAACCCATTATCAATGCCCGCATGGCAATCTGCCAGCGTCTTCACACACAGTAGTCAGCATGAGGCCTTTCACCAGAAATTGTTTACCATGATTGAGTGGTGCAAAAAGTACCAAACAACACATTTAAAGGATCAGATTGATCCAAAGGAGAAAGAGCAATGAAGATATTGGCCATTAGCGGCAGTTTGCGTAAAGGTTCCTTCAATACCCAGCTACTGAAAACGGTTGCAGAGTTTGTCGATCAAGACACATCAATCGAAGTGTTCGATCTTGCTGATGTGCCACTCTACAACGGCGATCTGGATGGTGACACCAAGCCAGCACCGGTGCAGGCTTTGCTGGAAGCTATCGCCAGTGCCGATGGTCTGTTGATCGCTACCCCGGAATACAATTACAGCGTCCCCGGTGTACTGAAAAATGCCATTGACTGGGCCTCGCGACCGGCATTTAAGTCGGTTATATGCGGCAAGCCTACCGGCGTGATGAGTAGCTCGATGAGTACTATCGGTGGCGCCCGCGCTCAGGTTCATCTGCGTGACGTTCTGCTGGCAACCCTGACGCCGGTGTACCTGGCGCCGGATTTTGCCTTGGCCTCTGCGCATACCGCTTTTGATGAGAATGGTCGTTTGGTTGATGAAGGCACCCGCAACTTTCTACAGAAGTACATGACAGGCTATACCCAATGGGTGGCTAATCAGAAGGGCTGAAAGTTACGTGGTAGATGGAGGATTCAGTTGATGACGCGCTCCACCGGAACGCTCAGTGAGCACACCGCTCAGCCGGTATTATTTATTCCCCACGGCGCCGGCCCCTGTTTTTTTATGGACTGGAATCCGCCCGATGCCTGGGGCGGCATGGCCGCCTTCCTGAAGGGGATAGTAGCGACTTTGCCGTCCCGTCCGCGTGCCATCCTGCTGATCTCTGCGCACTGGTTGGCACCGGAATTCAGTGTAACGGTGGGCGCAAAACCCGAGCTGATTTATGATTACTACGGGTTTCCCGGGCATACCTATGAACTTACATATCCGGCCCCCGGAGCACCGGAACTGGCTGAGCGTGTATCGGGTCTGTTGACGGCTGCAGGGCTGACCAGTTGTCAGGATAGCCAGCGCGGTTTCGATCACGGCATGTTTATACCGCTGAAGCTGATGTTCCCCGATGCCGATATTCCCGTGGTGCAACTGGCTCTGCGAAACAGCCTCGATCCAGCGACGCATCTGGCCGCCGGAGAGGCTTTGCAGGCACTGCGTAACGAGGGTGTACTGATCATTGGCAGTGGCATGAGCTTCCACAATATGCATGGCTATGGTGATGCAAGCTTCACACCACTCTCGGAGGCTTTCGATGACTGGCTCACTCAGGCCGTTGAGGCCGATCCCAGCCAACGCCAGGCAGCATTGCTAGACTGGGCTAACGCACCCTGTGCCCGTCAATGCCATCCGCCGGGCGGTGAGGAACACCTGATGCCGCTTATGGTGGTAGCCGGCGCTGCCGGCCAGGACGTTGGCCAGAAGGTCTATTCGGAACAGGTGTTAAAAACACAGCTTTCAGCCCACCGTTTTGGCTGAACAGGTGGAGCGCAAAGTAAATGAGGGTCGTTCTGAAAAGATCGTCCTGATACGGCAAAAACAGAATGTTCTTACAGCCACGAGCCACATTAAACGGGAGATCCTGCAATGATTGAACTTCGCCCCCACAGTCAACTCGGCGGCGCTCACCATGGCTGGCTGGATACCCGCCACCATTTTTCGTTTGCTGAATATTACGACCCTAATCGCATGCACTGGGGAAATCTCAGAGTCTGGAATGACGATACCATTGCCCCGCGTTCGGGTTTTCCACGCCATCCGCATCGCGACATGGAAATTATCACCTATGTTCGCAAAGGTGCCATTACGCACCAGGACAGTCTTGGCAACAAGGGCCGCACTGAGGCCGGCGATGTTCAGGTGATGAGTGCCGGAACAGGCATTGCGCACAGCGAGATGAACGAAGAAGACGAAGCTACTCAGATCTTCCAGATCTGGATTATGCCCAATGAAGCCGGTCTGCCACCGACCTGGGGCACCAAGCCGTTTCCAAAGACTGAGGGCGGTGGATCTTTCGTTACCCTCGCCAGTGGTATTCCCGGCGATGGTGAGGCTTTGCCGATCCGAACAGATGCTCGCATGGTAGCAGCAACCCTGACGGCAGGTCAGAGTGCCGAGTACCACATCGCTGCAGGGCGCAAGGTCTATCTGGTGCCAGCAACCGGCAAGATCGAAATAAACGGAGTGACAGCTTCAGCCGGTGACGGCGTTGCGATCAGCGACGAACGACTGCTGAAGGTCAGTGCCCAGGAAGACAGCGAAATTGTGCTGATGGACGTGGCATAAGCAAACAGTTCTCTGCTCAGGCTAACCACCCCAGGATCTGGTCATGCACAACTTTATTGTCGAGCAGGTCCAGATGGTTCAGCTTTTCGAACACGCGGCAGTCTTCCGGGCGGATCGACAGTTTTTTCAAATCATCAGAATGCTGCCCCTTGGCACTGTCGAGCCGAACCAGGAGATCCCCCAGCATCGTGCTTGGGAAATCAGACATATGTTTGCCGATCGTCGCGGCTATGAAATAGTGTCGAGTTCCTTCGCGCAGTGGTATCGGTTTGCGATAGTCCGGGTGAAAGTCATCCTGATCGATGCCCTCCCAGTCCTCGTCGAGCAAATTGCCATGCCGCAGATCCTTGATGCCCGCGCTGGTGTGCCTGCCGAGCGCGAACGGGCTGGCGTAGCGGAACTGGTTCATAACGAAGGTCAGCAAATGTCCGGCCTTGGCCAGTGCTGCGCCGTGATGGGGTGAGCCGAGGTAAAGTGCATTTTTCAACCGTCTGGTCCAGAGCAGATCAAGTTCATTGCCGTACCAGCAGGCGCTGCGGATAACGAGCCCACCCATGCTGTGGCCAATCAGGGTCAGCTCCTCAACTTCAACCGGCCAGGTTTCAATCAGCCGCTGCAATTGCTCGCTCAGTTTCTTGCCATTGCTGGAGATATGCCTGCCTGTGTTGTAATTGAGATACAGCGGAGTGAAACCATGGACCCGCTGTAGTTCTGTACCCAGATTCCCTTCATTGTGTCCTTTCCAGTATTCATGAGAGAGACATAGGCCGTGAACCAAAACCACGATCCGAGAGCTGGCGTCTGGAATCCTGTCGCTGACACTTGCTGAGCCAGGGAGCACTTTCTCGCCACAACTGTTTCTGAAATGCATGCTGATCGCCAGAGGATTGTTGCTGGCTTCCAGATGGTCTCCGCACATTCCGTTCAGTGCAGCAGCGACTTTCACGCTTTGCGGCGAAAGTGATGGCTCTTCTTGCGCTGATAGCCCATCAAGTGACCGATGCAGCCCCTGTTGCAGCATGGAGGTGGTGGACTGAATGATCTGGTAGGTCTGGCCCCGCTTCACCTCGGGCGGCTCTCCCGTGAGATCCCGTAGCCGGTTCAGTGGATTTACCTCTCTCGCAATCGTGCGATGCATTTTTTCGACGATGTCAGTAACGCCACCCGTAACATCCAGAAGCAGTTGAGCCGAACCCTGTAACGACTTGATTGATACCATTGTGCATTCCTCAGCGTGCTCAGACAGTTCTGACTTATGGATACGGGGTATGCGTTGCAACCTACTACAAGGTCGCATTTCTAAGGTTCAAGCGCATGCACAATCGGTGTAAATATTATGGCGAGTCCCGTGGCTTTGTCCGTGAGCTATTCGCTGTATACTGCGTGCATCAAGAACGACCTGCCGTTAGGGGAAATCAGTTTGTCTGGCGAGACTGTAAGCTACGGATTGGAAAGCATCGTCCTGCACCATTCCTTCAAGCAAGTGAAGGGACGAACCATCAAAATCGACTGCCGTGAACGAACGCATCTGGGTGGTGTGAACGGCGCCGGTAAAACCTCTGTGCTGGCGCTTGTTCCGGCTTTTTTTGGCGAAGAGCCAGAGCGCATAGTAACCAAAGCGTCGGGCAAGCTGTCCTTTCTGGACTATTACCTGCCCACCTTCCAAAGCCTTATTATCTTTGAGTACCGGCGCCATACGGGGCTCTATTGTTCTGTGATGTATCGTCACTCTCAGGGAAAGCCCTGTTACCGGTTTGTGGCCGGGTCAGCCGAGGAAACCTTCTTCTCGTCAGAAGTGAAGGAGCTTCTTCAAACCGGCGCCAGCGCAGATGACGTGTTCGCAGCCCTTCGGAGGCGCGGCACAACTGTCTCCAAAAATATCGATACGATTACCAACTACCGGGCAATTATCCAGCGCAATCAGAAGTTGCTGAAGCGGCTTCCTGCGGATGCCCGATCACTGCGTGCGCTGGCTGCTGAATTCGGTTTGGGTGACAGCGACACCCAGATGACCAACATTGAGCGGCTTACGCACGTGGTGTTGAACAAGCACCGGCTCCTGAGCAGTTTCAAGGCGATGATCTGCGAAACGCAGTTTGAAAACATCCATCAGCACGCCAAGCCCCGGGCCATTGATCGCAAAGATCTGATTGCCGACATACAGAGCCTTTCTGCCTTTGCGAGTGAGGAAGAGAAAATCCGTGAATGTCTCAGAAAAGATGCGGAACGCCGTGCGATACTTGAGCAAGCGGACAAAACCGTCGCCAATTTGTTTGTTACCGTGGAGGAAGCCCGGGAGAAAGCGAGTGAGCTGGGCCTGCAGAAGGAGCGGCTTGAGGCACAGCGAACAGACCGGCGGGCGGAGTTTGAGGATACAGATCGCCAGCTTGCTCGCCAGGTTACTGATCACAACGCCGATTTCGAAACTCTTGATGCACAAGTTGCGGCTCTGCACCAACAGAACGACAAATACGAGGCTGATGGCCTGTCTGATTTGGCCCAGAGCTTTGACAACCTGGCCGATTATCGCCAGCGCCTGGCGACCGTACAGGCTGATTACGACAGTCTGACAGGCAAGGCGTCTGCCATTGAGAGCGAGTACGAGCTTGAGAAGCAGAATATCCAGCGCGAGCATGAAAAGCATCAGGCCCAGCGGCAGCAGCGCTTGCGGGAGGCTGGTGACGCGCTTACCTCTGCGAAGCACGCATACGATCTGAAACTGAATTCCATCAAAACGAACCAGGTTACTGCGCTTTCTGAATACAAAGATGCCCGGTCGGTAGAGCGGTCGGAGCTGACGAACGAACAAGCGCGCTTGTCGGCGCTCAAGGAAAGTCCGGGTCAGACGGACGCGGAGCAGCAGGAAATTGCCGTTGCGGAGCAAGCTTCCGAGGAAGCGTCCGAGCAGGTCGCGCAGGCGCACGAAAATCGTCTGGAAGCCGGCCGCAAACGAGATCAGGCTGATCGCGACTGGAAAGCGGCTCAGGATCAGGTTCAGCACATGGACGTAAAAGTTCAGGAGCTGGAAGACCGGTTTAACGAGTTGCAAAGGCAGATCACTCCGGAAGATGGTACCTGGCTCTCTCAGCTACGTGCTCAGGACCCGGAGTGGGGCAGTCGCCTGGCGAAGGTTGTTAATCCACAGCTGCTGCACAGAAAAGACCTGACGCCTACCCATGATCCTGATGCCAGTGGCAACGCTGTTATGGGCTGGCGGCTTGCCCTGGATGCGTTGTCAATTCCAGATTTTGCCGCCTCAGAAGATGCGTTGCAGGAGCGCAGCCGAAGCATAGACGCAGATCGCCAGGTGGCCATCAAACAGCGGGCGGAAACCGAGCGTGAAACCCAGCGCCGGCATGAAACCTACAAGGAACGCGCTGCAGCCGCCGATCGGCTGGAAACAGAGTTCTCGCTGGTTGAGCGCACTCGCAGCAACGCCCAGAACAAGCTGGCCAATGCGCGCCAGCGTGTTAAAGAGGCGCAGGTAGCCCGGATTGCAAAGATCACAAACGATCTGGAAGCGGTTCAAAGCAGGCTTAAGGCCTTCGACGAACAGACGGGTGAGGGTATTCGGGATGTTGAATCCGGCTTTCAGCAGCAGATACTGGATATACGGGGCCATTGGGCTGAACAGGAATCCGAGCTTCAAACCAGTATCGAGCAACAGAACGAGCTGATTGCGTCGGCAGAGACCGACTACAAAATACGCCTCAGGAAAAAGCGCCAGATATACGACCAGCGCCTGTCTGAGGAGGGCATTGACCCCAAGGTGGTTCAGGAGGCGAGAGACGCGCTTGCAAAACTCACCGAAACAGTCGAAAAAATTGTTGCGTCGGAAGATCTCGTGCGCGGATATCGGAAATGGCGCGAACAGGAATGGCGCAAGGTTGAAGCGCTTACCGAGCAAGCCAATCAGGCCCGGATGCAGCGCGAGACTGCGGCTCGAAAGCGCGAGGAAACAGAGCGTTCGTGGAAGGAGCAAGACAGCAGGCTGAAAGTCTCGATTGGTGAGCACCAGAGCGCCATCAAAGCGCTGCGGGATCAAACGGAAGCTGCAGAGGGCGTTCTCAAACACTTCCAGGGAAATACACTCGCTGAAGGCTTCCCGGGTAATATCGCCGATCTCACCCAGGAGCTTCAGGGTGCCTACCAGAAGCTGGAGCAGTTGCGTAAAGAAGTAGTGGGTACGTTTGATCAGGCTACCGCCATTCTGAACCGGTATGACAACACCCAGATTCAGCAGGCCTGGCAGAAGCTATCGGCCCATCGGCGCGGCCAGATGACCGGCGACGTGCTGGACCATGAAGAAAGCTTCAAGTTGGCGCGGGTTCCGGATTTGCGGGAGTTGCTGGATACCGACATACCCCAGTTGCGTGATGCGCTGATTGACCAGTTTGTGTCGGAAGCTGGCAGTCTGGTGAAGTATTTCGACAGCCTGGAAGTGATGGCCCGTGAAGTGAAGGCCGTTTCCAGCCTGCTGAAACGAAAGATCAACACAGACCAACAGATTGAAAGCCTTAGCGATATTCAGGTTGTGCTCGAACCCAGAATCTATGAGGACGAAACCTGGCAGCCCCTGAAGGAATTCGTGGCGCAGTGGCAAACCTGGATTCACATGAACCGCCGCTCACTGCCAAGCGATGCAGTTTTGAGGCGTTTCAAGCTGGTAACGGACACCCTGAGTGACGCTAAAGTGAAGGACAGTGTCGAATCGATGATCGACATGCGTCTGGAGATGAAAGAAAACGACCGGCAGGTGGTGATTCGCACCGATGCGGATTTCCTGTCAGCCAGTTCGACCGGCTTGACTTATCTGGCAATCATGACCGTGTTCATGGGTCTTACTCGCTACCTGTGTCCGGATCTCAATACCCGCATTACCTGGCCGATTGATGAGCTGGCCACGCTCAGCCCCAATAACATTTCCCATCTGGCCGATATGCTGGAAGCCAACAATCTGACCATGATCTCGGCCTGCCCGAAACTGGACAGAAGCCTGCGCAAGTTCTTTGAGAACAAGATCTCGCTCAAACAGGGCCGGATTCATACTTACGAATCTTCCGAGGGCGACGGAAAGCATGCGGAGATGTTCGCCAGCGTTAGCCAAGGTGGGCAGGCAGCAGAAGAGGTGACAAGCCATGAGTAGTCCGTTATTCGAGCGAACCGTCACGGCCCTGCTGCAGGAGCGGGTTATCTGTGAAGTCAGTGATGACGAGCTATACAACTACCTGCTGTTGCCGGCCAATCAGGATTCCGTGAATCGCTTCCTGGGTCAGATCAACCGAACGCTTCGCCAGACCAGCGCTCATGACGCTTTTGTTTGTGCCTACCTGGATACCTCGGATGCGGACACCAAAGATGCGATTCGCCATCAGTTCCGGGACGTTGCCAACAACCTTGAAGCGTTTGTGCAGTTTCTTCGGCTTGTAATGATGCTGGAAGCGAACGATCGCCCGGTTTTACCCGGCGATAAGCTCTCTGAAGGCGCCATACTGGACCGCATCGCGGCGGCACCGGCGCTGGAATCAAAACTCAGGTCGCTAGCGGAAAAAAAGGTATTTCACACCAAGCGTTCGGATTCCGCAGGACAGATTCGCGCGGTGCTCTCCAGTCTCGAGAAAATGGGGTACCTGAAACCCATTGGCACCAGTGGAAGCCTTTATCGGGCTACCGGCCGTTGGAGCTGGTTGTACGACGCCATGACGTTCATCCAGACCCACGAAGGTATCCAGGGATCTGACGAAACAGATTCCGAGCAGATGAGGCTGCACTGATGGCTCGCGCTCAAGACGCTCACGGCACGCTCCGGGCTCTGGCCAAATACGGCGAGGCGATTCTGGAGGCGCACCTTAAAAATGGCAACCGTATTCCGGATTCGGATGACAACCTCGGCTTGATTGAAACCCTTGAGCACCACCGCTTGGTGTGGCGCATTGGCGAATCAGAAGATCTGCAACTGAAAAAGGTGCTGGTTCAGTTTCTCGATCACATCACCGAGTCGGAGAGGCGGCGCTACGCGAGTGCCCAGGTACACATTCTCTGGCAGCAACTCAGTGAGCTGTTCCAGGAATACAAAGAGGCCAAGAAGCGGTCTGCTCTGAGCGACATCGATCGGCTGGAAGGTGAAATCAAGGAATGCCTGGCAGATGTGATTGAAGACATCCGGAATGCTACGGAAGCCTTCGCGACCTATATCAATACCGGCTTTGCCTACATCACAGACCTGAATCTGCGCATTCGTGAAAACGAGCGGGTTATTGAGCGAGCAGGTCGGCTGATCACCTTGTTCGAGAGCTTTCGTATCCCGGAACTGGCGGAGCAAGCAGGTTCCGACGCCTTTCTTAAGCGCCTGTTGCTGAGGCATTTGCCAGCTACCCTGGAATCCTCGCAGAAGAACCTTTCCTATGCCCTGAACCAGCTACGCAAGATGCTGGTGCGCATGCGCGAAGACCAACGACTGAGCCGGATGGTGGGTGCCTTTGAGGCGCATTTTATTAATCACCGGGGATTCGAGCCTTCCATCGATCATCTGGATTTAAGGCATGTTCCGGACTTCCTCAATACGGTAGCTCCTTTCCGGATACGCGGCTTTGGGGATATCTACGATTCTTCTGACGACCTTGAGCTGATCGAGCTTGCTGCAAAGGCCCGAACCGTTCCCGTTGAGACTGAAGGCAAGCCAGTTCCGGATGATGTGGATACCGTCAGCTTTGACGTGGCGGGTGAAACTGAAACCGAGGAAGACGATCCGGTAGAAGAAGCCATCGAAGAGCTGATTCAGCTGGTCGTAGACGGCGCTCTGGGCGAAGGAACCATCCTTGCCTCCGAAGCACTTGCCAGTACAGGCCTGGGGATCGATAAAGCCGACTGGCTACAGGCCATCGTCTCAGAGGTTGAATCTTTGCCGGACGGAGACCAGAGATGCATTGAGGTGATCTACCATCAGATGGCGCATCGGACGTACCCGGACAACCTGATGGTTTCTGACCTGACTCTGAGGCATAACAATGCCGGCTGAGATTTCTGCTATTGAACATCTGCTAAAAACGGCCAGGTTAAAGGTTAAGCGCAGTCAGGTGTGGGAACGGATTTGCGCAGAGAATGGAGTAGGGCAGATTATCGGCAGAGAGATTCACTTTACTGCCGCTGAGAAGCAGCGTCTCAGAGAGTATGTTCAGGCCGAGCATGGGATAGACCCGCAATTCGATTCCCGCGCCGGTGGCCGGATGGCTATGGCCCGTCAGAACGCCAGTGAAAAGCTCAGCAGTGATTCGGTTTTTGGTCACCTGATTGTACTGGCGACAGCCGGTAGTGCGAAAGTGAGGGTCAACGGCGAAAACGTCCAGACGCCCCGAGGCAGCGTGTCCAGTGTGCTACCGGACTGTCTGGATACCGATTATCTTCAGTCCCAGAAGCTGGTGATCGTTGAAAACGGAGGTGTTATGCCCTTTTGGGGGGACCTTCAACTGCCGGACTGCTGGAAGGACTCGGTGATTCTCTACCGTGGCCATCGAGAGAATGTTCGCTCCGTAGCAACAATTGCCAGTAAGCAGCCAGCAGACAAGCTGGCCTGGTTTTTTGATTTCGATCCGGCTGGGCTGGCACTCGCACTTGATCAAGGCAGGGGAAGCGCCTTGGTGCCCGTTAAATGGCGCGAGCTTGGCAGGCATACACCGTTTAATCAACCGAAGACCCATCGCAAACAGTCCGTTGCTCTTAAAAGGTTGAAAGACCGAGCCGCTGGTGAGCTTCTGGCCATCGCTGAACATATGGCGAATGAGGAGTTGGCGTTGATGCAAGAGCATCTGGCACAGCGACAAATGGCTTTAACAGCTTTGCCTTTAGGGTGTTTGCCGGTATCACCAGACAGCTTCATTAGTTGAACGTGAGTGCTATGGATCCCAAATCCGTTTGCTATCGCTTTTGCCTCGAAATACAACCCCGATAAATCATCTATTACTTTTTTTCCCTCCTGCAAGAGCCGCTTTACGACTTTTTTTAAAAAAAAGTGCCGGATAATCAATGACCCGCATGATCGGGTCACTTTGTTACCGCTTTCTGACGAAATATTGACGATTTATTAACTTTATTGATGACGGACTTCACATCGACAATCGTCCGCGTTTTGTAGAATTTAACAAATTCGACGATATATTGGTGTGAAAATTATATGAAACGCGTCATTAAAATGTCAAAGGCATGGATCGCCGCGTTTGCTTTGGGGGCCTTGCTTACAGGATGCGGCGGTGGCTCTGATTCTGCCAGTACAAGCTCGGCCTCTGGTGGGAGTGGCTCAGATGCAATGAGCTCCCAGCCCACATTTCCCGATAGTTCCGGTAGAGAGAAATCTGCGGTCCTTAGCTGGAACGCCCCCGACAGCCGTGTCAACGGTGATGGCATCAAAATGGCTGAGCTGGACAAGTACATTATCCGCTATGGTCAGGACGTCGATAACCTGGATCGCGAGGTGGTTATTTCCGATGCGCAGGTCGATGCCCATATGACCCATAAAGTGACCGGCCTGGACGTTGGAAACTGGTACTTCACAATTCAGGTGCAGGATAACAACGGTTTGTTGAGCGCTCCGTCCGCGGTCGTTGACAAGGAAATTAAATCCTGACGAATGCTCTTCCAGAGCCGTCGATGAGCCCCGCTTGCAAGGGGCTTTAAGGCATCGGATCTGCAATCGGAAGTTTAAGTGTAAAAGATGAGCCTTCCCCTGGGCTGGAGACCACGTAAATTTCACCCCGATGTTTTTCTATTACCGTTTTCACAAACGACAGTCCAAGCCCTGTGCCGTGAATGCCTGCCAGCTCACTGCTTTTCTGACGGCGGTAACGGTCAAACAGGTGCGGCAGTTCGTCCGGGTCGATACCTGAACCCTCGTCTGCGATCGTCAGGCAGGCCTGATGCCCCGCACGGAAAACCTGCAGGCTCACGGCTGAGCCTGCAGGGCTGTATTGCACAGCATTGGTCAGTAAGTTGATAACCGCCCGCTCAAGTAGTTCTGCATTACCTCTTAACCACAGATCTTCCGTACCTTGAAGCTGTAATGAAATGTGCTTTTCGACAGCTTGCTCGCTTACGCTGTCACGGGCATTTTCAACAATGGCGAGAAATTCGCACTCATAAAAGCGGGTCTCCGTCAGTTGCTCGGCGCGCGCGAGTTGAACAAACTCCTCGGCCAGATGGTAGCTTCGTCTTGCCAGTCGCCCCAGCTGTTCCAGTTGGTTTTGGTCAATATTTGTGGGGTCACGCTTCAGCTGTTCGATGAGAGCGAGTTGTGACACCAATGGCGAACGAACATCGTGGGAAATAAAGTCAATGGCCTCTCGGTGCTGGCGCTGTTGCTCACGAAGTTCGGAGATGTCGGAGATGTTGGCAATAATGCCGTATTGATTGCTGTCGGGAAGAGCGAAAGGCGCAAAATGAATAAGGAAGTCCTTATCCCGGATATTGAGATCCACCGTCCGGCTTTGCAGCAGCGTGAGGGTTTCAGAAACCGTTTCATGCCAAGGCGGGGTTTCGCGGGGGTCGTGACCTTCAAGAAGTCGTGTCAGAGGAAGTCCGCCCAGGCTCGGCATGGGCTCTCCGAACCATTCTTCAATATGGCCGTTGGCAAAACGGATAATGCCCAGTTCATCCGTCACAATAATGCCATCCGGCATGCGCTCAAAACTGCGGCGGATAAACTCCTGCATATGATTCAGGCGTTCGGTGGCCAGTTTGACGCGCTCGATACGAGCTGAAATATTTTCGCTTGGCCTGAGTTTTTTTGTTGCAGGGCCGGAGGTGGAAAGTTTCAGACGGCGCAGGTAACGCTGTATGGCGTCCCTGCTCAGATCGTTGGGCAGAGTCAGGCCGAGCGTATAGCAGCTGTTGCCGCGGTTCAGCTGGATCCAGCTCCGGTTTCCGTCGTTTCTCCAGAGCCCGGGTTCCAGGTTCACCGGAACATCGGCCAACTTCAGGTTGCGAATGGAGAGAATGTCGCTGCCTTCCAGCAGTATCCAGCCTTGCGGCTGAAACAGTGCCTGAAAATGCTCGAGAAGTTGTGTTGGCGGGCGCTTTGACGGGTCAGGCAGTGCCACTCTGGGGCTGCGAACCAGCGCATCCAGCTGTCGGTTGAGGAACTGATTGGTCATGGCCAGGCGCAGGCCGCTGGCGATGGGGAACGCAAACAGGGGGATGATCAGCGCACGTGCGACGGGAAGCCACACCTGAAACGCTGCCAGTATCACTATAGACAGACCAAGGAGAGCGGCCCCGGCCAAGGCGCACGCAATCAGTGTGCGGGCAGGGCGCATGCGTGGCAAAAGAACCGCCAGTGCCACGAGTGTGATAAGAGCCAAAACTATGCCGGCCCATTCAGGGGCCGGTTTGACAAGAAGCCCTTGCTGATTCGCGGAAAATGCATTGGCGTGAAATTCCACCCCGGACATCGGCCGGCTGAGGCCAGAGAAAGCCGTTGGCAGAATGTCTCCCATACCGGCCGCCGTGGCGCCAACAAAAACAGTTTTTCCGCCAAACACATGTGGTGCCGGGGGGGTGTTCAGTACATCGCTGTAGGAGTGGGTGGGCAGTGTTCCGGCACCACCTGCGAGGGGAACAATCCGATACTCATCTCGCACATTGATAAATGAAGGCAGGCCATTCAGTTCGCGTTGTCTGGAGCTTACACCGGAGGCTGCGAGCGAAAGCGCAGGCCACAGATGGCGCGTCATGCCGTTCAATAGATACAGCCCCCTGGCAATACCATCGCGATCCAGTTCAACGTGCACGTGACCGAGGCCTGCAGCAGCCGAGATCAGGCCACCTGCAGGAAACTGTTCACTCAACATAAAACGTGAGCTTGGTGGCGAGAGGTACACTGGCAGAACAACCTTGCCATGGGCTCGCATGGCGCGCTCAAGCACAGCATCATCCGGAGAGGGCTCGGTAAACAGAACGTCGAATACGATAGTTTCGGCACCGGCCTGGCGCAGTTTATGGATAAGGGCGGCGTGGGTTCGTCGTGGCCAGGGCCAGTGGCCTTGCTGCGCCAGACTAATATCATCAATAGCAACGATCGCTACATCGCGGGATGCGACGGTTGGGCTGGCGAGCATGACGGAATCGAGAAGCCAATAATCAATCCGTTGTGGTAGTGCTGTTGTCTCTACCAGCACGAACATCAACAGGAGTGTAAGGCCGAGCGTCCCCGGAGTCGTTTTAATTGGCAGCCAATCCCGGGTCATGAGTCCTGCTGTAGGTGCTTATCGATCAAAGTGTTATTCCAGGTACAGCTCCCTTCCTGGTCCCCAGCGGCTTTGCAGCGGCCCGTCAGAAAGCGCTTTCAGGCGCACAAAATACCGCCTTCCGGGAATAAGACGCAAGGCCGCTGTGGTATCTGGCAGTGTAGCTTCCTTTATGATGTTGTTGAAGCGGGGTTCTTCTGCAAGCTGCATCCGGTAATTGGTAGCGGTATCAACCCTCTCCCAGAACACACGAACCTGGCTGTCGATGTAATTGATACTGATAATGCGTACCGGCGGCAGGGTCCCGTTTACAATCAGTTTGCGTGGCTGCGTTGTTGCCACTGAATTTCCGCCAGCTTCTGTCACTACGCGCCAGTAATACTGGCCAGGGCTCAGCGGGCGGGAAGGCAGGGCGGTTGTGCCTGGCGCCCATTCACTGGTCGCAACCAGGTTCCGGAAGGCTTCATCTTCGGCAATTTCTACCCGGGCCACTTCGTTCTCACCATTCAGAGTCCAGCGGAACTCGGGCATATCGTCATTCACGCTGCCTTCGTTTTCTGGTTCCAGCAGGTTGGCGGTGCGGGCCTGCAAATCGACCTCTATCGGCAGTATGCCGGGCATTCCAGCCATACCTTGCGCATCAAACGCTGCCAGATGAATTTCATACTGGCCATTGTCCAGGCGGCTGATGTCAAAGCGGCTGTCGTTGATTTCACGGCTTTCAACCCAGCGCCCGCTCTCTGTTTCGAAGATATCCAGCCGATAGTTGGCCGCAGGTTCTCGCTTCCAGGTCATCTCTGCCGGCAGTTGGGTAAGTACCGGGGGGAGTGGGTTGATTTCCGGTGCGGGTGGCATCCTGCGGATGCTCAGCTCGCGAGTGCTGTTACTGGCAACTGTTGCGCTGTAGCCGGCAGGAATTCGCTGAGTCCGGTTCGGCGCGCCGAAATCAACCACCCCTTCGGTAACCTGCAAACTGGTGCCCTCAGGCCCGGTTTGCAGTGAGAATGCGGTGCCGCGGACGGCTGCGACGGCAGATGGGGTTTCAATCTCAAAGCGGGCGCCCCCTTCAATGACGGGCTTCACCCGGGTGTGCACCTCTCCCCTGTCAAGTCTTAGCCGCGTGTCTATCATGCCGGACTTGCCGTACTGTGTCAGGCGGTTGAAGATCAGCCGGGAGTTCGGGGAGAGTCGTACTTCTGAACCATCAGCCAGGGTGATTGTTGCGGCTCCCGCAGCGGAAAGCACTTCATCGCCTACTCGTATCAGCGTGTCTTTGGTCAGCGGTTTTTTGCGGCCATCAATACCGGATATCACGTGAACGTTGCCAGAAACCGACGTGGCGCGTGCAGGGTCGGGCTGCCTTTTAAGCCAGGACAGAGGAATGCGTATACGATCGCCTTCTCCAAGCGTGGCTGGGTTTTCAATAGAGTTATATTGAAGCAGCCGTCCCGCGCTGACGTTTCTAACCAGAAGATCGCTGGCAATTTCCGAAAAGCTCTCACCGGATTTCAGGGTATAGATCCACTGGGGCGCTGCGTCGCTGGCTGAACTTGCGACCGTTGTGGCCGAGCCGCGGGTAATTGAAAGTTCCGCGCACACAGGCATGCCCAGTGCCAAAAGAGCCAGCAACAGCAATGCTTTGGTAGCAACCGGTGTGCGGTGTTCAGCCATTCGATGTTTGCACTTCCTGATCTGCTGCCTGGGTTTCCACAATGTTGTCGCTCGTGGATGTGGCTTGCATGGACTCAAGTCGATAGCCGCGCTGGTAAATCGTTTTAATTCTGAAACCGTTTTCCGGATTGAGGCCCAATCGACGTCGCAGACGGCTCATGTGCGTGTCGACGGTTCGGGTATTGATATCCCGGGTAAGCCCCCAGACCCGTTCAAGAAGTACTTCACGGGTTAGCAGACGACCCTGATTTTGAAACAGGAACAAGGTCAGATCGAAATCCTTGTCGGTCAAGGTGAGCGTTTCACCATGGAGTGCAATGGTTCTGTGCTGGATATTGACCTCAAAAGGCCCATAGCTAAGGACTTCTTTTTCACTATCCGGATTGGCGCGGCGCGCCAGAGCATTGATACGTGCCACCAGTTCTGCCGCACGCGCAGGTTTTGCGATAAAATCGTCCGCGCCCGCGTCCAAAGCCTCGACAATGTCGGATTCGCTGTCACGCTGGGTGAGAAATATCACGGGAATGGGCCAATTGATCTGTGCTCTCACACTTTTTAGCACATCAATACCAGTCATATCCGGAATCTGCCAGTCAAGAATCATCAGGTCATAGCTGCGGTGCAGTGCTGCGCTGAGGAAACTCTGGCCGGTGGGGAAACTGTCGCAGTGATGGCCACGCTCAGACAGAATCGACTGAATGTGCTGCGCCTGTTCTTGTTGGTCTTCAAGCAGAGCAATGCGCATTGCGCCTCTCCTGGAGTAAATAGTGTGGGTGCAATCCTGTATCACTCTGCGCGATAGGGGATTCCCTTCCATATCAGCCAATTATCACAAAATGCACCATGGCATTCCGTTTCGTTATGTAGACTTGCGTAAACGGGTTGCTGGTTTACCGTCGTCGTCATCCAGTGTTTGTCGGCAGGCAGGAAAATTACTGCAGCCCCAGAACCAGCCTTTTTTGCCTTTTCGCCGGACCAGAGGTGAAAAACAGTGGGGGCAGGGGATGGGTTTTTGCTCGGTTCCGTCCTCTGGTGCGGCATTCTCAATGGGGCGTGTTCCACGACAGTCGGGATAACGGGTGCAGGCGAAAAAACGGCCAAATTTGCCGTCTCTGTCGGTCATCGGAGCGCGACATTTTGGGCAATTGGGAGCATTGCTTTGCGGCCCGGTATCGGGCGCATCGGCAGCCGGGCCAATGAACCGGCGAATTTCCGCCTTGAGAGTTTCGAGGAATTTCCGGGGGTCGTCCTCGCCCCTGCGGATACCTTCCAGGGTTGCTTCCCAAACGGCCGTTCTGTCTGGCTTGCTGACAGACTCTGGCAGCGCACTGATCAACGCTTTCCCTTTATCGGTCGCTCGGATGTGGCGGCTGTCCCGATACAGATAATCCCGTTTGAACAGCGTGTCTATGATGTTCGCACGGGTGGCTTCTGTACCAAGGCCGTCTGTCTCCCGCAGGGTTTTTCGCAGCTCTGTATCGGTTACAAATCGTGCAATATTCGTCATCGCCGATAGCAGGGTTGCGTCGGTGAAGTGCTGGGGCGGTTGGGTTTTGCGCTCTTTTACGGTGCTGTCTTCGCAGAATACCGGCTCACTCTTGTTCAGGCGCGGCAACGGCGGCTTTTCTGTCTCTTTGTTGCTGTCCCGGAGTTTCAGTTCCAGAGTTTTCCAGCCCGGCTCCAGCACGGCGGTTTCTGTGGCACGAAACCGGTGCTCTGTTACCCGAATGGTAAGACGGCCCTCGCGATGTATAGCGTCTGCAGAAAACTGCATCAGGTAATAGCGGCTGACAAGACCGTAAATTTTCTGTTCTGCGTCAGTGAGCTTGCCATTGGCTGCGGTGCGGCTGGTGGGAATAATGGCGTGGTGAGCATCAACCTTTTTGTCGTTCCATACAGCCGTTCTGCGGCTGAAATCAGCTTTACCGCACGCCTCTGCAAGCTCGGGCAGGACCCGGGCAATTGCACCAGTGACCTGCTCGCGCTGAGCAAAATGGCCTTCAGGCAGATACCGGGAGTCGGAACGGGGGTAGGTGATCAGTTGGTGTTGTTCGTAAAGATTCTGAGCGGTGTCCAGTACGTCTTTCGCCCCCATGCGGAACAAACGGCCGGCTTCGATCTGCAGGGCGGACAATGAAAACGGTAAAGGCGGGGCCTCGGGCCGGTCGCGGAAGCGGGATTCCACTACAGAACCTGGCCGACTCTGAACGCTCGCGGCAATCTGCTCGGCGGTTGCGCGATCCAGAAGGCGGTTCTCTTCGTCCAGATAATCCTGGAACTGTTCGTCGGGGAGCCATCGTGCAGTGAAGGATTGTTGGTCTGCTTCTTCTTCCTGCGCCTTGAAACGGGCTTCTATGCGGAAGTAGGGCTTGGGCTCGAAGCTTTCGATGGAGTTGTCCCGCTCAACGACCAGTCCGAGCACTGGTGTTTGAACGCGACCGACAGAATAAACACCCTTCTGCCCTTGTTGTTGGTAGCTCAGGGTATAAAAGCGGGTGAGGTTGATGCCATAGAGCCAGTCGGCCCGCTGCCGGGCGAGTGCGGAATGTGAAAGCCTGCGAAATTCCAGATTGTCTCTGGGCTGCTGAAGGGCTTTCGCAACTGCGGCTGGAGTCAGGTCGTTGATGAGTACCCGTTTTACCGGCGCCTTGCTGCCGAAATAACGTATGACTTCATCAACCAGTAGTTGGCCTTCTCTGTCCGGGTCTCCGGCGTGGACGATGGTGTCTGCTTGCCTGATCAGGGATTCCAGAACGTTGAGCTGCTGGCGAACGCTGTCTTTTGGGGTTACCTGCCACTTGTCGGGGAACATGGGGAGGTCGTTCTGGCGCCATGTTTTCCAGACCGGGTTGTAGCTGGCGGGTTCGGCGGGCTCCAGCAGATGGCCGATGCACCAGCTTACGGTGGCGGTTTCAATGCCCGTGCCGCAGCGGATCCAGCCCTGGCCTTTTTGGTAGGGGCCGGGGAGGGCGGCGGCTATTGCTCTGCCGAGGCTGGGTTTTTCGGCGATGTACAGGAGCATGGTTCGGGTATGGTTTTGTCCGGGGTTGAGTGGGAGGGGAATGTGGCTGTTTGGTCGTTGGGTGTCAAGGTTCGGGGGCTCGCTCCTTCTGTAGTAGACTGTTGCTTTGGAGTTAGTGGGTGTGGGGCTGGCCTTTCCAAAACACGCCGTGAACCCATCCATGGGGGCTTGGTGTTGCCATCCTTGGCAACACACAGTTTTGGAAAGGCCAGCCCCACACCCACTTCGTGCTCCGAGGTGTCGCCACTGCATATAGAGCAAGTTTTGGGAGTTATCAGGTTATGAAAATGCAGAATACAATTGAAACCAAGCTGAACGAGGTGTTTGACGCCAGCATTCTCCTGGTTGAGAACGAAAGTCATAAGCACAGTGTGCCGCCAAACTCGGAAACGCACTTCAAGGTGACAATGGTATCGCCAGCCTTTATCGGGCAGATGAAGGTTAAGCGGCATCAGGCTATTTATAAGCTGCTTTCCGAAGAACTGGAGATGGCCGGTGGCGTTCATGCGTTAGCGTTACATCTATACTCTCCAGAGGAATGGGAGGCTTCTGGGCAAGTTGCGCCCACATCGCCGGATTGTATGGGTGGTTCCAAAGCGGATTCTCAGTCGGCGATTTCAGGCGCTCAAAATCAGAGCGGAGGGCATTCATGAGCCAGTTTTTTCAGATTCATCCAGAAAACCCGCAAAAGCGGTTGATCAAGCAGGCTGTTGAGATTCTTCGCAGTGGCGGTGTAGTTGTGTATCCCACTGACTCTGGTTATGCCCTTGGTTGCCATTTGGGTTACAAACCAGCTGCGGACAAGATCAAGCGGATTCGCAAGCTGGATGACAAGCACAATTTTACGCTGGTGTGCCGGGATCTCTCGGACATCGGGACCTATGCCAAGGTGGATAACACTCAATACCGACTGTTGAAAACCTTCACGCCCGGGCCTTACACGTTCATCCTGGATGCGACGAGTGAAGTGCCCCGGCGATTACAACATCCCAAGCGACGTACTATTGGGGTACGGGTGCCGGATAATGCCATTGTTCAGGCACTGTTGGCTGAGCTTGGCGAGCCCATTATGAGCAGCACGTTGATTTTACCGGGCGAGTCGGACCCTATGACAGATCCCTATGACATTCGGGATACGCTGGAACACGAGTTGGAGCTGATCATTGACGGTGGTTTTTGCGGTATGGAGCCCACTACGGTGGTGAACTTTACCGGCGACGTGCCAGAGGTTACCCGAGTGGGGAAGGGCGACCCGGCGCCGTTTGATGTTTGACGCTCAGGCCCGGGCGTTCAGGTTGAAAGCGTAGGCTCCCCGGTTCGCCCCAGCTTCGAACGGGTCAGTTGGGGCTGAACGGCGCAGGGTATCGTAGCGATGAACGAGATCCTGCAGGCCGTTGAACTGCTGGTTTTCACTGATCAGTGTATCCAGCAGTGAATTGCTAACGCCGTAGGCCTGGTTAAGCTTCAGAGCGTTATCCATGAAATGCAACGTCGGTTCGTTGACGCTCAGCCGATTGAAAGCATCCGTAAAGTTCTTGTTCACATTCAGATCATTCTCTATGCGAGTGCGGGTTTCTTCCGCCAGATTTCCGCCTACTTCAACTTTCCCGCTATCGTTTTTACTGACGCTTATTGCCGAGGCCGGGTTCAGGTTGTATTCGGCAAGTTTGTGCCGCAGCGTTTCCCTGATAAAGGCAAGGTCCTGCCCTACCGTTTGCTTGTAGTCCGCCAGTGGTAATTTCTGTGATTTCAGTCGGCCTGTTTCATCTACGGTGTTTCCCGATGGTGTGAATCGATCGTCGCCGGGGCCTGCGGGTTGCAACGCTTCCGCGCTGCCCGCGCCTTTGGTTTTTTGTTGCTCGGCTCCCGTTGCCGGACTCTTTTCCAGACTCTGCTGGAAGCGAGTGCTCGCCTGAATCAGGGATGTCAGAAGTGACATGGCGTTTAGTCCTCCGTTGGCCCGCAGTCGGCGTGCCAGAAAAATGCTCGTTGAAACGTTATAAAGCACATTTCGGGCCACGTGAGGGAAAGGCATCATTCTGATCTGCATCAGTAAAAAAATGACGCATATGGGTAAAGTTACTCGCCACTTTGCCGTCACTTACAGGGAGCCTCTGAGGAACCCCGGTTTATTATGAAAAAACACTATTCCATCCGTTTTCTTTTACTCGCAGCTCTGGCAGCCGGGTTTTCACTCATTCTGGTGTTTACCGTGCTTTACAGCGCGAGTGCCCAGCGTGATCACATGGAGGAGTTCAGCCACAAATACGTGGATGGCTTGGCCAAATCGTATTTTGACGGCCTGAATACCATGATGGTGACCGGCACGATCAGCAATCGTGAGGTGTTACGGGCCAAGGTAATGGCTCCGGAGGATGTGCTGGACGTAAGGGTGATCCGGAGTGATCAGCTGAACGGGATGTTCGGCGGCGGTACGAAAGCCGAACAGACGCGTGACCCAGCGGATAAGCAAGCCCTGAAGGGTGAACGGATCGAGCGCTATTCAAGCAACGATGATGGTCGCATTTACACGCTGATCGAGCCGGTTATTGCGCGGGAAGACTATCAGGGCGTTAATTGTCTGGGTTGTCACCAGGCACAGGAAGGTGATGTGTTGGGTGCAATCCGGGTGGATTACTCCCTCGCGGAGAGTGACGACCGCCTGCATCAGCAGTTGCTGGCCAGTGGCGGTATTCAGGTTGTTATTTTTATTGCCGTATTTTTCCTGACCGCGCTTGCCTTGAGCCGGCTGGTGTTCTCCCGGTTACGTCGGCTCCAGGTTCGAATGGATGAGATATCCGGAAACTCCGATCTGACGATTGAGCTGGATGTTTCCCGCAACGATGAGATTGGCTCGGTATCACTGGCCTTCAATCGCATGATGGCGAAAATCCGCAAAAGCATGCACACGGTGATGGATAACGCGGCCCAGGTTGAACAGGCAGCTCGGAGTATCGCAGCAAAAGCTGAAACCACCGGCCGGGAAGTAATGGCACAGAAGGACAATACGGATCAGGTTGCCAGTGCAACGACAGAAATGGCTGCGTCGGCCGTTCAGGTACGGGAAAACGCCAATCACACCACTCGCAAGTCTGCAGAAACAGCGGAATCAGCTAATAGCGGTGAGCGTCTGGCACGTAATGCGGTGGAAGGTATCGAAGCCCTGAATACGGAAGTGCAGGGTGGTGCCAGGCGAATAGAAGACCTTAATCAACGTACCAGCCAGATGGCAACTATGTTGGAAGAAATCTCCAATATTGCGGATCAGACAAACCTGCTGGCGCTGAATGCGGCTATCGAGGCCGCCAGGGCAGGGGAACAAGGCAGGGGGTTCTCGGTGGTTGCGGACGAAGTTCGTGCACTGGCAGCGCGTACGCAGGTTTCTACAGAAGACATCCGTAAAACAATTAACGGGCTCAAAAGCGAGGTGGTTGATTGTGTGGCTGTCATGCGTCATGCCTCGGATATGACGGGCCATCAGGTAGAGGCGATTCTGAAAGTGGAATCCGAACTACAGAGCATTGCTTCGGCTGTGCGTGAAATCACCTCTCTCAATCAGGAGATGGAAAGCGCAGCAAACGAACAGAGCGATGTGTCGGAGGCCATTAATCAGAACGTTATCGAGATCAGTCGCTCCGCAGAGCAGGCATCAACAGATGCACAGGAAACGGCTGATATAGCAGGAGACCTGCTTGTGATGGCTGAAACGCTCAGAGAAACCATAGAGCAGTTCCGGTTGACCAGAGCGAAAAGCTAACGGGAGGGCCTCTAAAGGAAAGGCCCGCCCCGTAACCATCACCCGAAGTTCAGCCCTGCCGGGTGACGTTAATGATCTTGAGATGGATATTGTTACGGCCACGGATCGGCCACTCGATTGAGTCACCCACTGCAAGCCCCAGCAGCGCAGAGCCTGCCGGCGCCAGAATTGAAATCTTGCCCTCACCGGTGCCCACCTCATGGGGGTATACCAGGGTCAACTCCTGCTCTTGGCCGCTATCCTCATTCTGGAAGCGAACCTTGGAATTCATCGTTACCACGTGGTCTGGCATTTCCGCGAGCGGCACCAGTGTGGCCCGGCTCAGCTCATCATCCAGGCCATCCGCAACATCGGAATCACCCTGCTTTTCGATCAGAGTTGTCAAACGGTTGAAATCTTCTTCAGCAACCAATACGTCCGGCATATCAGCCATAGCAATCTCCAGAAAATAAAATAATAGCTCGGAATTTCAGAATTCGGGCGCCGAATCCGGCGGTTTTAAAGCGGACTCAGCGAGAAAAGAGAAAGGCGGACAACACACCAGCAGTGTCTGCCCGTTGGCGGACACTGAAACGGTAGAAAGGAATGGTCTCTGAGAAAAGCGTTCTCACAGGCTCACCTGATGCGTCGTTTCTGATTAATTAAAGGAAAAGCGGTAACTTGGCCGCTTTGATCAATTTATAAGCTTTTGCCGGGTTCCACAAGTGGGCGTGCGGAAAACGTGAGAAATAAAGCGCATAACGCCAGATTTGTTAGACTGACACCTTAGACGATTCATCCACAGACTGCATCAGGCAAGGAATTACCTACCATGTCCAAACTGTATCCTTCCGTCGACCCCGATGGGTTGCTGGAATACTCCGTGGTATTCAATGATCGCTCGCTCAACCACATGTCTGCCCCCTTTCAGCAAGTAATGCGGGATATTTCCTCCACCCTGCGGCAAGTTTATAACGCCCAGGGCGCAGTTATTGTTCCCGGTGGCGGCAGTTTTGGTATGGAGGCTGTCGCTCGTCAGTTTGCCAATGGCGAACAGTGCCTTGTGGTTCGCAACGGCTGGTTCAGCTATCGCTGGTCGCAGATACTGGAAGCGGGCCGAATCACCGATAAAATAACCGTACTTCAGGCCAAGGCTCTCGGCGATGGGCCTCAGGCCGCTTACGCACCGGTTCCAGCGAAAGAGGTCGCGGATTGCATCAGGGCTGAAAAGCCTGCTGTTGTGTTTGTTCCTCACGTTGAGACCGCTGCAGGTATTGTGCTGCCAGACGACTACCTGAAAGCCATTGGTGATGCAGTAAACGAGATCAATGGCCTGTTTGTGCTGGACTGCGTAGCTTCCGGTGCATTATGGGTTGATACCAAAGCCTGCGGCGTGGACGTTCTTATCACCGCGCCCCAAAAAGGTTGGAGCGCCTCACCTTGCGCTGCTCTGATCACACTGAGCGAACGTGCTATCACTCGCATGGAAGAAACGACCAGCAGCAGCTTTGCGGGAGACCTTCGCAAATGGTCGCAGATCATGCAGGCCTATGAGTCCGGGAACCATGCGTATCATGCAACCATGCCCACCGACACCCTGGTCATACTTCGTGACGCCATGCTCGAGACGTTGAAAACCGGCCCGGATCTGCTTTACAAGTGCCAGGAGGAACTTGGCAAGCAGGTGCGTGAGCTGTTTGACAGTGCTGGTTTCAAAAGCGTTGCCGCCCCGGGCTTTGAGTCACCCAGCGTGGTGGTTTTGCATACTGACGACATCAACATCCACAACACCAACCTGTTCCGCGAGCAGGGCCTGCAGACCGCAGCTGGCGTGCCGCTGATGTGTGGTGAACCCGAGGGTTTCCGGACTTTCCGCATGGGGCTGTTTGGCTTGGAAAAGCTGAACAATGTGGATCGAACGGTGGAGAATCTGAGAGTGGCGCTGGAGGCGATTCAGGGCTGATGCGAGAGTTGCGCGTTCTGCGGCCTTGGCTACTTTTTGGCTTGTTGGTCGTGCTGGTTATTCTTCTTACCGCTCGTGATGACCTGCGACAGAACGCGGCTAAAAGCAGCGAAAGTGCAATCCGCTATGTCGTCTTTGATATGTTGGGCTGGTCGCCGAGGGAGGTCTTTATTTGGCGTTTGCGGTTGGCAGGCCTGGTTGATAGCCCGTTGGGCCAGCAATGGATCGGCGCGGTTGAGCGGGCGAACAAGTCGCCCTTTCAAGTGGGCGATCAGTACCGGGCCTCTGAAGCCTTTGCAGATGACCGGGTTGAGGCGCATGTTTTTCAGGTGACGCTTGAGCGGGGAGAAAAGCTGATATGGCAACTCTCTCGCTTGGATGCCTCCGGTGATCGCTTATACGCCAGTCTGGAGCATCGTGAACGCGAGGGCCAAGGCTGGTCAACTGTCGCGGAACTGAGTGCAGACGGAGCAACATCGAGCTCGCTTGTGTCCCGGTCGGGCGACTACCGGATTGTTCTCCAGCCAGAGTTATTCGCCAGGTTAGAGTATTCGCTGGCTATCGCCAGTGGCGGCTCCTTGCCATTTCCGGTAGAAGCCGCGTCGCAGCGTGACATAGGCAGCAGTTTTGGCGCACCTCGCGATGGCGGTGCCCGAGAGCATCACGGCGTGGATATCTTTGCGGACAGGGGAACGCCGGTCCGCGCGGTAATGGATGGCCGTGTCCGAACCGGTACCGGCGGCATCGGTGGCAACCACGTATGGCTATCGAGCGGCCTGCTGGGGCTCGGCGGTGCCCGCTACTACTATGCCCACCTGGATTCATTTGCAATTGAATCCGGCGACAGGGTAAAAGAGGGTGAGATACTCGGATACGTTGGCAACACCGGCAACGCCAGCAATACGCCGCCTCATCTTCACTTCGGGATTTACTCAGGTGGCCCGGTGGACCCGGCACCGTTTCTGAAGCCTGAGCCAGTGTTGCCTGAGCGCTAATCCGCAGGTTCGCTATAATAATGTTATCGAAACCATCGATATCCGTGTATTTAAATGCAGCCTAATGACCAAGAGGAATGCCTGTGTCTCTCTCAAGTCCCCAAAAATATGAATCCAAGTGCCATTCCAAACACCAGGTTTCAGACAGGGCCTTTCGTGAGCATTCGCGTTTGTTGATGCGATGTCTTGCCATCGTTTTGTTTTGTGCAACGGGCGCAGTGTCGGCGCAGGATCCGGTGGTGGTTTCTTCGAAAATCGACACGGAGGGAGGCGTCCTCGGTCAGATGATTCTGCAACGCCTGGATGGCGGAGGTATTCCGGTGGAAAACCGGCTACAGCTTGGCAGCACCAGCATTGTACGCAGTGCGATCAAAGCCGGAGAAATTGATCTGTATCCCGAGTACACCGGCAACGCCGCGTTCTTTTACGACAAAGCAGACAGCCCGGTCTGGACGGATGCCGCAAAGGCTTACGACATGGCAGCCGAGCTTGACCGCGAAGCTGAGGGTATTGTCTGGCTCACCCCGGCGAACGCCAACAACACCTGGGCCATGAGCGTGCGCGGTGATTTGGCGGAAAAGAACAACCTCAAAACCCTGGAGGATTTGGCGGATTATATAAACGCTGGCAAGCCCTTTAAATTTGCGGCCAGCGCCGAGTTTGTGGAGTCGGCCAGCGCCCTGCCTGCGTTCCAGAAGGCCTACGGATTCAAGCTGACGTCTGATCAGCTCCTGATTCTCTCTGGCGGAAACACCGCAGCGACCCTGCGGGCGGCAGCAATCAATTCCAATGACGTTAACGGGGCTATGGCCTATGGCACCGATGGCGGGCTCAATGCTTTGGGCCTGAAAGTAATGGAAGACACCAAAAGCGTGCAGCCGGTCTATCAACCGACACCGATAGTCAGAGGAAGTGTGTTGAAGGCGTATCCTGAAATACGCCCGCTGCTCAAGCCGGTTTTCGAATCGCTTGATCTGGAAACTCTGCAAGAGCTAAATGCAAAGGTGGCGGTTGAAGGCGCGCCTGCAGATGCGGTGGCCCGGGACTATCTGGAAAGTCTTAGTCTGGACTAATCCGTGCCGTCAACGACAATGCTGCCGAACCGTGTGCTATCAAACCGTGTGCTATCTAACCGTGTAGTACTAGCGCTAGCACTGGCTGCGTTTGGATGTGTATGGCTGCTGAATCTCGGCGTGGTTCAGCCTAACCGTATTGTGACCGGAACCGGGTACGGGCTTTATGCCGCAACCGGTTGGCTTGGTGCGGGCATTGTTTCGTCTCTGCTTCTCGTTGTGGTTGTGCTCGCAACAAGGCCTGTTCACAAACGTTACGAGGTGCTGGCAGCGTTGCTGACGGTTGCACTGATGACGCTGCCGCTGCTGCTTGAGGTATTTGCGCTGCACAAGCTGCCAACAGATTCTGCTTATGCACGGATTGGTATAGGTGCCGGGTTCTGGTGTTTGGCATTTTTTCTCGCCCTGATACTTTTGGAAACACTGGGCCAGCTCAGAGCCTCCCGCCGTTTTCAGTTATCAACAGTGCTTTTGATTGTCGCTGGCTGGTGGCTCTGCGCCAGCCGTGAGGGGCTATCCAGCCTGTCTCTTATCCGCGAGTATACCAATCGGGCGGATCAGTTTGCCCAAGCCTTAGCCGTACATTTGTCATTGTCCCTCAGTGCCGTTGCCATCAGTGCTGTGCTCGCTTTCGCCCTGGCGCTTGCCATGGTGAGGCGTGAACGGATGCGACGGCCGCTGCTGGGGCTGGTCAGTTTTATGCAGACCATCCCGAGCCTCGCGCTTTTCGGGCTGCTAATTGCGCCTTTGGGAGCATTGTCGGCAGCCTTTCCATTTCTTCAGGCTCTGGGCATAAGGGGCATTGGCTGGGCGCCGGCGCTGCTGGCGTTGATTGCCTATAGCCTGCTGCCGATGGTGCGCAATACCTATGTTGCTCTGATCGAAGTGCCTGAGTCTGTTGTTGACGCTGGGCGTGGAATGGGAATGAGCGAGCGACAGATATTTATGCAGGTGAAACTCCCCCTCGCCCTGCCGGTCATTATTGAAGGCGTGCGGATTACCACCATACAAGCCATTGGTCTGACCGCTGTCGCCGCGCTGATCGGCGCGGGAGGCTTCGGCACTTTTATCTTTCAGGGGCTGGGTCAAGCCGCCATGGACTTGGTACTGCTTGGTGCCTTGCCTACTGTGTTTCTTGCATTAGCGGCCGATGCAATCTTGTCTGCGTTGAAGTTTAAGGAGGCATCAAGGTGATTGAGCTGAAAGGTGTCACTCGGCGGTTCGGTGATGCCGTGGCGGTTGATGATATAGATCTGACCATAGAGACCGGCGAAGTCTGCGTGCTTGTGGGCAGTTCCGGCTGCGGTAAATCCACCACGCTGCGGATGATCAATCGTCTTTTACCCAGCACCAGCGGCGAAATTCTTGTGGATGGCGAGGATATTAACAAAGTGGACCCCGAGGCTCTGCGACTGAATATGGGCTACGCCATCCAAAGCACCGGGTTGTTCCCCCACTGGACTGTCGCTCGCAATATTGGTGTGGTGCCCAATCTACTCAAATGGCCAGCCCGCAAACGTGATGAGCGCGTAAATGAACTGCTGATCCTGCTGGGTCTGGACCCGGCAACCGACGCCATCAAATACCCTCATCAGCTCTCCGGTGGTCAGGCACAACGGGTAGGCGTGGCGCGGGCACTGGCGGGCGACCCGAATATTCTTCTGATGGACGAGCCCTTTGGTGCACTGGATGCCATTACACGGGAAAACCTGCAGCAGGAGATGTTGAGAATCCAGAGACAACTTAATAAAACCACGGTTTTCGTGACCCACGATATTGACGAGGCCTTGAAACTGGCTACCCGCATCGCCGTGATGGACCAAGGGCGGATTATCCAACACGACACGCCCGAAGCGATCCTTCGGCGGCCGGCATCAGCCTTTGTGGAGAACCTCATTGGCAAAGGCGATCGTGGCCTTAAGCTTCTGGCTTTGCGCACGGTGGGCGAGTTGATGGAGGGGCATTCACAGCCTCGGGAGCCGGAACCTGGTGCCGACGGCCTGAACGAGGCGGACAGCCTTCGTTTCGCGCTATCGGTTATGGTCTGGGAAAATACATTACAGCTCCCTGTTTATAATGGAGCAGGTGAAGAGGTTGGAACCGTAAAGCGCGAGCACCTCCTGCAGGGTGGCGCCTGATGCGCGTGTGGCTGACGCCGGTTGTCTGGATTGCATCCTTGTGCGCACTGGCGGCCTGGCTCCCCACAATGACGCCGCTTTTTTCATGGGTGCAGCCCGGTACTGACAATCTGATTTACAACAGAGACAGTTTTTACGTGCTGTTGCAAAGCCACATCTGGCTCGTGCTGGCTTCTGCCACCATCGGCACACTGGTGGCTGTATCTGCCGGCATTTTTGCGACCCGTCCCGCCGGTCGCGATTTTCTGCCGTTGGTCAGCCAGATAGCCTCCATCGGCCAGACCGTGCCGCCCGTAGCGTTGCTGGCGCTGGCAGTGCCTGTTATGGGTTTCGGTGAGAAACCGACGCTGTTTGCGCTGGTGCTTTATGGTTTACTGCCTATTTTGCGGAATACCCTGACAGGACTAAACGGCATAAACCCGGCGGTGCTCGAATCCGCCAAAGGAATGGGCATGTCTTCCGCGCAAGTTTTGCTGAAGGTTGAGCTCCCACTGGCAGGGCGAGTGATACTGGCTGGAATCCGCACCTCAGTCACCATCAACATCGCTACCGCGGCGATCGGCTCAACCATCGGCGCCCGCACACTGGGTGACCCGGTGATTGCAGGACTGGTCAACGGCAATACCGCTTACGTGTTGCAAGGCGCCATCCTGATTGGCCTGCTGGCACTGGCGACCGACAGCTTGTTTGAAGCGATAGAACGCACCTGGGCTCGGGCTTTTGCAGTCTGAATTCAGGGCCCAAGCTCCAGGTGTAAACAATTGCGTGCTTAAAGGAGCTTTGCCTTGGCAGCCCGTGCAGCATGCAGCTTCTTGTAGCTTTCAATCAGGCGCAGATGTTTGTCCAGGCCTTCCAGCTGCATGTTGGTTGGCGTGAGACCGTAAAAGCGCACGCTGCCATCTACTGAGCCCACCACGGCGTCCATGGTTTCTTCCCCAAACATACGTTTGAGATTAAACAGGTAATCACTCAGCTCGAGTTCTTCATCGAGGGTGATTTCCAGCACTGCACTCATCGCACGATAGAACAGTCCGCGTTCAACGGTGTTGTCGTTGAACTGTATAAACATTTCGACCCGCTCAAGGGCTTCTTCGTACTCTTGCAAAGCCAGGTTGATTAACAGCTTCAGCTCAAGAATGGTGAGCTGTCCCCAGACCGTATTCTCATCGAACTCGATGCCGATCAGGGTAATAATATCGGTGTAATCGTCTATCTGGCTTTCTTCCAGGCGCTCCGCCAGAGCGGCCAGTTGCTTATCACTCAGGATGTGCAGGTTGAGGATGTCTTCACGGTAGTCCAGGGCCCGGTTGGTGTTGTCCCAGATAAGATCCTCTATCTGGTAGACCTCAGAGTAGCCCGGCACCAGCATCCGGCAGACCGGCGCGCCCAGGTCGTCATAAACGGTTGTGTACACTTCTTTGCCCATGTCTTCGAGAATGCCAAACAGCGCTGCTGCCTCCTCTTCATTGGTACCCGAGAAATCCCATTCGTGAAACTCAACATCCGGTCGGGCACTGAAGAAACGCCAGGAAACTACCCCGCTGGAATCAATAAAATGTTCCACATAATTGTTAGGCTCGGTGATTGCGAGGCTGTTGAAGGTAGGCGGCGGCATATCGTTCAGGCCTTCAAAGCTACGACCCTGCATCAACTCGGTGAGGCTGCGTTCCAGTGCGACTTCCAGGGTTGGGTGCGCCCCAAACGAAGCAAAAACACCGCAGGTTTTCGGGTTCATCAGGGTGACGCAAGCCACCGGGAATTGGCCGCCGAGAGAGGCGTCTTTGACCAACACCGGGTAACCCTGGGCTTCCAAAGCACGAACACCTTCCAGAATGTTCGGGTATTTTTCCAGCACGTGCAGGGGCACATCCGGGAGGACAATCTCTTCCTGAATAATCTGCTTTTTTACGGCCCGTTCGAAGATTTCTGACAGGCACTGTACTTGCGCTTCGTACAGGGTATTGCCCGCACTCATGCCATTGCTGAGGTACAGGTTCTCGATCAGGTTCGTGGGGAAGTACACCACCTCACCGTCGGAGTGGCGCTCAAAGGGCAAGGAGCATATGCCGCGCTCCACCTTGCCAGAGTTGGTATCGATCAGGTTGGAACCGCACAGTTCATTCTCGGGGTTATAGATGGCCAGGCAGTAGTCATCCAGTATGCCCTGAGGCAGCTCGTCATTGGGCCCAGGTTTGAACCATCGTTCCCTTGGATAATGAACAAACTCGCTGTTGGCGATTTCCTCACCAAAAAACTGATCGTTGTAGAAAAAGTTACAGTTCAAGCGCTCAATAAACTCACCCAGCGCCGAACACAGGGCGCTTTCTTTGGTGGAGCCTTTGCCATTGGTGAAACACATGGGTGAGGCCGCATCGCGCATGTGCAGTGACCAGACGTGGGGCACGATGTTGCGCCATGACGCGATTTCGATCTTCATGCCCAGGTCCGCCAGAATGGCGGTCATGTTGGCGATGGTCTGCTCCAGCGGCAGATCTTTACCAGCAATATATGTGCTGGTATCGCCCTCTGGCTTGGTCATTAACAGCGCCTGTGCATCACCATCCAGGCTATCGACGATTTCAATCTGAAAATCCGGGCCGGTTTGTACAACTTTCTTGACCGTACAGCGTTCAATCGAACGCACAATGCCCTGGCGGTGCTTCTCGGACAGATCCTCTGGCAACTCAACCTGAATCTTGAAAATCTGTTTGTAGCGGTTTTCAGGATCAACAATGTTGTTCTGGGACAAACGGATGTTATCGGTTGGAATATCTCTGGCTACGCAGTACACCTTTACAAAATAAGCCGCGCACAGGGCCGATGACGCAAGAAAATAGTCGAAAGGGCCGGGCGCCGAGCCGTCGCCTTTGTAACGGATGGGCTGGTCGGCAATCACCGAGAAGTCATCAAACTTGGCTTCAACTCGGAGATTGTCGAGATAATTGACGTTGATTTCCATTGCGAGGGTACCCGGGTTGTAGAATTTGGCGCACGACGGCCTTCGATCGCGGCCATTATCCGGTTTTTGTTGCCGTTCGTCAGGTCAGTTTTTGGAAAGCTGTAAGGCTTTGATCTGTTTGGCTCCTGGCAAGATGACCTGTAGATCTCACCTAAAATGTACTCGCAGAGGATGTAAATTGGGCGGAACGCTGTGTGGCGGTATGGGTGCAACTGGTCAAAAGATTTTTTGAAACAGGTGCTTGTGGTGGTTTGACGGTTGGTACAGCAGGCTCGTCGCCCGGGCAGGACTTATAGGTGTTCTTGTCCAATTGTTTTAACGGCTATTAATATTAAACCGCATTAAAAGTACTCCAAAATATACCCCCATTGCCGCCGGTTGCTTGTGTGGTATGCATTCCAGCTACAACAGCAATTGCGATTGATGAATTCAGGAAAATCTTAACCCTCCATTAACCAGCCTCTGGATAGTCTGAACCCCGTCGCCTACCGCAGACCCGACCGCGCCTGACTGGATTTTGTTTATGTGTCGCTTCGCCTTCCCGAAAGCATTAATGATTGCCTTGTGCTGCTTGACTGCTGCCGGCTGCAGTTCGTTGTCCACAAGCCCGGATTATCTGGCTCAGGCCGATTCTGACCGCCAGAATCTTGTCTCCTGGTCTGAGCTGGACGTTGGTTCCGAAACGGCCTACCTGGATGATTTGGTCAACAGCCGTGACCTGAACGCGCTGATTGCCGAAGCGCGCGCGGCCAATCCCGACCTTGGGCAAACACTGCTTTCACTCGAAATCCTCCGTGCTCAATACCGGGCAACTCAAGCGGATCAACTCCCCGACGTCGAGGCAGGATTCGGCGCAAATAAAACAGAAGATCTCGGTACCGCTTACACCGGCAGCATCAGCATCAGCTGGGAACTGGATTTATGGGCGAAGATATCTGATGAGGCGTCGGCAGCTGCGAGCGATGTCGCCGAACAGCTGGCGCTCTACCAGGCTGCCCGGGATACGCTCGCAGCCGAGGTTATGCAGGGCTGGTTGAAGCTGGTTAACCTGAATCGATCCGTTGCCATCGAAAAACAACGCGTGGAACTGCTGGAAAAAAACGAACAGTGGATTCTTCAGCGCTACCGATCCGGTTTGGGTGACCTTGAGGACCTCGACAGTGCCCAAAGCTCCGCAGCCAGTGCCAGAGCGTCGCTGTTTGCCACTCAGGAATCCCTGCAGCAGCAACAAAGAGCTTTGAACCTGTTGCTCGGGCGGAGTCACGGCAGCACGGCCATTGCCGCCGACTACCCGAAAGTTCTTTTGCCCCTGGCCGACCTTGCCGACCAGACGTTACAGCGTCGACCGGACTTGAAAGCGGCCTATCTGGCTATAGAAGCAAACGACTTTCGTACGTCTGTTGCCTACAAAGAGATGTTGCCATCGATCAGTCTGGAAGCGGCCCTGAGCGACACAGGAACATCGCCAAGCGAGGCTCTGTTGAGAAATCCGGTGTGGTCACTGCTCGGTCAATTAACGGCACCTCTGTTTCGTGGCGGTGAGCTTCAAGCCAATGCTGAAGCTGCAGAACTGACCACAGCCAGGAGCTATCAGGCATACCGGGAAACGTTACTGAATGCAGTGCAGGAAGTTGAAAATGCAATCGGTCAGGAATCAAGTCTTGCCAAACAGCAACAGCAGATAGACAGCGCACTGCTGAGTGCCCGCCGCAATTATCAACAGTACCAACAGAAGTACCGGAATGGTCTGGTTTCTGTGCTGGACCTACTCGAAGTGCAACAGCAGACCTTTGATCTGGAATCACAACTTAACGACTTAATCTACGAGCGCCTGGGCAACCGAATCACACTCGGGCTTGCACTGGGGCTGGGCATCAAGGAGACCGATCAGTCATGATCCGACCATACGCAAAATGGCTTGTTTTGTTGGCCGCCGTTGGCGTGCTGATCAGTGTATTCCTTTATAACGGCCAGAAACTCCGGGATCAGGAAAGTCGGCCTCTGCCCGCGAAAGAGGATGGTGGTATTGCACCGGATGTCGGTGTTATTCCGGCAATAACAGGGTCTCATGCCGTCAACGTTGAAGCTTTTGGTGCGGCCAGGTCGCGATATGAAATAACTCTCACTGCCCAGGTTTCCGGCCAGGTCTCTGAGCTCGCAAGCGTGTTTGAATCCGGACGTATCGTGAGCAAAGGCGATCTTCTTTTGACACTGGAAGACAGCGATTATCGAGCGGCGCTTGCCAGCGCAGAAAACGATCTGGCGAGTGCACAAGTAGATCTCCTCGAGGCCGAAAGAGAAGCAGAGCAGGCCGTTCTGGAATGGAAGGCTTCGGGAATGACCGGCGAACCGGACTCTCCGTTGGTACTGCATGAACCTCAAGTAAAACAAGCTCAAGCGGCGGTCGCTAACGCCGAGGCTGCGGTGGCCAGTGCCGAAAAAAATCTTGCACAAACCCGTGTCCGAGCGCCTTTTGACGCGCTGGTTGTCAGCCGCACTGTCTCACCGGGCACTTATCTGCAGGCTGGGAACGACATAGCTGAACTCTACAGTGCAGACCGAATCGAGCTCTCATTGCCTATATCCCAACTCGACTGGCAGAAGCTCCCGGGTATCGAAGTGCTGGACAACGGCCAGTGGCCGGTAAACCTGGTTTCCGTTGAAACCGGGCAGCAATGGCACGGTTATATTCAGCGCACGCAACTGCACCTGGATGATACAACCCGACAACAGTCAGTGATCGCGGCTGTAGATCGGCCACTGGAACAGGCCGACATGCTGGCGCCCGGCACATTCCTCAGGGCAGAAATCAAGGGTCGTGAACTGAGCGATCTCTGGCGCCTGCCTTCGTCCTCACTCAGCCAACGAGGGGAAGTCTGGTACGTAAATAATGGCGTTCTGGCCAGGTTCTCCGCAGGCCCGGTTGCCAGTGACGAGCAGGCCATCTATATCCGTCCACCGGCCTCGCTTTACGGCCAAACCGTGAACGTGCTGACTCATCCATTGAGCACTTATATGCCAGGCATGGCCGTCAATCCGGTGGAGGCATCCGATGAATGATCAAAGCTGGAACAAGGGCCTCATACCCTGGTTTGCAAACAACCCGGTTGCCGCCAATCTTTTGCTGGTCTTGGTCATCGGCCTTGGTGTTCTCCAGGCCGGAGACCTTCGTAAAGAAGCATTCCCGAGCATCGAGCCGGACAGCCTGACCATTTCGGTCACTTACGACAGTGGCTCAGCCCAGCAGTCGGAGGAAGGGCTGGCCATCAAGATTGAGGACCAACTGGAAGATGTTAACGGCATTGAGGACATCACCAGCACATCGACTGCCAGCGGCACGACAGTCACTGTCGAAAAGCAAAGCGATTACGACCTGGATGTGCTGTTACGAGATGTCAAAAACAAGGTGGATGCCATTTCCACGTTTCCGGCGGACGCTGAAAGTCCGGTTATTGAAAAAGCGGAACGTGAAGAGCACTCGCTCTGGTTGCAGCTACATGGCGAAGCAGACCGCCACACTCTGCAACAACTGGCCGAAGAGCTGAAATCTGACTTGCTTGCAATGTCTACAATCAGCCGGGTCAGCAAATCCGGTTGGCTTGACCCGATGATGTCGATAGAGATTAATGAGGGGCGTTTACAAGCCTACGGATTATCCCTGTCCGATGTCGAAGATGCGATCAATCAGGGTTCGTCCAGCACGATGACTGCGGTCCTGAAAAATGAACAGGTCTATCTGCAACTGAAAGCCTCGCAACAGGCATATTTTAAAGAAGAGTTTGCGGCAATTCCTCTGATCACCAGCAGCGATGGTGTGATTGTCGCCCTGGGTGATATCGCTTTCATTCACGACACCTACGACGATGATACTGCTGTGTTGTCCCGCTTTGCCGGCGAAAACAGCGTTGCTTTGCAAGTGATCACTACCGGCCTGGACGACATCACCGAGACGGTAGAAGCCGCCAAACAGGTGGTTGAGGAATGGCATAGCAATGGAACTCTGCCACAGGGCGTGGAGCTCACCAGTTGGTACGACCGTAGCACCTCAATAAGTGAACGACTGGACCTGCTCATTACCAACGCACTTACCGGTATTGCGATGGTATTCGTTCTTCTGGCGTTGTTCCTGAACCTCACGGTGGCGTTTTGGGTATCCATGGGGCTGCCATTTATCTTCTTCGGAACGCTGTATTTCATGGGCGACCGGTTTACCGGTCTTTCATTGAACGAGTTCACCACATTTGGTTTCATCATGGCTCTGGGGATTGTCGTGGATGATGCCGTGGTTGTGGGCGAAAGCATTTATACCGTGCGCAAACAGGAAGGCGATACCCTTCGCAATACCATTCGAGGCACCCTGCGAGTGGCGGTGCCCACGCTCTTCGGCGTGTTCACCACCGTGGTGGCCTTCTATTCTTTGTCGAATCTCAGCGGCAGGCTTGGACAGATCTACGCCCAGTTCGCTGCCGTTGTCACTATTTGCCTGTTGTTGTCCATTGTTGAGTCAAAGCTCATTCTGCCGGCACACCTGGCACACCTGAACACCCACCGAAGAGCCACTGGAAACCCGTTCCTCGAAGTCTGGCGACGCATCCAGCAGGGAGCCGATTCCGGGCTTCAGTGGTTCAACGACCGGATCTATAAAGCGGTTATCAACTGGGCACTCGCTTACCGGTACGCAGTTTTGATTATGTTCCTTGCCCTGTTTGTTCTGGTTATGGCCATGCCTTTCAATGGTACCGTTCGGACCAGTTTTTTTCCGAACATACCGGGCGATACGGTCCGAGCGAACATCACCATGGAAACCGACGCCAGCTTTGGCCTGACTCACTCCGCTTTGCTTGCCCTGGAGCAAAAAGCTCATCAAGTGGATGAGCAGCTTGTTAAACGCGCAAACGTCGATTCACAGACCGGCATTGCCAGCCTGCAGGTACTCTCCGAAAGCGACCAGTCCGGAACAGTCACGGTTGAGCTGGCGCCAGACTCCCCATACGATATCACCACCTTTTCCAGCCAATGGAGACGCAGCGCTAGCCTGCCTGAGGGTGTACGAACCCTCAGCATCGCCAGCCGGCGCGAAACGGTGGACGCACTTCGCATTGAATTGAGGGCTTCTGACGATGAATTGCTGACAGCAGCCGGCCGGGATATCAAGGAACAGCTCGCAACCATCCCGGCGATCAGTGGCATCGAAGATAACATAGAAGCCAGCCAGCCACGCCTGTTTCTGGAACTCAACGCCCAAGGCAAGGCCTTGGGCTTGAGCACGGGCACCCTTGCCACGCAAGTGCTTCAGGCCTTCAGTGGTCAGGTGGTTCAGCGCTTCCAGCGCAGTAACGACGAAGTGGAGGTTAAAGTCCGCTACCCGGAAGGCGCCCGGGAAAACCCGACTGACGTACTGAATGCCAACATCCGTACAGACGACGGCACCGTGCTTCCACTGTCCAGTGTTGCTACGGTCACCTACGGCTACTCCAGGGACACCATTACCCGTATTGACGGCAAGCGGGCACTCTATCTCTCCGCCGAGGTGGACAAGGACATGCTGTCGGCTTCCGAGTTGGTCGCCAATCTGCAGCAGGAGCTGGTTCCGACACTGGAGCGGCAATACCCGGGACTCGATATCAATTTTGCCGGTGAAGCGGAGCAACAGGCAGAAACACAGGATTCCATGGTGCACGTGTTCATGATCGCCATGCTGGTGATCTACATGCTGCTGGCGATCCCTCTGAAATCCTATATTCAGCCCGTCCTCATCATGACCGCCATTCCGTTCGGAATCGTCGGAGCAATCCTGGGGCACTGGATGAACGATCTTTCCATCAGCATTCTGTCGCTCAATGGTATTATTGCTCTCAGTGGTGTCGTGGTGAATGACAGCCTTTTGCTGGTATCCCGTTACAATGAACTGAAACCCGATGTAGACCATCAGATCGAAGCGATCAGTAAAGCGTGCAGGAGCCGTCTACGCGCGGTTCTTTTGACGTCATTCACAACCTTTGCCGGCCTTGCGCCTCTGCTGTCTGAAACATCATCGCAGGCACAGTTTCTGATACCGGCCGCCGTGGCATTGGGATACGGAATTATGTTCGCAACCGTAATCACCCTCATTCTGATACCTGTCCTGGTCGCTATCCAGCACGACGTGGTCGAAAGATTCACAGATATTCGCCGCTGGTTTACTGTGAGCCCAGATAAACAAGAGTCCGATCCATGCTGAAATTGTTATTGGCCGAAGACGATCTCGACCTGGCCCAGACGCTGGTGCAATACCTGGAGCTGGAAGGGTTCATCTGTGACCATGTCAGCAATGGTATCGCCGGGCTGAATTTGATTAAACAAAACAGCTACGATGTCCTTTTGCTGGATATCAACATGCCCCGCCTGGACGGCCTTGGCCTTTGCCAGCGTTTACGAGACGAGGGGAATGATACCCCCGTTCTGATGCTGACAGCGCGCGACCAACTTGACGATAAACTGCAGGGCTTCAACGCCGGCACCGATGATTATCTGGTCAAACCCTTTGAAATGCAGGAACTGTTGGCCAGAGTCCGGGCGCTCTCACACAGGCGCAGCGGTCAGATCCAGAAACTCACCTGCGGTGATCTGCAGATGAACCTCAGTGAGAAGAGCGTGCGGCGCAGCGGGCAGGCCCTGAAATTGTCGCCCACGAGTTGGCGCCTGCTTGAACGCCTGATGCGTGCATCACCGTCGCCGGTATCTCGTGAGGAACTGATGGACTCGGCCTGGGGAGACGATCACCCCGATAGCAACAGCTTGAAGGTTCATATTTACAACCTGCGCAAGGCCATCGATGGCCCCTTTGCTGAGCCGGTTTTGCACACGATCAGCGGAGCCGGTTTCGCTATCAAACCTCCCGGAACAGGCAAAACAAATGCGTAAAGCGAGTGTTAGCCTCAGAGCAGTTCTGATAGCGTCTTTTCTGGCTTTGAGCCTTGTTCTGGTCGCAGCCTACGCATTGGTCGCCAAGGAACATTTTATCCGGGGGCTGGATGCGGCGATGGCAGGCAATATGGAAAAAACAGCTCGAACCTTCAGTGAGGTGATTGGCGCAGAGGAAAGTGAGCAGGTCAGAGAATTCAGCGGTTTTGACGTTGCAACACGATGGGGCGGCTTGCCCGACTACGCTCTTCGTGCCTTCCCGAATGGGCCGGGCGAGTCAGGCCAATTGCTTAAGCAAGAAAACAGCGCCTGGCTCAGTCGCCCTAGGTCGGTCATCTTTGCGATGCGAAACGATACCGGTCACGGCCCACTGTACCTGAGTCAGAAAGTTACGCCCCGAGGAGCATCGGAGGTGCTACCTCAAGCCGCCCGGCAAAACCGTGCGTTTACGCTGACCGTCAGTCTTCTGGTGATTGGTTTCGTTTTTATCGTCGGCTGGCTGCTCCTGTGGCATGTGTCCCGCCCCATGGCTGCATTGCGAGCCTGGACCCGTTCCCTCAACAACGAAAAACTCTCGCATCCGGTGCCGGATTTTTCTTATCCCGAGTTGAATGAAATGGCGGAGCTTATCCGAAACAGTCTCTCAACAGTGCAGCAAGCGGTAGACCGTGAACGGCGCTTTCTCAGACACGCCAGCCATGAACTCCGGACACCGATCAGCACAATCCGCTCCAACATCGAGCTACACCGAAAGCTCACGCAGAAACGAGAAAAGTTCGAGGACGAGCAAAACATCGTCGATCGTATCGACCGCGCCAGTCTGACCATGAAGCACCTAACCGAAACGCTGCTCTGGCTGAACCATGAACCGGATACCCCGCTTCAGTCCGAGGTTGTCGACATATCAGAGCTGATACAGGAGTTGGCTGCCGAGATGACGTATCTGTTGGTCGGAAAGCCTGTGACCACAGAAATTAGCACCGTTCCCTACAGTTGCACTGTACCTTTGGTACCAGCACGCATCATTCTGGGCAATCTGATTCGGAACGCCTATCAACACTGCTGGGAAGGCACGGTCGTTATTGAACAGCAGGAAGATAGGGTTACGATCAACAATCCCGTAGAACCAGATGCGCAAAATCCTTCCCCGGCATCGTCAGAAAATACGGGTTACGGTCTGGGCCTGGAGCTGACAACAAGCCTTAGTCAAAGGATCGGATGGCATTACACATCCAGCCGCCACGGAAACTATCATCGCGTTATTGTTGAGATTGGGCGCAGTCTCGACGGCTAACACGTATCTTCAGTTTTGAGCTCATCAACATATCCGCCATGAAGCTTTTGCCTGGCTGGACAATGCATTACAAGAATTGCTTCTGCCGCCATAGAATCTCTGTAAATTATCACCTTGATTGGCAGACTTGTGGATACTTGCAACTGTAAACATCCCAGTTTTAGTTGCACCCCAAGATGTACCCCAGAATGTATAGATGGGGCGGGATTCTATAGATCGATAAGGACGGATATGTTCCGTTAAGTTCTTTGAAAACAGGTGGTTGGGGTGATTTTTGGATCGATACGGAAGAGTAACTGGTGCCCTCGGCAGGACTCGAACCTGCTACCTTCCCCTTAGGAGGGGGACGCTCTATCCAGATGAGCTACGAAGGCGCTTCTTTGAGAAGATCGGTATGATAACGGCCTGAGGCTTATGGCTCAAGGTGTTACCGTGTTTTCTGTTAGTTCGGGAGTGTGCTTTGTCTGATCCTTTGTCGCTTAGTATTATTGTACCAGTCTGGATGGAGGCTTCGGGCGTTGTTGAAACGCTTGACGCTCTGCAGTCTTTACGCGACGCGGGGCACGAAGTGATTGTTGTGGATGCGGGTAGCACGGACGGCACCGCCAGGTTGGCAGACCTTCTTGCAGATAGGGTGGTTCAGTCAGACAAGGGCAGGGCCACTCAAATGAATGCAGGCGCGTCTGTTGCCAACGGCAGCATTTTGTTATTTTTGCACGCAGATACCCGCCTGCCATCAAGTGCATTGGATCGCTTGAGTGCGTTTGTTTCAAGCGATAGAGCCTGGGGCCGTTTCGATGTCCGCCTGAGCGGCAAGAGTGCGATGTTTCGTGTGATTGCCTGGTTTATGAATCAGCGCTCTCGGTTAACGGGCATTTGCACCGGTGATCAGGCGCTGTTCGTGCGCAGGGAGGTTTTTGAAGCTTTGCGCGGGTTCGATAGCCTGCCGATTATGGAGGATGTTGAGTTCTCCCGGCGCCTCCGCCCGGCTTCCCGGCCCTTCTGTATTCACGATCCGGTGGTCACTGACAGCCGGCGCTGGGAGCAAGGTGGCATCTGGCGTACGATTTTTCTTATGTGGCGTTTACGCTGGCGCTATTGGCGCGGCGAATCACCTGAAGCGCTTGCTCACTCCTACCGTTCGGACGTTCGTAATGCCAAAGATTGAAGCCCCCAGTGCGCTGTTAATGCAATTCGCCAAGTGGCCGGAAGCCGGGCGGGTAAAAACCCGGCTTATTCCGGCGCTAGGTGCTTCCGGGGCGCTGGAGGCGCACATAACTCTTACGCTTGCTGTGCTGGATAACCTGTGTGGCTCTGGCCTTCCTGTGCAGTTCTGGTGGGATAGGGCAGTGGAGGCTGTGCCGGAGGATGCGCAGGAGGTTGTTCGCGCCATCGAGCATCATGGCTTGCGGCAGCGAGTACAGCAGGGCGCTAACTTGGGCGAACGTATGCTGGGCGCTCTGGAAGCCGGTCTTCAATCACATACCTTGGCTTTGATTGTGGGCAGCGACTGCCCTTCGGTTGAGCCAGAATATGTGCGCCAAGCCGTTGCCCGCTTGAAAGAATGCGATGTGATTTTGGGACCATCCGATGACGGTGGCTACGTGTTAATTGGGGTTCGCCGGGTGGTTCCGCACATGCTCGATGATATTGTGTGGGGTACGGAGCACGTTCTTGAGCAAACCTGTGAACGGTTGGAAGAGTTGGGGCTCAGCGTTGGTTTGCTTGAGCCCCGCTGGGACGTGGATGAGCCCGAGGATTGGGCGCGCTTTAAGCTTATTTTGCGGTAACTGGCGGTTGCTGAAGAATAAGGTCGCGAGCTTTATCTGCACTCAATTCGTCGCCCCCAGTCACCACACGTAGCGCCCTGTCACGGTTTAATACCGCAGCCCTGAAGGTGGCCTTCAGCTCTTCAGGGCTGACTGCTTCAATGGCCTTCGCGAGTTTCTCGCGAGAATCAAAGCTATCTGCTCCCCTGTCAATCTCGCGCCAGTAGCGCCCGGAAATCTCACCCAGTTGGCGATCCTGCTCCAGAATACTGCTGATAACCGCCTGTTTTTCACGCTCAATGCGCTCGGCACTCAGGTTACTGAGGGTCGTTTCAAAGCCTTCAGTGAACTCGCGAACTGCCTGGTCAATGGTCGCCTGGCTGGCAGTGGGGGATTGAACCACGAAGCCAAGGGCCGGCGTTTCGAGCATCTCGAATGGGGTTGCGTACACGATGTAGCCAAGTTGGCGTGTGGTACGGATTTCTTCATAAAACGGGCTGCTAATAATCTGCGCCAGCAAGCGGAAGCGTGCGCGCTCTTCGAAGCTGGTGTTCGTACCCTGTGTGTAAAGCGTATATCCGGTATCCGGGTGTTCTACGTTCAGTGAGACCAGTAGTTCCTCTTCCGGCAGCTTGCGCACACGGCTTCGTTCAACCGGTGCAAAGGCACTTTTGCCCAGAACTATGGCATCAATCTGCTGCGCCAGGTTCAGTGCGTAAGCCTGGGTAACATTGCCATGAACCAGCAGCACGGGATCAACTTCCGACAGCAGCGCCTCGGCGAAAGACATGAGCTCGTCGAGGGTTACGCCTCTGGCAGCGAGCAGCTTTTCTTCTGTACTCCAGGTGTCCTCAAGCAGGGCTGTCTGGATGAACTCCGATGTTTGCTCCACTGGGCGGTCTTTGGCTTTGTTTTGCAGGCTGTCTATCAGGTTTTGTCGGGCGATATCAAACCGCTGTCGGGTAACCTGCGGGGTGGCAACCTGCATGAGGATGCGGTTCATCAGAGTGTGGAGTTTGTCGCTGTAGCCGCCAACCCGCACGGTGATGCCACGCAGGTGCGGGTATATGCTGTAATCCAGCCCGGCAAGGCGCGCGGAATAGGCCCAGGCGTTAAGATTGTTGTTGATGCTGTCCACCAGAAGCCGCGTAAGAACATGACTGCGAGCAGATATGCGGGCAGCCGGTGTGCGCAGGCTGAAAAATACGTTGGCTTTTGGCGTATTGAAGCGTGTATCCCGGGCAAACCAGATCGCCATACCCTCATGATTACCCAGCAGCTCGGGCTTATCCATGGCTTTGCCTGGCACCATGGCGAGGTTTTCCGGCACAAACGGGTTGGGTAAGGGAAGCTCGAGCGCTTTGGCAAGCGCGTCTGGTGCTTTGGTCTGAAGCGCTTCCGCATTCAGGGGCTCAATTTGCCAGGGTGTTTCATACCACTGGGTGAGGTTTGGGTCCTTCAGGCCAGGTTGTGGTGCGAGCAAGTACACCATTACGTTATCCGGAGTCAGTCTGGAGAGAATATCCCGGTACTGATCCGGTGCGTAGCGTTCCATCAACCATGGCGCGCTGAGAATGTCATCTGTAGGGTAATCCTGGAGTTGGCTCGACAGGCGCATGGCCTCATGCATGGGCTCGCCCTGTTCGCGAAAGCGAAAATCGATTTGCGCCAGCCGCTGCATTTCCTCAAAACGCTGTTGGCTGATGCCCTGCTCACGGACAATGTCGACATACCGGAATACCAGCGGAAGGATTTCGTCATGCCGCTTCAGGCCTTCCGGCGTCAGGGCAATGCTGATGTCCAGCGTAGCGTTTTCGCCCGTATCCATGCCAATGCCTGCAGACAGGCCATCGGCCAAGCCGTTTTTCTTGAGCACGTCAAACAGGCTTCCGGGGCCTTCGTGGCCCAACAGGTTGGCAACGTAGCTGGCGGGCTTGGTGCGGTAGTTTTCCTGCTGCGAGGGAATCGGGAATGACAGCGACAGGCTGCGCACATCCTTGATGGCTTCTACAGTTACCTTGGCTGGCAGCGCATCGGCTTCCAGCAGGCTGGCGGAGTGGACCCGTGGTTTCAGGTTGCGGTTCTCAATGGCGTCAAAGCGCGCTCGCACCATCGTTTCAAGCCTGTCGAGCGTCTGTGGACCATAGACAGCGAGGGTCATCAGGTTGGCCGAGTAACGGGCTTTCCAGAACTCGATAAGATCGGGCCGAAGCGGGTTGTCGTCGGTGTTTTCCAGCGTGGTCAGGTTGCCCACGGCGAACTGGTGGAAAGCATGCTCGGGATTGCTGGTGGCCTTTTTGACGGAATAGAAGCGCCGGCCATCTTCCATTTGTTTGGAACTGAATTCTGAATGCACTGCGTTGCGCTCGCGGTCGACAAGTTCGGCGGTAAACAGTGGTGCCGCGAACTGTTGGGAGAAGCGGTTCAGCGCTGGCTCCAGGTAATCGGCCTGGATATCAAAGAAGTAGTTGGTGTTGCGAAAAGCCGTAAAAGCATTGTGGCTGCCGCCGTGACTTTTAATGAACTGTTGGTACTCGCCGGGCTCAGGGTACTTTTGAGTGCCCAGAAACAGCATGTGCTCCAGAAAGTGTGCGATGCCCTCGCGTTCTTTCGGGTCATCACCGCTGCCAACGGCTACGTTCATGGAGACGGCGGCTTTATCTGCGTTTTTGTCAGATACCAGAATGGCGCGCAAGCCGTTATCCAGCTCTATGAAGCGGTATTCGTTGTTGTCGTTCGGGCTCTTTTCCGGCGCTTGTGCCGCTGAGGCAAACGAGCTGAAAAATATTAGCAATAACAGCGTAAGTACATTTTCCGTCAGAACCTGCATTCTCGCATTCAAGTTAATACCAATTCGCATAGGGCCTCTGCTATCCGTTAAGGAGCTTTTTGAAAGTCATTCTGGATATACGGTCTTGCGCGGAAACGATGTACGCCGTCTCAATGCATCATTGCCTTACGGGTATTATCCGGCTGTTGATCCAGCGTCTTGCGAGCCAGGTCAGCCGCTTTTTCGCCATCAAGCTGGCCAGACGCAATGCGCTCGAGCACAGTTGCCATGATAGCGACGGATTCGCGGTAATCGGCAAACTCAGCCTGGAAAGCCGTGTCGATTGCCTGGTAAACCGCCTGAATCTTCTGCTCACGGTCTCCGGAGTTTTTCGCCGTGTCATTGATGGCTCTCAGGCAGGCGCGGGCAATAGTGATGTAGCGTTCGGCATTCGGGTTGTCATTTTGCATCGTCTGGTTTCCGGATATTGCTTGGTCTGTGAAAAGGGTTGATGCCTGAAGAGGCGACAAGTTCCGGATTATCGCATTGCTGGCAGGCTGTTTCATTGCTTTGCGGTAATTCATCCGGGGGGAAGGCATACGCAGATTACTGTGCTAATCTCAAATTCCGCATGTCGACAAAAAATACCGGCATGCTGGCCACATATTAGAGTAATGACTCTATTTAAAACAATAGGTTACAGAGTAAAGACTCTAAAAAAGACCGATACATGAAAGCTGCATTTGGTTACAATGCCGCCTTATATGGCCGCCATAAGACTTTGGTCTAATAAGGTCAGCTTTAACAGACAACAACAGAGCAATATGCAGGGTGGATTATCAATGAATTATTTCCTGACCGGTGGTACAGGGTTTATTGGCCGTTTTCTTGTGGAAAAGTTACTGGCGAAGGGCGGTACCGTGCACCTGCTTATGCGCGAGCAGTCGGCGGGAAAGCTCGACGCGCTCAGAGAGCGTTGGGGCGTTGACGACTCCCGTGTCAAGGCCGTGTTTGGCGACCTCACCCGCGAAAACCTGGGTATCGATGCCAAAACCCTGAAAGCGCTGACAGGAAAGGTTGACCATTTTTTCCACCTGGCTGCCGTTTACGATATGGATGCCGATGAGGCAGCTCAGCAAGCCACGAATATTGATGGCACCAGGGCTGCAGTCAATGCCGCCGGAGCCATGAAGGCCAAACATTTCCACCATGTTTCGTCTATCGCAGCAGCAGGCCTGTTCAAGGGCATCTTTCGTGAGGATATGTTTGAGGAAGCTGAAAAGCTGGATCATCCTTATCTGATGACCAAGCACATATCCGAAAAAGTTGTCCGTGAAGAATGCAAAGTGCCGTTCCGTATTTATCGCCCGGGCATGGTAGTCGGTCACTCTGAAACCGGCGAAATGGACAAAATTGACGGACCATATTATTTCTTCAAAATGATTCAGAAGATCCGTCGCACATTGCCCCAGTGGGTGCCGACGATTGGCGTGGAAGGTGGTCGTCTGAATGTTGTCCCCGTGGACTTTGTCGTCAACGCCATGGATCACATTGCGCATCTGGAAGATGAGGACGGAAAGTGTTTCCACCTTGTTGATTCTGATCCTTATAAAGTGGGCGAAATTCTTAACATATTCTGTGAGGCCGGCCACGCACCCAAAATGGGTATGCGTATCGACTCTCGTATGTTTGGTTTTGTGCCACCGTTTATTCGCCAGAGCCTGAAGAATCTGCCGCCGATTAAGCGGCTGACCAGCGCTGTGTTGGACGATATGGGCATTCCGCGCTCGGTGTTGTCTTTCATAAATTACCCCACACGCTTCGATGCTCGTGAAACCGAGCGCGCATTGAAAGGAACAGGTATAGAGGTGCCTCGCCTCGAGAGCTATGCACCCGTGATATGGGACTTCTGGGAGCGTCATCTCGATCCCGACCTGTTCAGGGACCACACCCTGAAAGGTACGGTTGAAGGTAAGGTGTGTGTGATAACCGGCGCAACGTCCGGTATTGGCTTGGCGACGGCTGAGAAATTGGCAGAAGCTGGGGCTGTTCTGGTGATTGGCGCTCGCACCAAGTCAAAACTGGATGAGGTGACTGCATCCCTGGAGGCCAAAGGTGGCAATGTGCACGCCTACCAGTGTGATTTCTCCGATATGGAGGAATGTGATCGGTTTGTGAAAACCGTGCTGGATAACCATGGTCACGTCGATGTGTTGGTGAACAATGCCGGGCGCTCGATCCGTCGTTCGCTGTCGTTGTCATTTGATCGCTTCCACGATTTTGAGCGCACTATGCAGCTGAATTACTTTGGCTCTGTTCGCCTGATCATGGGTTTTGCACCTTCCATGCTGGAACGCAATCGTGGGCATGTGGTTAACATTTCGTCCATTGGTGTGCTTACCAACGCACCACGCTTTTCGGCTTATGTGGCGTCGAAATCGGCATTGGATGCATTCAGTCGATGTGCGGCGTCTGAGTGGTCAGATCGGAATGTAACGTTTACCACCATCAATATGCCGTTGGTGAAGACGCCCATGATCGCACCCACCAAGATCTATGACTCGGTACCGACTCTCTCGCCGGAAGAGGCGGCGGATCTGGTGACTAACGCAATTATTGAACGCCCCAAGCGTGTTGCCACGCGTCTTGGTATTTTTGCTCAGGTACTGCATGCGTTGGCGCCAAAGATGGGCGAAATCGTAATGAATACAGGGTATCGCATGTTCCCGGATTCATCCCCGGGAGTGGGCGGCAAGTCCATTGAAAGGCCTAAGGTGTCCACGGAGCAGGTGGCATTCGCAGCGGTTATGCGGGGTATTCACTGGTAACCAGTATTTTCCGCAGCTTTGAATTAAAAAAACCCGCATTTAATCGCGGGTTTTTTTATGGGTGCTGCGTGCCGAAACAAAGCCTCTGCTATTCGGTTTCGTCCGGGATCAGCGGCGGTGGGAAACCGCCCAGGTCCAGCCAGCGATTAACGATTCCGCAGAACAGGTCGGCTGTTTTTTCCGCATCGTAGGCAGCGGAATGGGCTTCTTTACTACTGAACGGAATGCCCGCCAGTTTGCAGGCTTGCGCCAGAACCGTGTGGCCATAGGCCAGGCCAGCAAGGGTGGCCGTGTCGAATGTGGAGAAAGGATGGAAAGGGTTCCGGTTGATCTCCGCCCGTTGTGCTGCAGCAAATACAAAGTTGTGATCGAAGGTTGCGTTGTGCCCCACCAACACTGCGCGCTTGCAATCGTGTGCCTTGACCGCTTTGCGGATGGGGCTGAAAATTTCACTCAGGCCCTCCCGTTCAGGCACGGCTTCCCGTTCCGGGTTCCAAGGGTCGATCCCTGTGAAATCCAATGCGGACTGTTCCAGGTTAGCGCCTTCAAACGGATCAATCTGTTGCACATGGGTTTCAGCCCGTCGCAACCGGCCGTCTTCGTCCATGGTTAGTATTACCGCAGCGATTTCCAGCAGAGCATCACGTTCCGGATTGAACCCGCCCGTCTCCACATCGACAACAATAGGTAAAAAACCGCGAAATCTGCGGGACATGGGGTGCGATTGTCTGTTTTCGTCAGTCACTAAAGCTCCGGTTGGGCCGTTTATCAGGAAGTCGGGATAGATTTACGCCAAGCGCCAGTTAATGGTTTCGCCAGCTTTCAGCGGAACAATGGTATCGCCCGCCAATGGCAACTCATCGGGCATTGTCCAGGGTTTCTTTACCAGTGTAATGGTATCGGTATTTCGCGGAAGACCATAGAAATCCGCACCGTTCAGGCTGGCGAAGGCTTCCAGCTGGTCAAGAATGCCGAGCTCTTCAAAGATCTCTGCGTACAGTCCAATGGCACCGTAGGCCGAATAACAACCTGCACAGCCGCAGGCCGCCTCTTTCTTATCCTTTGCATGCGGTGCCGAATCGGTGCCCAGAAAGAAGCGCTTGTCGCCGCTTGCAACGGCGTCCCTCAGGGCTTGCTGGTGCCGATTGCGCTTCAGGATTGGCAGGCAGTACAAGTGGGGACGTATGCCACCGACCAGCATGTGATTGCGATTGTACATCAGATGTTGAGGCGTGATGGTTGCACCAAGGTTATCGCCCTGATGATGCCGAACAAACTCAGCGGAGTCGGCGGTGGTTATATGCTCAAGTACAACCTTGAGGTTGGGGAAGGCGTTCAGTGTGGGTGTCAGAACGCGTTCCAGGAACACCTTCTCCCGATCAAAAATATCAATGTCTGCATCGGTGACTTCGCCATGAACGAGCAGCAACATGCCGCATTCTGCCATGGCTTCCAGTACCGGGTAGATATTGCGGATGTCCTTTACGCCGGAAGCAGAATTTGTCGTGGCTCCGGCAGGGTATAGCTTGGCTGCAACAACGCCGTCGGAGCTTGCCTCAAGTATGTCTTCGCGGGTGGTGGATTCTGTGAGGTAAAGTGTCATCAGGGGCTGGAAGTCGGTGCCTTTGGCCGCTGCCAGTATGCGGTCCCGGTACGCCGAGGCTTCAGTGGCATTGGTGACCGGTGGAACAAGGTTCGGCATGATGATGGCGCGCCCAAAACAGGCTGCGGTTGCAGGCACAACGTCTGCTAGGACATCGTCGTCGCGAACGTGGAGGTGCCAGTCGTCGGGGCGCAAAAGAGTGAGCTGTTCGGTCATTAGCTGGTTTCCGCAATACCTTCAAAGAGTAAAGAAGAGGCGTGAAAGGCGCGTTCGTTTCAGAAGGCGCTCTGGCTCTGAAAAATTTTGCAGATTATAGCAGAACGTGCCGCTGATTGTTTTTCCTCTGCGCGATTAAAGAACACAGCGCCGGTGCCGATAAACAGTGAAACCACGAAACATCCGTGAAACAACGGTATGACTGTTATGGCACTCACTTTCACCAAAAATCCGCGAAAGATGCTGGGAATGCTGGCGCTTGGCATCTTTTTGCCCGGGTCAGGTATGGCTGGAAGCTATGGCGCAGGAATCTCAAACAGTCAGTGGTATCTTGCCGAATCCGTATTCGAGTGTTCCCTGGTGCACGAAGTCCCAGGCTATGGTCGGGCTGTTTTTCGCCGCAGAGCCGGAGAAAGCCTGTCGTTTTTCCTGGAGTCTGAATCTCACCTCATGCGCCCCGGGCGAGGTGCGCTGGTTGTCGAGGCGCCTGCCTGGCGGCCGGGTGTCGCCCCAAGGCCAGTGGGTGCGGTAGACATCTCAGAGGGGCGCCGTCAGGTATCCCTTGAAACGCGACAAGCTGTGATTCTTGCGCAAAGCCTTCTTGACGGTATGCGCCCGACGGTTACCCGAGCTTCCTGGTACGACGGAAGCCCGATTCGTGTGCAGGTTTCCAATATCAATTTTAACGGCCAGTATCAGCGCTACCGTTCGTGTGCAGCGAATCTGCTGCCGGTTAATATCGATCAGATCGGGCGGTCAAGAGTTGCTTTTTCCAGCGGCAGCAAGAATCTGTCTGAAGCCGATATGAATATGCTGGACAATATCGTTGCCTACCTCATGGCAGATTCCACGGTTGAGCGAGTATTTGTTGATGGGCATAGCGACAGTATTGGAAGCCGTATTGATAATCGCGCACTGTCTGAGGATCGCGCCAACGTGGTAGCGGATTACCTGAAGAGTCGGGGAGTGAGTCCGAACCTGATTACGGTAAGGGCCCATGGCGATCAGTACCCGGTATCCAAACGGCCTGCCGATAATCGCCGCACTACTATCCGCTTGCAGCGAGAGGGTGAGCGCCCAGGGTTGCAGCAAGCGAATGGGTATGGTGGTACTTCGGCGGGCTAATGCTGCTGGCCTGAGAGTCAGCCGCCTTCAGTAAATCAGTAGATGGAACTCAGCACTTCCAGATGAGCGTTCACACTTTCTGCGAGAGCCTTCAGGTGATAGCCACCTTCCAGGGTTGAAATAATCCGATCGTTACTGTGCTCGGCCGCTACGCCGGCCAGAATTTCAGTTAGCCAGCGGTAATCTTCAGTTTCCAGATTGAGCTCGCCCATAGGATCGAGACGGTGAGCGTCAAATCCTGCGGATATCAGTATAACCTGGGGTTTGAAGGCGTTCAGGCGCTTGATCCATCCGGACTCCACCCGTTTGCGGAAGTCCGCAGCGGAACAGCCCGCTTCGATGGGGATGTTCACGATGTTATCGGCTTGCCGGTGCACGTGTGAGTGCGGGTAGAAGGGGTGCTGGAAACTGGAGCACATCAGTATGCGTTCGTCTCCGCTCACAATGTCTACCGTGCCATTACCCTGATGCACATCAAAATCAACGATGGCTACCCGCTCAAGGTGATGGAAGTTGAGTGCGCGCATGGCGGCAAGTGCAACGTTGTTGTAAAAACAGAAGCCCATGGACTTGCTGCGTTCCGCGTGATGGCCGGGAGGCCGCGCGCAAATAAACGCATTGGTAACCTGGCTGCTCATGACCATATCCACCGCCTGGATGTTGGCACCGGCTGCCAGTCTCGCGGCGCGCAGGGTGTCCGGCATCATGGCAGTATCCGGATCGGTGAATACTCGTCCTCTGGTGGGTTGCATCATGTCGAGCTGTTGCAGGTAGCGTTCGGGATGCACGTTTAAAAGCTGGTCGCGGGTGATTTCTTCCGGGCGAACCCAGTCAAGCTTTTCAGCAACACCCGTGTCGGCTATATAACTGATGATGGCTGCCAAGCGGGCGGGGTTTTCCGGATGCTCCGGCCCCATGTCGTGCTTCATGCAGTCATCGTGGGAAAAGAATGCGGTGGTCATAAATCTCGAAACGCCCCGACTTTGCTTATATTTTCTCTGATCTTATCAGGGATAATCCGATGGTGCCGCGTTTCTTTGGTCTTACAGGAACGCTAGGCATTTCACATCGGCTCGTCTACGCCTAAGATAGGGCAGGCACATACCAAAGGAGAGTCATCTTGAGCACCCGGTACCTGGAAAGTCTTTTCAATCCCGCTTCCATAGCGGTGATAGGGGCATCGGAACGGTCAGACAATCTTGGCGGTATGGTGTTACGAAATCTGATGAGTGGCGGCTATCCTGGCAAGCTTCTGGTGGTAAACCAGAACGATTACGACAATGTGCACGGTGTGCCTTGTGTCAAAAAAGTGGCCAAGATGGGGTTTTCGCCAGACCTCGCCATTGTCTGCACGCCGCCGGATACGGTTGCCAAGACTATAAGACGCCTGGGCGAAGCCGGGGTGCGCACCGCCATAGTGATGACCGGTGGTATGTCCCGTACTCACAGTAAAACCGGCAAGCCGCTGATGTATTCGGTTCGCGAGGCAGCCAAGGAAACCGGTATCAGAGTGTTGGGCCCCAACACTATTGGTTTGATTGTGCCGGCCAGAAGCCTGAACGCCACATACGCGCACATGGGCGTGCTTCCTGGTCGGGTGGCGTTTGTAGGGCAGTCCGGCACGATCGCCAGTTCGGTGATTGACTGGGCGTTTGCCCGGGGAGTTGGCTTCTCCTATTTTCTTACCCTCGGCGATGGCATGGACATTGATCACGACGATCTGATTGATTACCTTGCCCAGGATACCCAGACCCGCGCCATTCTCCTGCATATCGAACACATTCCAAACGCTCGAAGGTTTATGTCGGCTGTACGGGTGGCGTCCAGAACCAAGCCTGTGATTGCGGTAAAGTCCGGAAGAGTGCCGGAGTCCGAGTGGCTGCCCCATGAGTTGCCAGACGGCATCAGGCGCAGTGATCCCATATACGATGCCATGCTACAGCGTGCGGGTGTGCTGCGCGTTGATGGGCTTGGGCAAATGTTTGATGCCCTGGAAACGCTCACACGTATGAGGCCTCTGCGCCGGGAATCCCTTGCGATTATGGCCAATGGAGTAGGCCCCGGCGTGCTGGCGGTTGACCGGCTGGCGGATCTGGGCGGCGAACTGGCCCGCCTGTCTGAAACCAGCATTAGCGCTTTGGCGGAGCTGTTGCCTCCGTACTGGACGCGCAAAAACCCCATCGACCTTAACTACGATGCGTCCCCGGAGCTATATGGCAAGGCGATCAAAATTCTGGCGAAGGACCCTGAAGTAGCAAACGTACTTGTGATGTACGCGCCAAGTCTGACGGAAGATAGCCTGCAAATTGCCGACGCCGTTGTGCAGGCTGCAAAGGGCACGCGGCTCAATATTTTCACCTGCTGGCTTGGACAGAGCACGGTGATGGAAGCTCGCGAGGAGTTCTATCGCGCGGGATTGCCGTCGTTCTTTAATCCCGAGAAGGCCGTTGTCGCGTTTATGCAACACGTTCGGCATCAGCGTGTCCAGCGCCTGCTGACGGAGACGCCTGAATCCTTTACTGATCATTTCTCTGACCACGCCAAGCCTCGGCGTGTTGTTGCAAATGCGCTTCGCTCAGGTCGCAAACATTTGTCGAGCCGGGAAGCACGTGATGTGGTTCGTGACTACGGCATTAACGCCATCGAGACGGTTTATTGTGATGACGTAGACGAAGTTCTCGAGGCTTTTTCTGTTGAACGCCGGCCGGTAGATGTGACCATTGTCCACGAGCAGGGCTGTCATCCGTTTCAAGCGCTCACCGTCGCCCAACGTCGCTATAAGGGCACGGTACAGAAGCTGAATAGCGAAAACGCGATTATTGATGCCTGTCGTTTCCTGATGGAGGAATACCAGAAGCACTTTCCGGACAGCGGATTTCTCGGTTTTGCCATGCAGCGGTCGTATCAGCACGTAGGGGGTATTGAGTTCAGTGTAGGAATAACAAGAGATGCCCAGTTTGGCCCCCTGGTCGTCTGTGGTGCCTCGGGCGCTCATATCAACGTAATGACCGACCGGCAGATTGCGCTGCCACCGCTGAACATGGTGCTCGCCCGGGAACTGTTGCGCCGTACCTATATGTATAAATTGCTCAGAGAGCACAGTTTGAAGCCTGAATCGGATATCCGGGCGGTGTCGGAAACGCTGGTGACCCTTTCCCAGATTGTGATCGATATACCGGAGATCCGCGGGTTGGAGATTTCGCCCCTTTTATTCAACGAACAGGGCGCTGTTGCCGTTAATATTGCGATCAATCTGTCTGAAACGCCCGGTCGGCCGATTATTCAGCCGTACCCGCGAGAGCTTGAGGAGTGGTTGGTGCTTCCAAAATCCGGTCGCCGGGTGATTATTCGTCCGGCCTTGGCAGAGGACGAGCCCTCGCATCGAGTGTTCCACGAGCTGCAGTCACCGGAATCCATCCGCTATCGGTTCTTTCAATATCGTAAGCATTTCTCCCGGGAGGACGTCGCACAAATGGTGCAGATCGACTACGACAGGGAAATGGTTTTTATTGCCAACGCACCGAAAGAAGATGGTGGGGGAGAGGAAACGCTCGGCACTGTAAGAACCTGGACAGACGCCGACAACTTGCAGTGCGAGTTCGCTGTGATGGTCCACGATAAAATGAAGGGTGAAGGCCTCGGTGTCGCGCTGATGCAGAAAATGATCGATTACTGCCGCGCCCGTGGCACGGTGGAAATGGTTGGCAACGTTCTGGCAGATAACCGCCCCATGCTGCAGTTGGCCGAACACATGGGCTTCGAGGTCAAATACAACCTTGAGGAAGAGGTGATGGATTTGCGACTGGTGCTGAATGAGCCAGAGAACGACTGGCAGAAGGAGCGGTTGGGAGCGAGTGTCCACTGAAGCCTTGCAGTGGAAAGCTTCAGTGGTGCCCGAGCGCCGAAGTGACGTCTGAGCGATTACTCTTCGACGATTGCGGAACGGTCTTCACCGCCCATGGCTTCAAGCAATCCGGGAATCAGTTTCGCCAGTTCCAATGTCATGAGGGTGAAGGCTGCATCAAACTTCGCGGCCGCATCATCCACATCCACGTCGTCGAGCTGATCCTGAAGCGTCTCACCAAATTTCAGCCGGCGGATACCCATTTCTTCATCCAGCATGAAGGACACATTGTTGTCCCAGGTCAGGGCCAGCTTGGTCACTTCCATTCCTGCATCCAGATGATTACGGATTTCGTCTGCCTTAAGGTTCAACCCTTTGCAGCGAACCACGCCACCGTCTTCTGAAGGGTCTTTCAGCTCACACTCATCGCCGAGCACCACGGTGCCGGGCAAGTCGATGGTCTCATTCAGCCAGCCCGTAAACGTGAAGATGGGAGCCTGTTCCAGCATCGGCGGGCGTACGGGCAGGGAACCCAGGCTTTTACGCAGGGTTGAAGCCAGATCTTCGGCCTGCTTTGCAGAGCCGGCATCGACAACCAGAACACCGTCCTGTGGCGCCAGGTACGCAAAGCAGCGGCGATTCCTCGAAAATGCCTGGGGCAGCATTTCCAGCATCACCTGCTCTTTGATTTCCTCTTTTTCCTTACGACGAACCTTGCGGCCCTGCTCGATCTCAATGGCTTCGGCCTTGTCTTCAACCGCATCCTTGATCACAGGCCCAGGCAGAATTTTTTCTTCCTTGCGCAAGGCAATCAGGTGGTAACCATTGGCGCTATGGACCAGCTGTTCACCGTGCTTGCCAAGAGGAGGAACCCAGCCTTGGCGAGCGGTTTCTTGCGGGCCGCAGGGCTTGAACGTATCGCCGCTGAGCTTTTCTTCCAGCTCTTCAGCAGAAATATCAAACGGTTTGGTAAAACGGAAAACGCGGGCATTACGAAACCACATCAGGCTTGATCCTTGTCTTTCATATTTGGATGACTTCTACGAGCACTGTCTTGACGATAAAACCGAACACTCCAGCCCCCAGCACCGTGAACAGGGCGATGGTGCCAAACTTTCCGGCCTGTGATTTTTTGGCTAGATCCCAAACAATGAAACCCATCCAACCAATAAGGCCTGTCAGAAACACCAGCATGGCGATCTGGGAAAAAACTGCTTCGTTCATGAATTGCTCCGAATTTAAGCTGGGTTAGTGTTCATCTCGCAGGAAAACCCAGTTATTTTTATCGGATTGGTCTTCGCTGAAATAGTAACCATCAAGGTCAAAACCCTTGAGGTCGTTCGCATCGGTAATACGATTCAGGATGGCGTAGCGACACATAAGGCCGCGGGCCTTTTTTGCGTAGAAACTGATCATTTTATACTGGCCGTTCTTCCAATCCTTGAATTGGGGGGTGATCAGCCGTCCTTCAAGGTCTTTTTTCCTCAAACTTTTGAAATACTCGTTCGAGGCCAGGTTGACCAGCACTTCGTCGTCGTTCTTCAGCAAACGATTCAGTTCCTGAGTAAGGCGGTCACCCCAGAACGCGTAGAGATCCTTGCCGCGTTTGTTCTCAAACTTTGTGCCCATTTCCAGCCGGTAAGGCTGCATCAGGTCGAGCGGTTTGAGAATGCCGTACAACCCTGAAAGCATGCGCAGATGCTTCTGGGCGAAACTGAAATCCTGCTCGTTGAAACTCTCGGCATCCAGACCTGTATATACATCACCCTTGAACGCCAGAACCGCCTGCCGGGCGTTCTTTGGAGAGAAGGGTGTGTGCCAGCTTTGAAAACGCTCGGCGTTCAATTGGCCCAGTTTTTCGCTGATGCTCATCAGATTGCTGACCTGGTGGGGTTCAAGCTCTTTGAGCTGATCGATGAGCTCGCACGCATCGTCCAGAAAGTCCGGCTGGGTAAAGGTTTCAGTTGCCAGCGGGCTCTCGTAGTCGAGGGTTTTAGCGGGTGAGATAACCATCAACATGTCAGATAATTCCTCATTGCAGAAACGTGAGTAACTGTTCCCGGGTAAATGGCCAGTCGAGTTCATGCCCGGTATCGTTGCGCCGGAGCACCGGGATTCGCGTACCGTAGCGCTCTACCAACTCTTCGGACTGCGCAATATCTACCACGTCCACCGGTATCGGAATGGGCATGGGTGTGCTCACGAGCAAGGCTTCGGCCAGCTCACACAGATGGCATTGGGAGGTCGTATAAAAGAGCAGTTCCATTACTTTGGCTGAGCGTCTACTTGCTGGCCGTTTACGCTCGCGCTATCACTGCCCATAAGGTACAGGTAGACAGGCATCAGCTCTTCCGGTGCCGGGTTCTGTTGCGGGTTTTCTGCCGGGTAGGCATGGGCTCGCATGTTGGTTCTGGTAGCACCGGGGTTCAGGCTGTTTACCCGAACGTTGTGGTGTTTGTCGTCAAGCTCATCAGCCAGGAGCTGGCTCAGGCCTTCAACTGCAAACTTGGAAACCGCATAGGCGCCCCAGTAAGCCTTCGCCTTTCGGCCAACGCCGGAGGACGTGAAGATAACGGAAGCGGCGTCAGATTTGCGCAGCAAGGGAATCATTGCCCGGCTCAATAAAAATGGTGCTGTCGCGTTCACGTGCATGACCTTGTTCCAGGTTTCCGGGTCGTACATCTCTATCGGGCTGCGATCGCCGAGAATACCGGCGTTATGCAACAGGCCATCGAGTTTCCCGAAATTGTCTTCCAGCGTCATGGCCAATTCTTCGTAGTCTTTTACGGCAGCGCCCTCAAAATTCATCGGCACAATGGCCGGTTTCGGGTGCCCGTCGGCTTCGATTTCGTCGTAAACCGACTCCAGCTTGCTCACGGTTCTTCCGACAAGAATCACAGTGGCACCGTGGGCAGCATAGGTTTTTGCGGCTGTCCGGCCGATTCCACTGCCTGCACCGGTCACCAGTATGATGCGATCTTTCAGAAGATCAGCGGGCGCCTGGTAATCTTGCATAACCTGTCTCCGTATCAACCTGAGCGTTGGTCAAAATTTGTCTGTTTCAGAAGTACGCTATTGTAACAGCTTTGCGAGATCGTTGACGGTATCCGCGATGATGTCTGCTTGCCATAGGTCAACGGTTTCCGGCTCTTCTATATAGCCATAACGCACGGCTATGGTTTTCATGCGCGCATTGCGGCCGGCTTCTATGTCCCTTGCGTGGTCGCCCACGTAAATCGCGCGGGCAGGATCCACACCGATCTGTTTGCAGGCAAGGAACAGGGCTTCCGGATGAGGTTTGCGATCGACGACGTGGTCCGGGCAGACCAGTGAGGCGCATCGCTCCGCAAGGTCAAGCGCCTGAATCAGTGGCGCGGCAAAGCGTGCCGGTTTGTTGGTCACAATGCCCCAGGGGATTCCTCTTTGTTCCAGGGACTGCAGAAGAGCATCCATACCCTCAAAAAGACGGGTTTCAACGGCGACACCCGCCTCGTAAAGATCGAGAAAAGCGGTGTGTTTGGCAATGTAGTCAGGATGCTCAGGTTCCAGCCCGAAGCCCACTCTCACCATGGCCCGGGCACCGTTGGATACGGATCGTCGAATGTGTTCGGCCGGAAGCGCCGGAAGCCCGTGCTGCTGGCGCAACTGGTTGAGACAGCGGATAAAATCTGGCGCTGTGTCGATCAGTGTGCCGTCCAGGTCAAAAAGAACGGTAGAGGGCTGTTCAGTTTTCACGGATATCCCTGGCGTGCATCAGGTAGTTTACATCCACGTCCCGCCCTAGCTTGTAAGAGCGGGTAATGGGGTTAAATGTCATTCCGGTCAGTTCACGCACATCGAGCCCGGCGTGGCGCAGGTAATCGGACATCTCTGATGGCCGGATGAATTTTTTCCATTCGTGAGTGCCTTTGGGCAGCATGTTCAGAACGTATTCGGCCCCAACAATGGCAAACAGGAAGGATTTGGGGTTGCGGTTGATGGTAGACACAAACAGGTGTCCGCCGGGTTTGAGCAGGGCCGAGCAGGCTTTGATAACCGAAGCCGGGTCGGGCACATGCTCGAGCATTTCCAGGCAGGTAACCGCATCGTATTGGCCCGCATGTTCGGGATTACGCGCCAGCTCTTCAACGGTGATTTGCTGGTAATCAACTTTGACTCCGCTTTCCAGGCCGTGCAGCCGCGCAACGGCCAGGGGCGCTTCACCCATATCTATACCGGTAACATGAGCACCGCGCAGGGCCATGCCTTCGGAGAGCAAGCCACCGCCGCAGCCAATGTCTGCCACTCGCTTGCCCGCCAGGGATACGCGCTCGTCAATATAGTTCAGCCGCAATGGGTTGATATCATGCAGTGGCTTGAACTCGCTTGTTGGGTCCCACCAGCGGCTGGCCAGGGCTTCAAATTTAGCGATTTCGTTACGGTCAACGTTCTGGTTTGTCATGTTACCTTCTGCCTGATCAATCTGTCGGAATTCGGTTAGTCAGCCTGTTTTTCGCGAATTTTTCCGGCCCAGTCCTCAACGCGAATCATAAGATCCGGAACATCGATGCGCGTTAATTTCCCATCCTGCACCTGAGGTACGCCGTTAATCCAGCTATGGGTTACTGCGCGGCCATGATTGCTGTAAACCAGATGAGAGGCGGGGTCATAAACCGGCTGAATAAACGGATCGCTGAGATCGATAGCGATAAGGTCAGCTAGCTTGCCCGCCACCAATGACCCCAGCTCGTGTTCGCGGCCCAGCGCTTTGGCACCGTTAAGTGTTGCCATCTGCAGAGCCTGATGCGCAGAAAGAACGGCTGCATCGTTGGCGACTACTTTTGCAACCATTGCGGCGGTTCGGGTTTCGCCGAACAGGTCCAGATCATTGTTGCTGGCGGCCCCGTCTGTTCCGATTGCCAGGTTGACGCCGCTTTCCATAAGTCTATGGACGGGGCAGAGGCCGCTGGCGAGCTTGAGGTTGGATTCGGGGCAGTGGATGACGTGCGCGCCTGTATTTACAAGCCAGGCGATGTCCGAGTCGCTGACCTGGGTCATGTGAACACATTGTGTTCGGGGGCCAAGAACGCCGAGCCCCGCAAGTCGTTCGATAGGGCGCTTGTCCTGTTTTTCAACAGCATCCGCCACTTCAAATTCTGTTTCATGCAGATGAATCTGGATACGGGCGCCGGTTCTTTCCGAGAGGGCGACAGCTTCGGTCAGGGGGCCGTCAGATACGGTATAGGGCGCATGTGGGCCAATTGCCGGCATGATGTAGCTGTCATCCTTCCAGCTATTGATCAGTGCTTCGCCTTTTCGGATGTATTCATCGGGTCCCGCGCCCCAAACTGTGGGAAAGTCCAGCAACGGAAAGCACACTTGCGCGCGCATGCCGGTGTCGTGAGCCATCTGAGCTACAATCTCCGGGAAAAAATACATATCGGAGAAAGTAGTTGTGCCGGTTCTCAGCATCTCTGCCATCGCCAGCTGCGTGCCGTCTGCAATAAACTGTTCGCTGACAAAACGACCTTCTGCGGGCCAGATATGATCGTTCAGCCAGGTCATCAGCGGAAGGTCATCTGCCATACCGCGAAACAATGACATGCCCGCATGGCCGTGCATGTTGATCAGCCCGGGCATAACCACGTGGTGGGGCAGGTTAATCGTCTCCCGGGTGCGAAACTCACGATCTGCCTGCGTCGCGGGTAACACCGCTGCAATTTTGGCGCCCTGAATGATTACGGCCTGATGCTCAAGCACGACGCCGTGCGGTTCGATCGGAATCAGCCAACGGGCATTGATTCGAATATCGGCTGCGGTGATGGTGTCTGCCGTCATTAACCCTGCCTTGACGTGCCGGCGACGAACCCGATTGAGCACAAAATGTGCACAAGCGTGCCGGATAATGAAATGTAGCCCGGAAGTATAACCGTTATACTGGCCGTTTTCAGCGTTATGAAACCGGAGCCAGACAATGAATAAATCCAGGGAATCTACTCCCTTACGCGCCCCTTCTTCCAGCGCCACAGGCACGGTCGCGCTGAGGTGGCACGGCAGTAGCCTGGAATTACTGGACCAGCGCCTTTTGCCGGCTGAGGAACACTGGATAACCCTGGAAAGTGCTTCCGGCGTTGCGCAAAGCATCCAGGATATGGTGGTGCGCGGTGCGCCAGCTATCGGCATCAGCGCAGCCTACGGTGTGGCACTGGCTGCGCGACGCGCTGAACGCGAAGACTGGCAAGCTGAAATCAAACTGGCTATACGTGACCTGTCCGCATCCCGGCCAACGGCTGTGAATCTGTTCTGGGCCTTGCAGAGAATGGAGCGGGTGTTTGACGGCTGCAACTCTCTCAGCCAAGCGCAGAAGCGGCTGGCCGATGAAGCCGTTGCGATTCATGAGGAAGACCTTGCTGCAAACCTGGCGATGGCAGATCACGCCCTCGAAGCAATGGGGCTTTCTGCGGGCGCCGGCACCCCCGATCCCATTTCGGTTCTTACCCACTGCAACACAGGTGCGCTTGCAACGGGTGGCTATGGTACCGCGTTGGGTGTTATTCGCCGGCTCCATGAAAAAAAGCTGCTCGAGCGGGTCTTTGCAGACGAGACCCGGCCCTGGCTTCAGGGTAGCCGCCTTACGGCCTGGGAACTGATGCGGGATGGTATTCCGGTAACTTTAAATGCCGATGGCGCAGCGGCGGCCATTCTGGCTGCGGGCGAGGTCCGATGGATTATTGTAGGCGCTGACCGGATCACCGCGAACGGCGATGTGGCTAACAAGATTGGCACATACAGCCTGGCGGTGCTGGCCCGGTTTCATAAGGTCGGATTTATGGTCGTCGCGCCCTCCAGCACAGTGGACATGGCATTGGCGTCTGGTTCAGACATTCCCATTGAGCAGCGTGATGGCCGCGAAATCAGGGAAATACGCGGTATCCCCCTGGCTCCAGCAGGTGTGCAAGTGTTCAATCCGGTGTTTGATGTAACGCCTGCAAATCTGATTGACGTCATCATCACAGAGAAGGGGGCCGTACGGAATCCAGGTATCAACGGGATGAGGGACTTATTCGGATGAAGACTTCTTCCCGGTGGGAGTTTTTTCGTCAGACGGCTTGTTCTCCGGGTTCTCAAAGCTGGCGCGGAGCTCCGCAACCTGCTTCTCCTGATCTTCCGCAAAATGCAGAGACATTTCAAAACTCTGCCGGGTGAATTCCAGCACTTTGTGGAAACCTTCGTCTGAAAGAGTGCGTGCGGAGTCATGCCTGCGGAAAATATTGATAAATTCCCGCTCGCGCTCGAATTGCAGAGGCACTCTGCCAATGCCCCAGTCGTTCAGGATCTGCCAGACCTCGGGATTGTAATTCCGGGTGGTGCGCATGATAAAAGGAATGGGATCGTTCCTGGCAATCAATGCCGCGAGGCGGAGAATCAGCTCAAAGGAAAGCGTAGCCGTTCCGTTCTCAATGGCTTCAAGAACGGATTTGTCACGGAGATCAAGAGCTTCGCTCATCTCCGATAAGGTCAGTCCGGCCACCTCCCGTATGTCTTTCAGGGATTGGCCCGCGGCCAACATGGTTCGGAGCTGATCTTGAGAATTGATGAGCGCACGGCCAACCCGCAGGGATGTGTCGGTCGCGCGCGCGCCCAAGCGAAATGCAGAGCCGGTCAAGCTGGCCAAGCGATCAATGATGCCTTCTGATGCTTTTTCCGTTGCTGCCGGCTTGCGCAGATCATCAACTTGTTCCAGCGAACGCATGGCATGGAGTGCATCCAACAGCATGTCCTGCAGAGCGCGTGCCTTGTTCTGGCTTTCCTGGTCCCTGTTAGCCTGTTTGCCGGTTCCGTCACTCATTACCGTGCTTCAGCCTGAGCAGCAAACTGTTGTGGAGTGAGAATAGAGGCCATTCGCTTATCCAGTTCCAGCATATCCGCCATGATGTGGCCACCTTCACGAATCACGAAATCAAGCTCTTCATCGGTAGAGTCCAGATCTGCAGCTTGCAGGTCCTGCCAATCCTCAAGCTCCTCCAGAGATGCAAAAGGCTCTTCGTCGCGCAGTTCGCGGCGTGCGTTGGCAATAGTCAGTCGGGTGCGCTGGATCTGCTCCTGCTGGGTAGTACGCTCGCCCAGATTGAGGCTCACACTATCTCGTTGACGTTGCTCATGCAGGAAATTGATCTCCTGCTGAAGAAGGCTGAACTCGGGACTCTTGGCAAAGCGGTTCTCATGACGCTTACGGAGCTCATCGATGATGCCGCTGAAATCAAAATACCGGGCATGGGGAACGGCGTCGATCTGGTCCCAGGGCAGGGCGTGATCGAGCGCATCTTCACCAATGCGGGTTTTGTCGATACGCGAAGGGATCTCGATATCCGGGATCACGCCTTTGTGCTGCGTTGACCCCCCGGAGACACGGTAAAACTTCGACTGGGTAATCTTGAGCTGGCCATGGTTGAGCGGGCGAACGGCCTGCACGGTGCCTTTGCCAAACGTTTGCGAGCCAACCACCAGGCCGCGGCCGTAATCCTGAATTGCACCCGCAAAAATTTCTGATGCCGAGGCGCTCATGCGGTTGGTAAGCACAACCAAAGGCCCGTCGTAGGCAACTGATGCATCGTCGTCATTAAGAACCTGAACTTCGTTGCTGGAATTCCGAATTTGCACGGTGGGGCCGGTATCGATAAACAGACCAACCAGGTCGTTGGCTTCGTGCAGCGCACCGCCGCCATTATTGCGCAAATCCATCACCAGCCCGTCTACGCCGTTCTCCTGCAGCTCCGCTATGAGTTTCCGAACGTCGCGGGTCGTGCTTTTGTAGTTGGGGTCTCCAGCCTGCATGGCGCGGAAATCGGCGTAAAACGTGGGAATGGTAATCACACCAACCGTGTATTCCTTGCCATTACGCTCAAGCTCAATGGTGTCTTTGCTGGCGCTTTGCTCTTCCAGTTTGACTTCATCGCGGCTGATGGCAATGGTTTTGGTCAGGGTTTCATCGGTTGAACTGGCCGGAACCACTTCCAGGGTAACTACGGAGTTACGTGGGCCGCGAATAAGGTCGACCACCTCATCAAGGCGCCAGCCGATCACATTGACGGGTTTTTCGTCTTCCTGTGCAACCGATACAATTCTGTCGGCAGGCTGCAGCTGCCCCTGCTTGGACGCTGGGCCGCCCGGAACCAGTCGGACGACTTTGGTGTACTCGTTATCCGCCTGCAGAACCGCACCTATGCCTTCCAGTGAAAGGCTCATATTGATGTTGAAGTTTTCAGAGGTGCGAGGCGAAAAGTAGGAGGTATGTGGATCCCACATGCCGGTAAAGGCATTCATGTAGGCCTGAAAAGCATCTTCGCTGCGAGCTTGGTAGGCGCGCTTCAGCTGGCCTTCATAACGGCGCTTCAGACTGTCGGTGATGGCTTCGTCGTCTGTGCCGTTAAGCCGTTGCGCAAGCACTGCATTTTTGATGCGTTTTACCCACAGCTCATCAAGTGCTTTTTGGTCTGGCTCCCATTGTGCTTCGGAGCGATCAAGAAGAATGCTTTCATTGGTGTTGAAATCGAGATTTTCAATGCCGGCGTCGAGGGTCTCAAGCGCAAACTGAAGCCGCTCGATAACACGTTGCTGAACCAGGTTGTAGATATCGAATCCAGGCTGCAGTTGGCCAGTTTTAAGGGCAGATCCCAGCCGGCTTCGGACTCGGTCGAGTGCCTGGATGTCGCTGCCAGTCAGGTAAACTCGCTGGCCATCCAGATAATTCAGGTATGCATCAAATACATCGCCGGAGAGCTTGTCGCTGATACCCAGGTCGCGGAAATGGGTGAACTGCAGCTGTCTGGCAATGAGTATGTTGGCACGTGCCTGGTCAATGGTTGGAGCAACCGGATTGTACGTTTCTGTTTCGGTTGCTTTCGCCTGAACGCCGAAAGGTGCTGAAAGCAGCAGGGCAACGGTGAGCGCTTTGCACACACCTATCCTGCCGGCTTTTAGCGGCGCGCGACGGACAGATGTTTTTTCCGCGATGGTCATATAGACATACCTGACGATACTGGGGCCTGCCAGACGGATCTGGAACCGGTTTACCCGTGGGCTGATAGATTTATTGTAGGCAAGGGCTACACCCGTTGCTATAGGCATGGCGTATCGGTTCGTGACAATATGTCCATGACACGTCACGATTTCACTAAAAATGTGTTATGTGTCAGTCAGTTGAAGGTTAATTGCGTGTGCCGACAGTGCAGCGGAGGGGCTAGCCCTCCGCCTTTCAGTCAATTCAGATGAAGGGTTTGTCCTGTTCTGCATGCTCAAGCAGCAATGCCGGTGGCGCAAAACGCTCGCCATAGGCTGCCGTCAGCTCTCGGGCCCGCTCTGTAAAGGCCATCACGCCGTACTGGTTGATAAACTGTATAGCGCCACCGGTCCAGGGCGCGTACCCGATTCCGAAGATGCTTCCAATGTTGGCATCTTCTACGGTACGGAGTACGCCTTCTTCCAGGCAGCGAACGGTTTCAATGGCCTGAATGAACAGAATCCGGTCTTTCAGATCCTGCAGCTTCACTTTCCGGGCTTTTTCATTATCCACATAGAGGGTTTCAAGTTCCGGCCACAGGTACTTCTTGCCTTTGGCAGGGTATTCATAGAAACCGGCGCCGGCAGCCTTGCCTTTGCGACCATGGTCGTTAACCATCTGATCGATGACCGCTTCTGCCGGATGGGGCTTCCACGTCCCACCAGCTGCTTCCATATCCTTTCTACTCTGGGTGCGGATGTGCTGCATCAGAGTCATGCTGACTTCATCGGAGATGCTCAAAGGGCCTACGGGCATGCCCGCCAATAATCCGGCGTTCTCGATGCTGGAGGGATGAATACCCTCACTGAGCATACTGATCCCTTCGTTAACAAAGGTGCCGAAAACCCGCGAGGTGAAGAAGCCACGGCTATCGTTCACAACCACGGGAATCTTGCCAATTTGCTGAACGTAATCGAAAGCCCTTGCCAGAGTCTCGTCTGAAGTTTTCTCGCCCACGATGATTTCTACGAGCATCATTTTGTCGACGGGTGAGAAAAAATGCAGCCCGATGAAGTTTTCCGGCTTGGCGGAAGCTTCGGCCAGCTGGGTAATCGGTATGGTCGAGGTGTTGGAGGCAAAAATACCATTGTTAACCAGCTTCGGCTCGGACTCAGCTGTAACCTTGGCTTTTAGCCCGCTGTCCTCAAACACTGCTTCGATCACCAGATCGCAACCTTCCAGATCGGCGGCAGAGTCAGTGGCCGTGATGCGACCCAGAACTTCCGCTTTCTTCTCTTCGGTCATGCGGCCGCGGCTGACTTTTTTCGCGAGCAGGTTTTCAGAGTAGCTTTTGCCCTTTTCGGCGTTTTCCTGAGAAACGTCTTTAAGTACGACCTCTACTCCACGGCTGGCGGTGGAGTAGGCGATGCCTGCTCCCATCATTCCTGCGCCCAGCACACCAACTTTTTTAAAGGCTTCTTTCTTTACGCCTTCGGGGCGGCTTCCGCCTGCATTGATGTCATTCAGCTGGAACCAGAAGGTGCCCGTCATGTTCTTGGCGACCTGGCCAATAACCAGCTCGGCAAAATAACGGGTTTCGATCAAGCTGCCGTTATCAAAGTCTACTTGGGCACCTTCAACAGCCGCAGCCATGATGCGCTCCGGTGCCGGGTAACAACCTTTGGTCTTTTGCTTCAGCATCGCAGGCGCAATGGCCAGCTTTTGTGCCATTGCAGGATGGTGAGGTGCGCCACCTGGGAGCTTGAAGCCTTTTTTGTCCCAGGGCTGTTGGCATTTGGGGTTGGCATCGATAAAGGCTCGGGCCTTGGCCAGCATGTCTTCCGGGGAGTCTGCCAACTCGTCGATAATGCCGGCTTTCTGAGCGGCGGAAGGGCGAAGTTTTTTGCCTTCCATCAGAAGCGGGAACGCCGCTTCCAGGCCAATCATTCTGGGTAGGCGCTGGGTACCACCGCCGCCAGGGAGCAGGCCGAGCGTTACTTCCGGAAGCCCCAGTTGGATGTTGTTGTCGTTCAGCACGATGCGGTGGTGGCAAGCCAGAGCGATTTCAAGCCCGCCCCCCAGCGCACTCCCGTTGATTGCAGCGACCACCGGCTTACCGCAGGTTTCCAGTGCCCGCATCTGGGCCTTCATGCCGTTGACCATGTCTTCGAAGAGCTGCGCGTCATTGCGGGTGACTTTGTGGATCTCATTCAAGTCGCCACCGGCAAAAAAGGTCTTTTTTGCAGAAGTAACGATAATGCCGCGAATGTTTTCCAGATCGCCTTGCGCCTTGGTGACGGTCTCGTCGAGGGCTTCACGGAACGCCATGTTCATCGTGTTTGCGGACTGGCCCGGCATATCAATGGTAAGGGTCAGAATCTGATCTGAACCCAGTTCGTAACGGATAGCACTCATAATCGGTTCTCCTGTCAGAAAAAGTGTGGGGTTCAGACCCGCTCAATGATGGTGGCAATACCCATGCCGCCGCCAACGCAAAGCGTCGCCAGACCAAAGCGCAACTCACGGCGCTCCAGTTCGTCCAGCAAGGTGCCCAGAATCATTGCGCCGGTGGCGCCGAGGGGGTGACCCATGGCGATTGCACCGCCGTTTACATTCACTTTGTCATCGGGAACCGAAAGCTCCTTCTGGAAGCGCATCACCACAGAGGCAAAGGCTTCGTTTACTTCAAACAGATCAATCTGATCAACGGTCATGCCGGCTTTTTCCAGTGCCTTCAGGGTCGCTGGAGCAGGACCAGTGAGCATGATGGTAGGGTCGGTGCTGGTGACCGCAGTTGCAACGATGCGGGCCCGGGGCTTGAGGCCCATGGCCTTACCCTTTGCTTCACTGCCAATAAGAATGCCGGTGGCGCCATCCACCATGCCGGAGGAGTTGCCAGCGTGGTGAACATGAGTGATTTTTTCTACGTAGTGGTATTTTTCACTGGCTACACTGTTAAAGCCCATTTCGCCCATCATCTGGAAGGATGGCTTGAGGCTCGAGAGGGACTCAACGGTGGTGTCGCTCCTTATGTGTTCATCGTGGTCGAGGATGACAACACCGCTCTGATCTGTGACCGGAATGACCGATTTGGAAAAGTAACCCTGCTTCCAGGCATTGGCCGCTTTTTGCTGGGATCTTACCGCGAAGCCGTCAACATCCTCGCGACTGAAGCCTTCCAGAGTCGCAATAAGGTCTGCGCCAATACCCTGGGGCATGAAGCCTGTATGCAGGTTGGTTTGCGGGTCCATCGCCCAGGCCCCGCCATCGGATCCCATGGGTATGCGGGACATGGATTCCACGCCGCCAGCAACGACCATGTCTTCCCAGCCTGAACGCACTTTCATCGCGGCCATGTTAACCGCCTCAAGGCCCGAGGCGCAGAAACGGTTCAGAGTTACACCCGCCACTTTTTCGTCCCAATCGGCGGCCAAGGCTGCGGTTTTTGCGATGTCAGCGCCCTGATCACCAACGGCCGTAACACACCCCATCACGATGTCGTCTATCTGCGCTGTATCCAGGTTGTTTCTCTGCTGCAGCGCATTGAGCACAGTGGTCAGTAATGCGATGGGTTTTACATTGTGCAGAGATCCGTCTTTCTTTCCACGCCCTCTGGGAGTGCGGACCGCGTCGAAGATATACGCCTCGGTGGTCATTGATTTTCCTCTGATGATGATTGCTTTGTGGGTGACCTGTAAGAAGCAACACCATAGCTCTTTGATAGCATTGCGGGTAATGACGCGGCCTGCCAATCGGATTGGCGAAATTGCTCAGAGACCATGACAGGTGAGGCCGGGGGTTCTATTGTTTAAATACAGGTGAAGCTTTCCAGAGGTTCCCATGCAGAATCAGGAGGCACAGAGTCATGTCTTTCAGAGATGCCATTGATAATTTTTACGAACGCCTGGTGCTGGACGCTATTGATGCGACGAGAGAGCCGGGGGATACCGCGGACTTTCTGACCGACGTGATGTGCGTGGCCCTGAACCGGCTGCCACCGCGGTATTACAGGCACACCATTGATATGATGTTTTATCTGGCTGATGAAGAACTCAGGGGGATGAAAGAGAAATCCCTGGCTGCTGTTCAGGGCGCCAGGGAATTCGTCAGAGAGCATCAGCGGGAGTGATGCTCTCTGTGCTTATGTTCTGATTAGACTTTGGTCAAAAAGCGATCAATTCGTGATCAGGTTGTTCAGCGCATTGTTCAAACGGCTTGCCAGAGCAGGGTCGGCAGGCTGGCCTGCAGACTGAATGCACCAGCTTGCGACCAGGGCTTCGATGCTCTGGAGGGCGCTGTCCGCTTTTTCTGCTGAACCCATGCCTTCTGCCAAGCGCTGAACCTGTATTTCCATACGTTTGTTCTGGTCTTTTTCCGGCGATGACACGCCGGCCAGGATTTCTGCACGAATAACCAGCTCCTGATCATCCAATACGCCCGCGCTTTCTGCCAGTGCGGCCCACTTGCCCGGGAGCTTGCGATCCGCAGATGCTTCGCCCTCTGCACGGGCAAGCACAAACGTCTGCCATTCCGAGATGCCCGCCCTGAGTTTTTGAGCCGCCACAGCTTGGCTTATGCGTTGCTTCTCTTGCTGGACCCGCTCTTTTACTCCGGCTGAAACTTGCGCAATATCGAGGCTGCGCAACGCAGCCGCCGCCTGCTCGAGCGACTGAGCGTCCTGATCGGAGCTTACGTTGACTGTCTGCTGCAACACCGTTTCTGCGGATGAGTCTGCCTCTTTCGAAGCTTGTTGCTGTTCCGAGCGCTCGGAGTCGCGACGTGCAAATACCTCATCGCAGGCTTTGCGGAATGCCTGCCACAGTTTGCGGTCTTCCCTGTGGCGGGTAATGCCAACGGCTTTCCAGTCTGCTTGTAGTGCTTTGGCTTTGCTCATGGCCTCTTGCAGAGGTTCGTGTTCAGTTAGAGCCTGTGCCCGTTCGACGATTACCTGTTTCAGAGCTTCGTTTTTCAGGCGTTCCTGATCGATGGGGGCTTCCAGCTTTTTAAGCAAATCGTCAAATTGTTTCTGCACCTGACGGTTGTCCCGGAACTCTATAGGCCAGGCCGACTTCCACTCCTGGCGGGCGGTCTGCAAAATACGGTCGACAGCTTTCCAGTCGACCGTGCTCCAGTCTGCTCCGTTAACAAAATGCTCTAGCTCGGCACAAATGGTTTTACGCTTTTCCAGGTTTGCCTGCTTCAAGCCAGACTTGGCTTTAAAGTAAGTTTTGCAGGGTTCATAAGCTTTGTCGGACGCCTGCTTGAAACGAGACCACAGGGTGCGGTCTGACGATCCACCCAGCTCCTGCCACTCTTTCTGAAGTTCTTTTATGTGCTCTGCCTTCGCTTCTGGCTCAATGGACTGCTCAGCCAGGTGTTCCATCTGCTCGCACAACGCCATTTGTTTGGGTTCGGTCGCGAATCCCTGCCAGTCCGTCAGTTCTCTGAGCTGGCCGGTAAGCAGTTGTATGCGGGCCTGAAAGCCTTTGCCGTGGCGATGATCAAGGGCTTTGTAATATTGCTGGGCAGTTTTCATAAGCTGTCTGGATTCTTTCAGCTGCTTGGCTTCAAGAGCGCTTTCCAGGTGATCCAGAGATATTTTCAAGCTATCAGCTGAAGCCTGTTGGTGCTTCACGTCATCACTTGCTTCAACCGGAGCTTTGGGTTTTCCAGCCAGCTTGCGAACGGGCTCCAGCAAATCCGGAGCCAGGAAGTCTTGGGGCCAGTTGATTTCGTTTAGCAGAGCCTGAGCGCGCTCGCGGTTTTCCGGGTTTGCCTCTTCCTGATCAACAGAGTCAGAGAGAGCGAGAAGCTCATCTTTTGCCTGGTTTATCTGCCGGATCGCTGAAATATAGTTGCGTAGCGTCATCATCGACGCTTCGTAGGTTTTCTGCTGCGGCTTTTCAACCTGAGTATCGCGGGTTGCCTCAAGCCATCGATTTTCCTGGGTTTTTTGAAGTGCGTCCAGTGAGGCGAGGGAAGCGAGCTCTTCGGCAGGTTGATGGCGCAGATCTTCAAGGGTGCGGGCGATCAAAACCAGAGTTTCATTGCGCTGAAGCTGCTGTTCACGTTGGCGTTTTTCTTCGATCCGGGCAGCTTCCATTTCAGCGAGCCGTTCCCGGCAGCGATGTGCCGACTGCAGGAACTCACTGAGCTGATCCGGTGTTGCGCTGGGCTCTACCTTGGTCCACTGGTTCATGAGTGTGTCCAGGCGGGCTTCATAGAGGTTCGTGTCGTCGCTTTTTGCCTGGTCGTGGGCATTGCGGATCAGCGCAGTTATGGTTTCGGAAACAGCCTTCTGGCGAGACTGCTCATCCCGAATAAGCTGCAACTTTTGCCGCACAACCTGATAGACACCTTTATCTCGGCCTTTGGCGTGCTTTTGGACGCGCGTAAGGAGTTCTGCTTCCTGAAGTTGGTTCGCCGCTCTGAGCCGGATGTCCGCTGTTAAACCTTCAATCGCAAGGCTAGCGGCGACTTCTTGAGTCGGGGTCGCTTGCAGCGCCTGAAGCTGCTCTTCCCTCAGTTCTGCACGCTTGTCCTCCACTGGGGCTGCAACCGGCTGCACTTGAACTTTGGTTTTGCGATCAGTTGCGGTGATGGATTTGCGGGATTTAAACAGTTTCTGGAGGAATGCAGCCATGAAGATATCCTTTGGGATTGAAACCAGTCTGCGGTGTCGGGCAAAGTATCCCGGCACCGGTCGTCGGAGATTCGGGAATCAGGGCCGACGGTTGAAATTGGGGTTAGTCTAGCGTTTTGTGAACGTTTGCGGGAAGGGCTGAATGGCAAAACAGGAAAATAGTGACGATCAGGAGTACAAGGCGCGCTCGGTAGCGCTGAGACTTCTTGCCCGTCGCGAACACAGTCGCCAGGAGCTGGCGCTGAAGTTACGACAGCGCAAGCTTGATGGCCCGATTATCTCTATTGTCCTGGATGATTATGAGCGCGAGGGCTGGCTGGATGATAATCGTTTTGCGGATGTTTATTCCCGCCAGCGTATTGATCTCGGCTACGGCCCCCTGAGAGTGCTGGCAGAACTCCAGCAGCGTGGTATTCATCGTTCTCCGGAGTGCCTTGAGGAGCTTGCTGATGAAGACTGGATCCGCAATGCAACGTTACTGAGAGAGAAGCGTTTCGGCTTGTCGGATCTGAGTAAGGACTGGGATGAAAAGGTGCGTCAGGCCCGCTTCCTGACTCGTCGTGGATTTTCGGCGAGCCAAGTGGAGCGAGCGCTTGAGGCCAGTGAACCACACGATTCTCGCAGGTAGGCGTCAGAGTGTTGGCGGTATCATCCCCAGCTCCGGGGGCAGGCTGGCACGCATGTCAGCCCCTTCTTCGGACAACTGTCCAAAAGCTCTCCCTTCAGAGCCCTGCTCCAAACCGACATACGGTGAATCTGTGGCGGGGGTGTCCTCGGTAGGCTTCATCATTCGCGCCAGAACATCATAGTAACGGCGAATGTTCTGTACGTAGAGGACAGGTTCGTGGCCGCGGGCGTAACCAAAGCGGGTTTTTTTGTACCACTCCTTCTGCGCCAGCAATGGCAGAAACTCCTTTACATCCATCCAGCGATCAGGGTTTTTGCCAGCTCCCTCAGTTAACCTGCGGGCATCTTCCAGGTGCCCGTAACCTACGTTGTAGGAGGCCAAAGCAAACCAGGTTCTATCAGGCTCGGCTATGCGTTCCGGAATTCTTTCGTGAACCATGCGGAAGTACTTGGCCCCACCCTGAATGCTTTCTTCTGCGTCCAGCCGGTTATTAATTCCGATGTAGTTCGCTGTGTTGCGAGTCAGCATCATCAGTCCACGGACACCGGTTGGCGAGACCGCATTGGGGCGCCAGTGTGACTCCTGATAACCAATGGCGGCGAGCAAGCGCCAGTCCATACTGAATATCGACGCATTATCCCTGAACAAAGTTTCATAGTCGGGTAAGCGGTTTTCCACGTGGTGCATGAACGTGCGCGCGCCCACATAGTTAAGGTGGTCCAGGTGGCCGTAAAAGCGTTCAGAGAGCTGCGCAATGGTGCCATCAGCCTGCATTTTCTCGATAAATGCTTTTGCTGCACTAATCAGCGAGTCGTCCTGGTTTGCGGGGAATAGCCATGCCAGTTCCTTGGCGTCGCCAAGGGCAAAGCCTTGTTTTACCTGGGGAAAAAATACGTGGTTAAGCTCAAGCTCATTGGAGGAGACAATTGCATAAGACAGTTCACCGGACTCTACACGATCAAGAACACCGGCGGCATCCAGGCCAGGATGGACCTGCCAGTGGATGTCAGGAGCCGCGTCTGCAAGTGCCTGAAGCTGATATTCATGATTGCTGTCAGAGACCAGATGCAGGGTCTCACCGGCAAGATCCCCAAGAGCCTCCGGGCGCTCCGCGTCGCGATTGTAGACGACGATGGACTGGGCTTCGATGCCGGTAGGAAGTGTCTTGTAATGGTTTTCGAACAAGGGTTGCGCAGAGAGGCCAGCCAGCCCGATGTGGGCAAAGTCTTTGGAAAGCACGGAAAGCACTTCCGTGTTGTCTTCGGCAACGCGTAGTCTGAGTTCAACACCAAGTTCTTCAGCAAAGAGCTTGGCTAATTCAAAGTCATAGCCCGTTGGCCCGTCGCGCCCCTCGTAGTATATGGAGGGCGCAACCCGGGTAATAACGTGCAGCACACCTTCGTTCCGGATTTCCTGCAACGTGCTTGGCTGACTGCACCCGGAGAGGGTCAGCAGGGCAAAGGTGCAAGCGATGAGATATTTGTTGGCCGTCGCTAAGTAGCGTGCAGTCAGGATTCTGCGCAAGTCCCTGTTCTCCGTTACCGCTGGATCATCGGGATGCACGCACAATGGCTGGCGGCATCCGGTGTCTTTTCGGGTGTGGTCTCCATGTCCACGTTCTAATAATCCATGCTGCCGGACGAAGGGTCAATGAAGTTGATCAATAACTATGCAAAATAATGTCAATTGCACTCGAGGTGAATAACGTTTCCGCGCTGTATCCCGGCGCTGCTTTCAAGTATCATGTGCGCCTTCTCAGAATGCACCCGGACTTCCCCGTTTCGCGCGATACAGGTTGATATCATGCTTGAACTTCGCGGCGCACCCGCGCTTTCGCCTTTCCGCTCTCATAAACTGTTCGCCAAAATTCGGGCCATCGTGCCGGAGATTGAGCATGTTTATGCCGAATTCATGCACTTTGTGGATCTTGAGGGCGCCCTCTCTGATTCCGAGCAGGCCATTCTTGATCGGCTCCTGACCTACGGGCCCAGCGTGCCGGGCGAAGAGCCGGATGGCGTGCTGTTTCTCGTTGTGCCACGCCCAGGAACCCTGTCTCCATGGTCCAGCAAGGCAACCGATATTGCACGTAATTGCGGTTTGCGCCAGATTCAGCGCATCGAACGCGGCACGGCTTTTTATATCAGAGCCAGCAAGAAGCTTGGCCTGGATCAGCGCGAAAAGGTTGCAGCGCTGCTGCATGATCGCATGACCCAGAAAGTCTTCCACGAGATGGGCGGTGCCCAACTGTTGTTCAGCCATGAAGAGCCACGCCCGTTAGAGCGGGTATCCGTACTGGCGGGCGGCCGAAAGGCGTTGGTAGATGCAAACATGCGTCTGGGTCTTGCGCTGGCAGATGACGAAATCGATTACCTGGTGAAGTCGTTTGTCAGTCTCGAGCGGGATCCGACCGACGTTGAGCTGATGATGTTTGCCCAGGCAAACTCAGAGCACTGTCGCCACAAAATATTCAATGCATCCTGGGATATTGATGGTGAGGGGCAGGAAAAATCACTGTTCGCCATGATCCGGAACACCTTCGAGATGAACAGCGAAGGTGTGTTGTCTGCCTACAAAGATAACGCCTCTGTTATTCGTGGCAGTCGTGGCGGGCGTTTCTTCCCGGATCCTGTAACCGGTGTTTACGGTTATAATCAGGAAGATATTCACATTCTTATGAAGGTGGAGACTCACAACCACCCGACCGCAATTGCGCCAGCCGCAGGCGCGGCAACGGGTTCGGGCGGTGAGATTCGTGATGAAGGCGCAACCGGACGTGGCTCCAAGCCGAAGGCGGGGCTTACAGGTTTTACCGTCTCTAACCTCAATCTGCCAGACGACTCTCAGCCTTGGGAAATCAATTACGGTAAACCCGATCGAATCGCTTCCGCGCTGGATATCATGATTGAGGGGCCAATTGGTGGCGCCGCATTCAATAACGAGTTTGGTCGTCCTAATATAGCCGGCTACTTCCGGACATTTGAAGAGAGGGTTGCCGGCCCGGCGGGTAACGAAGTGCGGGGCTATCACAAGCCCATCATGATTGCCGGCGGTCTTGGTAATATTCGCGCAGAACACGTGGAAAAAGGTGAGATACCAGTCGGCGCCAAACTCATCGTGCTAGGTGGGCCTTCCATGCTTATCGGCCTTGGAGGGAGCGCTGCTTCCTCCATGGATTCCGGCTCCAGCAACGAGAACCTTGATTTCGCATCCGTGCAGCGTGATAACCCGGAGATGGAGCGCCGCTGTCAGGAAGTAATTGACCGCTGCTGGCAAATGGGCGAGAAAAATCCCATGTGCTTCATTCACGACGTAGGCGCTGGCGGCCTTTCCAACGCCATGCCGGAACTGGTGAAAGATGGTGGCCGTGGCGGAAAGTTCGAATTGCGGGATATTCCCAGCGACGAGCCCGGCATGTCACCACTGGAAATCTGGTGTAATGAATCCCAGGAACGCTACGTTATGGCGGTTGCTCCAGAAAATCTGGAGCTTTTCGATGCACTGTGCCGTCGGGAACGTTGCCCTTATGCAGTCATTGGTGAGGCAACTGAAGCCCATTACCTCGAACTGAGCGATTCCTATTTTAACGACAAGCCTGTTGATCTGCCGATGGATGTGCTCTTTGGCAAGCCGCCTCGCATGCACCGGAGTGTTAACCGGACATCATTTACCAAGCCGGTATTTGATTCTACGAAAGTTGATCTGAATGACGCGATCCGCAGAGTGTTGCGGCTTCCTTCAGTCGGTTCGAAGAGTTTCCTGATAACCATCGGTGATCGCACGATTACCGGGCTTGTGGCGCGTGACCAGATGGTGGGCCCCTGGCAGGTGCCGGTAAGCGATGTTGCAGTCACGGCAACTTCTTTTGACGTGCTGGCCGGTGAGGCTATGGCCATGGGTGAGCGCACGCCGATTGCAACCATTGATGCGCCCGCATCTGGCCGGATGGCTGTGGGTGAGGCTATTACCAACATGGCCGCTGCGTCTATTGGAAAGCTTTCTGATATTCGTCTGTCGGCTAACTGGATGTCTGCTGCCGGCCATCCGGGTGAGGACGAAAACCTTTACGAAACAGTGCGCGCCGTTGGCATGGAGCTGTGCCCGGAGCTCGGGATTACCATTCCTGTGGGCAAGGACTCCATGTCCATGAAAACCATGTGGGAAGAGGACAGCGGCGAACAGAAGAGCGTTACGGCGCCGCTGTCGTTGATTATCAGTGGCTTTGCGCCGGTTATCGACGTTTCGCGCACTTTAACACCGCAGCTGATAAAAGATGCGGGTGAAACCGATCTTATTCTTATTGACCTGGCCGCAGGGCAGAATCGCCTGGGCGGGTCAGCTCTGGCTCAGGTGTATAGCCAGGTTGGTGCTGTGGCTCCGGATATTGACGATCCGGAGGACATCAAAGCGTTTTTCGCAGCCATACAGGGCCTGAATACTGACGACAAGATCCTCGCCTATCACGACCGCTCCGATGGCGGCTTGTATGTGACTCTCGCAGAGATGTGTTTTGCCGGTCGCACCGGTGCGGACATCAAGCTGGACGGTCTTGCGGACGAATCCAGCCAGTTTGCCCGCGAGCTGTTCAATGAGGAGCTGGGAGCGGTTATCCAGGTGCGCAGAGAAGATACCAATTTTGTGCTGCAGCAGTTTTCAGCAGCTGGGTTGGGCGACACCATCAGCGTCATAGGCACATTGAACGATAACGATCGCCTGCGGCTGACCTTTGAGGGTGAAGCGGTTGTAGATGACGCTCGATCTGAGTTGCAGCGCCTGTGGTCTGAGACCAGCTACCGTATTCAATCCCTTAGGGACAATGCGGATTGTGCCCTTGAAGAGTTTGATAATCTTCTGGATGCAGATGATCCGGGCCTGCACGTCGAACTCTCTTACGATGTGAATGAAGACATTGCAGCGCCTTACATTAATACGGGGGCGCGACCGAAAATTGCGGTTCTGCGCGAGCAGGGTGTCAACGGTCAAGTTGAGATGGCCGCCGCATTTGATCGGGCCGGCTTCGAATCTGTAGACGTACACATGAGCGATCTGCTTTCCGGGCGGGTGAGCCTTGAGGCATTCAATAGTCTCGTGGCTTGTGGCGGATTCTCATACGGGGACGTGTTGGGTGCGGGCGAGGGCTGGGCCAAGTCCATACTGTTCAATGACCGTGTTCGTGACCAGTTTGCAGCCTTCTTTAACCGTCAGGACACGCTTGCACTCGGTGTGTGTAACGGCTGTCAGATGCTTTCCAATTTGCACGAGCTGATTCCGGGTAGTGAAGGGTGGCCGCGCTTTGTCCGCAACCAGTCCGAACAGTTCGAAGCCAGGCTGGCTATGGTTGAAGTGACGCCGTCGCCGTCCGCTTTCCTCGAAGGCATGGCGGGTTCCCGTATGCCCATAGCCGTTGCTCATGGCGAAGGCAGGGTAGAGTTTTCAGGAAGCGCGTCTGCTGCAGATCTGGCAGAAAGCGAGCGAATAGCACTTCGCTTCGTGGACAACAGAGGTCAGGCAACGGTTCGTTATCCTTACAATCCTAACGGCTCGGAGAGTGGCATTGCAGGTGCCACCACGCGCGATGGTCGTATCACGATAATGATGCCGCACCCGGAGCGCGTATTCCGCGCTGCTCAGCACTCGTGGCGCCCGAAGGATTGGCAGGAAGATGGTTCGTGGATTCGCATGTTTAGAAATGCGAGACGCTGGTTCGGTTAACCGAATTCTGGTTGAAAAACCGGCTTTGGAGGCCCTCGACAGGGTGCAATTCAAAAGCCGGTTTTTTTGTGGGTGCGATCCGGAGTTTTTTGTGTTTTTCAAGTGAAAAAAATCGTTATATTGCGGAAATAGCCCTTGACTCAATATGTTTATGCACATCTCAGGCGGTTCCCTGTGCGTTCTCTGAACAATACAGGTGATACAGGTTCATTTTTTAATCGGCGGGTATAAGGCGTTGAAAAATAACAATAAAATATATCAGGTGAATTTGTCGCCAATTTAACGCGAGGGCAGTAAATACGGGGTTTGGAGCGGGGTTCCCTAAAACTTTCCCCAGAGTTATCCACAGAATCTGTGGGTAAGTACCTAAGCTATTAATCTGTACAAAAAATATCCTGTTCGGAGAAGGTTCGCATGTACAAAATATGCTATTTCGTACCAGAAACGCACCTGGAGAAAACCAAACAGGCACTCTTCAATATTGGTGCCGGGTGCATTGGCGATTATGATTCCTGTGCGTGGCAATGTCTTGGGCAGGGACAGTTCCGACCGCGGGAGGGCAGCAGGCCTTTTCTGGGAGAAAAAGACACGCTGGAGGTTGTGAGTGAGTTCAAGGTTGAGCTCGTTTGTAAGGATGAGCTGATCAGGCAGGCGGTTGAAGCACTCAAGCAGGCCCATCCTTATGAAGAGCCTGCGTACGAGATTTACCGGATGGAGATGCTATAGATCGTCCTTGGCCCGGGTGGCGGCCATAGGGTGACGTATGTCACTTACATGAACGCCGAAGGACTCTTTTTTCAGATCCTCGAGAAAAAACTCCAGAGTTTTGCGCACGGTGGGAAAAGAGATGTCATCCCACGGGATGTCGTCCAGCGCAAACAGGCGGCTTTCAAGAGACTCTTCGCCCGCACCAAAGGTCCCGTCTTTAAGCGTCGCCCGATAGAACATGTGCACCTGGTTTATATGAGGGACGTCGATAATGGAATAGAGCCCTTCAATATTTACTTCGGCCAGGGCCTCCTCCAGGGTTTCTCGCTCAGCAGCTTCAACGGTGGTTTCGGCGTTCTCCATATACCCCGCGGGAAGAGTCCAGTACCCGTACCGCGGCTCAATTGCACGGCGGCAAAGCAGAATCTGCCCTTCCCATACAGGAACTGTGCCCGCAACGATGCGCGGGTTCTGGTAGTGTATTGTGCCGCAATCTACGCACACATAGCGGTGGCGATTGTCGCCCTCGGGGATACGCTGTTTAACCGGATGGCCGCATGTGCTGCAGTACTTCATGTTTTTCCCCGTATACTTGAATTGGTTGTGCGCTCAGTTTAATGATCCTTGCTGTCGCTGTCTCATTCAACACCGGATTTGCTCAGGAGTTCCGATTTGCGTGATTTACTTGTTCAACGTTTAACAGACTATGCACCCCGGAAGCTCGATCTGGATTTTCCCGAGGCAGGCATTCTTGTGCCGGTTACAGATGACCCTGGCAATCCCGAGATGATATTTACGTTGCGCTCAGCAAATCTGAGCACCCATCGTGGGCAGGTTGCTTACCCAGGTGGTAAGCGCGACCCTGGAGATGAATCGCTGGCCGCGACCGCCCTGCGGGAAACCCATGAAGAAATCGGCTTGCCGCCTGATCAGGTAGAGATCATCGCGCCCCTTGGGCAGGTGATGTCACGTTACGGGATTCTCGTGTCCCCCTATGTTGGCATTGTGCCTGAGGGGCATCCGCTGGATCCGAACCCGGATGAGATCGAAAGCGTTTTCCGTGTTCCGCTGTCCTTCTTTCTTGAAGACCGTCGGGAACGTACAGATGCGTTGCACTTTCAGAACCATACCTTTCACGTGCCCTGCTATCGTTGGGAGCGTTATCAGATCTGGGGGTTGTCCGCGGTGGTTCTGGTTGATTTTTTAAACGCTGTATACGATACCGGCATTGATTTGCTGGAACCCCCGAAATGAGTCTCAATTAGTCCCTCTGGTTTTCACTCTCCTCAGACTTGCCATGCTGCCGGACACGCTCGTCCTGGCAAGCACTCCCTCCTTATTTAACAACAGTTCTTTGGCCTCCAGTGTTTTTATCCGTGTCGGAACGACATAGTCGTGTGCTTAAAATTAACCATATTAGACTTAAGTCTAATATGGTTAAAAAGAAAACAGGTATTACATGGTGAATACTGTATGCAAACGATAGTCAGGGAGATGCGTCGTGGAGTTTGATCGATGAAAAAAATCCAAACCGAGAAGAACCTGCCGGAGTTGATATACGACTCTGTGGTCAATGCCATCGTGGAGGGCTTGCTCAAACCGGGTGAACGAGTGACCCAGGAAAGCCTGGCCGAGAGGCTGGATGTCTCACGGTTGCCGGTAAGCCAGGCCATGCAGCGCCTTCGGGATGATGGATTTCTTTCCAGTGTGGGGCGTCGGGGCCTGATGGTGTCGGTGCTTGATGAGAATTTTGTGGCGCAGCTGTACGAATTCCGGTGCGGGATTGATTTGATCAGTGCCGGGCTCGCGGCGCAGCGGGCAGATGCCGGGGCGCGGAAGCGTGGAGAGGATATTATCGATGACGGATATGCAGCCGGGAAGGCGCATGACCTTCCGGCACTTATCGATGCGGATATGCGCTTCCATGGCTTTATTTACGAGCTGGCGGGGAACACCTTCATTCTGGATTCGATGGAAGCCCACTGGAACCACGTAAGGCGCGTTATGGGTGACATCCTCATTGTTGAAAAAAACCAGAAGCAGATATGGGAAGAGCACGCGGCCATACTTGATGCGGTATTGGCTGGCGATGTGCGGAATGCTGAAACGCTTGCGAGGCAGCATGTGGAAACGGCTTCAAAATGGCTCCAGCAGGAAATTCAAGGCTGCCGCGACCCCCTGAAAAGAAGTGGTAACGCTACTCTTTAATTGAAGGAGAATACGATGCAAAACAAAGACAAAAACGCAAATGTTATCCGAGTGATGTTGGCCAAGATTGGCCTGGACGGTCACGATCGAGGCATAAAGGTTGTCGCGCGTGCGCTCAGAGATGCTGGCATGGATGTGGTCTATACCGGGTTGCACCGCACACCGGAGGAAGTCGTGGATGCAGCTGTTCAGGAAGATGTGGATATCCTTGGTATCAGCCTGCTCTCGGGCGCGCACATGCACATTTTTCCCAAGGTGCTGGAGCTCCTTAAAGCCAGGGAAGCGGACGACATGATTATTGCGGGTGGCGGTGTCATCCCGGACGACGATGTCGAAGAGCTATACCTGATGGGCGTTCACAAGATTCTGTTACAGGACACTCCCCCCCAGGAAATCATTGATTCGTTCCGGCAGTTGGTCGCAGACCGTGGTGCCAGATAAGTACGCCACCCTGGTGTCAGGGCTTTCATGACAGGTTTCCTCAGATGACAACCAATAACAATATCAGGAGTCTCCGATGGAAGATTGGAATTTCCCTCCAAGCTACAACAACGGCTACTTTCCAGATACGGGCAGCGCTTACTGGTTTCGGGATCGCGAAACGATGGATCCTGACAAACGCGACGAGCTAATTGTTGCGCGTATTCGGGACGTAATGACGTATGCCTACGATCACTCGCCATTTTACCAACGCAAATGGGACGAAGCCGGTATAAAGGCAAACGACGTCCGTACACTTGCAGACTTCGAACAGGTTCCTGTTGTCACCAAGCAGGAATTGCGTGAATCCCAAGCGAAACATCCGCCATTCGGGGACTACCTCTGCTGCCCGGAGAGCGACATCCACCATATCCACGGTACCTCAGGAACAACCGGTCGGCCTACGGCCTTTGGCATCTCCCGGCGTGATTGGGACACCATTGCCAACAACCATGCTCGTATTATGTGGGGTATGGGCCTGCGTCCGGGGGATACAGTGTTTGTAGCTGCCATCCTGAGTCTGTACATGGGGTCCTGGGGTGCTTTGATCGGCGCTGAGCGGTTGGGTTGTAAAGCCTTTCCGTTTGGTGCCGGTGCGCCGGGGATGACGGCGCGAGCGGTCACTTGGCTGGCAATGATGAAGCCCGCTGGTCTCTACTCCACGCCGTCCTATGCGCTGAGGCTGGCAGAAGTCGCCCGTGAGGAAGGGATTGACCCCAGGGTTTTCGGTATCAAAGTGCTTTTCTTCTCCGGTGAACCTGGTGGGTCAATTCCTTCTATCCGGGACAAAATTCAGGATATCTACGGTGCGAAGGTGGTTGATTGCGGCACCATGGCCGAACTTACGCCGTGGATGCACGCCGCTGGCAGTGCCGACACCGAGGGCATGCTTCTGTGGCAGGACATCGTTTACACCGAAGTGGCGGATCAGAATACCCATCTCCGTGTCCCCTACGGTGAACAAGGGACACCGATCTATACCCACCTCGAGCGTACCTCTCAACCGATGATTCGCATGGTTTCAGGCGATCTGACCTTTTGGGTGATGGAAGACAACCCGTGTGGCCGAACCTATCCCAGGCTGCCAAAAGGTATCTACGGACGGATTGACGACATGTTCCAGATCCGTGGTGAGAATGTTTACCCAAGTGCCATTGCAGAAATTCTGGAAGGTCTTGCCGGTTATGGCGGCGAACACCGGATCGTCGTTTCACGCGGTGGCTCAATGGACGAACTGGCCGTGCAGGCAGAGTTTGACCAGGAAACCGCGAATAAGGGCCCAGATGCAGTAAGAGCGATGTCAGAGCGAGTAGAAGCTGAGTTCAGTCGCGTGTTGGGGGTCCGGGCAATGGTTGTGATGGTCGAGCCGGACACCTTTCCGCGCACAGACTTCAAAGCTCAGCGGGTGGTTGACGACCGGGATCTTTACCAAAGTCTTAACCGGAAGCGGGGAGGCTAAATGACGAATCGCATATCCTCGATGAAGCTGGCCGAGCGGGTGCAAGAAGGGCATGTTCGTGCCATCGCCAGGCTTATTACGCGGGTTGAAAGTGGCGATCCTGAAGTACGCCAAGCCATGGCTCAGCTCTATAAATGCACTGGCCGCGCCCATGTGGTGGGCATTACCGGTGTGCCGGGAGCGGGAAAGTCAACGCTTGTTACCCAGCTGGTGCTCGAATACCGGGCCAGTGGCCGCACTGTCGGTGTTGTTGCCATTGACCCCTCAAGTCCTTTTTCCGGTGGTGCGATCCTCGGGGATCGCATCCGCATGGGAGAGCTGGTTTCCGATCCGGGTGTTTTCATCCGCAGTATGGCGACCCGGGGAACTCTGGGAGGACTTGCCAGACCCGCCCTGGATGCGGTCGACCTGCTGGATGCAGGCGGGTTCGACGTTGTCCTGATCGAGACGGTCGGAGTTGGTCAGGATGAAGTGGATATTGTGCGTGCCGCGCACACCACCGTTGTAGTCAACGCGCCAGGTTTGGGGGATGACATTCAGGCTATCAAGGCAGGGGTGCTGGAGATTGCCGATATCCATGTGGTGAGCAAAGCCGACCGGCCGGATTCCAATAAAACCATCCAGGAACTCAAGGCCATGTTGATGATGAGTCTTGAGCCTGGAGAGGGAGTTTGGCGAGTGCCGGTGGTGCCAACCAGTTCTGAGAAACACGCCGGTTTCGGCGAGCTGATGGCCGCGATCGATCTCCACGCCGAACACCTTGAACGAAGTGGCGAAATCACCGAACGGCGCCGCCAGATTGCGTTGACCCGGGTCGTGAAAGTTGCCGAGGAAATCGTCCGGGATAATTTTGCACGTGATAGCAGATCGCAAACTGAAGAGCTGCTAGAAAAAGTTACTCAACGCCAACTGGATCCCCATGGAGCCGCGGTGACCCTGTTAAAAGCCATGAAGGAGACGATCCATGAATCACACTGACCAGTATGACTCCGCTGCACTCAAGCACATTGAAAATGAGTTCGACGAGTGGGAAAAGAATGAAGTGTCGTCTTTCCTCAAGCGGGCTCCAGAAAGTAAATCAGAGTACGCCACCGCTTCCGGGATGCCGACGAAACGCACTTATACACCTTTGGATGTTAAAGATACGTCCTTCGAGAATATTGGCTTTCCCGGGCAGTATCCGTTCACCCGCGGGCCATACCCCACCATGTACCGGGGCAAGAACTGGACTATGCGTCAGATAGCCGGTTTTGGTACAGCGACGGAAACCAACGGGCGGTTCAAGTATCTCATCGCCCAGGGCCAGACCGGGCTTTCGATTGACTTCGATATGCCTACGCTTATGGGGTATGACTCCAGCCATTCCATGAGTCAGGGCGAAGTGGGTCGCGAAGGTGTTGCTATCGACACTCTGGCAGATATGGAGGAGTTATTCGATGGTATTGATCTGACGAAAATTTCAGTCTCAATGACGATCAATCCGTCGGCATGGATACTCTACGCAATGTATATCGCCCTGGCGCAGAAGCGCGGTTACGACCTGAATGACCTTTCTGGCACCATCCAGAACGACATTCTCAAGGAATACATTGCCCAGAAAGAGTGGATATACCCGGTGCGACCGTCTGTTCGCCTGGTCCGCGACTGTATCCAGTACGGATCCGAGAACATGAAGCGGTATAACGCCATCAATATTTCCGGATACCATATATCGGAAGCTGGCTCGACAGCTGTTCAGGAAGTGGCGTACACCATGGCTACTACAATGGTGTACGTCCAGACGGCTATCGATGCAGGTGTGGATGTTAATGAGTTTGGGCCCCGCCTCTCGTTCTTCTTTGTGAGCCAGGCAGACTTCTTTGAGGAAATTGCCAAGTTCCGTGCTGCCAGGCGGATATACGCCAAAATCATGCGCGAAAAATTTGGCGCTACGAACCCCGAAGCCAGCCGGCTTCGCTTCCACGCACAAACGGCGGCAGCGACCCTGACCAAGCCACAATATACGATCAACCCGATTCGTACTGCGCTCCAAGCGCTGTCCGCCGTATTGGGCGGAGCGCAGTCGCTACATACCAACGGTATGGACGAGGCGTTCGCCATTCCTACCGAGGAGGCGATGCGTATTGCCCTGCGCACGCAGCAAATCATCGCCTACGAGACCAATGTCACTCAGGTGGTAGATCCACTGGGCGGCTCCTATTTTGTCGAAAGCCTTACTGACGAGATTGAGAGGGAAGTGTGGAAAATCCTTGATGAGGTCGAAGAACTTGGTGGCACTCTGCAATGTATCGACGATGGCTATTTCCAGAGAGGTATATCCGATTCCGCTTATGATTTCGCGCTACGCAAGGCCAGTGGAGAAAGGCCGGTTATAGGCGTGAATATGTTCGTGCAGAAGGAAGAGGATGTTAAAATTGAAATCCACCCCCACGATCCCGAAACAGAGCGCCGGCAGATTGATCGCCTGAACAAGGTCAGGAATGGTCGCGATGAGGAAAAGGTTCAAAGCATGCTCAAGCAGTTGAAAGAGCAGGCAGAAGACGAATCGGTAAATCTCATGCCAATCACTATTGAGTTGGTAAAGGAAGGGGCGTCGATGGGTGATATTGTTGAAACACTCAAAGGTATTTGGGGAACCTATCGGGAAAAGCCTGTCATTTAATCGGTACTTATTGACTGGAGCGGGCTGGCCCAGCCTGGATTAGAAGGAGAGTGCAGGAAAGGTTAAAGTAACGACTTTGTTTAAGAACAAGGTGGTAACCGTTAATGCAGTCAGTTGAGGTAGCAGGATGAATGTGGCTGATAAGGTGCGCTCGCCCTGTGTGAGCATTTGCGCGCTGGATGAAAATGATCTGTGTATCGGGTGCCAGCGTAGCGGGGATGAAATCACGCGGTGGTCTCAGATGAGCAATGAGGAGCGCCGTGAAGTGCTGCGAAAAGTCGCAGAGCGGGAGAACAAAGTTGCGACCTGATGTCTCTCGCGGCAACTCAGGTACTCACAAACTATACACAGGGCTTGCACAATCATGACTGACACAGTTCGGATAGGCACTCCGCTGAAAGAAAACGCCTTCAGGGTTCTCTTTTGCGGTGCCGGGGAACTAGCCAAAGAAGTCGTTATCGAACTTCAACGTTTCGGCGTGGAGATAATCGCGGTTGATCGTTATGCCAATGCTCCGGCCATGCAGGTTGCTCACAGAAGCCACGTTGTCGATATGCTGGATGGGCAGGCCCTTCGCCGCATTATCGAATCGGAGAAACCTGACCTGATTGTGCCTGAGATAGAAGCCATTGATACTCCCGAGCTCGTGAGCCTGGAGCAAGAAGGTTATCGGGTGATTCCCACCGCGCGAGCCGCCAACCTGACAATGAATCGAGAGGGTATTCGTCGCCTGGCAGCTGAAGAGCTTGGTCTTGCAACCTCGCCGTACCGGTTTGTGACATCGAGAGAGGAATACCTTGCTGCGGTGGACGCAGTTGGTCTGCCATTGGTAGTAAAACCGGTTATGAGTTCGTCGGGAAAGGGGCAAAGCACTGTAAAGACGCCAGCCGATATTGAAACAGCCTGGGAGTATGCACAGACGGGTGGGCGTGCCGGTAAGGGCAGGGTGATTGTAGAGGGCTTTGTAGACTTTGATTACGAAATAACCCTGCTTACTGTAAGACACCGGGGCGGCATAACCTTCTGCGCGCCGATTGGTCACCGCCAGGAGGACGGGGATTACCGTGAATCATGGCAGCCGCAGCCGATGAGTGATAAAGCTCTGGCGCGCTCGAAAGAGATTGCAGAGTCTGTTGTTGAAAACCTTGGTGGTTGCGGCGTATACGGTGTTGAACTATTCGTTCGGGGTGATCAGGTATGGTTCTCTGAGGTGTCACCTCGCCCTCACGATACAGGTCTTGTAACCCTGGTTTCACAGGACTTGTCGGAGTTTGCGCTACATGCACGGGCAATACTTGGGTTGCCAATACCGGCTATACGACAGCATGGCCCATCGGCGTCTGCGGTGATACTTCCCCAGGGGTCTTCGGATGCAGTTACATACTCGGGCCTGGAGATTGCGCTATCGGAGCCTGATACCCAACTCCGATTGTTCGGGAAGCCGGAATTGAAAGGGCGTCGCAGAATGGGTGTTGCACTTGCCAATGCGCCATCAATCGCGCAAGCCAGGGGGAAAGCGACCAAGGCGGCTGCGGCGATCAAAATCGACCTATGATGTTAAATCGTCGGAATTCCAAAAAAACACCAACGAAGCGTTGACAGTCTGAGCAGGCTCTGTAGAATACGCATCTCCTTCGAGGGACACACCGCTGAGGCGGGGAGTTCTGAGAAGGGCAACTGTTTGAAAGTATTGAAGAAAACGAGTTTGAAGTTTCTTTAATTAAACGGTTGACAAGGCGGCGAGA
>NZ_VCGW01000004.1 GCF_007671675.1 Marinobacter maritimus | reverse complement strand
TAATCGGCTATTACAGTGCGCTGCGACCGCACAAATACAACGGCGGATTGCCGCCGAACGTGGCCGAACAGGCCTACTGGAAAACTCAAAAGATGGTGGCCTAAAACACTTGACCACTACAAAGGCACCTTGCTTTTATTGCTACTGCCAGCGGGCATTGCGCTAATGGGGCTTGCATGGCTGGTTCACGGCCTCTTACTGGACCGGATGTCCCGGGAATTCGTCGAGACACGTCTCAAGGATGAGGTCGCCTTTCTGGAGCATCAGATTCGTGATTCTGGCGGTCAATTGGACAGTCTCCAGACTGGTGACTATTTTCAGGAAGTCTTTCACCACGCCTTCGCCATACATTCTCCGTCCAGAACGATCATTTCCCCGGATTCCTGGGCACCGGTGTTAACGTCGTTAATAGAATCAGCAAAGGATGGGACCGTTCGTGTTCGGGATGCGGACACCGTCGAAGGCCCAAAGAGCATTCTTGCGTACCGAAAGTCGTTCCGGATCGGCGATACGCCGATTGTAGTGATCGTGTCCGAGGATCTTGGCGCACTGAAACGCAGCCAGGCAGAGTTGCACGGGTGGACGGCCATCGTCTCTATTCTGCTGATTCTGCTGTTGGTCGTTGTGATCTGGTTCGGTATCAATCTGTCCATGCGCCCTGTCGTCGAACTGAAGGCCACGCTGAAGCGACTTCAGGATGGCAAGGTCTCGCGGATTCATGTCCAAGCACCTGAGGAATTTCGACCGCTGGTCCAGCAGCTCAACCAATTGCTCGACTCGCTGGATCAACGCCTGGAACGATCAAGGGATGCGCTGGCGAATCTGTCTCACAGCGTCAAAACCCCCATTGCGGCCGTCCGGCAGATTCTTGAGGACACCAGTCGTCCGCTCTCCAACGATCTCCGCCTTCAGATGACCGCGAGACTCAATGACATCGACAAACAGCTTGAAGCCGAGATGCGCCGAAGTCGCTTTGCAGGGCCACAGGTTGGGAAAAGCGCTTACCCTCTGAAACAGGCACGGGATCTAGTCTGGATGCTGGGGCGACTATACCCGGAAAAGTCCTTTGAACTGTCGAGCTCCCTGCCGGAGGACGCCCGCTGGCCGATCGAGGAGCACGACCTGAATGAAATCATGGGCAACCTTCTGGACAATGCAGGCAAATGGTCGGAACGATGCGTGGAGCTGTCACTCGTTCAACACTCCGGAAATCTGCAGATCGGCGTAACAGACGATGGGCTCGGCGTCGCGGACGCTGAAATCGGCAATCTGGGTCGACGGGGGTTGCGGCTGGACGAGCAGACCCCAGGCCATGGCCTTGGGCTGGCGATTGTTCGAGAAATTGTCGAACGCTACAGTGGAACCCTCAACTTCTCACCTGCTCCGAAAAGTGGGTTGTCCGTGATAGTTGACCTTCCCAGGGCGGTCCCGGTGATCAATCGTTGACCCGGCCACCTGGTATGTGGTTAAGCGATCACATGTGGATAGTGTTTGTATAGAAAACTTTCCTCACCGTAATGCCTTTTTCAAGCTAGATTCAGCTTCGTCTGTTGTTATAGCGGGTCGCTTGAAGTCCGGTCTCTTAGCTAATTTTGATTTGCTCTCGAGAAGGGCGACAGCCACAATTTTCCAACATCCAGAGACGGCGCTTATAGATGAAGGTTCTAATTGTCGAAGACAACGCGGTACTCGCAGAAAAAATCTCCGTTTGGCTTGCGAAGGAAAACTTTACTGTAGATGTTGCCCAAAACGGAAAAGAGGCAAATTTCTTCGTAGAGACAAGCAGTTATCAGGCGATCATTCTGGATATAGGACTGCCCGACGAGAACGGGCTTTCTTTGATGCAAAAATGGAGAAGCAGTGGCAGAGATGAAGCTATTCTTATTTTAACTGCCCGCTCCAACTGGACAGAGAGAGTTGAGGGCTTGAATGCCGGGGCAGACGATTATCTTCCAAAACCCTTCGAATTCGATGAACTAAAAGCTCGACTTAGCGCCATAATACGAAGAAAAGACGGGCGAGCAACTGATAAGATCATCGTGGATGGTTTTCTACTTAATGCAACCTATAGAACCCTAACAACTCCCGATCATAAAGAGTTCAGACTAACCGCAACGGAGTACCGCCTTTTACAATGCTTTCTTCGCTCTCCTGACAGAGTTTTCTCACAGGACGAACTTGTTGAAGCACTCTATAATATCGAAAGGTGCCCAACCAGAAATGTCGTTCAAGTCTACATAGCCAGGCTCAGAAAGATACTCGGAAAAAAACGAATAAAAACATTGAGAGGACAAGGATATTACTTTGCAAGAGATTCTCTTCAAAAAAGGGTTGAAGCTTAAATGATTTTACTGTGATTTAACCATTTTCCTCAAGGACCAGGGCTCGCCAGATAAATGCGCTGGCCCACAAACCGGGCCAGCTTTCTCAACGATTAACCATTTCGGTGAAAAATACCAAATAGATTAAAAAGACTTAGTCCAGCCCAGCCAAAACTTCGGGTCGTCCGAACTGACCGAACCAAGTGCGTTACTTGAATCGATATCAGCGTACTCCAGATTAACACTAAAAGCTCCAAAGCTTCCCGCATCTTTGGTGACGTTAACAGCTGCATGTCCGTAGCTCGCCTCGCCAATAGACGCCTTGCCATCATCAGTGAAATCATAATAGCCAATCAAAACACCTGTGCTGAAATCGTCTTCCAGTGGCACATCAACTGATGCGTAATAATAGATATCGCCTGGAACGAACAGCCCTTCGCCGCTTACGTCGCTGTTTGCTGTGTAAGCAACACCTATAGATACAATGCTGTAACTCAACTCTCCGTATATTTCGCCAAAATCAATAGATTCAGGAGCATCAGGGTAAGAGTAATAAATGTAGCCAACATCGTAACCGATATCCTCAATTACACCGGAGAAGCCAGCATAAAGATCAAGCTCGTAGCTCGTCCCATCGCCGAAATCCACATTGGAGCCCCAGCCGCCAACATAAAGCCCCGACGCATGTTCGTAGTCAAGCCCGCCTTGCGTCGCCGTTGAGCCATCTGTTTGTGTCACACCGCGAAATAAGTAGTTGCTTGTTATGCCCAAATTAGCACTAACACCTGCGCTGGCAATTAACGGGACCGCTTGGAGAGTTACGAGCAAACCAACACTTAGCAAACAATCTTTAGTCGAGATACGTCTTTTCATCGTTTTTACCTTCTATTTGGGCAGCTTAGTTATTTGCGCATTGAATAACGCACCTATAATGCATACACGTTTTGTGCCACCTTTTAAAAAACTTATTCTATGAGCAATTATTGTCAAATCAGGGCCGCAGTTCATAAAAATGATTAAATATTCAACAATTCAATGCAATAAGCACTCTGCTTCAAGTGTTGCATTGCTCGTCGATAGTGCGCTCATCAATAATGCGCACCAAATAGGAACAAGAATTGAAAAAACGATGACTAAAATAGAACTATTTTTAACTTGGTAATTCTAGATTAGATATGGTTTTATGAAAAATCGAGGGAGGTCTGAATTAGCCATGAATACTGCAAAATATCTTAGTTAAGAATGCAGCTTTCCAACATTTTGCGCTCTGTCTTCCTTACGAGATTCATCAATACTAAAGCGCGACTTTCGCAATTTTTGGAAAATTAACAAAATCTACCATTAAATTAATCTTGGAGCCACGTAATTGCCCGTCTGGCTCCAAGTAAACAACGATAAATGTTATTGCTTTTCCAAGAGATCCCCAATCAACTCTTTAATCAATCTATGTTCTTCCTTCAGTTTTTTGATGGTCTCGCTCTCTTCCACACGATACTGGGAGGAACGTTCATCTATGCTCTTATTAGGATAGCTTCTTGCCTCGTTGTATCTGTCCGCTTGCCCTCCTGCGTGGGCTATAGAAGCACCACTTGCCACGAAAGAAGCTACTATAATCATGGATACTTTCTTCATAAAACGGCTCCGACATTTTTTTCAATTAGACCAGCAACATTCAATGGCCTTGGGTGTTTAGTAGAACATCGAAACTTTAAACACACTTGAAAATATATGCTGATGAAACGTTTTTTTTCAGCGGCTACCACAAGCTCAAAAGCCATTTAGGTCGGCTTTGATTTGATGACACTAAATCAAGTTATTCAAATGCCTAAGAACGATAAGACCAAGCCAGACCGATCTGAAGACCAGAGCGTCCCTCGCTCCGGCTCGCACCCGTTGCGGCACGCTTCGATTCCAACTATGCTTTCCGATCAGAGCACCTCTATGTGCCTTCAACTGAAGCCTTCCGCTCAATCGACAAAAGCACCTTCATGACAGCGCAGAAAAGCATCCGAAAAACTGTCCTCCAATATGGCATCGCTTTCAGCCTCTTGTATTTTTTACTAATTTTTTTCTCGCACACTTATGTAATAGAGCAGCTTTCGAACGAGTCCGGAAAACATCGCCTTGACAAGGAGGTGGAGAGTTTTCAAACCATCATTGAAAACGAAGTTCCGACGCCCGACGAGATTGGCAGCATGATTGATCGATTCCAATTGCTACTGGAGCACGCCCTCGTCGTCGAAGTGAAAGACGGAAGCATCATTGCCAGTAGCAACATAGATCAAACAACGTTGCGAATGGTTTCAAGAAAGCCGGCGGGCTTTGTAGAAATATCCCAAGGTGCAGATGGCCTTCTTGGATTGAAACGAGGTTTCGGAATTGACAGCCCGCTTTCGTCAGTCACCATCCTGGAAATGGAAAGTGGACTCGCCGAGCGATCCAGTGGGGCTCACCTGACCTTGCTGGCTGCCTCCGCATTATTACTTGTTGTTCTCTTGGCTCTGGTAGGCACCACTACTTACCTCGCTTTGAAACCGATCGAACACATCAAGGAAGACATGAGGAGACTGCAATCTGGCAAACAACCTCGTTTGAATCCTGACGCACCAGAGGAGTTCAGTCCGCTGATCAAACAGTTCAATAACCTACTTGAACTAGCAAGTCGTCGCCTTGACCGCCACCGCCGCCTCAATTCCGATCTTTCTCACATGGTCAAGACCTCGATCTCTGCCAATCTCGCAATCTTGTCAGACACTGGTTCATTACCTCCGTCCCGCGACGACATAGAGTTCATGACCTCCAACCTAAAGGATCTAAGCCGGTCCTTGAACTACCGCATGAGCAAGGCAGATATCTCCGGCAGGCAGATGGGGCAAACATGTTTGCCGATTGAAATAGCGAACAACGTCATTTCTGTCATGGAAAAAATCTTTCCCGATAAGAGTTTCCGTATTAATACATCCTTGCCGAATAACTTCAGTTGGCCCATGGAGCGTCAGGACCTATCAGAGTTATTCGGTAACCTGCTCGAAAACGGCGGGAAATGGAGTCAGGCTGAGATTGACGTTTCAATAAGCCAGACCGATTCCGGGCTAACGATAGAAGTTGCAGACGACGGCCCTGGGATTACTCCAGAAGCGGCCTCAAAAGTGATGGATAGAGGTTCCCGGCTTGACGAAACCGTTTCTGGATTTGGATTGGGACTGTCCATCGTGTCCGAAATACTAGAAGACAATTTCGGACGGATGAACATTGGCCCCTCAGAAACAGGGGGCGCCAGAATTACAGTTGTGCTTCCTTTCCCAGAGTAGAGCACAACCATAATTCCTCCGCCCCGCTATGACGGAGGGATTACCCTCCCCTGCTCGCGATCAAAACTGTGTATTTCCACCTCTCTTCTACCGTTGCATATCATCGAGTTTAGACCTTGAGAAGCGCGTGAATAGAGCCGGCAAAACAAAAAGCGTTAGGAAAGTCGCAGTCACGAGGCCACCTACAATCACGCTGGCCAATGGCTTCTGGATTTCCGCACCCACGCCCGTCGACAATAGCATCGGTATCAAACCGAGTGCCGAGGTTATTGCTGTCATCAAGACAGGACGCAAACGGGAGACGGCACCTTCAAACACCGCAGTATCCACGTTCAACCCATCCTGTATTCGCTGATTGATGCTTTCGACCATTACGACCCCGTTAAGCACCGCCACACCAAACAGTGTGATAAATCCAACGGAACTGGGCACCGAAAGATACTGGCCGGAGATCCAGAGTGAAAAGACGCCACCAATAACGGCAAGCGGCACGTTGACCAGAATCAACAGCGCTTGACCAACCGAACTGAAAGCAAAGTACAGCAACAGCGCGATCAGGCCCAGAGATACAGGTACCACAATGGTCAATCGCTTCTGAGCTCGTTGCTGGTTTTCAAACTGACCACCAATATCCACCGAATAGCCGGGGGGAAGGTTCACTTCTGTCGCGATGGTATCCTGAATATCGGCAACCACACTGCCCATGTCACGACCCTGCACATTAGACTGAATGACCACACGGCGCTGAACGTCATCGCGGCGCACCTGAGGCGGGCCGGACTCAATAGACACATCGGCCACATCACCGAGTCTCACCCAGGCTCCGGACGGCGCCTGTAACCTGAAATCGGCAATGGCATCCCGGTCTTCCCGGAAACGTTTGGCCAGACGCACATAGATATCGTACCGCTCATTTCCGTTGATGATCTGGCCCGCGGCGGCACCACCCAGTCCATCCCGGACGACACTCATCACATCAGACACGGCAAGTCCGTACCGGGAGAGTGCCTGACGGTCAGGCTGAACCACCAACTGCGCTTCACCAGCAATCTGCTCCATGGCCACGTCTCGTGTTCCCTGAACTGTTCGGACCGCCGCTTCAATCTGCTGGCCTTTCTCCGCCAGTACGTCGAGATCCGGGCCAAAGAGTTTGATGGCCAGTTGCGCGCGGACACCTGACAGCAATTCATCAACCCGAGTCGCGATAGGCTGAGAAAAGTTAAACAGTAGCCCCGGGTGTTGTTCGAGCTTCTCCTCAATCAAAGCCTGCAATTCATAGCGATTACTGGCGCTGGTCCACTCGGCTGTTGGTTTGAGACCAATATATATCTCGATGTTATTGACTGGTTCCGGATCGCCGCCTATTTCCGCTCGGCCAGCCCGGGACAGGGCGTAGGTCACCTCTGGAAATTCCATCAGCATGGCCTCCAGTTTCGGCGCCACTTCAAGCGCGGTATCAAGGCTTGATGAGGGGGCTAGCGTTACCCGGAGGTTAATGGTCCCCTCTTCCAATTCGGGGACAAACTCAGTACCGAGTCGCGGCACGACCAAGGCCGCCAGCACAACAAGGACAGCTGCTGCACCGACAACAGAGCGGGTGTGTTTCAACGACCAGTCAAGGCCCTTGCGATAAAGCTTTTCGAGGGGCTTTAAAATGAAACTTTCCCGCTCCCGAATACCCTTGCGAAACATAAACGATGCCAAGGCCGGCACAACCACCAGAGCAACGATCACAGCGGACACGATGGCCAACATTATGCTGATCGCCATTGGCTGAAAAAGCTTGGCTTCCACACCTTCAAAGCTGAATAAAGGCATGAAAACGACCAGGATAATCGCCGTCGCGAAAAAAATTGGTCGCGCCACTTCCCGGCCTGCCTCCTGCAGTCGAAGCGCAATGCCATGGTCATCGTGTGACGCGCCCAATGGGTCAGGGTCGTTTTTCACCAATTCATCCCGACGGGCGTCATGCTCAGCATCCGGATGCGTCAGATGTTTGAACATGTTCTCGACCATAACAACAGAGCCGTCCACCAGCATGCCAATTGCCACAGCAATGCCGCCCAGAGACATCAAGTTGGCCGAGAGACCGAACCAGGCCATGATCATCAGCGCAATACCGATAGAAATCGGTATAGAAAGCAGCACGAGCGTTGTTGCCCGAAGATTCATCAGAAACAGGGCAAGCACGATCGCAATAAACACAAAAGCCAACAGAAGTGCATTGGTCACCGTCTCTACGGCCTTGGTCACCAGATCCGCCTGGTTGTAATAGGGCTCAAAACGAACCCCACTCGGAAGCGCCTGATTTATGCGATCAATGCGGGCCTCGATGCCGTCGATGGTGGCTTTTGTATTGGCCCCCATTCGTTTGAGTACAATGCCAGAAACCACTTCACCCAGTTGTTCAACCTGACCGTCTTCATCCTTCCGGGTCATGGTCACCGCACCCTGGCGAATTTCAGTGCCCAGCGCTACCTGGGCGACATCGCTCACCGTCACTGTAATGCCATCACTGGTTTTAACGGGCACTTGACGGATTTGCTCCAGCCCCTGCTCGCCATTACCCAGCCAGCCCATACCGCGAATAACCAACTGCTCCTGTCCACGGCCCATATACCAGCCCCCAACATTGGAGTTGGTGTTCTCCAGGGCGTCCATGACGTCGTTCTGTGATAAGTCATAGGACAGCATTCGCGCCGGGTTCAGATTGACCTGGTACTGGCGGACCTCTCCGCCAAACGACAGAATCTCTGTTACCCCTTCAGCAGGTATCAGCAACAGCTTGACCAGCCAGTCGTGCAAGCTGCGTAATTCCATTGCGTCGTACCCCGAATCCGGGTCCGCTATCAGCAAGTACTGGTAGACCTGGCCGAGACCGGACGTATTCGGGCCCATTTCAGGCACCCCGACCCCGTCCGGAATCAGCTCCCGCGCGGCCTGCAACCGCTCGAACACCAGTTGGCGCGCGAAATAGATATCCGTGCCCTCTTTAAAGACCACGGTGACACCAGACAACCCGGTTTTGGAGATGGACCGAACCTCCTCAACATCCGGCAACGCATACATCACCGCTTCAATGGGATAGGTGATCAGTTGCTCGACTTCCTCGGCCGCAAGTCCGGGCGCCTCTGTATTAACAGCGACCTGGACGTTTGTAACGTCAGGGAAAGCATCAAGATTCAGTTTTGGGATCTGAAACGCGGCCGTGGCGATAAGCACTGCAAGCGCAATAAGAACCAACAGGCGGTTCTGAACCGCCCAGTCGACAACTCGGTTGAACATAATGGCTCCCGGAATCAGTGGTTGTGTGGGTCAAAGCCGCCTTTGGCAATTTCAGAGGCCACAAAAAATGCGCCCCGCGAAACGATCCGTTGGCCTGCAGTCAGGCCCGAAATTTCACGGAGTCCGCCAATTGCGCGACCCAGTTCCACTTCCACAGGCTCGTACTCCCCTTCAGCCTCTTCCACATAGACCGTCCAGTCGCCATCGGCGCCTCGCATCAACGCACTCTCCGGCACCGCAAGCACCGGCTCCGTGGTTTTAAAAAGGAAATACACATCTGCAAACATTCCGGGATGAAAACGATCTTCCGGATTGTCCAGCTCCAACCGAACAATTCGCGTGCGGGTCACAGCGTCAATGGTATGAGCTTCCTGGGATACCGTTGCCACAGCTACTCGGCCTGCAACTCTTACTTCCGCTTCGGCCCCTTGCTTAAGGACAATGTCGGAGTTTGCTGGCAGGTGAGCCTCTACCCAAAGTTCGCTTTCATTAGCCAGAGTCACCAGCGGTTGGCCTGCCTCAACTCTTTGTCCTTGCTCAAACTCATCGGTCAGCACTGCGCCATCCACGCGAGCTCTGAGCGTGTATTCACCGAGACTACCTACGCCGCTGGCCTTCAACGCACCAATGTCATCATCGTTTAGCCCATAAGCAAGCAGAGTCGCCCTCGCCGCTTCAATATTCGCTTTCGCCGTATTGAACCGCTGATCACCAACCACGGAACGACCCAGCCCGCTGATTCGCTCCCATTCAGGAAAAGCCTTCCTGTAATCAGCCTGCGCCTGTGCCACCGTCTCACTGAACAGGGTTACCAGTTGCTGACCTTTGGTTACGTGCTCACCCAATTCCACGTGACGTCTCAACACCACCGAGGCAACCCGGGGGGACACGTGATAGCTGGTATAGCCGTTGGTCAGCAGCTCACCGGGAGCGTAGATTTCATAGTCAACGCGCTTGCTCTCGAGGGTTGCTACCTCAATGCCGGCGAGCTCTTTCTGTTTGGCATTGATGCTTGCGGTAGTTGATTCTTCATGACCACCATCGCTCTCCTCTTCGTGGCCATGACCTTCTTCCTCTTCATGCTCACGTTCTTCAGCATGCCCGCCCTCATGCTCATCCTCTTCACCGGTACCTTCTCGATGATCGTCGCCACCGGCGGCATGATCATGGCCCGCCTCGTTATGCGCATCTTCCTCGGCCTGCACCAATGAAGGGGGAGCTATAAACAGCGTCAATACAAATACTGAAATCAGAGTTTTTTTCATGATGACTATCCAGTTTCCAGAATATTATTGGAAGGGGGTGATCAGTTCGCCAGACTGGCTCAAGAGTTCAATCAGGCCCAGCTGCGCCAGCTTTTCCAGTTCAATACCGGTTTTCAGGCTCTCCGCGCGCTGGCCTAACGCCTGGAGATACTCAGAGGTGGAGAGGTCGCCGACCTGCCACTGCTTCTCAAGCAAATCGGCACTTCGCTGTACACGCCCCTGGGATAGTTCTTTCCATCGACGAAGTTGCTTGTCGTATCGCTTCCAGGAAGCGCGAGCGCCTGCCAGGTCATATTGTTGTTTCCGGTAGAGCGCCTGAAACCGCGCTTCGGCCTCCAGAGCCCGTCGATTCGCGGCCCGGATTTCAGCGCTGTAGTTATTACGGACGTTCAGAGGGATCGAGAATGTCAGGCCAACCACGTTCTCGCCGCCGTCACGCCCTCCGCTCAGCCCTACTGTCGGCGATGCTGTGGCTTTGCGTCTCGCAACCTCTGCCTCACTTTTCAGCACCTGCCACTCGGCTCGAGCGACTGCAATTGACGGGTGTGACAGCAGATCAGCCTCACCAATCTGGGACTCCAGCGCTGGCCATATATACTCGGGGATTCCCCCATCCTGAGGCCTCCAGTCCGGCAGACGTTCTTGAACCTGAGTTTCTGCCCGATCAACTGCGGCCTTTGCCTGGGCGACTTCGCTCAACTGACGGGATAGATTTAGAAACAGAAGCTCTGCATCGGCACGCCCCAGATCACCTGCCTGCTGGCGCTGTTCAACCTGGTCCAGCAAAGCATCCAGGCGCTGCTGTTGGGATTCAGCAATTTCCTCAAACAGCGTAGTGGCGCGCCACTCGACAAGCGCAAACAATGATTCAGACGTTTGTGTCAGAACTGCTTCGCTCAAGCCAGCTTGCGCAGACAGCCTGATCAGCTTTGCCTTCTCCTGTAATGCGCCCTGTTGATCAGACCAATCGATCGTTTGTGACAGCCCTGCCTCAAAGTTATTCTCACTGCCCGTTCTGTCTGCTCCTACGGACAACTCCGGGTTATACAGCGGTTGTTCGCTTGCCTCAGCGTCCTCTTTCCGCGCTGCCGCCTGCTCTGTCGCTGCCAGTACCTCCGGGTGCTTGCTTATCTGGCCAGTGAGCCAATTCGCCCAATTAACAGTCTCAGCTTGACCGAACAGAGGAATGGACAATAGTACTGAACACAGCAACGCCCGAGGCGAGTGCTTGCTTGCCTTCATCGACTTTCTCCCGAAGCGATTAATAGCCAAAAATCATAGGTGTAAGGCGCCTATGACGAGGCAGGAAAAGATCGAGATAATAAGTGCAAACCTTGAAATGAGTTTGAATTCGGAAAAACAGTTCAGATATGAGTCGCTAAAAACTCTTTGTAGCGCTTCTCAATGAGGCTAACCCGGATTTCTCATAGGTCCCCGGCAAGTCTCGCAGACTGAACTGGTTACCGCTATGGCCGGTCGGTTTCGGCCATGCCTGCCCAATAAGTGATCAATTCCCGTTGTCCGGACACACGGCCCCCTTTCCCCCATTGCGTCGGGCCGGGGGAGCCCGGGCTTCTATCCCGGAACCAGACGGCGTACCAGGTCAGAGAGTTCGTCTTTGTAAGGATAGGCATCACTCATCAACACCCGTATGCGCCGAGTGTTGCGAATGATGACCGCGCCCACCTTGATCAGCTTCAGCCGCAGGTTACTGGCGCTCATGCGCTCGAAGGGCGTTTTCTTCAGGTGAGCGCGTAATCGCTCGAACAACGTGTAGGCAAAGCCCGACAGAAGCAGCCGCCACTGATTGGTCCACCACCGCGTGCTGGAGGTGCGATCTGCGAACAGACACAACTGCTGATCCTTGATCCGGTTTTCCATGTCACCCCGGGCACAGTATTGCTCGTAGTAGAGTTTAACGCCGTCGTCGTAACGGGAGCTGATAATGAACCTGGGGTTGGCACCCAGTTCGCCCTCCTCCAGACGCGCGATCACCCAGCGGGGGTGTTTCCAGGTTCGGGCCTGGTACTGGAACCGGTAGGTGGCAGAGACTTTTTCTCCCAACTCCCCGTGAGCCCTGCGAACCAGCATCGAGGGTACGTCCACCTCCTTGAGCAGCCGGCTGTTTTTGCTGATGCCCACAAGGTAATCCACGTTATTCCGGTCGCACCAGCTCAGCAATCGGGGGCGATAGAAGCCGCTGTCACCCCGGAACACGATGCGGGTATCCGGCCAGTACTGCCGGATGAACTTCACCAGCAGGGCCAGAATGGCCCAGCTGTGGCGGCTGTCGCTTCGATTGCTGGTGCGCAGGTAGCTCACCAACAGGTGACGGCCGCAGAACACGTACAGCGGGAAGAAACAATGGTGATCGTAGTAGGCGTTAAAGAACTTGCCGGGCTGGTCGCCATGCACTGGAATATCAGTGCCATCGAAGTCCAGCACAATTTCCTTGGGTGGAGTCTCGTGCTGTTCAATGAAGTGATGCCACAGCAGTTCGTGGGCCTTGACCACGGCCTGCCGGTCTACGCGCTGCTCCATTCGGCACAGTGTTGATTTGCCCGCCAGAATGGCCTCTTCGCCAGTCGCGGTCTGAAGTGCCTGGTCAGCGTAACGTTTCGTGATCGTTGAGGTCTTCGTACCCGGCAGCCACGCCAAAGACCCGCTGCCGGACCATGGTTTGAAGCTTGTGACGAACCAGCACGGGATTACGGGCATCGTCCAGCACCGTAGCCAGGCGCTGAGTGAGCTGGTGTTGATTGTCGACTTCCCGAAGCAAAAGCAGTCCGGCATCGGAGGTGATGTGACCACCGGAGAAATCGGCTTCAATTTGACGGCGAGACAGTGGCGAGAAGGTCAGTTTTTCAGGTACCATTTTGGATAGCGGCTTTTGGTGCTTGGTGAACGGTGTAAGGTCCTGAAACTATAGCACTTTCAGCCGCTTTCTTTTATCCCGTCATGAGAAATCCGGGCTAGATTTAGTCGATAACAAATTCTAACCACCTGCTTGGCAGACAACATGCCCAGAAAACAACAACGCCCTTCAATAAAACGGAAACTGCTTACTTTCCTGACGCTAACGGGTTTCGCGTGTACCGGGCTGATATTCTTCTCACACACCCTTTTAATCGACTATATCCATGACGAGCTTCACAGGCAGCAGCTAGAGGCTGCAGCTAACCGACTCTCAAAGATGCTAACAAATGATAAAGAAGAAATTACAAAATCCTCTCTCAGAAATTTTTCATTGTCTCAATATTCAGTTCACATCGAAGACAGTCAAGGTCGGAGTTTTACAAGCGAGAACATTAAACCGAAATTACAGGTGGTAGAATCGTTCAGAAAGCCTGGAATTTTTCACATATCGGATGATGATCGCTCAATCCTTGGCTACTACAGAATATTTAATAACAGACAAGATAAACTAAGCGTTACTATAATTGAAAAAAGCTCCTACTCACCAAACACGCTTGACAAAATCCACGTTCTTATATGGATAATATCTTTTACAATTCTCGTTACGATATCATTGATCATATTTATTGGGGTAACTATCGCACTAAAACCCTTAAAAATGATGAGTGCCCAATTAACGTCGCTTAAAAAGGGTCAGCGTAATAGACTGGATGAGAACGTACCTGAAGAATTCAATGAACTTGTCAAACATCTTAATCGTCTATTAGAGTCGTACGACAAAAAACTTACCCGTTCACGCCACCTAGCCGCAGATATTTCTCATAGCTTAAAAACCCCCCTTGCCGTCATAAACTCCATGATCAATGACGAAGCCATTCCCACCACAATCGCGAGTCAAATTAAGTCTCAACTGTCTGAAATGCACGAGCTGATCGACACTCAAATGAGAAAAACCGAAATGTCCGGTCAGTACATTGGAAAGGCGACACCGATCATTGAGAGAACTCTGGCACTGGTGGACGTAGTCAGTCGAATCTATCCTTACAAACAGATCCATCTTCAAGAAACATTACCCAGAGAGCTTGTCTGGCCAATTGATGAGCGTGATTTTAATGAGATCTTGGGTAATGTGCTTGATAACGCAAGCAAATGGTGCTCTCAGGAAGTTCATCTACACTTGAAACTTCACGATGACACTTTGACCATTCTTGTTGAAGATGACGGCCCCGGAGTAGCGTCACACCAACTCGCCGATCTTACCAAGCGCCAGAAAAGACTGGACGAAAAAACCCCTGGCTATGGCCTTGGCCTATCAATCGTTGAGGAAATCATCAATGACTACGGTGGTGCCATGCATTTTTCTTTATCACCCAAAGGTGGTCTTCGGGTTCTAATCGAGCTTCCCAGAAGCATTTGACGACTACAAGGGCAACTTATCCAGCTTTAGTCAGCGACCAGTAGGCATAGCAGCCCGATACACCAACGTCTCAACGTCAAAACTGTCACTTTGAACTGAGTTTTCATCCGGCGACATAAAGAATAACTCTGTATTGCCTGATACGGGGGACACCGGAACCGACGTTAGAAGACTTGTTGACTGCGTTTTGGGAGATTTCCCGGATCTCAGCGTCAACCAATCAACTCGAGTATCATAAACACCTATCATATCTTCGGCTGCACTGGATTCCTGTGGAATCCCGATATTAACTGCGTCCCCACCGGAGCGTACGAGCAGGTTCGGCAAAAATAGTGTTTGCCTCGGACTAAACACCAACTCAGGCGACACGTCGTAAGTCATACTCGTGCCTGCCACCCGGCTTCCAATCTCATAGTCCAGATGTGGGCCCTCGGTGCCAGCAGGGAAAAATGAAACCTTCCCTTGGGAGACGGTCACCATATTCAAAGGTCTCGGTTCGTTCTGAACAACGGCACCGATTACCCGGAACACTGGCGTGTACTGGCTTAATTCTTCATGAACGGCCTTCTCAAGATCAGGCCCGTTCGGTGAGATTGATATTTTATAGATCTCTGAACCAAACCCCTGCTCTGAGTAGAAAGACTGCCCGAGAATAGTTTCCCGGCGACCGTCAGCGTCCAAATCCTGCAATCCCAAGATTAAGGGAATGAAACCGATGGTTTCAGCCTTCCCCTCGGCCAACTGGATCAAAGAACTTGAAACACTACGGCCATTCCACTGATTCAAAATGAGGTAATATGAGTTCTCTGAAACGTACCAGTCCATTCGGATGACTTTCTCCCGACGGGGCACCTCAATGGACGCCAGGCTCTGAACAGCCCCGCTGGAATCAACAAGGAAAAAGCTGAGTTTGTTTCCATGCTCCGCCGCAAAATAGTAATCGCTGCCAGAACGAAACGCGGACAACGACTTTGCATTGATTGGCAGCTTCGCATATGGAGACGATGAAGCCTCCCCCTCAACTGAACCTACCCGATGTGCTTCAGCATCGGTCTGTACGATGCCGACCAACCAGGTGTTATTGTAGGTCGCAACGGCTTGACCTCTCCCGGTAACTTGAAAGCGCACCAATGGCACATCGTTTGACGCCTCTGGCTCGTCCCGCCACAAAAGATCAGGAAATCGGGCTTTCAACGCCGGCGTTACCGGCGTGGGATCGCCGACTCTGTCAGTAAACACCGCCGGAATACCGTAGAAGCGTTTCGATACAGCGCCAACGGAGGGCATCGTTCCAAACAGCACTTTCCCTACTGCTTGATCCTTTCCGATACTCTCGATACCGATGACTGCAAGGTTTTTCTCCGGGATGCCTGCATGATCAGGCTCCCGCAACACAACAAACAAATCACCTACCTCAACAGTGGCATCGTCGACTGTGAGGGAAAGCACTTTTTGATCACGATCTACCTGAATGACCTTTGCCTTTGCTGGATGCTCACGCTCAACCGCCTGTACCGCACCAGCTAGTAGTAGCATCAGGAACACAAATACTGCAGAACGAGTCATCATAGGAAAAAGTCACTTAATGCGGATTCATTTCGTATAACAAAAGCGGGGTGGCGCTCCCACCACCCCGTTCTTGTTAGAACTTGTACCTTACCCGACCGGCAACATGAACAATGTCCTGATCGCTTTTGCCGTCCTGTAAGGCAGTTTCCTCCAGCGCATCCATGGCATCGCCTGATGCCAGGTATGCAGCTTCTGCCGACAGCTCAAGCGAAGGGTATGGGAAGTACGAGACCTTGGAGCCAAATTCCAGTCCGAGATCTTTTGAGGACGATCCATCGGCAAGTGCAATGTCCTCAGCCAAGCGGTTGTAGACAATCATTCCGCTGACCGTAATATTGGCCGCTACTTTATGATCGAGCTGTAGCTTGTTCATGAAATACCCTTTGTCGAGGATATAGGGCGTTTCGGCGAAGTAGTCATCGCTCGTCATGTTTTCCTGAAAAATCATACTGTCGCTGAAGTCGACATCCGTGGCGATGAAGGCGTCGAAGTCCCCGTCTTGCTCATTGCCATCGCCCGATGCGTAGAGCACGGTGTACGTCAGTTGGTTTGGTCCAAATTGCAGCCCGAGCTCGCCGCGTCCCAGAACGGTCGAAAGGTCATAGTTCGTATTGGGATTCGTAGCACCATTCAATGGGACGAAATTTACACCTTCTATTGTTCCGCTTTGGCCAATCACCGTACCCTTCACGAACATGCGGCCTAGCGACGTCTCTTGACCATAATCCATCTCCACCCCAAAGCTGGAAACGGAATATTTGGAGTTATCAGCGATACTCTTCAGTTCATACTCCCTGCTATTTACCGTACCTACTCCCTCAGCAATTTGATCATTCATCTGATAGAGATAGAATAGGCCCGCGCTCAGGTTCGGTGAGTAACGCTTGTTCAGGTTGATCGCGAAGTTGTCCGCGCCATCCCAGCCTTCGTCCTGTTCTGAGTCGACGCCGCTCTCATTGGAAGAGTCACCTCGCCCCCATAACAACTGATAGTCAAATCCAGAGCCCAGTGAGCCTTTCCAAACAGCGGCTGTGGCGGTTTCAGTCCAGACATGTCGGTTCACTGACACTGGCTGCAAGCCCAGCGAGACGCGCTGGTCTAGCGTGTTGGGCACCAAGAAATCCACATAAGCCCACCGTGTTTCGATGTTCACACCATCACCGGAATAGTCGCCACCCGACCCCTCACCGTAGCGGATGCCACCAATCTCCGTCGCGAATACACCGGTAACTTTCTTGTCGTCGGAAGTTGCCTTCGCCCAGAAGCGATATTTGACCTCGCCGAAGCTCTCGGTCGGCTCGTCATCTTTCAGCGTACCGCCACCTGAGTTACCACCAGCAAACCAGTCTCTTTGATTGGTGTAGGCCTGAAAGCGGTTATCCATATCACCGTGGAATTCAACCTCCGCTGCCGTCGCGGCCCAACTTCCCGACAGTGTTGTCATCCCTGCAATCGCAGTGGCCAGAATGTTGCGCTTCAACGTATTCCCCTCCAGTTTCTTTCTTAATTGTTTGTGATATCCGATTCGTACGGATCGTGGCGCAAATCTTAAAACCAGCTAGAACAACGAACTAAAGGTCAAAAAAAAGGCGAGAATGAAGCATTCCCGCCATTAAATAACCTTAGTTAACTCACAAGTAGACTCTCACACGAACCTTAAATGAGCTTGAAATCCGGAAAAGATTTCAGATACGTCGGTCCCCCTGTATTCAGCGATCACGCTCGACTCTACATGGAAAACTTATGCTCGAAGCCCACACCAAATGTGGAGTCCTCAGAGTCGGCCAAGTCCGCCTCCACCTGAGACACATACGCATAGACCTTACTCTTGCTCGCCAGTTTATAATCGAGCCCCAAGGCCAGCAGGGTTAGCTCCTCGTTTGTTGTCTCGGCTTCGGTCAGTCCGTACTGTGCCTTGATCTTCCAACGCTCAAGATTAACGGCACCACCAACCAGATAAGACGTATCTTCTCCAGGGCCATCGCTTTCTTCTGCCAACTGGTAAACTGCGCCGATCTCGAAGTTGCTTAATCGGACCTTCCCTACGGTTCGCAGGATATTAAGACGACTATCGCCACTTGAATCGGCTTCCAGTGAATCTTCGATATCAGAATCGTAGGCAATACTTCCGTAAAAACGATCATTCTCAAACGTAAAAGAGCTGGAAACTGCATCCGCAGGTCCGTCGTTCTCTGCCCCAGCTGACTGCTCTTCACCCGGGATGACGGCAACACTAACGCCCACAGCATCAAACAGACGTGGAGAACTGTATTGAACAATGTTGCTGGTCCGATTTTCACCAGCCATGATATTTTTTATATCCGCCTGTAAGTCGTTGAACTGGTCAACCTTGCCCTGCGCTGACTTTAAAGGTGTGTCAAATTTTCCCGCAATCAGTGCACCGAGGTTCGCCTGCTTGAAGCCACCGTAAATATTACGCTGCGAGAAAGTCTGGCCATCCTTATCTCCATCATCAATCGATATTTCAAATTCTGCCTTGTAGATCGCCTCCAAGCCTTCGAGGTCGGTATTGAGCGCCCCTTTTACCCCCAGACGGGACGCATTACTCTGGAGCTTCCAGGTATCGCTATTACCGTCGTCCTGGTTTTCATACGAAACATTGGCTTTGCCGTACAGGATAGGACCTTCCCCCGCTAGTGCATTCATTGAAGTTACTGCAACCCCACCAAACACCAACATTGATAGACACTTTTTCATGGACACCTCTTCAGATTAGATAGATTCAAAATGACACTTGAAGTCTTTCAAATGCTGAGTAGATGGTGCTTTGCACTTATTGCAGAGTTGTTACATTTTTAAATTTTTTCTTTGTATTTCAACAACCTAAAACCAAAACCTTTTATTATATCCTTTGACACTGAATTGAACTTGAATATAAGCGGCTGTCTTCGTACATCGCGTCGTGGGCACGGAAGCGCTTTCCGTCTGACGCCAGGTCATTCACTAAATTCTTCTGTTCGCTCCCTGTGGTGGCCCCCGCTAAACCGGACACCACCTTGTTAATTTGATGCCAGCTCTGCCCGGTATTCCCCGGGCGATCTAATTGTTCCGCCCGTTCACGCCCTTTTTCCAGCGACCGGCCTGCCAAGACAATGTCGCTGTCGATCCGTTGCCCAAGAGTGTTGCAATAGCCGCCCCTGCAGCTCCGTAGCTACCAAGGATTAGTACGCTCTTGTTGCCCTGCCTCATCGTTGCTCAAACTCCTTTTAATGTACTCCAGTTCAACTCTTTAGTTACTACAGGGTCATACCGCAAGTCGTCGAATCGCGGTGGGTTCACCAGTGTCGTCAAAAACTAACAACTTAACGTTGACCCTGTAGTGACTACAGGGTTTTAAATAACGGAACTTGTGTGAGAACCGGAGCCGCGAAAATGAGCAAACCCTGCGATGGACAGTGTGGCAGCGAAGATTCTGTCGTTAACAATGAGCTTCAGAGCCCCGTCACCGCCGAAACAGACAGCCAGCTCAGCACCTACAGCGTGCCGAAAATGGATTGCCCCTCAGAAGAGCGAATGATTCGAATGGCGCTCACGGGTTTTGACAACATTCAGTCACTCTCATTCGACCTATCGAATCGAAAGCTGGAAATTATCCATCAAGGCGAAGTCGGACCTATTACCAGCAAACTGGAAACCCTGGGTCTGGGCGCTTCCTTGCAGAGGACAGAAGACGCCAGCGCTGAATCCGTCAGAGCGGCTGAATCTTCTAAGGCCAACGAAAGCGAAGAGTCCGGCACTTTATGGATACTGCTGGCAATCAACGCACTGATGTTTCTGGTCGAGATGACGATGGGCCTGATCGCCCAGTCCGCTGGCCTGATTGCAGACTCGCTAGACATGCTTGCCGATGCCGCCGTCTACGGTCTCGCGCTTTACGCCGTTGGGCACGGCATCAAAATGCAGGTCAGAGCGGCGCATGTGGCTGGCATACTCCAGCTTATCCTTGCCGCTGGGGTACTGGTTGAAGTTGGCAGGCGCTTTCTGTTTGGCAGTGATCCCCAGTCGTCAATGATGATGGCCGTCGCATCTGTGGCCCTTATTGCCAACATCAGTTGCCTGCTCCTGATCGCCAAACACCGTGACGGCGGTGCTCACATGAAAGCCAGCTGGATATTTTCGGCCAATGATGTGGTTATCAATCTGGGAGTTATCCTTGCAGCCCTTCTTGTTGCCTGGACCGGCTCCAACTACCCGGATCTGGTTATTGGCGGTATTGTGGGAGGCATTGTACTCATTGGTGCCAAGCGCATCCTTGCGCTAAAAGGATAATTCGATGTCTGAAGACCGTTCTCGCTTTTTTACGCTCACTTTTCTCGGCTTTTCGGCACTTATAGCTCTGGCCGACCAACTTATTAAATGGCTCGTCCAGCAATCCATGGCTTACGGACAATCGGTTGAGATCACCCCTTTCTTTAATTGGGTGCACGTATGGAATAAAGGCGCTGCCTTCAGTCTCTTTGCCGATGGCGGTGGCTGGCAGCGATATTTTTTTATTGCGATAGCCATTGTCGTCTCGGCTGTTCTGGTCAAATTGATTCGGGACAGCCATAAGCGAACCGAAGCACTAGCCTATTCGATGGTACTTGGCGGTGCATTTGGAAATGTCATCGACCGAGTTTTTCGAGGCTATGTTGTCGATTACCTGGATTTTCATTGGCAATCCCGGCACTGGCCGGCGTTCAACCTTGCCGACGTGTTCATCGTCCTGGGCGTGGCCATGATTTTGGTCACGAGCTTCACAGCCGAGAAAGGTGCCGGGAATAACATGGAAAATCGCCAGAATGGCTAGTTTTCGCGCGGTCGCAACACTCGCTAAGCCCTCTGAGCCAGGCTTAGCGAGTGTTGCGACTACGTTTAATTGAACAGCAACGACCAAGGAGAAAACAATGGGCCACGAGCATGCTCACATGTCACCGGATACTAAGGATAAGAGAGTTGCAGTAGCTATCTGGGCGAACGGTATCCTAACCTTGGCTCAGATCGCTGGAGGGATCTTCGCTGGCAGCTTGGCGCTGATAGCCGACGCTATACACAACTTTTCGGATATGGCGTCACTATTTATCGCATTTGCGGCGCGGAAGATTGCACGCCGCCCGGCCGACTCGAAGATGACCTTTGGCTACGGGAGAATTGAGGTTGTTGCGGCACTCATAAATTACACCACTTTGATAATGATCGGGGCATATTTGATCTACGAAGGTGGCATGCGATTCATAGATCCCCCGGAAATCAAGGGGTGGTGGGTAGTTTGGCTTGGCATTATCGCATTGGTAGTGGATGGTTTGACCGCGCTGCTTACTTACTCCATGCAAAAGGACAGCGTCAACATCCGTGCGCTGTTTCTACACAACTTGTCTGATGCGTTTGCGTCAATTGCAGTCGTTGTAGGCGGCGCCCTGATTCTCCTGTACGACATGCGTTGGGTTGATCCCGCGATCACAATTGGTATCGCAAGCTATATTCTCTACCTGGGTCTAACGGAAATCGGCGGAACCATCCGGACACTCATGCTGGGTAGTCCATTGGATATCGACACAGATTCTGTCATCGAGGCTTTATCAAACGTAGAAGGCGTTTTAGACCTTCACCACGTACATTTCTGGCAGATGGGTGAGCATGATGCCTCCCTCGACGCCCATGTGGTGGTCGAAATAAGTGCCTGGAATGAACTTGAAAAAGTCAAGGGTGGGATAAAACGAACTTTGGAAAACGAGTTCGGCATCACTCATTCAACATTGGAGTTTGAACATCCTGATCACAGTCACAAAGATGCCCATACTTATGGCCATGGCTAGCAGGGCTGCTGAAAAGGGTACCGTGTGGCAGATATGCTGCGAATGGCCGACATTCCACTCGGTTACGAGCACGCCATGCGAGACGTAATTGAACGCCACCAGGTCTGGGCCTACCTCATCGCTGTTGTTTTCGGACTGTCTGTGGATTGGACATCGTCCCTCGGTGACAGTGTGCCGGATTACTTAATCTGGGGGTTGCTCGGAGTTCTGCTCTACGCCACATTTACTCAAACACCGTTGACCCACCTGTCTGATATGTTCCGGGACCGTCGGTTCATGGGTGCCTTGCTCACCGGAAATTTTCTGGTCATGCCGGCGATCACTGCCTTGCTGATATTGGCGCTGCCGGACAATGACGCGCTGAAGTTGGGAGTGCTTCTGGTATTGCTGATGCCCTGTACCGACTGGTTTGTCACCTTCACTCACCTAGGCAAGGGGGACAGCACCCGAGCCATTGCGGCAACACCGGTTCTGCTGATTGCTCAACTGGGTCTTCTTCCACTTTACCTCTGGCTTTTCATGGGTAATCAGTTCGACGTGAATCTTGAGCTTGGGCGGCACCTCCTGCCGGCCTTTGGCGGGCTGATTATTGTCCCGCTTATCCTGGCATTTCTGACTGAAAAATGGGCCGAAAACTCCAGAAAAGCCATCGGGTTCATTCGCTTCATGGGTCTGATGCCGGTCCCTCTGCTGACAGTCGTACTGTTCATCATCTCAATGACACAGGTCAGCCAGATCGACAGTACCGGCTCACTTATCTGGCCCTTGATGATTCTGTTTCCGGCCTATCTTCTAGCTGCGGCTCTGGTTGGAAAGGCTCTGCGCCGGGTCTTTCGATTACCGGTAGAAACCGGTCGCACCGTCATCTTCAGCCTAGGAACACGCAACTCCTTCGTGGTTTTACCTTTGGCACTGTCAATGCCAGAGGCCTGGGCTGTGGCCGTCGTGGTGATTGTCGTCCAGTCTTTGTTGGAACTGTTTGGAATGATGCTTTATCTGCGGTGGGTGCCTAGTCGGCTGCTACCGGACACCTGAATAATCTGAAACCCGTAAACTCATTTAAAATAGGAAGATCTCCCGTGCAAACCCGAACCCTGGTCATCAGTCTCCTTCTTTTTTGTCTGGTTGTCTTTGCTGGTGCTTTTGTTATTTACGATCGCTCCCAGGGCACTAATGAACCCGCCGTTGTTGAAAAAACGCCACTGGTGAGGGATTACTCTCCCGTTATTGGCCCTGAGGACGCGCCGGTAACCATTGTCGAGTTCTTCGACCCATCCTGCGAAGGTTGTCGCGCCATGCATCCCTATGTGAAACAGATTCAGGCTGCCTACCCGGACAACGTGCGTCTGGTACTGCGCTACGTATTGTTTCACAAAGGCTCGGAAGAGGCCGTCAGAATTCTGGAAACCGCCCGTGAACAGGGAATCTATGAACCGGTGCTTGACGCTGTTATGGAAGCACAGCCGAAATGGCACGATGATCCAAAGGTCACCGCAGCATGGGATGCGGCGGCGTCAGCCGGGCTTGACGTAGAAGCCGCCCGGGCCGGTATGAACTCACCCGAGATTGACGGCATTATTCAACAGGATGCTGCGGACGTTAAGGCGGTTGGAATTTCCGGAACCCCAACATTCTACGTTAACGGAGACATCTTGAGCCGCCTGGGGCCTCAGGAACTGTACGACCTGGTGACATCCAAGGTAGAGTCACTGGAATAACAACAAAACCGGCAACGCTATGTCACTGCTTGACTACCTTCTACCCTACGATTTCTCGCCGCTGACCGTGCTGAGCTACATGCTCGTGATGGGGTTCTATGGCGTCGGGCTAATTCGGATGCCGGATCAGGATCGGCCTGGCTCGCTACGGATTTTTGCGTTCACCCTGGGGGTGCTGATCTGTTATGCGGTGATGCAGACGCGCTTCGATTACTACGCGCAATACATGTTCTTCGTCCATCGGGGCCAGCATCTGATTCTTCATCACATCGGGCCTATCCTTATCGCCCTGTCCAACCCTTTACCGGTCATGCGGTTCTGGTTTGAAAAAATCCGCCCGGGCTGGAGGCGCGCGCTACGGCCTCTGGGTTGGGTTTATCAGGTTCTGCAACAGCCCTTTATCGCCCTTTTCCTATTTGTTGGGCTCATTTATTTCTGGCTGTGGCCATCGATCCATTTCGACGCCATGCTCAGCCGGGAGCTGTACTGGGTCATGAACTGGAGCATGTTGCTGGATGGTCTTCTCTTCTGGTGGTTGATCTTTGACCCAAGACCGCCGGCGATCACCTCATCGTTGGGGTATGGCAGACGCATGTTGGTTCTGGCTGCCGCGGGTGTGCTTCAGATGTTTCTTGGGGCGTGGATCGTGTTCTCACGTGACATGGTCTATGACGTTTACGAAGTCTGTGGCAGGGCCTGGCCGCTGGATCCAGAAGTCGACCAGCTTCTGGGCGGCATGCTGACCTATATTCCTCCGGCCATGATGAGCATTCTTGGCATTCTTCTGATGCTCCGGCGAGCCATGCATCAGGACGGAAAATATACCAACCAATCCAAACAACTTGAGGAAACAGCGTCATGAGAACTCGCTTCTGGCGACAGCGCACCAACATCATATCGGCGACCTTAACGCTGATAGCATCCCTATTGCTGACTGGTTGCTTTGGCAATGACGAGGAAGACTGGAACGGTAAAAACATCAGTGGCTTGATGCCTGAGCTGGAATTCGACCTGATCAATAGCCAGGGCAAGTCTGTATCTGGCGATGATTACAGTGGCCGCGTGAGAATGCTGTTTTTCGGGTTCACCTCGTGCCCCGATGTTTGCCCGACCGCCCTGCAAAAACTCAATCAGGTAACCAGTGGCCTGGACCCCGAGCTTCAGGATGAAGTACTCACTTTGTTCGTGAGTGTCGATCCGAAACGTGACACGCCCGAGCGCCTCGCAAAATACGTGGATTTCTTCGGTGACAATATTGTAGGGCTCACTGGAAAAGAACCCCAGCTTCGTGAACTGGCAAAACGATATAGGACAACCTTCGGTTATGACGAACCTGACGCTGATGGAAATTATGCGGTGTCACACAGCAGCGCGATTTATGTATTTGATCGCGAAGGTAACCCTCGCCTTTTAATGCGGCCCGATTTGAGCGGGGAAGAAATTCGGCATGACCTCGCTGCTCTTATTCAGGAGGATGCCTGAGTTAACGAAGCTTGCCATTGGAAAGTAATGCTTAGCTGCTGCGGAATACGGCAGCAGCCCGTGACTCAAGATTTGATTGTCGGATGCTTATGTTCATCTTTTGCCGGGCTTCACATATCCAGTTTTTTTGGCCTTTGGAAAGCTGGGGGCAGGTCAATCGGGGTAAACATCGGCTTAGCCCATTATCGCTAACTCTATACCGGAATTAGTTGGCACCTGAAAGTTGCTCCATCAACCATGATGAATCAAAGGCCAATGACGAGCTTGGAACCTTCGGGGGGGAGAAGGAAGGCCTGACTCGAATGTTCGCTTTTGTTTAGATGTCGCGTGGAATATGGGAAGGTCGCGAAGCGAACATTCAGGCGTACTTTTTCGCAAATACGCCCCCAGCCTCCCTCTTTACCAGCCTGGAATTTAACCTGACTGATGTTCCTCAAGGCTTCCGAGAAAACGTGTGGTTAAGTGGTTAAGTCTCGCCGGAAAGCGTCTCGATTATCCGGCAGTCCATGATCACCCCGCCTTCGCAACACTTGCTCAGCCTCTCCAACTCCTGCTCCATCGCACGCAGATCTTTCAGTCGAGAGCGCACCTGCTCCAACTGCTGATCCACCTTGGCGTCCACACCAGCACAGGACTCCTGCTGCCGGTCAGCCAGCGACAATAGCTCCCGGATGTCATCAAGGCTGAATCCAAGACTCCGGCTTCGCCGAATAAACACCAAACGCGAATGATCCGCTGCCGAGTATATGCGGTAGCCCGACGCCGAGCGACTGGCTTCCGGTAACAACCCGATTTTTTCGTAGTAGCGGATGGTCACCGGCTTGATGTCGGTATCTTGGGCCAACTGACCTACCGTGTAGCTTTTCCTGCTCATCACCATTGACCTTATAGTTACTATAACCCCTAGTGTATCGCCATAGTTCAAAATTTAGGAGGCTTCGTCGTGGACAGTTGCTGTGAGAACAAGGCCGGCGAATTGGCGCAACTCAGATCGAGCCAGAGCCGGGTGCTTTATATTGCGCTTGCGATTAACGCGGTGATGTTCGTCGTGGAATTCAGCGCTGGCTGGATTGCGGCTTCCACCGCACTGCTTGGCGATTCCCTGGACATGTTTGGCGACGCGTCCGTCTACGCGCTGACGCTGTTCGTGCTGGAGAGAAGCCGTCGCGCCCGTGCCGGGGCTGCCCTGTTCAAAGGCGGGTTCATGCTGTTGTTCGGGCTCGTGGTTGTTGCCGACGCGATAAGGAAGGTGCTGATTCAAGAGCTTCCCGCTGCGGACTGGATGGGCGCGGTTGGCGTTCTTGCCTTGCTGGCCAACGGCGTGTGTTTCGCGTTGCTCTATCGCCACCGGGCAGACGATCTCAACATGCGCTCCACCTGGCTTTGCTCCAGGAACGACCTGTTCGCTAACAGCAGTGTGATCATTGCCGCAGGACTGGTCGCGGTCACCAACACACTTTGGCCGGACATTATTGTGGGCCTTGCCATTGCCGCGCTTTTCCTGCACTCCGCCTGGCAGGTCATCCGCGAAGGTATGCAGGAATGGCGTGCCGGTGGCGCAGAAGCCGCCGATCAATCCTGCGAAGCGCCGGCTGAGACCTCAGGCGATAGCTGCTGCTCTTCTTCGAAAAGCGCTTGTGGCAGTCAATCGGGAGAGCCATCCCGGTGACCAATACTAGCCAGACGATTCCATGGGGACTGCTGCTGACGGCCTGGCTGCTGGCGTTGGTGTCCTCACTTTCGGCCATCTACATTGGTGAGGTGCTCGGGCAAGCCCCGTGCGTGCTGTGCTGGTTCCAGCGTGCCTTCATGTTCCCGTTGGCGGTGATTCTCGCGGTCGCCTGCTACTACTCGGATTTTAACGTTTGGCGTTACGCCCTGCCGCTGGCTGTCATTGGCTCCCTGTTTGCTCTGGCCCACTCACTGCTGTATGTGGGGTTGCTACCGCAGCCCATTCAGCCCTGCACGGCCACTGGCCCGTCCTGCTCTGGGGCCAGAATGACAATCTTTGGCGGGTTGCCGCTTCCATTCCTGTCCCTGGGCATTTTCGTTGCCATCATCATTCTGCTCTTGGAAATCCGTCGGAGAATTTCTTCATGAATCGTCGTGTCCTTGTTGTTGTTATCTGTCTCGCGTTGATCGCCGCTTTCGGGGCCGCTGTGTTGTTCAAGCCACAGCCCCAACAGGCTCAAAACACGGCGGCCACCACCGAAAAACCGATCGCCACTGCCCAGCCGGTTGCGAATCAACAAGCTCTGGTTCGTTTCCATTCGCCCACGTTCGGGCCCGCCGATGCACCGGTAACCATTGTTGAGTTTTTTGACCCCTCCTGCGAGGCCTGCCGCGCGTTCTACCCCATCGTGAAACAGATCCTTGCGGAATACCCCGGCCAGGTGCGTCTGGTGTTGCGGTACACATTGTTCCACCAGGGCTCTGAGGAAGTCTCCAGAATGCTGGAAGCCGCTCGCCTGCAAAACAGGTATGAACCAGTGCTTGAGGCGGTGTTAGAGGCACAGCCGGCCTGGCATGACGACCCAGAGGTTTTCAGCGCATGGGAAGCAGCGGAGGCTGCCGGCCTCGATCTGGTCCAAGCACGTGCAGACATGCAATCCGACCGAATCAACGCCATTCTTGAAAAGGACATGGAAGACGTAAAAGCCTTCAGTATTCGAGGTACTCCGAGCTTTTTCGTGAATGGCCGCCGACTCACAGAGTTTGGTGCCAAGCCGCTATTGCGCCTTGTTCAGGAGTCGTTGCCGGACTCAGAGCGATAAGGACTCACGGAAATGCCTGATATTGCGACATGGGGAATGTTCGCTGCGTTTTTTGGCGGACTGGTGTCGTTTTTCTCTCCCTGCACTTTGCCGCTGGTCCCGGGATATCTCTCGGTAGTAACCGGCGGCACCGTTACCGAGCATTCAAATCGGTTGAAAGCCCTTTGGCTCAGCGTCTGTTTTGTCCTCGGCTTCAGCATGGTGTTTGTTGCTTTTGGTGCCAGCGCAAGTCTGCTGGGGCAGTGGCTGATGGCCCATCGACAGGAAACCAACCTGGCGGCAGGTGTTCTGATCATACTGATGGGACTCTTTATGCTGGGCTGGTGGAGCCTGCCCGCGCTACAGCAGGACTGGCGCTTTGGGCAAACCCTTGAGGGTGGTGGACGGCCCACAGCCGCGTTTCTTCTCGGGATCGCCTTTGCAGTGGGTTGGACACCGTGCATTGGTCCCATACTGGGCGCTATCCTGGCGCTCAGTTCCACCCATGCGAATGCTGAAACCGGCATGCTGTACCTGGCCGTCTATTCACTCGGTCTGGCGATTCCCTTCCTGGCCACGTCCTTATTCATCGAGCATTTTCGGGCCCGAGTGCGCTGGATGAGTCGTTGGAGCCAGTCTCTGAGAATTTTCGCCGGGCTGGTTCTGATCGTGATGGGGGTGATGGTGCTGACGGGACAAATGACCCGGTTCGCATCATGGATGTTGTCCACTTTTCCAATACTCGGAAGACTGGGTTGATACCTTGCAAGCCTGGGCCAACAAAAAGTTGACCGATATGGCAGAGGAACTGGCCGATGAATAATGAACTCAAGGCGTACTACCTGACAGAGCTGGCCGCCGCCGTTGACGCTGAAAATAAGGGCGATATCGATACAGCGTTCAGACATCTGGAACGGGCTCATATTCTGAGCCAGAAGTTCGCGTTTGCCCATGCGGCAACGCACTTGCGCATGCTCCGGCTGGGCTGGAAAACGCGCGATACCCGAGAGGTTTTCGGGCAGATGGCGCGGGCAATGGCGGCGTTGCTGGTGTCACGCATCTGGGTGCCTGTTGGCAACACGGGGCGTGCGAACGTCAGCGCATTTGAACCAATGGCCGTGCCGGAAGACTTGGCGAACGTTCTGGGACACCAGAAGTCTTCCAACAGGTAATTGAAGGACACCATCTGATGATCACACTCTGCTTCCAACACCATGCAAAGCGCTTTGCATCCATGGCATTGATGACGCTGGCAATCCTCCTCAGTGGCTGCATGGGCGAGGATGCGCCGGATTGGCACGGGACAGACATCAGCGGCGTAATGCCCAAGCTTGAATTCAATTTGACCGACAGCCGGGGAACCTCGGTTTCAGGCGACGATTACAGTGGTCAGGTAAGAATGCTGTTTTTCGGATTTACCTCTTGCCCTGATGTTTGCCCCACCACCCTGCAAAAACTCAGTCAGGCCGTTAGCGGCCTGAGCCCGGAAGACAAGGAGGAGGTACTTACATTGTTCGTCAGTGTCGACCCGGAGCGCGACACGCCCGCACGGCTGGCAGAGTACGTCAATTTTTTTGGTGAAAGGATCGTCGGGCTCACCGGCAAAGCCGCTGACCTCCGAACGCTCACCCAGCGATACCGGACCACGTTCGGGCATGAAGAACCGGACGCAGAAGGTGATTACGCCGTTACTCACAGCGGTGCAGTCTATGTGTTTGATCGTGAGGGTAATCCTCGCCTGCTTATGCGACCGGAAGATTTGAGCGCTCAAGCCATTCGGCAGGACCTTGTTGCCCTGCTTGAAGAGGATTCCTGAATGACTTGAAGCTCTGGAGGAAAGCTATGACTCGAATATTCGCTTTTGTTTAAGCAGCGGACCGATCGAGGCGTCCGGTGGAGGCCGTAGGCCAGCAAGGCCAGGGACTGGCGAGCCTAAGAGAGACAGAGAGAAATAGATTTCTCTCTGTCCGGTTGCTGCAATTTGTGAAATTAAGATGGGTTATGCCAACTAACACACGCCGTCAAGGGTTTCCAGATGATCAGCCCACTTTTGCAGCCACTCGCGACATTCGGGTTCATAATCGTGCAGATCATAAGTCCCTTCAATACCCTTTCTTGAATGCCCTATCACTGCCTCAGCCACTTCATTGCGACAGCCTAAACGAGACAACCCCGTGCGAACCGTACGACGCAGATCATGTGGAGACCAGTCAGGAATGCTATCCAGCCAAGCTTGGCCTGGCTTAAAGTAGGTGCCACTTCGAGCCTTGGCAGAATTTCTCAAATACCATTTTGTTTCGGTAAGCGATTTCTGCTGGATCGGCAATCCCGTCCGACTCGAAGGAAACAGATAGGTATTGGTGGTTAAACGAAGCTGACGGAGAAAAGCCACAGCTTGGCTCGGCAACTGCACATACCGCTCGGCTCCGTTCTTGGAGTCTCGCATATGCCAAACTGCTCGATCGAGATCTACATCAGACCAACGCGCCTTACAAACCTCACCCGTGCGAGCTCCTGTCCACAGAGTCAAACGAATGACGTTCTTTTGTGTTACCGAGAAACCAGAGCCTGGCAACCACGCTAACACTTCCTTCAACTCCGCATCGGACAATACGCGTTTGCCCCGAACAGACGTAAGTCGGACTCTAGCCTGCTTCAGGCTCGACTTTGCCAACAAAGCCGGGTTCGCAAAATCATCATCAAACTTGCCAAGGCCAATCGCATAGTCGTAGGCGGCACTGAGCTCACGCAGCACATTCCCAGCCTGAACGTTTGCTCCCCGGTCAAGAATGTCCTTCACCATCTCTACCACATGTTTACGCCGAACTTCTGCAGCAGATCGATCCCCCAGAGTGCGTACAGCATCACCGTACAGGGTGCGCCTAGTCTCGGCCTGCCCCTTAGGTTTCCGTGCACCAGGAACTCGTTTCTGAGCCCCAGTTCGACGATTTACAACCAGTCGATCCTCAATCACTTCAGTTAAGTACCGATCAACCAAGTCACGAACAGTAAACGCGGCCACCTCTGCCGCTTCCTTTTCCTGTTCAATTTTTGCACTTTGACGTACTTTCTCCCGCTGAATTTCGGCACGAATGCATACGCCATCTCGTCGTAAAGCCTTCATCCGAGCAAGCTCTAGGCGAGCCTCAGCCAGACTCATCGAGGGGTAATTCCCTATCTTGACTTGAGTTAGCTTGCCCGTTTCGGGGCTCCGATAGCGATAGATGAACGACCTGCCACCGCTAGCCCCGCAAGTCACACGCAGACCAGCATTCTCTCCAGTGTCCACTTTGACTTTATCGCCAGGCCGCATCGTCTCGATGGCTCTCGCCGATAGTGGCTTGTTGCCGTGTTTGTTATTCTGCATGCTTTGATCCATTAACTGATTGGAACGATAGCCATCGATGGCATTGATGAAGCTCTGGCCATAAGTATAGCTTTTCATCATCAACAGCCTTTTTTGTTAAGGCGCCCACAACCCTACACCAAAAGCTATACCAAAACCTATACTCTTGAACTGGATTACAGCAGATTTCATCAGACTCCTTCAGATGCTACACAGACAAATTTACCAGAAAACCCCCTGTCAAAAGGCGGTTTGAAGCTATCCTACAGGCGAGCTACCAGTGAGCACAGACGATCTCAAAACTTCACACACCCCCATGATGCAACAATATCTGAAAATCAAAGGCCAGCACCCGGATGAGCTGGTGTTTTACCGCATGGGTGATTTTTACGAGCTGTTCTATGACGACGCCAAAAAAGCCGCAGAGCTGATGGACATTACCCTCACAGCCAGGGGACAGTCCGGCGGCAACCCGATTCCCATGGCGGGCATCCCGTTTCATGCTTCCGAAGGATACATTGCACGGCTGGTCAGGGCTGGTCAATCCATCGCCATCTGCGAGCAGATTGGCGACCCTGCGACCAGCAAAGGGCCGGTAGATCGCCAGGTGGTCAGAATCGTTACTCCCGGCACCCTGAGCGATGACGCCTACCTGGAGGATCGCCGCGACAATCTGTTGGCCGCCATATTCCACCACCGCGAGCAGTTCGGCTTTGCGTCACTGGATATTTCCAGCGGTCGATTTGTGGTTTCCGAGCTGGAAAGCCTGGAAGCCTTGCAGGGAGAGCTGCAGCGTTTGCGCCCGGCGGAGATCCTGATCAGTGAAGATTTTCCGTTTCAGGAGGTGCTTGCAGGCCTTACAGGCGTTCGCCGCCAGGGGCCCTGGCTGTTTGAATCCGATACGGCCCGCCGGGTAATCACCCAGCAATTGCAGGTTCGCGACCTCACCGGTTTTGGCTGCGAAGACCTGGGCCTGGCTATTTGTGCAGCCGGCTGTTTACTGCAGTACGCAAAAGAAACCCAGCGCACCGCCCTGCCCCATATCCGCAAGCTGACCCGGGAGCGGCGCGATGAGGCGGTTATTCTCGACGCTACCAGCCGCCGTAACCTGGAAATCGACGTAAACCTCATGGGCGGGCACCAGCACACACTGGCCTGGGTGATGGACCGGACCGCAACTTCCATGGGTGGACGCGAGCTCAGGCGCTGGTTGAATCGCCCGCTGCGGGATGTGGACGTGGTGCAACAGCGTCAGCACGCGGTATCTGCCTTGCTTGAGGGCTTCCACTACGAACCGGTACATACCCTGTTGAAGGCCGTGGGCGATATTGAGCGCGTGCTTGCCCGCGTGGCGTTGCGCTCGGCCAGGCCCAGGGATCTTGCCCGCCTGCGGGATGCCTTTCTGGCGCTGCCGGAACTGCAGGAAACACTTAAGCCGGTTAAATCACACCATATCGTAAAGCTCGCCACTGTGATTGGAGAGTACCCCGAGCTGGCCGATATTCTGGAGCGCGCCGTTATCGATAATCCCCCGGTTGTCATCCGGGAAGGTGGCGTGATCCGTGAGGGCTTTGACGAAGAGCTGGACGAACTGCGCAACATCAGTGAAAACGCCGGCCAGTATCTGCTTGATGTAGAAACCCGGGAGAAAGAGCGCACCGGCATAAGCACCTTGAAGGTCGGCTACAACCGGGTGCACGGCTACTACATCGAAATCAGCCGGGCCCAGTCTGCTCAGGCACCGGTTGATTATATTCGCCGCCAGACACTGAAAAACGCAGAACGCTTTATTACGCCCGAGCTTAAAGAATTCGAAGACAAAGCCCTGAGTGCCAAAAGCCGGGCGCTGGCAAGAGAGAAAGCACTTTACGATGAGGTGCTGGAAACCGTCGCGGAACAACTCGCACCACTGCAGGATGCCGCGCAGGCGCTGGCAGAGCTGGATGTCATCAGCAATTTTGCCGAGCGAGCCACCACCCTGCGTTTTGTCGCACCGGAATTCCGTGAAACTCCCGGATTTGATATTGAGGATGGCCGCCATCCGGTGGTGGAGCAGCTTCTTGATGAGCCGTTCGTGCCCAACAACCTGCTGATGGACGTAAAACGCCGGATGCTGGTGATTACGGGCCCCAACATGGGCGGCAAGTCCACGTACATGCGCCAGACTGCGCTCATCGCCCTGCTGGCCTACACCGGAAGCTTCGTGCCCGCCAATCGCGCGGTATTGGGGCCGGTAGATCGCATATTCACTCGCATGGGATCATCAGATGACATCGCCGGCGGACGCTCCACCTTTATGGTGGAAATGACCGAGACCGCCAACATCCTGCACAACGCTACCGAGTTCAGCCTGGTGCTGATGGACGAAGTAGGCCGCGGCACCAGCACATTTGATGGTTTGTCCCTGGCGTGGGCCACAGCCGAGCACCTGGCAAAAGAAATTCGCTGCTACACCCTGTTTGCCACACACTATTTTGAGCTCACACAACTGGCGGACGATCTTGAGCTCGCAGTCAACGTGCACCTGACGGCCACCGAGCACGACGACAGCATTGTGTTCCTGCATAACGTGCACGAAGGCCCGGCCAGCCAGAGCTACGGCCTGCAGGTTGCGAAACTTGCTGGCGTACCCCAGAACGTTATACACAACGCCAAAACGCAGCTGAAACTGCTGGAAAACAGTGCAGGGCCCGCAGCGACGCAGCCCGCAGCAGTAGCCGAGGCGAGCACGAAGAATCGTGAGGCATCCAGCCAGGTTGTTTATCAGGGTGACATGTTTGCCAGTGCGGCGCCCAGTGCCGTAGAGGAGGCCCTGCAGGGTCTCGATTTGGACGGACTATCACCCAGGGAAGCCATGAACAGGCTCTATGAATTGAAGGGATTACTGAAAAACTGATACAAAGTTGATCTGGGTAATAAGGTTATAGCGGCCAAACGCTTGCGGCTGTGAGGGTGGCTCCCTACAATATCGCCCATTAAAATATAAGCATGGAGCCTGACATCACGCTCCGGATGAGATTGACCACTGGACCAGGGATCTGATTATGGCGTTTATCGTTACCGATAACTGCATCAAGTGCAAATACACAGACTGCGTGGAAGTGTGCCCGGTAGACTGTTTCTACGAAGGACCGAACTTTCTGGTAATCGACCCTGACGAGTGTATCGACTGCGCGCTGTGTGAGCCTGAGTGCCCGGCCGAGGCGATTTTCTCGGAAGACGAACTGCCGGCAGATCAGGTTCAGTTTGTGGAACTCAACGCCGATCTGGCGGGTAAGTGGCCGAACATCACCGAGAAGAAAGACCCTCTTCCAGAGGCTGAAGAATGGGATGGCAAGCCCAACAAGCTTCAATATCTGGAGAAGTAATTCCAGTGCGGGTTAGTACAACCGCCTGAAAAAAAGGGAAGCCGGCTACGGCTTCCCTTTTTTGTATACCCGGTCAATTCCCTGCCAGTTTTGCACCCATCACAATAAAAAAGCCCCCGGTCAGCCCATTAAGCATTCGCTTTACCCCGGCGCCAACACCCACGCCCCGAAAGCGCACCACCATCCAGGCCAAACCACACTGCCAGAACATCGCCAGCAGAAAGTGCACGCCCGCCAGCACCAGTGATTGCTGAAAGGCACTTCCCGAAGGATCCACAAATTGCGGCAACAGAGCCATATAGAACAGAGCGGTTTTCGGGTTGAGCACATTAGAGAGCAGGCCTTCACGGAACGACACCTGCACTGGAACGTTACGGCGGGCCACGGCGGGCGATTTCGCGTCAGTAGCAGGCCCGCCCTTTACGGCTTGTTTTAGCGAACCCAGGCCGAGCCAGATCAGATAAAAGGCCCCAGCCCACTTGAGCGCAGAGAATGCCCAGGCCGTTTCCAGCAAAAGAAGGGAAATACCCAATGCCGAGAGAGTGGCGTGAATAAACAAGCCACAGCAAATACCCACACTGGTTACACAGCCATCCCGGAAGCCACCGCGACCGGCATTGCGCATAACCAGGAGCGTATCCACACCAGGCGTTACGGTTAGCAGACCTATGGCAATAAGATAAGCCCAGAACAACTCGGAAACCAGACAGACCTCCACATCTTTTGTTGCGGAAGACTGAAGCTGTCAGGCCTCCTGCTCAAGAATTTTGCGCGCGGCTGCAGAGTTATAAAACGCTGCCAGCCGCCGACGCACAAGAGTCTCAACATAACCCTCTTCCCGGAGCACGTCTATAATCGGAATGGCCCAGGCGTCCACTTCTGCCATGATCAAATCCTCGGTAACGCCAACGTCGTCGAGCAGATCGGTAAGCGGTCGGTCACCATATTTCAAAAACAGGTGCGCAACCACTGCACGGGCGCAACCTTCAAAGTAGTCGGTCTTCCGGAACTGCAGCCAGAACTCATAGCCCAGCACCACAAAGGTCTGCAATTCCACATCACCCAAGCCTTCCTGCAACTCCGCAAGCGTTCGGTCCTCCATGGCGACCCAGGCCGCCATAACCGTATCCCTCACCTCATCATCGGAGAGCGCCTTCTGAAGAAACTGCTCACTGCGATTGATCAGCCCTGGCAGGCTGTCGGAGAGCCAGGCTTTGAGCCGTCGTTCAAAGGTTTCATCTAACCCGGGTACCGCTTTATTGGCCATACGCTTGCCAAATTTCATCATGGAACCAACGCCGGGGACCGACTTGGTGATCAGGTTGTCTTCGTAGAGGTAATTGACCACCCCTTGATACACCACATTCGAAACCAGTTCCTGATAAACCGGATGAGCCATGATTTCGCTGATCACCCGCTCACGTTGCTGCCTGAGCGCAAGCATTTCTTCCACAAAGCCAGTAGCTTGCTCCCGGGTGATAATGTCCCCCAGCGCTGTCTTTGCCTGAACCGGCGCATTCAGCACCTCGGTGGCCATTTCACCCGCCAGCTCCGGAATGCCTGCGTCCAGCTCCATGTTCACGACAACACGCTGAATCGTCTCCATCACCTGGTTTTCTGAGGCAATTCGATTCAGCGTAATACCACCCGCAAGATCAAGAAGCTCATTGACTTCCTGCTTGAGAAACTTACGGAGTTTTGCGCCCTTAAGTGCTGCAACCTCATGCTTGATGTGTAGCTCGAGCAGCTGACTGGCTGGATCGGTTTTGCTCTTGGTCATGTAGTGATGGCCCTATTGAGGTTAAAAATCAGATTGTTTTTTTATTGGGGCCGTGAGACTAACACGAAGACAAGCCAGGCGAATTCGCCATAACTGCAATCAATCAGCTGCGGGCTGGCCAGTGTCACCCGCCTCGCCCGTGCAAGATTTTTCGATTCAGGTCAGACTGCCGCATCCAGGTCCTGGAGATTTTTCTCCAGCAGCACCCTGTTGTCCTGCTGCCAGGGATGGAAGTCTTTGCGAAAATACGCCAGAAAGCCTGGCAGGCACTGACGCAAAATACCGGGTTTTCCCCACAGAAAGTTGAGGCCACCCATCCAGGTGCGAAGACTCCAGAGCTTGCCGTCGGTTTTCAGAAGGCTGCAGGTATTCAGGAAGGTATATTTAAAGAAATTCCAGGTTACAAACAGGAAGATAATCCGCCGCATGCGCTCGTTGCCAACGCACTCTCGGTATACATCAAACGCCACCGACTTGTGTTCGGTTTCTTCTATGGCATGCCAGCGCCAGAGCTGGGCCATGGCAGGCGTTGCACCACTCAGCCATTCCGGATCGCTCAATATGGCATTCGCCAGTACCGCCGTATAATGCTCGGCACCGCAAGTACCCGCCAGTTGCCGGCTGGGCGCCAGCTTTCCAACCCACTCCATGTGCTTATGAAAACGGCGTTCCAGCCCGTCAATGTCATAACCCCGAGCTTTTAGAGCCTCGTTGTAGGCTTTGTGCTCACGGCTATGCAGCGCTTCCTGGCCGATAAACCCACGGATCTCGGCTTTCAACTTCGGATCGTCAATCCTGTCCCGATATAGCCGCACCGCATTGATAAATTGTTGCTCTCCATCCGGAAACTGAAGTGATAACGCATTGAAAAATGCTGTACGGAACGCATCATCGCCGTGCCAGAACACTTTCAGATCTTCACTAACATCAAAGTGCAGATGCCGTGGCTGAACGGACACACCCTCGGGAGTGGAGCTGACGGTCATGACTGCCTCCTGCTTTTTTTATAATTTACGAACGGCGGACAAAAAATCACCAATGGATCCAGTTTAGTCCTGAAAACAAGAAGGAAGGAAGGGTGCAACGGGCAAAACGGACAGATTGTCACAAAATGACACACCGTCATTGGTGGCAACCAGTAGAAACAATAACAGCGGGCAAAAAAAGGGGAGGCATTCCGCCTCCCAAAGACACACAGGGTCTGAACTGCCTCCGACCTGAACCGGAGGCCGCCAATTCAGTGTTTGTCGGCCCCATCAATACCCGGCGCTTCAGGGTCCGAGGTAAAACCAAGCAACTTGGTTCGCTCAATCAGCAAGTAAAGAACCACACCCGTCGCAAGTCCCCAGCCCGCGCCGTAAACCGCCAACACCACACCCATGGTGCCGGCTATGCCGCGCTCAGTGTTGTTCTCCAACTGCTCCAAGCCAACCATCAAACAGATATAGCCGGTCAACAGAAGAGTCAGGGACAACGCAATGGGCAGTACCGGCTGGAAAAAACTCACCAACGGCAGAATAAACAGCGCAATAAAGCCGGTAATCCAGAAGGTGCCACCGCCGCTGTAGATAGAATCCATGGCGTTGCGGCCATACTTGTAGCGCTCTGCCATAGTCGCGGTTACGGCGGTCCAGATTGGGCCAGCAAGCCCGGGGTAAGGAGCAAAGAATGCATGTCCACCGTTCCGGATGGCCGTTACCAGGTGCACACGGTCGATACTGTTGTCGATGTCCTCATCTTTACGAAGATGATCCACACGGTTCATCAGGGACTGCCCCACGACGATATCCCCGAAGGCGATGATGTAGGCGATGACCGCCGTTGGGATGGCGTAGAGGAATACTTCGGGATTGGGGAATCCAACCGTAAACGGCAGGTAGTTCCACAACTCATCAAAAGCCGGTTTGGTAATGCCCCATTCAACATTCGGTACATCGTATTCGCCGGTGGCAAACCCCACGAGAATGGCCACAATCATGCCCGGAACCATGCCGTAGTTGGCGATTTTGCGAGCAAAGGAGTTGCTCTCAACAAAGCCCTTGAAAGACACAGAAAACATCAGATACAGGCAAACAAGACCGCCAACAATCAGTGATATGGGCGTATTGGCCACGCGACCGCCCACTTCGATTTCCCCCATTAGCGCGGCAATACCGGCACCGATAATAATCCCGCCCTTCATGGAACGAGGAATCAGATCAACCAGCTTGCTCCCTAGACGAGTGACGCCGAGAAAAAGGAAAATGATAAACACCAGAAACTGCAGTGCGAACATCGCCTGGATTGCCTCCGGGCCAGGCTCAAAATCACTCAGAAAAAGCAGCACCACCGGAATGCCCGGCGTTATCCAGCCGGGCACCAGTGGGACACCCAGCAAGGCAGGCAGCATAAAACCGATACCGCAGATCACGGCATAGGCCAAGGCTACGTCATAGGGCACACCAAGGTATTTTTGCAATAGCGGAATCATGGCCAGACTAACCACAAACATGATCAAAGCCTGAACCATTTCCGCAAATTCCCAGCGGTAATGAACGAAAGGAAGGCGGATTTTGAAAGGGCCTGCAGGCCAAAACGGCTGCTCTTCCCCATTCTTACGGTGAAAAATTTGCATAACAAAGTCTCCTGGCACGCGCGCGCAGCGTGTGCCTGATCATATTTTTTTAGGTTATATTCGGCAGCACCAGGGCTGGTGCTGCCGGCCAGGAGATCAGTCCAGTTCTTTGGCTTGATCCCTCAGTACGAACTTCTGGATCTTGCCCGTGGAGGTTTTGGGCAGTTCAGAGAAAACAACGGTTTTGGGCACCTTGAAGCGAGCCAGGTGTTCGCGGCAGAAGTTGATAATATCCTCTTCGCTTACATCGCCTGCTTCCGGTTTGAGGGTCACAAAGGCGCAGGGAGTTTCGCCCCATTTTTCATCCGGACGAGACACTACAGCGGCCTCGAGAACAGCCGGATGCCGGTAAAGCGTATCCTCTACTTCAATGGTGGAAATGTTCTCGCCGCCGGAAATAATAATATCCTTCAGACGATCCTTGATTTCCATATAGCCGTCTTCGTGCCACACGGCCAGGTCGCCGGTATGGAACCAACCGCCACGAAACGCTTCCTCAGTGGCTTTCGGGTTTTTCAGATAACCTTTCATCACGGTATTACCGCGCAGGAAGATTTCACCGATGGTCTTGCCGTCTTTGGGAACCGGTTCCATCGTTTCGATGTCACCCACCATGGTGCCGGCAAGGGTGTGATAACGCACACCCTGACGGGCTTTTATCTTCGCCCGATCATGCAGCGGCAGATCATCCCACTTCGACTTCCACGCACAGACCGTTACCGGGCCGTAGACTTCCGTCAGGCCATAGACGTGAGTCACTTTGATGCCCATTTCCTCGACAGCACCAATAACCTGAGCCGGAGGCGCCGCGCCTGCGGTCATAGAGCGGACTTCGTGATCAATGCCAGCCTTGGATTCGGGCGGCACGTTCAACAGGGCGTTCAGCACAATGGGTGCGCCGCACATGTGCGTGACCTGATGATCCCGGATCAGTTGCAGAATTTTTTCCGGATCAACCCGGCGCAGGCAAACGTGCGTGCCGGCCATGGCCGTAATCGTCCAGGGGAAACACCAGCCGTTGCAGTGGAACATGGGCAGCGTCCACAGATACACCGGATGCATGCCCATTGACCACACGGCCTGGTTACCCAGGGCGTTGATATAAGCGCCGCGGTGGTGATACACAACACCCTTTGGATTGCCTGTGGTTCCGGAGGTGTAATTCAGCGATATTGCATCCCATTCGTTGTCCGGGAAGCTCCACTGGAACTGCGGATCACCTTCCTTCAGAAACGCTTCGTAGTCCAGATCGCTTACCTGAACGCCCTCTCCGTATTCCGGATCGTCCACATCAATGACCAGAGGCTTGTCTTCCAAACGGCTGACAGCCTCGCGTACCACTTCGCCAAACTCGCGATCTGCGATCACAACTTTTGCTTCGCCGTGATCGAGCATAAAAGAGATGGCTTCCGCATCCAGGCGCACATTCAGCGTGTTCAGCACCGCACCTATCATCGGCACACCGAAATGGCACTCAACCATCGCCGGGATATTGGGCAACATCACGGCGACCGTATCGCCCTTGCCAATGCCTCGACCTTTCAGCGCCGACGCCAGGCGCCGGGAGCGATCATAGGTTTGCGACCAGTTATAGCGGATAGCTCCGTGAATAACGGACGGAAAATCCGGATACACACTGGCAGTACGTTCAATAAAATCAACGGGAGATTGAACAGCGTAATTGGCACCGATAGGCGCAAGGTCCTGATCAAAAATCGAGGTCATTGTGTGGTCCTCTGTATGAGCCTATTGTTCTTGTGGTGTATTCAGCAAAACCGCTGGGGTCGCTATACTTTCATTGCGCGATATAATGCTTAATAACCCAACGTATAGAAATTACACCAACGTATTATAGTGCAAATACTATACTCCATCCCTTGCGAGCGACTCTGTTACTACTATGGGTTTTAGTTTGTCAGATGCAGATCCGCAACCCGGCCTGATACTTGGTGCAAGCGCTACCCTTTTGCGCAGCAATCAGGCCGCCGAAACATTGCGGGCGGGGAACGGCCTGAACAACCTAGCCGATCTGCTGCCGTCGAATGTGCAGGCACTGGTAAAAGCCGCCCTGCATCAAGCACGATCAATCGAGAATGCGGAAGCCCGGTTCAACGAGACCATTCTCATGTGGACGTTTATCCCCTGCCAGCAAACTGGTGAGGTGCTTGCCCGAGGCAGAGATGCCACAGACGATGTCCGGACCCAGGAACAAGCCATTCGGTCAAATCGCCTTTATCGGCTGATCACCGAAAACACCACCGACCTCATCTCGCGGCATGCTCCGGATGGACGTTTTATCGATGCGACCCCGGCTTCATGGCGCCTGCTCGGTTACTGGCCAGAAGAGCTCCGGGGCAAAGCGTTGGAGGAAATCTTTCATATTGACAGTACAGCCCGGCAACTGATGGAAAGTCACAGACTTTTGACGGAAGACGGATACGCTACCATGACCCTGGACATAACTCATCGTGACGGCAGCAAACGCTGGCTCGAGATTGCAAGCCGCGCCATACGGGAAACCTACACGGGTGCGGTTGTCGAGGTGGTCAGCGTATCGAGGGATATCACGGCACGGGTGGAGTCGGAAGAAAACAGCCGTAAGCTGGCAGATGAGCTTGCCCACACGGCACGATTGGCAACTCTTGGCGAGCTGGCCTCAAGCATTGCCCACGAAATGAACCAGCCATTGGCAACAATCGTCAACTTTGCCGGTGCCAGCCAGCGCTACCTGAAAACCGCCGGAACCCACCCTGAACACCTTGAGCGCGTAGACGATGGTCTTGAGAAGATCATTCATCATGCCAATCGCGCTTCCGAAGTCATAAAGCGCCTGCGCGCCTTTCTGCGCAAAGGCCAGAAGCGCACCGCAGCGGTTTCGCTAAACCAGACGCTCAGTAACGTCGCCCGGCTTTGTCAGTGGGAAGCTGACAAAAACAACGTGGACATTCTCTGCTTACCGGCCACCTGCGAGCCGGGCATCATCGCAGATCCGGTTTTGCTGGAGCAGGTGCTGATCAACCTGATCCGTAATGGCATCGAAGCAAACGTGGAGGCGCAGAACTCTCAACCAGACGATCTCCGTTCCCGCCTGATGATCTCAACGTCAATAAATAATGAAGGCGAAACATTGATTGATGTCACGGATGAAGGCCCCGGGCTTGATGAACAGGGAATCAGACAGATGTTTCAGCCGTTTTATACCAGCAAACCTCAGGGGCTTGGGCTCGGGCTTTCCATGAGCCGTTCCATCATCGAAGGTTTTGGCGGATTTCTGGATGCGCAACCTGCCGCAACCGGCGGCCTTACGCTAACCTGTCGCTTCCCGGTAGCATCAGCAAACAAACGCATATCAAGCTCGGAGACTGCACCCGATGAGTGACCAACCTGCCCCTGATACCACCACGGTTTATATTGTTGACGACGACGCCGGCATGCTGGAATCAACCCAGTGGTTGCTGGAGTCGGTCGGGTTGAACGTGCGGGCTTACAGCGACGGCCGCAAGTTTCTTGACGCTCTGGGAGACACCCGGGGCGGCTGTGTGGTGCTGGATGTAAGGATGCCAGGCCTCGGCGGACTTAACGTTCAGGAAGAGCTTCAAAAACGAGGCATTGAGTTACCCATTATTTTCGTATCTGGCCATGCAGATGTGCCTATTGTGGTGCGCGCGTTCAAATCTGGCGCCTTTGACTTTATCGAGAAACCGTTCAACGAGCAGCTACTTCTGGACAGCGTGCAACAGGCACTGGAGGTTCATCAACACTCCAGCCATCTGCAGTTGGGTGACGAACGGACGGACGCGCTTATTGCAACGCTCACGCGCCGGGAGCGGGATGTGTTTCTGCCCATGGCCCAAGGCTACACCAGCCGGGAAATTGCCGATCAGCTGGGCGTCAGCGTCAAGACCATTGATCTTTACAGAGCCCGCGTAATGAAGCGGCTTGGTGCGGAGCGACTGCCTGATATTACAGGCATAGCCATCACAGCCGGGATGATTGATCCATTGAAGCTTCGCACCTAACCCCGCAGACAGTTCTCTCAACCGCCTAGCGCCTGCTCTTCATGAACAAGCGCACCGAGTCTCGCGATGGCCTGATCGATACGCTCGCTCCAGGGGTTGCCCCCGTTTAGCCGCAGGCAGGACTCGAATTTGTCTGAAATCGAGAACATCAAGCCCGGTGCCACGTTGATGTTTTCGGCCCGGGCACGATGATAAACCCTTGTTCCGGAAACCCCGACAGGCAACTGAACCCAGAGTACGAAGCCGCCCTGAGGCCTGCTCACCGCCGTACCGACAGGAAACGACCGCGCCACAGCCGCTCGCATTCGCTCTGTCGCCTCCCGATAATTCTGCCGTGCAGAGCGCAAATACCGATCATAGCCACCCTGCTCAAGAAAATGCGCCACCGCCAGCTGCGGAATGGACGCCGTAGCCAGGTTGGAAAAGTACTTTTGCTGCCTGGCGCTGGCCATGTACCGCCCCGGAAGCATCCAACCCAATCTGAGCCCGGGAGAAATGGTTTTTGAAAACGAATTGCAGTAGATCACGTTATCCGTGCGATCAAAGGCTTTGGCAGGCTTCGGCCTTTCGCCCGTGTGGTAGAGATCTCCGTAAATATCATCTTCAATCAACGGCACTCCGGCAGCAGCAAGCATCGAAACCAGCTGTTTCTTGCGCTCATCCGGCATTCTGGCGCCCATGGGATTGCTGTGATTGGTGACCACCACACAAGCTTTCAGAGGCCACTGTTCCAGGGCCAGCTGCAGGCCTTCAAGGCTGAGACCATCGGATGGGTGGGTCGGAATTTCCATTGCCCGCAACCCGACAACTTCCAGGGCCTGAAGAATGCCCGGAAACGATGGCGACTCAACAGCCACTATGTCTCCCGGCTGGGTAACGGCGCGCAAACCGAGAATAATGGCTTCCTGGGCACCATTGGTTGCGAGCACATCATCCGGCGTAACCGGAACACCCACGGAGGCCATACGCTGCGCAATCTGCCGGCGAAATGTCTCCTTGCCGGGAAACGCGTAGTCGAGCGTTTCAAGACCACGCCGTGCTGCCCAAAGAGTGCACTGCTGAATCTGCCGCAACGGCAGGTAATCCGCATGGGGAATGGCAGTGGCCAGCGGCACCATGCGCTTTTGCTCGTCAGCACACAGGTCAAGAGTCATCTCTCGCGCACTGGCCGGAACCGGACGGCTTCGATGCCTGTGCATAACCGGCTCCGGAGCATCGACTGCGGGCAAGCGCACGAAATAACCACTGCGCTCCCGGGCCTGGAGATAACCGCGGGCTTCAAGCGTCTGGTGCGCCTGCAACACGGTTGAAATACTGACCCCAAACTGTTTGCTCAACACTCTCACACCCGGCAGGCGATCTCCATCCCGGTATACGCTGTCCTGTATCAGGGTCTGAAGTCTGTCTGCTACCTGGTTATATAAAACACCCATTCCATCTGCCTCGCCGAATCAAAAGACATTGCCCTTCTGGTTAGCCGTCGTGCCTATTGCAACAGATCGGCATCTGATGGGAGCAGTACAGATACCGGATAAAAATACCAATACAGTTATCCAAATCAACACGCTGTACCGGTTCAAAAACAGGTTATCTGAATCTGTTATGACTGTCAGCACGGGAGGACAATAACAACATCGCAAACAGAAGAAGGAGTTTCATCATGGGCATCGCCAACACGCACGGCCTCGCAGCAACCCGAAACAATCTTTTCGGGCTTCAGTCAAACGTTCCATCCCTGTACGGGGAAGGGCTGGACATCAGCAGCAAGTTCCTGGCGAAACTCGGGTTTTCTGTCAGTCAACCAGCACAGGAACATTGGGTGGTAACACATCACAACCCTTTACCCGAGCTGCACTTTTACAGTGAGCGTGAACTGGCACAGTTTGCCAGCTACAAGGCCCACCTTTACGCTAAGCATTTGCCCCCGGAGAACAGAACATGAGATACCCCATTTATCAGGTAGACGCGTTTACCAACGAGATATTCAAGGGTAATCCGGCCGCTGTCATACCGCTGGATGCATGGCTTCCAGACAAAACCTTGCAGGCTCTGGCAGCTGAGAACAATCTCTCGGAGACGGCGTTTTTCGTGCCTGAAACCGATGCTGATAACTCGGATTTTCACATTCGCTGGTTCACCCCATGTTTCGAAGTGCCGCTGTGTGGGCATGCCACACTGGCCAGCGCCTGGGTCATCTTTAACAAACTGGGCTGGTCTGAAAATGCGGTACGCTTCCACTCCAAAAGTGGCCCTCTGGGCGTACATAAGAGCCCGGACGACTGGCTCGAGCTGGACTTTCCCAACCTTCGGATAGAAGAACAGCAAACACCCGCAATCATTCTCGAAGCGCTTGGAAATGCACCCGCTAAGGCTTTTCACGTACCGAGCGACACCAATGACATGATCGTTCTGGAAAGCGAAGCAGCGGTGAGAGCAGTTCAACCGGATATGCGAATACTGAAGCAACTGGGCAATATGGGCCTGATAATCACTGCGCCGGGCGACCAGGTCGATTTTGTCAGCCGATACTTCGCACCCGGCTCAGGCATTGATGAAGACCCGGTTACCGGCTCGATTCACAGTGTTCTGGTGCCCTACTGGGCCGAAAAGCTCGGCAAAACCAAACTTGAAGCCCGGCAACTGTCGGCACGGGGCGGTGTATTACGCTGTGAGCTGAAAGGCGACCGTGTTGCTATTGCCGGGCAAGCGGCTTTCTACATGGAAGGAACGGTTCATCTGGAATGAGCCATAAAGCCGCTCTGAGGCTGGTATACTGCGCGCCTCATTAACCAATCGGCGGGCAGTAATGACGGCAAGTTCCAGTAACCAGTACGACGTAATCATTATCGGTGCCGGCGCCGCCGGCCTGATGTGCGCTGCTACCGCAGGTTATCGCGGGCGCAAAGTTCTGGTACTGGATCACGCCAACAAGCCTGGCAAAAAAATCCTTATGTCTGGCGGCGGGCGCTGTAACTTCACCAACCTCAATAGCACGCCTGCCAATTTTCTATCAGATAATCCACGCTTCTGCATTTCCGCCCTCAAGCGTTACACTCCGCAGCATTTTCTGGATCTTGTTGAACGCCACGGCATTGAGCATGAAGAGAAAGCCGCCGGCCAGCTGTTTTGCAAAGACAGCGCGAAAGACATACTCACCATGCTGCTGACGGAATGCGACTGGTCCGGTGCTGAAATCCGCATGAAAACCAGCGTAAAAGGCATCGCTCAAAGCGCCGGGCACTACCGGGTTAACACCAGTTCAGGCACCCTTACCTGCGAATCCCTGGTTATCGCCTGCGGCGGCCTATCCATCCCCACCATGGGCGCCACAGGATTCGGTTACGAGATTGCCCGGCAGTTCGGGCTTACAGTTCTGCCCACCCGAGCCGGGCTGGTGCCTTTCACGCTGCACCTGGAGCTGAAACAGCAGCTGGCACCGCTTTCAGGCGTTAGTTGCCCGGTGGATGCTGCCTGCAACAACCATCATTTCCGGGAGCCCATGCTGGTCACGCACCGGGGCCTGAGCGGGCCGTCGATGCTACAGATCTCCAGCTTCTGGCAGCCCGGCGACCCGCTGACAATCAACCTGCTGCCAGATCGCAACATCCGTGAAGATCTGGCAGGCCTGCGCAAACAAAAGCCACAGTCAACAATTGCTCAATACCTCGCCCAGCATCTGCCCAAGCGTTTCGCTCAGGCGTTCAACGAGCTTTACGGCTGGAGCGGCCCGCTTCAGGGCTACAGAAACAGCGACATCGAGCAGATTGCGGACACGCTGGGGCAATGGACAGTCAAACCGGCAGGGACAGAAGGGTACAGAACAGCCGAAGTGACACTGGGCGGAGTGGATACCCGTCAGCTTTCCTCAAAAACCATGGCGGCTCTGGAGCACCCGAACCTGTACTTTATTGGCGAGGTTGTGGACGTAACAGGACACCTGGGCGGGCATAATTTTCAGTGGGCCTGGGCTTCGGGGGTGGCTGCGGGGGCGGCAACTTAATCTGTGCATTCCTCAAGGCTCTGCCAGCATTGAGCGACCCCGAGCGGAACGTTATGATTGTTCCATAATTTTGAGCGAGATACCGTCTTATGAGCACCCCTTCCCCCTACGACAACCTGCCCGACGCACAAGGCTTTTTCGGTAAATTTGGCGGGCAGTTTGTGCCGCCGGAACTGAAACAGGTAATGGATGAAATCAGCGCCGCCTATCACGAAATCCGCCAGCGCAAGGATTTTCAGGACGAGCTGGCCTACCTGTTGGCGGATTATGTAGGCCGACCCAGCCCGATTTTCTACGCCCGCCGGCTGTCTGAAAAACTCGGTGGTGCGCGCATCTACCTGAAGCGGGAAGATCTTAACCACACCGGTGCTCACAAGATCAATCACTGCCTGGGTGAAGCCTTGCTGGCGAAGTTTATGGGCAAAACCAAAGTGATTGCAGAGACTGGCGCAGGCCAGCACGGTGTCGCTCTGGCAACCGCTTGCGCTCTTGTGGGCATTCCCTGCGAGATTCATATGGGCTCGGTGGATATCGCCAAAGAACACCCGAACGTAACCAAGATGAAAATCCTGGGCGCCACGCTGGTTCCGGTGACTCGCGGCACCGCCACCCTTAAAGACGCTGTTGACAGTGCATTCGATGAGTACCTGAAAGACCCGCAGAATTTTATTTACGCCATTGGCTCCGTTGTGGGCCCACACCCCTTCCCGGGTATGGTTCGTGATTTTCAGTCTGTGGTTGGCCGCGAAGCCCGTGCGCAGTTTATGGAGCGCTACCAGAAGCTCCCGGATTACATCGCGGCCTGCGTGGGTGGCGGTTCCAACGCCATGGGCATTTTCACAGCGTTCCTGAACGATGAGAGCGTCAAATTGGTAGGGGTGGAGCCGGCAGGTGAGGGTCTCGACACGGATCGCCACGCGGCTACCATGACACTGGGTAAACCCGGGCAGTTACACGGTATGGCCTGCTACGTGCTCGAAGACAGCGAAGGTAACCCGATGCCGGTTCACTCCATCGCGTCCGGACTGGACTACCCTGGCAGCGGCCCACAACACAGTTACCTGAAGGACCTGGGCCGGGTGGAATACGCCAGCGCCAATGACACTGAGTGCCTGGACGCATTCATGATGTTGTCGCGTGTAGAAGGCATCATTCCTGCGCTGGAAAGCGCCCACGCAGTGGCCTGGGCAATCCGCGAGGCACCCAAACTGTCGAAGGAGCAGTCTATTTTGATCAACCTTTCAGGCCGAGGGGATAAAGACGCCGACTACGTGGCTGAAAAGCTGGGGCTGTAAGCGCTTGGCGCAGTTATAAAAAAAGGCGAAGCCCTTAAGCGGCTTCGCCTTTTTAGTGCCTTGCTATCCAGCAGCTTGGGTGAACACAAACCTAGCGCAGAATCACCAACGGCTTTTTAGCCGATGTCAGCATGCTGGTCGTCGTGCTGCCCAATAAAAAGCGGCGAATTTTCGAGTGGCCGTAAGCGCCCATCACCAGAATGTCGATATCGAACTCATCCTGATAACCGTGCAATACTGGCTCTACCTCGCCACTTCGAATAGCCAGGGTAACTTCCGACTCCAGAGGAGCCAGCATAGCCTCGGCCTTGCGCAATTGGGCCATGGCTTCTGAGGTTTCATTACCCACCATCACCAGATGCAGGGGCATACCCTTGAGTACCGAACTGGCGGCCAGGTGCTCAACTCCGCGAAACGCCGTAGCGCTGCCGTCAAACGCAAGCATGGCGCTTTTGGGCGCTGAAAACTCATTCGGTACCAGCAGGATAGGTCGACTCATGCTACGGATGACGGTTTCCAGTTGGCTGCCAATATGTTGTTCACGGTCTGAACTGCTTTCGCCGTGCAACCCCATCACCAGCACACGGATCTCAGCCTGCATAGCCAGCAGCGACTCCGTAAGATCGCCGTGGCGCTGGCGCTTTTTGATGTCGCTGATACCGGCTTCCTGCAATCGCAGCGAGGCCTCATCCAGCATATGATTGCCGTGTTCCAACGCCAGTTTGGCCCGTTTGCGATCGAGTTGCGCCAGTTCATCAAGCAAATGCTCGCGGCTGCCCAGACCAATGTTGCCCGCCAGGTCCGGCTCTGATGGATAGCGCTCTTCATCGAGCACGTGCAGAAGGGTCAGCGGTGAGTCCATATGCTTGCTGGCCCAGGCGGCATAATCACATACCGCCGGCGCAGCGCGGGAGCCGTCAATACAGGCCACAACCTGCAGTGTATCTTGAGGATTGGGTCGGGAGTTTCCTGTTGTGTCTTGCATATTAATGGCCCATCAGCTGATCAATGCCTTCCGGCTTGTCGTGCACGCCAAAGCGGTCAACGATGGTCGCGCTGGCCTTGTTCATACCAATCACTTCCACCTCCGCACCCTCACGGCGGAACTTGATAACGACTTTGTCGAGCGCGCCCACGGCAGTAATGTCCCAGAAATGGGCACGGCTCACGTCTATGACCACTTTATCGACCACTTCGCGGAAATCAAACGCAGCAACGAATTTTTCCGATGAACTGAAAAACACCTGCCCCATCACGGTGTAATTGCGTGTGCCCGATGATTCCTCCAGTGTTGTCTGCACTTCCATAAAGTGCCCGATCTTGTTGGCGAAGAACAGCGCTGCGAGCAACACGCCGGCAAACACGCCCAGCGCCAGGTTGTGGGTCACAACCACAACGCACACGGTTACCAGCATCACAATATTGGTAGATAGCGGGTGGGTTTTCAGGTTACGAATGGATTCCCAGGAAAACGTACCGATAGACACCATGATCATCACGGCTACCAGAGCAGCCATGGGGATCCGCACCAGTACATCGTCCAGCACCAGTATCATCACCATCAGGAATACGCCTGCTGTGAGCGTGGAAAGCCGGGTGCGGCCACCGGACTTTATATTGATAACCGATTGACCAATCATTGCACAGCCGGCCATACCACCAAGCAGGCCAGAACCGATATTGGCGATTCCCTGCCCGCGGCACTCACGGTTACGATCACTTTCAGTATCCGTCAGATCATCCACAATGGTGGCGGTCATCATGGATTCCAGCAGACCCACTACCGCCAGTGGAATGGAATACGGCAAAATGATCATCAGGGTTTCGAGGTTCAGCGGCACATCTGGCCAGAGAAAGATCGGCAGCGTGTCAGGCAGTTCGCCCATATCGCCCACGGTGCGCACGTCAATATTGAACAACACTGCGACGATAGTCAGCGCCACAATGCAAATCAGTGGCGACGGTAGCAACTTGCCCAGCACCGGCACATACGGGAACAGGTAAATGATACCCAGCCCGGCCGCAGTCATGGCGTATACGTGCCAGGTTACATTGGTGAGCTCGGGCAGCTGAGCCATAAAAATCAGGATGGCCAGCGCATTCACGAAGCCGGTCACCACCGAACGCGACACAAATCTCATCAGGCTACCCAACTTCAGCCAACCCGCCACAATCTGGATTACACCGGTTAACAGCGTGGCTGCCAGCAGGTATTCCAGGCCATGTTCTTTGACCAGCGTCACCATTAGCAGCGCCATGGCGCCGGTTGCCGCAGAGATCATGCCAGGGCGACCACCCACAAACGCGATGATGACGGCGATGCAAAACGAGGCGTAGAGCCCGACTTTGGGGTCCACTCCGGCGATGATCGAGAAGGCAATCGCTTCCGGAATCAACGCAAGGGCAACCACGATTCCAGCGAGCAGATCGCCTTTTGTGTTGGAAAACCAGTTGGCTTTCAGTGTATTTACCATAGCTTTGGGTACCCGGGTGGCTGCGCTGTTCAATGAACGTCGGATTGCCGTCACATAAATTGCGGATTACGGCAAAATAAAGGGCGCGAATTCTACCAAAATACGGGTTCCGGCGTAAGGGCGCCTGTCCTCCGCGCCTTGCCGGCTGTTATTATTTCAGCAACGCCTACCATCAAAAGGAGTTACATTCGTTCATGGACGATGTTGCATCGCAGTTTCTGTCCGCAAATCAGACAACGCTGAACCTTGCTGTGTCGCTTCTTTTAGGTGCCATCATAGGCCTGGAGCGAGGCTGGGGCGCGCGCGCACAGAAGGCCGGCGATCGCATAGCTGGCATTCGCACCTTTTCCCTTATTGGACTTCTGGGTGGCATTTCAGCGGTTTTAGCCCAGCACATTACGGTATGGGCGTTTCCCGTTCTTCTGCTGAGCGTGGTCGCCATGGCAATCGTGGCCTACAGCGAGCGGCTAGATCACATCCGCAATTTCAGCATTACCGGTATGGTCAGCATGGTACTGACATTCTGTTTCGGAGCCATAGCGGTGGCCGTAGACCCGGTGATGGCAACCACCGCCGCTGTCATCACCGCCATCATCCTGGATAACAAGGAAGAAATTCACGGTTGGGTGCACAAACTCCAGGCCCACGAGCTGGATGCCGCACTCAAGCTGCTGGTTATTTCCGTGGTGATGCTGCCGTTACTACCTAATGAGCCAATGGGCCCGGGCGGCGTGCTCAACCCCCGGGAAATCTGGTGGATGGTGGTGATGATCGCATCTATCTCCTTCGTGGGTTATTTCGCCATGCGGGTGGCAGGCACCAGCAAGGGCATTCTGTTTACCAGTCTGTTTGCAGGCCTGAGTTCATCCACTGCACTCACTCTGCATTTTGCCCGCCAGGCCGGCCAGAACCCGGCACTGAACGCACAGTTTGCCGCTGGCATTCTGATTGCCTGTGGCACCATGTTCCCACGCATACTGGTGTACTGCTTCGTCATCAATCGCGAATTGCTACCGAGCCTGGTCTGGCCGGTGGCGGTTATGACGGTGTTGCTTTACATACCGGCGATCATCATATGGCGCAGGAATTCCGGAACGATCCAGGTCAGCCAGCCTGCGCTGAACCAAAACCCTCTGGATCTGAAATCGGCCCTGGTTTTTGGCCTACTGCTGACGGCTATTTTGCTGCTTGGTGACTTCCTGAAAGACTGGCTGGGCGATACCGGTATCTATATGTTGGCGGCCACCTCGGGCATCGCAGACGTGGATGCAATTACCCTGTCCCTCACCCGCATGTCCAACAACGGCTTGGCAATGGACGCTGCCGTCGTTGGTATCGTTATTGCGGCGGCCACCAACAACCTGGTCAAATCCGGCATGGCCTGGGTGATCGGTAATCGGCAAACAGGGCTCTATGTGGCCGGGCCCATGCTTCTATCACTGGGTGCAGGCCTTCTGATGGCATGGTTGCAGTAGCCACGCAACCGTTAACGGGCGCAGCGAAAGGTCAGATTGTAACGGCAGGCGCCGGTCAAAGGATGCGCTCCGGCCTTTAGCGTAAGGACCCCGTGGTAGCGAAGCCGCGAAGGTCCACCCCAGACCACCACATCACCATGACTCAATGGAATGTTCTTTGCCCGCTCGCTTCGCGCTAACCCGCCGAACTGAAACACTTGGGGCAACCCGAGAGAGACCGACACAATAGGTTGCGAGAAGTCTCGCTCATTCTTATCCTGGTGCAGCCCCATTTTTGCGCCGGGCTCATAACAGTTAATGAGGCAGGCGTCCGGAGTGAAATAAGGGTACCCCGCCGCAAAGGCGGCCGACTTGGCCAAATCGTCAAAAACGGATGGCATGGATGGCCAGGGCGCGCCGAAACAAGGGTCGTCCGCCTGATAGCGGTACCCTCGCGCGTCGGTCACCCAGCCCCAGCTGCCGCAACAGCTCATGGCAACAGACATGCTGTGCCCACCAGGTGTTTTCATGTGTCGCAGGGGGGCGGCGGCCGTTACCTGCTTGATCTCTTTAAGCAGATCCGGCCCTTGTGCAGTGGCAAACTGCCGGAGCACGATGGCACCCTCCGAAAGAATCTCGGTAGTCGCGTTAATCGGCTGGTCTGAAAACAGGTCGAAGGTCATGGATGCTATTTTTAACACGAAAAACGAGCCAACTCACAGGCGTTCAGAAAAACAGGGGGTCAGAATGAAAGCCTGTTCATGAAGATCCACTGAAAAACACGTATATTCTGTAGTCTGATCCATTATCCCTTAAGGACGCTTTAATGCTGTTTGCAATGATCATTGGTGGTCTGATTGGTTACGCCTTTGGCAAAATCCCCGGTTTTCTGGTGGGGGCCGCTCTGGGTGCATTTCTGCTGAACCGCGCTAAAAGCCGTCTGATTGGCAAACTCCAGAACATTCAGTCGGGCTTTATTGAGTCGGTATTTGCAGTTATGGGCGCCCTTTGCAAAGCCGACGGGGTCGTCTCAAAAGACGAAATACAGATGGCCGAAGCCATGTTCGTGCGCTTTCGTCTGAACGAAGCCCAGAGAGAAACAGCCAAAGCCGCGTTCAGCCGTGGCAAGGCCGAAGACTTTGATCTGGATGCAGAGCTGAATCACTTTTTAAGCATCAGCGGGCGCCAACCGGCTTTCCTGCAGATGTTCCTTCAGGTGCAGGTGTCTGCCGTTGCCGCAGATGGCGTTGTGCACCCGGCTGAGCACGCAATGCTGGTTCGCATAGCCCGCGGCCTTGGCCTGCCTGAGAGCCAGGTGGATCAACTGGAAGCCATGTTGCGGGGTGCTCATGCAGGGCAGGCTGGCAGCCAACGGTCCAGCGCTCAACAGAATGAGGATGCATACAAAATTCTGGGGGTATCCCCCTCTATCAGCGATGCAGAGCTCAAGAAGGTTTATCGCAAGCTGATGAGCGAAAACCACCCCGACAAACTGGCAGGGCGCGGCCTTCCGGAAAGCATGCGTGAAATGGCACAAGAGCGTACGCAGGAAATCACACACGCCTACGATGTCATCAAGGAATCCCGCAAAAACAGCGCCTGACACAGCACTCCTCCCCAAACACCCCACAAGCCCGCTTAAGATAACGGGCTTGTGAACTCATACCTGAAATGACATGTCGTCGTGTTTTGCGTTCGAGTAGAGTATTCCTCCAGGAAAGCAGCTCCGCAGAGAGCCGCTACAAACATTGACGGAGATGCCTCGAATGCCTGCCTCTTATCCCCTGCCTGCCACACATACGTTCACCAACGATGCCTTGGGTGACGACGATGCAACTGCCCTGGCGGAGCGGATCCGCAGCCGTGACGTATCGATTACCGAAGTGACTCAGGCAAGTATTGAGCGGCTGCAGAAAGCGGAACCGCTGGTTCACGGTGTAGTTGCTGAACGCTATCAGCAGATGCTGGAGACTGCTGCAAAGCTGGATAAAGAAAAAAGCCTGGCAGACGCGCCATTTTTCACCGGCGTACCAACCTTTATAAAAGACAACACAGATGTAGCGGGAATGCCCACACGCATGGGTTCAGACGCCATACCTGCCGGGCATCCAGCAGAAGAAACCAGCCCCTTCGCACAACAGATGCTGGCGCAGGGTTTTCTTTGCCTGGGTAAAAGTACCATGCCGGAGTTCGGGTTTAACGCCTCAACCGAACCTGTTCATGATGCGCCCAGCCGCAACCCCTGGAACCTTGCGTACTCCACTGGTGCCTCTTCCGGCGGCGCAGCTGCATTGGTCGCAAGCGGGACGGTTCCGATCGCCCACGCCAATGACGGTGGCGGTTCCATACGAATTCCGGCCGCCTGTTGCGGGCTGGTGGGACTTAAACCGAGCCGTGGCCGGGTAATCGACAACGACGCTGCCAGCTCTCTGCCCATCAATATTATTAGCGACGGCGTGGTTACCCGCTCGGTGCGGGATACCGCCAACTTTATCTTTCAGGCGGAGCAATATTTCCGAAACACGAAGTTGCCAAACGTTGGCAAGGTGGATGGTCCACCTGAAAAGCGTCTGAGAATTGGCCTGGTTCTGGACTCTCTCAACGGCCACAAAACCGATGACATGACTCGCCAAACCGTCGAAGCGACCGCCCGACAACTGGAAGCCCAAGGGCATCGCATTGAGCTTGTCCCCATACCTGCAAACTCAACCTTCCCGGATGATTTTGCTCTCTACTGGGCCTTATTGGCGTTCGGGATGAAGCTGAATGGTCGCAAGCTGACTCATCCGGATTTCGACAAACGCCGTGTAGACGAGCTCACCCAAGGTCTGGACAGGATGTTCCGGCGTGGTTTCTGGCGCATGCCAGCGGTTTTGTGGCGCCTGCGTCGCGCCAGGTTTGACTACGCCAAAGCCATGGTCGGCTTTGATGCGGTGCTCACGCCAGTGTTGGGTCATACCACGCCCGAACTTGGCCACCTCAGCCCGAACGTACCTTTCGATACTTTGTTTGACCGGCTTAGCCGGTATGCCAACTTCACGCCGCTGGCCAACGTCACCGGCGCGCCCGCCATTTCACTTCCCATGGCGCTGACACCGGAGAACCTGCCAGTTTCAGTGCAATTTATGGCTCGCCACGGTGATGAGCGCACGCTCCTGGAGATCGCGTTTGGACTTGAAGCCGACAATCCCTGGCCACTAGCTGTGCGATCCTGACCGAGAAACCCCGACGATTCAGGAAAGGTCCTCAAGGTCTGTTCAGTGGCGCCGATAACCGTTTCTGTCTGGTCCAAACTGCACCAAGGCTTACGTATAACTCTGCCCCTCCCTCATTCAGGATGAGTCAATGAACTGGTACTCCAAGAGTATTCTCAATCGTATTTTGTCAGTGGTTCTGGCCGCCAACTTGATTATCGTTGCCCTCACGGTTGTCTATCTTAATTTTTCACTGCGGGTGAAAGACGATTTCAGCGGGCTGGTCAGCGAAGAGATGGTGAGAGCGCTTGAGACCCAAGACATTCTCGTGGCGTTCAAAACCCAGGTTCAGGAGTGGAAAAATGTTCTGATACGAGGTGCTAATACGGAACAACTCGATAAATACTGGCAGCGTTTCGAGGAAAGAGAGGTCTCTATTCAGGAACAGTTGGGTGATCTGATTCCTCGCATTGAGGAGCCGAAGGCAAAATCGCTGCTGACAGATTTCCAGGACGCCCACCGGGATATGGGCCAGGACTACCGAAGAGGGCTGGACACCTTCCGAGGCTCCGGATTTGATATCGCCGCAGGCGACCAGGCGGTCTCTGGTATCGATAGAATGCCGGCCCGTCTGATTGATGATGCAGCGGTAGCCGTCCGGTCCCATAGCTTGGCTAAATCAAAAGCTCTGAACGAAACCGTCGAGACTCGGAGCTCGATGTTTGCGGGGCTTTTGATTGCTGCAATCGTGGTCGGCACTATCATGCTGGTGCTGACACTGATAACCGGCGTTGTGCGTCCCACCCAGAAACTGACCTCGCAGATCACACGCCTGGGCAAAGGAGACCTGTCTGATCCGGTCACTCTGAAGCGCAACGATGAACTCGGCGAACTGGCGAATGCAGCTCGCAGCCTACACGGATTTTTGAGTGACACGGGCACTCTTCTAGGCGAAAACGCCAACCAACTCCATTCTATCGGAGAGCTGATCAGTCGGAACGCCAACAATGTTCTCGGCCAGTCAGACCAGGCAAATCAGCGCATTGACCAGATCGCCACCGCAATGAATGAGATGTCTGCTACGGCTCAGGATGTAGCGCAGCATGCGGCATCCGTAGCGACGGAAGTGCATGAGACATCCGAGGAAACGACCCGGGCAGATGCACAGATCAACAAGGCTGTGGACAGCATGCTCAGGCTGACTGCCCAGATCCGCAGTTCAGCAGAAACCGTCAACCAACTGGCCAGCGATGGCAAGAAGGTCGGTGATGTCATGCAGGTGATCCGGGAAATTGCCGACCAGACCAACCTGCTGGCACTGAACGCAGCTATTGAAGCGGCCCGGGCGGGTGACGCCGGTCGTGGATTTGCGGTGGTCGCTGATGAAGTCCGCAACCTTGCTGCCAAGACCCAGGAAGCCACTGTCGAGATTGACCAGATCATTGCGGCCATCAGCGGTGCTTCCCGCGACGCGACCGAATTCATGCAGGCCTCAGGCGTGGTTGCCCAGGAAAGCAGTGAATCGGTAGAGGCGGTTCGCAATACCCTGAACAAAATCAATCGTCGTATGACCAGCGTGAACGATGCAACCACCCAAGTGGCTACTGCTGCAGAAGAACAGACCAGCGTCAGTGAGGAAATCAACCGGAACGTTACTGAAGTCGCAGAAAATTCGGAAGCCATGCACCGAGCTGCCGGCGAAAACCTGCGTACTGTTCCAGAGCTTGAGTCCACGGCTCGCAAAGCCCGTGATCTGGCAGCCCGCATCCGACAGTAACAGCTCTACCCCCGGCCAGTGATCTTACGGATTCGCTGGCCGGTTTTCTCCCCCAGAACCAGCAGTGCAGGTGTCAACAGCAACGTCAATATGGTGGCAAAGGCCAAGCCGCCTGCAATGGCGCTGGAAAGCTGCGCCCACCACTGTGTAGACGGCGCACCTAACCCCAGGGATGGCGTCAACAGATCGACGTTGATACTCAGCACCATCGGCATCAAGCCCAGCACGGTGGTCACGGCGGTGAGCAGCACGGGCCGCAAACGCAGGCAACTGGTCTCAAGCGCCGCCTCATACGCAGCCATTCCTTCTTTCTTCATCTGGTTGTAGGTGTCGATCAGTATGATGTTGTTATTCACAACAATGCCCGCCAGCGCAATGATCCCCATACCTACCATCACTATCCCGAAAGATTGGCCGTTCAGCAGCAGTCCCAGTAGAACCCCGGCTGTGGAAAGCACAATCGCGGAAAGAATCAGAAAGCTCTGATACAGCGAGTTGAACTGGGTCACCAGAATGAGCAGCATCATGGCAATCGCAACCAGAAACGCACCTACCAGGAAATTGGAAGCCTGCTGCTGATCTTCGTTTTCGCCGGCAAATTTAACCGTGACACCTTCCGGTGCTTCGGGCAACTCAGCCTGTAGCCCTTTCAGTAAGCTGTCTACTTGCTCGCCAGGCCGAACGTCGGACTTGATGGTTACCGTTCTCTGGCCATCTACCCTGGAAATGCTGCCGGTCTTGTGTCCAGGCTGCAGATCAAGAAACTGCGAAAGCGGCACCTGCCCGCGCGACGTGTTAATGGTCTGGCGTTGCAGATGATCCAGTTCACGCCAGTTGTTCGGGACCCGCACCGCAATATCCACCTCGTCACGTACGTCTTCGGGCCGGTAGGTTGCCAGGACAAGACCATTGGTCACCAGGCGAACCGCACTGCCAATGCTGAGCACATCGGTTCCGAAACGCGCAGCGGCTTCACGATCAACTTCCAGGCGCCATTCGATGCCCGGCAGGCTGCGATCATCTTCAATATCCAGAAAGCCGCCTTGCGCGCGCATCCGGTTTTCGATCTGATCCACATACCCGTTTAGCTTGCTACTCTCGCGACTGCTGATTTGCAGCTCAATCGGCTTGCCACCAGCCGGGCCGTCTTCCTGCTTCCGGAATTCCAGTTCAATTCCCGGAATGTCCTCAGTGCGGGAGAGGAAATCGTCAAGAATGGCACTGGCCGGGCGGCGGGTGAACCAGTCAGTAAACTGGAACTGAAGCACCCCGATAACATCCGGTGCCATTTGTGTGCTGACACTCAACATTGAACGTGCATAAACTGCTTTCACTTCCGGCATGCCCTGCAAACGGTCTTCAACCTGTCGCACAATGGCATCCCGCTCCAGAACCGAGAGATCCCCCCGGGCACGAACCTGTACCTGGGCCGAATCGGGCTCCACACTCGGGAAGAATTCAACGCCATAGTTGAACTTGCCATAGGCGACGTAGACCACCAAGACCACTCCGAGCACACCTGCCAGCGTGAAGCCAGGCGAAGATAGAAGTGTGGAAAGCAGCCGGCGATAGCCCTGCATCATCCTTCCGTTTTCACTGACAGTACGGGCACGACGGCCACCGCTCACACCACCCAGAACCGGTAGAAACACAAGAGCCATCGCGAGAGAAGCAATCAGACAAATGATGACAGTAATAGGCAGGAATTTCATGAACTCGCCTACCACTCCGGGCCAGAACAGAAGCGGCAAGAACACCGCAAGGGTAGTCGCGGTAGACGCTATAATCGGCCACGCCATGCGACTTGCTGCCTCCGCCCATGCGCCTTTCACCGTATGACCTTCCGACAGGTTTCGATCTGCCAGCTCTGACACCACAATGGCGCCATCTACCAACATTCCGGCGACCAGAATGAGGCTGAACAGCACAACGATATTGAGAGTAAGCCCCATACTCCAGATCACCAGAATTCCGGTGAGGAACGCGCCTGGAATAGTAAACCCCACGAGCATCGCAGAACGCGGCCCCATCGCAGCAATAATCACGATGATAACCAGCACGATAGCGGTCAGCACGTTATTGAGCAGATCGCTCAGCATGTCACGGACTTCATCGGACTGGTCCATGATGTAGCGAATGTCCAGGGTATCTGGCAACTGCGGTTTTGCCCGGGTAATCAACTCACGCACCTGGCCTACCGTTTCAATAATGTTGGCCCCGGTGCGTTTGGACACCTCCAGCACAAGTGCCGGCTCGCCGTTGATGCGGGCGAATCCCGTCGGGTCTTTAAAGGTGCGCTGCAGCATGGCAACGTCACCGAAAGTGACCACCGTATCCCCGTCCACTTTGATAGGCATGGACATAACGTCTTCAATATTCTCGATAACACCGGGCACTTTCAGTGTCATACGGCCATTGCCGGTATCCAGCGACCCAGCTGCCACCAGCTGGTTATTGCGGGTGACCAGATTGCTGAGCTGGTCGAAGTCTATGCCGTAGCCTTCTAGCACCTGAGGATCTACAACAATCTCCAGCAAATCCTCCCTGTCGCCACCAATCTCAACCTCCAGCACTTCGGGAATGGCTTCGATGGCATCCTGAAGTCCACGGGCAATCGTTATAAGTTCACGCTCAGAGAGCGGTCCCGAAAGGCCAATGGACAATACCGGGAACAGGGAAACGTTGATTTCATTCACCCGCGGCTCGTCGGCCTCCCGGGGGAGTTTGCTGCGGGCCGTATCGACTTTTTCCCGGACATCCTGCAGGGCGGTATCCGGGTCGAAGCCTGCATCAAATTCCAGCATCACGGAGGCATGCCCTTCGGAGGCTGTTCCACGCATCTCCTTGACGCCCTCAAGCGAGCGCAACTCCTGCTCCATGGGCCGAACGAGTAGCCGCTCCGCATCTTCCGGGCTTATACCTTCCAGGGTCATGGAGATGTAGATCATGGGGATGGTGACGTCTGGGTTTGCCTCCCGGGGGATCGCCTGAAATGCCGCAATGCCCCCGAGCGTGAGGAACAACAACGTGAGAAGCGTGGTGCGACTGCGGTCTATAGCCGCGAAAATAAGAGAGCGCATGTTACTCAGCCCCGCTCATCGGCGGCATCGACAGGCTCAACATGCTCACCTTCGCTTACAAAGCCTGCGCCACGGGTGATCAGGCGAACCTCATCTGGCAAGCCCGTTACCCAGGCACCTTCAGTCGAAACACTGAGCAACTTTACCGTGCGAAAAACGACCTGATTCTGTTCATCAACATACTTCACACCCGGGCGTCCATTGTCCCCAAGGGAGAGATAAGCCGGGGAAATAAACGTGGCCTGGACGTCCGCCAGTGCAACACGAAGGTTGGCACTGCCACCTGCAATGCGTTTCTGATCCGGGTTTTCAACGGCGATCTCTACGGCAAAACTCCGGGTCTCGGGGTTTGCAGCACTGGCTACAAAGGTGACTACGCCGTCGAGTGCATCCCCGTTCAGAGGGCGCACTCGCACCTTCTGGCCAGGTGATACTTGTGCAACGGACTGCTGAGGCACCTGTCCTTTGGCCTTGAGCCGGTCTATACGAACCAGCTCATACAACGGAGAGCCAACCTCGACCAAACTGCCGCCCTCAACATTTTTGCTGTTAATCAGTCCATCAAACGGCGCCATCGGCCTGAGGTGAGAAACCGCAAGCTGAGCGCTCTTCAATTCCGCCCTGGCGGCTGCCAGTTCGCTTTCCACATCGAGAATTTCTGATTGCGACGCCAGATTTCTGGAACCCAGTTTCCGAACTGCGACCAGATCCGCTTCCAGTTTCCTGGCCCTTGCCAGCCAGCGATCAACCCCTGCACCACGGCCATCTTCAGACAAGGTTAAAAGCACCTGCCCGGCTTTTACCGAATCACCGAGGTCGGCTTCAATGCTCTCGACTGTGCCAGCAACCCTGGCGCTCACATTTACAGCACTCCAGGGCTCGAGTTGGCCCTGAAGCAAAAGACCCGGCTCATATAATCGTGCATTGAGGGTTGTTACCTCAACCCGTGTGCGTTCCGGTTGCCCAACTTCCTGTTCTGCGGGCGCTTTGGTACTCGCGACCTTGATATCACCCGTTGCCATCCAGATCACCAGGGCGGCCACCACCACCACGGACAGCCCCAGCGAACTCCATTTTACTTTGCTCATGAAATACCTACGCAGCCCGAAATTGGTGAATGGCGACAACAGAAAAAAGACGTTATTTGAAAAAACAGCATTAACCGGTTGCAACCGGTTAAAAACGTGGGGTAGATTCTACACAGAATCTTTGTACGAATTCAGAGCAGATTGTCCATTTTATGAATCTCAACTCATTGATCATCCTTGCAGTGCTAGTCCTCGTGGTAGTGATACCTTCCGGGGGATTTTGCGTGGATAAGCGGGTGAGATAGAGACAAACCTGACAAAACACCAGAAACCCCCGGCACCGCAAGGTCCCGGGGGTTTCTTTTTGCGGAAGAAAAAACAGGAAATACGATAATGAACGGCGCACAGCACATTCTTGAAGCGTTCCATCGCCACAACATCCAGACGGTTTTTGGTTACCCGGGCGGCTGTATTATGCCGCTCTACGACGCTCTGGTGGATGATGTACGCGTGGAACATGTGCTATGCCGCCACGAACAAGGCTGCGCCTTGGCCGCCGACGGCTACGCCCGGGCCAGCGGCAGACTGGGAGTGTGTATTGCAACATCCGGCCCCGGTGCCACCAACCTTATTACCGGTGTTGCCAACGCGCACCGGGATTCCATTCCCATGCTGGTTATTACCGGCCAGGTTCCCTCTGCACTGATCGGCACGGATGCCTTTCAGGAAACCGATGTTCTGGGAATGACCCTTGGCATAGTGAAGCACAGCTATCTGGTTGAGAGTGCAGACGAACTGCCCGGTATTCTGGATGGGGCCATGAAGCTTGCCCAAAGCGGGCGACCCGGTCCTGTTTGGATTGATATCCCCAAGGATGTATTGCTGACAGAAACCACCATTGCGCCCATCACCACGCCTGCGCCACCGCCGACCGCCTGCCCGGACCTGACTGGTGCGATCGCCTTGCTGCGCGCTGCCCGCAAGCCTCTGCTATACAGCGGCGGAGGCATCAGCCTGGCACACTCGGAAGACCGCTTTCGTGAATTTTCGGAATGCTCAGAACTACCCGCGGTGGTAACTCTCAAGGGTATCGGGAACCCCGGTAAATACAGCACCCACAACCTTGGCATGCTGGGCATGCATGGATCCCGCGCAGCCAACCGGGCGGTGGACGAGTGTGACCTTCTGCTGGTTATCGGTGCTCGCCTGGACGACCGGGCCACTGGCAAGCTCGATGGCTTCGCGCCCAATGCCCGGACAATACACATTGATGCCGATGCCGCCGAATTCAACAAACTCCGGAACTCAGAACTTGCGATTCGCGGTGATCTGAACGCCATTCTCGACGAATTGACAAGGGCGCTCAGAGAAACTCCTCTGGCCATCAACGACTGGCGGAAACAATGCCAGACCTGGCGCACGACGGGCGGATTTCAGGCAGCAGACAACGAAGAGCCGCTGGCGCCAATTACCGGCCCTGCGTTCATCCGCCAGCTTTCCAGGGTTGCCCCGGACGACACGATTATTGCGTGCGACGTTGGCCAGCATCAGATGTGGGTTGCCCAGCATTACCAGTTTGATCACCCGCGCCACCATCTGACCAGCGGGGGCCTTGGCACCATGGGTTTTGGTTTGCCAGCGGCAATCGGCGCCCAGTTTGCCGACCGGCAAAGCACTGTTTTGAACGTGACCGGTGATGGCTCGTTCATGATGAACGCGCAGGAGTTGGCCACTATTCGCCGATATAGCCTGCCAGTAAAGCTGATCATCATGGATAACCAGTGCCTGGGCATGGTGCGCCAGCAACAGGAGCTGTTCTACAACAACCGGGAAAGCCAGATTAATCTGGACGACAATCCAGACTTTGTCGCCATGGCCCGGGCGTTCGACATCCCTGCCTTGAAAATTGAACGCACCGACCAGGTTCGTCGGGGAATTGAAACCATTCTCGCCTATAACGGCCCGATGCTATTGCACGTTGCCATAGCCCGGGAAGGAAACGTCTGGCCGATTGTAAAGCCGGGTGGAAGTAACAAAGAGATGATTGACGAAACCCGCCGCTCCGCTGCGGATAAAAAGGAGAGAGTTGCATGAACACTGACAGCAGCAGTAAATCGCCCAGTTATACAATTACCTGCCGGATGAACCACGAAGCTGCCGCGCTTGAGCGCCTGTGTCAGGTGGTTCGTATCCGTGGCTTCCGGATTGAAAAGATGGCGGTGGAAACTGCAGACGGTGTTCTGGATATCGCTCTGACCGTTCAAGGCACCCGATCTTTAACTATGCTTCAATCGCAGTTGGAAAAGCTGCACACTGTGGCGGAGGTTATACTAACCACACCAGTCCTGGCACCTGCAGCAAGCCTGACAGCCTGACAGCTCAGGACGATAACAGGGAAACCCCGTGATACTCCGCAAAACTGCGCAGCTCCATCCATTATTTGTCATAGTCCTGGCGCAGCTTTGTGGAACCTCGCTCTGGTTCAGCATCAACGGTGTCTGGTTGTCCCTCTCCCGGGAGCTGGGACTGACTGAATCAGATCTTGGCTATCTGACGCTCACCGTTCAGGCAGGCTTTATCGTTGGCACTCTGGGCATTGCCGTTTCAGGGTTGGCCGACCGTTACCGGGCCAGCTACATTTTTGCATGCTCCAGTCTGCTTGGCGCCCTGATGAACGCTGGCTTTGTATTCACAGCGTCCTCCCCGCCATTTGACCTTTTAATGCGCTTTCTGACGGGCCTTTGCCTCGCCGGAATATATCCGTTGGGAATGAAGCTGGTTATTGGCTGGACGCCCAAACACACCGGCACTGCACTGGCCTGGCTGGTTGGCATGCTCACCCTTGGTACCGCTATGCCCCATTTGTTGCGAGGCATAACACCGGGGCTGCCCTGGCAATGGCCGTTGCTTGGCTCTTCTGCACTGGCTCTTGTCGGAGGGGCGCTGATTCTGATTTTAGGGGATGGCCCTCACCTGCCCATGACGGCAGCAAAAACCCGGTTGCGAAGCGGCCTGGCCGGGCTTGGATCGCCAAGGTTTCGGGCTGTGGCCGGTGGCTACTTCGGCCATTGCTGGGAACTTTATGCTTTCTGGACGCTGACACCGCTACTGATCACCAGAGAAGTTCTTCGAATGCAGGCAGCACCGGAATTGATCCCTCTGCTTTCGTTCACCGTAATCGCAGTGGGGTTTTTCGGTTGCGTGGGAGGCGGCCGGCTCAGCCAAAGGCTTGGGAGCCAATGGGTCGCAAACCGGACCTTAGCCATATCGGGAATAATCTGCCTGGCTTACCCTTTTCTTACCTGGGCACCACCCGAAGCTTTGCTGATTCTGCTGATGCTGTGGGGTGTCACCGTTATTGCCGACTCACCCCAGTTTTCCGCACTGGCGGCTTCTGCCGCACCCAGAGAATACGTTGGTGCGTCACTGGCGGTAATGAACGCCATAGGTTTCGCTCTGACCATACCAGCAATCTGGATCACCAGTAATCTTTGGGAATCCCAGGGCGCCTGGGTAACACTCTGGCTTCTGCCTGGCCCTGCCCTGGGGCTCTGGTCAATGCGCCGGCTCAATAATCAGGAATGCCAGAGCCGGCAGCAATACTGACCGTGTCAGATCAGCTCAACAGCAACCGCGGTTGCCTCACCGCCACCGATACACAGGGACGCGACACCGCGCTTCAATCCTTTCTGTTTCAGCGCGTTCAGGAGCGTGACCATAATCCGGGAACCGGACGAGCCAATCGGGTGCCCGAGCGCACAGGCGCCACCGTAAACGTTCACCTTCTCCGCATCCAATCCCAGCTCGTTGATCGCCAGCAAGGAAACAACCGCAAAGGCTTCGTTGATCTCGAAGAGATCCACATCGTCCTTGCTCCAACCTGCTTTTTTCAAGACCTTCTCGATCGCACCGATGGGCGCCAGAGTGAATTCGGCCGGCAACTGGGCGTGCGTCGCATGAGCCACAATACGAGCCTGCGGAGTTAGTCCGCGAGCTTTGGCTTCAGCCGCAGAAGCAAGCACCAGAGCCGACGCGCCGTCACTGATAGAACTGGAGTTAGCGGCGGTAACCGTACCATCTTTTTTAAAGGCCGGTTTCAGTTTGGGGATTTTGTCGGGGCGAGCATTACCGGGCTGCTCGTCGGTATCCACGAGGGTTTCGCCACCACGTCCGGGAACGCTAACGGCCGCGATTTCAGGTTTGCACCAGCCGTTCTCGATCGCCGCCAGCGCTTTGTTCAGCGAGCCGATGGCAAACTCGTCCATGGCTTCACGGGTGATGTTGTAGTCATCGGCCGAGCGCTGCGCAAAGCCGCCCATCAGGCCACCTTCGTAAGCATCTTCCAGACCATCAAGAAACATGCTGTCCATCACCTGCCCGTGGCCCATGCGCATGCCGCTGCGGGCTTTGGGTAACAGGTAAGGCGCCTGGCTCATGTTCTCCATGCCACCGGCAATCATGATGTTGTTGGTACCTGCCTTGATCTGGTCATGAGCCATGATCACCGCCTGCATCCCGGAACCGCACATCTTGTTTACGGTGGTGCAGCCAGAGCTGTCAGGAATGCCTGAGGCACGGGATGCCTGGCGAGCCGGCGCCTGACCCAGCCCGGCAGGCAGCACGCAACCCATAACCACTTCCTGAATGTCTGCAGGTTTCAAGCCACTGCGCTCAATGGCTGCCTTGATAGCTACGGCGCCCAAGTCGGGAGAGCGCACGGAACTCAAAGATCCCATCATGCCGCCCATGGGCGTGCGAGCAGAACCCGCAATCACAACGCTGTTATCGCTCATACTCAAACCTCACTGATTTCAGACTCGTCCCAACACGGAGCGGGCGATGATTTCTTTCATGACTTCCGAGGTGCCACCATAAATGCGCTGAACACGGGCATCCATAAACGCACGGGAAATCGGATATTCGGTGGTGTAGCCATAACCGCCAAACAACTGCAGGCAGCCGTCTGCCACGCGGCACTGCATTTCGGTTGCGCTGTACTTGGCCATGGACGCGGTCGGCGCATCCAGTTCGCCAACTTCGTACTGGCTTATGCACTGGGCCACGAACGCTTTATTAACCTGGTAATCGGTTTCCATGCGAGCGATTTCAAAACGGGTATTCTGGAGCTGCGCCAGCTTCTGCCCGAACAGTACCCGCTCGTGGGTGTAGGCTATCGTCAAATCCAGTGCGCCTCTGGCCGCAGCGACGCCCAGCGCGCCGATAACCAGCCGCTCTCTCGGCAATTCCTGCATCAGGTAAACAAAACCCTTGCCTTCCTCACCCACAAGCGCCGATGCCGGTACGCGCATGTCAGAAAAGAACATCTCGGAAGTATCACCGCTGTGCTGGCCTATTTTTTCAAGATTTCGCCCGCGGCTGTAACCCTCCAGGCTGGTATCCACCAGAAACAGGCTGATGCCCTTCGCACCTGCAGAAGGATCAGTTTTCGCGGCCACGATCACCATATCGGCATGCTGGCCATTGGTGATGAAAGTTTTGGATCCGTTCAGGATATAGTCATCGCCGTCCCGCACAGCGCTGGTGCGCATCGCCTGCAGATCACTGCCGGCACCCGGCTCGGTCATGGCGATAGCGCCAACCACGTCACCAGACACCATTTTCGGCAACCACTGCTGCTTCTGGGCCTCGTTACCCAAGTGGCTAATGTAGGGAGCCACAATGTCCGAATGCACCATGACGTTGGTCGAAAGCGCACCAAACCCCATGCGGGCCAGCTCTTCGCCGACAACCACAGAGTATTGGAACGGCGCGCCACACCCGCCACAGTCTTCAGGAATGTCGACGCACAACATGCCGGCATCGCCGAGAGTGTTCCAGAGTTCACGGGGTACAACGCCGGATTTCTCCCACGCCTCGTAATGCGGAGCTACTTCTGTTTCCAGAGCCTTGATGACGGACGACCGGAACAGTGCGAGTTCTTCTTGATCCACAGTGCTAGTCATTGTGCTCTCCATGACACTCTCCCTCAGATGCTTGAATTCATTTAGGCGCCATACGCAAGGCACAGTCCAGCCGGATCGTTTCTCCGTTCAGGATCGGGTTGCGCACCATCTGGTCTACCATCATGCCAAACTCCTCGGGCTTACCCAGGCGCTTGGGGAATGGCAGCGTGGCCGCCAGGCTGTCCTGCACCTCTTGCGGCATGCCAGACATCATCGGAGTCATAAACAGACCCGGTGCGATGGTATTCACGCGGATACCTTCGCGAGCAAGCTCCCGGGCCGACTGAATAGTCAGAGCAACAACACCACCCTTGGAGGCGCTGTACGCCGCCTGTCCGATCTGCCCTTCGTAAGCGGCTACGGAAGCGGTATTGATAATCACGCCGCGTTCACCTTCTGCGTTGGGGTCGCGCTGCGCCATATCGGCGGCCGCAAGCCTCAGAATATTGAAGGTACCGATCAGGTTGATCTGTATAACCTTGCTGAAGCTCTCCAGCGGCATTACGCCTTCGCGGCCCAGAATTTTCGCTGCCGGGCCAATACCCGCGCAGTTAACCGCAATGCCACACAGCCCATGGGCTTCACGGGCCGTCGCCAGCGCAGCTTCTGCACTGTCAGCCGAGCTCACATCGCAGTGTACGAAAATCCCGCCAATATCCGCAGCAACCTTCTCACCCTGCTCTTTTTGTAGATCCAGGATGGCAACTTTACAGCCTGCAGCAGCCAGTGCCCGGGCTGCGCCCTCGCCGAGCCCGGAGGCACCACCTGTCACAATGGCCGGTATGTTTTTGAACTCCATCACTTTCTCCCTTCGCATCAGGTGTTTTCGGCTGAATTGGAAACAAGCCAATCTTTACGTTAACGTAAACTTTATCCAATTCAGCCTCAAAAAGAAATAAAACCGCGGACTCAGGCGATGCTCTCAACAATCAGCGCAATACCCTGACCGCCACCAATACACATGGTAATCAGGCCATAGCGACCGCCGGTGCGCTCAAGCTCTGCAAGGGTTTTGATGATGAGAATGGAACCCGTAGCCCCCACCGGATGCCCCAGAGCAACAGCGCCGCCATTCGGGTTCACCTTGTCTGCTGGCAGACCCAGCTCCTTGCTGACCGCAAGCGCCTGAGCCGCAAACGCCTCGTTGGACTCAATAACATCCAGATCTGCAACACTGAGACCGGTCTTCTCAAGCACGCTACGCACAGCCGGAATTGGGCCCAGGCCCATTACGCTGGGGTCTACCCCCGCAAAGGCATAGCCCACGATGCGAGCACGAGCTTTAAGCCCGCGCTTTTCGGCTTCTGCTGCGCTGGTCAGCACCATGGCGGCCGCACCGTCGTTAATACCCGACGCGTTGCCCGGCGTTACTATGCCTTCTTTGGTAAAAGCCGGCTTCAGGCCCGCAAGGCTCTCTGCGGTGGTGCCAGCACGCACATGCTCGTCCTGTTCAAAGGTGACTTCCTTGCGGCCCTGCTTCACAGTCACCGGCACAATCTGCTCTTTAAAGTAGCCACTCTCAATGGCGTGGCTGGCACGGCGGTGACTTTCTGCCGAGAAGGTATCCAGATCTTCACGGCTGAGGCCGTACTTTTCTGCGATCCTCTCTGCCGTCATGCCCATGTGGCCACTGCCAAACGGATCGGAGAGAGTCCCCAGTGTCATATCAACCGCTTTGCCGTCACCCATCCGCAGGCCCTTGCGGACATTAGGCAGAACATAGGCGCCCTGGCTCATGCTTTCGGCACCACCGGCCAGTGCAATCCGGCTGTCGCCCATCATGATCATTTGCGCGGCACTGATAACCGACTGAACGCCGGAACCACAGAGACGATTCACATTGAGCGCCGCAGAACCTTTTTGCAGACCGGCATTGAGACCAATGTGACGCGCAACGTAGGCATCTGCCGGGCCAGTCGGAATAATATGTCCGAAAATGGAATGGTCGATGTCTTCTGCGGGCACTCCCGAGCGTTTGATAGCCTCGTTCGCCGCGCAGGTTCCCAGCTCGGCAGGGCTCAGCGAGCTCAGGCTGCCACCAAAGCCGCCGATGGCCGTGCGAGCGCCGTCGAGAATTACTACGTCGGTCAGTTTCATCGTTTGTTTCCTCAAGTTTCAGGTCAATAAAAGTCTGGAGAACGAATAATCTATTTGCCCAGCATGGAGCGGGCAATCACTTCTTTCATGATTTCAGATGTCCCGGCGTAGATAGTCTGTACCCGGGCGTCCACAAAAAAGCGGGATACGGGGTACTCAACGGTGTAACCGTAACCACCGAACAACTGCAGACAATCGTTGGCAATATCACACTGCATTTCCGTGAGCATCAGCTTCAGAATGGCTGCATCGGCTGGCCCCATCTCGCCTTGTAGATATTTAGCGATGCATTGTTTTAGATAGGCTTTCGCCATCTCCAGCCGCGCGCGGGCTTCTGCTAGCTTGAACCGGGTATTCTGGAAATCGGCCACTCTCTGGCCAAAGGCTTTACGTTGTTGCACGTAATCCAGAGTAATCGCCAGTACGCCTTCGGTCGCCCCTACCGCTTGGGCGCCAACGCCCAAACGCTCACGGGGCAACTCCTGCATCAGGTAGGTAAACCCGCGGCCTTCTTCACCCAGCAGAGCATCGTGGGGAACCACGAGATCCGAAAAGAAGAGTTCTGCGGTGTCGCTGGCGTGCTGACCGATTTTGCGGATGCCTTTGCCCCGGGAAAACCCGGGCAGGCTGGTATCCACCAGAAACAAGGATACGCCTTTGGCACCGGCTCCTGGATCGGTTTTAGCACACACGATCACCAGCTCCGCCTGCAAACCGTTGGTGATAAATACCTTGGCGCCGTTGATCACATAGCCCTTTTCTGTGCGCTGTGCCGTAGTGCGCATGGCCGCCAGATCACTGCCAGCACCCGGCTCGGTCATGGCGATGGCACTGAGCACGTCGCCGCTGATCATCTCAGGCAGGTAACGCTGTTTCTGGGCTTCAGAGCCAAGGTGCAAAATATAGGGCATCACGATATTGGCGTGGATATTATAGCCGGAGGCCAGTCCACCAAAGCCCATGCGGGCCATTTCTTCAATAGCCAACTGCGAAATTTCAAAGCTCGCTGCTGCCCCGCCGTACTCCTCCGGCATATCAATACCGAGCATTCCGGCCTGACCCAGATTACGCCACACGTTGCGCGGGATGGCGGCTTCCTCCTCCCATTGCTCATAAAAAGGCGCGACTTCCTTATCAAGCACCCGGTTGATCATAGCGTGAAACAGTTCAGTATCTTCTTGATGTGCGGACATACATAACCCCGTGATAGCCTCTTACTACTCTTTCAATAATCGCTTGGTATCTCTGATTAATCAGGCAGCCGACCATTTAAAGGGTTATTCTGTTCCCCGAGAATGGCCGTATAAGCCGAAATAATTGACACATTACGCACCAGAATCGTCATAGCCATGCACGACTTCCAGTCCAGACCCCATATTGCAAACCACTATCTTCAGGCGTCTATTAGCGGTGCCGAACGGCAGGGATTTCAGAGCGAAGCACTGTTGGCCAGCGCTGGCGTGCCGGCGACCTGGCTTGGCAAGCCCGAACGGCTAATCACCGAAGAACAGTTTACACAGCTGATCAAAACGGTATGGCGGGCTACGCGCGACGAATTCCTGGGACTATCCACCCGCCGCTGCAAAAACGGCACCTTCGCACTGATGACAGATTATTGTCTCGGCTCTGCAACCCTCGGCGCCGTCCTGAGAAAAAGCGCGCGCTTTTTCAGCATTGCCTGCGACAACATCAACATCGGACTGAGTAAAAGTGACCGCCACAAGCTGGTGTTCTTCCGCCTGAGCCTTGAAGACGCCAGTCGGGATACTGATCACATGTTGCAAGAGTTCCTGCTGCTTATGTGGCAAAGGTTCGCATGCTGGCTGGTGGACCAGCAGATTCCGTTTGCGACCACGCAGTTCAATTATTCATCGCCACCTCACGTTGCAGAATATCAGGCCATGTTCCCCGCTGAGCTGCAATTTGACTCAGCTATTTGCGGTTTTCATCTGCACGAAAAATATCTGCAACTGCCCATTACCCGAAGCGAAGCTGAGCTTGCCGTTTTCCTACGGGAGTCACCCGCCTATATCCTGCATCGCCCGGACCACGACGACAGCCTGCGCAACCGGGTTCGCGCTCTGATCGCGCAACAAAGCCTCAAAGACCAACCAAGCCTTGATGAAATTGCGCAACAGCTACACATGACACCCAGAAGCATCGGGCGTAAGCTTCAGGAAGAAGGTACCTCCTTACGCAAGATCAAGACGTCTTTGCGACGGGAGTACGCAATAAAACTCATGAGCACCGAAAACCTGAGCGTCGCCGACGTTAACGAGCGTGTTGGCTTTTCAGAAACCGCCTCGTTTTGCAGGGCCTTCAAGCGCTGGACCGGAAAATCTCCGTCTCAGTGGCGTGGATCAACAGCCGGTTAACACTTCACGCTGTGTGATTGGGTCAATTTTTTCGCCCTGCCCGATCATTCCCGCAGGGTCTGCTCCTCTGCGTCAAAGCCCGCACGCCCGCTTCAGATTGGCGAGCTTCAAATTGCCAATGCACATTCACTTTGCAGAACAGCGACACACCCGGCATCTTAGTGCCTCCTGTTACAATCCCGCGCAACCTGATATGCAGACAGGCCCGTTTTCTCATAAGCCCAATGTCGCAGACATTACCTCCAAAAATACTTTACGTTTACGTAAACTTTATCTAACCTTACCTAAAAAAGGATATCGCCATGATCGTAAAGAAAACGTTCAGTATCAGCGAGCTCTCAAATGAGTTTGACGTGACAACCCGTAGCATCCGCTTCTACGAAGATCAGGGCCTGCTGAGGCCGGCGCGTCGCGGGCAAACGCGAATCTTCAGCACCAAAGACAAAGTGCGCCTGAAGCTGATCCTCCGGGGCAAGCGCATGGGATTTTCTCTCGCTGAAACAAAAGAGCTTTTCGATCTGTGGGATGAAACCGCGACCGGCAATGAAAAACAGCTGTTGAAAATGCTGACCATACTGAGCAACAAGCGAGCTCACATGGAGCAGCAGAAAAGCGACATAGCCATGGCAGAAATGGAAATCGAGACAGCAGAATTACGCTGTCGGGAAGCGCTCGCTGAGCTGCAGAAAAAGAAAAAACAACTGGCCCCGGCCAATGACGAACATAGAAATGCTGCCGAGCAAAACTGACAGCAACTGACGCCAAACCCGGCAAGCCGTTTTCAAACACGTATCTGGCAGAACAAAAGGCAACCAAACATGAAATCACAGTACTCAGAACTCAACTTCGGCCTTGGTGAAACTCTCGATATGTTGCGCGAGCAGATCAACGGCTTTGCAGCTACCGAGATAGCCCCCCGCGCTGAAGAAATCGACCGCAGCAACGAGTTCCCCATGGATCTGTGGAAAAAGTTCGGCGACATGGGCCTGCTGGGCATTACCGTGGATGAAGCCTACGGTGGCTCGGGCATGGGTTACCTGGCACACGTGATTGCAATGGAAGAAATCAGTCGCGCATCCGCCTCTGTTGGTTTGTCTTACGGCGCTCACTCCAACCTGTGCGTAAACCAGATTCATCGGAACGGCACCGATGAGCAAAAGCAGAAATACCTGCCCAAACTCGTCAGCGGAGAGCACATTGGCGCGCTGGCCATGTCTGAGCCCAATGCCGGCTCCGACGTGATCTCCATGAAACTCAGTGCCAAAGACGCCGGTGACCACTACGTGCTGAACGGCAACAAAATGTGGATCACCAACGGCCCTGACGCCCACGTTTACGTTATCTACGCCAAAACCGACGTAAAAGCCGGCTCTAAAGGCATCACCGCTTTCATCGTAGAACGCGATGCCGAGGGCTTCAGCAGGCACCAAAAGCTCGACAAACTCGGCATGCGCGGTTCGAACACCTGCGAGCTCGTATTCCAGGACTGCAAAGTACCCAAGGAAAACGTCCTTGGCGAACTCGGTGGCGGCGCCCGCGTACTCATGAGCGGCCTTGACTACGAGCGCCTCGTTCTCTCCGGAGGCCCTCTGGGCATCATGCAAGCAGCTATGGACGTTGTGGTTCCTTACATCCGCGAACGCAAACAGTTCGGCCAGGCCATCGGCGAATTTGAACTGGTTCAGGGCAAAGTAGCGGACATGTACACCTTCATGAACACCGCCAAGTCTTACGTTTACATGGTGGCGCAATCCGCCGACCGCGGCGAAACCACCCGCAAGGATTCTGCTGGCGCGATCCTCTACTCCGCCGAAATGGCCACAAAACTGGCCCTGGACGCCATCCAACTTCTGGGCGGCAACGGTTACATCAACGAATACCCCACTGGCCGCTTACTGCGCGATGCCAAGCTTTATGAAATCGGCGCAGGTACATCCGAAATCCGACGCATGCTGATCGGTCGGGAACTGTTCCTGAACAAGTAATGGGTACTCGGCACTAATAAGTCGGGTAAACGTACCAAGTACAACGAGGGGGTGACGGTCTGGCTTTCCGGGAATGTCGTAGGCCATGGACGGCCGGAGACAAGCGCACAGGGATGTGCTCGTAGCGGTTCCCGGAAAGCCAGATCGTCGCGCCCGATGCACGGACCAGAAGCCCCATGACGATACTCCAAAGCAAAATAAACCCCCGGTCTGAAGAGTTTCAGGCCAAACAGGCCTCCATGGCAGAAGTCGTTGCAGATCTGCAGGACAAAGTATCCACCATCCAGCAAGGTGGCGGCCCCTCCTACCAGGAACGCCACATCGCCCGTGGCAAACTCCTGCCCAGAGAGCGCATCAACCGCCTGCTGGACGACGGCTCACCCTTTCTCGAAATCGGCCAGTTCGCCGCCTATAACGTCTACGATGAAGCCGTACCGGCAGCGGGCATTATCGCCGGCGTAGGTCGCGTTTCCGGCACCGAATGCATGATCATCGCCAACGACGCCACCGTAAAAGGCGGCAGCTACTACCCACTGACCGTCAAAAAACACCTGCGGGCCCAGGAAATCGCCTTGGAAAACCGCCTGCCCTGCATCTACCTCGTAGATTCCGGCGGCGCTAACCTGCCCTTGCAGGACGAAGTCTTCCCGGATCGTGACCACTTCGGTCGCATCTTCTACAACCAGGCTCGCATGTCTGCCGACGATATCCCCCAGATCGCCGTCGTAATGGGCCTGTGCACCGCCGGTGGCGCCTACGTGCCCGCCATGGCCGACGAATCCATTATTGTGCGCAACCAGGGCACCATCTTTCTGGCCGGCCCGCCGCTGGTAAAAGCTGCCACTGGCGAAGTCGTTACCGCAGAAGACCTGGGTGGCGCCGACGTACACTGCAAAATCTCCGGTGTTGCCGATCATTACGCTGAAAATGACGCCCATGCACTGGAAATTGCACGGCGCTGCGTTTCCAACCTCAACCGCCGCAAACCGGTTGACGTAGAGATTCGCAAACCCAAACCGCCCCTCTACGATCCCAATGAAGTCTACGGCATCGTCGGCACCGATCTGCGCAAACAGTTTGACGTGCGCGACGTCATCGCCCGCACGGTAGACGGTTCCGAGTTTGACGAATTCAAACGCTACTATGGCCAGACTCTGGTAACCGGCTTTGCCCACATACACGGTTACCCCGTGGGCATCATTGCCAACAACGGCATCCTGTTCAGCGAATCTGCCCAGAAAGGCGCGCACTTCATCGAACTGTGCTGCCAGCGCAATATCCCACTGCTGTTCCTGCAGAACATCACAGGTTTCATGGTAGGCCAGAAATACGAAGCCGAAGGCATTGCCAAACACGGTGCTAAAATGGTGATGGCAGTGGCCTGCGCGAACGTACCCAAAATCACCGTCCTGATCGGCGGCAGCTACGGCGCTGGCAACTACGGCATGTGTGGCCGCGCCTACAGCCCCGACTTCCTGTGGATGTGGCCGAATGCCCGCATCTCCGTTATGGGCGGCGAACAGGCTGCCGGTGTACTGGCTCAGGTCCGTCGTGAAGGCATGGAGCGCAAAGGCCAGGAATGGAGTGCAGAAGAAGAAGCAGCTTTCAAAAAGCCTATTACCGATACATACGAGCATCAGGGCCACCCTTACTACGCCAGTGCCCGACTGTGGGATGACGGTGTCATCGACCCGGCACAGACCCGGGAAGTGGTTGCCCTCAGCCTCTCTGCCACCCTCAACCGGCCGGCGAAGCCCACGCGCTTCGGCGTGTTCCGGATGTAACCGGGGAGAACGACCATGACAGATACCAATGTTCAGTCAGAACAGGAATCGGCCGTTCTGCTCAACCGCCGCGCCCAGGGTGTGACGGAAATCGTGTTGAACCGGCCCGACAAACGCAACGCCTTTGATGACGTAATCATCCAGCAACTGATCAGCGCAATAACAGAAGTAGACGCCGACAGTGAAACCAGGGTGGTGATCCTGCGCTCCGAAGGCAAACATTTCTCCGCCGGGGCAGACCTCGCCTGGATGCGCCGCATGGCAGACAACAGCCAGCAGGAAAATCTTGAGGATTCCCGCCAGCTTGCACGCCTGATGGACTGCCTGAATCATCTCAGCAAGCCAGTCATCGGCCTTGTTCAGGGCGCAGCCTACGGCGGCGCCGTCGGTCTGGCAGCCTGTTGCGACATCGTCATTGCGACAGAAACATCCAGCTTCTGCCTGAGTGAGGTCAAGCTGGGCCTTATTCCCGCAGTGATAAGCCCTTATGTGGTGCGCGCCATTGGTGAACGCCAGGCTCGCCGTTTCTTTGTTTCAGCCGAGGTCTTTAACGCCAGGGACGCCGAAGCATTCGGCCTTGTGCATATCGTCTGCGACGATATCGACGCTATGAACACCCGTTGTGACGAGATGCTGCAGCAGCTTGCCCAGAATGGCCCGGAAGCCATGAAAGCTGCCAAGAGTCTGGTGTTTGCCGTCAGCCACAAGCCCATCGACGGCATTGTGATTGACGACACCGCGCACCGCATCGCTGATATCCGCGTAGGCAAAGAAGGTCAGGAGGGGCTAAGTGCCTTCCTGAACAAACGTCGCGCCAACTGGATTCCGGAGAGCAACTAACATGTTCAGCAAAATACTCATTGCCAACCGGGGCGAAATCGCCTGCCGGATTATCCAGACCGCACACCGTATGGGTATTCGTTGTGTCGCCGTTTATTCCGATGCAGACGCCAACGCCCACCACGTCGCCATGGCAGACGAAGCCTTCCACATAGGCCCGGCTCCCAGCTCGGAGAGCTATCTGCGTGGCGAAAAAATCATTGAGATTGCCAAGCAGAGCGGCGCACAGGCCATCCACCCCGGCTACGGCTTTCTTTCCGAGAACACCGGGTTTGCTGAAGCCTGCGAAGCAAACAACCTGGTGTTTATCGGGCCACCCTCTTCTGCCATTGCTGCCATGGGATCCAAATCGGCCGCCAAAGCCATTATGGAAAAAGCCGGCGTACCGCTGGTGCCCGGGTATCACGGCGATGATCAGGCCCCGGAAACCCTGCGTGCCGAAGCTGAAAAATGTGGCTTCCCACTGTTGCTTAAAGCGGTTGCTGGAGGCGGCGGCAAAGGCATGCGCGTGGTTGGGAACATCGGCGAGTTTGATGATGCACTCGCCGCGGCCAAGCGCGAAGCAAAGAACGCCTTCGGCAATCCGGACATGCTGATAGAGCGCTACCTGACCCAGCCACGCCACGTTGAAATCCAGGTATTCTGTGATCAGAGCGGCAAAGGTGTCTATCTGGCCGAGCGTGATTGCTCGGTTCAGCGTCGTCACCAGAAAGTTCTGGAAGAAGCCCCGGCTCCTGGCCTGAGCGAAGAAACCCGTCAGGCCATGGGTGATGCTGCTGTTAAAGCGGCCCAAGCCATCAACTATGTAGGCGCTGGCACCGTGGAGTTTCTCTACGATGTCGACGGTTCGTTCTTCTTTATGGAAATGAACACCCGCCTGCAGGTCGAGCATCCGGTTACCGAAATGGTGACCGGCCAGGATCTGGTGGAATGGCAGTTGAAAGTGGCCTGGGGTGACCCCCTGCCGCTGGAGCAATCCCAGGTAAAAATCCGTGGCCATGCCCTGGAAGCCCGCATTTACGCCGAAGACCCGGATCAGGACTTCCTGCCCGCCACCGGCAATCTGCGGTACCTGAGCACGCCCGATGAAAGTGCCCATGTTCGCGTAGATACCGGCGTGATCGAAGGCGATGAAATCAGCATTCACTACGACCCGATGATTGCCAAACTGATCGTATGGGATGAAACCCGTGATCAAGCCATCAACCGCATGGTTCAGGCACTTGAGCATTACCGGATCGCGGGTGTAAAAACCAACATCCGTTTCCTTCACGCGCTTGCCGATTCACATCCGTTCAGGGAAGCCGACCTGACAACCGGCTTTATCGACAGCCATCGGGAATTGCTGTTCCCGAAATCAAAGCTGGACACACACAAAGCACTGGTGCTGGCAGCAGGCTTTGTGCTGGAGGAGCGTAAATCCGCTGAATCCATCAGCACGGACCCCTGGTCGCCATTCGGTCGCCGCAATAGCTGGCGTCTGAACTCGGAATACGCCCAGCCCCTGCAGTTGCAGGTAGGTGACGAGATACACGAGCTGAAAATTCTCGAGAAGGATGATCGATACGAGGTATTCGTGGATGGCAGCGTATACAGCATGACTGCGAAGCTTGATGACGACTATCTTCAGGCGGTGATCAATGGCCACAGGATCAGCATCCACGGCAACCTGCACAATGACCAGCTCGTGCTCTTCTACGAAGGTGATACCTTCCAGTGCATCCTGTACCGGGAAAACTACGTTTCTGACGACATGGCTGCAGAAGGCGGCCTGACCGCACCCATGAACGGCGCTATTGTGGCCGTTCAGACCAAGGTGGGCGACACGGTTGCCGCTGGCCAGACACTGGTCATCATGGAAGCCATGAAGATGGAGCACGCCATCAAGGCACCTGCAGACGGTGTTGTCACCGAAATTTTCTTCACCGAAGGCGAACAGGTGGCGGAAGGAGCGGAACTCATTGCCATCGAAGTCGTGAAAGAAAACACTGAGGAGGTAGGTTAATGGCCTTTCCCGAACAGGCACGGCTGGTTGAAATGAGCCCCCGGGACGGACTGCAAAACGAGTCGGGCCCGGTGATCGCCACAGACATCAAAACCGGGCTGATTGACCGGCTTGCGGATTGCGGCCTGACACACATTGAGTCCGCAAGCTTTGTTTCACCCAAGTGGGTGCCGCAAATGGGTGATGCCGCTGAAGTGATGGCCGGTATCAACCGCAAAGCCGGCGTACGTTATTCGGTTCTGACCCCCAACCTCAGGGGCTTCGAGAATGCCCTGGCAGCGGGTGCAGATGAAGTGGCCGTATTTGGTGCGGCTTCAGAATCGTTCAGCCAGAAGAACATTAACTGCTCCATCGCAGAAAGCCTGGAGCGTTTCCTGCCCGTGATGGAAGCAGCGAAAAAGCACAAGATTCCGGTGCGGGGTTATGTGTCCACCGTACTGGGTTGTCCCTACGAGGGCGATATTGCACCTGAACAAGTAGCAAAGGTCGCCAAAGACCTGGCCGACATGGGCTGCTATGAAATCTCTCTGGGCGATACCATTGGCGTAGGTACACCACTGAAAGCCAAGCGTATGCTGGAAGCCGTAACAAAACACGTACCCGTAGAGCGCCTGGCTGCTCACTTCCACGACACCTATGGCCAGGCTCTGGCCAATCTCTACGCGGTACTTGAAGAAGGCGTAGCGGTTATCGACGCCTCAGCGGCCGGCCTTGGCGGCTGCCCCTATGCCAAAGGCGCCTCCGGTAACGTCGCCACAGAAGACGTGCTTTATCTGCTCAACGGCCTGGGTATCAGCACCGGTGTGGATTTGAACAAACTGGTGGCTACCGGCGAATGGATCAGCAACCAGCTCAAACGACACAACGGCTCGAAAGTGGGCCAGGCTCTTAAATCCTAAGGATCTGACATGACCAATAACAAAGATGTTGTCGCTCTGGATCTTCCCATTCCTGACATGAAAGACCTCCCCGAGGATGTCCGGAAGTACTTTGAAATCTGTCTTGAAAAGCTGGGGATGGTTCCCAACGTGCTTACCGCGTTCAGCCAGAACCTCAAGCAGCTGGACGGCTTCACCCGTTTCTATAACGAACTCATGATGGGTGAAAGCGAGCTCAGCAAGCTGGAACGGGAAATGGTTGCGGTGGTGGTCTCCTCAGAAAACAAGTGTTTCTATTGCCTGGTGGCGCACGGCGCGGCAGTCCGCGTTTTGAGCGGCGATCCGACACTCGGCGAGCACCTGGTGATGAATTATCGGTCTGCCAAACTGGATAAGCGCCAGCGCGCCATGCTGGATTTCGCATCCCTCCTAACCCGTTCCCCGGCAACGGTTGCCGAAGACGAGGTGCAGGCGCTTCGGGATGCAGGGTTCAGCGACAGTGGAATCTGGGATCTGAGCAACATAATCGGCTTTTACAACATGTCGAACCGCGTGGCGATTGCCAGCGACATGCGGCCAAATCCTGAATACCACAGCCAGAGCCGCTAACAAGCTCAACAATTCTCAGACCTCGACCACAAAAACAAATGGAGGCAGACAATGAACCAGACTCTTCCAAGCTCCTATCCAAGTTACACCAGCGGTACCTCCGAAACACCACTGCTGGGCATGACCATCGGCGAAATGCTCGACCGCACCGCCGACAAGTATCCCGATACCGAGGCTCTGGTGTGCCTGCACCAGGACATACGCTGGACCTATAAAGAATTCCTTGCCAAGGTCAACGAGGCGGCACGGGCCTTCCTGGCCATTGGCGTCAAGCGCGGTGACCGAGTGGGCATCTGGGCACCCAATCGCTATGAGTGGACAGTGACCCAGTTTGCCACCGCCAAGGTAGGTGCCATTCTGGTCAATATAAATCCGGCCTATGGCATGCACGAACTGGAATACGCCCTGAACCTGGCAGGCATTAGCGTACTGGTTACCGCCGACAGTTTTAAAGCCTCTGATTACCGTAAAACGCTCTATGAGCTGGCACCCGAGTTGAAAGCCAGCACTCCGGGCAAACTCAAGGCCCAGAAGGTTTCTGACCTGCGCGCAGTGATCAACCTGGATGCCGAAAAACACCCAGGCATGTGGAGCTGGAATGAGTTTACCGGCTTTGGAGGCAACGTAAGCCAGGACGAAGTAAACAAAATTCAGAGCCAGCTTCAGTTTGACGACCCTATCAACATTCAGTTTACCTCGGGCACCACTGGCAGCCCCAAAGGCGCCACCCTCACCCACCACAACCTTCTGAACAACGGATTCTTTGTGGGTGAAAGCCAGGTTCTGACCGAGAAAGACCGGCTGGTTATTCCGGTACCTCTTTACCACTGCTTCGGCATGGTAATGGGCAACCTTGGTTGCATCACCCACGGCTCTACCATGATCTATCCGGGTGAAGGCTTTGAGCCCAAAGCCGTGCTGCAGGCGGTCCACCAGGAAAAGGCTACGGCACTTTACGGCGTGCCCACCATGTTCATCGCGGAACTGGCCGAGCCGGAGTTCGAATCCTACGACCTCTCAACCCTGCGCACCGGCATCATGGCAGGCTCAATCTGCCCGGCGGAGGTGATGAAAAAGGTCAATGGCAAGATGAACATGAAAGAGGTTCAGATCGCCTACGGCATGACCGAAACCAGCCCGGTTTCTACCCAGACCAGCTCTCTCGATCCGTTCGAGAAGCAGGTCACCACTGTAGGCCGCACCCAGCCGCACCTGGAAACCAAAATCGTCGACCCTGCGACCGGCAACGTGCTGCCCCGTGGCGAGATTGGTGAGTTGTGCACCCGCGGTTACAGCGTGATGCTGAAGTACTGGAACAACGAAGAAAAAACCCGCGAAGCGATCGACGACGCCGGCTGGATGCACACCGAAGACCTGGCGACGATGGACGAAGAAGGCTACATCCAGATTGTCGGCCGCATCAAGGATATGGTGATTCGTGGCGGCGAAAACATCTACCCGAAAGAAGTCGAGGAATTCCTTTATACCCACCCTTCGATTGAAGAAGTGCAGGTTACCGGTGTTCCCGATGACAAGTACGGTGAGGAACTGATCGCCTGGGTCAAACTGCGCCCCGACGCAGACCCGGTGGACGCTGACGGCCTGATGGCCTTCTGCAAAGGCAAGATTGCCCACTTCAAGATTCCCCGGAACTACAAATTCGTGGATGAGTTCCCGATGACGGTTACCGGCAAGATCCAGAAGTTCAAGATGCGGGAAATTTCCATTGAAGAGATGGGACTGAAAGCAAATTAGGCACAGGGGAACAATAAAGCACGCAGCTCAACCCGACACATTATGGGGCGTCGGGTTGAGCCAAGCCACATCTGCATCTTCGAGACTGTTTGACTGCGATTAGCCGGAACTGTGCCTGTTTTTCAGGGCCGGCGTTGATTAGGCTTTGGAGGGTTCCAAAAACTATCAACAAAAACAAGAGGTAGTCGTCATGCACTATCAACGCAGTTTTCTAGCGCTCGCCTGCAGCGTCTTTATTTTGCAGGGTTGCCTGGACTCCGATTCCGATTCCGATTCCGATTCGCAGTCCAGCAATCCCGGACAACAAGACCCGAGCCCGGATTTAACCGGTTTTGATATAGCCTCCGCCAGCTATTGCGACCATACGGTGCAAGGGCACTGCATGTATCCCTTTCCCAACAATTTCTTCACGCAGAACGATGAATTGACGTCGACCGGGTTGCGAGTCAACTTTCAGCTTGCTGGAATGCCCGTGGCTGCGCCGATCGATCTTCCCGCGTCGCCAGCGGATAATCGGTACGTTCCAGTAAAAACCACGGAGCCCACACCGATAAACCCTGAGCAGTGGAATCGCAACGACGGCTTTTCGCCCGGTTCGATGTTACTGGCGCACCTGCCCGGCATTGATCTGGCAGCCACCGGAGCGGCTCCGCTGACTGATCTGGAGCAGTCACTCGAAGAAGACGCACCCATTCTGGTGTTCAATGCGCAGACCCTGGAGCGTCAGTTGATCTGGGCAGAGCTGGACGCAAACAACACGGACCTCGCACAACAGGCACTGATTATTCGCCCTGCGAAAAACTTTATCGAAGGTGAACGCTATATTGCGGTTATCCGCAACGCCAGGAATACCGATGGCGAATTGCTGAAACCTAACGAGCTGTTCCGTGCCTATCGCGATGGCATTGCTACTGGTGAGGAGGCGTTTGAGACTCGCCGTGACACAATGGATGACCTATTCGAGACTATTGAGGATGCCGGAATCTCCCGTGAGGAGGTGACCCTGGCCTGGGACTTCACCATAGCCAGCCAACAGTCGCTTACCGAGCGGTTGTTGAGTATTCGTGATGATGCATTCAGTCGGTTAGGTGGTCAGGCTCCGGTGTTCACCGTTACCGATGTTCTGGAAGATCCGGCCAGTGGTCTGAGCCGGAACATTGTCGGCACCTTCGAAGTGCCCAATTACCTTAACCAGCCAGGTGGCGGGGTGGGTGCGACCTTCAATTATTCCAACGATGGCCCGGACGCCCTACCCGAAGTACTCAATGGCAACGACGTAATGCAGGCCAGGTTCCGTTGCCAGATACCCTCTATGGCGGTGGCTGATTTTTCAGACCCGAACAGCCCGGTTGAGCCGGCGCGGGCAGCGCTCTATGGGCATGGACTGTTCGGCCAGAGCGCCTATGAGCTCAAAGGTGGCGAGTTTGGCAGCGGGCACGTACGTGCCCTTCAAAGCGAGCACAATATTGCCTTCTGTGCCACAGACTGGATCGGCATGGCTCAGGAAGACATAGTCGCTGGCAACATCCATCGAATTCTGGCTGACCTGAGTGACCTGCCCAAACAACTGGATCGCAGTCAGCAGGGTCTATTGAACTTCATGTATCTGGCCGAACTGATGCGCCACCCTGACGGCTTCGCCAGCAATTCCAACTTCCGCCACGGGCCAGGCGATACTCTGGTCTATGATCCAACCGAGGTGTTCTATGACGGCAACAGCCAAGGCGGGATTCTTGGCGGCGCACTGGTTGCCACTGCACCCAATATCCACCGCGGTGTGCTTGGCGTCCCGGGGAGTAACTACAGCCTGCTACTGAGGCGTTACGGCCCATTTGATCAGCGTTTTGGTTCGGTGCTCTATGAAGCCTACCAGGGCGGCCTGGACCAGTCCCTGAACTTCGCTCTCATGCAAATGCTGTGGGACAGGGCTGAGAACAATGGCTATCTCAGCCATCTGGCGGGAAATCACCTACCCAACACTCCGACTGAGAAAAAGATTCTGCTGCACGTGGCGTTAGGCGACTATCAAGTGACCCAGTGGAGTGCGGAAATCTTGGCGCGTACCGTTGGTGCTGCAGTGCATGAACCTACCGCCCGCTTGGGGGAAAGCCCGGACAGCAACCCACTCTTCAACATCCAACGGATCGAGCAGTACCCTCACACGGGCCACGCTCTGATGATATGGGATTCAGGTGATGTGCTCGAAATCAGCCCAGGCAAATTCAAGGGTAACCCCTTGCCGCCGACTAACAACACCGGCCCCGACACCGACTACGGCAATGACCCGCACGAGTCACCGCGCAACACTGTGGCGGCTCGGGAACAAAAATCTGCCTTCATGCGGAGCGACGGCGCAGTCATTGATGTGTGCGGGGTGACTCCGTGCTACAGCGATGATTACACTAACAAATCCCGTTTACCTTAATCAATAAGCCCCCACCGGTGGCGGCAATACAATTCCTATGATGCTGTCGCCGGTCCGGGTGCTACCCTCCTTGCGCTTCAGGTAGCGCATGATGGGTGCGCCATAGGCGCAAAGAAACTCCGTTACGCTCTCTTCCTGGCGCCACGTCGATCCTCCCCGCTCCATACAAAAGCCCGAACCAACCTCACGACAGTGATGCTGAATCAATGCGGCTTGCATTAGTTTGGGGTCAGCTTCCAAAAATCCATTTGACAAACCGATCACTGTCGTGATGTTATCACCAGCAACAATGTTATCGATGTTAACTTATGCCAAGTAACACACCTTCGTTAAAATTCGCGTACCACCATGGCGACTTGCCAAAGCAAACACACCATCTGGCTCTGGAGACTCTGCGCGAACACGGAGATGCCGCCATAAGCCTGCGCGCCCTCGCCAAGCAGCTCGGCGTCAGTGCGCCGGCGCTATACCGGCATTTTTCAGATCGCGACACCTTGCTGGCTGAGCTGGCCATCGGTGGGTTTGAGGCTCTGACTGACCGCCTGCGCGCCGTAGACCAACAGATGCCGCGCAAAGCCCTGATCGAGATAGGGCTGGTGTACGTAGATTTCGCACAGGAAGAACCCAATCTTTACCGCCTGATGTTCGGCGGCCGCGTTCTACCCATGAGCGTACATCCGCGACTTGATGCAGCCCGCAAAGGAGCGTTTAAGGTACTGGAAAACACCGTGGCCAATGCCCGCGAGCTTGGCTACCTGAAACCCTCTCCCGTTTCGTTGATAACAGCCGCTGCCTGGTCACTCGTGCACGGGCTGTCACAGCTCACAATCGATGGCCATTTGCCGGGTGGAAACGCCGAACCCATGTTGACCGAGAGCGTACTCAGCTTGCTGCTGGAAGGCTCCCAGTCTGACGCGCAACAACAATCACAACAGGACTTGACCCCATGAGCAGCCCCAAACCCAGTACTATCCGTGTAGGCAAACGCTACCGTGAAAACCGCCTGAACGGCCCCTACGATGCCATTATCATCGGCTCCGGCATTGGCGGCCTGACTGCCGCGGCCTGCATGAGCAAACTGGGCAAAAAGGTTCTCGTGCTTGAGCAGCACTATACCGCCGGTGGTTTCACCCACAGCTACGACCGTAACGGCTACGAGTGGGATGTGGGCGTGCACTATATCGGCGACATGGGCGCAGACCACACCCTCGGCAAACGGCTGTTCGACCACATCACTGACGGTCAGTTGAAATGGGCGCCACTGGATGCGCATTACGACCGCATTTTCCTCGGTGATGAACACGTGGACCTGGTTGCAGGCCCCGATGAATTCCGTGCTGAACTGGTCAGTAAGTTCCCGGAAGAGGAAAAGGCCATCGACACCTACCTGGGTTATCTGCGCAAGGTATCCAAGGCCATGCCGGCCCTTGTTCTGGGTAAAGTCCTGCCAGATATGGCGGCCGGGCCGCTGAGCATGCTAACCAAACGCCGGGCTCCGGAGTTTCTCAACAAGCCTACTCGCGAGGTGCTGGAAGGCCTTACCAGCAACCAGGAACTGATCGCCGTACTAACCGGCCAATGGGGCGACAACGGCCTGCCACCGGCAGAATCCAGCTTCATCATCCACTCGCTGATTGCACGCCATTACCTGCACGGTGGCTACTACCCTGTCGGCGGTGCTTCTGAGATGGCGAAGACCATCATCCCGGTGGTTCAGCAAAGCGGTGGTGAAGTTTTCACCTACGCTGACGTAACCGGCATTCTGATCGAGAAAGGCAAAGCCGTGGGCGTTCGCATGTCCGACGGCGCCGAGATACGTTCGCCACTGGTCATCAGCAACGCCGGCGTGTTTAACACCTTCAACAAACTGTTGCCAAAAGACGCCCCCAACTGGGACTACTACCAGGACAAGCTAACCACCGTTCAGCGCTCCATGGCGAGCAACTGCCTGTACATCGGCTTGCAGGATACCGCCGAAAATCTTGGCCTGCCGAAAACCAACTACTGGATTTACCCCGGCCCGAATTACGAAAAACAAATGCAGGACTTCCTGGCCGATCCGGAGGCCAATGACATACCGATGACCTATATTTCCTTCCCTTCTGCCAAAGACCCCAGCTTTTCCGAACGCTACCCTGGTCGTGCAACCATCGAGATCGTGGCACCCGGCCCGTTTGAATGGTACGAAGAGTGGTCCGACAAAACCTGGGGCAAGCGTGGTGACGAATACGAAGCCAGGAAAGAAGAGTACGCCCAGCGCCTGCTTACGAAACTGTATGAGAAATTCCCGCATCTGGAAGGCAAAGTGGATTACTACGAGCTATCCACGCCCCTCTCCACTGACTACTTCTGCCGCTACAGCAAGGGGGAAATCTACGGTCTGAATCACACCCCTGACCGCTTCGAACTGGACTGGCTTAAACCGAAAACCCGAATCCCCGGCTTGTACCTTACTGGCCAGGACATCATGACCTGTGGCGTAGTGGGCGCCATGCTCGGCGGCCTGCTGACAACCGTTGCCGTCAGTGGCTTCAAGGGCCTCCCGCTTGCGAAAAAGATGTTTGTAGGCTAATAAAGTTCAGTAATCCCGGTGCCACTCATACTGTGGTGCCGCCGAAAACTGAAACGCCTTCTGTGCATTTGGGACTGTATGAAAACCATCGGACTAATCGGCGGAATGAGCTGGGAATCGACCCAGACCTATTACCGCCTGATCAACCAGAAAGTGCGGGAGCAACTCGGCGGGCTGCACTCGGCCAGGATCATTCTCTGCAGTGTAGATTTCGCCGAGATCGAGACTCTCCAGCATAAGGGGGACTGGGACGAAACTGCGAAAATACTGATATCGGCGGCGCAATCCGTGAAGGCCGGTGGCGCCGACTTTCTCCTGATTTGCACTAACACCATGCATATAGTCGCCCCACAGATTGAGCAGGCATGCGCTACCCCCCTGCTTCACATCGCCGATGCCTCTGCCAATGCACTCATAAAAGACGGGATAACATCCGTAGGGTTACTTGGAACCCGGTTCACCATGGAGCAAACTTTCTATCGTGAGCGCCTGGAGGAACAGGGAATTAACGTGATTATTCCGGATGACAGCGAAAGAAACGCGGTACACAGAATAATCTACGAAGAACTGTGCCAGGGCATCATCAACCCTGACTCGAAAGCCGCCTATCTTGAGATTGTAGATTCACTGGCCACACGTGGCGCTCAAGCCGTTATTCTGGGATGCACCGAGATCGGCTTGCTGATCCAGTCGTCCGATACGCGGGTTGCGCTATACGATACAACAGAAATCCATGCAGCTCAGGCGGTGGAGTTTGCCTTGATATAGACGAGACGCAAATGCTCGCGAGGTTGCGACCGGATCTGCTAGCCGGCAGGATCATTTCTGAGCTGCGGCCGACTAGCCTAACCCCCAGTCTTGCTGGCCTTTTCGGCGGCCGATCTATTATCAACATCTTCTTCCCGATCAACATGACGGAAAGACGAAGCGGAGGAGAAGTTCGTAGCGTTCAGTTTTTCGACGGTTTTACGCAGTTTTCGGCGCTGCCACATTGACGCCAACTGTTTTGTATCCCACGACGCTGGTCTGAGGCCGAAATAACTCTCACCAACCTTCAAATCAAAGCTGCGTTCGGCCCCAACAGGCATATTCTCTGGCCCATAAATACCGATAAGTCGCAGAGTGAGGCGGTGGAACTCAAGCTTACCCTGCGGCACACCTCCAGTCATCTGGATGCCCTCATCTCGGGCAAGACGCTGTACCAGTTCGCAGAAAGTGCCGATATGTATGAACCCACCGGGTTCAATCGGCCCCTGCCTCGTATTCTCTGTTACGTTCAGTGATAACGGTTTCTCTGATGACCGGGTACGCTGCTGGTCGTCCTCGTCGCCCTCATTGTATTCCTGCTCGAAGTCAGTGATGTCCATGGTGATTGCGCCTTCCGAGGTTTCGAGCTCTGCAATAATGTACTCAATAAACACCGACTCTGCGCTCATATTGCTGATAAGACAAAGCGCATTGATGTCTTTATTACGTCCGCGGTTAATAATTAGCCTGGGACTACGTTGCCTCCGAAATCCAAGGTAAAGAAGTTGCGCATAAACTAGCCATATAATCACTGAGCCAAGACTGGCAACGACAGAAAGCACTTGTTGATGTTCAGCTATCCACTCATACACGATTCCAGCCCTCCATTGGATTTTGAACTCGCTACCCTCTACGTCTTGAGAGGTGGTACTCCTTGGTGAGCAAGTTCGGGGAAATCATCGTGCATGGTCAAGGGCGTGCAATTTTCCCGAGCCGCGAGATGCTCTGGCCTTTCACGCTTCGCAGCAAAAGGCTTTCCTATTTTGTTCTCGACACTGTTATAAACGAAAAAGAGATTCGAGCGTGGCCAAGGCGACATGTTCTTGTTGGAGGCGTGCAAGGTATTACATTCGAACAGAAGTAAGGATCCGGCAGGCCCTTTTGGCGCTTCGATACCACCACGTTCCGCCAATCTGGCTAAACTATCACGATCAGGAACACCAACCCGCTGCGCCTTGAGCGAGTCCCGCCAGTTGAGTTCAGGGGTTTCGCCAAGACAGGGCACAAAGTAATGATGCGAGCCCGGAATCAACATCAGTGGTCCGTTGAATTCGTTATTATCCGTGAGCATGAGCGAGGCGCTGACTGCCCGCATCCGGGGCATACCATCTTCAGCATGCCAAGTTTCAAAATCCGAGTGCCAGTCGAAACCACTGCCTTCAAACCCGAATTTGTCGTTAATCCTAGACTGATGGATATAGACCTCGCTACCCAGCAATTGGCGCACCATTCCAAGTATCCGCGGATCCCGGGTTAAACGACTGAAACTGTCGGATAGCTCGTGCATTCCGAAAACTGACCGTAACTCCCCGCTATTCGGATCATGAATAACTTTCTCGGACTTATTAAGCTTTTCATCCTTCGCCATTTCTACGAGCTCATCAAAAAAAGGCAGCATTCGCTCCTGATTGAAAAAGCCTTCAAACCAGAGAAAACCATCCCGTTCATAGCGAGAAAGCGAAACCTCATCAAGAGGCCCGTCCCAACGATGCTGGTTTCGCGAGTGAACTACAGGGTCAGACCGAAGGAATGGATCTTTCGGCTGCTTCAGGCGGGAGGGAAACGGATCAGATTTTTGCACCATGCCTATACCTCACACAAGTTGATATAAATTAAAATCCAAATAACGGCTAAAAGCCCAAAAAAATATCGAGCTATCTACATATAGATAAGGCTAATACTATTGAAAATAGCACTCAAGCCGGCATCGTTTAATTTTAAATAAATTTAATCACACAGACGCAAATTCGTAAGATTAACCTAACAGATAAAATTACATCATATTAATAATAGCGAAATGAAATATATTGAAGGATGGCGTGGGCGGTTTTTCCTTCCGGCAGCTATGAGAAGGTTTCAAAAATTACAATGCTTTCCGATACGCTTCCTGCGATGTCAGATATCGACCATTTTTATTTTTCTTATCAATAAGTTGATTATAGTAAACTAACTTACGGTATTTAAAATCACGAGCAAACCAGATCCAGGGCGCTCTCGCTCCAGGAACACTCGCTCGGAAGATGTATGACTCCAAAAACGATACACCTGCGGGTTTTGCGCATATTGAAACCGAACTTAGGAAGCGCATAGCTTTGAATCTGGCACAAGGGCTACCAGTTCTTGTTCCACATCTCGACGATGTTTGCCGAGACGCTTCACCATAGATAACCACTTAACGGCGCCCTTCCATACAACGGAAGAGCGCCGTTACAATTTATCTCAAATATCGTTATAAAGTTTGAACGCTGTTATCCATTGCTGTTTTTGCCAATGTCTGCTGCTCCAAACTGTCGCAATGCGCAACCACCGTCCAGCGGCCCTCATCTTTTGCCATACGCGCCTTCTCGATGACGAGATCATGGTCTGGCCGCAGAGATACCGCACCAGCGAACAAAAGAGCAAGCACCGGGAAAAAGAAGCCAAAAGCGATAAACGTCATCAAGGGACTTGAACGAGTCAGAGCCGGGCCGACTGAGACCAACAGCCCTGCAACAGCCAAACCAACCACCAAGCCTATTAACCCAAACCGCACGTGCGCTTTGACCATGGAGCGGGCGATGCCCTGAGCTTCGGGCTCCAGCTTCGAACCCATACCAGGATCATTTGGCTGAATGATCCGGATCTGTGCAAGGGGTATTCCTAAACTTTCCAGCGCCTCTGCGCTACGTTCTGCAGCCACCTGACTATCGAACTCCGCGCTGATTTTATGGGAGTAGTTTTCTCCCAGAACCGCTCCATCATGCTCAGACATGCTCTTATCTCCCCCTATTAGCATTCACATTAAGCCTGCTGCCTCTTTCTTCTTTTGCGTAGTCAAGAAAGCTCCCCAGGACCTGCAAACCATTTAGGATTCTAATAACCATACCGATTAACCGACAAATTGGCGTGATTCCAAGTCTAGTAGTATTTCAACACTTTTAGCAACGTGATGATCCACATGAAGGATAGCGATACCATAGCGCTGCACCCAAATGTAGGCTGTATACCAGCAATGCGGAAGACTTCCACGCGAGTATATAAGCTATTTTCGCCTACAAAACTTTGGTTTTTTTAAAATTTCGTAAGCTCTTGCGCTTTACTTCGCACTTTTTTATGCCATAAGCTTTGAAATCTTCCGATTATTCATAGCTTTTTGAATGGATATATCTCAATCTACAGAGCGGAGTATTACGGAAATCAACAGCTCCGTACTTTATAGAAAAATATTAGAAGTAAAAACGCCAGAGTCGGTATTTTGAAGTTGCCGGCATTTCTAAAAGGAGTGCTGAAATGGCTAAAAATCCGCATACTGAAAGCAATTCAGGACCAGCAAACGACACCGGAAAAACCAACGAACATAGCAAGAACGAACAACTGGAAACAGTACGCTCCAATGCGGAAGGACACGATCTGCGTACAAACCAAGGTGTTCGTATCGCCGATAACCACAACTCTCTCAAAGCAGGCGAACGTGGCCCCACCCTCCTTGAAGATTTCATTTTCCGGGAGAAAATGAACCATTTTGATAACGAGCGAATTCCCGAGCGTATCGTTCACGCTCGTGGCGCTGCCGCACACGGTTATTTCCAGCCTTATGAGAACGCAGCACAGTTTTCCAAAGCGGGCCTATTTCAGGACCCTGATAAAAGAACACCAGTCTTTACTCGCATTTCCACCGTGCAAGGCTCCCGGGGCTCGAACGATACCGTTCGGGATGTGCGCGGCTTCGCGGTAAAATTCTATACAGATGAAGGTAATTGGGATCTGGTCGGCAACAATATCCCCGTATTCTTTATTCAAGATGCGAACAAGTTTCCAGATTTTGTTCACGCCGTAAAACCAGAACCTCACAACGAAATCCCCCAAGGACAGTCAGCTCACGATACTCTATGGGATTTCGTTTCCCTGATGCCAGAGGCGACGCATGCAGTTCTCTGGACCATGTCTGACCGAGCCTTTCCTCGGCACTTCCGCTCTATGGAAGGGTTCGGCGTACACACTTTTCGGCTGATCGACAAAGAGGAGAAATCCCGCTTTGTTAAATTCCATTGGAAACCCCTGGCGGGTACATGTTCGCTGATCTGGGACGAAGCACAGAAACTCTGGGGTCGTGATCCGGATTTCAATCGTCGGGGCATGTGGGAAGATATTAGTAATGGTGACTTTATAGAGTGGGAATTGGGCATCCAGGTGATCGAAGAAGAGGATGAGCATTCATTCGATTTCGATATTCTGGATCCGACCAAACTCATTCCGGAGGAGCTGGTGCCTGTCACGCCTATCGGAAAAATGGTTCTGAACCGCAACCCGGACAACTATTTTGCCGAAACTGAGCAGGTGGCATTCAGCCCCGGACACATTGTTCCCGGGATCGATTTCTCCAACGATCCGCTGTTGCAGGGGCGCCTTTTCTCCTATCTCGATACCCAGATGTTGCGGCTTGGTGGACCCAACTTCCATGAGATCCCCATCAACCGTCCGGTGTGCCCGTACCATAATAACCAACGTGACAGCGTGCATAGGCAAACCATCAATACCGGCCAAGCCTCCTACGAGCCCAATTCTATTGACGGCGGGTGGCCAAAAGAAACCCCGGCTGGCCCAGAGAACGGCGGTTTTGAAAGCCACCATGAACGAGTTGACGCGAATAAGGTGCGGGCCCGAAGTGACTCGTTCGGCGATCATTATTCCCAGGCTCGGTTGTTCTGGAACAGCCAGACCGAAGTCGAACAGGCCCATATAATCCAGGCCTATGCATTTGAGCTGTCTAAAGTACAACGGCCCCACATCCGCGAAAGAGTTATCACCGAAATCTTACCCAACATTTCAATTGAATTGGCCCAGGCAGTGGGAAAAATACATGGTATCGATGCGCCCTCAGCGCCCACAGCTTCCGCGGATGAACTGGGCACGAGTTCGCTGGACAAATCCCCGGCCCTTAGTCTGATGGCGCGGCTGCCAGGTAATATCAAGCATCGAAAGATCGCGATTCTTGCGGCTAACGGTGTCAATTCTGACCAGGTAAACAAGCTACGACAGAAACTGGAGGAAGAAGGCGCTACTGCAATGGTGATTGCGCCATCAATGGCACCTATCAAAGGAGCGGACGGGAGCAACGTCGAAAGCGATGCGATGCTTAATGGTTTGCCTTCGGTAACCATGGATGCAGTTATTGTTCCAGGCGGCAAGGACAGCGTAGCGGAGCTAGCGAACTCTGGCCAGGGTCGTTACTATCTGCAAGAAGCCTACAAGCATTTGAAAGTCATCGTACTTCTCGGCGAAGGCAAAGAATTACTTTACGCAGCTAACGTGCCGGAAGATCAAGGCATATTGCTGGGCGAGAACATCGATGATGTGTTCGATCGCTTCAAAGATGCGCTTGGGCAGCACCGGGTCTGGTCCCGTGATAGCGTGGCAAATGACATGCCCGCGTAGACGGCAACACTACCTCCTTGGCCCTTTTAACGGGGGCCAGGGAGAACTGGCTTTGCTTGCAGCACGGTTCACCGGGGTTATCATTGACCATTCAGCCACTCTTCGTTGGCGAGAATCCTTTCACACCGACAAGACTCGAATTCTCTGGCTTTGACTTACTCTGGATGACGCTGAATGAGCCATCCGTTTCGAGCACGATAGCGTCGATCGTCGCCATATCGGCTACACCGGCCGCTCGGGCTGCAGCACGCACTTCGTTCTCGGTTACTCTTGATCGCCGAAGGGCGGGCATAATAAAGCGACCATTATTCAAAAGTAATTCCGGCTGACCCGTGACCAGCATCCTCACCGATCGAATGCGGAGGCCGACACGCTTCAAACAGAAAAGAACCGCTTTGTAAACCGGATCGAGAGGTCGAGGGCTTGCCGCAACCTCTCGATCTGAATTCACTTAACTGTTTGATGCGCAATTGCAGCCGGAATGTTGACAACCTTTACCTTCCGAACACTCTTTTGAGCAGAATATTCCCGTCACAGTCTTGAAATGTGTCTCGTCATCCGCAACTTTGCAGGTGCAACCTTCTTGGGCACACTGATAAGTACCATCAGAGCTTACGTCGTTCATATCATCCCCCATGATTTGAAAATGAAAATCACATTCAGGATTTTACAGGTCTGCCCTCAGCGCCCTTCCTGAGAAAGCAAACCCTACTTTACTCTAGTAAGCCGAGTCATATGATACAAGCTTGGATAGCATTTGCCGGTCGTGCATACGCTGAGCCGATTACGAGTTTGAAATCGGAATGTGGGGAGAGGTAAGAGGAAAGGTGCGGGAAGCGCCTCGCTGGGCGCTTCCCGGCGGAGTGGCTTACTCAGTCGCTTGCTCGACTTCGTCACCCATCTCCTCAACGCCTTGTTTGACGTTATACCAGGCTGAAGAAGTAGCTTGTTTTGTGTTCTCCCAAGCACTCTCACTGACTTCTTTGGTATTTTCCCAAGCCTTTTGCAAACTCTGGCTCGTCTGGTTCCACCAATCCTCGTCGTACTCCGGCAATTTTTTCAACTCGTCCTGAGTCATTTCCATGTGGACTTCATACTCGACGTCATCGAAGTCGCCTTTGTCGGAGGCCCTCACGACGGTAAAAGTGCCGCGTTCCGCAACGACCTCATTGCCGCCTAAACCGAGTATTTCCCCAGTCTCGATAACCAACGAATGTACCGACATATCGTTACTCATCAAAATATCTTCGACTTCACCGATCTCTTCGCCTGTACTGTCAAAAACATCTGCATCCTTCAGCTCATCCATGGTATACAGCCCCTCTGCCGCAACCGCTGAAAGACTCATAGCCACCCCACCTGCGAGCAGCGAGGCACCCATTGCGCGTATGATAGATTTTCGCATTGTCGTACTCCTTTATAACGTTACTCTTGCGATCGCCCGAAGCGAAGTTGCATTGCGGGCGCTTTTCCAAGTAAAAGTGATCAATGGCCAAATTCACTGATTAGGCAGTCCATGTCACACCTTCTAACCTAACAAAGGCGACTGCGCGGACCAAGTGACGCTCCAGTAATGATGCAGAAGCGGTTGGCGTCGACGAATCACGTCGCTGGGTTTCGCTTCCACAAAATATTGATTGCCACCTGCTGGCCCTTGCCTCAATAAACTTGACTTAGTCTGGCTAAGCGCAGAGTCAATGCTGGCCAGCCGTCTGGGGATGGGGGGCTATCCAAATTCGGTTTCAGAATGCCATGTTGGTTGCCTGGGCATTCGATCGTAATCGGCGATAATCTACTTAGATTTTCGTAACCTTACTTGATTTTGAACTTGGTCCGGCCGATGTTATAAATCTATTGTTTAGTATCGAACTCAATTCCCCGAACATCAGAGGATGACTCTCCTATGGACGCACCACTGAATGATAAAAAAATCGCCTTTCTGGCGACCGACGGCGTTGAACAAATCGAGCTAACACGTCCCTGGAAGGACTTGCAAGGCGCCGGAGCCACTCTTCACCTCATATCGTTGGAACAAGGGGAAATCAAAGCGTTTCACCACCTCGACAAAGCGCACAATTTTCCCGTAGATAAAGTAGTAAGCGAAGTGAATGCTAATGATTACGACGCACTGGTTTTGCCTGGCGGCGTTGCAAATCCAGACACATTACGACAGAACGGGGATGCAGTTTCTTTCGTAAAACATTTTTTCAACAGCAACAAACCAGTCGCCGCAATCTGCCACGCCCCTTGGTTACTCGTCGAGGCTGGCGTAATAAAAGACAGAACTCTGACTTCATTTCCCAGCTTGAAAACGGACATTCAAAACGCCGGTGGCAAATGGGTGGATGAAGAGGTGTGCTATCACGACGGGCTGATTACGAGCCGGACCCCGCAGGATCTGGACGCATTCTGCGCACGCATCATTGAGGTGCTTTCCCAGATCTGAGTCAATGCCAAGGGCGGATCAACACGGTTGATTATCTCAGCCGTGAGTTTCGTGACAGGAACTTCGTTGATCGCTTCGAGCAGCTCATCCATGAACATTCTGTTGAGCTAACATTGCTGCAACTGGAACTTACCGAAACTGCAGCAATGTCTGACCTCGACTACGCAATTTTCGCACTTTCACGACTCAGGTTCTTGGGGATCACCATATAGCCGAAAGCATCGAAACAACCGCTACTCTCGAGTATGTGTGTTCCCGAGGCTGCCGACAGGTACAAATCTTCATTTTTTTGTAAGCCCTTATCCGGCGAGGAGTTCGTATCCAGGTATCGGGTACGGGTGGACGAGCAAAGGCGTCCGATTAAGGATTGCGATTTATATATTGATAGTTAAATTTATATCTTGTCTTAATGGTGGAAATAATAATTGGAAAAGACAGGCATAACGAACTACGGCCGATGACATTTGATACGCCACCGGCCGTAGTGAAAGTCAGAGACAATGATTACTTCGAGAGTTTATCCCACTCTTTCTCCGCTTCATCTCTCTTCATACCATACTTTTCTTGAATCTTGCCGACAAAGTTCTCTTTCTTGCCTGCGATCTCATCGACCTCATCATCGGTCAACTTGCCCCAGTTCTCACGCACTTTGCCTTTAAGCTGCTTCCAGTTGCCTTCCATAATATCGTTATTCATAACACTTTCCTCTCGTTTCGAATCAGCGTAACAATTTTGCTGTCGTGAAATTAAAAAAACACTGCTGGGATCGAACTCCACTCAGGCTTATGGCCCGCGACCTTTCATTGCGTTCATTACCAAAGAAACAACAAGCAATACGATGAAAATAAAGAACAAAACTTTGGCAATGCCTGCTGCGGTACCGGCGATACCACCAAAACCAAGCACACCCGCTACAATGGCTATTACCAAACACACTAAGGCCCAATATAACATCAGTAGTTCCTCCCTTTTCGACTGGGTCTCAGGTCAACTCGATCCTTTACTTCAGAATTCGGAGCCCAGGCTTTTGATGGATTGGAGCTGATTTTAATCGGACATAACGCCGAATTCTTTTATCACCGCGTTAAGTCTCCTTAAACCTGACATACAGGCTGAGTGTCAGCAACAATAGAGAGGCAATTTTTTTGTGTCAAGCTTCAAAAAATACATCTAAATTATTGATAATTATTTAATATTCTACTTGGTTATAAATATTTAAGCTCCCAGAAAGGTGCCGGATCACCCCGAATACCACCGACTTCCCCACCCGGTTTTTTTCACCATCTCAGGTTTTCCTTACAAACTTCCGGATTACGCCCAAAACCGCTACTTGCAATCTACTCATACTCGAAATTTTTAAATCAATATTCTGATGTATTGGAATTGCACTGATCAAACAATCCCGCACAATGGAGCACAGAATCATGGATACTGAGAAAATCTGCCACTAGTCTAGGGCAAATAACCATTTTGCGGTTCTTGCCCTGATGCTCGATATTAGAAAAGATGGTCCGATTGGCGGCAGCGAAAAATACCCCGCGGTTGACAACAGCTTCTACACGAATAAGGCGACATCATGAGTAAACCCACGAACGAGCACAAAATGAAATGGTTTGCCCGCCTGGGGTACGGGGCTCGCGGGCTGATCTATGTGATGATCGGTGGGCTGGCAATAATGTCTGCCATCGGTATGGGAGGCAGCACGGTGGATAGTCGTGGTGCTATTCAAAAGTTGATGCAGCAACCGCTCGGCCAGACGATGCTAGTGGTGCTTGTAGTTGGCCTGCTGGGTTATGTGAGTTGGCGATTGATTCAGGCGATTAAAGACACAGACCAACACGGCACATCTGTCAAAGGCTTGGCGGTGCGCGGAGGGCTTCTTGCCAGTGCCATTACTCACGCATTACTGGCCTTCTATACCACCACGTTGCTGGGAGCTTCCGGCGGCACTTCGAACAGCGGCTCAGGCTCCGCACAAGGTCTTATAGCCTCCACTCCGGGCCAGATTGCGCTGGGACTGGTAGGCTTGGCGGTCATTGGCGCCGGGGTGGCCCACATCGTTAAGGGTTACACAGCGGGTTTCGAAAAACACATGGACATTCCACCGGGTCAAAAGAGCTGGGCCAGCCCTCTGTGCCAGTTTGGATTAATTGCCCGGGGGATCATCTGGTTGATGATTGGCTGGTTCCTGATTCAGTCGGCTCTTAAAGCCCGCTCCGGAGACATTGCTGGCATGGGCGAAGCCTTGAACGCGTTGGCAACCAGCCCTTATGGTAACTGGCTTCTCGGTATCACTGCCTTAGGTTTGTTTGCCTTCGGTATTTACAGTTTTCTGGAAGCCGCATATCGACGAATCAACGCATAAAGGCTTAACGTCCTGGCGCACCGGCACTAACCAATGCCTGCATGGCTACTTGTTTCAGGAGAGATGATGGAAGACGCAAGCTCAAGCCCTTCCCGGGGAGGAGCCCGCATCAAGAAAAGGGTCATTCAGCTGATCTACTCCCGCCATGCTTTCTGGGGGTTAGGCATTGCCTCTTTCCTCGAATCCATTCTCATACCCATCCCCTTGGAAGCGATCCTCATTCCACTGATGCAGGCCCGCCGCAATCAGATATTTCTGCTTGGCACTATAGCTCTGCTCGGCTGCCTGGCAGGCGCCACTGTGGGCTATTTTGTCGGCTATTACGTGTTTGATGCCGTCGGGCAACAGCTCGTCGGGATGATTTCTACACCCGAACAATTCGAGCATGTGCGCATGCGGATGGAGGAGGATGGGTTCTGGTTCATCCTAAGCGTAGGGATTATTCCGATTCCGTTTCAGATTGCCATGCTTGCAGCTGGCGCCACCAGCTATTCCTTTTTTCTATTTATGCTCGCGTCTGCTTTGTCCCGGGCACTGAGATACTATGGTCTGGGGCTGCTTGTTCTCGTTGCAGGCAATCGCGCCCAAGCTATTTTTGAACGTCACAAAATATCGGCTGCCATCGTGATCACCCTCGTGGTGCTTGTAATATGGGGCGTCGCTTCATACTCATAACTTGCGGCCCAACTGGTGGAAGGCCGATGGCACAGAGAACGCCATCGGCCTGGGGTAAGGTACAAAGATGAGAATTAATTAGTGCGCTTATGCCACTCTTTCTCGGCTTTCCCATCCCGGGTTTCTGTCACTACCCCATATTCTTCCGAACGAACTTCTGGATCTCACCCACAATACCGCTGCGGAATGCCAGCACCGTGATAACAAACACGCCACCGAGAATCGGATCTACCCAATCCCTGAGCGGGCCTTGGGAGAGGTGATACTCAATGTTGACCACGAAGGTTGCACCCACAACCGGGCCAAGCAGAGTGCCCATGCCTCCGACCAGGGTCATAAGAATGACTTCGCCGGACATGTGCCAATGCGCGTCGTTCAGTGACGCCAGCTGAAACACTACAGACTTCATGGAGCCTGCCACTCCCGCCAGGGCAGCAGAGATGACAAACGCCAGAACCTTGTAACGATCGACGTTATAACCCAGAGACACTGCACGGGGCTCGTTCTGTTTAATAGCTTTCAGGACCTGCCCGTAAGGGCTGCTGACGATCCGCTGCACCAGCACATAACAGGCAATGAACACCGCCAAAACGAAATAGTACATGTTCATGTTGTCTTCGAGGTTAATCAGACCGAACAGCTGACCTCTGGGAATGCCGTGCATGCCGTCCTCACCGCCAGTGAATTCGGACTGAACGAAGAAGAAAAACACCAACTGAGCCAGCGCCAGAGTCACCATCGCAAAGTAGATGCCTTGCCGGCGGATAGACAGCAGCGCAAACCCCAAGCCCAGAATAGTTGCGGCCAGTGTGCCTGCAAGAATACCGAGTTCCGTAGGCAGCCCCGAAAAGTTGCTGAGCAGGTAGCCAGTTGTATAACCTCCCGAAGCGAGGAAAGCGGCATGGCCAAACGAAAGCAGCCCTGTGAAGCCAAATAGAAGGTTGAATGCCACCGCGAACAACGCGAAGCACAAAATCTTCATCAGGAACACCGGATAGAATACGAACGGTGCCGCGAGCAGAAAGAGCAACAACACACCATTCAGTATTAGCTTCTTGCGATCCTGAGCCGCTTGCTGCTCTACAATAACCTTGTGAATGTCGGCAGTATTTTGTGGCTGGTTCATGTTTATGCCTCCTTACCGAACAAGCCACTGGGCCGGAACATAAGAACCAGAACCATGACCAGGAAGATGACCGCTGAGGATGCTGGCGGATAGAAGGTTTTCGTCAGGCCCTCGATAACGCCCATCAGGATGCCTGTAATGATGGCACCACCAATCGACCCCATCCCACCGATGACGACCACCGCGAACACAACAATCAGCGTACTGGAACCCATAACCGGCGTTACTGAATAGATTGGCGCGGCCAGAACACCGGCAAACGCTGCGAGCGCCACACCAAAGCCGTATGTGAGGCTGATCAACAGCGGCACATTGATGCCGAACCCCTGCATCAGCTCAGAGTCTTCGGTGCCAGCGCGCAGATAAGAGCCCAGCTTGGTTTTTTCAATGACAAACCAGGTGCCAAAGCACACCAACAGCGCCGCCACGATAACCCAGGCGCGGTAGTACGGCATGAACATAAAGCCGAGGTTAACGCCGCCCTTGAACATGTCCGGCATGGTGTAGCGCAGGCCCGATACACCGAACCAGTTGATCAGCACGCCCTGGATGATCAGAGCAACACCGAACGTGAGGAGCAGGCTATAGATATGATCCTGGCCCGCTATACGGCGCAACAGAAAATATTCAATCAGAACACCAAAGGTTCCTACCAGCAAAGGTGCCAGGAAAAGCGCCACCCAGTAGTTGACTCCTAAGGCGTCAAACATCAGAACAGTGACCATAGCGCCAAGCATATACATGGCACCATGGGCGAAATTGATGATCTTCAGCAGGCCGAAGATGACGGCGAGCCCAAGGCTCAGCAGGGCGTAAAAGGCGCCGTTTATGATTCCGATCAGAAGCTGGCCAAAAAGCACAGCTAGAGGAACGCCGAAAATCATGGACATTGGGCTAACTCCAGGGGCAGCACAGAGGTTGGTATTTGGCTTGTTGTCCAGTCAGCTTTCCGGGCGCACCCCGCAATTTTGCAGAATGCGCCACGAAGGCCGCTCGTTTTAGTTATTAACCAGCTTGCACTTGCTCTCGGACAGCGGGCGGTATGCCTCGTCAGCCGGGATAGTCCGCAGAATCTTGTAAAGATCCCATTCATTCTTGGACTCAGCCGGCGTCTTCACTTCTGCCAGATACATGTCGTGCACCATACGGCCGTCAACACGAATCTTGCCGTTTTTCGCAAACATATCGTTGATGGGTGTGTCCATCATCTGCTTGCGAACAGTCTGCGCGTCGTCAGAGCCGGTGGCGGCAACCGCATTAAGGTATTGCGTGGCGCTAGAGTAGATACCCGCGTGAACCATTGTCGGCCGAACGCCAGTTTCTTTCATGAAGCGATCCGACCATTCACGGGTCTCCTCGTTCATATCCCAGTACCAACCAGTAGTCAGCTGGATACCTTGAGCGGTTTGAGCACCCAGTGCATGAACGTCGGTCAGGAACAGCAACAACGCGGCAAGGGTCTGGCCAGACTGGGTTACCCCGAACTCACTGGCGGTGGTGATTGCATTGGTGGTGTCTGCACCTGCGTTTGCCAGGCCAATCACGTCAGCGCCAGAGGCTTGAGCCTGAAGGATAAACGAGGAGAAATCCTGCGTCGGGAATGGATGCCGCACGGCACCAATGATTTCCCCGCCGTTGGCCTCGACCACGTTTTTGACATCACTCTCCAGAGAGTGACCAAAGGCGTAATCAGCCGTCAGCATATACCAGGTTTTCCCACCCTCTTTTACTACTGCGCTGGCAGTACCGTTAGCCAGTGGGTAGGTGTCATACACATAGTGAATGTGGTTCGGTGTGCAATGTTCGTTGGTGATGCTGGAGGCGGCGGAACCAGAGATAATACCGAGCCGGTCATTCTCTTCCAGGATCTTGCTTACTGCGATGGACACAGACGAGGCAACCATGCCCGCAACCATGTCTACGTTTTCGTTTTCTACCCAACGGCGAACGGTGCTGGAGGACGTATCCGGGCTGTTGCGGTCATCAGCACTGACGACCTCGATCTTCTTGCCGTTCACGTTTCCGCCAAAGTCGGCAATAGCCATTTCCAGCGCTTTCTGGCCGTTTGGTCCCGCGAGATCCCGGTAGGTGCCGGACATATCCGCCAGATAACCGATCTTGACGGTATCGTTTGAAATTGCGGCTTGGGCACCACCGGCCATCATGGCTGAGGCAATTGCTGAAGTCAGAAGCTTTTTCATCATTGTCATTGTTATATCTCCGCTACTGTGTTGCGTTGGTTCAGGTTTATTGTTGCTCTTGTTTCTCTTTTACTTATCCGGGATCACACCCCCAAATAGCCATCCAGCACTGATTGCTTGGCACTCAGCTCATCGGCACTGACCTCTTCCACAATCAGCCCATGCTCAACGACGTAATGCCGATCAGCCAGAGGCGCTGCGAAGTGGAAGTTCTGTTCTACCAGTACGATGGTCAGTCCCTTTTTCTTGAGATCGACCAACACATGTCCCAGTTTCTCCACGATAACCGGTGCCAGGCCCTCAGTAATCTCATCCAACAGCAGCATATTGGCTCCGGTGCGCAGAATTCGGGCGAGGGCCAGCATTTGTTGCTCGCCACCAGAGAGCTTGGTGCCCTGACTGAAGCGACGTTCATAGAGATTCGGAAACATGGAGTAGATTTCCTCCAGGCTCATGCCTCCACTTCGCACCACCGGCGGTAGTGTGAGGTTTTCATGGACGCTGAGTGACGCGAAAATACCCCGATGCTCGGGACAATACCCGACACCCAACCTCGCAATGTTATGCGGGGCGCAAGACATGGTCTCCTCGCCGTTTATCATGATAGAGCCAGTGCGGCGGCCCACCATGTTCATGATCGCCTTGAGGGTAGTACTGCGCCCTGCGCCGTTGCGACCGAGCAGCGTGACCAGCTCGCCCCGGTTAACAACCAGATCCATGCCATGCAAAATGTGGGATTCGCCGTAATATGCGTGCAGCCCGGAAATGCGCAGCTGCTCATACTGCTTCGTCGCATTCACGCTCATTTGGCTGCCCCCTCTTCGACAGCTCCGCGTTCACCACTGGAGCCAGTTCCCATATACACCTCGCGGACACGGGGGTCAGCCGAAACTGTTTCATAATCACCTTCCGTAAGGACGGAGCCCTGCGCCAGAACCGTAATCCGGTCACACAGTTTGCTGACGACGCTCAGGTTATGCTCAACCATCAATACCGTCCGGCCGTCGGCGGCCTTGCGCACCAACTCAACCACCCTGTCTACGTCTTCTGCACCCATGCCCTGAGTCGGCTCATCCAGCAAGAGCAACTTTGGCTCCATAGCCAGCGTCGTCGCCAGCTCCAGCGCCCGTTTGCGCCCGTAGGCCAATTCCACGGTTGTCGTATTGGCGTATTCGGTGAGACCCACAGAGTCCAGCAATTCCATGCAGCGCTCATTGAGTCGGTTCAGGGATGCTCCGGACTTCCAGAAACTGAATGACGAACCTTCAAATCCCTGCAAGGCAACCCGGATGTTTTCCAGGGCAGTCATGTGGGGGAAAACCGCTGAAATCTGAAATGAACGCACAACGCCTTTACGCGCAATGCCGGCGGATTTCATTGAGGTAATATCTTCGCCATTGAACAGAATCTGGCCCCGGGTCGGAATGAGGAACTTGGTGAGCAGGTTAAACACGGTCGTCTTGCCTGCCCCGTTAGGGCCGATAAGAGCGTGTATGTGGCCTTTCTGAATCTTCAGATTCACGTCGTCGACCGCAACAAAGCCCTTGAATTCTTTAACAAGGTTTCGGGTCTCCAGTACGAACTGGTCACTCATGAGCCAATCTGCCTTTGTTATTGTTGTACGTTTTACTTGCTTTACAGATTAGATTGACGTTTACGTAGACGTCAATCTAATTCTCATGTTTTTTCGGCGGTATAGAGTAGGTCATCGTTGAATGAGCAACCGGCTCGTCTCCGCCTTCCGAATAGATAAAAACCTCACCCACGCCCATGGTGCGCCCTACTTTAAGCATAGTCGCTCTCGCCCAGATTGGCGTATGGGCCGCAGGTTTCCGGAGAAAGTTAATATTCAGATTGGTGGTCACCGCCAAGGGGACCAGCCCGATTCGACTTAACAGAGCAGCGTATAGAGTGACATCTGCCAGCCCCATCATCACCGGGCCGGACACTGTGCCTCCTGGCCGCAAGTGCCCATCGTCAACATCGAGGCTCATCTCAGCCCAACCATCGCCAAGCTTCCTCAGGCTGCCGTAGGCGGCACCTTGGGGAAACTGCTCCTGAAGAAACCGGTCCAACTCTTCAAACGTAATCTTCATGTGTTGGACTCGTCCTGAGCCCGGTTACGAAGTACGAATCGCTGAATTTTGCCGCTGGGGGTTTTTGGAAGCTCATCCACAAATTCGATTTCACGGGGAAACGCATGAGTGGAAAGGCGTCGACGAACCAGATCCTGCAGCTCGTCCCGCAGGGCCTGATCATCTGCAGGCTGCTGGCCATCCTTGATGACTACGTACGCTTTGATAATCGAGCCACGCTTCTCATCGGGCTTTGCAACCACGCCAGACTCTGCAACGGCGGCATGTTCCAGCAACGTACTTTCCACATCTGCAGGGCCAACCCGATAACCGGCGGTGCTAATGATATCGTCGTCACGCCCGCTGAATGAAAAGCTGCCATCACCGTGGCAAATCGCCATGTCACCGGTCAGGTAATAACCTTTCACGAAAGGATCTTTCTCACCCCAGGTGTAGCCATCAAAGTGGAACAGCGGAGAGGCCTTCACATCGACAGCAATCTGCCCGACTTCACCTTCGCCCACCTCTTCATTCTTCTCGTTCAGGCCGACCACTTTGTGGCCCGGGGATGAGTAGCCCATCGACCCCTGTCGCACAGGATGCTCAAGCGCGTGGAAGTTGCAGCAGGTCATACCGGTTTCAGTCTGGCCATAGTGATCCATAACCGGGCAGTAATGACGGCTCTTGATCCAGTTAACCACCTCCGGATTCAGGGGCTCACCCGCACTGCTGGCTACACGCAGGCCAAGGTTCTCGCCCTCGGGCAGCACGTGGTCATTGGCCTTAAGGAGCCTGTAGGCCGTAGGCGCAGCGGCCAGGTTGGTAATCTTGTACTTGCGGATCATGTCGTAGGTGGATTCCGGGGTAAACGCGCCCGGATTAAAGTGGGTGGCATGCCCCATCAATAGTGGCCCTACAACAGCATAATAGAGGCCGTACGCCCAGCCAGGATCTGCAACGTTCCAGAAGGTATCGTCATCGCGTAAATCAATGGCGTACTTCATGTATACATAGAAAGCCATCAGAGCCCGGGCCGGCACGGCAACGCCTTTTGACTTGCCCACGGTGCCAGAGGTAAACATCTGCAGGAATGGGTCGGTACCCTTGATCATGACCGGCTCGAAATCCGGCTTCTGCTCAGCAAGCGCAGTGCGGAAATCCGGGATACCGGCACCCGCTTTATCTGCATCTATGCAAAGTACTGGCGAACAACCCTTCACCTCGGTGAGCTTGGGGTAGTTTGCCGGGTCTGTCACAACCAACTTTGTGCCTGCACGCTCAAGGCGATATTCGATAGCGCCAGAGCCGAAGGCTGTAAACAGCGGCTGGTAGACTGCGCCAGCACGCAGTGCGCCGGCGATCACAATGAGCAGTTCCGGAGTCCTTGGCAGCAAGCCGGCAACCCGGTCGCCTTTTCCAATGCCCTGGGAGGTCAGATAGTTCGCAAAACGAGCAGACTGTTCTTTCAGCTCAGCAAAGGTAAGTACACCATCACCACCACCGTCTTTTTCGTAATATAGCGCGACTTTCTTTGGGTCGGCTGCCCACTTGTCACAAATTTCATGGCAGACGTTCAGCCCGTTTTCCAGACTCCCATCCAGAATGTCCGCTTCCAGAGCGGCGGGATCAAAGTTGTTATAGACGTCTGAGTATTCCGGAAGGCTCATGATCAACTCCTGCTATTTTTATCTTTAAATGCATGGATGAAGATTTAGCATAGCCTTCACTTTACGTAAAGGTAAACTTTAGGCGTACATACCTCAGGAATGGGGGCAATTACTGAGGATATGGCGAAGCCCATCACAATCCACCAGCGAGTCGTCGCAATTCACCACGATGTCCGAATGCGCTATGACATAGCCCTTCCCGGTTATGTTGTTTTTCACAACCTGATGTTCGCCCGCCTGCTCGGCGGCAGAGAACTCGCCAATAAAGCCGGTTTCCCGCAGGGACACTGTTTCAAGCTTGTCTCCGGGGCGGACAAGCCCTTCGTAATTCATCAGGGCTAGCCTGGCGGAAGTGCCCGTACCGGTTGTGCTGCGACAGATAACCCCCGGATGCACATAGGTCGCAGAGCGGGAGCGGTAATATCCCTCAGCCACCTGGTGCACCGGCCCCATAAAATGCAGAAATGGCAGCGGCCCTACATCACCCAATGTGTAGTGAGAAAAACCCCTTTCTGCCTGAATCGCTTCAACAATGGCGTGAGCAGCGCCCGTAAGTTTGCGCTCCTCACTCAGAGTGAGGTCGAAACCCAGAGATTCGGCATCCACCAGCGCGTAAAACCCGCCGCTGTAGGCTACGCTGTAAGTGACTGTGCCGAGTGATGGCACGTCAATCGTCGCGCGATAGGTATCTATGTAACTTGGCAGGCCTTCGCAGGTGATGGCTTCAACCACGCCGTTTTCAACCAGAGCATCAATGCGAACGAGGCCGGCCGGAGACTCCAGTAAAAAGCTCTGCCTGCCCTCCTTCTTGGGCACTATTCCTGCCTCAAGTACAGCGGTCGCCGTGCAGATGGTGTTGGAGCCGGAGTAAATCGGGTAACCCATCACTTCCATAATGATGTACCCGGCCGCCGCGCGGGGATCAGATGGAGAGACCAGTAAATCGACAGACATCTCGGGGATGCCATAAGGCTCTTCCAGCAACAACTTTCTCAAACCGTCGGCGGCGTCACGAAGGTACTCCATCTGTGCTCGCACACTGTCCCCCGGCAGAGGTGCTATACCGCCAGTCACAATTCGGCTGACATCGCCTCCGGCATGGGTGTCCATAAGCTGAATCGTCAATGCCTGCTTCATGGGTTACGCTCCAGAGACCAGGGCTCGCCATGTTCTTCCCATTGGGAATCCGGAACTATGACTATCTTGCCGAGATAATTGCTGCCACGGTTCATGAAATAACGCTCTGCAGTGTGCAATTCCGAAAGCCTGAAAGCGCCATGAAGCACTGGTTTGAGTTGCCGGCCGCGAATCCACTCCATCAGCTGTTCTGCCTCTTCACGGGTACCATGGGAAACGCCAAAAATCTGCACCTGATACAGGTAAATTCGTGTCCAAAGGATTTCACTGATGTTCCCACCACTGGCGCCCGCAATGCTCAAGCGCGGGTAGGTCTTGCGGGCGTTCATATCGAAAATCATGGCGTCTATGAAGCGGTCGGTCATATCTCCGCCCACCAGATCCATAACTGCATCAAAGGGTTTGCCGCCGGTTTGCGCTTTCACGCGCTCAACGAAGCTGTCCATATCGGAACGATCGAGCACGAACTCGACCCCCAATTCCAAGAGAGCCGCCGCTTTATCTGAGGTACTCAGTGCGTAGGGTATCGCCCCCATAATCCGACAAAGCTGAATCAATGCGGTGCCAACACCGCCGCTGGCACCGGTAACCAGAACTCGCTCGCCAGTGGTCACACCGGCGGACGTTAGCATGTGCATAGCCGTCTGGTACGAGCACATGCCCATTGCGGCAAGCTGTGCGTCAGCCAGATCTTCATTTGGTACACAGTGGAACTGATCCGAGGGAACGGCGACGTACTCGGCGTAACCACCATCTGCACCATGGCCGTAATAATCCGGGGTCAGATTGATGTCCGGGCGATCATCAGCATAGATATTAAAATCCAGCAGGCCTCTCTCACCAATACGGACTGGATCCACGCCGACGCCCACAGCCACAACGCGGCCAGCGATGTCAGCGCCCTGAATCCGGGGGAAAAGCAGCGTGGGTTTACCCCCCATCTGAAACGAGGTGGTTTCGCCTTTTTTGGTGGGGTACAGCCCTTCCCGGGCTTTGCGATCCGTGTTGTTTTTGGCGGTCGCGGTTACCTGGACCAGCACTTCACCCGGCGCAGGAGACGGCGTGGGCACATCTTTATACTCAAGCTTATCGATATCGCCATGGCCGTTGAGAACCATGGCTTTCATGGTGTTTGGGGTCATAAGTGAATAATCTTCCCTGCCTGAGGAGTGTATTAAGTACCCCTTCAGGATAGGAGACATTCACGCAGGTGTCAGGCCGTGACGCGGGTATCCACTATTCCCCGATTCTGCACTAGCGAGCAATGACTTTGTATATTGGGCGTAGCTTGGGAATCTGTTTTAACACAACCTGAATAATGGTCATCAGCGGCACCGCCAACAGGACACCCACAGGCCCCCAGAGCCAACCCCAGAAAAAGATGGAAACAAAAATTATCACCGGGTTAATCGCCATGCGAAAACCGTGTATCCACGGCTCGATGAAGAAACCCACCATGGTGGTGAGAGCAAGATAACCAACCGGTGCAATCGCCATCATCCACAACGTGTCCAGGCTTACGGCAGAAACAACCGTCAGTAACAGAATGGTGAGGATAACCCCAAGATAAGGGATGAAACGCGCAAGGCCAGCCACCAGCCCCCAAACAGCCGGATCAGGCAAGCCGATAGCCCAAGCCATGAGGCCAGTTGCAACCCCAACAGAGGTATTACTGATACCGAGAACCCCGAGATATTGAGCAATCTGATGCTGGGAACCCCGGGTAATTCGCAGCACCGTTCTGCGGTGGCTTCGCGGTAGCTGCCGCACAAAATTCAGCACCAGCCTGTCGCCACTCACCAGCAGGAAATAAGTGAGCGCCATGGCAAGGGCGAGACCCGCAATGCCGTCACGGGCTTTGCTCATGAGTTGGGCACGCCAGGATTCGGTCTGTAAAACCACGGTTGTTGGTTCTGGAGACTTCTTTTTACCACCACCCTCGGAGAGCTCGCTCACGGAGTCCTCCACTTTCTGAGCAGATTCGGTAACCTTGCTTATCTGCCGCTTCAACTCACTTTCGCCCACCAGCAATCGTGAAATACCCTCCGGAGCCTTGCCTGCCCACTCCAGCGCAGGTGTGGCGACGGCCATGGACACTCCCGCTATGGCTGCAAGCACCAGCAACACCAGTATCAGCGAACTGACGACCCGCGGGATACGCAGCCCCGCACACATGCGAGTGACCAAGGGCGACAACAGCAAACTTGTCAGTAACGCCAACACCATCGGCAAGATGATCTGATGAGCAAGATACAAGGTGTACAGAACACCCAGAATAAAGAGCCCGTAGATAGGCGTGGAAAGATCGGCCAGAGTCTTTCCAGGCTTTGGGCCGGGTTGCTCAATCGAGTTTTGTTCGTTTTCCATAGGACATCCGTTGCCTGGCGAAGAGTTTTCAGATTATAGAATGCCGCGTGCGTTGAGGGGGACAGAAAACCTGCCCAAACTCACGTATCGCATTCGTTCTGGGTTTGCAGGCGGCTAATCACCGAAGTGAGCCTGACCTTTGTCATTAACCCAGCGGTAAGTACTGACTTTGATAAAGGAGCTTACTGGTAATAAAAGGAAAGCTACGAGTCCCTTCATAAATTTTTATCTCTGTTGCAATCCATTCAGGAACCGCTGAATAAATACCACATTCCTTGGGTAATCTGCGTACTGTAAGGGGCAAATTCAGCCCTGCCTAGTTTATTGGCTAGAAATACATCCGGCTATCGCCGTAAACTTGTGCACAAATTCTTAGCGCGACGGTTTTTACTGCCATGACTAAAGACACATCCTTTTCCGAGCTTCTGCTCGACAACCAACTCTGTTTCGCCCTTCACTCCACATCACTGATGATGACCAAAACCTACAAACCATTGCTAAAGGCACTGAACCTGACTTATCCCCAGTACCTGGCCATGCTGGTTCTCTGGGAGGAAGATGGAATCACCGTCAGCCACATAAGCAAGCGCCTGCTGACTGACCCAGGCTCACTCTCTCCCCTGCTTAAACGGCTTGAGGCCGATGGACTGCTGACACGAATACGCCGGGCAGAGGATGAGCGTGTGGTTGAGCTACACCTCACGGACAAGGGGCGAAGACTTCAAGGTCAGGCCCAAACCGTTCCCGGTTGCATCATCAATGCCAGCGGCCAGTCCAAGCCTGACCTGGCCGAGCTGAAACGCCAGCTGTTAAAACTGCGCGAAAATCTGAAAGCACTGATTTAACCAAACCAGATAACCCACCGATAAAGCGCCTCACCTTTATCTTGCGCACTAAATTATTGTGCGTTAAGTTATTAACCATGCAGCACACATTTTTGGTGCGCTGACTGATGGCAGCATAAGCTGCCATCGAATAAACGGAACCATGAGGAGTTAAGACTATGGCTGTTAAAGAAATTCTGTACCGTGCCTCAGCCGAAGCAACCGGCGGTCGCGATGGCCGCGCCATTTCCTCTGACGGCGTGCTGGACGTTGAGCTAACCACACCCCAGGCAATGGGCGGAGCTGGCGACAAAGGCACCAACCCCGAGCAACTTTTCGCAGCCGGTTATTCTGCGTGCTTTATCGGCGCAATGAAGTTTGTGGCGGGCCGCGACAAGCTGCCCATGCCGGAAGATGCATCGATTGAAGGTGAAGTTGGTATTGGCCAGATCCCCGGCGGTTTCGGTATAGAAGTGGAGCTGAAAATCTCCTTGCCCGGTATGGACGACACCCAAGCCGACACGTTGATCAAAGAAGCCCACAAGGTGTGCCCTTACTCCAACGCGACCCGTGGCAACATTGACGTCACATTGACTCGCGTATGACGATGTAGTGTGTTGCAAGTAACGTAGACAAGAAGCAGCGGGCGCGCCCTGCTGCTTTTTTTATGTGAGGTCAAAGAATCCCACCCATATGGTGCGGAAAGTTCTGCAACTGCCATATCAAAAGAACTGGGCCATGCCCGGGCTGACCATTACAATCAAAGATGATGAAGACTGCGAACTGCTCGCCGAAAGCATGGCGCTTGCCCCCAGTTATATGACTGAAACCGAACAATAACTCATCCCGACAGACTCAATAATAGACACTATTGAATCAGGAAAAGGACTTCATGCCCGGAATACACACTAAATACTGCCCCTCCTGCACCACTGAAGGTCTGAAACCTACCAGCAACCCGGCCATACTCCGCTGCCATAACTGCCATGGTGTATGGTTTGAAGATGGATCGCTGAACCATGCCATTGCCCAAGAGTATGAGTGTATAGACCAATACGAACACGAGCATCACCTGGGCCCCGCGCTTCATACCAGCGAACGCCTGTGTATACGTTGCCACGTAACCATGACCAATTATCAGCTACTAATGCACTACACCACCGAAATCGATTGTTGCCCAGACTGCGATGGTGTCTGGCTTGATAAGCATGAAATAGATCAGGTGATGCATTCACCGAAACTACAACAGGCATTAACTGACCTGAACCAGAAAGTGTCCTGGGACTCCTGGCTGTTCCAATTTCTTACGGCCATGCCAGCCGAATACAACGTATCGCCCCAGCGCACACCCTGGATCACCCGCACCCTGGTTGTTCTGTGCAGCCTGGTTTTTGGCGCAGGCCTGCTTTCACCGGAGATCAATGAATGGATCTTCAAGAACCTGGCGCTTAACTCGGATACCCTAAGCCCCGCACACTTTGTGCTGCAACTACTGACATACCAGTTTGTACACGGCGGGCTGGCGCACCTGGCTGGCAACATGTATTTCCTGTGGATTATCGGCGACAACCTTGAAGATGCCCTAGGCCATGCCGCATTCCTGGCGCTGTACCTGTTCGCGGGTATGATGGCGGCATTGGCCGAGCTGCTGCTGTTCGATACCAGCCAGGGCCCGTTGCTACTGGTTGGCGCCAGCGGCGCTATTGCAGCCCTTTTCGGCCTCTATCTGGTGTGGTTCCGCCACGCCAGCCTCACCTTCATGTTTATCGTCTACCAGAAGAAACTCGCCCCCCACTGGTACTTTCTGATATGGAGTTTGATCAATCTGGCTGGCATGTTTTCCGGACAGGGCGGCGTGGCCTGGGCCGCACACTTGGGCGGTTTCGCCCTTGGGCTGCTGCTGGGTTACCTCTTGAAGAGCTACGTGTATAGAAAGAACCCACTGATTGCGATGCTGAATCAGCCTGAGGCTATGGTGCGACGGTGAAGAGCCTGACTAATTGAAAAAACCAAATTCAAAATGAGGGAAAAGAATGACTTCCAAGCCAAACCATAGTTTCAGCCCTGTCGACCCGAATGGCCGGCCAGCAAGCTGGAAATTCTTTGCTGTTGCGGTAGCAATCGCGTGCCTGTCCGTAGCATCGCATATCGAGATCCCAATGGTGCCGGTGCCTATTACCGCTCAAACCTATGTGCTACTCACCATTGCCGGGCTCCTTGGCTGGAAGCTTGGTACTGTTTCAACCGTTCTATGGCTGGCTCTCGGCGCTCTGGGGATTCCTGTTCTTGCCGGTGGTTCCAGCGGGCTGGATTACTTCTCCGGGCCGACAGCGGGTTACCTCTTTGCCTTTCCATTGGCCGTTGCCATCGTTGGTTTACTCTTTGAGCGTGGCTGGAACGCAAACCATATTGCTCTGGCCTTCCTGGCTATGCTGCTGGGTCACGCCGTTTGCCTTGGTTTCGGTGGGTTATGGCTGGCATTTACCATCGGGCCAGAAAGTGCCTTTATGAAAGGGGTTTTGCCGTTCTTACTTGGGGGCGTTATAAAGTCAGCTCTTGCTGTTGGTACGATCCTCGTTGTTGATCGTTTTCTTGGCAAGGGTCGTGCGCATTAAGAGACCTACGCCTATTTCCCAGGCGGGCGATAGCTTTCAAACATGGAAATATCCGGAAGAGGCTGACAGGTTCCGAAAAACACGACCTTGAGTATATGAGGAACCTGAAAGACTTCCGGCTCTGGATTCAAAGACGAGTCTTTCATCGACACCCGGTTCCTCCATATCGTTACCGTCCAGGACCACACGGAGCCCTTTCTCACCCGTGATTTTGCGACCGTCCTTCTCAGCATATCAATGGGGTAGAAAGCAGTGACTGGAAATCCTTGATTCGCAGTCAGTAATTATTAGCCTTACCAAAAACCTCCTCAATTTCTTTCGGCCACTTATACTTGAAGGGAGTAAATTTCCACCAAATCATGGTCGGCATTAAAAGGATCAAAAAGAAATATTCGCCAATACGCTTTCCAGTTGAAATTGAAGCTATGTCCTTACGAAGTGAGTCAAAGTTAATAACAGCGAGATGATCAGCATCTTCCTCAATAAGCCCTTTGTTATAATATCGAACGATGAAATTCCATTTTCGATACATATCCTCTTCTTTAAACCCGGAGGAGATCTTCTTACGCTGTAGCGGCATCTTGGGGGTCTTCCCGCAAAAGTAATGCTTTTCCCGCATGAACAGGTGAGCGTAGTACTGCCGCTCCCACACAACACCAGAACCCAGATACTGCCAGTTGTAGGAAAAGGTCACCTCCAATTCGTCCCAAGGAATCCGGTAGAACGTGCCCCTATGCCCTACGTACACAACCCCCTCCTGTCGGTCGATCCGGACCGGCAGCGTAAGAGGGAAGAAAATCTCGAACAGGTAGATAGCCATCCAGATAGGTCCGAAAGCGACCAATACCGCCAGAAAAGCCTTTGAATAGAACAGACTAACAACCCACCCCAACAGTAGCACAACTATCATGAACAGGTTTATTATGCCCAATTGTGCTCCTCGAAACTTCAAAAAAGCCGTCCGGATGTCCATGAACCTCTCGCTTATATAAGCAACGCCATGCTCCATTTTTTCCGAGGACTCAGATACCCCTGTCACTTTTCTGGCTGGCGGGCTGGCAAGCCGTGCACCATGGGTGCAGTACAGCTTCTTTTCCAGATGTTGTTCCAGATCTGTCTCTGGAAAATCACACTTCAAAGGCGAGTCTTTCATCGACACCCAGTTCCTCCACATCGTTACCATCCAGGATCAAACGGAGCCCATTCTCACCCGTGACTTTGCGACCGTCCTTCTCGTACTCAATCAGCATTTCAAGCTGGTTACACTTTTTGTGATTGTAGTGAGTGAACCGATACAAAAGACCTTCAGTAGAGGCGTCCAACTTCGCCCCCCCGTAAAACAGGCCGGTGATATCGTTTGGCTCATCTTTCTCAAACCAATTCGTGTCCACCTCGAACAGCTTCACGGAGAATTTGCAGGTTCCCGCACCATAACCCGGAAAATACACCGCAAAGGATGTCAGTTCCGACAGGATCGTATGTTCCCCCTGCCGGGTTTGAGCCGGGTGCCTGGGCATATGCTCGATTATCCGAACGATGGGCGAGAACAGCATGTAATAGAACGCATCCAGTTCGGTTTCGAAATAGCGCCTGACTTCGACGCCTTCATCCCGAGAGTTGACAGTTCGGCTTGCCTCCAGCAGTTCTGTGCTTGATGGCCGGGACTGCTCATCCCAGTAGCGCAACGTGGGCGCGTTGCCCCAGAATGACAGTGAGAGGAAATCCTCGATCCGGGACCGGGCGATGTATAGCTGTACCATGCTGATGACGAAGGAGATTGCAATCAGAACCGCACCCACCACGAGTACAACAGCCACACCCGCTCCGGTAAGCGCACCCGCCACCCCCAAAGAAGCCAGGTAGGTGATGCCTAAGCTAAGTCCGATCTGGACCCCGGAGAGGGCCGCCATCGCATCATGGCCAGTAGCCAACGCCTGATACCCCCTTCGTCCCTCGAGACCTATCGCCAGTAAAACACCAACATAGGGGAGGTACTTTATTGTGGTTCTCGCAAAACCATTCGCAACAGGATAGAAATACCGAACAATTCTGCCCCCACTTATAGCCACCGACACTCTGGCCCCAGCTGCTGACAAGTTAGCCCCCAAGGCTTTGGCGTATTCCTCTCTGATCAGCAACCCGCTGAGGTTAACCACGCCTTCGCCAATGCTCAACAGGCCGGATACAAAGTATCCCCACCGGTCGAGGGTAGATGTGTCGCCCAGCATTACATCCCGCTGGGTCCTATCCAGGCCGGAGAACAGGCTTGCCATATTAACCGCATGAAAGAAGGTCACTGCCCCAATGAACTTGCCCCGGTTCTGTTTGATGCTTTCAACCACCGGATCCAGGCGGGTATGGAGCCAGCCAAAGGGGTTATCCTTGAAGTCCGGGGTCAAGTGGAACACGTCAATCAGCGTTCTGTTGAGGTAATTCCTGACCCTTGCGTCCGCCATTCCGGCGGCCAAGGGGGTCATTGTCAGTTCGGACAGCTTATGGCCGGATGCAGCTTCCAACGATTTGCGGTGGACCGCCTGAAGCAGGTCCGCCGCAGTATTCAGCGATATTCCATTCCGGTGGACATCAATGCCATAGCGGTTCTGGACGGCCTTGGTCCACTTTTTCCACTGCGGCCAGGTTTGAGGGTCTTTCGCCCAGGCCCCCATTTTCGCGGCGGGGGCGGCAAATTCCAGCATGAGGGTGTCGGTGGCGGTGCTCACGGGCACATACGCCGGCATATCGAATATACTGTCTACAATCTTCAGGCTGCCATAGTCAAAGCCGGGAAGGTCCTTCAGTTTCTGGGCCATGCCGTTAGTGGCAGACGCCAGGAACAACACGGTATTCAGCATGTTCCCGACCGCACCGGCTTCGCCCTCGTCCGCAGCCAACCACTTTTCGGCGTCTTCCTTGCCCTTTTCCGCACCGACATAGCCATCCAGTATATCGGCCAGCTCCTGCTCGACCGCTTCAAACCCTTCCGCACAGTAGCAGTCGTTGAACTCCAGTTTTCTGGCTATCTGCGCGGAGTCAATCCACCGCCTCCAATCATCAAATACCAATGCCCGCGCCTGGTCATACTTTTCAAGCTCTTTGTGGTAGCTTTCAATGAATGCGTCCTTTTCCCTGGAACGAATTCGTTCTTTCAGGCCCTCGGTGACTTCCTGTTTGTCTTCAGGCGTGTCCTTCTTGCTGACCTCACGGGCGATGAGCCCACCCACCATCTGGGACGCGGTGTAGGCGTATGCGTTTTCCTCCGCGTAATTCATAATCAGATTTACATACAGGGCATGCAGTTGCCCCAATTCGGAGGCGATACCGATTTCGTCGTCAAGGGCAACGCAGTAAGAAAATTCTGTTTCCTTTTTGCACTGCCCCTGCAAATCCGACTCACTGACGCCTTGCGCGAAGTCTGTCAGGCTCCACTCGAAATCCATTGGTTCTGGCCGAAAATCTTCGACCACTCCGTTTATGGCTTCGGTTTCACTGATATTTAAACCTTCACGATTTTCCGGGAGGCCGCTTAAGTCAAACGACTGCATGTGCTCTTCACGAACTTGCGTATCCGTTCGTACAAGTTCCTGTAAACGCACGGTCCATCGATGCTGAACGAATTTCAGAAGTACTTTCCCTTCCGCAGGGTGGTGTATGGCAGGTAACGCACTTTGCGCATCAACATCTGGGAGCAGTACTGAGTTCACACCGGGCTGTACATCGGTTATCAGGCCTTGCTCATTGACTCGGTATTCATGCAGCGTTCCGAAAACTTCGGAGAACATATAGACCCAACCGGGCGTCAGTTTTCGAATGCAGTAATGCGTGTTTCCGAGTGCAACGGAAGGTGGCTGGAAGTTGGCAGGCAGCGCGATCTCTTCCTGATTGATCGCCCAACGCACTGGATACAACGCGACGGTTTTGAGTTGCAGCGGGCACATCTGCGCCGCTGAGTCGATATCATCAGCACCCTGTAAAAACGCTGAGCTGTTAGCACTACCCATGAACCAGTCCCTCCGTTGACTTTTTCTCGGCGAATTCTGCAATTCGCGCTATGGCTTTGCCTGGCACTGCAGAATTCTCTTTCCACAGATTCTGTACTTCACAGCCTTCGAATGCATGGTGTCCAAGCCAGCCAATTGTATTGATATACAGGGCTATATCGCGGGGACTGTACAACCCTCGCGCTTTTGCTGCGTGGACTAACGCAGAGACTACCCCCCAATCCTGCTCGTCTGCTTCAGTTTCTTGAAGCAAATGGGGAAAGTAGTTTGCAACGTGAAGCTCGAGCTTCCTGAGGGCGGTCTGTTCCGCCGCTCTCTCCATGGCAACCTGATGTTCCTCACGAATGTTGAACATCTCAGCCTGCGGCTCACTATTGGGTTGATCATTACGAATGCAGTCCCACCCACCGGTGCGACGATCCTGAATAGCAATCGCGCTGCACGGGCCCATGATGCGCTTCACATCCTCGCCCACGTGATCTCGTTTCAACAGATGCCGCGCAACTTCAGGATCGTAAAAGCGAAAAATAACCTCGTCGCCCGTTGCCAAGCGAGCCATACGCAATCCGCGCAAATGGTCCATTACCTCGTCAAATTGGCGGATTGCCTGGAATACAATAGCTGCCCCCAAGTGCTTCCAGTCACCGAAACACCTCCGGGCCAGCGGGCTACTCATGTCTGTTTCAATCAACCAGGGTGATATCTCCAGTAGGTCAGACAGCTCGGTTCCTCTGTACAGTGCATCGCAACGAGGAACTTCTTCGTCACGGTATATGACCTGAGCCAAGTCACTCACTTTCGCGCCGTCTATGAGAATGAACGTTTTTCCGGTATCAGAAAGCCCTGCCAGACTGCTCATCAAACAACCTCTCGTGACTTGGGAGAGCATACCTGGCAGATTCCCTTGCCCTGATTCGCTGCGTTCCTGATTGCCCGTATCTGGTCTGGTTTTGACCAGGGGCGTTGGGGTAATTCTGGCAGCTTTTCAGGCGCTGCTTTTACCACCCCCCTCACCTCAACCACCCCAGGCATCTCCGGAATCTGAACTTTCTGCCCACTCCCCTTACCCGCCGAACCACCAGCGTTCATTTTTATAGAAGCCCCACCGATAGCAACGCCGGTGGGATCAATCTTCAAAAAGCTACCACCCGCTTTGAGGGTGATCTCAGCACCCGCCTCAATAATCGCTTTCTGTCCGGCTTTGATGTGCAGTTCTGTGCCGGATTCACTGAGCCAGGCGGTGCCCGCTTTCAGGTGCAAGGAGCCGGTTACGCTGAAGCCGTGGTCTTTGCCGATTTGTTCGCGTTTTTCGCCGTCGATGGTTTGGTGTTTGCTGCCTTTTATGTGGCTGAAGCGGTCGTTCTCAACGGTCAGGTGGCTGTCGTTGTTGATGACTTCGGTACGGTTGTTTTCGGTGAGCAGGTCGAGATCTTTCTGGGCGTGGATGTAGATCTGTTCCTGGTCGGCTTCGTCCTCAAACCGCAGTTCGTTGCTGCCTTCTCCCTTGTGAGTCTGGGTTTTCAGGGTGGTGCGGGTTTTGTGTTCCGGTAACGCGTAGGGCGGTGTGTTGGTAGCATGATGGGTTCGGCCGGTGATGATGGGCTGATCCGGGTCGCCGTCGAGGAAGGAGACGATGACTTCGTTGCCAATTCTCGGCAGAGCCATGAAACCATACTGGCCACCCGCCCAGCCTTGGCTGACCCTTAACCAGGCGCTACTGTGCTCATCGTTTTTACTGCTCTCTACCTCATTTGGCGGCTGGCGCCGATCCCAAGGAAACCTCACTTTTACCCGGCCGTGTTTATCGCAGTGAATCTCTTCACCTTCTGGGCCGGTCACTATGGCAATTTGCGGGCCGTCCATGAGTGGGCGATGGGCGGGGTTTGGCCGCCAGGTTTTGTCAGCGGGCACGGCACTGAACGTATTGTGATAGGTGGTCGGTTCAGATCCGCCCTCTTCTTCCATGGCCTGGGGTTGTTTGCCGGTGTGGATAACGGCGGTGAGCAGCCAGTCCCGATTCAGGCTGGGGTTGTCGTGCTCAGTGAGTTCGGTTTTGGCACCGCATGTAAAGTCGACGCGGTTGCTTTCGCCGTGGGCGGTACTGGCGTCGTTTCTGAGGGCGTCCAGCTTTGCTTCGGTAAACGGTTGGCCGCTGGCGTCGGCTTTGAAGCGGCCCGGGTAGTCGAAGTGCTGATAATCCTGGCGTTGGTTTGCACTGGCGGCGCTCTGTTCGTGCATCAGGGCATAAGCAGGATTTTTGAAGGTGTAGTCCTTCATGGCAACCGAGGCGGCACGCACCCGTTCTTCGTAGCGGAAACGGAAGACCGCCGGCTGTTGGGTGCTTCCACCGGCTTTGCCGTTGTATTCGGCAGGTTCGAGGCGAGGTGCGTCGCCGTGGTGGTCGGCAAGGACCAGGCCCGGCTGCTCATCCCCGTCTACACTGCCGTGCTGGTAACGGTAGTGCCAGCCTTCCTCTGCGGCCATGCGTTCAATGAACGCCAGATCACTTTCCCGGTGCTGAACGCAGTACTCGCGCTCCTGAGGATTGCGCTTGAGATCAAACACTGAGTTCGCAATGCCCCGCTCTTCCAGCAGGGTGCGCACGAGGGTGTCGGTGGTCTGGGTCTGAAAGATGCGGCTGTTGTGCATCAACCCCAAGCGCCATAGAGGCGGCTGGATGATGAGTTCGTAGCGGGTGCGACGGTGGCCGGAATCACCCCGGGCAAACTCGTTGACCACGCCGGTGAAGCGGCGAAGCGGCACGCCATCCTGCCAGACCACCAGATCCACCTGCTGTTCCAGAACCTCACCCGCACCCACGTCCGGGTTGGTACTGGCCAGCTCAAGGCAGCCGTGAAACAGTTCGGATAACCGTTCGGTCAGCGTATAGCCGACAACAGAAAATAGATCAGAGGGGAGGTCGCCAACACTGGCGGTAAACTGCAATCCGTTTGCCTGGGGCATATCTTCAATCCTTGAAGGTATGGTTCTGTATGAATCCAGGCAAGGATTCTGTCGCAAAAACGGCTGTTAATCAAACACCCTCTGTGTCAAAAACGCACCAGATCTCATCAGGCAGACAAAACAGCTTGTTCTTACCAATCCACACTGAAACAATTGAGCTGATAATTACCTTTTTATATGGCCCATCATGAAACTATTAGTCCGTAACCTCGCTCGCACGACAACAGAACTGGAAATCCGGGAACTGTTCGCAGCTCACGGCATTGTTACTGAATGCACTCTGGTTTTAGATAAAGAAACAGGTACGTCAAAGGGTTTTGGCTTTGTGGAAATGCCGGATCCAAAGGAAGCCAAGATGGCCAAGGCGCGCCTGAACGACGCCCGAATCGCGAAAAACAGAATACGAGTAAAATTCGCCCAAGAATCCTGATCGGTTTCATTGAAAGCGGTGTTTTAGTCCACCGGATCTTCATTGGCGGCGCGTTCAGCAATACATTCGTAGCCGCCCATTTCAAACTCCCGGCAAATAAACGGTCGCTTCTCGTAAATCGAGCATGACATTGTGCTGCGATCCAATGCGGCACACCAACCATCGTCTGATCTCGCCATGGTCTGGCCGCCCCACTCGTCCGTGTCGATAAATCGTTCAGGTACGCCTGTCTCGGAAATCAATATCACTTCAAGGCGGCAACAACAGGCCTGACAATTTGAGCAGCTGATATCGCTCATTCTGATGTAGCAACCGGCAAAGCCGGATTGCTTCCCCAGTCAGCCCAGGAGCCGTCATACAGCAGGTTATTCTCATTGCCCGCAATAACAGCCGCCATCAATATAATGCAGGCTGTGATGCCAGAGCCGCAGGAAAACACGGTTTGCAGGTTATCCGCTGGCATGGCTCTCGCAAAAATTAACTTTAACTGCTCGGCACTTTTGAAGCTGTGTTCATTCAGCACCTGGGCAAACGGCAGGTTGTGTGAGCCAGGGATATGCCCGCGACGAACGCCTTCTCTTGGCTCCGGCGCCCTCCCATAAAACCGCTCGGGAGAACGCGCATCAACGGCAGTTATCTGTCCTGCATTCAGTGCTTTCAGAACATAACCTGAACCACACACCATGCCTGATTTAAATGTACCTGTGATGTTTCCAGATGCTGCAGGCTCCTGCGCCAGGCTGGAAGCGGTCTCTCTTTCCTCCGCCAGCCATTTAGGCAGGCCGCCGTCCAGAACAAACGTATTTTCGTGTCCCATGGACTGAAACATCCACCAAGCCCTCGGCGCAGAATAAATACCCTGATTATCATAAACAACGACGAGGCTGTCGGCATTTATCCCCAGCTTGCGAGCCTCCCGTGTGAACTGCTGTTTCCCCGGAAAGGCATGAACCAGCGTAGAGTTCAGATCACAAAAACTCCCCTCCAGATCGAACTTCCTCGCCCCCGGAATAACTACAGGCAGGTCATACACAATTGGCTCTCTGCCAATCACGTTGGCCATACTGGCATCGAGAAGAACAAGATTTTTCCTGGCCAGGTTGTCCGCCAGCCAATCTGTTGTAACAAGAGGAAAGTTCATTTCGTTTTACTCAGGGTGTGTTGAAAAGAGCCGTCGGTTGGGCAACACAGGCCCGGCCCAGCATCAAGCGCCGCTTTGTTGCTCCCGAGAGCGGCGCGCGTTAAGGCTGGGCTGCCCAGTTTTGTTGAATCAGGCGCAGCTCGGCGTCTGGTGCAACCAACGGTCCAGATATCATCTGATCCAGCGTATCATCCAGCACCGAACCACCACTGGCTACCTGATAACGATCAGCAGGAACCGTGTCTGCCACTTCCACACGCACCGCCAAGCTCCAGCCACCAGTATCAGCGGCGCTGCGGCAGGCAATATTCTCAGAGCTCCGGGCGTGGCCTTGCAGCCGGAACTGGCGACAGTATTCCCCCTCTTGATTCACAAAGGTCAGTCGCGGCATCAGCTGTTCTCCGGTAGCCAGAGTGGAGCTGACGCCGCTGGGTGTGGTTTCCAGCCCTTGCGCCACCGAATGCCAAGCTGCATCGGTGCCGGCCGGTGTCAGTGACAGCCACTGAGCCAGTGCAAAGCCGGCAACCAGAGCTGCGGCAATAGCCTTACCGGTATGCGCCTGAAGCCGCTGCCAGAGCGGAAAGCGGAGCACTTTGTTCGGTCGTTCAGGCTCATCGCGCGTGGTTGCTAACATCTGATTCACCGCTTCTGGCAGAGGCCGGCCATCAATTTCGCCGTAATGAGCCTTCAAGGTCTGATCAACCAATGCCAACTCACCAAGTCGTGCCGCAAGAGCGGGCTCCACCGCCAACCGGTTCCGGATCTGCTGCATTTCCTCAGGCGACAGCTCGCAGTCAAGAAAAGCACAGAGGGTTTCATCAACTCTGGTCATTTGTCGGTCCTCGTTGTTTCAGGCGTGAGCGCATCGCTCAAGGCGACCCGGGCCCGGGCCAGCCGACTCATTACAGTACCCTTGGGCACCGACAGGATCTCGGCAACGGCTTGATACGAAAGCCCCTGGATAGCCACCAGAGAGATTATCTGGCGTTGATCTTCTGGCAATCGACCCATGGCTTCATCGACCCGACTAACCTCGATTTCGTTGGCCACCTGACGCTCCCCATCAACCACCAGGCCTTCGGTCAGTTCCGGCTGTTCCGCAGCGTTCCTACGAACCTTTCTGGCCCTGCACTCGTCTATCCACACATTCCGGCAAACCCGAAATGCCCATCGTGTAATGTCTGCATCATCCGGGCGCGAGCGGCTCAGCAGCCGTTCTACTGTACTCTGCAGTAGATCATCCGCGTCGGGCATGGAACCGGTCAATGAGTATGCAAAGCGTCGTAAACCGGGCAGTAGTCGGGTAAGTTCCTGTCGCATGGCGCTCATTGTTGCTATGTGTTAGGTGTATAACGGCTCACATCAGGGTTTATTCCCGCTGATCGGGAATTATTTTCCGACCCAGCCGTTATCTTGCATAAAGCCCGACAAATTATGGTTGCACACAATGATACCTCGATTGAATATCCGTCTGCTTATCTTCCTGACCTTTCCCGTGCTTCCCGCGCAGGCCCTGGGTGCCGGCCCGAGCAACCTGCTTGATGGAAGGATTGAAGCCATCACCAATCAGGTCGAACGCAGAGCTGAACGGCTGGTCGAGCGCAAGATCACTGAGGACACCAATCGTCGCATTGCTGAGGCCTCTGAGGTACCAACGGGCCTTGAAGCATCACTGCCAGAGATGCTACCGATAAAAACCCGTGACGGCGTGACCGCCTTCTTCGACGCTCGCCAAAGCGACGGAACCCGGGCGGTAGCAAGACAATGGCTGCTGACTGCTTCTGAAGAAGAGCTGAGCCAGCTCCGTCACCCCGACATCACGATCCTGCAACGCCAGCAACTTAACGGGCTCGGGCTCACCGTGGTGCGTTTTCGGGTGAGCCCGGAGCGGGATTCCCATGCGGCGCTGCGCGAGCTGCTGCCGGAACTGGCAGATCAGCTCGACCGCAATCACATCTACACGCCGCAAAGCACACCTCATCAGGCTGAGCCGCAAGCGGTCAGCCCGTCCGTTCGCAGCCTGTGCACGGAGCCAGTGCGTGTAGGCATGGTAGACACTGTCGTCAATAACGAACACCCCGCATTTTCCAAGGCCCGTATCGTTCAACAACGCTTCCTGGCGGTGGGCAACCACACCGGCGATCTTGCCGAGCCCCAGGCTCACGGCACTGCCGTCGCCAGCGTATTGGTGGGACGACCTTCAACACAAGCAGAGGCGCGACTACCGGGCGCCAGCCTCTTTAGTGCCTCAGTGTTCTACAAGCGTTCCGATGTGGCATCGGGGGCGACACTCGCACATCTCCTGGAGGGTTTAAACTGGCTGACCGAGCAAAAGGTCGCGGTAATTAACATCAGCCTGACCGGGCCAGATAACCGGATATTGGCATCGGTGATCAGGCGCTTACATCAGCAGGGCGTTACTCTGGTGGCCGCGGTGGGCAATGAAGGACCCGCCGCGCCGCCACTTTACCCTGCGGCGTATGACGGCGTGATCGGCGTGACGGCCGTGGATAATAATCGAGCTTTGTATCGGTGGGCGAATCGGGGACAACAGGTGGCATTCGCCGCCCGCGGTGTGGACATTACTGTGGCGCACCCTGATGGCAGCCAGGTTACTAAAAGCGGCACATCCCTGGCCTCGCCAGTGGTTGCAGCTCTGCTCGCCTGTCGCCTGCTCCGGCTGAGCCCGGAGCAGGCGTTGCGGGCGCTGATCAACGATGCTGAAGATCTGGGCGAAAAAGGCCATGACCCAAGCTTCGGCCACGGTTTTCTGGACGATCGGTCAGAGCGGCTCAAAACCCCGCCCGAAGCGTAACGCCCGCAACGGTTTTATCGTAGTCCGCAGACGCCACGTTCGATGTGTAATGGCCGAAAGAAATGTGTGGTTCCAAACTCAACACCTCGCTCAGGCCGATGCGCCAGCCAGCTTCGACGATGTAAATCCTATCTATTCGCCGATCCGAGGTGCGCTCCTGCAAATCCTCAGTGAGCGGGTTGTTAAGCAGCGGATCAGACGGTGCGATGCTGATTTCATCATATTCCCGGTTTTCGTAACGCCATTTCAGGCGCAGACGGTTTTCCTGCTCCGCCATCAGGAACTTGTGAGCCAGACTGACACGAACGCGAATCAGCCGATTGTCGTAAGCATCGGCGCCGGCGTCTTCCTGATCGCCATCTACTCCGATCAACAGGTGACTGCGGGCTTCGTTAAAGAAGAAAAAGGCATCCATACTGACACCTCGAATATCGGCATCTCGGGCACTGCCCTCTTCAAAATCCTTGGATTTGTCCTGCAGGCTGGCCATCACATAGACATCTTCCCCTACAAGACTTCCCAGATAGACACTGGCTCGTTTGAAGTCCAGGAAAGGGTCGGAGGACAGTGTGGCGCGGGAATAGTGGTAGCTGGTGCCCAGCGTGACCGGATCAAAATCGTAGCTCAGATCCGCAGAAGCCAAATGAATATCCTGATCAAACTCATCGTTGCTCTGATAGCGGCTACCGGAAAGCGAGTAGCCCATCGTCAAATTCAAAGCTTTGGCCGGTTTCAGAATAGCTTCCAACCCAGCGTCGTACACCCAGGCTTCATCACTGGAGTCAGACGAACGGTTCAGCTCGTCTACAGTCAAGTTACTGTCGTACTCCATTCCGCCCTCCACATGGCCATTCAGTTCGGCATGCTCCGAGGCATAAAGAAACGGGGTCGTTGCACAGAGCACGACCGCTAGCGGCAACCTGTACAAGAATTTATTCAACGTCATAAGGCATCTCCTGGCCAGAAAAAAGCCGGGCCAAAAGGCCCGGCTACTGCTATCCGGGGTGATTAAAATACACGGCCACCGGCGGTACCCTTCACACTTCCTTTCACGGACTTCTGGACTTCACTTTTTACCGAATCGGAAACCGAGGTACCGACTTGCTGATTGGTTTCCAACCGGAGTTCGGCATTGCGAGCCTTGCTCATGCGATCCTGCGCGGTTGCACGTTTTTCAGCGGCCGTAGTCGTGGCCGCATTTGCAGTGGCGCTAGCTTTACTGCGCACTTTCTCACCTGTCTCGACACCGGCACGAACGGCTGCATTCTTTTTCTGGCGCGCTTCGCTACTGGCAGCGCGGGCCTCCTCAGAGGCCTCGCGACGTGCAGCCTCGCCATTTACATTACCTTCAGCGGAAGCTGATCCATCGCCTTGGGCAGAAACGCCATTATTAGAACTGGCGCTGGCGTTCATGTTGGCGTCGGCTTGCACATTGGCAGAACCAGAGCCCTCGGCGGCATAAACACCGGTAGAAAGGATGGAACAGATGGCAAATGTCAGGATACGTTTTTTCATAACTTCGTCCTCCTTTGATGACCCTTTATGGGTAGTTTTCATCTTGATGACGATTCAGCTGAAAAGTTATTCCGAAAAAATCCGATAAATTTCAATTTTTTTGGTTAAACCCCCAGTTTTGGGCTTGGACTAGCTGTATCCAGGTTATAGACGATCTCAATCCGGAAATCGGGGCCGGGTGCCAAACTCACTTCGCATGGCGACTAACGGCGGGACGAAAGATCCGCAATACACGCAGCAACTGCTGCCTGGGAACGATCACCAGCAGGTTACCGGCAAGCACCAGCGACACGCCAGCAACCGCTTCGGCAGTCCAGGTGTAATTTTCGAACACAGTTGAGAGCGCAAGCGCCACTATCGGGAAGAGCACCATGCAGTAGGCTGCACGTTCCGGCCCTATGCGCCCGAGCAGCGTAAGGAAACTGCCGAAGCCCAGCACAGAACCCACAAGGGCCAGATAGACCAGAGAGCCCGTGTAAGTCCATGTGGTTTCAAAAACAAACGCCTCACCCCGGCCCCAGGCAATGAGCGCCAGCGTGAGGGCACCATAAGCCATACCGTAGGCGTTGCTCTGCATGACAGGTAGTTTTGAAGACTGATTGCGGGCGGAGAGCATATTCCCGAACGACGTAATAAAGGTTCCCACCAGGCTCAGGATGATGGCGCGCAAGGTGGTGCCATCGGCGTCCAGAGCGCGAACTTCGGGCAAAAACACCAGGCAGATACCCACAAGCCCGAGCGCTGCTCCCGCAATAACTGCGCGCGGCACGCGATTGCCAAAAAACAGGGCGCCGTTGATGATGTTCATCACGATAATGGTAGAAAACACCACCGCAATCAAACCACTGGTGATATCGGCAGAAGCCTGATAAACCAGCATATAGTTGAACCCGAACAGCATCAGGCCCTGGCCTGCCATCCACAGGTGCTGGCGAAAGCCGAATCTCATATTCCGCCGGGTAAGGCTGCACCAAAACATCAGCACCAGCGCAGATAGCCCAAACCGGTAAGCAATGGATACGTCACCGGGGACCTCACCCAACTGCAGGGGTATTGCTATAAACGTCGAGCCCCAGATCAACACGGTCGATAAGTAAAGTACAAAGGTATTCGTCAGCATAGGTAAAACAGCCCGCAACCGTGATCAGAAACCGGCTACGCTTTACTCGCTACCGATCCACCATTCAGAAACTTCATTGTCGTACTTATAGTTATCTTGCTCAACAGTATTTGCGCTGACATACAGAGATATGAAAGACAGGAATGGACTGGCTGGGGAAAGGGGTTCCTGGAGGGAGATTCCGGGGCACGAAAAATCGCGCCCCGGTGGGTATTAGTCAGGCTTGTACAGACGCTGGATGCTGGAGAAATCCAGTGTCCCATTACCCTGCCCTGCGTGAAGCTCAAACAGGTTGCGGGCGAGAGAGCCCATGGGAATTGCTGCGTGATTCTTCACGGCATTATCGAACGCCAAACCAAGATCCTTGTTCATCAAATCAACCAGAAAGCCGCCTTCGTACCCTCGTGATGCGGGCGCCGCTTCCATAACTCCGGGCCAGGGGTTATAGACATTCAACGCCCAGTTACCGCCGGAACTCTGCTTCATGACCTCAGAAAGTACTACTGGATCCAGCCCGTTTTTCACACCCAGAGCCAGAGCTTCACTGGTGCCTGCCATCAGGATGGCCAACAGCATGTTGTTGCAGATTTTGGCAACCTGACCCGCACCGTGGTCGCCGGCGTGGAAAATGTTCTTGCCCATGTCTTCAAGAATTGGCTTCGCTTTATTGAAGGTGCCCTCATCGCCACCACAGATAAAGCTCAGAGTGCCCGCTTTGGCGCCACCCACACCGCCTGAAACCGGGGCATCAAGGAATGGAATGTGTTTGGCCTCGGCCTGTTCCGCTACCCCACGAGCCGTTTCCGGCGAGATGGTGGACGAATCAATAACCAGAGTGCCCCCGGGCAGGGCCGCAAGCAAACCGTCTTCACCCAGATATACCGCTTCAACGTGCTTGCCGGCCGGCAGCATGGTGATCACGCACTCCGCGCCTTTGGCCGCTTCGTGGGCCGTGTCTGCGGTTTTTGCGCCTTCGGAAACCAGTGCAGCGACTGCGTCCTTTGAGAGATCAAACACAGTTACGTCGTGCCCGGCTTTTACAAGGTTGCTGGCCATAGGGCCACCCATGTTGCCCAAGCCGATAAAGGTAATCGTTGCCATATTCATCCCCTTGTTTTTGTATTCGGTTGAGTAGGCCGCCCGCTCAGGCGCCCTGTTTGGCTAGTTTTCGAAAAAGCTGTCAATCCACTCGCTGTCGATTTCCTCCAGCGATGCGTAGCGCCAGCGCGGCTGTTTATCCTTGTCGATCAGGAGCGCCCGCACACCTTCGGCAAACTCGCCTTTGGTGAGGCAGTTCTGGGAGAGTGTAAGCTCTTTATCGAGAACCTCGCGAAGGCTATCCAGACGGCAGTTACGCAAATGCTGCCAGCAAAGCGCCAGCGACGTTGGCGATGCGGTCTCCAATGGCTTGGTTGATTTGGCAAGCCAGCCGTCACCGCTCGCAAGCTCTTTCATCTGCGCAACCATATCAGCCAGGCTGTCGGCATCAGTGACACGGTTTATCTCATCGAAATGCGTCCGTACCTGAGACTCAGGCAAGGCGTCAGCGCTTTGATTCTCATGCTGCCGGAGTACGCTGCCCACCACGGCGAAGGCGTCTTCACCCTGCCAGTTGTGTGCGGTCAGATCGGCGACCACAGCCGCTTTGTGTTCATGTTTGATAAAGCGATCGGCAAGGCCTACGAACAGGGCATCGGCCGCATTCATGCGAGCACCGGTTAGCCCCAGAAAAAGCCCCGTGCGCCCGGGGGTTCGATTCAGGAACCAGCCCGCCGCAACGTCCGGGTAGAGCCCGATACTGCTCTCGGGCATGGCCAGCATCGATGCTTCAGTAACTACCCGATGGGAAGCGCCTGCCATGATGCCAATGCCACCACCCATCACAATGCCATGTCCCCAGCACACCACAGGCTTCGGAAACGAATGGATCAGATAATCCATTTCATATTCTTCAGTGAAGAACGCAGTGCCGATGCTGGCGCCGCTTCCGCTCTGAGGCTCGGTCATGCTCCTGTAAAGCGCGACTATGTCTCCGCCTGCACAGAACGCCTTATCGCCTTCGGCCTCAATCCATACGGCGCGAACGCGGTCATCCTCAGCCCAGCTTTTGAGCTGTGGCGTCAGCATCCGAATCATCTCAAGAGAGAGCGAGTTGAGCGCCTTGGGCGTATTTAGCCGGGCTACGGCAATCAATGCGCCGTCGGCGGTTTTCCACTCTTCAAAAACAATCGGTTGGTTGCTCATAAGAAATCCTTGAACCGGTATGTTTCGGTTTTCAGCGGTTTTTCCATTCCGGCTTACGTTTTTCCAGAAAGGCATTCACGCCCTCTCTCTGGTCTTCGGTTGAGAACAGCTCAACAAACAGCTCACGCTCCATGCGCCAGCTATCAGAGTGGCTGCGGCCATCACGAGAACTCATCACCAGAGTCTTGCAGCGGGCAACCGAAGACGGGCTCTGTTTGCACGCCATTTCAGCCAGCTCCAGCGCCTTCTCCAGGCCCTTGCCTGTGGCCACAACCTCTTCAACCAACCCAATCTGCAGTGCCTTGTCAGCCTTGACCCGCTCACCGCAAAGAATCATACGCTTGGCCCAACCCTCACCCACGACCCACGGCAAGTTCTGGGTGCCGCCAGCACAAGGTAGCAAGCCAACCGTTGCTTCTGGCAGCGCCATCTGGGCATGTTCTTCGGCAATGCGGATATCACAGGCAAGTGCACACTCAAGGCCGCCACCCATGGCGTAACCGTTCACAGCGGCGATGGAGACGCCCCGGAATGCTGTCAATGCCGCAAAGGCTTCGCCAAAAAGTTGAGCCATGTCGTTGGCCCGGGCTTTGTCGCCATCAGCAAAGGTTTTAAGATCGGCTCCGGCGGAGAAGAACTTCTCACCCTGCCCGGTCAGAACCAACGCAAAAATGTCCTTGTCTTCATTGAGCTCACGAACGATTTTTGTCAGAGCGTGCAGGGAGTCAGCGGTCCAGGTGTTGGCCGGCGGGTTATTGATGGTCAGTATCGCAATGTGTCCGCGTTTTTCGAGCTGAATCAGATCGCTCATCACTCTTCTCCTGTTATTTTTTGCGAGTTATTGAATGGCCTCGGCCACACCGTCATCCAGCAGGCGACGGGCAATAATCAGGCGCATGATTTCGTTGGTGCCTTCCAGAATCTGGTGCACACGCAAATCGCGCAAATAGCGCTCCAGAGGGTATTCCCGGATATAACCGTAACCGCCATGCAGTTGCAGTGCGTCATTTACCACATCAAAGCAGACGTCGGTTGCGAAACGTTTGGCCATAGCGCAGTGTAATGTGGCTTCGGTATCGCCACTATCCAGTTTAAAGGCGCCAAGGCGCACCATCTGTCGCGCTGCCACAAGGTTGGTTGCCATATCCGCCAACTTGAACTGTAGAGCCTGGAACGCGGCCAGAGGTTTACCGAACTGCTCACGTTCATGCATGTAGTTCCGGGCTCGCAGCAACGCTGCTTGTGCACCGCCCAGAGAACAGGTGGCAATGTTGAGGCGGCCACCATCCAGACCTTTCATGGCAATGGCGAAGCCGTCGCCCTCTTCACCTACCCGCTTGGTTACAGGAACCCGAACGTTTTCAAGATTAATCGTGCGAGTTGGTTGGCTGTGCCAGCCCATTTTCTCTTCATTCTTTCCGTAGGAAATACCTTCGGCATCCGCGGGAATCACGAAAGTAGAAATGCCTTTGGAACCGGAGTCCGGAGTACCGGTACGAGCCATGAGCACAAGAATATTGGTATCACCGGCGCCGGAGATAAAGACCTTGCTACCGTTGATCACGTAGCTATCGCCATCCCGAACCGCTTTGGTTCGCAAGCTGGCAGCATCGGAGCCCGCACCGGGTTCGGTCAGGCAGTAAGACGCAAGCCACTCACCACTGGCCAGCTTCGGAACAATGTCCTGCTTGAGGTCATCGGACGCAAAGCTCGCAACCATCCAGGTTGCCATGTTGTGAATGGTTATAAACGCAGCTGTTGAAGGGCATGCAGCTGCAAGCTCTTCAACAATTACCGACGTATCCAGCCTGGAAAGTCCCATACCGCCGAGCGCTTCCGGGGTATAGATCCCCATAAAGCCCATTTCGCCGGCCTCTTTCAGCGTGTCTACCGGAAAGATATGTTCGTCGTCCCACTTGGCTGCGTGGGGCGCCATGGATTTTTCAGCAAAATTGCGAGCCGCTTCGCGAAACGCCAGCTGATCTTCAGTCAGGTTAAAGTCCATCGTCAGGCTCCAGATTCAAGAGTCTTTGGTCACGCGGGATAAAAAAGGGGCCGGAATCTGTTTCCGGCCCAAATCGTCCCACCGTCAACGCAATTAACGCAACTGGATAGAGAAGTTTGCTTCTGTCGTAGCAGCCTCACTGGTGAACCAGCGTGACGTAACGGTTTTGGTCTCGGTATAGAAGCGCACTGCCTGCTTGCCGTAAGCGTGCTGATCGCCGTAGAAGGATCCCTTCCAACCGGTGAACGAGAAGAATGGCAGGGGCACAGGGATGGGAATGTTCACACCCACCTGACCCACTTCAATCTCGTGCTGGAAGCGACGGGCCGCGCCGCCAGAGCTGGTAAAGATCGAGACACCGTTACCGTATGGGCTCTTGTTGATGAGGGCGATGGCATCCCCGAGGTTTTCCTCTTCCATACAGGCAAGCACAGGACCGAAGACTTCTTCGTTATAGATGTCCATCTCGGTGGTCACTCCGGAGAACAGGGTTGGGCCAACCCAGTTTCCATCGGGCAAACCATCAACGCTGCAGCCACGGCCGTCCAGGAGCAGATTGGCGCCCTGGGTTTCGCCGGTAGCGATAAGAGATTCAATACGATCCTTGGCCTTGGGAGAGATAACCGGGCCATAGCTGGCCCCGGAATCATTCCAGGCACCCGGGCGAACTTTCGCCATGGCTTCTTTCAGTTCCGGAATCCAGGCTTGGGCTTCACCTACGAACACTGCCACTGAAATGGCCATGCAACGCTGGCCGGCAGCACCTACAGATGCACCTACCAGGGCATTGAGAACCTGCTGTTTATCCGCATCCGGCATGATAACCATGTGGTTCTTGGCACCGGCAAAGCTCTGAACACGCTTCATGTTACGGGTGCCGGTTTCGTAGATGTAACGGCCGACCGGCACAGAACCCACGAAAGACACTGCTTTGATAGCGGGGTCGGTTAGCAGAACATCAACTTGCTGTTTGCCGCCGTGTACAACCTGAAGCACACCCTTGGGTGCACCGGCCTCTTCAAACAGTTCGGCAAGACGCATTGGAGTAAGCGGATCCTGCTCAGACGGTTTGAGAATAAACGTGTTACCGCAGGCAATCGCCATCGGGAACATCCACAAGGGAATCATTGCCGGGAAGTTGAACGGCGTAATGCCCGCACACACACCCAGCGGCTGAATCCAGGAGTGGGTATCAACCGAACGGGCTACGTTTTCAACGGTTTCACCCATCATCATGGAAGCTACGTTGGCCGCATGTTCAACCACTTCAATACCGCGCCAAACGTCGCCTTTGGCGTCGTCAAAAGTTTTACCGGTTTCCTGGGACAGGATTTCAGCAATTTCGTCGTGGTGCTCTTTCAGCAGCGCCTGGTAACGCAGCATGACGCGGGCACGGTCGGAAACCGGAACTTCTTTCCAGGTTTTGAACACTTCGCCGGCGGTATCAATGGCTTTGCGCATCTCAGCGTCTGTGGTGCAAGGCGCACGCGCAATGACTTCGTTGGTGGCCGGGTCGGTGACATCAATCCATTCGTTGGTCTGGCTCTGAACGAATTCGCCAGCTAGGTACAGTGGAACGTTTTTCATCTCGATATCCCTGTTTGTTGTTGTGCGAGAGCAGGCCAAAGCCCCGAGGCATTCGCAATGTATGCTCGGCGCTTTGACAATGTATGGTAAGACCATAGCACGCCGCCCGGCACTTGAAGATTGACTAAATTTCGCACTTAATGGACTATCTTTCGATTACAACAAAATAAACGGCAGCGAAAAATATGGCACAGACCTCCCAGTGGCCGGTACCCAAGGACAGCATACGCTATGTTGTGCCCGCCCCAATCATCAGGCTTTTGTCTGAACACCCCCTGACCCGCGACCTCTACCCTCTGGCCTTTGGCCATTACCGCCGGGCGACTGGCCATCATATGCACCGGGAGCACCACCGCGACAATCTTTTGATTTACTGCACAGAGGGAAAGGCATTTTTGAACGTGAAAGGCGAAGCTCATATGCTGGAAGCGGGAGATCTCCTGTTGTTGCCCGCAGGAGCGAACCACCGTTATACAGCTGACCCCAAGAACCCCTGGACCATTCACTGGGTGCATTACACCGGGCCGCTGGCGGACGAATTTCGCCATTACATGGGGTTTGATGATTCCACGCCAATCCGTCATCTGGGGCGACAACCCAGACTGCTGGTGGACTTCAACGGTTTGCTTTCTGTTCGCCAGACGGGTTTTCGCGCCCGCGGTTTGATTCACGCCGCCAACCGCCTGCGGCAACTGCTGACTGCAGTCCCGATCAGCGTAGACGAAACCGGCCACAAACGGCAGGCCGAACTGGATATCATCAACAACTATATGCGTGAACACCTTGATGAACGCATTACTCTGGAGCAGCTTGCCGACCTCGCAGGGCTTTCCCCGGCACATTTTGCGACGCGCTACCGGGAACAAACCGGGACATCACCCATCCAGCACTTTCTTCATCTGAAAGTGGAAAGAGCGTGTCAGATGCTGGATGCTACGAACCTGAGATTTACAGAAATAAGCCATCGCCTTGGCTATGACGACGCTTATTATTTCTCTCGACTGTTCAAAAAAGTGATGGGGCAATCCCCAAGGGATTACCGGCATACTCCAAGACACTAACCAACTACGACTTTTGTTGTAGAGCCCAAACCGTTAGTCTTGGTTTGAAAGACAACAAAAGAGCATCCTGATGGCCACACATACCTTCGAAATCAATGAAACCTTCGACGTACCTCGCAACAAGGTTTTTGCTCTGTTTGCTGATCACCAACGCTTCGGAAAACTCCTCGGGGCACCCGTGAAGCGCATAAAGGACAGCGATCAGGCTAACCCAAACGGTTTGGGTTCAGTACGCCGAATTGGCATCGGCCCAATTGGGCTGGAAGAAACCATAACCAGTTTCGAACCGAACTCACTGATTGAGTACACCATCATCAGCTTCAGCCCGATTCGAAATCACCTGGGCCGCATTCGCTTTGAAGATACACCAGAGGGGCTCACTCGCGTGCGCTACCGCATTTCATTCGACGACATCGTGCCGTTTACCGGAAAGCTGGTGGGTGCTGGCCTGGAATGGGCTATTCGCCGTGGCATCAAGAAGGTACCGCGGCTGGCCTAGCCGCGGGATCGGGCGAAACAAAACATTACTTGATGGATATCAGATTATTGACCTGAAGCAACTGCCGTTACCCAACTATTTTGTACCCTCCGCGCAACTTGCATTATCCGGCCACCCCAGTCGGTTCTCATTCTGCGGAGATCAAGATGGCAAACAACCCCATTGTCCTGTTTGATAACGGGCACCATAAGTGCCTGATGTTCGATTCCCTCGTCACCGGCGAAGGTGTCCAGTCCAACCAGTTCCTGATCGTTGACGGCAAGCAAGAAGCGCTGATCGATCCTGGCGGCGATCTGACCTATACCCCGCTTGCCGTGGCTGCGTCCAAGTTCATGAACATCAAAGACATGGCTTTTGTATTTGCGTCGCACCAGGACCCTGACATCATCGGCGCCATTGACCGCTGGATTGTCCATACCAATGCGAAAATTGTGACCTCAAAGCTGTGGGCCAGATTCCTCCCTCACCTGGTGTCCAGCTATGTTACCAATCAGCTCAGCGGCAGCGTTTACGACCGCATCATAAGCATTCCCGACTCAGGGGCTAATGTAAGGTTCGGGGACTCCTACCTCCAGTGTCTGCCAGCCCACTTCATGCACTCAGTCGGCAACTTGCAGTTTTACGATCCGGTCTCAAGAATCCTGTTTTCCGGGGATCTTGGTGCGTCCATGGGCGGTGACGATGACCACATGCCGGTAACCGATTTTGATCGACACATCCCCCACATGATCGGGTTCCATCGGCGCTACATTGCATCGCAAAAGGTATGCCGACTGTGGGCAAACATGATCCGCGAAATGGATGTTGCAATGATTGTCCCACAGCACGGGAAACGCTTCGAGGGCCCCGTGATGATTGACCGATTCCTCAATTGGGTCAGCAATATGGAGTGCGGTATCGACTTGATGGTGCAGGACAATTACCGAGTGCCGGCCGATTACATCTGAGCGCTGAGGGGCCGCCCTTCAAATAGGCCTGTCCCAAATCGCTATTCTTGCGTAAAATCCGCACTTTTCCCCAGCAAGTATGAGGCAGCGCAAAAATGGGCAGAGCCTATCAGAATCGCAAACAATCCATGGCCAAAACGGCAGAGGCCAAAACCAAGGTCTACAGCAAGTACGGGCGCGAAATCTATATGAGCGCCAAGTCCGGCGGCACAGACCCGGATGGCAATCTGTCGCTGCGTGGTCTGATTGATCGCGCCAAGAAAGATCAGGTACCTTCACACGTTATCGAAAAAGCCATTGATAAAGCCCGTGGTGGTGCCGGCGAAGACTACTCGCCTGCCCGTTATGAAGGCTACGGCCCCGGCAACTGCATGGTGATCGTGGACTGCCTTACTGATAATCCCAATCGCACGTTCGGCGATGTTCGCCTGGCATTTACCAAGACCAAATCCAAAATCGGCACACCGGGTACCGTTGCGCACATGTTTGATCACAGCGCGATTTTCGTATTCAAAAATGAAGACGAAGAAGCGGTGCTTGAAGCCCTGATGGAAGCAGATGTCGACGTTACCGATATTGAGAATGAAGACGGCCAGATTACCGTGTTCACACCAAACACCGAATACGCCAAAGCCCGCCAGGCACTGACAGACACATTTGCTGATATTGACTTCGACGTAGACGACATCCAGTTCCTGCCGAAAACCACAACACCGGTGGAAGGCGATGACATTCCCATGTTCGAGAAGTTCTGCGACATGCTGAACGAACTGGACGACGTGCAGAACATCTTTCACAACGCGGAACTACCAGAGCAGTGAGCCAGCCAAACCCGAAAGTGGTGATCCTTAAAACAGGCAGCACTTATCCGGGCCTCAAAGAACAGTTCGGTGATTTTGAGGAGTGGTTCGTGAGGGGGCTGTCACCACGGCTGGACATTACCGTGATTAATACGGTAGCCGGAGAGTTACCGGGCGACCCGACCGACTGGGACGGCGTTGTCGTAACGGGCTCCCCAGCCATGGTCAGTGATCGCGAACCCTGGAGCGAAAACGCAGCGCTATGGCTGACACGGGTTGTTGACAAGGCAGTTCCGTTGCTTGGCGTATGCTATGGGCACCAGCTTCTGGCACACGCTTTAGGTGGTGAGGTCGGCTATCATCCGGGTGGTCGTGAGAGCGGCACCCATCGCGTCGAACTGCTAAACAGCGCCAAGGATGACCCTTTGTTTCGCGGCATGCCTGACAGCTTCCGTGCGCAGCTCACCCATAAACAGACCGTGCTAAGCCTTCCACAAGGCGCCGTCCTGCTTGGCCGCAACGAATTTGAGCCACATCAGGCGTTTCGGGTGGGCAAATACGCCTGGGGCGTGCAATTCCACCCGGAATTTACGGATGCCATCATGAGAGCCTATCTGGGTGTGCAGGCGCCAGATCTGGAACGCGAAGGGTTCGACTCGCAAGCGATGATAGATTCGGTGGTTCGCGCGCCGGAGGCATCCGGGTTACTGGAGCGTTTCTCCGCACTGGTCCTTGAAAGCAAAATCCGCTGAAGCCGCACCGGGAATACTGAGCTCTTATGTCGCTAAAGGTAGTGTTCGCACTCATTGTTCTGACACTTGTCGGCGTGGGCTTTTACCATGCCTATAAGCCCCTGCCTCACGGCATCAGCCACAACGGTGACGCACTTCCCCTGAACGACGCGTTAATACTGGTGGACGCGACCTATCACCACAACGATGGTTCAGAAACCCGCGACCATGAGATTTTCGACGAAATCCTTCGCCTCATTGGCCAAGCCAAATCCTTCGTGCTGATCGACATGTTCCTCTTCAACAGCAGTAGCCCTGCAGACGTAGAGCATCGACCTCTGTCACAACAGCTTACGGAGGCACTGGTCAGCCGCAAGGCCGAACAGCCGGAGCTTGAGGTTGTGGTTATCTCGGATCCACTGAACACGCTTTACGGAGGCTCTGTTTCGCCCTGGTTTCAGGCACTGCGCCAGGCAGGCATTCCGGTAACCGAAACCAACCTGCAGCCGCTGCGTGACAGCAACCCGGCCTGGTCTGCAATCTGGCGACTATGCTGTCAGTGGTTCGGTAATAATCCCGAAGGTGGCTGGCTCCCGAATGCCTTGGGGGAGCAACCTGTTACCATTCGCAGCTATCTTGCACTCCCCAACTTCAAAGCAAACCATCGAAAAGTTCTGGTGGCTGATGAAGGGGAAACATTGCGCGCCCTTATAACCTCAGCGAATCCGCACGATGGCAGCAGCCGTCACAGCAACATTGCCATCAGCTTTACCGGCCCGGCGGTCACCGATGTCCTGAAGAGTGAGCAAGCGATGCTGGCCCTGTCCGGTCAGTCCAATCCTGCACTGGACAGGCTGGTCAGTGAGGCCGGTATCGGTCAAGCAACTGGTCAGCATAATAATGCTGGCAAGATTGCGGTAAAAACGGAATCAGCCATTCTGGATTCGGCACTTCGGATGATCTCCGGAGCCCAGAGCGGAAGCCAACTCGACCTCGCATTTTTCTACCTTTCACACCGGGATATCGTTGCCGCCCTGATCGACGCCCATAAACGAGGCGCAAAACTGCGCGTACTTCTCGACGCCAACAATGAAGCTTTCGGTCATCAAAAAAGTGGCATACCCAATCGACAGGTGGCTCTGGAACTTCACAACGCGGGTATTCCTGTACGCTGGTGCAACACGCTCGGCGAGCAATGCCATAGCAAGTTACTGACCCTGCGTCCGTTGGCAGGCCCTACTGAACTATTGCTGGGCTCAGCCAACTTCACACGGCGCAACCTGGACGATCTTAACCTCGAAACCGATGTGTGGGTTTCCGTTCCATCGAATTCTGAAGTAGCCACTAAAGCGGTCAATTTTTTCGAACGGCAGTGGCAATCCGGCCCCGGCAGCGATCCTGTCATGAGCCTTCCCTATGAACACTGGGCCGACGATTCGACGCTCCGTTACTGGCGTTACCGCCTGATGGAAGCAACCGGGCTTTCTACCTTCTGAGCAGGCAATACAGCCTTGTTCTGGCTGTATACAACCTCCTCACTAATAGTATCTCTATACTTTTTTCGTCCAGCTTGGCTTTCAGCTCACAAGCGCCTATGCTCCTCTTTGCCAACTTTAATAAAAACAAGGAGATAAAAATGCTAGACAGAGCTGCACGACCAATGGTCAGTCTGGTCGACAAATACCTGCCAGACCCGTATATCTTCGTACTGATTCTAACCCTGTTCGCTTTCGTCGCCGCGATGGTGTTTGAAGGCCATGGCCCCATGGCAGTGATTGAGATGTGGGGTAACGGATTCTGGAACCTGCTTACCTTCTCAATGCAGATGCTGCTCGTTCTGGTTACCGGGTTTATGCTTGCCAGCACGCCGTTGGTCCGGGGAATACTCAACCGCATTGCTGCCCTCGCCAGTACGCCTGGCCAGGCGATTGTTCTGGTGACCTTCGTCGCGCTTATTGCCAGCTGGATTAACTGGGGATTCGGCCTTGTCGTTGGCGCCCTCTTCGCAAAGGCACTGGCCCGGCAAGTCAGAGTCCACTACCCATTGCTGATTGCCAGCGCGTACTCTGGCTTTATCGTATGGCACGGTGGCCTGGCCGGCTCAATTCCTCTGGTTATCGCGACTGACGGGCACTTTACCGCAGACATGATCGGCGTAATTGGCACCGGCGAAACCATCTTCGCATTCTTTAACCTGGCGATCATTGTGGCACTGTTTATTGTTGTTCCCATGGTGAACCGCCTGATGTTGCCCTCAGAAGAAGAGAGCACCTATGTCGATCCTGCGGTACTTGATGATGAGCCTGATACCACCGTTATTATAAACCGCCCTGCAGACCACCTCGAAAACAGCCGGGTACTGGCCTGGCTGGTTGGCTTCAGCGGCCTGGCGTTCATTTTTCAGTATTTTATGAACGGTGGCGGCCTGAACCTGAATATTGTGAATTTCATGTTCCTGTTCCTGGCGATCATTCTGCACCAAACACCGAAAAGACTGCTCGGTAGCCTGCATGAAGCGGTCAAAGGTGGCTCAGGCATCGTTATACAGTTCCCGTTCTATGCCGGGATCATGGGCGTGATGACAGCTTCGGGCCTGGCAGCCAGCATTTCCTCCGGCTTTGTCTCCATGGCAACGGCGGAGAGTCTGCCGTTCTGGAGCTTTATCAGCGCAGGGCTGGTGAACATATTTGTACCCTCCGGTGGAGGTCAGTGGGCCGTGCAGGCGCCGGTCATGCTTCCTGCAGCTCAAGAGCTTGGCGCAAGCATTCCACGAGTGGCCATGGCCGTGGCCTGGGGCGATGCCTGGACCAACCTTCTGCAGCCCTTCTGGGCATTGCCGGTACTCGCTATTGCAGGGCTAAAAGCCAAGGACATTATGGGCTATTGCCTCATGCTGTTAATAATCACGGGCGTGATCATCAGCGTGGGTCTCACCTGGCTATAAGTGTTCGGTTGCCAAGCACAACCGGGGGCGCTTCAATTGCCCCCGGTTTTCATAACGGCTTATGGAAAATTGCCACGTCTTTTCGGGGCACAATCATTGTCCAGCCCCAGCGTTCCGCAATAAGCGCCAGTGTCACCTCACGATAAAATACAACGTGGGTGGGATCCCGCCGGTAATGCCAGTTATCAAACCGGTCATCGCTGGTCTGGAAACAGGTCATTACGCCAAGCCACCCTCCGGGCTTTAATAAGCCATCCAGTTGACCGAAGACCTTCGCCGGGTGATGCAGGTGCTCGACCACCTCTGTGCAGGTAATAAAATCATACTGATGGTTCAGCGCTGACTGGGAGGGGTAGAAAAAAGGATCGTAAAGCACCACCTCCATCCCTGCATCTTGCAGCATATCGGCAAGCGCGGGGCCTGGCCCACAACCGAAATCCAACCCTGAAGCGCCGGGGGGAATACGATCAAGCAACGGCAAGGCAAGCTTTTCGAGAAAGGCCCGATAACCCGGGTCTTCCGGGCGATTATCATGGAGATCGTAAACCGCCCGCTCCTCGTCCGGCGCAAGCCAGTTCGCCTGCGCCATAAGCGTCGCTTCGCAGTGCGGGCAGCGCAAATATTCCCACCCCTCTACGCTCCGAAAACTGGCAAGCACACCCCGCTCGCAAACGCTGCAGACTGCGCCTTCACAAACTCTGCTTTCAGGTGTTATTACTGCCTCTGCCGATGGTTTTTGCATGCATTCTCCAGCACCGCAAGCTCAAACCCGGGAATAATGGCAGACTCGATACCAAAGCGCGAATCGATAGGCTTTCGCCTGTTATGATGCCTTGACCCAGATACACGACCGGACAATCGATGACCAAAAATCACTCCACCCGTCTTAATAAATACGTCAGCGAAAGTGGCATGTGTTCACGCCGGGAGGCTGACCGCTACATTGAGCAGGGCCAGGTCTATATTAATGGCAAGCGGGCCAGCGTGGGCGATCAGGTATTACCCATGGATACCGTCAGGGTGAACGGCCAGATAATTGAGCCCCGAGCGGAAGAAGATCTGGTCTTCATAGCGCTTAACAAACCAGTGGGCATAGTCAGCACCACCGATGATGCGGAAAAGTACAACATTCAGCGCTTTGTTGGCCACAGTACGCGTATTTTTCCGATTGGGCGCCTTGATAAGGATTCACAGGGTCTGATTTTTATGACCAGCAACGGCGACCTGGTGAATAAAATCCTGCGCGCTGGCAACAATCATGAAAAAGAATATGTTGTCACGGTCGACAAGCCCATCACCAAATCGTTTATTCAAGGCATGGCTGGAGGCGTACCCATCCTCGGCACCATGACCAAAAAGTGCAAAGTGGAGCAGGAGAGCCGCTTTGTATTTCGCATAACGCTGGTACAAGGGCTGAACCGCCAGATTCGCAGAATGAGCGAGCATTTCGGATTTGAAGTTACCCGACTGGAACGCGTTCGCATTATGAACGTCAACCTGAAAGGGCTGACAGTGGGCCAGTGGCGGGATCTTACAGAAAAGGAGTTGGCGGGCCTGTTTGAGGCGATTCGTGATTCATCGTCTGATGTCGCGCCGGGTAAGCCTGCAGCTGCAAAAAAGAAGCCCGCAGGTAAACCCAAAAGTTCTTTAAATCAATCGCCCAAGCCACCGGGATCTGGCCACCGAACCGGGCCTAAAGCTCCCGGAGCCAGGCCAAAACCACCTGGGGCCAAGCCTGACAGCGGGAAAAAGCCCAAATCGTCAAAGCGTCCCAAAGCCGGAAAGCCACGGCAGCGCAGCGTTAAGCGATAGGCAATGCTGCACGTGCCTGGCTGTTTTTCCTACTCCGCGGGCGTTGGCCGCACCAGAATTTCATTTACATCCACATGAGAAGGCTGGGACACGGCATAGATCACCGCGCGGGCAATGTCGTCTGGCATCAGCGCGTGAGCCGGCGGTTTATCGAAAAATGGCGTATCGACCATACCAGGCTCTATCAAGGTTACCCGCACCCCGGAACCTCGCAACTCTTCCCTTACGTTATAACCGATAGCCGAAACAGCCCATTTGGTCGCGCTGTACATCGAACCGGGAATCGAAACCCTGCCCGCCGCAGAGCCTGTCAGCAACAAGTGTCCCTTGCTTTTACGAAGTGCCGGCAGGCAATGCTGAATGGTCAGGCCAACCCCGTAAATATTGGTGAGAATCATATCTTTCCAGACATCCGGATCGGCTTCACTGAAGCCGCCCGGCTCCCCTCCCCGGCCAGCGTTGGCAAACACACTGTCCAGGCGACCAAACTTTTTCAGGGCCTGCGCAACCATCGCTTTCTGGTCGTCACCCTTCTGTACATCACACTCGACAATCAGCACTTCGCCGTCACCACCGAGTTCAGCCCTCAGAGCTTCTAGTTTGTCTGCCGAGCGGGCTGCCAGAACTAGGCGATAACCTTCTTTGGCTGCCGCCCGGGCCGTTGCAGCACCAATGCCGGAAGATGCGCCGGTGATCAACATAACGGGGTTTTCTGTGGGGCTATTTGCCATAAATTGCTCGCTCCTTTCATCAATTAAATTTCATTTGGCTACGTGTATCAGAGATTCAGCAATATCAGCGCCAGCACGGCCATGGCCAACAAAAACCAGCGGGCATAGGAATCGGGCTTGCCATCGCCCCCATCCGAGGCCGGGGTAACACGGCTACTCGCCTCATACTCCGCAACCAGCTGTCGCGCCGGATAGAGATCCTCATCTCCTACATGAACATTACTGAACCCTGCCGCGCCAATTTCGCCCATTGCACCCTGCAGGTAATGACCACCTACGTAAGTTTCAATGCCGTTAGCGTTCAACAGCCCTGCGACAATATGCGCTTCAGTGATGTCCTTGGCCCGATAGGCTATTTGCAACACCCCTCTCCTTTTGTGACATTTGAGGGCAGAACTCGCAAAAATCTGCGATGCTTTGTAACCAAAGCATAGTGCGCCCAAGCTCACAGGGCCAACCTTCAGGATACGGACAACTTATGTTCTGGATTATCGCCGCTGTTGTTTTGTTCATCGTCGCCTTAACTTTCGTTCTGTTTCGCATCGAGGATTTATCGCACCTGGATGAGGATGAGTACTCCGTAAGACAGGCAACCCCAAGCGCCGAGAATCAGGAAGTTCTGGGGCGCATCCAGGAAATGGGCAGGTCAGGAAAAGGTCTTCGCGGCAAGGCGAGACTCATGGCAATGCGAAAGCATATGGACAGCCTGAGTGACGGTTTGCGGCTCGGATCAGAGTTCCGGCAATGCGACAGCCCGAACGGCGAGTGGGTTATCGCTCCCGGTGCCGACGTCCAGCGGCGGATTCTCTACATCCATGGCGGCGCCTGGGCGGCGGGCAGTCCCCATAGCCATAGGTCTATTACGGATCGCCTGTCTCACATTGCCAATGCAGCCGTCTTCGCCGTGGACTATCGCCTGATGCCAGAGAATCGGTTCATGGACGGTGTGCGTGATTGCCGAAAAGCCTACACCTGGCTTACAGAAAACGGTCCAGATGGCCCGGATGAAGCCTCGTTTATTCTGATATCAGGAGATTCAGCCGGTGGCAGCCATACTCTTGGCCTGCTGGCATGGATCCGTGAGAGCGGCCTGCGCCAGGCGGATGGTGCCATCGCGTTTTCCCCCTCCACAGACCTTACAATGAGCGCACCGAGCAATCGCCGTAATATCGCAACAGATCCCATGCTGGGGCCCATGTTTGGGGGCCTGTCAAAGATCCCCCGACCGGTTATCTGGTGGGCAACGCTTGCAGCATTCCGTATTTCGCCAACCAGCCCCGTCGCGTCGCCACTGCTGGGCAACCTTGCCAACCTGCCGCCCACGCTGATTCAGGCCAGTGATTCCGAGATGCTTCTGGATAACGCCAGACGATACGCGGCCAAGGCAAAAGCACAGGGTTCGAAAGTGGTGCTGCACACCTGGCCAGGGATGGTTCACGTCTGGCAGATTTTCACGCCGTTACTGCCGGAGGCCGAAGAGGCTTTCGCTGATATTGAATCGTTTATCAGGGAAATCGAATCCAAAAAGCGCGAGCCAGAGATGAGTCAGACCTGAACTTTGCCCCGCAGGGCTTTGGTTTTACCTTTCTGTGTCTTGCGGTCAACCCGCTTACGCCGGGCAGATTTTGAGGGCCGGGTAGCGCGACGCGCCTTCTGCACTTTGACCGCCTCCTGAATCAGTTCCTTCAGACGCTCCAGCGCATCCTCCTTGTTCAGCTCCAGCGTACGAAAAGACTGGGCCTTGATCACAATTATGCCTTCCTTGCTTATGCGCTGATCCTGCAGCGCCATGAGACGTTCCTTGTAGAACGGCGGCAAGGCGGAATTCTGCACATCGAAGCGAAGATGCACCGCCGAGGCTACTTTGTTGACGTTCTGACCACCGGCGCCCTGAGCCCGGATCTGGGTGATTTCTATTTCCCACTCAGCGATTTCAACAGCATTGGATATTTTCAGCATCCGGCAATAGTAACAAATCCCGCAAACCGTAACCTGACATCCTGGGGATTCGGTAATAAAGTGGGACCGGTAATACAGTGAAATCAAAGAACAGCAGCTCAGGAATTTGCATGGTTCAAGCTTTCAGATACGTCATCATTTTGGCCCTCTCCTCGCTTGTGATGAGTGGCTGCGCCAGTAATCAATCGCTGCAGCCCGGACGCGCCGCACTGCAATATTCCCCTGCTGAGTCCGCACCGGGTTCCGTGAAGGCTGAAAAACTTTGGCAAGCCTTTGAGCGCTATGAGGGCGCGCCTTATCAGTACGGTGGCACAACCGCCCGTGGCTTCGACTGCTCAGGCTTTATCACGACGGCGTATCGTGAAGGCCTGGGGCAAAAATTGCCGCGCACAACGTCGCAAATGCTGCGGTACGGTGATGTGGTTCCCCCTGGAGACGTTCAACCTGGCGATATCGTATTCTTCAGAATTGCCGGAAAAGACCAGCACGCCGGAATTTATATGGGCGACAACCTGTTTATCCATGCATCAACGTCTTCCGGCGTCATCATGTCGGAACTGAATGGTTACTACTGGAAAGACCGTTTCTCTGGCGCACGGCGGTTTGACTGATTCTTCTGATTAACGCTACAGACTGCCATTGAGTGCCAGGTGAAGCGCGATGGCCACCATCATCACACCAATTACGCTGTCGATAATCCGCCACGCCAGCGGGCGTGACAGAACCGGCGCCAGTGCGGACCCACTCCAGGCCAGCAAACCAAACCACAGAACAGATGCGCTGCTGGCGCCCGCCACAAAGGTCGTCGCGTTTTCCTGCTGTGCGCCAACTGCCGGAATCAACAACAGGGTATCGAGATACACCTGAGGGTTCAGCAAGGTAACCGCCACCGTGGTAAATAGAACACCCTTCAGGCTGCGGCGCGATACCTCACCGGCTTCAAGAGCCGCCCTGCCCCGGCTGGCCCTCACAAACGCCTGAAGCGCCAGCCATCCCAGAAAAACCACCCCGAGCCAGCGCAGGATTTCCAGCGCCTGCGGCATGGCCATCAAAGCTGCGCTGACCCCGAACATGCCAAGCGTGAAAAGAGTAATATCTGCCGCCATGCAAAAACCCGCCGCCCACCAGTGGTGCTCGCGCCGGATCGCCTGGCTCAGCACGTAGGCATTCTGCGCTCCGATGGCGACAATAATCCCGCCGCACACAATCAAACCCGTCAGGTAACTTTCTAAAGAACTCTCAAGCACGGCTTTTTGCTCCATTTTTGATGCCGCAAGAATAGCTGCTTGCCGCTATACTTGAAATTCATATTCATAATGATGCATCAATTTTACTTATGATCGATTACAAATTGCTGGAAGCCCTCGCCACCGTTGTCGAGACCGGTGGTTTTGAGCGCGCAGGCGCAGTGCTTGGCCTGAGTCAGTCCGCTATTTCACAGCGCATCCGAACCCTGGAAGTCCGCATTGGGCAGCCGGTGTTACTACGCAGCCCGGTTCCCAGAGCCACTCCAGCGGGGCAGCAGCTACTGAACCACGTTCAACAGGTTCAACTGCTAGAGCGCGATCTCGCGAAATCAGTTCCGGCCCTTTCCGAGCCTGCCGCACGGTTGCGCATTGCCCTCAATGCCGACAGCCTCGCAACCTGGTGGGCAAATGCCATCGGTGAATTCAGTCGTGAGGAAGCCTTGTTACTGGATATGGTGATCGAGGATCAGGACATCGCACTGCGCCGAATGCGCGAGGGTGATGTGGCCGCCTGCCTGTGCAGCAATCCACAGCCGGTAGCCGGGGCGCGCTGCGTTCCGCTTGGCACCATGACCTACCTGCCCTTGGCGACGCCTTCATACACGACCCGGTATTTCAGTCAGGGCTTTAATGATCAGAGCCTGAAATCGGCACCTGCAATTGTGTTTGGCCCAAATGATCAGTTACAGCACCGGTTTTTGGCTCAGAGTGGCTACCACGGTGCCTTTCCCTATCATTTATGTCCGTCTTCTGAAGGCTTTGTAAAACTGGCTCTGGCGGGCATGGGTTACGGCATGATTCCAGAGGTTCAGGCGAAGTATGAAATTGAGACAGGACGACTGATCAGTATTGCTCCCGGTCAATCTTTGGAGGTGGAGCTGTACTGGCACTTCTGGCGCCACAGCGGAGGTGTTATGGAACGGCTAACGGCTGCATTGCAAGCGGCACGCTCTTAATCTTTCGATCGCACACTGATACCGAACCATTCAGGAAACCGGAGCAGGCAAAACAGCGCCACCAAGTCGTAAACGCCATGCCATACCATTACCAGTAGAATACTGTCGGTTATTGCGTAAGCCAACCCAAGAACCAACCCGAGGCCCGCAGCAACGACGAAGTAAGTAAAGGACGCGTAGTGCACCAGGCCAAAAAGCACGGATGCCGCCAAGACGGCGGTCGTGGTATTCGTGTGCACGGTAAGCCAACCCTGCAAAGCGCCCCTGAAAAGAAGCTCTTCACCTACACCGGCGAAAACCGAGAGCAGGAAAAGAACAAACCAGGAATAACCGGAAGCAAATCTGTGCAGGCCGCGCATTTGCCTGGCGAGGTTGTTCGGGAACAGGCCGGGAATTTGGGTGAGTAGTAACAGTCCTGCGTACGTGCACAGGGCACCCAGAACTCCGTAAAGCACACTGGGTAAGATTCCGTCTCCGGAGATCTGTACAGGAATACCCAAGATGAGAATTGCCAGCAACCCGACCACCCCGATTCCACCCTGGAACACCAGGGCGATAACCGGAGAAACTGTCGATTTACGGCGATTATTCAAGGCCATCTACTATTCAAAAAGACCTTTTACAGCGAAAAGGTCATCATACTTGGGCGCCTGTTTCTGCGCTTTGGCCTGGAACGTTTTCATCATGTCTGTAGGGCGGAACATGCCGGCCTGCCAGGTTGCCATGTACTTCAGGCTATCCGCCACGGTGTGGTCACGGCTGTAGTTCAGCATCTCTTTACAACCAGTAACCGCAAGCGGTGAGTTGGCGGCAATCTGAGCGGCGATGTCCATAACACCTGCGATCATTGCCTCTTGGTCGGCGTAGATAGCATTCACAAAACCAAGAGCTTTCGCTTCCTGCGCAGACAGCTTACGGCCAGTGTAAGCCAGCTCACGCACAACGCCTTCCGGCATCAGTTTGGGCAAACGCTGAAGGGTACCCACATCGGCCGTCATGCCGAGTTCGGTTTCCTTGATCGTAAAGTATGTGTCTTCCGCACAGTAACGGCTGTCGGCTGCGCACACCAGATCCAGAGCGCCGCCGATGCAGCCCCCTTGGATAGCCGCCAATACCGGCAGGCGAACGTTCTCCAGAGACGTCAGAGTATCCTGTAGCTGCAGTACAACCCGGCGCAAGTTCTCTGCCATACGGCCAGGATCACCACTCATGGGCACAGCTTTGGAGTCTGTAAAGACACCAAGATCCATCCCCGCAGAGAAATGCTTACCCGTGGATGACACCACAATAACCCGCGCATCGGTGTTCGATTCAATCTCCTGCATGCATTTGGGCAACTCAAGCCAGAAGGCTTTGGTCATGGTATTCATCGCTTCCGGGCGACTGAATTGAACATGGGCAATCTTGCTCTCAACAGTGACGGAAAAACTTTCGTAGGTGGATAGCTCAGACAAGGCAAAACTCCTCTATTAATTCACGCAAATTCTGAAACGCTGACGCAAACATACCTCATGTTGCTGAAAATGTCGGGTTTATGCGTACAAGAAAATGCTTTGCTTTTCCTTGGCCAACAGGTAGAGTGCTTCTCGTTGGAAAGATTTAGCAAAGCACTTCATCAATAAGACGCATTTTTGTACCCGCAAGTAGTGCATCGTCCTGTTTTTGATCACGCAAGTTTTTTGTTTCCGCATATCGCTGACCAGCCATCAACGTGATGATCTGGCAGCACATTAAATGATTGAATTCAGGAATATTTATTATGTCTACTGTTACCGGTACTGTTAAGTTTTTCAACGAAGCAAAAGGTTTTGGCTTTATCACTCGTGAAGGCGGCCCTGACGTATTCGTTCACTACAGCGCTATTCAAGGCGGCGGATTCAAGACTCTGGCTGAAGGCCAGCAGGTTGATTTCACCGTGACTCAGGGCCAGAAAGGTCCTCAGGCAGAGAACGTTGTTGCTGTTTAATTAACAGACAACGTTAAAAAAGGCAGCTTCGGCTGCCTTTTTTGTTGCTCCCGTATTATTGCTCCAGAGCTTCCCCCTGCTCGACCCGATTTCTCCCCCCGGCTTTACCGCGATACAGAGCCCTGTCTGCGCGACTGATAACAGAACCTCGATCATCATTTTCACACATTTCGCTCACACCAATACTGATAGTAACGGCGACCGCCTCACTTGTAGCGGCTTTCCAATCATGGCTACGAAAAGCGCTCCTTATTCTCTCTGCGCTGGCCAGCGCGCTCTCGATTCCAGTGTCCGGGAGAATAACCAGAAACTCCTCACCACCCCAACGTGCAACAATATCCTGGGTGCGCAGCTGCGCCGGAATAAGCTGCCCAATCTCGGCCAGAATTTTGTCCCCCATTTCATGACCATAGCGATCGTTAATTGATTTGAAATGGTCGACATCCAGAAGCATGAACGCCACGGGATGCTTGGCCCGGCGAAAACGTGCAATTTCATTTTCAGCCAGGTCACTGCCATGGCTGCGATTGAACAGCCCTGTCAGCGAATCAACGGTAGCCAACTTTCGAAGCTTGCGCTGCGCAGAGACCACCATATTCATATAGAAGAAGGACAGGTAGGCGAACATCGCAAATACGACGCTCAGATTGAACAAGTGAACGCCGAACAAAGCTCCGGACGAAATCGGCTGAAAAGGCTCGATGAACCACATGAGAATATCGAGCCCTATGTAGTAGCCCCAAAGCCCCACTATTAGAGAATAAATCGTGCCACGACGTACCGAGCTGATACACAACGCCGGAATGAACATAAGCAGATAATAATGAAAACCACTGCCCCACCCGAGCATTATAGTGCCGAGCGCCGAGTGAATAATGACCTCTAGCCAGATCAGCGCGATAGCAAGGCGATTCTGCCTGCGCTCAAGAGCGACGTAAGCAGCCGCGTATAACGCAACGCTGCCAACGTTTATCCAGGCAAGGATGGGTGAGCCGAGAAAATGAAATAGGAAGAAAAAGGAAATATCGACAGCGGCTGCAAGCTGACACACCCGGCGGGCAACCTGCCAGAATTTCAGCCCACGCTCACGCCGTGATGAAGGACTCACAGTGTTGTTGTCATTATCCATATACTGCAGATTCCCATACAACAAGACGACCTGTGCCGTCTGAAATGCTGCCATTATGGCTCCGTGGAAAACACCAAGGACCACAAAACCTGGCTATAAGTATATTCGCGAATGACTTTAGCACAAAAGCGCAACTCTGGATCTTTTTCGACAGGCTTGCGTTTGTTACCTACTTCCACCTCGGAAACACCCATTGACTACCCCTTTAACTCGCAATAAGATACATAACACATGAATCTTATTAAAACCCAAAAGAGATATCTCTGATGACACAGTTATTTAAAGAAGTAGCCAGCCCCAAAACCGCCGACAAAATGGAGACTGAGGAACTCAAAGGGGGAACCGATGAGCAAGCCGCCGGAGCGTTTGAAAGCACCGAAAAAGAAACCGTGAAGAAAGGTAAACACGGAGATCCCGGTGTTTGCTGCGGTGGCTGCTCTTAACACCAGCCCGGATGAACAATATCGCCAGTGACGTTTCCGTTGCACATTCTGAATTTTGGAAACGCCATTGGCAGCCTGACCACGGATAATCAGTGATCCATCGTGTGCCCCGAATGATCCATTCCCTGCCCTTTCATATCAGCGTCCAGGGATTGTACGCGTAACTCGACTTCAATAGCCTCTGCACCTTCAAATTCCAGAATCAAAGGAATGTCCTCACCCTCTTTAAGAGGTGCCGTAAGCTTTTCAAGCATAAAATGATAGCTCAGGGGTTTGAGCTCCACCGCCTCTCCGGCCGATATTGCCAACCCGTCATCAAGCGGCTCCATGCGCATAACACCGTCTTTCATTAGCGTCTCATGAATCGAAACATGGTCTGCTCTGGGCGTGCTTGCGCTGATCAGCGTGATATCCCTGTCGCTGTGGTTCCTGATAACCAGATAACCTACTCCCATGGGAGTGCCTGGCGGCGTTGGCCGGCTCCAAGGATGCTCTATAACAACGCCGCCGTGAGCGTGCTCATTGGCCGTTACAGATGTGGCAAGGAACGATGTGACCAGTGCGCTACTGGCAAACAGCAGTGTGATTAGATTTTTCATGATGTCTCGTGTCGCTACTGTGGAGCTGACAATGATTAATGTCAGACTTGGAGATTGTAATGCGCACAGTGTTGCGTTCAGACCAGGTCAGCGCAAGTAGCTCGCCGCGTCAAAATGTCGCAGAGAGCCCGTCAGAGTTCGACGTTGCGGGCCTCAGACCTTTTTTACAAACTCGGATTTGAGCTTCATCGCACCAATACCATCAATCTTGCAGTCAATATCGTGGTCGCCGTCTACCAGGCGAATACTCTTCACCTTGGTACCAACCTTTACAACCGAACTTGAACCCTTAACCTTCAGATCCTTGATGACAGTAACCGTATCTCCATCCTGAAGTTCGTTACCGTTGGCATCGCGCACCACTTTGCCCGCTGCTGCCGCAGCTGCCTCTGCTTCTGTCCATTCATGAGCGCACTCAGGGCAGACAAGCTGAACCCCATCTTCATAGGTATATTCAGACGCACACCGGGGGCAAGGTGGAAGTTGAGACATTTGAGTTTCCTGTTAGTTGAATTTAAGCAGTATTATACCACCAACCTCCCGGCGAGACTCTGGTAAGGGCCTTTGGCGATTGCAACAGCAGGCAAGGACAAAACAGTGCCAGCAACCCCGAAACCGCCATTTTCAAATTCATAACATCCTACCTGCGGAAAAGCCGCGCCCCAATAAGAGGGCTGCAGAAATACCAAAGCCGTATCTGAGAATACGCGGGCCTCCACTACCAGGCTCACAGCAACAACAGGTAAACTCTCAAAAACTGAACCAATGAAGGAGCCAGCCATGCCAATCTGGGTCGACGCCGATGCCTGCCCTGTTCCCATCCGGGAAATTCTCTGCCGAGCAGCCACTCGCTGGCAGGTTTCGACGATCTTCATTGCCAATCATGTGATCAAGCTGCCGCCCAGCCCCTATATCAAAGCCAGACAGGTCATGCAGGGTTTCGATGTGGCGGATAACGAAATTATGGGTCAGCTCAGCGCCGGTGATCTCGTAATTACACAAGATATTCCGTTGGCAGCCGAAGCTATAGAGAAAGGTGCCGATGTGTTTAATCCCAGGGGTCAGGCTTTTACCAAGGAAAACATTCGCCAGCGCCTCGCTTTGAGAAATTTCATGGAAGAGATGCGCAGTGCCGGACAAGTTACAGGTGGCCCGGCTCCGTTCAACCAGACGGATAAAAAAGAATTTGCTGACAAACTGGACCGGTGGTTACAGCGCAACCGCAAGCCCGACAACCACTAGCGCAACAAACAGTCCTGCACCGGCTGCAATCTTCAACCCTTCGATCATTTCCTGTTCTGCCATCATGGCTGTATCTCCCTGAGCTTATGGTGTAAACAGATGGTATGAGCAACATCTGCTCTGTGGAACGACTATATAATTATATTAATGATAGTGATTATCATTTGCAATACCTGAGGGAGAATGCATGAACCTTATTCAACCCTTGATCGCACTGAGCGGTTTGTTTTTTCTGGGGCTCCCGGTCGTTGCCGCAAGCCAGACTTTCTCCTCCGAAGACGCACAATTCAGGCTCGAAACTGTGGCTGAAGGACTTGAACACCCTTGGAGCCTGGCCTTCCTCCCTGGTGGTTCCATGCTCGTTACGGAGAGAGCTGGCAGGCTAAGGGTGATCCAGAATGGAGAGCTGTTACCGCAAGCGGTTCGGGGGCTCCCAACGCCCGCGGTATCAGGCCAGGGCGGACTGCTCGATATCGTCTTGCATCCGGATTTCAAAGAGAACAGAACCTTGTTCCTCAGCTACGCACACCGATCAAGCAGAGGAATGACAACGCGAGCAGCCCGCGCTCAATTTGAAGATGAGGAGTTGAAAAACGTAACCGTCATCTTCGAAGCACTTCCGCGCTCCAACACCTCGCGCCATTTCGGTGGGCGAATGGCATTTGATGCATCCGGCTATCTTTATATTTCCGTTGGTGACCGTGGTGAGATGGACCGGGCTCAGGACACCCGGGACGACGCCGGCGGTGTCCATCGTATTACGGTGAATGGCGAGCCGGCGCCGGGCAACCCGGGGCTTGGTGACCCGAATATTAATAACACGCTGCTCACTTGGGGAAACCGCAATATTCAGGGCATGACCGTGCATCCTGAAACCGGTGATATCTGGACTCACGAGCACGGCCCGCGCGGCGGCGACGAAATAAACATCCTCAACCCCGGCACAAATTACGGGTGGCCCGAAATAACCTATGGCATTGGCTACTCGGGGCTTCCGATCACTCTGGACACCAAAAAAGACGGCATGGCTCAGCCCCTGCACTACTGGGATCCATCCATTGCGCCCTCAGGCATGGCGTTTTACGCCGGCGCGGAATTTCCCAAGTGGCAAGGCAGCCTGTTCGTGGGTGCCCTCAAATTGCGCAAGCTGGTTCGGCTGGAAATCGAAAACGGCCAGGTAGTCGGCGAGGAGGATTTACTCACTACGCTGAAAGAACGAATCCGCGACGTTCGAACAGCGCCAGACGGTACACTGTGGTTATTAACAGACTCACCGGAGGGGAAAGTCTACCGAATGGTGCCGGCTCAATGAGGGTCGCCGGTCCTTTCGGTCTTTTCGTATTGGGGCAATGCGTCGGTAATTTCAAACCAGTCCGACTTTGAGCCAGTGTAAACATGCTGCGCCGGCCCCTTTTCCAGGGGCTCATTAATCACGCCCACCCGCAGGCGGAGAATGCCGGGAATCGCATCCACACGGCTGTACAAATGGCTGCCGCAGCGGCTGCAGAAAGCCCGGTACTTACCCGGGCGCGATTCGTATTCCGACAACCGTTCTTGTCCGGATAAAAACCGGAAGCGCACTTTTTGCACCGGTGAACTGGCAGAGAATGCGCTTCCGTGTGCACGCCGACACTGGCTGCAATGGCACAGAGAGAGAGGACCTAAAGGGCCTTCATATTCAAAGGTAATGTCGCCACACAGGCACTGGCCGGTATACATAGACTTCCTGCTTCTGATTTCACGGGCGTTTGAAAACGCTCTCAATGGTCGGCAATGATACCTGCCCAAAAGTCCTTGAAACAGCCTGACTGACGATTGTTTTTATCCATACTGCGCATCCAGATAATCCAGTATGCGGCCAGACTCAAACAACCCTTCCCCGGTGTTAGGATCTTCAAGGTAAGGCACCTGAACCCTGCCATGTGCCTTGAAGAACGCGTCGCGCTTTCCTCCGGGTGCTGGTCTGTATGGCCCTGGCTTGATACGTTGCTTCGCAGGCCCGATTTCAGTCCAGTGCTCTTTACCCAGAGTATGCAGGGTGTATGGGATTTCAAGCTCGCACAGTCTCTCCCGTACCAGGCGAGAAAACGGGCTTCCTTCAAAGCTCCATAAATGCAGCGGCTGCTCTGGCTGCTTACCCGGGCTGGCACGTAACCCCCTCATGGCGCTGGCAACAGAGGCGAACGAACCCAGAACCGGTTGCCACACACGCTCACGGTAGTAGCCAGGCACTGACCGCCCCGCATATTGCAGGAACAGATACTTGATGATTGCTTCCGACTCATACATCACGGTGTCGGTGTTCCGGTCGATCAGCAAAGGAAACTGTTGCTTGCCGCCGGTTTCCTCTGCCCGCTTCCGGAACACTCGGCCACCCTTGGGACAGGGCCGGATCTGCACATCAAGATTCAGTGCGGTCAGCGCTTCGCGAACTCGCCGGCAGTATGGGCAGCCTTCCATGTCATACAGCACAAGTGGCTTTTCCGGTTGCGGCACGTCGCTTACCACAAGGCATCCACGCCAGGCAGTTAACGACGAGGTTGCGACGGAACCCAGCACGTTCGCATGGTGAGCAAGTCTGTTAAACATAATAAAATCCTCAATCGATAATCCAATCATTATCACCAAATAAAACGACTTTCCATTGGCCCGAATGAAACGTGAGGGCTGGCAGCCGTGTATGCGTCGGTATCCTCTCGATACCCAACTCGACGGTTCGCGCATGCCGGCTTACACTCAGTCACGAAATTCCTGTACAAACAAGTGGTCTACTGGCATTTTTTAACGTCATGTAGAGGTTCTCTGCATAGTACAAGTCACAAAGATGGGCTATTGTTCATGTAGGGAGTTTTTAATAGCTCATCAAGCAGCCATCATGGTGATTACGGGTATGCCGCATTCAAATCGCGCACAAAGAGTCAGCCTTCGTCGCAGGCATCCAGCGTTGGCTTTTGCCGTCGCGTTTGCCATGACTCCGGCTCTGGCAAACCTGCCATCGGCACTGGCTGATGATGACAGCGTGGGTTACAACAGCAGCCGCCTATGGGCCAACCAGATGCGGGACTACGCGACAGAATCCCTTAAAAGCGAAGAAGCGCTTAGCATGGCTGCAGTACCCCTTAACGGCCCGGGGCTTGATCAGAACATTAATGCCGATGTGCCCATGAGCCCTGGTTCCATCATGAAGGTGATCACCACCTACGCCGCGCTGGAGATTCTTGGCCCCACCCATCACTGGGATACGGATTTTCTGACAGACGGACAAATGGTCGGAGACACCCTCAAGGGCGATCTCTACGTACGCTTTGGTGGCGACCCGAAACTCACCTACGAACGGCTCTGGACAACCCTGCGGGAACTCCGGGATATGGGAATTACCCGCATCGATGGCAACCTGGTGCTGGATGGCAGCTATTTTGAAATCGATGGTGGTTTTCCCGCGTTTGAAGACAATGGCGACAATCCACATGCTCCGTTCCTGGTTGAACCGTCTGCGTACCTGACCAACCTCAACCTCATGCACTTCCAGGTGCGTGCCGACGAACGCGGCACCCAAGCCTGGAGCACGCCGGCCCTTGGCGAAATCGTTATCGACAACCGGGTAACTGCAGTGGCCGACGGCGCCTGCCCGTCGCGCCGCAGCTTTGACTGGGAACCGGTATTTCAGGACGGTGGAAGAGTCACCGTGCGGGTAACCGGGGAGCTGCCGCAAGGCTGTCGCACCACGACCTACCTCTCTCTTTTGCCCCACGAACAATACAGCGCCTCGATGATCCGTTCTCTGCTTGGAGAGATGGGCATTATCGTATCCGGTGGAAACCTGAACGGATTAACTCCGGAAACGGCGCGACTGGTTATGAAAACCACATCGCCCGATCTGGTGACCATGGTGCGCGACATCAACAAATGGAGCAGCAACGTGATGGCTCGGCAGCTGTTGCTGACCATTGGCGCGCAAAACCGACTGGATAACGAAGACGATGACCGGGTTGCCGGTATTCGCGTCATTTACGATTGGCTGGAGCGCAAAGGCGTCGACACGGCTGGAATGGTCATCGATAATGGTGCTGGCCTGACCCGCCATGGCAAAATCACTGCCCGGCAAGGCACGAAAATTCTGCAACACGCCTGGAACAGCCCCTACGTTTCAGACCTCATGGCCTCCATGCCGATTATCGCCATGGACGGAACCATGGCCCGCCGTCTGCGCAACACCGGCATGGATGGCGAGGGACGCATTAAAACCGGCTACCTGGAAAACGTGCGGTCAATTGCCGGGTTCACACGGGATGAGAACAACACGACTTGGGCTGTCGTAGGAATGGTGAATAACGATCCCGCCTGGAATGGCCAGGCTGTTCTGGATCGAATTCTTTACTCTCTGCACTTCCGACCACCTACGGGTACGGCGCTTTCCCGATTCGATTCCGGTTCTCCGAAAACTTCCGTTCAATAAAAAAGCCCCGGATCTCCGGGGCTTTGACGCTCAACGCCAATTTGGATTTTTCAGATCGGGCCTACCACAAAATCGTCCATCAGAGTCACAGTAGCCACGCTATCAGGATTTTCATTCAGGCGAGCGATAGCCGTATATACGCCGTTATTTTCCAAAGACAAGCTGCCGGATTTAAAATACTCAGTGGCACCGTCGGGTGAAGTAATAAATACAACATAGTCGCCTTACGCAACACTGATGTAACCTGATGAATTACCGTATTCAAAGTTATCCAGAGCCGGCGTGGCGTTACCCGGATCTGATAATCTTCAGCTGTAGCGACTTCTAGCAGCCCAACGCTTTCCTTGAAACCGCATGCACCGCCCTGGCTTTCGATGTAGGTTCCTGTGCTACCGGATCGTCGTCATTATCACTACAACCCACCAGCATAACGCTGCCGGCCAAAGCCATAGTTAGTGCAAATTTTGTTTTCATTGTCTATTGCCCTCTATTCCAAGGTTATCTACCAAAATTAAGTGGTTCGAACCTGCACACATTGAGCCCCTTAAATGTGCGTCGAGATAACTTACGGGGGGACAAAAAAACAGATTATAGAATTTTACATTTCAGTTTACAGGTGTACGCTTATTTTCTTTGCCGGGTCGCGCCAGGGTTATTTCGGTGAGTTTCACCGCAATCGGCGCTATGACAGTTACCAGCGGGAAGGCCACCGCCCATGCAACGAGAAAGGCGGGTATCCAGCGATAAACGAACTCGCTATCTATGCCAGTGTTAATAAAGGTGATTACTCCGGACATCAGCAGCGACATCATTCCGGACATGTAAAATCCGAACACAAGCTGGCGCTGGCGGGCAGGTTTGATTCGGCTCATGAGCTCTCCTATTCAGGATAAAGGTCTTCAGATCGCCACATCTGAAACCCCCGGGGGGGCGTAAATTGTTGGACTCAGGCAAGATATGATAATGAGCATGCAATCTTTTTTCGACCGGCTTTTTTACCGAGCAAAGCGCCATATGGATCAGTGCGGTCTCGTCTCTGACGTACGCGCAGGAAGAGCGGTTGCTCTGGTGCTTATTTCTGCGTTTCTTGTCACAGGGTGCAGCTCAACCCGCCTTGCCTACCGCTACGCCGACTGGGGAATTGTCTGGTGGGTTGAAGATTTCGTTACGCTCACACAACCTCAAAAGCAACAGCTGGAGGCTGATATTGATAATCTGAAGCAGTGGCACTGTAGCACGGAATTACCGCGCTACCGGGCATGGCTGAACAGGCTTCAGAGCGATCTGTCTTCAGGTAACCCAAACCCAGCAAAAGTCCAAAGCCTTCAAAGCCAACTGATGACGTTCTTCCCGCCCCTGCTTCAGCAGATAACGCCGACTGCTATCAGCCTGCTCTCCAGCCTCAGTGATGAGCAGGTGCGGGAGCTTGCTGACAATATGACCAATAAACAGCGGGAGCTCGAAGCGGAATTTCTGGTCGGTGATCCTGAGGCGATTGCAGAGGCACGAGCGGAGCGCACCACTGAGCGAGCTGAACGGTGGCTGGGAAGCCTGAACGGCGGACACCAAACGTCTATCACCGAATGGTCAGACAAACGCGTCGGGCAAACGAGGATCTGGCTGGAGGGCCGTCGCAACTGGCAGAAAGCCCTGCTTGATGCTCTTGAGAAACGTAATCAACGCGGTTTTGCCGAAACGATCACCGAACTGATCAATAACCCGGAAGCTGCGAGGGGAGATGCCTACGCAGAGATGATGAATCGAAGTATGGAGGCCATGGCTTTGCTGGTTCAGATTCTGTTACTGGCAAGCCAGCCCTCTCATCTCGACCACCTGGCACGCCAGGCGTCAGAATTGAGAGGCGACTTCAAAGCCCTTACCTGCCAACCGGGCTCCGAAGTCGCATCACGAGTTTACGAATAGTTAGATTGTAAGATAGCCGCCGTCAGCATTGATACAGGCACCAGTGGTGTAGCTGGAGGCACTGGATGCCAAGTACAGCACAGTGCCGGCCATCTCATCGGGATCGGCCACCCGCTTCATGGGAATGTGTGCCATAGCCTGCTTCTTGATAGCTTCGTTAGAGGTCAAAGCGCTGGCAAATTTGGTGTCCGTCAACCCCGGTAACAAAGCGTTCACGCGAATATTCTGATGGCCCAACTCCATGGCGAAGGATTTGGTCATGGATATCACGGCGGCTTTGGTCACCGAATAAATCCCCTGATAATGGCCTGGATTCACACCGTTTACAGACGCCACGTTAACGATCGAACCGCCGCCGTTTTTCTTCATCAGCTGCGCACCACGGGCGCACATGAAGAAGTAACCGCGAATGTTCACGTCTACGGTTTTGTGGAAGGCACCCGGATCTGTGTCTTCGACCGGGCCGAAATAAGGATTGGCTGCGGCATTGTTCACCAGAATATCCAGCTTGCCATGCTCCTTTTCAATATAGGCCCAGATGGCTTCGATCTGATCCATCTCACCAATGTGGCAGGCATAGGCCTCGGCACTGCCACCAGACTCGCGGATGCTGCTGGCCACAGTTTCACAGCCGTCAATCTTGCGGCTGGTCACAATCACGTGAGCACCGTAATCTGCCAGCGTGCGGGCAATGCTCTCGCCGATGCCACGGCTGGCACCGGTAATCAGGGCGATTTTGCCGGTCAGATCAAACAGGTCTTTCTTGCTCATTCGGTCACCTCAATGTGTTATCGGAACGTCACCAGGGCGGGGTCTTCCGCCTCAAGGTGACTGTAATTATTGAAAACAGACAGGCTGCGGCGGCCAGCGGAATAAAGAACGCGGGTAACGCTGGTATTGGCGATTACTTCGTTTAGCGCCAAGGCTCTCTCGTCTTTCAGGCCCAGAAGGTGCTGACACACCACTGCGATGGGCCCGCCGGATGTGGACACCAGAACATCCCCGCCGTCTGCATATTCAATCATTTCATCAAAAGCGGCGAGAACCCGGTTTTTAAAATCCGTCCAGCTCTCGTCGTATTCTGCGTCATAGTCTCCCGAAGCCCATCGGCGCAAGGCGCTCACAAAAGTCTGCTGAAAGGCTGCCGCAGGTTTCGGGAAAGCCGCAAGGTCTCTCGCCATAACCTGCCGATCGCTCCATTCGGGCCGGTAGCGGTTAACAACAGAAACGTGATCGAACTCGTTAAAGCCCGGAGCCACCTGCATATCCGGCAACTGCGCACCGTACCCGGTCGCGATGGCTTCAACAGTCTCCCGGTGGCGCTGCAGATCGCCACCGAAGATCGCCGCAGGCGCTATCTTGTCGACCATCCAACGGCCCAGAACCCTGCCTTGCTCCCAGCCCCGGGGCGAAAGCTGATCGTAATTTTCCTTGCCAAAGCCAGCCTGGCCATGGCGCACAAGGTACACCTTAGCCATTACAGAGAGCTCTCTGTAATGAGTCGCTGGCAGCGCTTTTCAAGATAGTTGGCGGCATGGCCAAACGCCGCAAAGCGTTTGTCGCTGGTCTGGCCGTGGTAGAACCGGTAATAGATCTGCTGAACAATCACCGCCAACCGGAACAGCCCGTAAATCTCATAGAAATCGAAGTTATCTGCCTGGAAGCCAGACTTCTCCATGTAATACGCCACCACTTCTTTTCGCGTGAGCATACCCGGGCGATGGGTGGGCTGACGGCGCAGCATCTGGAACGGGCCTTCGTCGTCCGCCTCAATCCAGTAAGCAAGCGTGTTGCCAAGGTCCATCAGCGGATCACCAATCGTCGCCATTTCCCAATCCAGCACCCCGATCACTTCAAAAGGGTTGTTCTGGTTCAGGACCACATTGTCGAAGCGGAAATCGTTGTGAATCACAACCTGGGCAATGTCATCTGGCATCTTGTCGTTCAGCCAGGACATTACTACCTCAAAATCGCCGACATCGTCTGTGCGAGCCTTACGGAAACGATCACTCCAGCCGCCAATCTGGCGCTGAACATAGCCATCACCCTTGCCCAGCGAATCCAGCCCCGCAGCCATGGCATCAACGCGGTGCAGGTCCACCATCTTGTCAATCACGCTCAGGCACAACTTGCGTGTATCGGCTTCATTCAGCTCCAGGTCTTTGGGGAAATCCTGACGCAGGATGATGCCTTTCATTCTCTCCATCACATAGAAATCGCATCCCAGAACGTCGTGATCATCGCAAATCGCGATGATATCAGGCACATAAGGATAGACGGGCTTCAGCGCCCGCATTACCTTCGCTTCACGCAGCATGTCGTGGGCAGACTTTGCAATCTTGCCAAAAGGTGGGCGGCGCAAAACAAACGAACGGTCACCGTAGTCCACCTGGTAAGTCAGGTTGGAGGCACCGCCCGGGTATTGGCGGATAACCGGCTCGCCGGTAAGATCCGGAATGGCACCTTTCATGAAGCGATCTACTGCCGAAAGATCCAGCTCTTCACCTTCGCGAATATTTGCGGCCTGATCAATCTGGGTCATTCATCACTCTCCTTTCTATTCCCATGTACCGTTCAGGTCTTGGCCTTGCCGCCCATCTTCTTCATCCAGCGCTTGCTCTCTTCGAACATGAGCTTGTCAAAAGCCCATGGCGCGTAGCGTTTGAATATCCAGAGGCGGCGCTCTTTGGCGTGGGGCAACACCCAGAAATCCTTGTTTTTGACCGAACGTACAATATCCTCCGCAACGTGATCGGCTGAAATAGTCGAGCGCTTCATCAGCTTGTTTACATTCTGCTGAATACCGGGAATATCCGACCGCATACTATTGGTCAGATTGGTCTGGAAAAACGCCGGACAAACGCAGCTGACATGGATACCGTCGCTCCGAAGTTCCTGGCTCAGTGTTTCCGACAAGGCGATCACTCCAGCCTTGGACACATTGTAGCTATCCATCAGCGGCGCCAGCATCAGGCCTGCCATGGATGCGATGTTCACAAACACACCTGAACCCTGCTTCTTGAACTGCGGCGTAAATGCCTTACAGCCACGCACCACTCCCAGCACGTTGATATCAAGAATCCACTCCCAATCGGCCATGGTGGTATCTTCAATCGAACCGGCAGACGCCACGCCGGCATTATTCACCACCACATCAACACCACCCCACTTCTCAGTGAGATCCGCACAGATCTTCTCCAGATCCGTCAGCCGCCGGACATCGCACTCTGCAAAGTAGCCTTCGCCACCGGCATTGTTAATTTCCTGTTCAACACCAATGCCCTGTTCGGGATTAATGTCACCGATACAGACCTTGGCACCTTCTCTTGCATAACGCAGCGCAATGGCCCGACCAAGGCCGCTTGCGCCGCCTGTTACGAATACTCTTTGTGTCATGGTGTTTTCCATCAGTTTTTGTATTTGCGCAATTCAATGCGAGCCACTGTGGCACGGTGCACTTCGTCCGGGCCGTCTGCCAGCCTCAGTACCCGAGCATAAGCAAACAACTGGGTCAGCGGGAAGTCGTCATCGCTCACACCCGCACCGCCATGGATCTGAATTGCCTGGTCAACAATGGTTTGTAGCATATTCGGAATCAACGCCTTGATCATGGCGACTTCCTGAATCGCACCCGCAATGCCCTTGGTATCCAGAGCCCAGGCACATTTAAGAGTCAGCAAACGCGCCTGTTCGATCGACATGCGGGCATTGGCAATGATATCCGGGTTACCACCCAGCTTGGCCAGAGGGCGCCCGAACGCCTCGCGGCTCATCGCCCGTTTAACCAGAAGCTCCAGTGTGCGCTCTGCCGCACCGATCGCACGCATGCAGTGGTGGACACGGCCAGGCCCAAGACGACCCTGGGCAATTTCAAAGCCGCGCCCGGGGCCTGCAATAAAGGCACTCTTGGGCAGTCGAACGTTCTCGAACAGCACCTGACCGTGGCCATAAGGCTCATCGTACTCCCCGAACACCGGTAGCATACGTTCAATTTTCACACCCGGTGCATCCAGCGGCACCAAAACCATGGAGTGACGACGATGCTTATGGGCATCCGGGTCTGAAAGACCCATAAAAATAGCGACCTTGCAGTCAGGATGACCGATACCGGTGCTCCACCACTTGCGGCCATTCAGCACCACTTCGTCACCCTCAACCACCGCAGTTGCTTCCATAGTGGTTGCATCAGAAGATGCGACAGCCGGCTCAGTCATACAGAACGCGGAACGAATTTCGCCACTTAACAAGCGCGGCAACCATTCGGCCTTCTGTTCCTCGGAACCGTAGTGGATCAGCACTTCCATATTGCCGGTATCCGGCGCATTACAGTTAAAAATCTCAGGCGCGATAAAACTGCGGCCCGTTTCTTCAGCAATCAGAGCGTAATCGGAGTTAAGCAGGCCACAACCGTGCTTTTCGTCCGGAAAAAACATGTTCCAGAGCCCCTGGGCTTTGGCCTTTTCCTTCAACTCCTTGATGATTGGCAGCACAACCCAGCGATTTTCAAGCGACGCCAGTTCTTTGTGGTACTGGGCTTCCACCGGGAAGATTTCTTCCGCCATAAACGCTTTTACACGTTTCAGATAATCCTGACCTTTTTCAGAGATACTGAAATCCATTGCCGAATCCTCGTAGAAATTGCACAAGCTGGTGCGATGAATATAAGCACATTGAATCCAGTCTAAGGTTGCACCAACTATTACGCGACTGAATTATTCTTATCGTTTACTATTAACTATACTTATAAAACTGAGGCACTGTCGTTATGGCCGGGAACCGCCTGGACCTCAATCTTCTGCATGTTTTTGACACCATATACAGGGAAGGCAGCCTTACCCGGGCAGCAAAAGCCTTGCACCTTACGCAACCGGCAGTGAGCCATTCATTGTCGCGCCTGCGGGATCATTTCGACGACCCGCTATTCACGCGCCAGGGCAACCAGATGGTGCCAACGCCTCTTGCCCGCCGCTTCCTGGAATCCATGAAACCCGGGCTTACCCAGATTCAGGGCGCTGTTAATCAATTTCATGCGTTTGATCCGGCGAACCAACGCAAAACCTATTCGCTGGGCCTGAGGGATGTTCTGGAGTCAACGTTTCTGCCGCAGCTCATGCAACGGCTGGATCCGTATCCGGAACTGGAGATCGTCAGCAAGCGTATTCCCCGGCGGGATATGGAAACCCAGCTCGCAGCCGGCAAGCTGGACTTCGCTGTCGATGTGCTCTTACCGGTCAGCAGCCAGACATCCCATGAACTACTAAGGCAGGACAGGCTTGTGGTTCTGGCCCAGGAGGGTCACCCGCTGGCATCACAGGCTCTGGATATGAATGGGTATCTTTCAGCGCGTCACGTGCTGGTTTCATCACGTACGGAGGGGCCCGGAATTGAGGATTTTGAGCTGTCGCGGCTCGGGGTGCAGCGCAGCATTCGACTGCGTTGCCAGCATTACTACGCTGCCTGCAGGGTCGTGGAGGCAACCGATCTTTTGCTGACCATGCCGGAAACCTACGCCAGAATTATTGCAGAACGGGCGAGCATTACCATAATGAACCCGCCAGCGGACCTGCCTTCACTGGATGTGCACCTGTATTGGCACAAGGCTTATGGCCGGGAGCCGGCTCTCATCTGGTTTCGGGAACAGCTCAAGGCGATTCAGTAAGCACCCACAGCGGCAAGGAAACCAAAAAAACCGATCGCGGTAATGCCAAGTGAAGCAGTCACAATACCGAAGCCCCACCAGATGGCTGCGCCATCCGAAATAGCAACGCCTTGGCCGCGCAGCGTGCGATAAAACGCCCAAGGCCCAAGTAAAAACGCACCCACCACCGCAAACACCAACCCGACACTGATGCCGGCAAAGGTCCAGGTGGCGAGTGTGGTGGCGCGATCAGTCAGGTTTTCCTTGACCCCACGGTGCTCAAGAAACTTTCGGCAAAAGAACCAGACCAGAGCAAACAAGGCGGCGACAAAAACCAGGCCGCCGATAATGGTAATAAGTCGATAGAGCAACAGTCAGGCTTCCTGTAAGTTAGAGGTGATGTCAGGCTGGGTAATACGGCTCAGGTAAACACTCAAAACCGGGTCTTGCAAACAGATAGCCTTGATAGAGAGCAATACCCTGGGAGCGAAGCCAGAAATATTCTTCTTCTGTTTCTACTCCCTCCGCCACAATTTTACCGCCTAATAGCGCCATCATCGTAATGATTCCCACAACCACAGCCTGCTTGTTAGGTTCTTTATGAATATCGCGTACGAGAGCCATATCCAGCTTTAGCAGGTCGGGCGGACTGGCAATCATTATATTATAGCGGGAGTAGCCCGCGCCAAAATCGTCGATTGCCGTGCTGAACCCCATCTCCTTATAGGCTTCAAGAATCGAAACAAGGTGGCCGACCGACGTCAGATCTTCACCTTCCGTAAGCTCGAAGATAATTTTACTGGTATCAAAATTGTACGTTTTTGCTGCCGCCAGCGTTGTTCTAATGCAGTATTCCGCCTTATACACCGCGTTGGGCAAAAAATTGATACTCAGGCGGGTATTCATACCAAGCTTGGCAGCCAGCTTTACGGCCTTTACCCGGCAGATCTGATCAAAGGCGTAACGGTTCTTCTCGTTCACTTTACCGAGAATGTGCATGGCACCCTCACCTTCCGGCCCCCTAACCAAGGCTTCATAGGCGTAGACGGTTTTGTTGGATACATCAACGATGGGCTGGAACGCAAAGGTCAAAGAGAAGTCGAGCCCTTCTCCGCAGGCGCATTGCTCACAGTGAGATTCATCAAACAGGATCTCTGGTTTTATCACACTAGTCTCCGATGTTTCGAGCCGAGCATACCGGGCGGATCAGTAAAAAATATCCGGCAGCCACTATAGCCACGAAAAGCTTGCTGGTAAAACGACTTACGGTAAAAGTCTGTCAAACACTGGCATCCCCTAGACACGCAACTACACTGGGCTTTATCACTCATACAAGCCTTTCAATTTAAGGAGTCTCCAAAATGGCCCAAACTACCCGCATTGCCGTAACCCCGGGCGACGGTATTGGCCCGGAAGTCGTGGGCGAAGCCATACGCTGTCTGGAAACCCTGCGCGCGAAGCATGGCCTTGCACTTGAATGGACGCGCTTCCCCTGGCCCTCTCATGCATGGCATCAGGAACATGGCGAGTCCATGCCTGACGACGCCCTGGCCCAGCTCAAAGCCTACGACGCCATACTACTCGGCGCCTTGGGTGATCCGGGGCCTCTGGACGACCCGAATCGGTACCTTTTAACCGACAGCGTTTCGCTGGCGCCCTTGCTGGACATGCGTAAAGGCTTTGATCAGTGGGTTTGCGAACGCCCTGCCCGCCTGTTACCCGGCGCCCGTCAGTATCTTGCCGATGAGCGTGCGAAAGACATCGATATGCTGGTAATCCGGGAAAACTCCGAGGGGGAGTATGTCAGCCAGGGTGGCCGGCTGCGCAAGGGAACCGAAGATGAGGTTGCCACCCAAATGGAAGTGTTTACCCGCAAGGCGACCAACCGCATTATTCGCTATGGGTTTGAGCAGGCTCGTGCCCGGGCAACGGAGCGTGCAAGCGAAGGGCGTACCCGGAAGTTCCGTAATCTTGACGGCAGCGCTTGTGAAAGCCAGGTGTGCCTGGTAACCAAACGCAACGCGTTGCGCTACTGGGGCGACATGTACACCGAGGCATTTGAGGACATCAGCAAAGAGTACCCGGACGTGGCCACGCACCACGAGCTGGTAGACGCCGCCTGTATGAAGTTCGTGCAAAGCCCTTGGGCCTTTGACGTAGTGGTTGCCAGCAACCTGCAGGGCGACATTCTGACGGATCTCGCGGCCGTGCTTTCGGGTGGTATGGGCGTCGCCCCATCCTGCAACCTGAACCCCACGGACCCGGACATGCCTTCTATGTTCGAACCCACCCATGGCAGTGCTCCGGACATTGCCGGCCAGGGCCTGGCGGACCCCACAGCCATGCTGTTTACCACGGCGCGTATGCTGGAATGGCTAGGCCGTAAGGATCCTGTTATGGCGGCGGCTGGCAAGGAGCTGTTTGACGCTGTAGCGGCAGATCTGGCGGGGAGTGCCAGTGCCCGGCGGGGAACCAGCGAGATCGGCGAAGCTATCTGCCAGAGGCTATCTGACTGACAAGCAGGACAAGAAGAGCCAGAAAAAGCTTTCTGGCTCTTCTTCAACCATAAGAACGTGTTAATCAGCCATGACAAACTCAAGACGGCCCGGCGCTACACGTATATCCATGGGCACCATGCCAAACAGACGCTGAGCAGTATTGGCTTCATCCAGGCGATAAACCGGCATGGTTTCGAGCATCTGGGCGACGACCCGCATTACGTTGTCGGTGATCGGCGCCAGATCGCCTTTGAAGAAACCCGCATCAACACTGCTTTCCAGCAGTTTTATCCTGCGGATGTAAATAGCCTTTTCCTTGCTGTCATAGACCGGTGCGCCTTCAATTTTCAAAGCAATATCAACCGGCAGCTTGGCCAGAAATGCGTTCAGCGCGACCTGCCCTTTCAGATCGATCACTGCGACGTCCCGACCATCCGGCCCCAGAGTAACGTCGGCGCCATCAAGGCTAAGACTTAGCGGAGAGCCACTCTTGAGCTGCACACGATCGTAGTCACGGACCGCGTCCTGCAGGTGACTCTCCAGTTCGCCTTCCGAGATTGAGTATGGGGAAAGGCTGGCGCAACCGCTGGATAATGCAAGCACCAGAAGCACCAAGCTCCAGAGGCCACTCAGGTGCAGTTTATTCATCGTTGTTTCTCCATGGGTTGAGCATCTGTGCGGCGGCTGCACAGACCGTTTACTCGTTCTCGGCCCGGGCATCTACGTGAGGTGTGAGATTATCATCGAAAACAACCCGCAATAGAATGGGCTGGCAGCATACCTGGCAATCTTCAACGTATTCCTGCTCCACTACAGACGGGTCGACGCTGATATCCAGCGTCTCCCAGCAGTAGGGGCACTGGATAAGTACAGAATCCAGAGCCGACATAGGCGCACCTCAGAACTGTTGTTTGGCCATCCATGGAATAATTCGGTCAAACGCTGCTTCAAGGTTCTCACAGGTCGTGGAGAAGCTGATACGCACAGCGTTGGTACAGGCCTCGCCAAAGGCATCTCCCGGCACCATGCACACACCGGTTTCTTTGAGCATGCGCAGCGCCAGATCCGAACCATCCACATGGGGCGGCAAACCCGGGAACGCAAAGAAAGCGCCACCTGGCTTGTAACCGGTCATGTAGGGAGTCTGATCTATCAACTCGACCACCTTGTCCCGGCGCTCACGATATATATCCACCATGTTCTTCACACACTGTTGATCGCCCGTCAGCGCCGCCACACCTGCGAACTGCGAAGGCGTATTGGCAACCGAAGTCGTGAACATATGATAACGCCGCAGGGATTTGATTGCCGCCTGGCTGGAAATCACCCAGCCGATACGCAGCCCCGCCATGCTGTAGGTTTTCGAGAAGCTGCTGATGCACATGATGTTGTCCAGATCCATGGAACAATTCAGAACACTGGCAAAATCATCGTCATCAAAAATCAGGTGGTCATAAACCTCATCGGCATAAACCTGTATGCCCCGGTAGGCGCATTCTTCCAGAATGGTTTCTACCGTGCTGCGGGGATAAACCGCCCCGGTCGGGTTATTCGGGTTGTTGAGTATCAAGGCAAAAGTGCGCGGCCCCATGGCACGAATCACCTCATCAGGATCGAGCTGGTGATCGTTCTCCGCGTGAGTTGGTACAAACTTGACCTCACCTCCGTTCATGCGAATCAGAGGCGCATACAGCAGGAAGGAGGGGTCCGTCACGATGAACTGTCGCCCCGGCGCTGCTGTGGCAGAAATTGCGAGATACATGGCTTCCGTGGCGCCGCTGGTGACCAGAATGTTGTCTCTGGTGAGCTTGCGATTGTAGCGTTTGCCGTAATAGTCCCTCAGCGCCACCAGTAATTCAGGAAGCCCGGCGTCCATGGTGTAACCAGTCTGCCCCGCGTGGAGGGCATCAACATAAGCATCGATAATATGTTTTGGTGTTGGCAGATCCGGCTGGCCGATCGAAAGATGGATAACATCTTTCATGGTGGCTGCCATATTGACCATACGCCGAATACCCGGCACTGGAACGGCCTGCATGGCAGGGTTCCAACTGGCCTTGGTTTTCCGGTACTTCACTTTCCTCGGGCTTTCCTGGCCGGTATCTCTGTTGGCGGCATCTGCCATAACAACCTCCTGCAACGGGAACGGGGGCAAATAGATCTACCACTGCAGGTTAGTCAGTAAGGTCAGGGCATACAAGACAAAAACAGACAAACAATACGTAGGTATTAGTACGTGCCTATCAGCTCGCCCCGAAAACAACAGAGCCAAGCTGAGGTTGACCCAGCGGCATCTGCCTACCAGACTGTGCTGATGGCCTGACAGCGGAAATAACAAGCGTCGGACAAAACACTTACGACAATCAGATATCTGACCAGGCGGAGGTTCAATGACTCAACGCAGCAAGCCTGTGGTAACCGTTCTCACTGCACCCGGAGAACAGGAGCCACCGGGAATGGATTCACTCAGGGCTCGCGCAGAAGTGCGCTTTGCCAGTGACGAGGCAACTCTGCGAAGCACTTTGCCGGGCACCGATATCATGATGGTAACGGATTTTCGCACTGAGGCTCTTGAAGCCGCCTGGGGTTGCGCAGACAAGCTGAAATGGATACACGCCACCAGTGCCGGCGTCGATGCCTTGATGTTCCCGGCCCTCACCAAAGGCAATGTTGTGGTCACCAACGCCCGAGGCATATTTGACCGGACGATTGCCGAATACGTGCTGTGCACCATTTTGATGTTTGCCAAGGATTTCCCGGCCTCTATCCGATTGCAAATGAAGCACCAGTGGAAGCACAGGGATACAGAAAGAGCCGAGGGCAAGCAGGTTCTGGTGGTGGGTGCAGGCTCCATCGGCCGTCAGATCGGACGCCTCGTTGCGTCGGCTGGCTTGAGGCCGCACGGTATAGCCAGAACAGCCCGCAAAGACGACCCGGATTTTGTTGCGGTTCATGGCAATGACGATCTCTACAACCAACTGGGCCATGCCGATTATGTGGTTATTGCAGCACCTCTTACGCCACAAACGGAAGGTCTGTTTGACGAGAAAGCCTTCAAAGCCATGAAGAACACCGCGCGCCTGATCAATATCGGGCGCGGGCCCATTGTTAAAACCGACGATCTGATTTCCGCGCTAACGAGCGGTGAGATTGCCGGCGCCGGGCTTGATGTGTTTGAGGAAGAGCCACTAACTGACGATCATCCTTTGTGGGATATGGAAAATGTCATCATGACGGCGCACATGGCCGGCGATTTTATCGGCTGGAAGCGAGCCCTTACAGACCAGTTTCTCGAGAATTTTGATCGCTGGCACAACAGTGAAGAGCTGTTCAATCTGGTTAACAAGGAGCTAGGTTACGCCGGTAGCAAATGAGCCCTTCCTATGAGCAGGTAGAATAAAAAACGGGAGCCTGCGGGCTCCCGTTTTTTATTCTAGCAATCTGAGATTCAGCTCCCGGACAACGACTGATCCGAAGGGTCAATCTCCATCTGCTGTATCGCAATCACCGCTTGCGTGCGATTGCGAACCCCAAGCTTCCGGAACACGGCCGTTATATGCGCCTTGATGGTAGCTTCGGACACCTCAAGATCATAGGCGATCTGCTTGTTCAACAACCCTTCTGCCAACATACCCAACACCCGGAACTGCTGCGGGGTCAATGATGCCAGTTTTTCTGAGAAGTCAGTGGTGTCGGAATGCATGCGTTCGAGTTTGTCTGCCACACCTGCCGGCAGCCAGACATCCCCCTCCAGAACGGCTCGTATTGCCTCCGTAATGGTGGGCAGAGGCGCCGACTTTGGAATAAAGCCGGATGCCCCGTAGTCAATCGACCGCCGCATCACCTGCAACTCTTCCGAACCAGACACAACCACCACCGGCAACCCTGGGTACTGTCCACGCATGAACACAAGCCCTGAGAAACCGTGGGCACCCGGCATATTGAGATCAAGTAGAACCAGATCTGCATCCGGGTGCGAGTCTACCGACGCCTGAAGTGCCTTGATGCTATCAACCTCTACGGTTTCGGCGTCAGGTACCGCTTGATTGACCGCCTGTTTCAGAGCTGCCCGAAACAGCGGGTGATCATCAGCGACGATAATTGTTTGTGTCATTAAACCGATTCCTCACAGGTTTACGGCCTGCTTCCAGACCTTATTTGAACTCGCGACTGCCGATGAGCTCATCGACAACACCAGGATCTGCCAATGTAGAGGTATCTCCCAGCTGGTCGTGTTCATTTGCAGCAATCTTACGCAAAATCCGCCGCATAATCTTGCCTGATCGCGTTTTAGGCAAGCCCGGAGCCCACTGAATCACATCCGGAGACGCGATAGGTCCGATTTCCTTGCGTACCCACTGCACAAGCTCCTTTTTCAGCTCATCAGAAGGCTCTTCACCCTGCATCAGAGTCACATAGACATAAATGCCCTGACCCTTGATGTCGTGTGGGAAGCCAACAACCGCTGCTTCAGCAACCTTGTCGTGGGCCACCAGAGCGCTTTCGACCTCGGCGGTACCGAGGCGGTGGCCGGATACGTTGAGAACATCGTCAACCCTGCCGGTAATCCAGTAATAGCCATCTTCATCACGACGGGCGCCGTCGCCGGTAAAGTACATACCTTTATACGCGCTGAAATACGTCTGTTTGAAGCGCTCATGATCGCCGTAAATCGTGCGCATCTGGCCAGGCCAGCTGTCTATAATCACGAGATTGCCATCAGCCTTTCCTTCCAGCATCTTACCTTCGCTGTCGACAAGTCCGGGCTGTACACCGAAGAATGGCACTGTCGCAGAGCCCGGTTTCAGATCCACCGCACCGGGCAACGGCGAGATAAGAATACCGCCGGTTTCTGTTTGCCACCAGGTATCCACAATCGGGCACTTTCCATTGCCGATCACGCGGTAGTACCACTCCCAGGCTTCCGGGTTGATTGGTTCACCGACAGAGCCGAGCAACTTAAGACTCTTACGGGTTGTGCCGTTCATGCACTCTTCGCCTTCAGCCATCAACGCCCGGATAGCAGTAGGTGCTGTGTAGAGGATATTCACCTGATGCTTGTCGACAATCTGGCCCATGCGCGAGCTGTCCGGGTAATTTGGCACACCCTCGAACAATACGGAAATCGCACCGTTACACAGCGGGCCGTAGAGGATGTAGCTGTGACCGGTGACCCAGCCGAAATCCGCGGTGCACCAGTAGACATCACCATCGTGATAATCGAACACGTACTCGTGTGTCATGGAAGCGTATACCATGTAACCGCCAGTCGTATGCAGCACACCCTTGGGCGCGCCGGTCGAGCCCGAGGTGTACAGCATGAACAGAGGGTCTTCCGCGTTCATGGGCTCTGGCGGGCAATCTGCAGAAACAGACTTCATCAGATCCTCATAGCGCTCATCACGGCCTTCTTTCCAGGGCACCTCCTTATTGCCGGTGCGGCTGACAACGATAACTTTCTCGACGCTCGCGCCGCCTTCATTCTTCAAAGCCGCATCCACGTTCTTTTTGAGTGGAATCTTGCGGCCGCCACGAAGGCCTTCATCTGAGGTAATGATAAAGCGAGACTTGCCGTTGGCAACCCGAGCGCCAAGCGCTTCCGGAGAGAAGCCGCCAAAAACAACCGAATGGATCGCACCAATACGCGCGCAAGCCAGCATCGCCACGGCAGTTTCAACAATCATTGGCATGTAGATAGTGACAACGTCACCTTTCTTCACACCCAGGCCTTTCAGCACGTTGGCAAATTTGCTGGTTTCTTCATGCAGTTGGCGATAGGTGACGTGACGGGAATCAGCCGGATCGTCGCCTTCGAAAATAATGGCCGTCTGGTCGCCGCGCGTCTCGAGGTGACGATCAAGACAGTTGGCAGAAGCGTTCAGCTGTCCGTCTTCAAACCACTTGATGGAAAGGTTGCTGTAATCAAAAGTAGTGTTCTTGACCTTGGAATACGGTTTGATCCAGTCGAGGCGCTTGCCATGCTCGCCCCAAAAAGTATCCGGATCCTCGACTGATTGACGATACATTTCGTCATACTGCTCCCGGTTCAACAAGGCTCGTTTGGCCACGTCCGGGCTTACCGGATAAAGATGTTTATCAGTCATTGTGTTCCCCCTTGATCAGAGTCTGTCGTCATTGTCGGTTTTTGTTAATTCAGAGCTGCTATCGGGCGCACCGGCCCTGCGGACACATAGCTGTAGTTCACCATGTGTGCCACTAAACATTGAATTAGACCAACGTCCTAACACACTTGAACTATAGCCGCATAATCAGGCCGCTTGCTTGGGGACTCTGGAGGGACGCTGGCGGGGCTTGCTCTTCGTATTGAGTGCGTAACGGTCCAAACCTGTAAGATGAATCTTGCGCAGATACACAGCCCAATCAATCTGGCGCGCATCTACCGGAAACAGGGCCTTGTCGACTTCTCCCGTGCGCGATGCCAGCGCCAGCAACTCATTATTGCGGAATATGTAATCCGGCGCGGTATAAAAACCGAAAATAGTGGCCAGCGAACGGGTGGTATCAAGATTTCGCAATACCTTGAGGTCACGTTCCTTTCCCAGCATGCCCAGCTGTCGCATCACACGCTGCGCCATGCTCAGGGGGATACGCGCTCCGCCCACCAGAGCATCGAAAACGGCCCGGTTCACAGCAATAAAAGGCTTGACCGGCTTACGGCGGAAAAGCTGTTTATAGGCTGCGTAGTTGGTTTTGGCTTCCGCCATCAGGTGATCAATAAACTCACCCAGGGATACAGGGTTGGAGCTGCCACTGCAGCACTGATAGACCCGCTGTTGTGCCGGCTCATCAAGCGCCTCAGCGACCGCCAGGATAATGGCGTTCGCGACAAGGTCGACGGGGATAACATCAATAATGCCCGAGCGTTTACCGGGAAACACGGTTACCTTTTCTCTGGCATAGGCAAGAATGATGGCATCGGCCACTTTCACACCCTCAATCCAGCCCGGCGCTGGCTCCTCGAGCGCACTCTCAATAATGGATGGGCGAACAATGGTGAGTGCACGGCCATCCAGGGCTTTCATCAGCAATTGCTCACCCAGCCACTTGGTGAAAGTATAAGTATCACTCCAGCCGTAACGATTGGCCTCGCGGATACCCAGATTCACGAGCTTGCGCTCCAGCATTTTACCGGAATAGCGCGAGCGCACATCTGCAATGCTGTCGTTCAGCATCCGGATCAGCTCTTCGATTTCATAGTAGCCCGCTGGGTTGCGGGGAATATCATCGCCCGCAGGCTTGATCACCGATTCCCCAATCTGCCCTGAGTTCATGCCGTTTACGTAGCAGGTGGACACCTGAATAACGGCAAGCTCCGGGTTCTGGCGCGCCAACCCGGCGATATTTTCGAGACATAGGGTGTTGATGGTCAGCGCTTTATCCACCTCCTCCCGGAAGTTGACGCTGGCAGCGGAGTTGATAACGGCATCAATGCTGCCCGCAAGGTTTCGGAATGCTTCAGGCTTCAGACCAAAACGCTGCTGCGTCACCTCGCCCGTGATGCAATGCAAGCGCTCCTCGAGAAACACCTCGAAAGCCTCGCCAATCTCATGGCGCAAGCGATCGAATACAGATGAAGTCGCTATTTCATTCAGGAAACGACTGCGAGCATCAGTGTAACGACCATTACCCCTTATCAACAGATGGATGCCACCTATGTCCGGTACCGCCCGAATGAGTTTTTCCAGAACAACCTTCCCTAAAAAACCCGTGGTGCCTGTAACCAGGACATGCTTACCACGAAGCTGCTCCAGCACCTTTGACGAAGACATTCCCGCTCCCCTTTGCTGCGCTACCATTGTCAAAACTCCTTTTCCCGGATCCTTGCAGTACCTGATCCTTACACAATCTCAATGACAGTGCCGTGACATACCGCATCCTTATTACCAGAACGCTACGCCACAAACACAGCTGATGAAATGACGGATTATCCGGCATGTTTGTGCGCTAGTGCTCAATGTAGTGCCTTCAGCCAAAAAGAGCTCTAAGCCGCTGCGATCTCACTTGTCCGCAAGCGACCGGAGAAACTGATCCAGGGAAATATCGGAGGGTTGTTCTTTCAACGCCCTGACCAGCTTGTCCTGATCACCAAAGCTGACACGGTCGTAGAAGGGTTCAGGAAGTGAAGATTGCGCGGGGCCTTGCTCGTTTTTTACAGACTCTGGAGACACCGAAATCTCATCCGCGAGAAGTCTCAGGTGACTTGCCAGATGCTCACGCTGATCGGGGGCCAGGGCCTCCCAGTCGATTGCGCCAAGCCCGGCCTGAATAATTTCGACGGTATCACTGTCTGGCGCCTGGCCCAGCAAGGCGAACAAACGAGTGAATGCGTCGTAACGCAGCATTGCATTCTCGGGGGCTTGCTCGAATATGGCTTCCAGTTCGCCAACGGCCTGCAGACATCGCTCGCGGGGGCTTGCCGTTGCGGCCAAAGCCGCATCAGTTTTCTGCTTGCGCCCCGGGCTCCGCTTCGAAACCGAATGCCAATAAGCGGCAATGCCGGCTTTACGAGGGGGGAATTTCGATAAACGCACATCGACCATGTCTGCCAGGGTGTCGAACTGACGACAAGACGGGTCCGAAGGCGGCAAAAGCGCAACCGGTCGCTGATTCAGCACCGACTGGCGCAATGTCTCGTCGCGCCAGATGCCCCCCAAATAATGAAGAGAGCATTGCAGATGGCGCTGGGCGGCGGAATCGAGACGCTGGAACACAGAACGAGCCTGGCTGACACCCTGGGCCATGTTAATTAGCACACTGGGCGTTCTGCGGTACCCTCGGCGTTTAAGAACTTTGATCAGGGAAAACGCATCCGTCAACGACGCCGGATCCGGAGTAACCACAACACAAGCCAGCTCAGCCGCAGCAATCATATGTAAAGCAGTCGGCTGAAGGCCTGCAGCGGTGTCCGTTATAACGTAATCATAACGGCTCTCAAGCCTGGAGAGGGCACGCAGAATGCGAAAGCTCTCGTCGGGCTCCATGTCCATGCACTCCTGAACGCCGGAAGCCCCGGGAACAATGTGCAGACCGAAATCCGCCTCCAGTAAAGTATCCTCGAGGCTACACTCGCCGGCAATGACATCTGCAAGCGTACGCTTCGGGTAGAGACCCAGCATGATGCTGACGTTGGCAAGATCGGTGTCACCGTCCAGCAATAACACACGTTTTTGATGACGAGCCAGAGTAAGCGCCAGATTAAGCGCGACCGATGTCTTACCCACGCCCCCCTTGCCGCCCGTCACAGCGATAGTTCTGGGTGGGTTCGTTTTGTGTTTGGGACTACCCTGAGCACTCATGGCATGCGTTTTCACATCCTTGCAACAACAACAAATGCGCTCTAATCTGTAAAAATTGTACACATATCGCGTCGCGGTGAATACGCTGATCAATTAAAGATCAATGATTGTGTTCAATCACCGCGTTTTTGTCTAAGCTCCATCTTTGAAAGCAAAAAATGAACAGAGTTTCACAAACTGGTCTCCGTGCGCAACAGGCTAATTTATGAATACATTACCTGACCTTCAGCTCCCTAGCCTTCCGGAGATCACGCTGCGCGCGCTTGAGGCTTGCAACACGGATGAAAACTATCGCAAGATCAGCGAAATCGTCGCCTCAGACACAGCCCTGGTGGTTCGGATTCTAGCACTGGGTAACTCTCCTCTGCACGGCTCAGCACCCGGCATTCGCTCAGTAGACCAGGCTTTGCTGCGCCTTGGCACCCAGCGCTTTAAAACACTCCTACTCACCGCCGCCCTGCAACAGGTCTTGCTCGAACTGGGTGCCGGCGCATGGCAACAGTTACGGGATTTCTGGCGACACGCTCTGACCACCGCTCTGACAGCCCGTGCTCTCGCCACCCTGACTCGTTATCCGGAAGCCGACGAGGCTTTTATGCTAGGCATGCTGCATAATATCGGGGAACTGATCGCTATTAAAACCCCTGATGCCGAAGCCCGGCAGGAGTATATGAATCGGCAATCAGACATTGCTGCAGAGCTCGTTACGTCCTGGGGTCTGGGTCCTTTCGCAGCGGACGCTATGCGTTACCAACAGGCACCACCTTCAGAGCTGCGGGATGCCGGACATCTTGTCAAGGTCATCAGCCTTTCCACCCGTTTGGCACTATCTGATTCGGCCGGCATTGCGGCGGCAGGCACGCTGTTCGGGCTCAGTGAAGAGCTGACCCGGGAAATAAACCGGCGAATCGGCCACGATGTATCCGCGATGGCAGCCTCCCTCGGCATACCGCTACTCAACAGCTACCGTTCCGAGCCCGGATCACGAGAACTCCGTCAGACCGTATTGCGACAGGCTATTGCCCAGCAAGCCATCGGCTTTGCCGACCTTACCGGCAATAGCGGCGCTATTCTCGCCGAAACGGTAAACAGCCTTACGTTGATTACCGGACTGCCCGCACTGTGTTTCGGGTACGATGACGACAGCCTTGTTCTGCTTTCCGGCACCACTGGGGCAACGCCTCACATGGCGGTAACCGCGCAGCCCGGCGGCAGCGTGCTCACTGAGGCGTTTAATTCCAGAACACCTGTCAGCCTGAACGAGCAGGCGCCTGCCGTGTTGGACCGCCAGCTTCTATCACTGCTGCGAAGCTCCTCACTGACAGCAATCCCGGTTGTAGCCGGTGACCGCTGCGCTGGCGTGTTTTTATTGGGTACCGACGGCAACACACCGGATTCAACCACGGAGCTTGTACGCCTGTTTACGGAGCAACTGTCCTCTGTTCTGCAGGAAAAAAATGCATCTTTCGAGAGCGGTGCACAGAGCGCCGGAATAGATCATAGCGTTGCCACCGAAAAACTGCGCAAGCAGGTGCATGAGATCAGCAATCCTCTGACTATAATACGGCAGTACATTCATCAGCTGCGTAACCGGCTGGATGACCCAGACGCGCAAGAAGAACTGGATGTTGTGCGCGACGAACTGGATCGTGCGGGTAACCTGTTGCTGCAGATGAGCCAAGATACCGACAGCAACACAGATGAAACAACATCTGACCTCAATGCCGAATTGCGAAGCCTCGCACGGGTGTTTGAAAGCAGCCTTTTCAATGCCAGCAACCTGCATTTTAACGTGTTAATGTGCAATACACCGGCGTTTGTTATTGCCGGCCCGTCAGCCATACGCCAGATTATGATTAATCTGGTCAGAAATGCCGTAGAAAGTCTGCCAAATGACGGTGGTAGCGTTACCATGAAAACATCAGCCCCGGTGTGGCAAGGCCACCGCAATTGGGTTGAAATAGAAGTGACCGATACTGGTACAGGCATCGCCGATACTATCCGGGACGCGCTTTTCACGCCGGGAAAAACCACGAAAGGGGAAGGCCACAGTGGTCTCGGCCTTAGTATTGTGAAGCAACTTGTGGATGACATGGGCGGTATCATTGCTTGTCACGCGGGACAGGAAGGCACCACTTTCCGAATCCTGCTGCCGGCGGCGAGCCAGGAAGAATCCAAATCCGACTGATAGAGAAGAACGGATACGCACAGATGGCACCTGAACAGTCCAACAGGCTTATCTCGCAGGAGGCAAGGGCACGCATTCTCGTGGTTGACGACGAGCCGCGCCTGGTGAGTTCGCTGGCCTCGTTGCTACGTGGCTGCGGTTATGATGTCACCGAGGCCAATGGTGGAAAGCACGCGTGTGAGTTGATAGAGATCCAGCGTTTTGATCTTGCCCTTTTGGACTTGCGGATGCCGGAGGTCGATGGTTTCGCCGTTATGGCCTACCTTGAGAACCAACAGCCCGAATGCGGCAGCATCGTAATCAGTGGGGAAAGCTCATTCACCGCTGTCAGCAGGGCGCTTCGGCGCGGCGCTCTGGACTACATCCGCAAACCTTTTGATCCGGAAGAGCTGATCGCCACAGTAAAAGGCGTCGCTGGCAAGCAATCGTTACTCAAGGCCCATGAACACATACAGGTGCGCCTTGAGAAATCCGAAGCCCTGCACCGGTACATCGTAAACAGCTCGCCCGACATCGTCTTCATGCTTGATGCCGACGGTCGTTTCTGTTTTATCAACAGCAAGGTAGAAAGCCTGCTGGGTTACAAGCCGGTTGAGCTTTGTGGGAAGCATTTCCGGCATATTCTGGACGACCGTGATGTCGCCAAAGGAATCTACGCGCTGAATGCGCCCAATATCAATGCAGACAATCCCCGCACGCTGGAAATACGCCTTAAAACACGTGGCAGCAGGCGAGCCACACGACACTTTGAAATAACTGCATTTCCCATTGACCCCCAGCCCTGGACGTACAACAGCCGCACTCGGGGAGGTGGCAATGGCCAGAACGCCAGTTACTACGGAACTGCCAGAGATGTTACCGAGCGCAAGGAAGCCGAGGCGTTTATCAACTTTCAGGCTTATCACGATCTGCTCACGCGCTTGCCGAACCGTGCCTTGTTCAAAGATCGCCTGGAACTGGCAATCACCCATGCCCGCCGAGCGAGGCAGCAGCTGGCTGTGATGTTCCTGGATCTAGATCGCTTCAAGGTTATCAATGACACCCTCGGGCACGCAATGGGCGACAGGCTACTGCAAGCTGTGACCCATCGCCTCGAAGGCTGTCTGCGCAAGGGCGACACCCTGTCGCGGTTTGGAGGTGACGAATTCACGCTGCTGCTGCCGTCTGTTCACGGCAACGAAGATGCCAGCCAGATCGCCAGAAAACTGATCAAGACGCTCAAAGCACCATTTCTTCTGGGGGAGCATGAAGTGTTCGTAGGCGTCAGCATTGGCATCTCCATATTCCCGGAAGCCGGCGATACCATGGAGCAGCTTATCCAGAATGCGGATATCGCCATGTACAACGTCAAAGCCAGAGGCAAAGACAGCTATCGCTTCTTCTCGGAAAGCATGAGTATCGACAGCACCAATCGCCTGCATCTGGAGCGAGACCTGCGCCTGGCACTCGAGCGGGGTGAACTGAGAGTATTTTATCAGCCCCAGGTTTGCGCAGCGACCGATCAGATTTTAGGCCTTGAAGCATTGGTGCGCTGGCAGCACCCTGAACGTGGCCTACTCTACCCCCGGGATTTCCTGAGCCTGGCAGAAGAAACCAAGCTGATCAGCCAACTGAGCGAGCAGGTTCTGGACCAGGCCTGCAAAGATGTCACCGAGTGGATCCGCTCTGGCCACCCGGAACTGCGCCTGGCAGTCAACCTCTCTCCCGTTGAGGTCGAACATCCCAGATTTGTGGAAACCCTGATGGACCGGGTTAAAGAAAATCGATTCCCTCCAGGCAACCTGGAGATCGAAATTACCGAAAACGTCATCATGAACGACCTGGAGCAAATCAGCCAAAAGCTGCGCGAACTCGCCGATCTTGGCATCCGCATCGCCATTGATGATTTTGGTACCGGTTATTCATCACTTAACTACCTGCACCGGTTACCTATTCACACCCTGAAGGTCGATCAGTCTTTCGTTCAAGCCATTCGCAGTGGCGAGGATGACGCGTGCATTGTTAACGCTATCGTCGCCATGGCCCACGGCCTGAAGCTGGAAATCGTTGCCGAAGGCGTGGAAACAGACAAACAACTTGAGTACCTGCGCACCCTTGGCTGTCATCAGGTACAGGGCTTCTTCTACGGCCCGGCGCTGCCTGCGGCGGAAATCAGCAAATTACTGGCACAATCAACTGTCCGTGCAGCCGTCATTGGCTGATTTCGTCACCCAGTCGAGTATTGTCAGACACTCCTAACCCAAACCTTGACACTGTTTGCAAAGTATTGCCTTGCGTTAAGTTGTGTATCCAGAAATGCGTATTGCTGCACATAATTCCCCCATCCTGTTCACTAAGCTCGAATTCATAAGGCATTGGCCCCCGAAACGTTCTGAACATGTCGTCAGGACAAAAATGACAATAACGGTGGCAATATCCCAGCCAACAACAACAGGCAGCAGTCATCATGCGCGACAAGTACCGCTACATTGGCCCCGTATACGATTTCCTCAGCAATTTATACAGCGGCAAGAACATCCATCGTTGTAAAACAGCCATGCTGGATGTGGAAACGGTAAAACCCGGCGACCGCATCCTCTTTGCCGGTGTTGGCCACGGCAGAGACGCCATTTGCGCCGCGGAACTGGGAGCCGAGGTGACTGTGGTTGATCTGTCGGAAACCATGTTGAGAAAGTTCGGAGAAGCGCAGGAAAACGAAGCCCCTCACCTGACCATTCGCCGCATTCACAACGACATCATGAAAGTGAACGAACTAGGCCAGCACGACATGGTCGTCGCCAATTTTTTCCTCAATGTATTTGACGAAACCATGATGGTGCAGGTTCTGGAGCATCTGATTCAACTGGGCAAGGCCGACGCCCGTGTTGTTGTAGGTGATTTTTGCTACCCGACCGGCAATATTTTCTCGCGCATGTTCAAGAAGCTGTACTGGTACATGGCCGTTTTCACCTTCTGGCTCTTCGCCAACAATGCCTTCCACAAAATCTATAACTACCCGGAGCACATGCAGCGCCTGGGCCTCGAGGTCACGGAGAAAAAGCATTTCAAGCTGATGAACATGGACTGCTACTGGTCAATTCTCGGCCGCAAGCAGGCGTAAGAAACAGCCTGTCAGAAAATAAAAATCGGGGAGAATCACTATGTCAGATCAGATACTTGCACTTGGCCAGACCGCAGAGACTGAGAGCACTGCATTCACCTTCAGTGAGAGAGTGGGTTATCTTAAGAGGTTCGGCGCCCACTCCCAGTCCTTCTCTACTCTGCAGCCAGATATGCAGTATTTCGATGTGCCAGACATGGGGTATATAGCCTATATGCGCAAATGGGGTGCCACCATCGTTCTTTCCGACCCGGTATGTGCACCAGAAAACTTCGGAGCGATTCTTGAACGCTTCCAACAGCGCTTCCCAAACGCCTCCTATGTTCAGGTTTCCAAGCCGGTTGTGGACTTTTTGCACATGCGTTTCGGCCTGTATGGCACGCAGTTTGGCAGCGAATCGCGAATCGACCTTGGCAAGTGGTCCTTGAGCGGCAAGAAAAAACAGATTCTGCGCACGGCACTGAATCAGGCTGAAAAAAGCGGAATTACCGTGCAGGAGCGCTTCAGCGACGACCATACTCGCGAAATCTCGGAAGCCTGGATTCGCACCCGCAAATGCAAAAGCAATGAGATCCGCTTTCTGATTCGCCCTATGGACATGGATTACCGGGAGAATGAGCGACATTTCTACGCTTACCAGGATGGCAAGGCTGTCGGGTTTATCTACTTTGACCCGATTTATCGCAACAACGAAATCACCAGCTACGTCCCAAACATCTCTCGCGCCAACGCAGATTTCAAGCAAGGCATTTTCTATACCCTGATGGCGCACGCCATAGAAGCGTTTAAAGCTGAGGGCATCCCTTACTTGGACTTGGGGCTTATCCCATTGTCTCTCGATGCCAATACGGAACATCAGGAAGGTCGGATTCTGAAGCGAATCCTGCATGGCCTCTACAACAGAGGCAGTTTCCTCTATAACTTCAAGGGGTTGGAATTCACCAAGTCACGATTCCGGGGCGACAACTTCAAAACCTACTGCTGTCATAAGCGCAGCATGCCTGCTCTGGAGTTTCTTGCCATGTTCAAACTTACACGACTGTTATGAGTTTTCGGGCCAGTTCCCGACAACCCTATTCGGCTGCAGGCTCAGCCCCGTCATATAGCTACCAACTCCCTCTGGAGCGCTGCCTGAGAAGAGTGCTGCAGCCACGGGGCACGGCTCACCTCCGTACTCAAGCGCGCCTGCAGGCTTACCGGCTTGTTCCATGAGCCACACCACACGTCGGGCAATAGCATCCCCTGAATCCACCCAGAATTTCACCTCAGGCAAGCTCTGCCTGAGGCTCTCGAGCAAAAGCGGATAGTGGGTGCATCCGAGAACAACGGTATCGACTCCAGCATCGCGCAGTCTCGCTACCGCATTGTCGAGTTCACCCTGAGGTACAGGCACCCCCCGCGCCAAACCTTCCGCCCATTGCACAAGCCCCGGGTGGCCCACACGCTCAATCTGACAGTCTGCAGCAAACTCCCGAACCAGCTCGTCGAGATAGGGCCGGCGCACCGTTGCCGGCGTGGCCAAAAGGCCTATGCGATGATTCAGTGTCCGGGCTGCTGCCGGTTTAACAGCCGGCACCACACCAACTACCGGTACATCTGTCATCGCTCGCAGGTGCGGCAGCGCGATGGTGCTGGCGGTATTGCAAGCTATAACAATCGCGTCGCAAGGGTATTGTTCAAGCGCGCCGGCAATGAGGGTGCAGCAGCGCTCAATCACAACAGATTCTGGCTGCCCGCCGTAGGGAAAAGCTGCGTTATCCGCCAGATATACAATCGACGCGTGTGGCAATTTTTCATGAACACAAGCCGCAACGCTCAGCCCGCCAACACCGGAGTCAAAAACCAGAATTCGGGGCGCCCCATGCTCGCTCAAAGTCCTCGCCCTCCGCCAGCGATCCTGATTTCCATATCCCGAATCAGGCGCCCGGATATGGTGGTATCCGGCGGAACCGGGGGTCTGCTTCCGGGCAAAAACCAGCCTGCATCCGCCAGTTCATCTTCCTGAAGAACCAACTCGCCACCGGCATAATCGGCGAAGAACCCTGCCATCAACTGATGCGGGAAGGGCCAGGGCTCTGATGCCTGATATTGAATGTTGGTGATATCCAAACCGGTTTCTTCTTTAACTTCACGGGCAACCGCAGCTTCAAGGCTCTCTCCCGGCTCCACGAAACCCGCAATAAGGCTGTAAAAATGACGTTTGACGCGAGACGACTTTGCCAGGAGATAACGATTCTGCTTGCGTATAACCACGATAACGCAGGGAGCAAGCCGCGGGTACCAGGGAATACTGCAGTTGCTACACCACCTCGCCCGCTCCCGCGGATGAAAACCCGTGCCACCACCGCAGCGGCCACAGTACTGATGATCCTGAAACCACTGCCATACCTGAAAACCAGTACTGAGCATGGCCGCGGGTACATCGCTGATCACCATCAGTGCATCCCGTAGCGGGACAACGTCACGGTCCGCAACCAGAGATTCCGGCACTTGCGTTACGAAAACCGGGCGGCCATTAACGCTTCCCAGCGATACAAAACCTGCAGTGTCGGGATTACCGGGGATAGCCTCCAGCGCGTGCAACCAGCCGTCTTCCGGTTTGAAAACACCGGAGCCAGACAGCGCCAGAACAAGATCACCCTGCTCGGGTGCCTTGGTGGTCCAGCCAGGACTCCACTGATTTGTTGATGTCGCCATCTTGTCGCCAAACCTTGGTTATAAAAGGGCCAGACCGAAATGTATCACAGAGCAGTGATCAGCAAGAATGCAGCCGTGGCTTTCCGGCCTGTGCGCAACCAAGTAAACTTGGCACCTGTTTTCATCGGAGCGACTTTTTATGCGTCTTTACCAGGGTATTCGAAGCCTGATCCTGACCTTTTTCCGGAAAATACTGTTTTTGTGGGTCCGGACCGATGTCAGCGGAAACAGCGTTGATGCCCTGGGGCTGTCGTCTGAGCAACCAGTCTGTTACGTGTTGCAGTACAGTTCTCTTTCCAGCCGTCTGGTACTTGAACAGGAGGTGATACGAGCGCAACTGCCGGGGGCAACCACATCGCTTCCGGTAAAAAATGGCCCTTCACACTCATTTTTTTTCCTGTATCGGCGCACTGGCGGTCTGTTCCGCAAGCGCCAGACACCCGCTCCCACCTCCGAATTTCAGGCCTTGGTGCGCTACGGCCTAGAAAATCCGGAGCAGGATGTTCAGATTGTTCCGGTTTCTCTCTTCTGGGGCCGCTCCCCGGACAAAGAAAGATCTCTGGTGAAGCTGCTGCTATCAGACACCTGGTCTGTCGCTGGCCGGCTGCAGAAGTTCCTGATCATTCTGATGCACGGCCGCAACACCTACGTGCAATTCAATAAACCGCTCTCCCTGAAACAGGTCATCGAGGAATATCGTCACAGCGAGGAGCGCGCAAACCGTAAGCTTGCCCGCATTCTGCGCACCCATTTCCGCAAAATTCGCCAGGCTGTGCTTGGCCCCGACCTTTCTCACCGGAGAACGTTGGTTGAAGGCCTGCTCAGAACCCAGGCGGTAAAGGAAGCCATACGGCAAACGGCAGCAGACGAGGACATTGCTCCGGCAAAAGTACGTGCCCGGGCGCTCAAATACGCCGATGAGATCGCCGCCAATATGTCGGTCGTTACCATCCGTGTTTTTGAGGTGCTTCTGGCGTGGTTGTGGAACCGCATCTACAACGGAATTTTGGTCAACAACATCCGCGTGGTGAAGGAATCCGCGCAGAACAACGCCGTGGTTTATGTGCCCTGCCACCGCTCCCATATCGATTACCTTCTGCTGTCTTACGTACTCTACAAGAACGGCCTGATGCCCCCGCATATCGCTGCCGGGATTAACCTGAACATGCCGGTGGTCGGTCCGATTCTGCGCCGGGGCGGTGCTTTTTTCATGCGCCGAAGCTTCCGCGATAACCCGCTGTATTCGACGGTTTTCAATGAATACATGCATGTCATGCTTACCCGCGGCTATTCTATTGAGTATTTTGTCGAAGGCGGTCGCAGCCGCACCGGGCGCATGCTACAACCGCGCCCGGGCATGCTCTCCATGACAGTACGCAGCTTTTTGCGCGATCATCGCAAGCCCATCGTGTTCGTGCCCGTTTACATAGGGTATGAAAAGGTCATGGAGGGGCGCTCATACCTTGGAGAACTCAGAGGCAAGAAAAAGCAGAAAGAAAGCGTGTTTGGTTTGGCAAAGACCGCCCGCAAACTCAGCAATTCCTTTGGGCGGGTTGCGGTGAACTTTGGTGAAGCCATACATCTGTCTGACGTCCTGGACGAGGTTCATGAAAGCTGGCGGGATGAGGCCTATGATTCCGAATACCGCCCTGCCTGGCTGAACGATGCTGTTTCCCACCTGGCACTGAGAGTCGCCTCGGACATCAATGCCTCTGTTGCCGTTAATCCCATTGGCATGACCGCAACCGTGCTGCTTGGCGCTGAGCGACTGGCGATGGATGAGGGTCAGCTTATTCGTCTGGCAGATCAGTACGCGGAGCTGCTGAAAGCCTTTTCTTACGCCGAAACGGTAACCTTGCCAGAGGGAACCGGCAAAGACTGGGTCGCCTATTGTGAATCCATGGGGCTGATCTCGCGCCAGCCGCAAAAACTGGGCGACATCATCGGACTTCAAGGCAGCAATGCCATCCTGATGACCTACTATCGCAACAACATCCAGCACCTTTTCGCATTGCCGGCATTGGTGGCCAGCCTGTTCGAGAACAAAAGTTCCCTGGCCCGGGAGAGGATCGTTTTTCTCGCCAGCGTTGCCTACCCCTACATCCAGTCAGAACTGTTCCTGAAGTACCAACCCGCCGAAGCAGAAGCAGTGATCAATCAATGGATTGATGTTCTGGTAAATCAGGGACTGCTGGTCGCTCTTGACAATGACCGGATCGAGCGCCCGGAAGAAGGCACCGAGGCCATGCTGCGCTTGAGGGTACTGTCTCGCTTCATCATCCAGACGGTGGAGCGTTACCACATCGCTCTGGGAATACTGCGGAAATACGGTTCGGCCAAAATCACCGCAGAGGAGCTGGAAGAGCAAAGCACACTTCTGGCTGAGCGCATGTCCATTCTGTTCGGCCTGAATGCACCCGAGTTTTTCGACAAGAGCCTGTTCCGGAGTTTTATCGCAAACATGCAGAAGAACGGCGTTATCACAAAAGATGACAACGGGCTACTTTGCTACGGCGAAGGACTGGATGAGGTGGCCGACGATGCCAGGCTGGTACTGAGCGTTGAGAAGCGCCAGGCTATTCAGCAAGTGACCATGCTGGGCATCTGACAGATGCCTGGCTGCCCGGAGAAGATAGAAACGCTTTTAGCGCTGGGGCAGTGCGCGTATCGGGTAAATGTCGTAACGACTGCTCTTGCCCTCTATCCGGGTGCCTGGCTCCGGCCCGTCTATCGCCGGAGCCTTGCGTGGGCGTTTCACCACCACCCGATATTTTGCTGCGGCTAATGCGGCGTCCAACAAGGCTTCTGAATCGTCATCATCCCCCACAAGGGTTCGGAACACCTGCATTTCCTTCTTCACCAGCGCTGATTTGTCCCTGTGTGGAAACATGGGGTCGAGATAGATGACATCCGCAGCGTCGGGCGTTTTCGGTTCTTCTCCGGTACTAGTCAGCCAGTCAATACTACTACCGGCCCGGAGTGTCATCCGGGCGACGATTGGCGCGCAATCCATATTCAGTGCCGCCCGCGCCAGGCCATCTGCCAACAACGCATGAATTACTGGGTTACGCTCGAAAATGCTAACCCGGCACCCCAGGCTGGCAAGCACAAAAGCATCCTGGCCAAGGCCTCCCGTGGCATCCAGTACGTGCAGGCCCGCCTTTGTTTTCTGCAAGCCCACGGCACGCGCTACAAGCTGGCCTGAACCGCCACCATGCTCACGACGGTATCCCATCTTTCCGGTTACGAACTCTGCCCTCACCGGGCCTGGAGCACCTTTCCCAGCGACCTGAAGACACAAACCGTTTTCATCCAGAAACAGCAGTGCATTGGCATGTCGCAGATCTTTCGGGAGCACAACACCCAGGTAAGGCAAGGAAAGATCAGAACTCAGGGACAGCGCTTGGTGATCATCACCAAGGGGGCTTCTGGCAATTGCCAGCGGGATGGTTTCAGCGTTGGGAGAGACATTCGAAACGTTGGAGCGCGACATCAGACCATAACATCGATTCCGGCAAGCACGGTGCTACCGGATTCCTGACCTGAAGCAGCGACGCTGGCAAAGGTCGATAGCGCCCGGGCCGCAGGTAGTGGTACCTCATCCGCCCGGAAACGCTCCAGGCGCACATCCTCAACCGCGCGGCGAGCCTCTACACGACGCTCCGTGCTTTCACTGACACTTCGTTCTGAAGCTGGCTGAAGTGGGCTCTCTGCAAGATCACGGCGGGCTGATTCGGCCGTCTTCTCGGGAGAAGATGCCGGGGAGCGGGCAACATCACTGCGTTCCCGTACGGGGCTGTTGGCGCCCGAATGATAGGAAAGTGTACTGCCTGGATTAATACCACCAATCATCGTCAGAGCACCACTGGCTTCGGAGAAATCATCGCAATTTACCGAAGTATGAAAGAAGTCCGGATTGATTAAAAGACTTACTCGCGGCCAGGCAGCTTCTTCCAGGTAACTTCATCGCGAATGTATACCGGTTGGGCCTGCTCTGCCGGCACAGCCATGTCCTGGCTATACTTCACCGCAGCCAGGCGTGCTACCCAGCCGGCCCGGGGGATAAGTGCTTCATCTACGGAATTGATTCGTGCTGATACGTCGGCAGGCATGCCGTCGCGAAAAGCCCAGCCTTGGCCTGCGCCAATCCAATTTGCAATACCAGCGTCCATCAGAGCCACTCTGGATGGCGGACAAACCCTCTCCTCACCCAGCAATTCCGGCATACCCGAACGATTGCGAAAACATCCCCAGTAGACCTCACTCATACGGGCATCAAAAGCAACAGCAATGCCCTCGCCCTCACCCACCTGCAAAGCTTCAATGGCCCCCAAAGCAACCGTTTCCAGAGAAGATACAGCAACAACTGGTAGCCCAAGGCCCCACGCCAATCCCTGAACCACACCTGTGGCAATACGAACGCCGGTAAATGAGCCGGGGCCGCGAGCGAACGCCAAAGCGTCAAGACCTGCAGGTTTCAGTCCTTGTTCCGCCAACAACGCTCGAATCATCGGCATCAGCAAACGTGTATGCCCTCGAGGAGCAATCTCAAATTTTTCGGTAACTTTACCATCTGCAAAAAGGGCTGCAGAGCAGCCCTCCGAGGAGGTGTCCAGTGCCAAAAGTTTCACAAGCGAGCGCGGCCTCGGCAGAGCGTCATTGGATTACTTCAGGCTGGCGCGAATCTGATCACGGATGCTGTCCAGGCTGCCAACTCCGTCTACCCGCACATATTCAGGTGCCAGTTCAGGCTGATTTTCAGCCAGATCCTTATAATAGCCGACCAAAGGCGCTGTCTGATCGTGATAAATCTTCAGGCGTTTGCGAACGGTTTCTTCCTTGTCGTCCGCGCGCTGCACCAGCGGCTCACCGGTTTCGTCGTCCTTGCCTTCCACCTTGGGCGGATCGTATTTGACGTGGTAGATACGGCCACTACCTTCATGCACCCGGCGGCCTGACAGACGGCTGACAATTTCTTCGTCATCCACGGCAATCTCGACAACGTAGTCGATAACAATACCCTGGTCTTTCAGGGCTTCAGCCTGGGGAATAGTGCGGGGGAAACCGTCAAGCAAATAGCCATTTTTGCAGTCCGGGTGCTTTATCCGCTCTTCAATCAGCGAAATGATGATGTCGTCAGACACCAGGCCACCGGTTGCCATAACCTCTTTGACCTGTTTACCAAGATCGGATTCAGCCTTGATCGCTGCCCGAAGCATGTCGCCGGTGGAAATCTGGGGAATGCCAAAGCGTTCAGTGATGAACTGGGCCTGAGTCCCCTTTCCCGCGCCTGGTGCGCCTAACATGATGATTCGCATAACGCTGTGCTCCCGTTTTCGTCATTATAGTTTGAAAAGTTGCGGCAAAAATCTGCGCCTTTGCGACAACCTCTCCCTTCAGAACCGATGCCCGAAGGATTCAACGATGGCGCATTATACGAAGTCAGGCACCTCAGAGAAAGTCGACCTCCGTATCATCTCAAGAAAACGCACGCGTTGCAGAAGATCCGGAAGGTCGCTGTCAGGTGGTCAGTGATGATGCAAGAGCGTCCAGTTCCGGCGCAACCTGTTCAATTTCGTCCATCAACTCGCTTACGACCGCAGGCGCCAATTCCAACCCATTCAGCAAGGCCGGAATGTCATCGGGGTTAAACTCATCACCGATACCTCGTTCCTTCAACAACGCATTGGCCAGCTGAACCATCATCACATAATTCTCATGCTCACCCTGATAACCTGGCTGCTGATGAACACCGGCTGCTTTGACCACCGGGTCAGGCAATTCCCATAACCTATGCAAAATACCGCCAATGGCTCCGTGCCCAACCGCAATAATTTCCTGCTCGCCGCCCTGACCAAACACCTGCTGCTCAAGCGATTGCATGCTGGTTTCCGGGTTCGCTTCGCGCAACCGGTTGAGCTCCTTGAATTCGGTGGGAAACAGGTGGCCAACGAGCAGCAAACCAAAGTTGTGCAGCAGGCCACATAGATATGCCAAGCCCTTGGCTGCACCACAGCGAGGCGCAATTCGTTGGCACAAAAAGGCGCAGTATAGTGAGTGGCGCCAGAAATTATCCATTCCCAGGATGCCTGCCCTGGGCACTTCAAACGCGCGCACAGAGGCAATACCCAGTGCGATATGGGCGACACGATCAAAGCCCAGTACGCGGGTTACTGCCTCCTGAACGGAATTGATCTGGCCGGGGTAGTTGAACAGTGCCGATCGTGCATAGCGCATCACCTGTGCTGTCAGGCTGGGGTCAAACTCGATAAGCTCTGCCAACTCACGGGCCGTGGCTTCGCTGTTGGAAGTCAGGCGCAGTATGCGTAACGCCAATGCCGGCATGGGTGGCAGGCGATACAGTTTTTTCAGCTTGCTGGCCACTTCTGCTAACGTCAGCGCTTCCCGGGCACCATCATCACCCGGGCCGCGGATCGCCAGATGCCCTTCCCGCGAGCCGGCCATGGCCATGCTCAGAGCATGGCTATTCATTTCAACCAGAGAGTGGTCCGTGCCACTGGAAAACAGAACCTGCTCGGCCCGGGCAATATCATCGTCCAACAGAACGGACAGATCATAAGCATTGCCAATCGGTGGTATAAATCCCGGATCGCAGTCGCTGAACAGCCGCATGGTCTGGTGCGCCGTGAGTGGCTGCAAGTGACGGCCGGTCATTTGCCGGAGGGCTTCTGCATCAAGCGCACTGTCGTATCTGTGAACCACCATCACAATACCGCTGATATCAATCAGCAGCGTTGCTCTGATAACCGTCTCACGGGATTGTCCCAAAGCAGCGACCGCCGCATCCAGGCTTGGAACCCGACCAATAGCTCGTTCTTTGTAGGCTATGCCTTGTTGATCTAGGAACCGCTCCAGTCGCACTGCGAGAGCCACAAGAATACTCCTGTTGTCCATGGCAGGGGCTACACCCCTTATCCGTTACCGGTGCTATTAACCGGTGTTTCGCATACCGGCGGAAATGCCCGCCATTGTAACCTTAAGCGCGCGTTCTACCAGCTCTGGAACCTTACCCTTGCCTTCGCTCTCACGATCGCGCTTCAGCAGCTCCGCCTGCAAATAGTGCAGGGGGTCGGTATAGGGGTTGCGCACACGCATGGAGTGGGCAAACACCGGCTCTCCTTCCAGCAGCTCTTGTTGTTCCTTGAGCTCCAAAAGGCGCTGAACACAGCCCTCAAGACGCTGGCCCAGGCTGGCACCGAGCGCTCTCAACTTATCGTCGTCCAACAAGGTCTTTTCGTAGTAACCGGCGATTCGAAGATCCGCTTTGGCCAATACCATTTCAAGCATGTCTACATAGGTCCGGAAAAATGGCCAGCCCTGCATCATCTCACGCAGCACGGGCAGCCGCCCTTCTCTGGCCGCATCTTCGAGCGCCACATCACTGCCCAGCCAACTGGGCAGCATCAGCCGCATTTGGGTCCAGGCAAAAATCCAGGGAATGGCCCGAAGGCTTTCCACACCACCTGAGGCCTTGCGGCGCGCGGGCCGGCTACCCAACGCCAGTTTCCCCAGCGCCTGCTCAGGAGTCACTTGACGAAAGTAAGGCACAAAATCCGGGTTTTCCCGAACCACTTCCCGGTAGGCCTTGAGTGAGCGTTCGGTCAGCCAGTCCATGGTTTCACGCCAGTTGTCTTGCGGCTCTGGTGGTGGCAGCAGCGTCGCCTCGATCACCGCTGTGGTGTAAAGCGTCAGGCTTTGCACTGCCAGTTGCGGCAGGCCAAATTTGAAGCGGATCATTTCACCCTGTTCGGTAATACGGAAACTGCCATTCACCGAGCCTGGGGGCTGTGACAGGATCGCGCGATTCGCCGGTCCGCCACCACGTCCAACCGTTCCGCCGCGGCCGTGAAAGAGCGTCAGATGCACGCCGTACTGACTCGCTACCTGAGTAAGCTTCTCCTGGGCCTGATACTGAGCCCATGCGGCCATCAGCTGGCCGGCATCCTTGGACGAATCCGAGTAGCCGATCATGACCTCTTGTCGGCCCTCGCAGTACTTCTGATACCACTCAACCTGGTAAAGCGCCGCCATGCTGTCGGGCGCGCCACGAAGGTCGTCCAGGGTTTCAAACAAAGGAACCACGCGCATGGGAAATTTCATACCCGACTCGCGGAGCAGAAGGATAACACTGAGCACATCCGAGGGCTTGCTGGCCATGGAAATAACATAGGAGCCCAGCGCTTCCGGTGTTTGCTTCGCAACCACCTCACAAGTGTCCAGCACCTCACGCACCGACTCAGAAGCCTCCCAGTTCCGGGGAACCAGCGGTCGACGTCCATGGAGCTCCCGCACAAGAAATGCCTGGCGCTCGTTTTCCGTCCAGGACAGATAGTCGCCCAGACCAAGATACTCCACCATCTCGGCTACTGCCTCGGCGTGGCGGGTCGCCTCCTGCCGGATGTCCAGACGAATCAAAGGAAGCCCGAACGTGTGAGCTCGGCGAATGGTATCCAACAACGAACCTTTGGCGATGTGTTCGAGCCCGCACTCAACCAATGAGCGATAACAGAGCTCCAGCGGAGCCGTCAGATCGTGGTTTTCAAAAAGGATGCCTGCAGAATCTCCAGGCTCGCCACTAACCCTGGCCTCAGCCCAATCCCGGGTTTTGAGCAGACGCTCCCGGAGTTCGGCCAGCACAAACCGATAAGGCTCCCGGGAGTCGCCTGCCAGGCCCCGCAGTTCGTCACTCGCTTGCCACATGGAAAGCTCGGCCCGCAATGACTGAATATCACGGAGAAAAAGATCCGCCGCCATCCAGCGCCCGAGCAGAAACACCTTTTGAGTCACCTGATGGGTGACGTTCGGGTTGCCGTCCCTGTCTCCACCCATCCAGGACGCAATGCGAACTGGAGTCGCCTGCAATGGCAAGCCCTTTCCAGTCGCCTTTTGCAGGGATGCGTCAAGGTTCCCGAGAAACCGCGGCAGAGCATGCCAAAGACTGTTTTCGATAACCGCAAACCCCCACTTGGCTTCATCAACTGCGGTGGGCCGCTCATGCCGGATCTCATCCGTGTGCCAGGCCTCTGCCACCAACCGGGACAGACGCTCTGTAATCGCCTCTCGCTCAGCCGGCATAAGGTCATCGTGATCCAGGCTGGCCAGGCACTCCGACATTTCATCATATTTCATGATCAGCGTACGGCGCGCCACTTCAGTAGGGTGCGCTGTTAGCACGAACTCTACCCGCAGGTCCGCCACGCACTTGTGCAGCGCTTCAGGGCTGACACCGCTGCTTTCCAGGCGCTCAAATACGCCGTCGATCGGTTCAACCATCAGGTCAGAAGGGTGACCCCGCCTTCGGCGAATGCCATGATACTGTTCAGCAAGGTTCGCAAGATTGAGGAACTGGTTAAACGCTCTGGTAACCGGTAGCAGTTCATCGTCACTCAGCTTGCCGAGAAGATTGACCAGGCGTTGACCGGAGCCACTTTCCTGCCGCCGATCAGATTTGGCCGCAGCACGGATTTCCTCAATAAGCTCGAAACAGTCCTGACCAGGATGGCGCTGGATACTCTGCCCCAGCAGCTCGCCCAGCATACGGACATTTTCACGAAGATCAGGGTGCAACTCAGTCACATTGGCGTCCTTTTAAATTGACGGAGGCAAAGTAAACTAACGATACTAAGGAACAGCCGGAAAAGTCTATTGGCGATTGCTGCCGTAGTTGCGGTAACACATACGAGGAGCTTCCATGAAAGTCACGGACCTGCCCAAACAGTGGGAACAAAAAAAACAGCCTGCAGAGCGAACCCACGACTACAATCTCAGACTTCCGCTGGAAGACGCAGCGCGCATCTCTGCGCTGGCAGAGCTTTATCCTGACCGCAGCGAAAGCGACATTCTCAATGATGTGATTGGTGCAGCCCTGGACGATCTGGCCAGCCAGGGCCCACTGAAAGAAAAGTTGGAAGGTAAAAGCAGTTAAGCCAGCCTGACTCAGGGCTGCTCAGTCACGCCACGGATTCAAGCTGGCGTGCTTTCAGGCGCTTGAAGTGCTTCTGGCTCAGGCGCACGAATTCGGGGGTGACACCTTCATCTTCGTATATTTCAAAGCCGTCCTCATCGTAAGCCACTACCTTGGCTCCCTGGACGTAGGGGAAGTCGGTTTCTATTTCATCCAGCGCGGCCGATATCAAGTCCCGCATCAGATCCTGAGGGGCTTTCAGGGGATAGAGGGCCGCCAGCTTTTCAAGCTGCCGGTGGTGCTGATCAGACAACGCCATAAAACAGGCATCTCTGGCAAGCCGACCTCGTGCATGCTTGTCCCAGTAACTGACCAGATCATTGATTTTCATCGAACCTGACTCCTGCATCCAGTTGAGAACACACAGCGCACAAACAAAGGTGCGTTTGCTTGTGAGAAGTGTAGACGAAGCTCATGACTGGAAACCTGGCAATTTGGTAACGGATTGTACCTATGCCTACCGGTTGTCAGTTTTTCTTTTCCACACCCTTAACGGATTGCCAGATCTCATCGAGTGCTTCGAGGGTTTCTTCGTCAAATGAGCGGCCCTGGAGCTCCAGAACCTGCTCAATGGCCCGAAACCGCGCCTCAAACTTGTGGTTGGTACGGCCGACCGCCTGTTCCGGGTTAACCTTCATAAAGCGCGCCAGATTCACACACACGAACAGCAGGTCACCCAGTTCATCCTCAACGGCATCAAGATCACCCTGTCCGGATTCGGCGGCCTGCCAGGCTTCCTTCAGTTCATCGATTTCTTCGTGCAGCTTGTCGAACACCGGCTCTATGTTGGGCCAGTCAAACCCGTGCCGTGCCGCCCGCTTTTGCAATTTTTCGGCCCGCACCATCGCCGGCAAGGTCCGGGCGATGCCGTCAAGCCGGCCTGGCGTCGCTGCCAGTGAATCTTGCATCTGTTTCTGAGCCCGCTCTTCAGCTTTGATGCGCTCCCAACTCTCTTTGATCCAGGCTTCATCTGGCCGGCTGTCCGGATCAATACGGCTTTCCAGCGTGCCTTCCGGAAACACATGAGGGTGACGGCGTACGAGCTTGCGCACCAGATTATCGACCACAGAATCGAAGCTGAAATGGCCCTCCTCCGCGCCTATCTGTGCGTAAAAAATCACTTGGAACAGCAGATCGCCCAATTCGTCTTTTAGATCCGCATGGCTCTCCCTCTCAATGGCATCCGCCACTTCGTGGGCCTCTTCAAGTGTATGCGGCACAATGCTTTTGAATGTTTGCCTGGCGTCCCAGGGACAACCGGTCTCCGGGTCTCTCAGACGGGCCATCAACACTTTCAGGTCATCAATGGAATAGCTCATGAACGCTTGCGCCTGACGTCGATAATATTGGGGAGGTTGCGGATCTGAGCCAGCAATCGCGCCAACTGCTCCAGGCTGGAGATCTCCACACTGAGAATCATGGTGGCAGTGTTCTCATCACGATTTGTCACCGTGTGGAGGGCCAGAACATCGCTCTTTGATGTCGATAAAACCTGGGTGATATCCCGCAACAGACCGGATCTGTCGTATGCTTCGATTTCGATATCCACCGGGTAGACTGAAGCCTGTTGCCCACCCCAACTCACTTCAATAATGCGGTTGGGCTCCAGCTCCCGTAAATTCAGAAATGTCAGGCAATCCTGGCGGTGAACCGTGACGCCTCGTCCAACCGTGATGTATCCGCCGATGGCATCTCCAGGCAAAGGCTTGCAGCATTTAGCAACCTGAGTCTTCAACTTGCCCACGCCCAGGATGTGGATATCGGATTCTGTATCGTAGGGTTTGCGTCGCTGAGCTGTCAGCTTCAGGTCAAGCTGTTCGGATTTCGGCTCCAGCATCTGCTGCGCAACGTTGGCGACGGCCGCTGGGCGAAGATCACCGGCGCCAATAGCAGCGAACATATCTTCGGCATTGTGATAGTTCACTTTTACCGCCAGCGCACCCAGGTCTATATCGTGCAAAGAAAGACGTCTGAATTCGTCTTCAATAATGGCACGGCCGTCGGTCACGTTTTGTTCGCGATTCTGCAATTTGAACCAATGCGTTACCTTGGCTCGGGCCCTTGAGGTCTGAATATAGCCAAGGTTCGGGTTCAACCAGTCCCTGCTAGGCGCGACATGGTTTTTAGAGGTGAGAACGGATACCTGCTCGCCCGTCCTCAAAGGATACGTCAGCGGTACAATACGACCGTTCACCTTGGCACCGCGGCAGGCGTGGCCAACCTCTGTGTGAACACGGTACGCGAAGTCAACCGGTGTTGCGCCCTGGGGCAGATCAACAACATGCCCTTCAGGCGTGAAAACGTAGACCCGATCCGAGACCACATCAGACTTCAGGTGATCCGCCAACCCGGACAGATCACCCAATTCTTCCTGCCACTCCAGTACCTGGCGAAGCCAGTTTATTTTGGCATCGTAGCCGGAAGATTTGTTGCCTCTGTCCGTACCCTTGTAAAGCCAGTGGGCGCAAACACCCAACTCAGCATCTTCGTGCATCGCATGAGTACGAATCTGAACTTCCATGACCTTGCCATCCGGCCCAATCACCGCAGTATGCAGCGACTGATAGCCGTTTTCTTTGGGGTTGGCAACGTAATCATCGAACTCATTCGGTATGTGGCGCCAGAGCGTGTGCACAATTCCGAGAGCCGCATAACAATCCCGAACCTCCGGGACCAGAATCCGCACAGCCCTGACGTCGTATACCTGGGAAAAATCGATGCCTTTGAGGCGCATTTTTCGCCAGATACTGTAGATATGTTTGGCGCGGCCGGAGAGCGCGGCTTCAATGCCTGAGGCTTTCAGCTCTGCCTGCAGGGTGCCAATGACGTTTCGGATATAGCCTTCTCTATCGAGGCGTTTTTCATCCAGAAGTTTCGCTATTTTCTTGTACGCCGTCTCATGCAGGTAACGAAACGAGAGGTCTTCGAGCTCCCATTTGATGTGACCTATACCCAGGCGATGAGCCAAAGGCGCATAGATGTCGAATACTTCCCGGGCGACCCGCATACGCTTTTCTTCCGGTGCGTTCTTCACACCGCGGATAGCGCAGGTGCGCTCAGCAAGCTTGATCAGCGCGACCCGGACATCATCAACCATGGTAACCAGCATTTTCCGGACATTGTCCAACTGGCCTTCACTCTGCCCAAGGACATTGCCTTTGAGCGGATGGTGTATGGAGGAAATGGCCGCCATCTGCTGTACACCATTGATCAGCCCGGCTATCTCGTCACCAAACTCCTTGTGGATAACCTCAAGGGCAACCCGCTCTTCTCGCACAGCCCGGTACAGAATGGCGGCAACAAGGCTGGCCTGATCAAGGCGCAGCTCCGCCAACACCTGAGCCATTTCAATGCCAATGCGAAAACTGCTGGAACCAGAGGCCCACAGCCGATCTTCCCGAAATGCCTGCAAATCGATTTCAGCGGCTTTTTCACAAGCCCGGCGAAACTGCTCCACATCCTCCAGTTGAGTCTGCGAGGCGATCTGTTGCACCCATCCCTCAATATCGACCTGGCCATCGCCAGTCATTGCATAGTCTTCGCGGACTTTTACCATATCTGCCTTGTTAATCCCGATGGTTCACACAGCAGTCCTTTGCTGCGTACAAAAAGATTCAACGCGAGTCTTGCTCAAACAGAGCTATAGACTCGACATGGGTGGTGTGAGGAAACATGTCCATCACACCGGCGCGCACCAAGCGGTACCCGTTCCGCGCCATCACGCCTGCATCCCGGGCGAGTGTGGCCGGATTGCAGGACACATACACGATACGTCTGGCATTAAATGCGGTCAGGTACTTGCAGATTTCCTCTGCACCGGAGCGCGGCGGATCAATCAGAATTTTATCAAAACCCTCTTTTGCCCAGCTCTGGCCCGTAAAATCACCGTGTAGATCAGCGCCATGGAATGCGACATTCGTGAGCCCATTGAGTTCTGCATTCTCGCGACCTCGGGCTACCATGGCATCGTCACCTTCCACACCAATGACTTGAGCGCCCTTTCGTGCCAGAGGTAGCGTAAAGTTGCCAAGACCGCAGAACAGATCCAGCACTCGCTCTCCCGACTGCACATCCAGCCAATCCACCGCCCTGTTTACCATAGCCTTGTTGATGCCCGCATTGACTTGGGTAAAGTCCATGGGATGAAACTTCATGGTCAGATCGAACGCATCAAGCCGGTAACTGAGGCGCTCATCAACCCGGCCCGCTGATTCCGGCCAAATTCGGTGAACTGTATCGGGGCCTTTGGGCTGAAGGTAAACATGCAAGTCGTGGGCCTGGCCAAAAGCAATCAGCTTTTCCCGGTCGCCACCGCTCAGGTCATCCATATTGCGGAACACCATGGCCGCAGTATCGTCACCACAGGCAACCTCCACTTGGGGGATGCGGGCATAGGCGTCCATGCTGTGCAGCAACTCGCGCAGCGGAACAATACGCTCGCCAATGCGTGGATCCAGCACCACACAGCGATCAATATCCGTAAGGAAACTATTGCGTTTCTCCCGAAAACCCACAAGAACCGATTCACGGGCTTTGACGTAGCGCACGCCCATGCGCGCCTTGCGGCGGTATCCCAGGTTGCTATCCGGACGCAGCGGTTCAATCCACTCTTCAGGCTCTATGCCGCCAAAATGCGCAAATTGCTCGCGCAGCGTGTCTTCCTTGAACCGGATCTGCGCGTCGCTGCTCATGTGCTGCAGACTGCAGCCACCGCACAGGTCTGCGAACTCGCAGGGGGGCAGCTGTCGATCGGGCGCTGCCTCCAGCACCTCAAGCGTACGCAGCTCATCAAACTTGCTTCGGGTCGACACCACCTTGGCCATCACTTTTTCGCCCGGCAAAGCGCCATCCACGAACAGGATTTTGCCGTCCTGACGAGCGATACCGCGACCATCATGGCTTAGCTTTTCCACGTCACAGCGCACGGGTTCCGTAGGAAGTACCTTCCTGCGTCGTCTGCTCATAATCTGTTCTCTTGGTGTCGTCAGGTTCAGGCGCCGGGGAAGACGCCGGTCGATAAATAGCGGTCGCCACGGTCGCAGATAATGGCCACGATAATGGCGTTTTCAACCTGCTTTGAAAGCTGAAGCGCCGCTGCGATGGAGCCACCAGAAGACACTCCGCAGAAAATACCTTCCCTCTCTGCGAGAGCGCGCATGGTCTCTTCGGCTTCCTGCTGGCCGATGTCCAGCACACGATCCACACGCGTCGCGTCGTATATGCTGGGAAGATAGGCTTCCGGCCAACGGCGGATACCAGGTATGGACGCACCTTCTTTTGGCTGAAGGCCAATGATGCTGATGTCAGGATTGCGCTCTTTGAGGTAGCGGGAAACACCCATAATAGTGCCTGTGGTACCCATGGAGCTGACGAAGTGAGTGACACGCCCTTCGGTCTGCTCCCAGATTTCCGGGCCGGTAGTCCGGTAATGGGATAGCGGATTATCCTGGTTGCTGAACTGGTCAAGCACCTTGCCCTTACCCTCCGCTTCCATTCTGAGCGCCATATCCCGGGCCACTTCCATGCCCTCCTCCTGGCTTACGGTGATAATCTCGGCGCCGTAAGCGCGCATGGATGCCCGGCGCTCCTCGCTCATATTCGCCGGCATGATAAGCATCATGCGATAACCCTTGATTGCCGCAGCCATCGCCAAAGCGATACCTGTATTGCCACTGGTTGCCTCAATCAGCGTGTCGCCTGGCTTGATTTCACCACGGCGCTCAGCTTCCTGAATCATCCCGATGGCCGGCCGATCTTTTACGGAGCCGGCCGGGTTATTGCCCTCCAGCTTTGCCAGAATCACATTGCTGGTATCGCCAGGAAGGCGCTGCAACCGAACCAGAGGCGTATGCCCGACATAATCTTCAATTGTGGGAAAATGCATATGAGAACCCTGTGGTACACTTTTGCGCTGGCATGATACGCGTTATGGCCCCGGTCGCCCAATACAGCTTCTCGCTAATTCCATGACTGCCGGCTATATCACGTGTGTATTTTCCGTTCAGATTGGCACTGAAAACAAGGTTAAATGTGCCCGGACGATCTACTATTACAAGGACGTAACCCGCTTCAACAAGCGGCGTTAAGCTATTCTTCGGGAATCTGGTATGCGGCGTTGGGGCATTCGCAAAAAAGTGCTGGTGGTAACTCTGGTTCCCACCCTCCTCACCACACTGATGCTGGGGCTGTTTTTTACCTATAGCTGGGTGACCAACATTGAAAGCCTGCTAAAGGATCGCGGCGAATCGCTTTCTCGCCAGCTTGCTGCCGGCTCTGAATACGGCCTTTTCACCGCCAATCGCAGTTTGTTAAGCAACCTGTCCAACGCGCTTCTGGAAGAGCAGGATGTGCGATCAATCACGTTCTTCGACAGCGACCGCCGCCGCTTGCTGCACACCGGCCCGGGCAGTTCTGACAACCTTGACAGCAAAGAGCTGGCAAGCGAACAGGCAAGCCGCATCGCCCGCAAAACCAGCACCCGTTTTGTCACTCCGGTTTTCCTGCAGGACCTGATGATTCAGAGCATGCTTGATACGGACTCCCTGCAGTCAGCCGCACAACAACGCGCACCATTGGGCTGGGTAGCCGTAGAGATGTCCCATATCCGCACTGAAAAAGAGACTTACAAGGCCTTGTTGCTCTCGCTTCTACTGGTACTTGGCGGCGTTGTTTTCAGTCTGCTGATCGCACTGCGCCTGAGCCGCGCCTTTACCGGCCCGGTGTTCGAACTGAACGAGGCAGTGGCTAAGCTCAAACAAGGTAAACTCGATACTCGGGTTCATACCTGTGCAGGTCCGGAATTTGAGCAGCTGGAATCCGGCCTCAACGCCATGGCGGAGGAACTGAGCAACGCCCAGGCAGAAATGCAACAGAACATTGATCAGGCAACGGAAGACCTGCGCGAGACTCTGGAGACCATTGAAATCCAGAATATTGAACTGGACCTCGCGCGCAAGGAGGCCCTGGAGGCCAGCCGGATAAAGTCTGAATTTCTGGCAAACATGTCCCATGAGATCCGAACGCCGCTCAACGGTATTATCGGCTTTACCGAATTACTGCTCAAAAGTCCGCTGCCCCGCCAGCAAAGAGATCACCTGAGCACCATACGCAAGTCTTCCGAAATTCTGTTGACGATCATCAACGACATTCTGGATTTCTCGAAGATTGAGGCCGGCAAGCTGATCCTGGATCGCGTTCCTTTCCAACTCAGGGACATAGTGGAAGAAGTCATGGTTATGCTGGCACCTGCAGCCCACAGCAAAAACCTGGACCTTGTGCCTCTGGTCTACAACGATGTACCGGACAACATCATGGGCGATCCCCTGCGGGTCAAGCAGGTGATCACCAATCTGGTCAACAATGCCATCAAATTTACCCAGACCGGTGAGGTGGTACTGCGTGCCAGTCTTGAGGATGAGGACAAGGAAAACAATCGGGCTACCCTTCGCCTGAGCATCACAGATTCCGGCGTGGGACTGTCTCGGGTTCAGCAACAATCACTGTTCAACGCATTCAGTCAGGCCGACGCGTCAACGGCCAGGCAGTACGGCGGAACCGGGCTGGGCCTGGCTATTTCCAAGCGCCTGGTGGAAGAGATGGGCGGCAAGATTGGTCTGCAAAGTGAACTGGGGAAAGGCTCCACCTTCTGGTTTACCCTGACACCGGAGCTTTCTTCCAGCGGTGAGGTGATTGCGCCCCGAGATGCTCTACGAGGTGAGCGGATTATCTACCTGGAACACCAGAAGACCTGCGGCCTTGCGGTTGAGCATCTCCTGCGGGAATGGGGCATGACGGTTGACCGCGTTGCATCGCCAGGCGCCATGCAGGAACAGATCGAGGACGCTCAAAAAAACCAGTCAGGGTACGCTGCCGCGATTGTCGGAATTACCCGACACCTGCTCAATTCGAACCAGTACTGTGAACTGGTTCGGGCTCTGGAGATCGAACGCGATTGCCGCACACTGTTGCTCACCCCCACCCTGGAAGTGCACGATACACTTTTATCCGGACTGGCAAGTGGTCACCTTTCCAAACCGGTGTGCCGTGACGCTCTTTATAACGAACTGCTTCTTCTGGTGCACGGCATTAACACCGCTGGGCACGGTATTTCGCACCAGGAAAATGCGCCCCACCTGCCACCGCCTCCCGTCACCATGCCCAGAATACTGGCCGTGGATGATAACGAAGCCAACCTGAAACTCGTCATGACGCTGCTGCAGGACTATCAGTTGGCTGCAGAGGGCGCATCAAGCGGATTTGAGGCACTGAGCAAAACCCGGAAAAAATCGTTTGATCTGGTTTTCATGGACCTTCAGATGCCGGGTATGGACGGCGTGGAAACCACCTCCCGCCTTCGTGAACTGGACACCAGCAATCACCGAACAACGATCATTGCACTTACGGCGCATGCACTGGCCGACGAACAGGAACGATTGCTCAGACAGGGCTTTGACGGTTACCTTCCCAAGCCCATCAGCAGCGGACAGCTTGCCGAAACCATACTGGAGTGCACGGGGTACCACTGCGAAGGTGCCAGCCAAGCTGGCCTGTTTTCTGTGCCGGAAGTCCGGGATACAAGACGTGCTTTGAGACCCTCAACACGCAAAATGCAGCGGGACTGCGTGAGTGTGGATGAAAGCATTCAGCTGGCAGCAGGCAAGGCCGATCTTGCAGAAGAGCTATTCAGTATGCTCCTGGAGCAGCTGCCTGCCGACCTGACCCGGATTGAACAGCTCTGGGGCCAAGACGACCTGGAAAACCTGTTGGAATGCGTGCACAAACTTCACGGCGCAACACGCTACTGCGGGGTTCCGGAGCTGCGCTCGGCGGCAAATCGCCTGGAAACTGCGCTCAAGGGTTCAACCCCAGACGCAGAGCTGCAGAAGAATCAGCTGATCGCCGCCGTGGAGCGACTGCAAAGCTGGAGCGAGCAGACTGACTGGCAAGAGCTGTTCAGAAAACATCATCAGCGGGAGACCAGCTGATGATGTTATGCAACACTCCGCCATCAGGGCTGGTCAGGCCCTTCCGCGCACCCGTTCAAGAATCTCCTTCATATCCCGGACAGCCTCTTTAAGGCCACAAAATACCGCTCTGGCAATGATCGCATGCCCGATATTAAGTTCGTTTATTCCAGGGAGCGCGGCGACCCGCTCGGTGTTGTGATAATGCAAACCATGGCCCGCATTCACAATCAGGCCCTTTTTGCGAGCGTAAGACACTGCATCAGCCAGAGCCTTGAAGGCCGAGTCTTGAGCTTCTGCACCAACCGCCTCAGCGTATTCCCCGGTGTGAAGCTCTATAACCGGAGCTCCACAGCGCACCGCAGCATCAATCTGCGCAGGATCCGGATCGATAAACAGGGAAACCTCTGCACCCTGCTTGGCCAATCGTTCGCAGGCCCTGGCGACACGGTCTTCCTGGCCCTCCACATCAAGCCCGCCCTCGGTCGTTAACTCTTCCCGCTTTTCCGGAACCAGGCAGACGCATTCAGGATTAACCTTTTCGGCAAAATCCAGCATTGCATCGGTGACAGCCATCTCAAGGTTCATTTTTGTCTGAAGCACTTCCTTCAGCAACAATACATCGCGATCCTGAATATGCCGCCGATCTTCTCTGGGGTGGATTGTTATGCCGTCTGCGCCAGCTTCCTCCGCCATCAATGCCGCCTGGACAGGATCGGGATATCGCGTCCCCCGGGCCTCACGTAAGGTAGCAATATGATCGATATTGACACCAAGCAATACTCTAGGATTCATGTCGTTCTCCCCTTGGATGACTGAAAAGGCTGCGACTGTTCAGCGGGCGCCCCTGCAACAGATAATCTGTCAGTACGCGCATGACCCGCTTTGAGACCCGACGGCTTGCGGCGGCCTCGTAATCCCCGGCGGCAAGCGCCAAAAGGGCGTCTCCGGGCAGGTTCTGCAAGCGCACACCGGCAGAAGCACCTTCGACAATACCCTGTTCCGGATCGTAGCAATAGGTGTGCGTAGCACGGATGGATTGGCCTGTATCCGTCGCCAGATCCCAGGCAAAATCGTAACCCAGAGCCGCGGCAAACGCCTGCTCGAATCGCCTTAACACAGGCTCGACATCAGACGTTTCAGCAAGCAGGCCAAGCGCCTCAATATAAGCCGCAAAAAGTGTTGGATGGGGGTCGGCCTGGGGCAATATCCGCTGCATCAGCTCATTCAGATACAAGCCGCTGTACAGAGATATGGTGCGACGCAACGCCGGGCCATCGCGCACATCTACCTGAGTCAGGGTTTTGAGATCACCGCGCCCTACCCAGCCCAGCAACAGGGGCTGAAAGGGCTGGAGCTGAGCCTTGAGCGGGCTCTTGCTGCTACTGGCACCCCGGGCAACCACGCTCATGCGACCGTGATTGAGGGTAAACAGATCGACCATGAGGCTGGTTTCCCGCCAGGGCCGTCGATGTATCACATAAGCGGGTTCTTGCTGTTGCGCGTCTCTGCTCATAGTGTCTCAACGAGAGTCCCTCAAGGAGAGCGCCTCAGCGCGCATGGCAGCCTCAGAGATCGTTCATGCCCAGGCTTTTCAGAGCGCGGTCACTGTCGGCCCAACCGCGCTTCACTTTCACCCACAATCGCAGCATGACTTTACTGTCGAACATGCGCTCCATATCGGCCCTGGCGTCCTGGCCGATGCTGCGCAACCTGTCGCCTTTATCGCCGATCATGATTTTTTTCTGACCCTCGCGTTCCACGAGAATCAACGCCGATATATGCAGTGTCTTGCCATCGCGTTTGAACTCTTCTATTTCGACCGCAACTGAGTACGGCAACTCGGCCCCGAGCTGGCGAGTGATTTTCTCGCGCACCATCTCCGAAGCCATAAAACGTTCGCTGCGATCGGTTATCTGATCGTCGGGATAAAAATGGACGCTCTCAGGCAGAAAACGGCTCACCGCCTCTTCAAGAGGCTCAAGGTTAGTTTCCTTCAACGCTGACATAGGGATGATTTCAGAAAAGTCGCGTTTCCGGGAAAGCATATCCAGGTGCGGCAACAGGTTTTCCCGTTTCTCAATCCGGTCCACCTTGTTTACCGCCAGAATAACCGGGCACTCAAGCTTACCCAGTTTTTCCAGCACCATTTCGTCGGCAGTGGTCCAAGCCAACTGATCCACCACGAATACCACCACATCCACACCGGAAAGTGCCGAAGTCGCCGCTTTATTCATGTAACGGTTCAGAGCTCGGGGCTCTTCCACATGCATGCCGGGCGTGTCCACATAAATCGCTTGCACCGGACCTATGGTTTTAATGCCCAGCACCTTGTGGCGCGTGGTTTGTGGCTTACGAGAGGTAATACTCAACTTCTGCCCCAGAATATGGTTCAGCAGAGTCGACTTGCCAACGTTGGGGCGACCAACAATCGCTACGAAACCACAACGGCTGTCGGGGTTTTCAGGACGGGTAATATCGTTCATCAGGGTGTCTCCACGCCGAGTTGTTTCAGCGCGCTACGTGCCGCTTCCTGCTCCGCCACGCGGCGGCTGCTGCCAATCCCGCTGGTTTCACGATCCAGCGAAGACAACACACAGGACACATGAAATGTCTGGTTATGAGCTTCTCCATCTACAGAGATAACATCGTATCTGGGCAGCGGAAACTGTCGGGACTGCAGATATTCCTGCAAACGGGTCTTGGGATCTTTCTGGGTGTCTTGAAGGTCCAGCTGCTCAAGGCGGAGCTCAAACCAACGCAATATCTGTTCCCGGCAGGTCTCGAAATCGCTGTCGAGGTAGATGGCACCAATGATTGATTCTACCGCATCGGCGAGGATGGATTCACGGCGAAAGCCGCCGCTTTTCAACTCGCCTGACCCCAGACGCATGTAGCTCCCGAGCTGGAATTCGCGGCCGATCTCAGCCAAAGTGACACCTTTGACCATTCTGGCCCGCAAGCGGCTTAGATGACCTTCCCGGGCCTTTTCAAAGTTCAGGAACAGATACTCAGCGATGACCATATTTACGATGGAGTCTCCAAGGAACTCCAACCGTTCATTATTCTGGTTGCCATAACTTCGATGAGTAAGCGCCAGCGTAAGGCGCTCGGGCGACTTGAACTGATAGCCAATGCGCCGCTGTAGCTGATCCAGATCCGGCTGCGAACTCACTTGCCCTTCAACTCATATTTGTGCTGGAAGTGAACAACCGTATCCACATTGCGGAAAATGTTATTGCGAACTTCGTAATCCACATTGATTATCACCAGCTCGCCGTCTTTCTCAACCGTAATATCCTTGGCATCAAAGCCGCGGATATTATTAACGCTCAAGCGCTTGTTGATCAGGGTACGGAGCTGTGCTGGCCCCATACGAGACAAACCCTCAGTGCCATCCAGACCCTCCAGAGCTTGTTGAATGGTATGGTCATCCATGTACACCGGCCCGATCTTGATAACCAGAGACAGCAGGCTGCCGAAAAATAACACCATAATCAGAATTACAAGCGCCGAAGCACCACTCTGGCGGCCCATGGCGGATAGATTATTTTTCTTCATTACAACTGAACTCCAGAATAGTCAGAATTACTCAATACCGCCTACACGCTTGAAGGATGGCAGGCTGGTGAAAGATTGCCAGTGCATCCAGATTGCAAAGGCTTTGCCCACGATCAGCTCCTCCGGAACCGTACCCCAGTAACGGCTGTCGTTACTGTTATCACGGTTATCGCCCATCATGAAATAGTGCCCTTCCGGTATCTCCCACTCGCCTTCACCGGCCGCACCCGGGCGTCCCATGGTCAGGAAAATGTCGTGTTCCACGTCTCCCAGATCTTCCCTGCGAACTTCCACCGGCGGCAGACGCACAACAAACTCGCTTTCAACCTGCTCACCGTTGACGAAGAGCTGCTTGTCGCGATAACGCACCGTGTCTCCGGGGAGACCGATCACGCGCTTGATATAGTTGGTTTCGCCGTCCTTGGGGTAGCGGAAGACCATCACATCACCCCGGGCCGGGTCCCCTATATCCAGTATTTTAGTCCCGGAAACCGGCAATCGCAGGCCATAGGCGTATTTGTTAACCAGAATAAAGTCGCCGACTTCCAGCGTTGGCAGCATGGAGCCGGAGGGGATCTGGAAGGGTTCGACCAGAAAGGACCGGAGTACCAGCACAATGGCCAGCACCGGGAAAAATGAACGGCTAACATCGACCAGGTAGGGCTCTTTAGGCGCTTCCTCTCTTCCAACGTCCGTCTCAGACGCCAAAAGGCGACGTTTGCGCAAAAACAGTATATCTGCCAACCAGATAAGCCCCGACGCAAAGGTCAGAACCACCAGAATCAGGGGAAAATCAATATCCATCCAGATGCCTTTTAATTATCGACTTTCAATACGGCAAGAAACGCTTCCTGAGGCACCTCAACATTGCCCACCTGCTTCATGCGTTTTTTGCCTTCCTTCTGCTTCTGGAGCAGCTTTTTCTTTCGGCTGACATCTCCGCCGTAACATTTTGCGGTTACGTTTTTGCGCAGCGCTTTCACACTGACCCTGGACACCACCTGATTACCGATGGCTGCCTGAATGGCGATATCGAACATCTGCCGGGGGATCAGCTCTTTCATTTTCTCAATGAGCTGACGCCCTTTGTAGTTCGCTTGTTCTTTATGAACGATCAACGCCAAAGCATCCACACGCTCACCGTTGATAAGTACGTCCAGGCGCACAAGATTCGCCTGCTGGAAACGCACGAAGTGGTAATCCAGAGAAGCAAAGCCACGGCTGGCAGATTTGATGCGATCAAAGAAATCGAGCACCACTTCGGCCATTGGCAGCTCATAGGTCAGCTGCACCTGATTGGTGGTAAAGTGCATGTTTTTCTGAACGCCTCGCTTCTCCTCGCAAAGCGCTATAACGTTACCCAAGTGTTCCTGAGGCACCAGGATATTCGCTTCGACGATGGGTTCGCGCATTTCCTCGATCGAGCCAATATCCGGCAACTTTGAGGGACTGTCCACCGACAGTGTCTCACCCTGCTTGGTCAATACTTCGTATATAACCGTAGGCGCGGTGGTGATCAGATTAATATCGTACTCACGCTCCAACCGCTCCTGAATGATCTCCATGTGCAGCATGCCCAGAAAACCACAGCGGAAGCCGAAGCCCAGAGCATCGGAACTCTCAGGCTCGTAAAACAGTGAGGCGTCATTCAGGGTGAGTTTTTCCAGCGCGTCGCGGAAATCGTTGTAGTCGTCAGCGCTTACCGGGAACAGCCCCGCATAAACCTGCGGTTGCACCTTCTTGAACCCGGGCAACATAGGTGTATCCGCGGCAAACTTGTGATGCACGATGGTGTCGCCGACCGGAGCACCGTGAATATCCTTGATACCGGCAACCACAAAGCCCACATCACCGGCTTCCAGAATGTTGGTGTCGTAGGGTTTGGGGTTGAAAATCCCCACTTTGTCGGCATTCCAGGCCTTGCCGGTAGACTTGATAACGATCTTGTCGCCTTTTTTCATAATGCCCTGGGTAACCCGGACAAGAGAGACAACACCCAGATAGTTATCGAACCAGGAATCTATGATCAATGCCTGCAATGGTGCCGAACGGTCACCCTGAGGTGGCGGTATTTTCCTGATCAGGTCTTCCAGAACATCTTCAACACCCATTCCGCTTTTGGCGGAGCAGCGCACCGCATCCGAAGCATCAATACCGATAATGTCTTCTATTTCCGCAGCAACCCGCTCCGGTTCGGCTTGGGGCAAGTCCATTTTGTTCAGAACCGGCACAACCTCCAGGCCCTGTTCGATGGCGGTATAACAGTTGGCTACAGACTGGGCTTCCACCCCTTGGCCGGCATCCACAACCAGTAGTGCGCCCTCACAGGCATACAGCGAACGCGATACTTCGTAGGAAAAATCCACGTGACCGGGAGTGTCAATAAAGTTCAGTTTGTATACCTGGCCATCCTGCGCCGTGTAGTGCAGCGTGACACACTGAGCTTTGATGGTGATGCCCCGTTCCCGTTCCAGATCCATGGAATCCAGCACCTGTTCGGCCATTTCCCGATTCGTCAGGCCTCCGCAAACCTGGATAAAACGGTCTGCAAGCGTGGATTTTCCATGGTCAATGTGGGCGATAATGGAGAAGTTACGGATTCGGCTCAGTTCAGTCACAGACAATGAATACTCATAAAAAGGCAAAGGATTGAGCCCGGGGGTGCCATTACGAGGTCCGGGGCCGGCGTGATTTTACCGGTAACCGGCCGCCATTGCCATGATCAGCAAATCAGCGGCCGCTCATACTGCCGGATAAGAAAGCCAATCAGCGCATCTTCATCCAGCGGATAACTGAAAAGGTTGCCTTGGCACTGCGTACATCCGGCAGATTTCAGGAAGCTAAGTTGTTGCGGTGTTTCTACACCCTCGGCAACCACGGTAAGGTGGAGCTCCTGCGCCAGCGCAATAACTGCAGAAGCCACATCGGTCGCGCTGACATTGTACGGAATATCGCGGATAAAGCGGTGATCAATTTTTATAACATCGAGAGGAAGCTGCTGCAAAGCAACCAGGGAACAGGAACCGGCTCCGAAATCGTCCAGAATCAGGCAGACACCCAGATCGTTTAGTGACACAAGCAACTCACGTAGCATGCGCGGGTCTTCATTCAGCAGTTCCACCGGCATTTCCAGTTCAAGCTTTTCGGGCGAGACACCTGTTTCGGTAATCACCTGCCGAACCATATCGAGGAAACGGGAGTCGGTGACCTGCCTGACAGAAAGATTGACCGCCATTTTCAAGGCCTCAAAGCCAGCCCGCTCAAGCGCCTGAACCTGAATACAGGCTTGGCGCAATGCCATTTCACCCAGACGTACAATCAACCCGGTTTCTTCTGCCAAGCCGATAAACTGCTGCGCAGAGACCAGACCCTTTTCCGGGTGGTGCCAACGCAGGAATGCCTCAACACCAATCACCCGTTGACTGCTCAGATCTACCTTGGGCTGGTAATGCAGAACAAAGCGTTCGCCTTCAAGAGCGCTCGCCAGCTCTTCCTGCTGAAGTAAACGGCGGGCGGCTTTGATGTTCATGGCGGGCTTAAAAAACTGATAGGTATTACGGCCCATTTCCTTGGCCCGGTACATCGCCAAATCCGCATATTTCATCAAGGTGCCGGGGTCTTCGCTATCATCGGGAATCATGGTGACACCAATACTGACTGTAATGCCCACCTCATGATCACTCAGACGAATCCGCTGGCACAACCTGCGCAGAATCGTTTCTGCAATCTTGGCAGCCGCATCGGTGCCACTGACCTGTGACAACAACACCACAAACTCATCGCCACCAAGCCTTGCCACAGAGTCTTCTTCACGCACACAGCCGCCAAGCCATTGTGCCACCTGGCACAGAAGTTCGTCGCCGGCATCGTGCCCCAGCGTATCGTTAATACGCTTGAAGCCATCAAGGTCCAGGAACATCAGCGCTGCAGGAACACCGCTTCTGCGGCTTCTGCGCACGATGTTGTTGAGACGATCACGGAATAACTGGCGGTTGGCCAGACCTGTAAGGGGGTCGTAAAACGCAAGCCTGTGGAGCTCGGACTGCGCCGCTTTCAGCTGGGTCAGGTCACGCAGGCTTAGCACTACACCGTTAACACCGGGCACCTTCAGCATGGCGGTATAGGTGCCTTCCATGTCGCGCCAGTTGTCATCGGCATCGCGGATCCGTGCCCGGATAACCGGCATCTGCTTGCCCGGTGATTCCACAGCATTGTCAAAACCCTGCTCCAACTGTGGCCAGTCATCTTCGTGCACAAGGCTTTCCAGCGCAAGCGCCTGAACTTCGTCGGGATCGAACCCGAGAATGTCATAGCTGGAGGGGCTGGCATAAAGCGGCGTACCCTCCTCATCCATAACCAGCGTAACGTTGGCCGCGCCCTCCGTAATCGCTCGATAACGCCCGGCACCGATCTGCGCCATAAGGCGAGAATGAATCAACACCAGTGCCACGACAAAAAGCAGCAAACTGATAACAACGCCGCTTCCAAGCACGATCGACGGGCGCGGGTCGGACGCAAGATAGTCAAAAGCTGGCGTGGAACGGGTTTGCAGGAGCCAGTCACGTCCGCCATGGCTTACAGTCTGGCTCATTTCAAAACTGAACTCATTGTCCAGGGAGCCGAGGTTCGAACCGTACATCAGATTTTCACGGCCAACGACGCCATTATCGTAAATACGGATGTCGAGAAACGGTGAAATAAGGCCGATGATGCCGTCAAGGAGGTTATTCATACGAAACGCGCTGAACACAAAGCCCGCCAGCATCATGCGGCGTTCTGCCCGTATTCCCGGCACCTCCCCACCCTGATAAACCGGGTAGTACATCAGAAAACTGGCTTGCCCCTCCGCCAGCTCTTCTTGCACCAAAACCACTTTGGCCGTTACCGTCGGAATGGCATCATCCCTTGACCGCTCCATGGCTTTGCGGTGAACCGGATCACTGAACGCGTCATAGCCCAGTGCTTTCAGGTTGCGCTCAGTCCCGGGTTCCAGATAAACCATAGGGTAATAGAAAGGCCCGGTTCCCAGGGGTTTCACCAAATACTTGTAAACCCCCTCTGCACGCACCAAAGCAATGTGTTCGGCCATATCCCGCACTTCAATACGCTCAACATACCCGATGCCCTGAATGCCCGGGTAATAACGATTGATGTCGACCTTGTGAACATATTCCCGCCACTGATCACGGGAAATGTCACCCGCGACCGCGAAAAGACCGGCACTGCCCGCCAGAACCTGCTCATAGTTGAGCAATCGTTCCTCAATGGCGGTTTTCAATTGCAGCGACTGGGTACGAAACCGGGCTTCCGTGCGATCTTCGACCAACCGGATGGAAAACTGCCAGGACGCCACCGTTACAGCGATCGCTATGACCAGAAGCAGCCAGGCGAGCCAGGCATTACGAGGTTTCAGAAGTTGCAGGAGGGGGAGATCCTTTCTGTTCATAATCTGGCCTGATCCATTCCGTGGCAGCTCTTATTATTTCAGCATCGCAGTATAGCAAAAGCCCCGAAGCCTGTCGTTTCCAACATCAGGTTTCGGGGCTCTTTGTAATATTGCTATGTCTTTTCAAACACCTGCCATCAGGGCTTCATAACAAGATAGATCGCCCTGCCCTGGCGCACTACGCGAACGGATACCGCACGCCCTTCTGGCAGTGTTTTGATGACTTTTCGGAAATCCGCAACTGACGACACCGCCTTCCTGTTTATTTCGGTGATCACATCACGGGTGCGTATGCCGGCATCATAGGCTGGCCCTTTGCCAACACCAGCCACCAGAACGCCACCTGGCACGCCAATAGAGTCAGCGAGATCCGAAGGCAGAGGCTCAACGGTCAGCCCTAACGGCGCCGTAGACGAGCTACCACCACCAGAGGGAACAGACTGCTGGGCACCGCGCTCGTCTGGCAGTTGACCGATTTCTACATCCAGTGCGATCTCTTTTCCTCCGCGAAGAACGGTCAATCGAGCCGTCTCACCTACCGGAGTGCGGCCCACCATGGGCGGCAAATCCGACGAGAGCTGAATGTCATCACCATCGTACTCAAGCACGATATCACCAGACTGCAAGCCACCAGCCTCGGCTGGCGAACCATCCATAACCTCGGCAATCAATGCGCCCCGTGGGCGTTTGAGCCCAAAAGACTCTGCCAGATCACGATTCACTTCCTGGATCAGCACACCCAACCAGCCACGGGAAACCGCGCCCTTGTCGCGAATCTGACGAAATACGCTCATGGCATCGTCAATGGGAATAGCAAACGAGACCCCCATGAAACCGCCAGAGCGAGTATATATCTGCGAATTAATACCAATCACTTCGCCATCAAGATTGAACAGAGGGCCCCCAGAGTTTCCCGGATTAATGGCTACGTCGGTCTGGATAAACGGCACATAGTTTTCTGACGGGAGCGAACGACCCAACGCACTGACAATGCCGGCTGTAACGGTATAATCGAAGCCAAACGGTGAGCCGATCGCAAACACCCATTCACCGACCTTGAGGTCCTTGGAGCGCCCTGTTTTTACCACAGGCAGGTCGTCCCCATTCTCGATTTTCAAAACGGCCATATCCGAACGGGGATCTGTGCCTACCAGAGTCGCCGGCAACTCACGACGGTCGTTGAGGCGGACAATAATCTCATCAGCGCCTTCAACTACATGATTATTGGTCAACACGTAACCATCGGCGGACACTATAAACCCTGACCCCATGGAGCGAGTCGGCTGAGAATTACCCGGGGCGCCACCGAAGGGCGACTGGGGACCGCGAAAGAATTCCTGGAAAAACTCCGGCAACTGGTCGAGCTGTCGCTCATCAAAAGGCAAACCGTGAAAGCGCGTGTTTCCTGTTGCGGGAGCACTGGTGGTGCTTATGTTAACGACCGCGCCTGCGTTTTCCTCAACCAGCCCGGTAAAGTCCGGCAAACCTCGTGCGAAGCCTGCCTGGCTCCAAGCCAGCAGCACCATAGCAAACAGTACCACCAACAGAGAACCCGACACCCTCTGAGTGAGTGATGTCGGGGAGAGCCGGGTTACTTCAATAGTTGTTCTCAGCATGTCGGAACCCCCTGTATATCAGGTTAATGAGTCGGGATGAGAAGCTACCCCGGCCGGGATGCGGTTAATCCGGAGCAGCATGGGTTCATAGTTGCCGGCATTCCGGCTCTGTAATTTTCGACTTATCAAAAAGCCGAATGCAAGACCGACAACGGCGCCCGCCATAGCCGCCAGATCACTCTCATCGGACAGCTGGTGCCCGATTATACTGGCCGCAACCATGAGCAATAAAGGAAGCGCATATACCAGCAGAGAAGCACCAAGGAGTGCGCTTTCGTTAATACCAAGCGTCACATCTTCACCCACACGGGCGTTCACGGAATTAACGACACGAACCTGATTGGCACGGCCGCCAGTTGCCGAAGCCAGCACCTTCTGCCCACAACCATTACGTGCCGCACAGCTCTCGCAGGCGCTGGTACGTATAGTCTGGACCCAGGCGTGCTCACCGGTCACAGCAACGACTTTTCCTGTCTCGGTAATCACGGTTCAGAGGCACCCGAAATAAACGCTTCGTTGACCTGCACCGATTCAGCGACCTGGCGCGCCGCTGCTGGCGGTATTTCGCCTACTACGGTCACCAGAACGGCCTGATTCCCGCTTTGCAGTTGGTGCATATAAATCGTTGTTGCCCCAATGCGGGTTGCGCCCGTGGGCATGCTCACTCTGCCTGCGGACTCAACAAATACAGAGAAAGCCGCCAACCCGTCTGAAAACGCAACTGTTTGCCCATTGCCCGACATGGGCGCTGCAGCAGGCTCAAAACCTTCCGGGCGCCAGCCAAGATGCCAACCATGCATACGCGATGCTTTTGACAAGCCATCCTGCGAACCCAAACGCTGACCTGCATCACCCAGTGTACGGGAGACCTCACGACCCTCGGTGCGGATCTCAAGTTCACCGTCAGGAATATCGTCAGTAATCTCAAGACTGGTGAACTGAAAGTGCTCCAGCACCTCGCCACCAGCGGCCCGCACGTGACTTTTCACCAAAAGACCGGTGGATTTTTCCAGCCACAGCCGGTGACTGTATCGATGCCGGTCTTTGGCCGTCAGGGCTACCGTAATCACGTCATAGCCGGCTATACGGTCTTCGCCTTTCAATTCGGCACTATACCAGCGGCTTACGGGAATCAGCTGGCTTGCAAATGCCTCCGCGAACGGCCCGGATGGAATAACCTGATCCAGCCTTACCTTCCCCTGCTCAGGGAGCACGCAGACCACATTCATATCCCGGCGAACAATCTCTCCACTGCCTCCGTCCTGTAGAACCAGGCGCTCTTCCACAATGCCGTTGTGAAAGCGATGGGCAATCTGCATGGAGTGCACACTGGACCCTCGGGCGTATACAAACACGCCGCGATAAGAGGTCATGTTAAGGGCCGGCCCCAACTGTTCCAGCCAGTAGGCCGCTGACTTCTCTTCAGCAAACGCTGACGCGGGCAAAACCATCGCCAATGTAAGCGTAAGGAGCCAACGCAATGACAGGTTAGTCAGACTCGGGCCGAAATAACGGGCTTTGTTCATGAACACCTTCATTAATTGCTATCAATAGCCGCCATTTGCACTGACAAGGCGGGCATAACCCACCGAGCCCTGTCCGGCACCTACGCTGTTGTGCTGGGCGTGTTCCAGCAGATAGCGGCTCATGTGCTCCCACTGCTCTTCATCAAGCCCTTGCAAGGCAACTTCCTGAACCGGTGCACGCTCCCCGGCCGATACATTGCCCGCAGACTCGGCATCGGACGTTTCCGTTACAGGTGCAGACGCCAGCGCACCGGGAGACACCTCTCCGGCATCCCAGCCCGCGCCAGCACCAAAGCCCACCAGTAAAGCAACGGCAACCATTGCCACCGCCGGCCATTGCCAGCGGCGCGGCGCTTCACAGCTGAGCGATACAGCCGGCACCTGCGATCTGATGCGGCCGTCGAGCGCTTCGCGCACGGCCACACTGACATCAACGCCCTCAGCCGGTGAATGGCCCCGATGCATAAGATCGTGAATGCCCTGCCATCGCTGCCACTGAGCACGCACGTCGTCCTGACCTTCATGTGATAACAGGCGTCGAACCGAAAGTTCGTCGGCTTCATCGTCCATCATGGCCGACAGTGTTTCTCTGAGACGATCATCCATAGGATGCACCTTCAATTACGTCACCGAATGATTGAGCAGAGGCCCAAGATGTCTATCAACAGCATCTCTGGCCCGGAAAATACGTGAGCGCACTGTCCCGATCGGGCACTCCAGAATTCGCGCTATATCCTCATAACTGAGCCCGTCATACTCCCGCAGCAAAAATGCCGAACGGAGCTCTTCTGGCAGGTTGGCTATGGCGCTACTTAGCTCCTTCTGCAGCTGATCACGCTGCAAAAGACGTTCCGGCGAAGCGATATCCCGCAGCCGCCGACCGTCATCAAAATTCTCCGCTTCAGCCGAATCCGCGCTACCCTGGGGCCTTCGGCTGCGAGACTCGAGATGATTTTTCGCGGTGTTCACCGCAATACGATAAAGCCAAGTGTAGAAGGCACTGTCACCACGAAAACGGTCGATGGCCCGGTAAGCCTTGATGAACGCTTCCTGGGTAAGGTCCATGACTTCCTGGCTGTCGTAAACATAACGGCTGATTATAGAAGCCAACCTTGATTGATATTTGACCACCAAAAGATCAAACGCTGCGCGATCCCCGTTCCGGACTTTGCGAACAAGTTGCAGATCGGTCTGACTATCTGGCTGTTCAGCCTGTTTCTGGTCGTTCTCGGGTGCCATGGACGCTATGCCGGTGCGCTCTGTTTTAGTGGCCAGCTTACCGGCCGATACGAGTTTCTGATGGTTCATGCTCACTGTCCGGCGCCCGTTTTACGAAACGACGACTCAGCCTAATAAGACCGATCATCTGTCAGGCCAAATAGACAGCAAGCGTAAAATTTAGTTCAATACACGTCTACATTATGGCCCGCGATAACGACCCGATGCCACAGTCCTATGAATATGATGTTCTCATTATCGGCAGCGGCGCTGCCGGACTGACCGTTGCGCTTAACTTGCCGGAGCATCTAAAGGTATGCGTGGTCAGCAAGGGTGACATCAGCAGCGGAGCCACACTCTGGGCCCAGGGCGGCATAGCAGCTGTTCTGGACGACCAGGACTCCACCGAAAACCATGTGCAGGATACCCTCGCTGCTGGCGGAGGCCTGTGCAGCGAAGAAGCCGTGCGTTTCACTGTGGAGCACAGCAAGGAAAGCATTGAATGGCTCATCGGCACCGGCGTTGACTTTACCCGGGACACCGATGCCCAGCTCCACCTGACCCGCGAAGGTGGTCATAGCCACCGACGCATCATTCATGCCGCTGATGCCACGGGGTACGCGGTATCCACAACATTGGCAGCTCAGGCCCAAGCGCGACCCAACATCGAACTCAGATCAGGTCGTGTTGCGGTAGACCTGATTACCAATCGCAAACTGGCATTGCCAGGCAACCGCTGCGTTGGCGCCTACATACTGAACCTTGAAGACAACCATGTAGAACTTTTCCGGGCGCGCTTCACCGTCATCGCTACCGGTGGCGCATCCAAGGCCTACCGTTACACCACCAATCCTGACGGCGCATCCGGTGATGGCATTGCCATGGCCTGGCGTGCAGGCTGTCGTGTTGGCAACATGGAGTTCAACCAGTTCCACCCGACCTGTCTGTACCATCCGCACGCCAAGTCGTTCCTGATTACCGAAGCGGTAAGGGGCGAAGGGGGACTTCTGAAGCTGCCGGACGGCTCCCGCTTCATGGATCGTTTCGACAAGCGCGGCGAATTGGCACCACGGGACATAGTGGCCCGGGCCATCGACCATGAAATGAAGCGGCTGGGTGCAGACCACCTGTATCTGGACATAAGCCACAAGCCTGCGGATTTCGTCCGGCATCATTTCCCCACCATCTACGAGAAATGTCTCGAGTTTGGCATCGACATTACTCGCGAGCCCATTCCTGTGGTGCCTGCAGCGCACTATACCTGCGGCGGCATTGTCAGCGATGAGCGGGCACGAACCGACATCAACCAGCTCTACGTAGTCGGGGAGGCCGGATTTACCGGGCTACATGGCGCCAATCGTATGGCCAGCAATTCGTTGCTGGAATGCCTCGTGTATGGTCAGGCAGCGGCAGCCGATATTGCGCGCCGGGAAGCGGACATCCCTTCTCCCCCTGAGGCCCCGGCATGGGACGAAAGCCAGGTTCGGGATTCAGATGAAGACGTTGTAATTTCTCACAACTGGGACGAGTTGCGTCACTTTATGTGGGATTACGTGGGCATTGTGCGTACAACCAAGCGCCTGCAGCGGGCGAAGCACCGGGTTGATCTCCTGTCCGACGAAATCGGCGAGTTTTACAGTAACTATCGGGTAACCAACGACCTTCTTGAACTCAGGAACCTGGTCACCGTGTCCGACCTGATTATCTGTGCCGCGCTGCAACGCAAGGAAAGCCGAGGCCTGCATTACACACTGGATTATCCGGGGCTGCTACACGAGGTCCGTGATACCGTACTGATACCAACAACCTACAGAACCCCTTCACCGTAAAGGGAACGACCAAGAGAGCAAATATGCAAGACACCCAAGCGGGCAATGCGGATTTCAACCGTCTCTGGTGGCACAGCCGCCGCGGAATGCTGGAACTGGATGTCCTGCTGATTCCATTTCTGGAAGAAGCCTACCGGGATTTGGACAAGGATGATCAGGCACGCTACAACAGGCTTCTGAGCTGTGAGGATGCCGATATGTTCGAATGGTTCATGCAGCGCAGCCGCTCTGATGATCCGGATCTCCAGCGCATCGTTGACATCATCCTTGCCCGTGTCCAACCGGATTGACCTGACGATTACACGCAGTGTTGTGGCGGGTTGCCTGGCCGCTGCACCATGGCTGGTTGCCAGCACTTTCGCACTGATAGCCGGCGCCTCCGGAAAGCACTGGATGTACGCGCTGGCACCGGTAACCCTGGCAGGCGCGCTCTACCAGTATCGGTTGAATGGATTATTGGCAGGGAATGCGGCCGTTCTGGCGTTGCATCAGGACATGGGTACGCTCTATGCCCGCCTTGGCAACGGGCAAACTCTGGCGGTAAGTGCCAGACCGTCGAGCCGCATCAATTCGAAATTTGCGCTCTTGAAACTGCAGCCTGTAGCCTCCAGGTCTTCTTCATACCCGGTTGTGCTACTCTCTGGTGGATGGATTGCGGGTAATGTATCCGAAGATCAGTTTCGCCGCCTGAGAATGTGGCTCCGACTGGGCCGCGCTCAGCAATCATTTGAATAGCTTTCTGCCCGGAGTTTTCCCATGACTGGTACAGAAACACCTGTTTCAGCCACGCCCGCATACACATCAGCCGAGCTTCCACCCCCGACTTCGGGCCACATCCTGCTGACCAATCGTGTTCTGGTTCGTATCTCCGGCCCGGGTACCGACAAGTTCCTGCAGGGACAGTTAAGCCAGAACCTTGATGACATCAAAACAGGCACATCGCTCCGGGCAGCCGGCGCGACGCCCAAAGGCCGCGCTTACTGCCTGACTCGTCTTGTGCGCGACGGCAACGACATTCTGATGGATCTTCCCTCCGAACTGGCAGATCCAGTCATGGCTCACCTGCGCAAATACATGATGCTGTTCCGTGGCACCTCCATGACAGCACAAACCGAGGGGCAAATCATCGGGCTGCTGGGCAATGAAGCCGCCTCGAGTATTGCGGGAGGAGAACTGCTCAGCCTGGCATTGCCGGGCGACACTCTGACGCTCGACTCCGGGTTTCTGATCCGCACAGAAAACACAACGGAAGGGCTCCCGCGCTTTGAGCTGTGGCAACCCTCCGCAGGAGATCTGAAACTGGATCACATTCCCCAAAAGACTCTGGCCGACTGGCAGGCATCCGAGATTGCAGCGGGCGTGCCCATGCTAAGCACCGCCACCAGCGAATCCTATGTGCCTCAAATGCTCAACTGGCAACATCTGGGCGGCGTCCACTTTAAAAAAGGCTGCTACACCGGCCAGGAAGTGATCGCGCGGATGCATTTCCTTGGGCAGCTCAAGAAAAGTCTGTTTCGCTTTAGCGTCGCAGGGGGTAACTCTCCTCCCACACCGGGAACCTCCGTCAAGGCGGGCGAACGCTCAGTGGGCGAAGTGGTCAACTCCGTGGGCTTCGACGACGGCTCTTGCGAACTGCTTGCGGTCATCCGCCACGACGCTGCCAATGGCGAACTGTCAACAGATGGCCAGCCAGGAGCTTTACTGGAACAGCGACCGCTGCCCTACACCGTTACCGAACGTGAAGGCGGCGCACCAAAGGATACATAAGTTGACAGGCAAACTCGTGAGAATTTGCTATAAATAGAGTTCATATTTCTGACCTTCCGGAGCGCCCGCTCGACACCATCACGGGCCTCCCGAACTGACAAGCGGACCCTTGCCTAACTATGTCGAATATTGCCGAAACCATCAAAGCGGATCTTACGGCCGCAATCGAAAACGACAAACTGGTACTTCCCACCCTGCCGGAAGCTGCGCTTCAGGTGCGCGATATCGCCGAGTCCGAAGATTCGGCCATTGGTGACCTGGTCAAGGTTATCAGCAACGATACAGCCCTCTCGGCTCGCATCATCCGCGTTTGCAACAGCCCATTGTTCCGGGGCAACCGTGCTATAGAGAACCTGAACATGGCGGTAAGCCGGCTCGGTATGGCCTACACCAGCAACCTGGCTATGGGCCTGGCCATGCAGCAGATGTTCCAGGCAACCTCTGACATGATCGACAAGCGCCTGCGTGCAACATGGCAAACCAGCACCGAAGTGGCTGGTGTTTGCCACGTACTGGCCCAGCATTACACAAAGCTGAAGCCGGATCAGGCCACCCTGGCTGGCCTGGTGCACCTGATTGGTGTACTGCCCATTTTGCGCTATGTGGAAGACGAGGATGTGCAGGTCAGCAGCATAATGCTGGACAATATCATTGAGGAACTGCATCCAAGAATCGGAACAGCCATTCTTAAAAAGTGGGACTTCCCGAAGGACCTGCAGAATGTTCCCCTGGAATACGCCAACTTCCAGAGAGAAGTACCTTCAGCCGATTACGCCGACTTGGTCATGGTCGCCAATCTGCAACTGGTTGCAGGCTCCGAGCACCCATGGGCAGAGATGGATTGGACGGCCATCTCAGCTTTCGATCGCCTCGGTATTGACCCGAATATCGATATGAATGAAGAGGAAGATTTGAACGCCCAGATGGAAGCTGCAATGGCTTTGCTTCAATAGGATCAGGACTATTTATAACGGGCAATCAGGCCTGCTTTGGAAGGCAACCTCCAATCTACAGGCTCCCCCCCTTGCTCCCGGAGCCATTCATTGGCCCGGGAGAAATGCTTGCAACCGAAGAAACCGCGATAAGCACTGAGCGGTGACGGATGCGGCCCTTCCAGCACAAGGTGGCGGTTACGATCAATGTGCCGCCCCTTCTTTTTGGCATAACTGCCCCATAACAAGAACACAACACCTTCACGCTCCTGATTCACTGTCTCAATCACGCGATCGGTAAACGCCTCCCAGCCTTTTCCCTGATGCGCGCCGGCTTGCCCTTGAACCACCGTTAGTACGCTGTTAAGCAGCAACACGCCCTGCTCCGCCCAAGGTTGCAGACAGCCGTGATCCGGCGGCGCAATACCCAGATCACTCTGGATTTCCTTGAACATGTTAACAAGTGACGGTGGCGGCGGAACATCCGGCCTCACGGAAAAACACAGGCCGTGGGCCTGGCCGGGGCCGTGGTAGGGGTCTTGCCCAAGAATGACAACACGCACCTGATCCAGAGGCGTGCTATTCAAGGCATTAAAGCAGTGTTTGCTGTCCGGGAAGAGAACCTTCCCGGCGCTTTCTTCAGCAGCGAGAAATTCCGCCAGCACATGCATGTAGGGCTGACGGAATTCGCCGGCGAGGTATTCACTCCAGCCCCGGTCGGGCCTGAGATGGCTTGCCAGTTCCTCAACCGGGTGCATGGTCATTCCTCCGGTTTGGAGCTCTCGGCTTTGTGCTCCGGGCGCATGGCCGGGAACAGGATTACGTCGCGAATGGAGGGCGAATTGGTCAGCAGCATGGCCAGCCGGTCAATACCTATGCCCTCACCTGCAGTTGGTGGCAGGCCATACTCCAGCGCCATAACGTAATCTTCGTCGTAGAACATGGCCTCGTCGTCGCCGGCATCTTTTTCAGCAACCTGCGCCTGGAAGCGTTCTGCCTGATCTTCCGCATCATTAAGCTCGGAAAAGCCGTTGGCAATCTCGCGGCCACCCACGAAGAACTCGAAGCGCTCGGTCACGAACGGGTTGCTGTCCTTGCAGCGCGCAAGCGGCGACACTTCTTTCGGGTATTCGGTGATGAACGTAGGCTGCATCAGGCGATGCTCTGCGGTCGCTTCAAAGATCTCGATCTGAATCTTGCCCAGACCCCAGCCATTTTTCACGTGAATGCCCAAGTCATTGGCCACCTGCCGCGCAGAAGCCTCATCCGCAAGCTGCTCGGCAGTGACATCCGGAGAGTAGCGCAGGATAGCGTCCACTACTGTAAGGCGCTCAAAGGGCTTGCCAAAGTCGTACTCGATAGACTCTTCCGTGCCGTCAGCCAGGATGCGGGTATTGACTACCTTGGTCGTGCCCAGCACCTGCTCAGCAATAGCGCGCAGCATGTCTTCGGTAAGATCCATCAGGTCGTTGTAATCGGCATACGCCTGATAGAATTCCACCATGGTAAATTCCGGATTATGGCGGGTAGAAAGCCCCTCGTTCCGGAAATTACGGTTGATCTCGAACACCCGCTCAAAACCGCCTACAACCAGGCGCTTCAGATACAGTTCAGGCGCGATGCGCAGGTACATATCAATGCCCAGAGCGTTGTGGTGGGTCATAAACGGCCGCGCGGTCGCACCACCGGGAATAACCTGCAGCATGGGAGTTTCCACCTCCATGAAATCGCGATCGGCGAAAAACTGACGCATGGCGGTAATGATCTTCGAGCGCGCAAGAAATACCCGGCGGCTGTCTTCATTGACCATCAGATCCACATAGCGGTGACGATAGCGCGATTCGGTATCGGTCAGGCCTTTGTGCTTCTCCGGCAGCGGACGCAGTGACTTGGTGAGCAGAACATACTCATCCATCGTCACATACAGATCGCCCTTGCCGGATTTGGTCAGCATTCCCCGCACACCCACAATGTCCCCAAGATCCCAGTGTTTGGTATCTTTCTGCACATCTTTGGTCGCGTAAATCTGCATACGGCCAGTCATATCCTGAACCACTTTGAATGCCTTGCGATCAAGCATCATGCGACCGGCAATGGCAACCTTTATGCCCATGGACTCCAGCTCTTCCTTGCTCTTGTCACCGTATTTCGCCTGCAGTTCGGCGGCGGTGGCATCGCGTCGGAAATCGTTGGGGAAGGGATTGCCACTCTCGCGCAGCTCTGCCAGTTTGGCGCGACGCTCGGCAATCAGCCTGTTGTCCTCTTGCGGTGCATTCTTGGTGTGTTCAGTCATGTTGGCTCACTAGAAAATCAGGGGTGTCCGGGTTGGCCTGGCAATGGCGCTGATTACAGCGCCATCTTCAGGCTGGCTTCAATAAACTTGTCAATATCACCGTCCAACACCGCCTGGGTGTTGCTGGTTTCGACCTTGGTACGCAAATCCTTGATACGGCCATCATCCAGCACGTAGGAACGAATCTGGCTGCCCCATCCAATATCGGATTTTGCGTCTTCGGCTTTCTGCTTCTCGGCGTTACGCTCCTGCATCTCACGCTCATAAAGCTTGGCCTTAAGCTGCTTCATGGCCTGATCTTTGTTCTGATGCTGGCTGCGACCGGCCTGACAGGCCACAACAACGCCCGTCGGATTGTGAGTCAGGCGCACCGCAGATTCTGTCCGGTTGACGTGCTGACCACCGGCGCCAGAGGCGCGATAAACATCCACTCGCAAGTCTGCCGGGTTAATTTCAATCTCGAAACTGTCATCCACTTCCGGCGACACAAACACTGAAGAAAAAGAGGTATGGCGACGGTTACCTGAATCAAAAGGCGACTTGCGAACCAGGCGGTGAACACCGGTTTCAGTGCGCGCCCAACCGAACGCATACTCGCCCTGAATATGAATGGTGGCACTCTTCACACCAGCCACATCACCTTCCTGCAGTTCCACAATCTCTGTCTTGAAACCACGGCTCTCAGCCCAGCGCAGGTACATGCGCAGAAGCATATTCGCCCAATCCTGAGCCTCGGTACCGCCAGACCCGGCCTGGATTTCGAGATAGGCGCTATTGGCGTCCATTTCACCGGAAAACATCCGACGGAACTCGAGCTTTTCGAGCCTGGCATCAAGAGTTTCGAGATCGGATTCAATCTCGGTTACTGTGTCTGCATCGTCTTCCTCTACAGCCATCTCCAGCAGACTCTCTGCATCGGAAAGACCGGTTGTGAGGTTGTCGATGGTGCTTACAATCAGATCGAGATCGGAGCGTTCCTTGCCCAATGCCTGCGCGCGCTCAGGATCATCCCACACTGTGGGCATTTCCATCTCACGCTCTACTTCAACTAGTCGTTCACTACGCTGATCATAGTCAAAGATACCCCCTGAGCGCTTCAGTACGCTCACGAAGCTCTTTAATCTTCGTCACAATGGGATTAATTTCCATGAAAACCTTACTCGTATTGGAAAATGGTGAGAAAAACCGTGGCGGGATTCTACCCGAATTCTGACGGCAAATCAGCCGTTGTCCGCTGGTTTGGCACAAGCGCTGATCAGGAACGGCCTGCCGGGAGACGCTGTGAATACGTCCATGTACGCTTGACGAAAACATCCATGTTTTCGACACTCCCGGCAGGCCGTTCCTGACCAGCGCCCGACATTGGGAGCAAGCCGCATGTTAACAAACGGAGTTCTCCGCTGTTGATCTACCCGTGCTTTCCAATCGGTCAGGAGGCTGGTGCTCTTTTCTGCCGGAAAAAGATGTCTGAGCGCAGCGAGTTGCTTTTTCCAGAAGAAAAGAGCACCCGCCTCCTGGCCAGCCTCAAAAGCCAGCCCAGCTAGGAAAGTGGCTCCAGATAATCCACCAACAGCTGAAGGTTCGTCCGACCTCGGAAGGTATTGGCGTCGGGCTTATAAACCACCCGAACACCCGTGCGCGTGTAATCGGGAACTTCCGGCCCGGTATTGAACGCAATAGCATCAATGATCCCGCTGCCATCCACTGGCTGCAAAACCAGCTTCAAATGATTTTCGCCAACAATACGCTGACTGACCACCCGAAACTCGCCATCAAACAAAGGCTCCGGGAAATGCTGCCCCCAAGGGCCAGCGCGCTTCAGCAGAGCCGCCGTTTCCAGGGACAGCTCATCAGAACTCAACGGCCCATCAGTCGTGATTGCAGCCTCGAGATCTGCGGCAGTGAGGGTATCCCTCACTGCCGCATCAAACGCCCGGATGAAGGTATCAAAATCACTCCGTGCCAGGGTCATACCTGCCGCCATAGCGTGGCCGCCGTATTTATGCATAACACCAGGATGACGGGAATCCACAACCGCCAGCACATCGCGGATATGGAGCCCCGGAATTGATCGGGCAGAACCTTTTATATCCACGCCATTTTCGTCTGGAGCAAAGGCGATCGTCGGCCTATGGGTCTGCTCGCGAATACGGGCCGCAAGAATACCGATTACACCCTGATGCCAATCCTGATCAAATAGCGCCAGCCCCCAGGGCAGCCCTTCCAGGTCCAAAGACATGGAGGCGAGCAAATCCTGCGCCTGAGTCTTCATGTCCTTTTCGATAGTGCGGCGTTCCCGGTTGAAGGTATCCAGTTCACGGGCAAGGCGCCGGGCTTCATCCGGGCTGTCCGCCAGCAGGCAGGCTATGCCAACACTCATATCGTCCAGCCGGCCAGCGGCATTGAGGCGTGGGCCAACCACAAACCCCAGATCGGTCGAGCTGATGTTGGTGTGTTCCCGGCCAGCCACTTCAAGCAGTGCGAGAATTCCTGGACGGGCTTCGCCCTGACGGATTCGGCGCAGGCCCTGCTCAACGAAGATGCGGTTGTTGTGATCCAGCGGCACAACATCGGCTACAGTGCCAAGCGCCACCAAGTCCAGCAGGTTACCCAGATTGGGCTCTGGTTGCGGCAGGCGGCCTGCTTCCCTCAGCTTTTTGCGCAGCGCCGTGAGCACATAAAACATCACGCCTACGCCAGCGGCGTTTTTGCTCAGGAAGGCACAACCGGGCTGATTGGGATTTACTATTGCATCGGCGTCCGGCAGCGTTTCGCCGGCAAGGTGATGATCCGTAACCACCACCTTGATACCCAGTTTCTTCGCCGCGTCTACACCTTCGATGGCCGAGATTCCGTTATCCACCGTCACCAGAAGATCCGGCAGTTCACCCTCTTCTTGCAGGCGCTCAATGATCCCCGGAGTCAATCCATAGCCATCCGCAAAGCGGCTAGGTACCCTGAAATCAATACTCTTTAAACCGAGCATGGAAAGCCCGAGCATGGCGACCGCAGTGCTGGTAGCGCCATCGGCGTCAAAATCTCCGAGTACAAGTACCCGCTGGTTCTGAGTGATAGCGTCTGCCAGCAGTTCGACCGCACGCTCAATGCCCCGCAACTCAAAAGGGGAAGCAAGATGCCTGAGGGTATAGCTTAACTGGTCATCGGAGGTAACACCGCGAGCGGCGTACAGGCGGCGGAGCAAGGGAGGCAGGTTTTGCCCCCAGCCCGGAGTATTATCCGGGCGGAGGCGACGCAGGATCTTTTTTGGCGTCATACCGGGTCAGGTATTCTTCCAGTGCTTGGCAATGAATGCCTGTACACCTGCCCGGTCGTTATCAAGTACCGTATAGCGCTCTTTACGATCGAACAGATCCGCCATGTGAGCCGGAAGTGCTGGTTTTACAGTCAGGCCGGACTCGACGATGGCGTCCGGGAATTTGGCCGGATGGGCTGTTCCAAGAGTGATCATCGGAATCCCGGTATCCCGGCGACAGGCACGAGCAGCGCGCACGCCAATAGCGGTGTGTGGGTCCAGCAGGTATTCGTTCTGCTCGTAGACTTCACGGATGGTGTCACACGTAGCCTTGTCATCAACTGCCGCACTGTCGAACAGCTTGCGGGCCTTCTTCCACCGATAACCTTCGATACTGACAGGGCCTTTAGCCGCGTTTTCAAGCAACTCTTTAACCGCCTGCCCATCGCGTCCATGCAGATCAAACAACAAACGCTCGAAGTTGCTGGACACCATAATATCCATGCTCGGGGAGAGCGTATGTTCAAGCTGGTGCTGCTCGTATTTGTTGCCACTCATGAAGCGATGAAGAATGTCGTTTCTGTTGGTGGCGATAACCAGCTGCGATATCGGCAAGCCCATTTTCTTCGCCAGATAACCGGCAAAGATGTCCCCGAAATTACCGGTGGGCACCGAGAACGCCATGCTGCGATCCGGGCCACCGAGGGCCAGAGACGCATGGAAGTAGTAAACGATCTGAGCCATGATCCGGGCCCAGTTGATCGAGTTAACAGCCGCCAGTTTTGCTTTGCCACCCAGGAACGACTGGTCGCCGAAGCTCTCTTTGACCATACGCTGGCAGTCATCAAAATTACCACGAACGGCAATATTATGAATGTTGTCACCCTGAACCGTGGTCATCTGGCGGCGCTGCACTTCCGAAACGCGCTCGTAAGGGTGCAGGATAAAGATGTCCACGTGCTCGCATCGACGACAGCCTTCAATGGCTGCGGAGCCGGTATCACCGGAGGTCGCACCCATTATGACTGCATGTTCCTTGCGCTTTCCGAGCACGTAATCCAGCAACCGGCCCAGCAACTGAAGGGCGAAATCCTTGAATGCCAAGGTCGGCCCGCGAAACAGTTCCATCACCCATTCGTTAGTATCGAGCTGAACCAGCGGTGCGACCGCCTTATGCGCAAACACGCCATAAGTGTCATCAAGCATCTGCCGGAACTCAGCCTCGGGAATGGCCTCCTCCACAAACGGGTACATGATATTGAACGCAAGTTCTGTGTACGGAAGCCCGCGCCAGCTGCGGATCTCCTCCAGACTGAAGTGCGGAAGTGCCTCAGGTACATAAAGGCCGCCGTCCGGGGCCAGACCTGTGAGCAGAACGTCTTCAAATCCCAGTGCGGGTGCTTCTCCCCGCGTACTGATGTATCTCACGTGTGTACCTGCCAGTTAGGGTTTCTCAGTTAAAATTTTCGGCGCGGATGCGAACGACCGGGCCATCAGTATCGGACAGGGATTCCAACTCTTCGATAGCGCGGTTGATTTGTCGTTCCTGCACTGTGTGGGTCAGGATAATGACGGGAATGCGGCCATCCTGCACCTCGGATTCTTTCTGCATGATCGACTCAATGTTGATGCCATGCTCACTCAGAATCGATGCAATTTTGGCCAGGACGCCAGGACGATCCAGAGCCGTTATGCGCAAATAGTAAGCCGACTGAATATCTTCCATGGAGAGGACGTCGAGATTTTCCAGGGCATCCGGAGCAAACCCGAGATGAGGTACTCGCAGCGTACTTCCGCTCGCGACAATGCGAGCAACATCCACAATGTCGGCAATCACAGCAGAGGCCGTTGCTTCATCGCCGGCACCCGGGCCGTAATACATGGTCTGGCCAACCGCATCACCATCTACAAGAACGGCGTTCAGGACTCCATCAACCTGAGCAATCAGGTGACTTTGAGGAACCAGTGTCGGGTGTACGCGAAGCTCAATACCTTCATCCCGACGGCGAGCAATGCCCAGGTGCTTGATGCGGTAGCCAAGCTGCTCGGCATGAGCGATATCGTAGGGTGTGATTGATGAAATCCCTTCGGTAAAGGCTTTTTCAAACTGCAGAGGAACGCCAAAGCCGGCCGAAGCAAGAATAGTCAGTTTGTGGGCAGCATCAATACCCTCAACATCAAAGGTGGGGTCTGCTTCTGCGTAACCGAGCTCCTGAGCCTCTTTAAGAACTTCAGCAAAAGCCCGGCCTGCACGCATTTCGGTCAGAATGTAATTTCCCGTGCCATTGATGATGCCGGCAATCCAATCGATACGGTTAGCCGCCAGGCCTTCGCGAATGGCTTTCATGACAGGAATGCCACCGGCCACACCGGCCTCATAAGCAACCACAACGCCTGCGTTTTCCGCTGCGGCAAATATTTCATTGCCGTGAACGGCGACGAGCGCCTTATTGGCGGTAACAACATGTTTGCCGTTGCGAATGGCCGCGAGCACGAGTTCACGCGCGGTTTCGTAGCCGCCGATCAGCTCTACCACAACGTCAACCGCAGGATCGTTCACCACGTCGAAAATTTCTGTGCTGAAAGGCACATCGCCAAAATCCAGATCGTCGCGATTGCGTCGGCTGGCAACCCGGGTAATCCGGATATTACAGCCCGCACGGCCCGCAATAAGAGCGGCGTTGCGAGTCAATACATTGAATGTACCGCCGCCAACGGTTCCCAGTCCGCAGATTCCGACACTGACGTCTTTCAAGCTCTCACCTCTGATCCCGAAGGGGTGCTGATGTATTGTAATAGTGCAGCATTATGATGTTGCAGCACTGAAAGGCCGCATAGTATACCGGTTCAGGGCTCGCTGAATAAGCCCTGAACCAAAAGCTTGTCATATAACATTAATCGACAGGGATGCAACCCGTCGAACAGTTATATCAGAGCAGTCCCAGGCCGTTCGCAAGATCCCTTGCAGGCACATAGCCCCGCACGACGTTGCCGTCTTCCAGCACGATAGCCGGAGTGCCGGTTACACCAATACGCCGACCAAGCTCGAACTGCTCCAGAACAGGGTTGGCACAGGTCGCTGTTTCAACGGCTTTACCAGATTTAGCTGCATCCATCGCCGATTGTTGATCTTCGGCACACCAGACCGAGATGTACTTTGCAAAAGATGGGGTGCCAGGGCCGGATCGTGGGTAGGCATAGTAATTCACGGTAATACCGTAATCATTGAGCTGTGACACCTCATCATGGAGCTTGCGGCAGTACGGGCAATCAATGTCGGTGAACACATCAATAACTGCTTTTTGGTTGCTGGCCTTGTAAGTGATAAGGCCGTCTTCACCGTAACTCTCCATGGTTTTGCGCCGCTCACCGGCCCTGCCCTCTTCTGTCACATTGGCAATGCCCCCGCTGGTAACCTTCAATAAATCGCCGGTTAGCAGGTACTGACCATCGGATGTCGTGTAGATCGTGTCTCCGTTGTTGCTCCGAACCTCATAAAGCCCTTTCGCCTCAGACTCCTTCACTGACGATATTTTCAGCCCGGGCACGGCACTGGAGAGACGCTCGCTGATGCTGTCTTCAACATCACCGGCAATGCTAAAAGGCGAACCCAGAACACCAGCCGCCATCACTGCTACCATAAAAAACCGTTTTACATTCATTCTGGTAAATATACCTTTTCAGTCGGGTATTATCGGATTTACGTGCGACATCTGCTCGCCACAAAAGTTCAAATCGTTACCTTACCTAATATTCGCAGGCTCAACCACGAGGATGGTGGGCCTGATGTAAGGATTGCAAACGTTGTCGCGCAACATGGGTGTAGATCTGCGTTGTCGAAAGATCGGAGTGACCCAGCAACATCTGAACCACGCGCAGATCTGCACCATGATTAAGCAGATGAGTTGCAAAGGCATGACGGAGCGTATGAGGCGACAAATGCTTGCGGATACCGGTGCGCACGGCGTAATGGCGGATCCTGTGCCAGAACGTTTGTCGCGTCATGGCCGCAGCCCGGTTACCTGGAAACAGCGCATCACACGCGCGCCCTTTGAGCAGCTCTGGGCGACCTTCCTTCATATACCGCAGGAGCCAGTCCAGGGCCTCCTCCCCCAGCGGAACCAGGCGCTCCTTATCACCTTTGCCGGTCACGCGTATAACCCCCTGGCGCAGATTCACCTGGTCAACACGCAAGCTCGTGAGTTCCGACACCCGCAATCCACAACCATAGAGAATCTCCAGCATGGCCTTGTCGCGCTGCTCAATCGGCAACCCGGGATCCGGTGCCGCAAGCAGTGCATCCACCTCCTCTTCGGTCAGCGAATCCGGCAAGCGGCGGGGAAGCCGAGGACTGTCTATACGCAATGTAGGATCTTCGGTAATGAGCCGCTCCCGGAGCAAGAAGCGGTAAAATCGACGAATGCCTGAAAGTCGACGAGCTGCCGTAGACGTCTTTACGCCCTCTGCGAGCCCGCTGGCCATCCAGGCCAGCACATCCGTTCGCCGCGCATTAGTCAACAACGGCCGCCCGGGCTGTTTTTCCAACCAGGCCGCCAAACGCTGCAAGTCGCTTCGATACGCCTGTCGGGTATTCTCACCCAAACCATCCTCAAGCCAGACTGCATCAACAAACCGGACAATTACCGCTTCATCCTCTGATCTCACACTGTCGCCCTCTGACACCCCACTTTTCAAACACTGCATTCAGGCCTGCCATAAACGAAAAAGGCAGCCCTCAGGCTGCCTTTTTCACTGCAAGGTTGTTCAGCAAATCGCTGATCAGCCCAACTTTTCCTTGATACGCGCTGCCTTACCAGAAAGCTCGCGCAGATAGTAAAGCTTGGCCTGACGCACGTCACCACGACGCTTCACCGCAACGCTGTCGATCAGCTTGGAAAAGGTCTGGAATGTACGCTCAACACCAACGCCGTAGGAAATTTTCCGTACGGTGAAAGAGGAGTTCATGCCACGGTTACGCTTGCCGATAACAACGCCTTCGAACGCCTGTAGACGCTCACGGTTGCCTTCAGTTACGCGAACCTGAATAACCACGGTATCACCAGGCGCAAACGCGGGGATTTCCTTGGTCATCTGTTCTGTTTCAAGTTGATTGATGATGTTGTTCTTGCCGCTCATCGTAATGCTCCTGATACCCAATCTTTTAATGCCCTGATGACTCAGAGGCACACGGTTCGTTTAAAATCTCACCCAGCAGCTCACGCTCTTCGTCCGTAAGCACCCGCTTTTCCAGCAGGTCGGGGCGTCGCTCCCGGGTTCGCCTCAGCGACTGTTTAAGCCGCCAACGCCGGATCTGACCATGGTGACCGCCCAACAAAATATCCGGCACCGCCTGACCTTCGTAAACTTCGGGCCGGGTGTAGTGCGGACAATCCAGCAACCCGTCAGCAAAAGAATCCTGCTCTGCCGACTGCGCATGACCCAGCGCTCCGGGGATGAGGCGTGTAACCGCATCGATGACAGCCATAGCCGCCAACTCGCCACCAGAAAGCACGAAGTCTCCCAGCGAAATCTCCCGGTCAACCTCTGCCGCTATCAGGCGCTCATCAACGCCTTCGTACCGCCCAGCTACCAGAATCAGCTGTTCTTCAGCAACAAGCGACTCGACAACGGCTTGGTTCAGCGTCTCACCCTGAGGCGAAAGATAAACCACGCAGGCTTTTCCGGGCGCAGCGTTCCTCGCTGCGTGAATGGCATCCCTGAGAGGCTGAATTTTCATCAGCATACCGGGGCCACCACCGTATGGCCGATCATCAACCGTACGATGACGATCATGAGTAAACTCGCGGGGATTCCAGCTATCGAAGGTCAGAAGACCGTCGCGCACTGCCCTGCTCGTTATCCCGTAGTTCGTTACCGCCTGGAACATCTCCGGAAACAGACTGACTGCGCCAATCCACACCCGTCAGAACTCCGGATCCCAATCTACGATCATTTTGCGATCTGCCAGATCCACCTCCCGAACCACTTCGCCGGGAAGATAGGGAATCAGACGCTCGCGCTGATCGATGGAGCCTGCTGTCGCATGCACCACCAGAACATCATTGGAGCCGGTTTCAATCAGATGATCCACACAGCCGAAGCATTCGCCGTCAACGGTGAATACATCAAGCTTTTCCAGCTGGTGCCAGTAATACTCCCCTTCAGGAAGCACCGGTAACTCTGTAGTCGGAACCCTGATTTCGGCTCCGCAATACGTACGAGCCAGCTCGCGATCACTAATACCCTTCAGCCTGACTACGATCGCCTGCCCTTGGCGACGACCTTCCTCAAGCTTCACTGGGATACGCTTACCGTCGAGATCAAGAACCCAGCCGGTGTATTCAAGTATCCCTTCTTTGGGGTCGGTGAAAGAAAAAACCTTAAGCCACCCTTTAACCCCAAATACCGAGGTAATCCGACCGATCACAGTTTCCTGAGGATTCTGCGTCATACAACAACCCCGGTGGTCAGTAAAACTTACACAGCAGCCTTGAGCAATTGCGCAACGCGATCGCTGGTTTGTGCACCTTGACCAATCCAGAAATCTACACGGTCACGATCAACACGAAGACGTTCTTCCTGACCGCGGGCGATCGGGTTGAAAAAGCCAACGCGCTCAATGAAGGCGCCGTCGCGTGATCTGCGACTGTCAGTTACTGTCAGATGATAGAACGGGCGCTTCTTGGAACCGCCACGAGCCAAACGGATTGTTACCATTTAACCAATATCCTGTTCTGTTATACGAACTTTGTACGTTTCACGCTGGCCACAATGGTGGCTGACGCGGAGACCCATACTCGAAAGGGGCGCTATTCTATGCTAAAAATGCGCCAAAGAAAACAGTGAAACAGACTGTTTCAAGGTTTTCCGTGTAAGGCTTTTTACATACGGCCAAATGGTGGCATCCCACCGCCGCCACCGCCCGGCGGCATCATACCACCGAGACCGCGCATCATATTCGCCATTCCGCCTTTTTTGCCAAATTTCTTCATCATTTTCTGCATTTGCTTGTGCTGCTTGAGCAGACGGTTCACATCCTGTATCTGTGTTCCTGAACCCGTAGCGATTCGGCGCTTACGGGAATTATTGATTACATCCGGATGGCGGCGTTCTTTCGCGGTCATTGAGCAGATGATCGCTTCCAGCTGCCCCATGGACTTGTCGTTCACCTGCTGCTGCGCGGCCTGGGCCATTTGACCCATACCTGGCAACTTGTCCAGCAAGCCGCCGATACCACCCATACTCTTCATCTGCTGAAGCTGGTCGCGGAAATCCTCAAGATCAAAGCTTTTGCCTTTCTTGATCTTTTTGGTGAGCTTCTCAGCCTTTTTCTGATCCAGCTTGCGCTCGGCTTCTTCAATAAGGGAGAGCACATCGCCCATACCAAGAATTCGGGACGCAACCCGATCCGGGTGAAACGGCTCCAGAGCATCTATTTTCTCGCCAACCCCGAGAAACTTGATGGGTTTACCCGTGATGTGCCGCACAGAGAGAGCCGCACCCCCCCGGGCATCACCATCGGTCTTGGTCAGTACCACGCCGGTCAGCGGCAAAGCATCGTTAAATGCCTTGGCAGTATTCGCCGCGTCTTGCCCTGTCATGGCATCAACTACAAAGAGGGTCTCAACCGGGCTTACTGCTTTATGCAGGCGACCGATTTCACCCATCATCTGCTCATCAACGTGCAAGCGCCCCGCGGTATCGAGAATCACCACGTCGATGTGCTTTTTGCGAGCAGCTGCAACCGCCCCTTCAGCAATGGCTATCGGGTCCTGATCAGCGGAACTGGGGAAAAACTCAACACCAACTTCCGCCGCCAGGGTTTCCAGCTGCTTGATCGCTGCTGGTCGATAGATGTCGGCGCTCACCACCATGACTGTCTTTTTCTGTCGCTCTTTCAAAAAACGCGACAATTTCGCAACCGTGGTCGTTTTGCCCGCACCCTGAAGGCCGGCCATCATGATAACTGCCGGTGGCTGAACGGCGAGATTGAGGGTCTCATTACCCTCACCCATTACCCGCTCAAGCTCCTGCTGTACAACCTTTACGAACACTTGGCCCGGGGTAAGGCTGCGCTGGACTTCCTGGCCTATAGCCCGCTGACGGACACCTTCAACAAAGTCCTTCACTACCGGCAGGGCGACGTCCGCCTCCAGCAGTGCCATACGCACTTCGCGGAGAGTGTCCTTAATATTGTCATCGGTGAGCCGCGCCTGACCGGAAATCTTGCGCAGGCTGCCGGAAAGTCGGTCTTGGAGGTTCTCAAACATGTTGCTCTTCCGTACCCCGGATAAATTGAGTGCACAAACCACAGAGCCGGGTCCGGCTCCTTGATTCCTGTTGCATAATCGCGACATTATAACCAGACTATCGTCCTGAAACGACCAATCCGGTCAAATCGGCAGCGATGCCTGCCGATTCCCAGCCAGCACAGTGGTTAATAAGGAAGTCATGGGAACGCTGATTCTCGCGGTCACCTCTCTTTTTCTGTACAGCGTCGGCACCGCTCTACAAGCACTTCACTTTCGTGGTCAGGTGCACAGTAATATTGCAATCACTACCCTGATCGGCATGCTGGCGCTTGCAGCTCACGGGCTCCTGATTACCCAGACCATCCTTCACGATGGTGGCGTAGACCTGGGCTTCTTCAAAAGCTCGGTTCTGATTTCCTGGCTGATCGTTTTTCTTTTGCTGGGCCTTAACCTGAGAAAACCGGTACAGAGCCTTTTTCTGGGCGTTTACCCTCTGGCGGCGCTCACCATTATCATGACACTGATCACCCATACGCCATCGCGTCTGGTCTCCGATGAAAGCTACGGTGTGCTTTCTCATATCGCATTATCGGTGACAGCCTACAGCCTGTTTTCCCTGGCGGCTATACAAGCAACCTTGCTGTACTTCCAGAACCGGCAACTGAAACAAAACTATAACAGCACCCTGATACGCAATCTGCCGCCGCTGCAAACCATGGAGTCCCTGCTTTTTGAAATGGTTTGGGCTGGCGTGGTTATGCTCATTCTGGCCATCGTGACGGGCGCACTTTTTATTGAAAACCTGTTTGCCCAGAATCTGGCCCATAAAACCGTCTTCTCTCTGCTCTCGCTGCTGGTTTTCGTTGCCTTGCTCGTCGGGCGTTACACCAAGGGCTGGCGCGGCATGACTGCAAGCCGCTGGACACTGGCAGGCTGCGCGCTCCTGATGGTGGCCTTTTATGGCAGCAAATTCGTTCTTGAACTGGTATTCCAGATGGGCAGCTGATATCTCAGCCATAACATCTTGACACCATGCACGATCACAACCTACTTTCGCTACTTGTCAGCAACATAAGGACACCTCTGGTTTGGACGGTACATCGCTTACTGCGCTGTCGATTATCCTCGTCGGGCTAATCATGCTATCGGCATTTTTCTCCAGCTCTGAAACCGGAATGATGTCGCTCAACCGGTATCGCCTGAAGCACATGGCGAAAACCGGTCACAAAGGCGCCAAGCGGGCGCAGGGGTTGCTGCAACGTACCGATCAGCTTATCGGCATAATTCTGATCGGCAACAACTTCGTCAATATCCTGGCGTCGTCCATCGCCACCGTTATTGCGATCCGCATATGGGGTGATGCAGGCATTGCGATCGCGACTCTGCTGCTAACAATCGTCATTCTGATTTTCGCCGAAGTCACGCCCAAAACCCTGGCCGCACTGTTCCCCGAAAAAATCGCCTTCCCTGCAAGCTACATTCTCGGGCCGTTACTGAAAATTCTTTATCCGATCGTGTGGGCTGTAAACCTGTTTACAGGAATCATCCTCAGGATTCTGAGGATTTCCCCGGACGACGCCGCCAGCGACCATCTCAGCAGAGAGGAGCTCAGAACCCTGGTAAATGAAGCGGGAGCACTGATACCAGCAAAGCACAAGGATATGCTGGTCAGCATTCTCGACCTGGAAAATGTGACGGTCAACGACATCATGGTGCCACGCAACGAAGTCTCCGGAATCGATCTGGACGACGACATCGACACCATCCTGCGACAACTGAGAAACAGCCAGCACACACGACTTCCGGTATTCAAGGGAGATATCAACGACATTCAGGGCATTCTGCACCTGCGCAGTGCCACGAAGCTTTTGCAGCAAGAGGACATTAACAAGGCCATGGTCCTGCAGCTTTGCCAGGAACCCTATTTTGTTCCCGAAAGCACCCCCCTGAATACGCAGCTCATCAACTTTCAGAAAGGTAAGCGCCGCTTTGGTATTGTTGTCGACGAATATGGCGATGTGCTCGGGCTCGCTACTCTGGAAGACATTCTGGAAGAAATTGTTGGCGAGTTCACAACAGACTACGCGGCAACCAGTCCCGATATCATTCCTCAGGAAGACGGCACTTTCATTATTGATGGCACGGCCGCCGTGCGCACCATTAACAAAACCCTGGGCTGGAAACTACCCACAGACGGCCCTAAAACGCTTAACGGCCTGATCACGGAAACCCTCGAGAACATTCCGGACACCAACGTTTGCCTGAAGGTAACCGGGCACCGGGTGGAGGTGCTGCAGATCAAGGACAACGTCGTAAAGGCGGCGATTGTGCACCCGAAAAAGCGCAAAAAACGAGCACTTTCCATAGGCTGACACGCCTCCCCACCTGTTCCCGATAGACCTTCCGGTTATAGAAGAGCATGTTCTAGAAAGATCAAAATGTAACTGACTCCTTGACGCATATCAATCCACCGCTAACACTGAGGGTGAGTGCGAAACAATAATAATCGCTAGGAGTTTGTCCATGAGTCTCACGCATACCTTTGGCCTTCTGACTAATCCCGATCAACAATGGGAAGCCATCCGAAAAGATTCCGAGTCTGTTGCCCGGCTTTATACAGGGCACGTGTTGCTTCTCGCTCTGATACCCGCTTTGGCAGGTTTCTTTGGAACCAGCCAGGTGGGCTGGCAAATCGGTGACGGTCAGATAACGCGCCTGTCAATCAGCAGTGCCCTGAGCCTGTCCCTGTTGTTTTATGCCGCCATGCTGTCCGGCATATTCATTCTCGGCAAGTTCATTGATTTCTTTGCAGCAACTTACGGCGTGGCGGATCAAACGCCGCGGGGCGTTACAATGGCCGCGTACACCGCCACACCTATGTTCCTGATCGGAGTTATCGCGGTTTACCCCAGTATCTGGGTCGTTATGCTGGCAGGACTAGTCGCCGTTGCGTACGCGGTATACCTGCTTTACGAAGGCTTGCCCATCCTGATGAAGATTCCTGAGGATCGCGGATTCATGTTTGCTACAGCGGTGCTTACTGTCGGGCTGGTCATGTTTGTCGCCCTCCTGGCAATAAGCGTAGTGATCTGGAGCATGGGTGTTGGCCCGGAATACGTAACCTGAGGGCGGAAGCTCGGCTCTCACGTCGGCGTAAAAATAAAGGGTGTTCCGCCGGAACACCCTTTATTTTTCGGTTTAACACACAGGTTAGTTTTTATTCATGTTAACCAAGCAGAAAATGCGGTAAATTTAGTCTATAACCAAAAAACAGACAGTCTAGCTCGGTCATGTACCCGGTTGAGCCGTAAACAGGAGTCGGCGATGAATAAGCAGTCCGGCATACATTACCTCCGTGAGCACAGGGAAGCGGGAAGCAGTCAGCCGGTTCCTGTGGAGGTCACCCGCATCCGCGACACAGTAGTTGCCGGGCTCGGAGATCTGCTGCAAGGCGCGTTCGATGCTGTTGATGATTCGCTTTTCGAACTGGCCAATAATGCCCGAAGTAACAATGAGCAGAACCGCTATTTTGAGGCCATGCGCGAGATCCGCATCAAGCGGAAAGGCGTAGAGCGTCACTTTCAGAATACGGTTGCGCAATTTTTTGCCAATCCTCCCTACACTGGACCGGTTCAGGAAGAGACCCTGAGTCGGCAGGCAAATGCCGACAGCCTCGCACTCGTCGGCAATGATGATCTGGAAGAGCAAGTTGCTCTGAACGCCATGATCACCAAAGCCAAAGCCCATTTTCAGGGGCCTCTCTTGCAGCTCCAGACCCGCTTTAGTCAGGTCTACGACGGCGCCACGGACGAATCGCCAGTAAACCCCATGGCACCCGAGCATCTTTGCAGTGCCTTCACCGAAGCCATCCAGGCGCTTGAAATACAGATCCGCGAACGGCTGATACTGCTCAAACAGTTCGATCGGTACGTTGTATCGAATCTGGGCATGCTGCTGGACGAAGCAAACAGAATTCTCATCCAGGCAGGCGTCATCCCCAATTTCCGCTACCACGGAAAAAGTGGCCAGCAACACAGTGCTGCTAAAGGTCAATCCACTGCCGAGAGCACGAAAAGCGCGACTGGATCCGATGAAGGCCGGCAAGACGGCGGCGCTGGCAGCAACGCCGTGTTTGAGCAAATTCATCAACTGCTGGCGCGCCAACGGGCAAATGCCGGAGTGCCTTCGCGCCAACATGATCCCGATATTCGGGTTATCGGGGGCAGTGAACTGGTCAGTTTGCTGGCATCGTTACCTTTCAGCACTCAGGCCGGCTCTGAACACAACCTCAGCGCAGGCGAACCGATTACCATTGACCTTCGTGAGGCGGTTCAACAGATTCTGGCCCAGGCCAACACCAGAGATGGCAAAAAGCCTGCACTCAAGGAAATGGACGAGGATCTGATTAACCTTGTCTCCATGCTCTTTGAATTTATCCTTGATGACTACAATTTGTCTGCACCGGTTCAGGTCCTCATCAGCCGGCTGCAAATACCTATCCTGAAAGTTGTCATCAAAGACAAGAGCTTTTTCAGCAAGACCACGCACCCGGCAAGGAAGCTTCTCAATGCTCTTGCCCGTGCCGGCATAGGCTGGAGTAACAGTGACGAAAAAACCAGAGACAAACTGTACGATAAAATTCACGGCATTGTGCAGAGAATCCTCAGTGAGTTCGACGGTGATATCGCTTTATTCGAAGCGCTGAACGACGAGTTTGAAGAATTTCTTGCCAGAGAAAATCGCAAGGCATCCCTGGTGGAACAGCGTACCCGTGAATCCGAGCGTGGGCGCATCAAATCCCAGAAAGCCCAGGAACTGGTCGATCGCGTGATCAAAGAACGCGTAGCTCGTTATCGGCTGCCGGAACCCACCTATAACATCCTCATTAATGGCTGGAGCCGGGTCATGTTTCTGGCCTATCTTCGGGACGATGTGGAGCATCGCTGGCAGGAAAGCGTAAAAGTTGTTGATGATTTAATCTGGTGCCTCCATCCGCATCAGGAAGATGCCGAAAGAGACCAGTGGGTTCGCGTCGTACCCGGCCTGCTCAAGTCGCTTCGTGCAGGGCTGGAAGAGGTCTCATACAACGCCACCAAGCTTGATGACACCATGAGCCAGCTCAAGCACGAATTGGCAGAAGCCTTTCGTGCAAGCTCCAGCATGGAATTCCCCGAGCCGCCACTGGCGACTGAAGACGAGCAGGAAGATGACGTCAGAAGCAAAGCTGAACTTCAGCCTGAGGACGCTGCTATTGCGGAGTTTATGGCTCAGATTGACGGTATCGAGATAGGCAACTGGGTTGAGTTCCGCCTGGTAAACGGTGCGAGCTTCCGGTGCAAGCTTTCAGCAATCATCGAAGAGGCAGACTGCTTTGTATTTGTGAATCGCATGGGCCTGAAAGTTATTGAAAAAAACCGGGTAGAACTCGCCCATGAAATGCGGCGCGGGAGAATGACACTGCTGGAACAAGGGGCGTTTATTGATCGGGCACTGGATGCCGTAGTCGGTTCCTTGCGCAGCAAGACTGCCTGACCTGCCTTGGGCCCGCAGTCGACCTGTGGGTCCAAGGCACTCGGCGCAGCGATCATCCGGTAATAATGGAGCAACCTGAGATCAATGCTGGAGCACGGCAGCTATAACAGCCTTCCGGCGAAGTATCGGATCGCCCTCGCCTTATCAAGCGCATTCCTGATTCACACGCTTTTGCTGTCTGGCGTTCCTTCCGTCCTGCCCGATCTGCCAGCTCGACACCAGCAAAAACTGAGCCTGGAACTGATCTCTGCGCAAAGTCCTTCCAGTGCCCCTGCCTCGCCTTTCAGCTCAGACCCTGGTAATAGAGTTGTTCACCGCAACCTGCCATTTGAGATCACGCCAGACAGTAAAGCAGTGGCAAAAAAGCCGACAACACAGACACAAAAAAGGCTGGCGGAACCTGTCGTGGCTTCGAGCTCTTCAGGGGCAGAGGCAGCGCCAAAACCAGAATCCCGAAAGCAGCCTACGATCAGTCAAAGCTCCAGCGAGGTCGCAAGGATCACGCAGTCACCTGCAGAACAGGACCCCTACCTTATCAAACTGGCCATGCATCTCGCTGCCAAGCTGGAAACACTGCGAATACCGGAAATCAGGGAACTGACACGCTCAAGCGCTATGGAACTTGAGCTCCAGTTGCTGAATAATGGCGCACTAACAAGGGTGAGGGTGATCAATTCGACGGGGATAGAACCAATAGACAACGCAGCATACAGGGCTGCATTGTCTGCAAGCCCTTATCCGGAACCACCGCCTGAGCAAAGTGGCAAGAACCGCTTCGAAGTAAAACTGGTCTTCTCTCCGTCGCGGCTCTGACCCTGCAGGAAACCTGCAGGATAAAGAGAAATCAGGCCTCGGCTTGCTTGGCAGCCTCTTTAACCAACTTGGCCAATTCGCCGTTCTCGGACATCTCCATAATGATGTCGCACCCGCCCACCAGCTCACTGTTGATGTAAAGTTGCGGATACGTAGGCCAGCTCGAATAAACTTTCAGGCCTTCACGCAGCTCTTGGTTATCGAGAATATTTACAAACGCGAAACGCTCACCACATGCCATCAAAGCCTGAGACGTCTTGGCAGAAAAACCACACTGCGGAGCTTGCGGCGATCCCTTCATGTAAAGAATAATCGGGTTGTCTGCGAGTTGCGTTTTAATGGTTTCGTTAATGTCCATGAACATTCACCTCTGATTGAAACGGAACAGCCTGGTGCGCGTTTTGCGCTGTGGACCTGCTTTTAGTAGACACCATTGTACACGGCGGGCGAGCTCCTCAACAAACACTACTATTTGACGCAGGGCAAGCCCTCAGCCCGCAGCGTTGTCATCATTGGCGTGAACGGATAGACTTGATGCCCCCGTTTTTTCACCAGTATTTATACTCATCCAGGGCTTCACCAAGGTAAGGGCCATCACATGGCAGCAAGGCATTTTCTGACATTGAATGACATGACCACGACCGAGCTGGAGAATCTGGTGGATCATGGATCCAAGCTCCGGAACGAATGGCGCCAGGGCAAGGTCAGGGATTCACTGAAAAATCGCGTGCTGGCGATGATCTTTGAAAAGTCCTCAACTCGCACCCGGGTTTCTTTCGAAGCCGGCATGGCTCAACTGGGCGGCTCCGCCATGTTTCTGTCTCCACGGGATACGCAACTTGGCCGCGGTGAGCCTATAGAAGACTCAGCCATTGTTATCTCCAGCATGGTCGATGCGGTAATGATTCGCACATTCGCCCACGAAACGGTTGAAAAGTTTGCACGGGCTTCGCGCGCACCGGTTATCAACGCTCTCACAGATGACTTCCACCCCTGTCAGTTGCTGGCCGACATGCAGACGTATCGCGAGCATCGCGGCAGTATCCGGGGCGCAACCGTGGCCTGGATAGGTGATGGCAACAACATGTGCCACTCCTATATTAATGCCGCCACACAGTTCGATTTCCACCTGAACGTTGCAACACCTCAAGGTTACGAGCCAGACCTTGAACTCGTAAAAGCTCACAGCGCCCACGTAACCCTTATGCGCGAGCCCGCTGAAGCTGCGCGCGACGCCGACCTGCTGGTCACTGATGTGTGGGCCTCCATGGGCCAGGAAGACGAACAGAAAGCCCGCGAAAAAGCCTTCAGAAACTACCAGATCAACTCGGCTCTGATGGATATTGCAGCGACCGACGCTCTGCTCATGCACTGCCTACCCGCTCACCGTGGCGAGGAAATCTCTGCAGACATGCTGGACCACCCAGGCTCGGTAATCTGGGACGAAGCAGAAAACCGGCTCCACGCCCAGAAAGCTCTGCTGGAATTCCTGATCCTGAACCGCCTGGACTAAGATTTATGAGCACGCCCGAAACCACCTCTCACAACTGGTTGCTTGAAGTAAATAACCTGACCTGTGGCTATGGCGGAGACGCTGTTGTAAAAGATGTCAATTTCGCACTCAGCCATGGAGACATCGGCTGCCTGCTCGGGCCTAGTGGTTGCGGAAAAAGTACCATCCTGAGGGCACTGGCAGGATTTCTTCCGCTAACCGGAGGCGAAATATGCCTGCAGTCCCGGCAGATCAGCCTCCCAGGCCGTACGCTTGCGCCTGAGAAGCGCCGCATAGGCATGGTTTTTCAGGACTACGCCCTGTTTCCGCACCTGAGCATTGCCGACAACGTAGGCTTCGGACTAAGTGGGCTGGATAAAACCGAGAAACGACTCAAAGTCATGGAACTGCTTCACGTTGTTCACCTTCAGGATCTGGCGGAGAATTATCCGCACGAACTTTCGGGCGGCCAACAACAGCGGGTTGCACTGGCCCGGGCCCTCGCCCCGGAGCCAACGCTGATCCTGCTTGACGAGCCCTTTTCAAATCTGGACACCGACCTGCGCCGAAGGCTGAGTCTGGACGTTCGTGAGATTCTGAAAACACTTGGCATCAGCGCTATCCTTGTGACTCACGATCAGCAAGAAGCCTTTGCCATGTGCGATCAGGTGGCGGTGCTCCAGAACGGTAAAATCCAGCAATGGGATGTGCCTTATAACCTTTACCACGAACCTGTGAACCGTTTTGTTGCGAGTTTTGTGGGGCAAGGCGGGTTTGTTCCGGGCAAGGCCGTGGGGCCGGATATCATAGAATCCGAGCTGGGCATTATTTATGGCAACCGCGCCTATAAATGGCCTCCCGGCACTCTGGTTGACGTGCTCATTCGCCCTGATGATATTATTTACGATGCGGATTCAGACCTGCGCCCGAAAGTCGTGGAAAAGACCTTCGCTGGCACTTCAACGCTTTATCGCTTCCGCTGCTCTGAAGATACCGAGTTTGAAGCGCTTTTCCGCAGCCACCTGGACTTCAATCTGGGCGAAACTGTTCCGGTACGGGTAGAAGCCGACCATCTCATAGCTTTTGAGCGCACAGCCTAACCAGCAGACTCCAGAGAACAGGAATACTGGCGCGGGTTCAGGAGAAAAACAGGCGGTGGAAAGTCGCAGGAGGCATGAAAAATCAAGAAAAAAAAGGGCCGGAAAACCGACCCTCAAATGACGAATGAAACAAGGAAAGTTCGTAAGAATCACAACATCAAAAGTCATCCCTTACGCTTTCGATTATCGGCACAGGCGGCTTGAATTTCAGTAGTGATTGTGTAGCAGCTTTGTTACATCAGGTGATAGCCTGAGAGCTGTCTCACACTGCCTTCATGGTCTTTTTACACTTTCCTCAAAAACCGGGTTCCTGCGGTTTTTTACGCGGCCACACCAGGCTGAAACGCGCACCGCCAAGGCTGTCACTCCTGCTTACGAACGCCTGCCCGTTATGCCAGTACAGAATGCGGCGTACGATGGAGAGGCCCAGCCCATACCCACCCGAGGTGCGTGTGCGACTGTCGTCAAGTCGAGCGAACGCTGTAAACACCTTTTCCCACTCTTCTTCCGGGATACCCGGGCCATCATCCTCCACATCAACCCGGCAATGATCTTCATCGATATGACAGCGAACAAGCACTTTGCCCGTTGCGTAGCGTCCGGCATTCCCAACAAGGTTCTGGATAGCACGGTGGATGTAGCGCGGCTCAACGTCGGCCATAGCCAAGCGCTCTGTCTCTTCATCGATTTCGCCTGCAATGCTCAGAGCAGGCCGGACGCGCTGCTGTTCCGCCACAACCTGAGTCACGATGTCCGTGACGGAAGCCTCCTCAAGCGAAAACACCGGACCACCCTGCTCAAGGCGAGCATAGGTCAGGATTTCGTCAATCAGTTCGTCCAGCTCCTGAATATCGCCATCGATACCGTCAAGCTGCTTCTGCAGGGCTTCCTGGCCCTGGCAATCCTCAATCATCTGCACGCCAAAGCGAATGCGGGCAACCGGTGTTCTCAGTTCGTGGGAAACCGCATGAATCATTTCACGCTGAACGTTCACAAGACGCTGTATATGCTCCGCCATGCCGTTAAAGGCCGCAGCCAACCGTGACACGGTAGTGCCCTCGCCCGCCTCTACTCGCGCACCCATCTCCCCGCGGGCAATTCGAACGGCAACGGATTCCACTTTACGCAAATTGCTGTCCAACCCACGGAGAACGAGAATCAGAGACAAAGCCAGAATGCTGCCTGACACCACCAGCAACAGCAAAACAACAGGCCATGCCCAGGGGTTGAAGGGCTCCTGCAGGGTAACCTGAATCAATTCGCCGTCTGCCAACTGCACAAGAACCCGCCCTTCCCCGTTTTCGTGATAAAAAGCGGAGCCGCGGCTGTAAACCCGCTCCAGAACCTCATCACCCGGCAAGGAATCAGGGCCCTGAACCCTGAGAACGGTCACATTCAGACCCGCTGCCAGCCGCTCAACCGCCTCTTCCCGCTCCTCATAACCGGCTGCATCCAGGTGCACACGTAAAATCTGTGCAGAGGCCACAGCGATATCCCTGTAAGGGTCAGATGCCCTGAACTGCAGAGCCTCACCGTGAAACCCGGTGATGAGAAACCGATATCCCAGGCTGGTTTCTACCGCCACCACCTGGTCATAGCCCAGGCGTTCACGGATAACCTCGGAAAGCATGAGTTCGCTGGCACCTGCGGCCCTGAGATCGTACCGGGATACCAGCCAATGGTACTGTTGCTCCGGCGCAGGTGAGGAAGCCAGCCAACGCATCAGCGGTTCAGAGAATCGCTCATGCCAAAACTGGGAACGTACGGAGTTGATACCAACGAACAGGGCAACACAAAGCAATATCACCAGCGCAGCAAGGCTGGCCAGGCGGGCATAGAGCTTGAGGGAAAACTTCAGGGGCATGTCAACGAACCCTGGCAGGAATACGCCGACCGGAAACCCCGGGCCGGCGTTAAGAGCTGAATTGTCAGGCTTCTTTCACAAACAGATAGCCTTTACTTCGAACCGTCTTGATCCTGCGGGGATGGATAGGATCGTCGCCGATTTTCGGACGGATCCTGGAAACACGGACATCAATGGACCTGTCCTGACCATCGTATTCGATGCCCCGCAACGCGGTGAAAATCTCTTCACGGCTCAGCACTCGACCGGCGTTGCTGGCCAAAAGCCAAAGCAGATCGAACTCGGCGCTGGTCAGGTCAATACTCACATCGCTAAGCCAGGCTTCACGCATGGAGCGATCTACCACGAGGTCATTGAACTGCAGGCGCGAAGGCTCTTCGCCATTTGCTTCATCCGCACTGTTTTGCGCATTTTCCGTCACACGGCGCAGCAAGGCGCGGATACGGGCAAGAAGCACACGGGGCTTAACAGGCTTGCCGATGTAGTCGTCCGCGCCCATTTCCAGACCAAGCACCTGGTCCAGATCATCAGTACGCGCAGTCAGCATAATGATAGGGCCGGAGTAAAACGGTCGCACACGGCGGCAAATGGAAAGACCATCTTCACCAGGCAGCATCAAATCCAGCACAATAAGATCTGGTTGCTCGTTGCGGATGCGCTCTACGGCATTGCCGCCATGCGTTTCGAGTGATACAGCCAAGCCGTTGCTTTCGAGGTATTCCCGGGTCAGCTCGGCCAGCCGCTCATCATCTTCGACAATAAGAATTCGCCAACTTTCGTTTGTCTGTTCCACGCGGTCCATCTCTGATTTTATTTTTCCGGGTTCAGTTTGTTGCCTGCATCTGACGATACAGACAACCTGATGTAACAGCAATTATACATGCTATTCAGAAATATACATGGAGCTATCCTGCGGTTACGCGCAGTGACAAACACTGAGCCCGGCCGAGCTCTGCCCGGGTCACGCCGGCTCACTCAGGAAAGTGGCCGACCTTGGGCGATTTCTTCGTCGGTTGCTTCACGGCGCTCAATGACTTCCAGGTCAAAATACAGGGTGAAACCGGCCAACGGGTGATTGGCATCGACCCGGATGAGATTGCCGTCGATTCCCATAACCTGAACAATCTGTGCATTGTCGCCAGTATTGGTCTGGAATTTCATGCCGACCTGCAGGTTTTCGACACCTTCAAACATGGATTTGGGAATCTTCCGAACCAGATCTTCCCTGTGTTCGCCATAGGCCATCGAGGGTGGAACGGTCACCTCCAAACAGTCCCCGGCATTGCGATCTTTCACGGCCTCCTGGATACCTTTGATGATATCGGGGCTACCGTAAAGAAAGTGCAGCGGCTCACTGCCCTCGGAGGTATCAACCAACTCTCCGATCTTGTTCTTCAGCACATAATGAACGGTAAAAACGTCCGGTTTTTCTTGAGAAGCTTGCATCAGGCTTTCGAGTTTCCTGTATCCGATGGATTTTCTGTCATTTGCAGACCGTGGATCACAAGACCGCGATCCAGTTTTTCACGCAGCCCTGAAGGCTGATGCAGGCTCATTCGTTGCAGCAACTCTGCATACCGACCCTGTTCATCCTTGGCGCGAATGGCTTGCAGGAGGGCCGACAGTTTACCACGGCGAGTCGCCGTTTCAGTCTTCAGTTTTTTGAGTGCCTTACCCAGAACCAGCTCCTGATCAGTAAAGTCCCGACCAAAGGGAAACGCCGGGAACCACTCTTTGCCTCCAGCCTCTGAAAACAGCTTTGCGATGGCCTCCGGAGTGTTATTCAGCCAGCTCGCAGGCAACCGGAATGCCACATCGACCTTTCCGGCTTTCTGAGCCCGTCTGAGCAGACCCTGCTGAAAACGGGAATCTGCGATGCGGATCAGACGCAGATACACCTGTTCATCTGACTGCCCGCGCAGATCGGCAATGCCGTACTCGGTGATCACGACGTCCCGAAGATGGCGTGGAATCGTGCAATGCCCATAATTGAAAAGAATGTTCGAAACCACTGTGCCTTGAGCTTTACGAGTACTTCGCAAAGCGATAATGGAGCGGGCTTCCGGCAATTCGTGGGCCATGGAAACAAAATTATACTGACCACCGACACCGCTGATGACGCGGCCATCCTCCAGCCCGTCGGAAACCGCCGCGCCACTCAGGGTATACATCATGGCCGTATTGATGAACCGGCTGTGTATCCGCTGGGCCGCCTTGAGTCGCTGATTGCCAAAGCGATGATCGTAAAGGTGGTTTATAAAATTGACACTCGTCATGCAGATACGATTGCGATCTTCATCTGAAAGCTCGCGAAGCGACTGATAAAACTGCTGGGGGCCAACATAGAACCCGCCGTGCATCGCAACTCCCCCTGTAAGACGCTCACCGAGGGCCAGAGCGCCAATCGCCTCCCTTGCCCCTGGGTCATCCAGGTCCGCGTCCAGTGAATCCTCTCCAATCCGGAGTCGGCCGCCCTTGAATTCAACCGTTGCGCGGAGAATCCCGTACCGCGTCAGCCAGGCTACATCCCGGGCCCGCATAGGTGAATCAATAAGCCCCTCCCTGCGAAGCACATCCAATGTAGCCAGCGAAACCTGTTCATCAATTTCGCCATTATTGATCAGTATTTGCAGATCAGCATGATCATATACCTCTCGCCGGACGACCCCAGCCTGCATAAGATACAGAAAGCCATCCACCATCATTTCACTGCAACCATAAAGGCCTTTTTCGAAGGTTCCGGTTCCACCTTCTTTTTCCACCAGAGGGAAATTTTCAGCGACCTTCAGATAATCAAAAATAGTCCGCCAGGCATCGTTATCGCTGTGGCGAAGAATTGCGCTATGCACCAGAGCTGCTCCGAGAGAGCCGATGCCCAGCTGCAGGGTCCCGCCGTCCTTGAGCATCGCACTGGCGTAAAAGCCAATCAGGTGATCCTCCGGACTGATGGCCATTTGGGGTGCAGAAAACAGCGGATATTCCGAAGCCTGATGTTCAAACACCATATCAAACTCATCTTCGGCCACGGCAGCATCACGACCGAACCAGGGAAGCTGGCGATTGATTTCGCCCACGATGGCCACCGGATTACCTTCAGCTTCCCGCGCACGAAGCATTGGCAACAGATCAAGACTCAAATCCGGGTTGCAGCTGAAGCTGACCGTGCCCGGAGCATCATGCAGTTCACCGGGCGATACCATCTGAGCCACCACATTGACACCCAGGTCCATCAGGTCACGCGCGGCATGAGTGTAATTCGTGCATACATAGTGACGCTGCTGGCTACGGTTATTGAGATAACTACCAGCTTTGAAGAAAAATTCGGAAACCTGAACATTGGGCGGCAGGCAGTTATTGCTGACATCACGGGCATACTGCAAATCCGGAATATCACCGTAAAGGCGCTCTGCAAACGGCCCCATGAAACGCTTTTCCAGGGACGAACTTCCGGTGGGAGCCAGAAGTGACAGCGCTGTAAAGATGTGAAGATTTATCTCCGGGTCATCCTTGGCCCTCTGATAAAGCGCATTAAGAAAGCGGATCGGCTTTCCGAGCCCGAGAGGCAGGCCCAACATGATTTTTTTGCCAACCCGCTGGATAACTTCATCCACGCAACGCTCCGGGTCATTCAAACGTTGTTTGCTGCTTACCGCCATATACGCATCCTCATGATCAATCAGCGTGTAGCCATCAGTGAATCATCACATGACAAATCTAACCAGACAATGCATCAGATCATGGTTGCGAGCGTTAATCAGCTATGGCTTGAAGAATCAGATAAATAAAGAGGAAAACTGACGGCTGCTCGGGGTGAGCGGGAGGAGAAGGCCAACAGACCGTATATTCAGAGGCTGATTACGGGCTGCAGGGATCAGAAGTTCCATTTCAGGTTCAGGCTGGCACCTTCATTCAATAGCGCAACGCCGTGGTCCGCCTGAACAGGAGACGACGCGTACTGCTTACCGCTGTTATCTGTTCGCACCAGTGAGAGGCTTAGCAGGCGAGAGCCGATTTCAGCAACGGCATCTGCGGCGTCATCAAAATCCCCGGCCATACGTTGTTGAAGCTCATAAATGTCTTCAGCGGTCATGATTTCGCTCGGCTCATTAAACATGCGCTCAGATGCGTCAGCGCGAACCACAAATGCGGTAACGTTGAGAACAAGCAATGCGACAAAAATGCGAATAATCATGATACTTACGATGACCTTTTCATTGAACCGGAATAATACTTTCACCTTAGGCCAAAGTCTAACCTCTGGGCGACGAAAAGATGTGAATTCACACACAATTGCGCCGCCTTTTTGTCACCGGACTGCATTCTTTTTGTCAAAAAATAATCCGCAATGTTTCGAACTGTAACGACCACCTCGTCCGAAGCGGCCCATCCCTTTTGGTTCAATAACCTGGGTCAACGTTCAATAACACCCACCGTTCAGGGGCAAGGGTAAGTAAACTCCTTGTGAATGGTCTCAATCGCTTCCAGTGTATCCGGGCTAAGATCCACACTGAGCGAGCCAAGGTTTTCCCGAAGCTGCTCCATGGTAGTAGCGCCCACGATGTTACTGGTAACAAAGCTCCTGCTATTTACATAAGCCAGAGCCATCTGAACCGGAGACAGGCCATTTTGCCGGGCAAGCTCCACGTAGGCGCGAGTCGCATCTGCACCACCACCGCTGGTATAGCGGCTAAACCGCTCAAACAACGTCAGGCGGGCTTTCTCAGGCCATTTTCCGCCCATATATTTGCCAGACAACATACCGAAAGCCAGAGGCGAATAGGCCAGCAGACCCGTATACTCCCGGTGTGCTATTTCGGCCATGCCCACTTCAAAAGACCGGTTCAGCAGATTGTAGGGATTCTGGATGCTGGCAATCCGCGGCCAGCCTTTTTCGCCAGCCAGCCGCAGGTACTCCATCGTGCCCCAAGGCGTCTCGTTAGAGAGGCCGATATGCCGAACCTTTCCTGTTTGAACCAATCCATTGAGCGCTTCCAGAGTTTCCTCAATCGGCGTGGATTTCTCTTTCGAGTCGTGCTCATAACCGAGCTTGCCGAAATAGTTGGTGTTTCTATCCGGCCAATGCACTTGGTACAGATCAATATAATCGGTCTGCAAGCGCTTCAGACTGGCATCACAGGCTTTCACAATCTGATCGCGGGTCAGTCGCGGACCACCGCGCAAATAACCCAACCCATTCCCCGGCCCGGCGACTTTCGAGGCAATTACCAGATCATCACGGCGCCCTCGTTTGGCCAGCCAGTTGCCCAGATAGGTTTCGGTCAGCCCCTGAGTCTCTGCCCGCGGCGGCACCGGATACATTTCTGCGGTATCGATAAAATTCACGCCCTCAGCAGTGGCGTAATCCAACTGTTCAAAAGCATCCTGCTCAGTGTTCTGCTCGCCCCAAGTCATGGTGCCAAGGCAGATCAGGGTGACATCTATGTCCGTACTGCCGAGCTTTCGGGTTTGCATAGCATCTCCGGTTCAGATTGTTAAATAAGTAAAGAGAATGTCACAGGAGCGTCGCATAACTGTCACTCGTCACGCCCATAGTGAAGGCATGTCAAGGCAACTCCGGAAAACGTTGTGATGAAAAACAAGCAGGCCAGCCCGCGAAAGCACCACATTACCATCGTTTCTGAAACGTTTCCGCCCGAAATCAATGGCGTTGCCAACACGCTGAAGCACCTGTGCCAAGGGCTAATGCAGCATGGGCACAAAGTCACCGTTGTACGCCCACGGCAACGCCAAGAGCGCAAAGGCGTGATATTGAGCGCAAATAAAGCGCTGTTCTCGCAGGAATATGTTGTGGCGGGTCTGCCCCTGCCCGGCTATGCCGATCTGCGTTTCGGCCTAGCCAAAAGCAGCGAACTCCGGCAGCTCTGGCATACCAACCGGCCGGACGCAGTTTATGTCGCTACCCAGGGGCCTTTAGGCATAGCTGCAGTCTCTGCGGCAAGAAAAATGGGCATCCCTGTCAGCTCTGGCTTCCACACCAACTTTCACCAGTACAGCCAATACTACGGCGTCGGGGCTCTGGAAAAGTTGCTTTGCGCCTATGGCCGCTGGTTCCACAATCGCACAGCGATAACGCTGGTTCCCACAAAGACAATGCAGCAGGTCACAGCAAAAATGGGCATCACGCCGACCGGCCTTTGGAGCCGTGGAGTGGATTGCAGCTACTTTACACCCAACAAGCGTGACGAATCGCTGCGCACACATTGGGGACTCGATGAAAACAGCTGCGCAGTGCTTTATGTAGGGCGACTGGCCGCAGAAAAAAACCTCAGGATGGCAGTGGCATGTTATGAGCGCATACGCAAGTTGCATCCTCGAGCCAAATTTGTACTGGTGGGTGATGGCCCGATGCGCAAACAGTTGGCCACGAAACACCCAGACTATATTTTTTGCGGCATCAAACGTGGCGAGGATCTCGCCCGCCATTATGCATCCGGTGACCTGTTCCTGTTTCCCAGCAAAACCGACACATTTGGGAACGTCGTACTTGAAGCAATGGCTAGCGGTCTCGCCGTCGTTGCTTACGACGACGCCGCGGCCAGCGAACACATCCGCCACAAAGAAAACGGCATAAAGGCTCCACTGGCCATGGATGAGAAATTCATTAGCGGGGCTCTCCGATTGGTTAACCAACCAACTCTGCTCAGCCGTATTCGCGTCCAGGCACGGCTGGATGCGCTCCAACTGAGCTGGGACTCGCAGATCGAAAAATTCGAGCAACTCGTGCTAAACGAACGCCCAAAGGCCCAACATTATGCCATTAACAGGCAAAGCATCTCGCTTCTTTGAATTGGCAGATCAGCGTGAGTACGCCTTCTGTCAGAGCATCAATCGAATGGTCAGGTTCCGGCCGGTATTCTGCTATTTCCAGTTGGTAAGCCGGTTGGGTGACGGATGGTTCTGGTACGCCTTGATTTTGGCCACCCCCTTCGTCGCACCCCACGCTGGCGCTGGATTGGCGCTGCTGATGACACTCACAGGCCTGACCTGCACCTTGGTCTATAAACTCCTTAAACACTGGCTGATCCGCGAACGACCGTTTATATCCTTCCCGTCCATTAACTGCGGTACGCCTCCGCTAGACCGCTATAGTTTTCCTTCCGGACACACGCTTCACGCCGCGTGCTTTCAGAGCATGCTATTCACAACGACGCCCAAACTGGCGCTGGCCACCCTTCCATTTACATTGAGCGTGGCTGCATCGCGGGTTGTTCTGGGACTGCACTACCCCACCGACGTTGTAGCTGGTGCATTGATCGGAAGCCTGATGGGTTATCTGTCAACTTTGTACTTTCTCAGCGACTTCCTCGCCCTGTTTCCCGGCTGACCTTAATCGAACAACCGAAGCTGAGTAACGGGCGCATCATCATTGCGAAAACGCACACCCAGGCCCAGCAGGCGAACTGGCCGATCGCGATTGGTTACCAGCTCAGTCAGAAGTGGCAGGTAATCCTCAAAAGCCGGTTCCTTTATATTTTCCCGCACGCGTTCCAGAGTGTGCGTGGAAAAATCGCTGTACCGTATTTTGATAAACAGTTTGTGGATAGGCTTCTCCCGCCCTTTGCGAGAAAGCCGGAGGTTAAGATCGGCGGCCAGCGATGCCAGCACGGTTTCACAGGCCGACATATCGGGCAAATCCTGGGAGAACGTACGTTCTACACTCACGGATTTGGCAATCCGCGAAACCACCACAGGGCGCTCGTCCCGGCCATGGGCCATTTCATGCAGCCGATACCCCTGCTTACCAAAATGTTCGATCAACACCTCGACGCCCAGCGCCTGCAGATCACCACAGGTTTGTGCGCCAAGTGCATGCAGTTTCGCCGCTGTCACCTGCCCCACCCCGAACAGCTTCTCAACCTTCAGCTCCCGGACGAAATCGTTGATATCCTCAGGTTTTACCACAAACAGCCCATCGGGCTTTTTCCAGTCGCTGGCAATCTTGGCGAGGAATTTGTTGGGGGCCACGCCCGCAGAAATAGTGATCCCCACTTCCTTTTTAACCCGCTCCCGCAGGTACCGGGCCATCAGCGTGGCGCTGCCACGGTGATCGGTAATATCGGAAACATCCAGAAAGGCTTCATCCAGGGACAAAGGCTCAACAATATCCGTCAGTTCACGGAGAATGCTCATAATCTGCTGCGACACGACCCGATAACGGGGAATATCCGTTGGCACAGTTATCAGGCCCGGGCACAGCCGCCGGGCTTCACTGCCGGGCATAGCAGAGCGCACACCAAACGCACGGGCCTTGTAGTTGCAGGTGGTAACAACACCTCGGCCATCCGCACCGCCCACCGCCAGCGGAACATCTCGCAGTGTAGGGTCGTCACGCATCTCTACTGCCGCATAAAAGCAGTCACAATCCACGTGGATGATCTTGCGTTGAGGCATAATCACTGCGCTCGCGTCGGGTTTCTGTACATTTATACAGCCTTGTATCTTAAAGTAAGATGCTGAGAATGTCAGGAACTCCAAGATCACTACCGGATATCATCACGAGGCCCCATGACAAACCCCATTCCAGATTCTGAACGCACCGAAATAGAAGCAGCGGCATTTCGTCGTCTGGTTGGACATTTGCGCGACAACCCCGATGTTCAAAATATTGATCTGATGAATCTGGCCGGGTTCTGTCGCAACTGCCTTTCCAAATGGTACCGGGCAGAAGCCGGTGAGCGGGGCTTTGAGATGTCTGATCCCGCCGCCCGTGAAGAGATCTATGGCATGCCCTACGAAGAGTGGAAGGCGGCCAACCAGACCGGTCCCAGGCAGGACCACAAATAATGAACGTAAACGATGCACTGCGTATTCACCTGGCGTCGTTGGACGGTGGCCATGCGGATTTTGGTGACACTCTGGCTTTGATCGAACGGCACTTTACCTATCAGCCTACGGGTTTCCATAACGGCCCTGGATTCAATGCCGCCGGAGAAAACACAGGATCCTGCCAGGTGTTCGGCATTGCTCAATACTGTAACCTTAACGAGGCCGATACCCTCAAGCTATTTGCGCAGCATTATCAGCAGGTTCTGGACAACCCCGCCGATGAAAGCCACGCCAATATCCGACAGTTCATCAGTACAGGCTGGTCCGGCATCCGTTTTGAAAACCCACCGCTGCGCCTACGCGAAACACCACCCGAGCCAGACACCAGGGAAGAGACCCACTCATGAGTGACACCGCCACCTCCGGGATAAAACAGGGATTCCAGCTGAGAAGCGCCAGCGTTTCCATGACAGCTCTGGAACTCTACTATTTCGATAATGACGAATTTGAAGAAACATTGAGGGACAAGATCAGCCAGGCCCCCGGTTTTTTCCGGGATATTCCGCTTATCATCAGCCTGGAAAAGTACGAAGGCCTCGACAGTGAGCTGGATTTCTTCAAAATTATCGGCACCTGCCGGCGTAACAATATCCATGTTATTGGCGTTCGCGGAGGTAGTGACGATCAGCGACGGTTGGCCCGGGGAGCCGCTTTAGCCCTGATGCCTGGAACCGGCCAGAGAGACCGGGCCCATGACACTGGCGCCGCAGCTGAAAAAGCACCAGAGCCACCTGCAGCACCCGCACCTCGGGCTGCGCCGGATGTTGTGCCAGCCAAAATCATCAGCCAACCGGTTCGCTCAGGCCAGCAAGTCCACGCTCCCGATGGCGATCTGGTTATTCTGGCTTCGGTCCAGGCGGGCGCAGAAGTGTTGGCGGCAGGCAACATTCACATCTACGGACCACTGCGAGGCAGGGCCTTGGCGGGCATCCACGGAGCTGAATCTGCAAGAATCTTTTGCCAATCACTTGAGGCAGAGCTTGTGTCCATCGCAGGACACTATAAAATCTCCGAAGATCTTCAGGATAGTGGCTGGAAAAGCGCTGTGCAGATTCAGCTCAGGGACGACTTGCTGGTGGTAACGCCACTGGATAAGGCCTGACACCGGAATCAAGCCTAATAATTTGACCGGTTTAACCGGCAGACACGACGAATCCACCGAGACACAGGAATTGAACCTTGGCTAGAATCATTGTCGTTACCTCAGGAAAGGGCGGCGTCGGTAAAACCACCACCAGCGCCTCCATCAGCACCGGGATTGCCAAACGTGGCCACAAAACGGTCGTGATTGACTTCGACGTTGGCTTGCGCAACCTGGACCTGATCATGAACTGCGAACGCCGTGTAGTGTATGACTTCGTAAATGTCATACAAGGCGAAGCATCGTTGAGCCAGGCGCTAATCCGGGACAAACGGGTCGATACGCTCTATATCCTCCCAACCTCCCAGACGAAGGAAAAGGAAGCTCTCACCAAAGAGGGCGTTGAGAAAGTCATCAACGAACTCTCCGAAACATTCGACTACATCATTTGCGACTCGCCTGCCGGTATCGAGCACGGCGCGATGATGGCTTTGTACTATGCAGATGAAGCCATTGTCGTAACCAACCCGGAAGTTTCCTCTGTTCGGGACTCCGACCGGATTCTTGGCATTCTGCAAAGTAAGTCCCGGCGCGCTGAAATGGGCCAGGAACCGGTCAAAGAGCATCTGCTACTGACCCGTTATAACCCGGACCGGGTTGCGCGGGGCGAAATGCTTTCTGTAGGGGATGTCGAAGAGATTCTCGCCATTCCGTTGCTGGGCGTTATCCCGGAAAGCCAGATTGTTCTCAACTCCTCAAACCAGGGGTTGCCGGTTATTCTGGAAGCCGAAAGCGATGCCGGCCAGGCTTACGATGACGCAGTTGCACGCCTTCTGGGTGAGGAGCGTGAACAGCGCTTCATGACCAACCAGAAAAAAGGCTTCTTCTCACGGATGTTCAAAGGAGGCTGACGGATGAGTTTCCTCGATTATTTCAGAGGCAAAAAGACCGGCTCCGCCAATGTGGCAAAAGAACGGCTGCAGATTATTGTGGCCCACGAGCGCGGCCAGCGCGACCAGCCCGACTATCTGCCGCAATTGCAGCAGGAACTGTTGGCGGTGATCCGCAAATATGTCCAGATCAGTGATGATATGGTCCAGGTAGAAGTTGACCGCAACGGCAGTTGCTCCGTTCTGGAGTTGAACGTAACGCTGCCGGAACGCTGAAGCCAGCTCAGGCCAGACCGCCTGACATGAAAAAAAGCACCTGCCCGGTTCTGTACAGGCAGGTGCCCTTCACTGAGACTTGGCCATTACCACCGGGCGAAATGGTCCTCGGCCAACCCCTTCAAGCCCTGAATAGCAATCTTTTCGCCTCCCTCATCAGTAATGATTCCATTAAAGGTACCAACATACTGCCGGAAATTGGACGCCATAATCCCCGCGTTGAGCTTTTCTTTCCTTGCGGCTGCGGGCTCAAAGTGCAGATCAACCCGGCCATCTTCGGTGCTCACATGCCAGTCGCCTCCGGGATGATAACGATCAAAGTGAAACCGGGCAGCACCGAGCTTCTGGCATTGTCCATCCAGCCAGAGCGCATTTTCTGTCATGCCGGTTTCATTAACACCGGCGGCCAGGTTAATGCCTATGGAACGGCCATCCGTTAAACGGCCGGCCAGGCTTGCCCAGTTCCAGGCGGTTTCACGGCGCATGAAGCCGCAACTCCAGTCAATTGCACCACGGGTGGTCTCATCACACCGCCAGAGGCGATGGTCCCAGCGGACCTCACCCTCCACCGGCAGGCCCGCCGACTTTCGGGTAAACACCCAACCGTTGTAGCCCGCCGGGCAAAGCAGACGCAGAGGATCATTATCCTCTTTCAGCGTTAGCTCCACGCGGATACCGCCAGGCGCGGATACAGAGATACTCCTGCCCCCGGCAAAAGGCAGAATGCGCATGATAACCTCACCTTTAGTAAAGGAGGCTGCCCCATGTTCTGGATAGGGCTCAATCCGGGTGCCCAGCGCCAACGGGCTCATGAAACTGTGTTCCAGCATTTGTCTGGAGGCGAAATCGTAAAGATAGAAAAAACCACTTCCCATCAATTTCAAATCTACAATAGCCAGGCCAAACACCCACCCAGGTCCCGTCGCGCTGACGAACTGAAACTGGTTGAAGCCCCACCGCCGGGCCAGCTCCGAACGCGGGCGATCCATCACGGTTCGCAAGTCGTAATCCAGATAGTTTATTTCATCTACGGGCCGGTCAAGCACACCCGGTGAGATGCGCCCCTTTGCATCAATCAGTTTTGTGTTGGTCATTGTTATCGTCAGATCGGGCCAATTTTACGAACTGCTTCACCGGGCCGCTACCTGGTTCACAATCCCCTGGTTCAGGAGACATAACGCCCAACGCCTCATGTTAGACTCGGCCTCCTTATCGCCAAGGAAGTGTAGCTTATGAGAAAGACCGAAGCCCATGGATTGAAAGGCTGGGCCTCAGTCATCAGCGGTGTGATTTGCGCCCTGCTGGTTTCTGCGATAGCAGCTGCCACCGCCCGCGCGGCACTGCCGACCGAAGACAGCGAGGCATGGAGCCTGCGCAAGGAAACCGGCGATATTCGTGTATACACCATGGAGCAAAGCGACTCCAGTTTTCAGGCATTCAAAGCAGAGGCTCTGCTCGACGCCCCCATCGAAGCCATAATGGCTGTCATGGTGGATCCGGCATCCTGTATTGAGTGGGTGCTGAACTGCTCCGAATCCTACGGCGTGGGCAAAAACAGCTTTCATGATCGCTATGCCTACTCTGTTAATGACATGCCGTGGCCGGTAACAGATCGTGATTATGTTCTGAATATCCGCACACGCGGTAACGAGTCTGCCGGTGAAATCATCATGGAGATGAGCGCCACCCCCGGCAAACGGGCAGAAATCAGCAACCGGATAAGGGTTGATCGCTCAGACACCCTGTACCGGTTTATCCCCGAAGGCACCAAAACCCGAATGATCTGGCTACAACACACAGACCCGAACGGCGCACTGCCGGGATGGCTTGTAAACACGCTTCTGATTGATATACCGGTGAGGTCCATGGAAACGTTGGAACGGGTATCTGCCCAAGAGCGCTATCAGGGCTTCAGCCTGGTATATGACGCAGATGGCCGCCTGGTTAATGTAAGGCAACCTGACGGCAACTGAGGGGTGACGGGCAGAGTGCGAAGCGCTAAGCTCTGGGGAAAAGATTCATAAGGCAGAAAACATCCGATGACCGTGCTTGCTCGCGAGATAATGACACCCAGCATCAAGGCGGTACCGCAATCCTGGACTATGGATCGCCTGGCCCGCTTTCTCACCGACAACGAAATTACCGGCAGCCCTGTTACGGATGAATCCGGTGACATTGTTGGCATTGCCACACTCAAAGACATCACAGAATTCCGCTGGAATGCCAAGCGATCCGAGCCCGGCAATGAACTCACCGTGGAAGACCAACAGGAAGCAAGGCGTTTACGCTTGGTGCTTTTTGAGGAAATGGGCAAAGTGCCGGTAGAAGTCAGGGATATCATGACGCCCATCGTATTATCGGTTGACGAAACAACGCCGGTGCGCGACATTGCCAACATCATGATGAGCGAGCATCTGCACCGGATTTTTGTCACCCGGGATGCAAAGATAACCGGCATTGTAACGACATATGATATGCTGAAAGTCGTCTCGAATGAGGAGCTTACGAAACGCTGCGCCAGTAACAGCTGAACCATCACAGAGGTAGCGCCCCCTATGCCCAGAACACCGGAAAGTGCACCGAAAGCTCAAAAAACAATGTACGTCCTCGATACCAACGTCCTGATCCACGACCCGAACGCCCTCCTCAACTTTGAAGAACACGATGTCATCATCCCGATGACCGTCCTTGAAGAACTCGACGGCCTGAAATCCGGTAAGCAGAGTGTCGCGGCTGATTGTCGCCAGGCAATCCGCACCATCGACCGGCTACTTGGTGACGCGAGCCCCAAGGATATTGAAAAAGGTGTACCCATCGTTCGGGCCAAGATGGCGAAGCCCCTGGGCACGCTCTCCATATTGATGAGCACCGAGCACACCGGCAACCACTCACTGCCCGAGCACCTGAACGACAACAAGATCATCAACACCCTCGCTGCGCTTCAGGAACGGCACAAGTCCCGGGATATCATACTGGTCAGTAAAGACATCAACATGCGCTTGAAAGCCCGTGGCTTTGGTGTCGAGGCCCAGGACTACCAAAACGACCAGTTGGTTGATGACATTGACCTGCTTCCAAAAGGCTATATCGAGTTCCCGAACTCCTTCTGGGACACCATTGCCAAAGTGGAAACCCAGCAGCGCGAGGGGGTAACCGAACATATCCTCAAACGCGAAGGCGAGTTGGCAAAACTCAACATCAACGAGTTTGTGCTTGATGAACAGGGCTTTATCGGCAGAGCAGTCAATATCACCGACACTCAGGTGGTCATCCGGGATTTGCACCAGCACGATCTGATGAACGAAGAGGTCTGGGGCTTGGTGCCCCGGGATATCTATCAGGCTATGGCCCTGAACCTGCTGCTTGATCCGGATATCCACCTGGTCAACCTCACCGGCTCAGCCGGCTCCGGTAAAACCATTCTGGCGCTGGCGGCCTGCATTGAAATGACCGTTGCCAGCAAGCTTTACAAGCGGATTATTACCACACGCTCTACCCAGGGCCTGGATGAGGATATCGGTTTTCTGCCCGGCACCGAGGCTGAAAAAATGGAGCCTTGGCTGGGCGCCATCGTGGATAACCTCGAAGCACTGCACGAAGACGATGAGAACATGACCGCCAGTGTGGACTACATTCTCAGCAAGGTGCCCCTGCACTTCAAATCCATGAACTACATTCGTGGCCGCAGCTTCCAGCACAGCCTGATCATTATTGATGAGTCCCAGAACCTGACTCCACACCAGATCAAGACCATCATCACCCGCGCGGGTAACGGCTCCAAGGTGATCTGCCTGGGCAACCTGGCGCAGATCGACACACCCTACCTGAGTGCTCTGAGCTCTGGCCTGACCTACATGACCGAACGCTTCAAGAACTTCGGTCACGGCGGGCACATTCACCTGCAAGGTGTGCCGCGCTCACTGCTTGCGGAGTTTGCGGAAGCCAACCTCTGATACAGAGCCAAAAAAGCCGGGGTCAAGGCCCCGGCTTTTAACGCTCTGGCACTCACACCCGGTAACGACTGACCTGATCTGACATATCTGCCGCCAGCGCCTTAAGCCGCTGTGTTGCCAAGCCTGCCCGATAGGTCCCCTGAGCTGTCTGCTCCGTGATCGCAACAATCTCGTGAACGTTCTGGTTGATGGTCTCGGAAACGCTGGTCTGCTCCTCGGCGGCACTGGCAATCTGGGTGTTCATATCGTTGATCGTACCGGCCGCCTGATTGATTCTCTGCAGCGCATCATTCACCTTGCGCGTCTCCGCAACGGCGGCCTCACTGCGCTCACTGATCGAACCAATCACCTTCACTGCGTTGCCAGCACCGGACTGTAGCCGCTCGATGGTTTCCTGGATTTCCTGAGTGCTCTTTTGGGTCCTGCTTGCCAGCGTGCGAACTTCATCTGCCACAACCGCAAAGCCCCGACCCGCTTCGCCGGCGCGTGCCGCTTCGATGGCAGCATTCAGGGCAAGCAGGTTTGTCTGGTCAGCTATTTCACGGATCACCTCCAGAACGCTGTCGATCTTGCGGGAATCAGCACCAAGCTTCTCAATAACTTTAACGCCCTCTTCAACCTGCTCGGACAAGCCACCGATCACATCGATGGTCTGATGTACCAGCCCCTGAGCATCGCATACCTGCACGTTGGCTTGGTCCGCTGCATCAGACGCTTCACTGGCGTTATTGGCAACCTCCTGAGCAGCGGCGGTCATCTCGTTCATGGCCGTCGCGACCTGATCACTCTCAGATTTCTGCCGTTCTACTCCCTGCTCTGCCTCCCCCATTATCTGATTCAGCTCCGTAGAAGCTTCATTCAGAGTGCGAGTGGACGAAAGTACCCGCTCAACCAACCCGTGCACCTGGTCTGCAAAGCTGTTGAAAGCCGTCGCGAGCTGGCCCAATTCGTCCTTGCCGCCTACCTCCAACCGACGGGTCAGGTCGCCATCGCCACTGGCGATGTCATTCATGGCAGATACCGCCGATTTAAGTGGCCCGATAATGCTGCGCACTACAATCAAGGCTAAAAACACGATGATGGCCAATGCGATCAACGAAGTGGTTACTGAACCGATTACTGCGCTACTGAGGGCCTCCCCGACTTTCTTGTCCATGGCAGCGACCTGTTTTTCCAGGCCATCTACCCAAAACCCGGTACCAATCATAATATCCCACTTCGGAAGCATCACTGCATAACCAAGCTTCGCTGCAACCTGACCTGTGCTCTCGTTCCGCCACTCATAGGAAACATAGTCACCGCCACTACGGGCCACTCTGACCAGTTCGCGGATCAGATAGGTACCGTTGGGATCCTGAACGTCCCAGAGGTTCTTGCCTTCTAATGCCGGATTTGCGCCATGCATAACGGTCAGGCCACGGGTGTCAGTGGCGAAGATATAACCCGGAATGCCGGAGTCATCGAAACGTAGCTGACGCAGGATATCCCATGCCTGCGCTCGAACCTCGGGATCATTAGCCGAGCCAGGCTGATTATAAAGATGACTAATTGAGGTTCGCGCAAGTTCGATATAGTTTTTAAGTTCCTGGCGCTTGCTCGCCTCCATATCCGAGTAAAACCCGGCCAACGCTTCATCACCAATGTCTTTGGCCTGCTTCAGGTTATACGTGGTCAAAAGCACCGTTAGTAAACCTACAGGCACCAGGGCCAGAAGCAGCACCCGTGTTTGAATGGTCAGATTTTTCATGTCAGGCGATTCTTCTGTCTATTGCGGGAATGGGCCGGAACTCCGGCCCTGAAAAAGAACCCGCGATAGTAAGAACACCCGAACAAATTTTCACTAAGAGTATTACGTATTTTTTATACAGAGTGTAAACACTCGTACCATTATCAATCGATCGGTGATCACCATACGAAACATGGTTTTACCATGAGTCAGTCTTTAAACTGAACTTTATCCAGACCGTGCTTCTTCATTTTGTCGTACAACGTTTTGCGGGCAACACCCAATTGCACCATGGTGTCCTTGATACTGCCGTTGCAAGCGTTGAGCGCACTGGTCAGCACCGAATGCTCAAAGCTGTCCATCATTTCGGTGAGGGTTCGCCGCCCACTCACATCGGCCTTGGCTGCCGGCTCACCTTCCTCCAGAGCCGCTGCACCCAGCAGCACATAGCGCTCTGCCAGGTTGCGCAACTCACGTACATTGCCCGGCCAGCTGTGGTGCATAAGCCGCGCGGCCTGGCTGGCATCCAGTGGCACGCTTTCCCGGTCGTAACGAGCGGCGGCAATCAAAACAAAGTGGTGAAACAACATCGGGATGTCTTCTTTGCGCTCGCGCAACGGCGGAATATCCACTTTCACCACATTCAGCCGGTAATAAAGATCCGCGCGAAAACGGCCTTCGTCACTGAGGGTTTTGAGATCGGCTTTGGTAGCCGCAATAATGCGCACATCCAGTTCCTGAACCTGATTGCTACCCAGGCGTTCGACCTTTTGCTCTTCCAGCACTCTGAGCAGCTTGATCTGCAGCGGCATGGGCATGCTTTCAACTTCATCCAGGAACAAGGTACCACGGTGGGCATGCTCGATCTTGCCAATGCGGCGTTTATCCGCACCGGTAAACGCCCCGGCTTCGTGGCCAAACAGCTCACTTTCAATCAGGTTTTCCGGAACAGCACCGCAGTTGATCGCCACAAAATTGTGCGCGCCACGCGGTCCGCTTTCGTGGATATAACGAGCCAGAGCATCCTTGCCGGAGCCGGTCTCACCAAACAGCAGAATGTTCGCGGTAATGTCCAGTATCGGTGCGATGGTATCCATCACCTTGCGCATGCTGGGTGTATCGCCAAGAATCCTCGGGCCAGGCCGGGCCAGATGGCGCAGCTGGGCCTTCAGGCGACGGTTTTCCAGCGCGAGGTGCCGCTTCTCCAACGCATGCCTTAGCAGTTCGATCAGCTCGTCGTGATTAAACGGCTTCTCGATGAAATCATAGGCACCCTGCTGCATGGCGGAAACCGCCGTACTAATGTCGCCCTGCCCAGTCAGAATAATAACGGGAATAGTCTTGTCCAGAGCCTGAACGGCGCTCAGCATCTCAAGCCCGTCCATATCCGGCATGTTGTAATCACACAGCACCACGCCGTTGTATTCCGGCGTAATGGCTGCAAGGCCGGATTCGGCACTCTCAAAACAGCGCACAGGCATCTCTTCGAGAGTCAGCGCCTGAGCGATGGCATTACGGATGTGTGGATCATCATCCACAAAGATTACCGAGGGTTCTGTCATTCCGTGGCCTCCCGCTTTTTCAGGGTAAATTCGAATTCCGCACCGGATACATCACTGCGGTTGCGACCGGTAAGCCGGCCACCCAAGGCATCAGCAATCTGCCTTGAGATAGACAACCCGAGCCCGAGGCCTTGCTTGACTGACTTGGTGGTAAAGAAAGGTTCAAAAATCTGCTCTGTATTCGCCGGTAGTCCGGAGCCGTTATCCCGAACCAGACAGCACCAGCTCCCCTCTTTGCCCTCAACCTCTATGGTAATTTCCGGTTGCGCTTGGCCTTCAACAGCCTGCACAGCGTTGGCAAGCAAGTTAACCATCACCTGCTCAATGCGAATCAGATCCCCATGGCAAAAAACCGGGTGCTCAGGGCGGCCCCATTTAATATCAACACCCGCGCTGCTCTTCTGCGCCGTAATAATTTTCAGCGACGCATCCACCGACAGGCGAAAATCGACAATTGTTGGCGGACCTTCAGACTTGCGGGCAAAAACCTTGAACTGCCGGGTGAGCTCCGCCATCTTGTCGCAAAGGAGTACGATTTCACTGAGGTTCTCATCCACCATATCGGCGGCGCCTTTTTCCAGGAAGCGACGGCTATTTCTTGCGTAGGTCTGAATGGCGGTAAGGGGCTGGCTCATTTCATGATTAAGGCCCGCAGACATCTGCCCCAGCACCGCCAGCTTGGCTGCCTGAATAAGCTCTTGCTGGGTTTCCCGTAACTCACTCTGGGTGCGCTCCCGCTCCCGTATCTCGTCCAGCAGTTTGCGATTGGAACGCTCCAGATCTACCGTTCGCTCCGCCACGCTGAGCTCAAGCTGCTCGCCCCTGAGGGCCAGTTCCGCTTCGCGACGGTAACGCTCACGCAAGTAGAGCCAGGCCAGAAAACCACCGAAAAAGATCGCGACGCCTCCGGCCACAAACCCGAGCCGTGCCCAGATAACCGAGCGAGTGCTCACCATAACCTGCAGCGTCCAGTCCAGCCTGGGTAAAGGTGTTCGAACACTCAGGTACTCCCGGCCACCGCCATTCTCACTAATGCGTAACGTCTCGGAGGAGCCAGACAAGCCAAGGGGCTTCTCCTGATAGTTCAGGGCGACCGGTTTGAGGTCACGGCCCGGGTAACGCTGGCGCGACGCCTCACCTGGAGCGTCTTCGGCATTGCCGGTAAAATCCCGGTAAAGCCATTGGGACTTACTCGCCAGGAAGCTGACACCAGCTTCATCCAGCACCACCATTTCGGCCTCGCGTAAGGAACCTGGCCGGTGCCATTGAGACTCCAGCTCATGCACCAGTACTTTTACCGTAACAATGCCCAGAACCTCGGAGCCCTGCCCGCGAACCGGGTGAGAAAAGTAGAGGCCCCGAACGCCCGACATAAGCCCAAGTGCAAAGTAGACCGCCGAATGGCCGCTTTCCATCGCCTCATAAAAGTACGGCCTGAAGGCGAAATTCCGGCCTACAAAGCTGTCTGCCTGCTGGTAGTTATTGGCCGCAATCGTAAGCCCCGACGTGTCCATCAGATAAACATCGGAACTGCCCACAATCGTGGCCATGCGCTGCATCTGTTCGTTGGCCTGGTGAATAATGGCGGGATCGTCAGGAGAGCTCAGTGCGGCGGCAAGCAAGGGGTGCTCTGCCATAAGTTCGGGAATAGGCAGGTATCGGTTAAGCTCGTTCCCGACAAGCTGGCGATAGCGGAAAGACTCCTCAAGACTGTCCTGCTCAACCTGCCGGTAGCCAACCCAGCCACCCAGTATCCAGGACACCGCTAGGGTGACCACAAAGACAAAAAAAGCGCCTATCCGGTAGGACATAACCCGGTTCCCGCAACACCGTTAAAGGACGCCAGAGTATAGCCCGGCCCTTTGAAGGACAAGCGCAAAGAGGGCAAGCACGTTCAGTGCTGCGCCCTCCCCACACTTACCAATGCCGGAACACTCAGGCCGCTGCCACGCGCCCTTTGCGCTGCCGTTGCATCACAAACACCATCGCTGCAAGCGCGATACCTGCCAGATCCGATACCAGGCCGCCCTCAATCATCAGCAATGCAGCGCCGATCAGCATCAAACGCGCTAGCCAGGGGGCCGACACATCGGCAAACCAACCCATTACGCCGCCCGACAACATGTACACACCAAAGAGCGCGGTGACCAGAGCACGGGCGATATCAATCCATCCTGCTTCCATCAACAGCGCACCGTTGTAGAAGAACATGAAGGGTACGATGAACGCCGCAATACCAATCCGGAAAGAGGCTACCGAGGTTTCCATAGCGTTGGCACCGGAGATCCCTGCGGCAGCATAAGATGCCAAAGCAACCGGCGGCGTAATGGCAGAAACCACCGCAAAATAGAACACGAAGAAGTGCGCCGTCAGCGGCTCAATACCCAGCTGCACCAGGCCCGGCGCGACCACCGAAGCGGCAACGGCATAGGCGGCCGTTGTCGGCATTCCCATACCCAGAAGAATGGAGATGAACATGGCGAAGATCAGTGCCAGAAGCTGGCTGGCCTCTGCCACATCAAGTAACAGAACCGAGAAGCGGGCACCGACACCGGTCAGGGAAATCACACCAACGATAACGCCTGCCGCCGCACACACCACGATAATCTGTATGGCCATGTACGAGGCAATTTCCAACGCATGCAGAACCGCGCGAACACCCATCTTGTTCGGCGAGAACCAGCTGACAACCGCTGCAGACACCATGGCGAGAGTACCGGCCCGTATCACCGAATACCCCATAAACAACGCCACCACCAGAATGATGATCGGTATAAACAGGTAGCACTGTTTAACCATGGTGCGCAGTTTTGGCAGCTCGTCTTCCCGCATGCCACGCATACCGGTTTTTGCAGCTTCAAAATCGACCATGAAGTAAACAGACGCGAAATACAGAATTGCAGGAATAATGGCCGCGATGGCGATCTCGGTATACGGAATACCGGTAATCTCGGCCATGATGAAGGCACCTGCCCCCATAATCGGAGGCATGATCTGGCCACCGGTAGAGGCCGCCGCTTCCACGGCGCCGGCGGATTTTTTGCTGTAACCCACTTTTTTCATCAGCGGGATAGTCAGCGACCCGGTAGATACCACGTTGCCGGCGCTGGTGCCGTTGATCATACCCATCAGGCCGGAGGCAAAAATGGACACCTTGGCGGGACCACCCCGTGAACGCCCGGCCGCCGCAAACGCGAAGTTTACGAAGTAATCACCCACTTTTGAGGCCTGCAAAAACGCGGCAAAAATGATGAACAGAATAATGTACGTGGACGACACCGCCGTGGTGGGCCCAAGAATACCGGCATCGGTATAAACCTGACTGAAAAAACGCTGTACAGACAGCCCCGGATAGCCCAGAAAGCCCGGCAGATATGGCCCGGCAAACACATACACCAGAAACACCAGCCCAATGATTACCAGCGCCAGGCCGGCGACCCGGCGGGTAAGCTCCATAATCAGCGCTGTGCCCGCAACGGCGGCAAAGGATATGCCCACCGGCGCAAACGAGGTGCCCGTCGACATGCGCATGGCGGTGTTGTAAGCCACCAGAAAGTAAGCCGCGACGGCGATCGAGCATACAATCAACACTAGATCCGGCACGCTGAAACGCGAGCGTTCACGCTGATGGAACCAGCTCAACACAATGCCTACAGCCGTTACCGCCAGCAGGGGCCAGCCAAAATGCCAGGTTTCCAGTTCAACGGGAATTCGCATGGCGCCGTTCTGGACCATCTGCCAGAACGAAAACGTCTGATACAGCACGTAAAATGCCGGTAAAAGCGCAGCGGCGCCTATCCACGTAGTCCAGCGATGGCGCGCAGAGCCTTCTTCGGCAGAAACAAAACGGGCCCCGGCAAACAGAACAAAACCCAGAACAAGCGCCCCGGCAATGTGCACGATCCTGAACGACCAGGTTTCCAGAGGTGCGATGTTCAGCACATAGAGATGGAAGGATGAGTAAACAATCGCGAGCAAAGAAACAAACTTCATCATGCTGCCTTCAAACAGCCTGCGATTTGCCTCTACAGGTTCCTGGTCCACATCGTGGGCAAGCACGTGGTCTTCGCCCACCTCCACGTCGGAAAAATCTTTGGGGTCTCGTTCAAGTGTCATTGGGTATCCTGCCTGCAGGCAAATCGGAGCCGGCTAACTGCCGGCTATTGTTCAGGGGCCTTGCGGCCCCCTTCTTTCAAGCATTCAGATCAACTGGCTTTGCTTGAGTGCTACTTGATCTTGCTTTCTTCGATGGTGTAACCGTTCTCGTTGAACCAGCGAGCTGCACCGGCATGCCAGGGCAGAACGTTGTTCTTTTTGTAATTCTCGGGAACCGAGTTACGGGCGGCCTTGTGGATGGAGACCATTCTTTCGTTCTGCTCCATGGTCAGTTTGGTGATTTCATACACAAAGCTTTCAGGCACATCGCAATTCACCATGGCAAAGTTCCACATGGAAACCACACGCGACGGCTTGTCCAGAGACTGATAGGTGCTTGCCGGAATAATGAATTCAGATACCGGGAAGTTATCAGTAACCTTCTTTGCTTCCTCATCGGTCATGCCAATGATGTTTACATCGGTCTGAACTTCCAGCTGGCTCACAGCCGGAATCGGAATGCCTGCAGCAAAAGCCACAACATCAATCAGGCCATCCTGTAGCTGACCACCAAGATCAGACCAGCTGCCGTTACGGCGCTTGAAGTCCACACCCAAGGTTTCCATCATGCGCGGGAAATAGGTGTCAGACGTTGAGCCCGCCGGGCCAAAACCGATAGTGGCACCATCCGGAATGTCGGAAATAGAAGTGATACCGGAGCTGCTAAGCGCAGTCACCGAGAAAGGCGTCTCATACATGGGGAACATGGCACAAACGTTGTCCATCTTCATGCCTGGAGCCAGAGGGCTGTTGCCTTCCATGGATTCACGAGCCGGACCCATGGTGGTCAAGCCAAATTTGAGATCACCGGTATGTACCAATGCCATGTTCTGCATAGGGCCTCCGGTGATTTCAGCACCTCCGGAAACACCCAGGTTTTCCGCAACAAAGTTAGCCCAGCCTGAACCATAGGCGAAGTAAGTACCGCCCTGGCTGGCCGTTCCCACGGTAAAGTTATCCGGCCATCCGGCCCGATCCTGGGCAATAACAGGACTAGCAACAATAAGAGTAGAGGCGAATGCCGCCGCCATAATGGCTTGGGTCTTCATAGAGAATGCTCCCTGGTTCATTTTGTTTATTGGGTGCTCGACGAAGCCCGGAAGGGCTGCGATGCAAAAGAAGTAGCAAGGAGCAGGCCAGATTAAAAAACGGCCATAAAACAAAGGTTTTCTGAAAAACCTGAAAATAAACCCTAAGGAATGGGTACGTTCTCACCCATTAATAAAGGCCTATGGGTTGAATTCCGCCACACTGAACTTGAGTGCTAATAGACGCTTTATGAGCGGAAACATTGAGCCGCTGCAACCGCCCGCATTTCGAGTTAGGTCTTAAGTCCTTGCTCACAGATGCTCGGCGTTTACTCAATCAGGCCAACGTTGCGAATACCGTGCATCACTCCGCTAATGCGGTAAGTTCAGTGCAAGAATCACCATTGCCGGCTATGTTTCTTATGAGTGCCCAGTCAGACCGTCGGTGCACTGGCTAAAACCACATCAAAGTGCCATTTGATCAGGCTGTTCGTTGGCGCGAAATCAGACTCTCAAGGAAAGGGAATACCATGTTAACGATCAAATGTGGACAAGGGGTTAGTAGCTTCAGCTTTAAACTGTTTGACTGGAACGATTACAACCGCAAGGCACCCGAATTCATGATTGCGTCTTTCAGTAGCGGAGGACACGGCTCTGTAAACGCTGCGAATCCGCAATGGCAACACGACCATGGATCGAAACGCCTTATGATCAGTTGGTCTGCTGGTGGTATGAATGGAGGGGTTGGTTGGGCGGCAAAATCAGATCGTGGCGGGCCTTATAATGCATCGCACACGCTCATCGCAAACTATGATGGCCGCCATTTCAAGCTGGTTGACTGGACAACGGTACTGAACGAATATCAGAGCGAAAATGATGAAATTTTCACTCACGGCAGCGTCTCCCCTGACAACACTGGTTTCTTGATTGCCGCTGCCTTGATTGGTGGTCTCGCAACGGGTATTGCGGCACTGGGTCCAGTGGGGGCATTACCTGCGGGGTTGGTTTTGTCTCTCGGGGGGTTAGCCTTACTGGCTTTCGAAGATCAGGAGCCTCCCGCTGCGCCCAATATTCAGCAGATAAAAGCCGTTATTGAAAAGGTTATCAGAGATGAACTTACAAGAGATAGAGCGATAGATCTTTCCGTTGATTTGCTCACCACGTCCAGCAAATTCATTGAACTGACCAGGCTGGTCAAGTCAGAAATGAATGACTCAGGCAGTGGGACAACCTATGAGCAACAGCTTATTGCCTTTGTCAACGATCAGTTCAACGCAACTGGCGACGGGTCGCTGAATAATTCCATAACCTATCTCAACACACAGCCGGACATTGCCCGGCTTATTCTCCCAAGCTACGCAACGGGTATTGGTGTTCACCTTCACCTCAGACGTTTGCATGCCTTGCAAGCTCAACTGAAGGGCAGCCCCGTCACCGCCGGAGTTGTCTCGGTATTTCTCGCTGAGGTCCGGGAATGTCGCAGGGGTCTTGAGGCGGCCATGGCCGGGTATGACAGGTTGTGCAACGAAAGCATTGGTGAAGTTTACCTTATCGGTCTTGCCGAAGCTGAGACCCTGAGAGAACTCCTGAACATCAGATACCTGGGAGCTCCAACAAATGAAAGACTGGAGTCTCTGGTGGCACAGCTTTCAGACCTTGAATCAGCTCTGGAGGAAGATGAAGCCGGCCCTATCACCCACTTTTTCAACATTAACTGGCTGAACAACCAAGTCCGACCGAGACCACCTACCTTGCGGTTTGATTAAGCGGTGCCCTCGTTTCAGGGAGTGTATAACCAATCACTGTAGTAAGTTCCGGGCCTGATAGCCCTACCCCGAACGCCTACCGAGCACCGATCGGTAGGCGACGCGAAACCAAAGCGTTAGGTTTCAGGAGGAAAATGTCTCCCGCTATGGCAGAACTATTCGAATTTGAGACCAGTCGGCTCAGATTACGGCAATGGCAAAAAAGCGATTTCGAGTCATTCGCAGCTCTGAACGCAGACCCACGGGTTATGCAGCACTTTCCCGAGCCGCTGAGCCGTCAGGCGAGCAATGAAATGGCGGAGAAAATCCGCACGCTCATCAAGCAGCGCGGTTGGGGGTTCTGGGCGGTAGAGGTTAAGGATACCGAGCCCTTTATTGGTTTTTGTGGGTTACACGTGCCTATTGCTACGCTACCTTTTTCTCCGTGTGTCGAGATTGGTTGGCGGTTATCGTCAACTCACTGGGGGAAAGGCTATGCATCTGAGGCTGCTCGCGGTGCGTTACATGTTGCGTTTCAGCAGCTAGGGCTTTCTGAAATTGTCTCCTTTACCACTGTTGGCAATCGGCGATCGCGCCGTGTCATGGAGCGCATCGGCATGAACTACAGTGGAGAGTTTGAGCATCCCGGGTTGCCCGAGCGTAGCCCGTTGCGGCCGCATGTACTTTACCGGTTGCAACGAGGGCAGTGGGACGTAAAAGCCTGTTAAATAACTTTGAGGCCTGTCATGACACCATCTCGCGATGATGATTTTATTGTAGTAACCACCCCTGAAGCGGCGGTTGATCGCCTTGCCACCCTTTATGAAGAAGCCACCAGCGCACTGCGCGCGGCGCTGAAGCAGTATCTTGATTATCGCCAACTGCCGCAGGATTCCCAGTGCACCTTCCGTTACCCGGAACTGCGCCTGACCTATCAATCCCAGGGCGAAGTGCCCAACAGCATACGTGCCTACGCGCGGCTGCAGGTGCCCGGTGTTTACACTATTACCGTGACTCAGCCCGAGGCTTTCAGGCGATATCTGGAGAGCCAGCTGGGGCATATGATGAGGGATTTCACCGTCGTTGTGGCTGTCGGGCGGAGCCAGGTCAACATTCCCTATCCCTATGTTGTTGAGCAAGGCGACGAGTTGGGCGCTTCGGGCGTTACCGCCAGCGAGCTGTCGCGGGTATTTCCCAGTACTGACCTGTCCGCCACCAGCGATAGCACCGCCGATGGCCTCTACGATTGGCAGGAGCTGGAGCAAATGCCTCTGGCTCTGTTCGATGCGGCGCGCACGGATTTTTCATTGCGCCGGCTGGTGCACTACACCGGCAGTGACTGGCAACATGTGCAGCCGTGGATATTACTGACCAACTACCATCGCTACGTCGACCAGTTTATTCGTCACGGGCTTGACATGCTGCAGGGCGGTTCACGCTTTCAAAGCATGGTGTTGCCCGGAAATGTGGTGATTGAGCGGGGCATGGCCGACGATGAAATGGAGGCGATTGTCGACTCTGTGGTCTGGCACCGGTTCCAGATGCCAGCTTATCACCTGAAGGCTTCGGAGCCCGGGCAAGGTATTACCCTGGTCAATATTGGCGTAGGGCCATCCAACGCCAAGAACATCACCGATCACCTCGCCGTAATGCGCCCGCACTGCTGGCTGATGATCGGTCACTGCGGTGGGCTACGACAGTCACAGGTCATTGGTGACTATGTGCTGGCCCATGCCTATATGCGCAGAGACGGCATTCTTGACCGTGTACTGCCACCGAACATTCCACTGCCGGCGCTAGCTGAAGTACAGCAAGTGCTGCAGCAGGCGGCGGCGGAGATCACCGGCGACGAGGGTGACACGCTCCGGCGCCGACTGCGCACCGGCACTGTATTAACTTACGACGATCGCAACTGGGAGCTGCGCTGGGCGCAGGAGCGCTCGCAGATTAACCTGGCCCGCGCCATCGCGGTTGATATGGAGAGCGGCACCATCGCCGCGCAGGGTTATCGGTTTCGCGTGCCTTACGGCACTCTGCTGTGCGTCTCCGACAAACCACTGCACAGTGAGATCAAGCTACCCGGAGCAGCAGGTGCCTTTTATGAAAGTGCGGTTACCCAGCATTTGCATATCGGCATCCGCGCGCTGGAACTGATGCGCACTGAACGTTACACCCTGCATTCGCGCAAGCTGCGTAGCTTTGATGAGCCGCCATTTCGTTGAAGATGAGAAAAAACACATAACCAGCTGCAACTTTCTCCACTCCCACTGCGTATCTGGTGTTGGCTGCCCGTTTTTAATACCGGGTGGGAAATACAACAAAAACGCAGAACCGCACTTGGGGCGGCTCATGCCAGGAGAAAGTTGCATGCGCATAGCAAAGCGCTACATTCGAGTATCTTTCGCATCCGCGATGGCACTGGCCATCGTCGGGACAACGCCGGCACACGCTGGCCTACTGGGTGGATTGCTTGGCGGCAACGGCAAAAGTGCCGGTGACGGCCAACCTTCTGAAGTCACAGGCGACGGTGGATTCTTCAGTAAACCCTTCGCCGAACCGACCATTCAGGTAGACGGGGAGCAGATTGCTACCAGCGAACGCTGCATCCAGGAAGCCGACGGCAACCTTCAATGCAAGCCAGCAGCAGGCACCATTGCTGTGCTGGGTGATGGCCGTTTCATTTATCTGAATGCGCTTGAGGGTACGGAAAACGCGGAACTCGCAGTAATAGCCCAGTTTGGCGAGGTGTCGGTCAACGACCAGTCGCGCGTTATGACTCTGGACGAGAATGACCAACCAACCTGGATCAAGCCGGCGCAGAACGACGGTGGCGCCAACCCCGACGGCAACGACAGCACCACGCTGACCGGCGGACTACTTGATACGGCTGACAACACCGACATGAATGACGGCGCGCTGTTCTGTGCCGACGTGGTATTTCTCCCCGATGGCAGAATGATGGCGGTCGGCGGCACCGACTACTATTCGGAGCCCGGCATCGACGGCCTGCCTGTGGGCGTAGTGGAGCTGGAAGGCCTGAAGGCCTCACGTATCTATGATCCCGAGACCAACACCTGGAGCCAGAGCGGTGACATGCAGTACGGCCGCTGGTATCCAAGTCTGGTGAGCCTGGCCAACAGCGACATATTTGTGGCCAGCGGCGTAACCAAACTGCTCAAGCCGGTTTACCCTGAGGACCCGCTTCAGTCTGGCCGAAACGTCGCACAGACCGAAACCTACGATATTGACAGCGGCACCTGGAGCAATAACGGCTCGGCGGCACAACGCTCGTTGCCACTGTTCCCGCGCATGCATCTGCTGCCCAACGGCCACGTTTTCTACAATGCCGGCGGCCAAGCATTCAACCCATTCGGGCAGGCCTATGACCAGGCGCTTTGGAACATTGTCGGCACCTATAACCCGTCCACCAAGCAGTGGACCGATCTTGGTTATGCCGGTCTTCCGCTGCGGCTCAACGAGTTAGGTCTGGCAGCGCTGAGCACCACGCTGAATCCAACCAATATCAATCCGGACCAGGTGGAGCAACTTCTGGGTAACCTGGTCGGCCAGACCCTGGATGACCCAACGGCCGCAATCGGTCAACTTCTGGAAACCCCGGTCGACGATCGAGCACTAGAGCGCGCCATCGGCTCCGGCATGCGTGGTTCAACCTTCTCGATTCAGCTGCCACTGCGGCCGGACAGCAACGGCGGTTATCACGAGTCTGAGTTCCTGACGGCTGGTGGTGTACCAACGTATGTTACGGCTGGCAGCCCGGGTGGCTATTTGCCAATTTCCTCGTCGCGTATCGACACCGTTACCACAAACGGCGACGACATGGCGTATGAGTCGCGCCTGACCGGCTCACTCAACCAGCCACGCTGGTACGGTTCGGGCGTGATGATGCCCGACAACAGCGTTATGGTGTTCTCCGGCGGCACCCGCGACGGCGTGGTAGCGACCGGGCTGGAAGGCGCGATTATCCAGTCTGAACGTTTTGATATTGAAACCGAAACCTGGAAGCCGATGGCCTCGGCTCATCGTGAGCGCACCTACCACAACACAGCTGTACTGATGACCGACGGACGGGTTCTGGTGGGCGGCCACTCGCCGATCAACACAGCCTATCTATCGTTCATCAACCTGGATGAGCTGGGATTTGCGGACTACGCCGGGCGTGACCCCTCGTTCGAGATCTACACACCGCCCTACGCTACGCGTGACGATCGCCCGACGATCGAAGAAGCGCCAGTCGCCCTGCTGACAAATGGCGGTGAGTTTGATATCCGCACGGACCGGACAGATATTGACCAGGTCATGCTTATTCGTCGCAAGGCAACCACCCACCTGATTGATGGCGATCAGCGCGCCGTGGCGTTGCCGATCATAGGCCGCAATAGCGACAAGGTAACGGTCAAGATGACCAGCAACCGCGCGGTTCTGCCGGCTGGCCAGTATATGCTGTTTGTAAGCTACAAGGCCGAAGACGGCATGCGTTTACCTTCGAAGTCCACGCCTGTGAGCGTGCTGGCCGACCCTGGTAACCCGCATGGCCCACTCGCCCAGCAGATCGAACCGGCGCCGCAAGAAGACGAAAACAATGGCGGTGTGGCTGGAGGTCTGCTTGGTGGACTGCTCAACAGTGGCAACAATGGCGGTTCGCTGTTGGATCCACTCCTCGACCTGAGCTCGGGTGGCGTTAGCGCAGTACCCACTCTTGGCCAGCTTCGTGACGGCACGCCGCAGCTTCTGACCGAGGGCGGCATTGCAATCGACGGCGGTGCTTCGGTGCTTAAACAGACCGTCGATGGTTTGCCAGTCGCATTGCAAGGCCTGGTTATCGACTTCACCAATCTCGCTGGCAACAACTGATGAGTCGCTGCAACCCTAGCCTTCCCCCTCGGGGGGGGCTTTTTTTCGCGCTCATCGCCGCCAATTTGCTTTGGGCGCTTGCCGCCCATGGCCACGGCGGAAGTTCGAATGAAGACAACGGCAGCGTGTACGCAGTGCTCGACCCTCTGCCGGCGGAACTGTCGTCACTGCGGGTGCAACTGCGCAAAACCCTGGCACCCCAACTGCTGGTTTCCAATCCCACGGGCAAGTCGCTGACCATCGAGGATGAAACAGGTCGGCTTTTTCTGCGCATTGGCCCGGAAAACACCGAAGGGGATTTGGGCACCGCAGCGTTTCACCGCACCAACACCCTCATGGCACCCGGCGCGATTCCGGCGAACGCTTCGGGCGATCCACGCTGGACGGTCGTTGAAGCGACGCCTAACTGGGGCTGGTTCGATCTGCGGTTGCGCACAGACGCGGTCGATCTGCCCCACCAGGTAGTGGATGCGGGAGAGCGTGCCTTTGTTGGCCAATGGTCGGTGCCGGTCACGCTGGGCGATACCGAAAGCGCGATTTCCGGTCGTTTCGAGTATGTGCCCACGGCAGTTGGTATCGTCGAAGCACGGGTAGAGGACGTCGGTGCGTTGAAAGGTCAGGCGCTGATAAGAGCCATGCCTGGCAGTGCTCGCCCAGGGCTTTTTTTGTCCTACCGCGGCGATTCACCGTTAACGCTGATGGGCGAGCAAGATGAGCCCTTCCTGCGTTTCTCAGCCCAGGGCGTCGAAGCCAATCGTCATAGCCCTACCTGGGGCATGGTAGCCCCTGCGGGTTCCCCTTCGTTCGTCGACAGCAAGGGCGATACCGAAGCGCGCTGGGCAAAGGTTTCGAACGGTCGAAGTTATGGCTGGATCGAACCCCGTGCAGCCCATGCCGACACGGTTGAGGACCCAACGCGATCTGGCGTGGTCAAGCGCTGGAGTATACCCATACGCATCGGCGATAACCGCAGCCGTATTGAGGGTGTAACCGAATGGTTCCCCGTTGAACCGATTGCCAGTATGTGATCGCAGCCAAAGCTGCTCACCAACGCCCTTGCAGCGTAGCCACAATCCGGCGGCCACCGGCCTTGTCCCGGTGCTCGCAAAGATAAATGCCCTGCCATATTCCAAGCGCCAGGCGCCCGTGATGCACGGGCAGAGTGAGTGACGGGCCTATAAGAATGCTCTTGATGTGGGCAGGCATGTCATCTGGCCCTTCCATAACATGCTCATAGTGGGGGGCCCGCTCAGGCACCATCACGTTAAAGTGGCGTTCAAGGTCACCGCGCACGTCCGGGTCGGCGTTTTCGTTGACTGCCAGCGAAGCGGAGGTGTGCTGGATAAACAGGTGCAGCAAACCCACTTCGCAGTTGGTCATGTCCGGCGCCTGGGCCAGGATTTCATTGTTTACCAGATGAAATCCTCGCGGCAGCGGTGCCAGGTCAACAAACGTCTGATCCCAGATCATGGCGGCTCCTGTGGTTTATTTCTGGAGTTCGTCCCAGGGGTGCATGGGCACAACGGCTTCGCTCACTTCGGCCTCAAATGAGCTGCGAAAATAGTCCATGGCTTTCTCGGCTTCGTTCAGCTCGTCAAACCGCGCGATATGATAGATCGCCTCGCCTTCGTTAACCAAAGGCAGATTATTCACACAAATCACGATGCCCGAGCAGGGTGATATAATCGCTGTTTCAGATTCACCAAAGGGATCGGCTACCATGGCAAGCTTCTGGCCTTTGCGTACTTTCTGCCCGAGCTGCGCAACGGGGCGCATGATGCCATCGATCTCTGCCCTCACCCACTGCGAACTGGCTGCAATTTCCGAACGCTTTTTCGTCGTACTGCGGCCTTTGCGTGGAGGAACCATTTCCAGTTCCCGCATCACTCGCATCACGCCTTTGGCGCCACTGCCAATTACAACGTCGTCAAAGCGCAGTGCTTCGCCGCCCTCATAGGTGATTACAGGAATATCCAGAGAATCTGCGTAGGCGCGCAAACTGCCGTCCCGCAGGCCTGCATCAATAATCACCGGTGCCGCAAATGCTTCTGCCATACGGGCAGTTTCCGGGTTTTTCAGTTCCGCCCGAACCTGCGGCAGGTTGAAGCGGTGAATGGCGCCCGTGTGCAAATCGATGATGTGCGTTACCTGCTCCATAATCTGGGTACGCAAAAGATACGCAATACGCCCACCAAGAGAGCCTCTTTCGCTGCCAGGAAAGCAGCGGTTCAGGTCGCGCCTGTCGGGCAGATAACGCGTGCGGTGCACAAATCCGAAAATGTTCACGATAGGCACCGCCACCAGAGTACCGCGCAGATGGCGCAGCGCCGAATTGGTGAGCACACGGCGCACAATTTCCACACCTGCAATTTCATCACCGTGTATGGCTCCGCACACCATCAGTACCGGGCCGTCCCGGCGCCCGTGCACAATTTCCACAGGTATGTGCAAGGGGGTATGGGTGTACAACTTTGCTACCGGAATTTCTATGGTCTGCCGGGTGCCAGCCTGAACTTTTACTCCGGCCATTTCAAAGGGCGCGCGCGCCATCGATTATCCTCTACCTTTTGTTTTGGTGCGCCAGGGCGCCTGATTCTTTTCAATCCAGTTCACAATCATGCCCGCTACGTTCTTGCCAGTGGCGTTTTCAATACCTTCCAGACCGGGCGAAGAATTCACTTCCATCACCAACGGGCCACGGCTGGAGCGAAGCAAGTCGACACCTGCCACGTTCAGGCCCATGGACTTGGCTGCGGTAATGGCTGTTTTTCGCTCTTCCGGCGTAATACGAACCAGAGACGCACTGCCACCACGGTGCAGGTTGGAGCGAAACTCGCCCTCGGCACCCTGTCGTTTCATGGCCGCAATCACCTTGTCGCCAATAACAAAACAACGAATGTCGGCGCCGCCGGCTTCCTTGATGAACTCCTGCACAAGAATGTCGGCTTTGAGGCCCATGAAGGCCTCAATCACGCTCTCCGCCGCTGTGCGGGTTTCCGCCAGCACTACGCCAATGCCCTGAGTGCCTTGCAGCAGCTTGATAACAACCGGCGCACCGCCCACCATTTTCAGCAGCTCCGGCACGTTATCCGGTTTGTTGGCAAAACCGGTAATGGGCATGCCGACGCCTTTGCGGGCAAGCAACTGCAGGGAGCGCAGTTTGTCCCGGGAACGGGTGATGGCAACAGACTCGTTCACCGGGAAGGTTCCCATCATTTCGAACTGGCGCAGAACCGCTGTGCCATAGAAGGTAACGGACGCTCCGATACGGGGGATCACAACGTCAAAGTTTTCCAGCACTTCTTCGTGATAATGAATCCGTGGATTGGCAGACGTAATATTCATGGAGCAGTGCAGGCAATCGATAACCTTCACTTCATGACCACGATTGACACCTTCTTCCACCAGACGACGGGTAGAGTACAAATGCCGGTTGCGCGAAAGAACAGCAATTTTCATTTTTCAGACCTTAAAGCCGGTTCCCCGGCGAGATAGGAAGCTTCGGGATAAACCATCGTGCGGCCCGCCATGGCGGTACGACCGATCAGCATGCGAAACCGCATGGTGTCCCGGTTTGTCAGGGTCATTTCAACGGGCCAGCTTTGGCCGCCAACGACAAGAGTGGTCTCAATGACCAGCCGCAGTTCCTTGTGGCCGCCTGAATCCGATACATCACGCTCATCGAGAACACGGGCATCACACTCCACCACGTGGTGCATATCATTCTGAACCGGATGCACCCAGAACCGAACCCGGCGCTCGCCATCCTTTGTGTAGGGTTCCGTGCGAAACGTGTGCAGGCAGGAGGTACGCGCTCCGGTATCCACCTTCGCCTTGATGCGGCCTATATCCAGATCAGGTAATGCCACCCACTCCCGCCAGCCAAGGCTGAGTTTGTTGTCAGCAGGTGTCGGCTCAATGGTTTTGATAGCTTCAGCTGTCTTTGTCGACATCCAACGGTTCCTTTTCGATGGCTTTTTCCGGCGCCATAAGCTGTACACGGAAGGGCTCGGAATGACTGCCGGCATAGATACTGGTATGCGGGAAGGGTATTTCTATGCCAGCCCTGTCCAGAGTTTTCTTTACAGCAACGAGCATACCGCTTTTGCTCTCGAGTACCTTGTCTTTTGGCACCCAGAAGGAAAACTGCAAATCCACCGACGAAGGGCCAAAAGCGGTTACCAATACAAACGCTTTTGGCTCTTCAAGGCAGGCAGGGTTCTTTTCCGCCAGCTCCAGCAACAGGGCTTCTACCTTCTGTGCGTCTTCAGCATAGGCAATCCCAACCTGAAGGTCGATCCTGCGAATGGGAAAACGTGAGCGGTTAACAACCGGCGTCTTGATCAGGGTTTCGTTAGGAATGCGCACATACAGGTTATCTCTGGTTCGCAGCTTGACACTGAGCATGTCGATTCCCACCACTTCGCCCATGATAGTTTCCACTTCAATGAAGTCACCGATTTCAAAGGGCTTTTCAACAAGCAGGAACAGACCGCTGATCATGTTGGACGCAGACGTTTGCGACGCAAAACCGATGGCGACGGTCAGAATACCGGCCGCACCCAGCACGACGTCCAGCGAAAATCCGGCTTCCCTCAGCGCTGCCATACCAAAAAGAATAAAAATGACATAAAAAACCAGCCGCCGAACCATGACTGTGTGGTGCCGGGAACTGCGCTTCGCCATTACCTTTGACACACTGCGCGCAGCCAATGACGCAAGCACGATGCCGAGCACCAGCAAAAAGCCGGAGCTGATCCACTGCCCCCAGGCTATGTCGGAAAACACGCTCAATGCACCTGTTTTCAGCTCTTCAGCCACAATCGTTACTCCACAGAATGTGCATTAACCAAACACCCGGTCGATAGCGCGCACCAGACGCCCTTTGGCAGTCTTTTCACGGGCCGGCGCCACTTTCTTGCAAGGGCCTGCAGCAACAAGCAACCCTTCATCCACATGCAAACTCGCGGAGTTCATATCCGTTGCCACTTCCACAACCACTCCCGGTGTCCAAAGCTCTCCGCGATCGTTCTGATGCAATGACAATAACGGCGTAGGCAGGCTGAAGCGCTCCAACAGCAAAGGCTCGGTCCTGCGATTAATAATCGTGACCGGAGTCACCGCCCGCCATGCACGTTTCGGCACGGCCTCAAGTACCAGGCGGCCAAAGTTTGACGACGCGTAGCACAACTCACCCTCCATCGTATTTCTGCCCACCCAGGTAAGCGATGGCACCGCCAGAGGAACTTCTGTGAGAAGGGTCTGGTTTTGTCCGGTACAGATTTTCATCCAGACAACCGTTCCTACGTAAATCGTGCAACGAGTGCCCGCGGGAATGGTCAGCGGGTGGTAAGGACGAATCACCGTTGGAAGATTGGCCACCGCCGGTATGAAGGTTACCGTGGAGGAATTCCCGTCCCGGACAAACCGCTTCAGGGACTCGCTTTCAGGAGGCAACCGATGGCCTGTGGATTCTGTCCAGCCCACGGGATCTGTCTCTGGCTCCCGGGTTTCCGTACGCACCTGCCATTCTTTTTCCAGCAAAGTGACCCACAGCCGAACGTGCCCAAGCTTGTGGTGCTGGGTTTGGCCGGTCACAAACTCATACGGTTGAGCCCAGACACCGTCACGCCGGCTTTCGGTTTCGATATCCATAAACGCTGTAAATCTCCCACGAATACGGCTGGTAAAGTTGCGACAACTATAATCCAATCAGTGACCCCGGGCGAATATCCAACTATGTGATTTTATTACCACAGAGCGATGTAATTACCCTTACATTCAAAGCCCGAACCCTATACGGAACAGACAATGACGCAACTGGTATGGTTCAGAAACGACTTGCGAATCGCCGACAATCCGGCCCTTACCGCAGCCTGCAAAGAATCGGATAAACCGGGAGGCAACACAGACGTTCGCGCCTGTTTCATCCTCACGCCAGCACAATGGCAGGAGCACGACTGGTCGCCAGCCAGGGTTCAGTTTGTGGTTGCCCATGCCAATGCCCTGGCCCAGGAACTGGCAAAACTCGGCATACCGCTTTGTTTTATAGAAGCTGAGGACTTCAGCGACAGCATTTCAGCGCTTGAAGCCCACTGCCAGGACCTCGGCGTCCGCCAGCTTCACTTCAACGAAGAATATGGCGTTAACGAACGCAAGCGCGACAAAGCCGTGAAGCACCGCTTTGATGAATTGGGCATCACTACCTGCAAATATCGCGACCAGACCGTGGCGCCGGTGGGTGAAATACTGACCGGCCAGGGCGAACCCTACTCCGTATTCACCCCCTTTTCCCGCCGCTGGCGCACCTGGATTGATGCAACCCAGCCAACACTTTACCCAGTACCCAAGGCCCGGGGCGATGCCATTCAGCCGGAACGCATTACAAGCATTCCCGATGGTTTTGAAAATGCCCCGCCAGCATTGGTAGAAACCGGAGAAGATGCAGCGCACTCGCAGCTAGAGTGTTTCCTCAGCGAACACGGCCGCGCGTACAAAGAGCATAGAGACTTCCCTGCTCTTGATAGCACAAGCCAGCTTTCACCCTATCTGGCCAATGGTGTGCTCTCAGGCCGCCAATGCCTGGTCGCCGGGCGACAAGCGCAAGGCATGGGAGGCAACCAGGAAGGCCTGGTGACCTGGATTAACGAAATCGCCTGGCGGGATTTCTACATACACACCTTGTACCACTGCCCCCGAGTGAGCATGCATCGCGCCTTCAAACCGGAAACCGAAGCGCTGCAATGGAACGATCCCGGCGAGCACTTCGAAGCCTGGAAATCCGGCAACACCGGCATCCCCTTGGTAGATGCCGCCATGCGCCAACTCAACCAGACCGGCTGGATGCACAACCGGCTGCGTATGGTTACGGCGATGTTTCTGACCAAAAACCTGTTCATCGACTGGCGGCTGGGCGAGGCTTATTTCATGTCAAAACTGGTGGATGGTTTTCTGGCCTCCAACAACGGCGGCTGGCAGTGGAGCGCCTCTACAGGCACCGACGCGGCGCCTTACTTCCGTGTGTTCAACCCGGTGACTCAAAGCGAGCGTTTCGATCCGAAAGGTGAGTTTATCCGCGAGTGGGTGCCTGAGTTGGCAAAGCTGGATAACAAGCGCATCCACGATCCGTCCAAGGGCGGCGTGATTCCGGGTGGATACCCAAGGCCGATCATTGATTTGAAGGAAAGTAGAAAAGAGGCAATAGCGAAGTTTCAGGCGCTGAAAGGCTAGAACGCGGAACAAATGTAGAAGCAGGTGCGGCAGGCAGACATCGCCAAAACCGTGCGGAGCCATGGATGGCGGAGCCGAGCGCACAGGGAAGTATTCACAGCGTGTTTTGGCGATGTCTGCCTGCCGCTCCTGCTTCGATCAGACGTGCTCAGACCCACAAACCGGACAATCAGGATCCTTGTTAAGCTTCATTTCACGCCACTGCATTTCCCAGGCATCCAGAAGCAGTAACCGACCCACAAGGGGTCTGCCAACTCCGGAAATTACTTTGATAGCTTCCATCGCCTGGGCCGAACCGATCATACCAACGAGCGGGGCGATCACGCCGGCTTCAGAACAGGTCAGGTCTTCGTTGCCCTGCTCGGGATACAGACAGTGGTAACAAGGGGATTCGGGATTCCGGCTATCGTAAACACTGAGTTGGCCTTCACCCCGGATAGCTGCGCCAGAGATCAACGGAACGCCGGCGGCTACACAAGCGCGGTTCAAGGCGAATCGGGTGCTGAAGTTATCCGAGCAATCCAGTGCCAGGCTGACTTCGGCTACTTCGCGGTCAAAGTCGTTCAGTTCAAGGCGGCGGTTAACCACAGAAATAGACACTGCCGGATTGATACTGCGTACTCGCGCGGCCAGGGTTTCCGCTTTGGACTCGCCAATTTGAGCCGTCTCAAATGCGATCTGGCGCTGCAGGTTGGCCAGTTCAATAACGTCATCATCTACCAACGTTATGTGGCCAACACCGGCCGCCCCCAAATAAAGCGCAACCGGGCAACCGAGGCCACCAGACCCTACTATCACAACGCGGGCGGACTTCAGTGCCTGCTGCCCCGCAATATCAAAGCGGGGCATCAAAATCTGACGGCTGAAGCGCAGGAGTTCTTCATCACTGAGCATGGAGGTCTCCTTTTCGGGGCCACTGCCCCAGGGTCATGCGGTCGTTGCCGCCGTAGTCTTTCCGGCTTTCCACCTTAGCAAACCCTCGGGTGGTGAACAGCCCTTGAACGGCTTCGGCCTGATCGAATCCGTGCTCCAGAAGCAGCCAACCTTCGGCATTCAGCCAGGCAGGCGCTTCACTCACAATCAGGCGAATGTCATCAAGGCCATCAGCTCCGGATACCAGTGCAGAGGCCGGCTCAAAGCGAACATCGCCTTCATCGAGGTGGTGGTCACCCGAAGCGACATAAGGTGGATTGGAAACTATCAGATCAAAACTGCCAGTGGGCAATCCGGCAAACCAACGGCTCTGGAAAACCTCCACCGGTAACTTTAGCTGGCTGGCATTTGCCTGTGCCAATGCCACCGCATCTTCCATCAGGTCGCAGGCACTGATCGCCCAGCCGGGCCGCTCGCTGGCCAGCGCCAAAGCGATGGCTCCTGTGCCGGTGCCAAGATCAACAACCCGGGCACTGTCCGGCAAGGGCAATTCCAGCGCCTGCTCTACCAGGCACTCGGTGTCCGGCCTGGGAATCAATGTACTGCTGCTTACTTTGAACGGAAGGGACCAGAACTCCTGATGACCCAACAGGTAGGCAACCGGCATACCCTGCACACGTTGCATTACAAGCTCTTCAAATTCTATTGCCAGCCGCACTTCCACTTCGCGCTCGGGAAAGGCGCGGAAGGCAGAACGGCCTAGGCCAGTAACCTGGGCAAGGAGCAACTCGGCATCGAGCCGGGAGGAATCACCTGCAATCCGGCGCGCCGCATCGTCCAGCAGCGCCTCACAGGTCAGTGAAGGTTTACTCGTCATCGGAAAGCGAGGCCAGAAGCTCCGCCTGATGCTCTTGTTGAAGAGGCACAACCACGGAATCCAGATCACCCGCAATGACATCATCAAGCTTGTAAAGCGTGAGGTTGATGCGATGGTCGGTTACCCGGCCCTGGGGGAAATTGTACGTACGAATACGCTCAGAGCGATCGCCGCTACCCACCAGGCTTTTGCGGGTCTCGGCCATGGATTTCTGCTGCCGCTCAGTTTCCGCATTATTCAACCGTGAAGCCAGAAAGCTCATGGCCTTGGCGCGGTTTTTATGTTGTGAGCGCTCTTCCTGACACTCCACCACGATACCGGTTGGCAGGTGGGTAATCCGGATGGCGGAATCGGTTTTGTTAACGTGCTGACCGCCCGCACCCGAGGAGCGGAAGGTATCCACGCGCAAGTCAGCTTTGTTGATCTCGATCGCCTCGGCTTCATCGGCCTCTGGCATAACGGCAACGGTACAGGCAGAGGTGTGAATGCGGCCCTGGGATTCGGTCTCCGGCACCCGCTGAACCCGGTGCGCACCGGATTCGAATTTCAATGCGCCGTATACAGCGTCGCCCGCAACCCGGGCAATGACTTCCTTATAACCGCCATGCTCACCTTCGTTCTCGCTGAGCACTTCAATCTGCCAGCGCCGGCGCTCGGCGTAACGACTGTACATGCGGAACAGATCTCCGGCAAAAATTGCGGCTTCATCACCGCCAGTTCCCGCGCGGATTTCCAGAAACACGTTTTTGCCGTCATTCGGATCTTTAGGCAGCATCAAGCGCTGCAGTTCTTCATCCAGCTCTTCGGTTTTCTGCTCGGCAATTTCAAGTTCTTCTGCGGCCATCTCCCGCATGTCGGCATCGCCGTCTTTCGCGAGTTCTTTTGCCTCACTGATATCGTCCAGAGAGTGCTTCCAAGCCTGAAAGCACTGCACCACAGGCTCAATCTCGGAATACTCCCGGGATAATTCCCGAAACTTGTCCTGGTGTGCGATTGTGGCGGGATCGCTGAGCAAAGCACTCACCTCCTCGTAGCGCTCTACAAGCTGCTCGAGGCGGGACTGTATCGATGGTTTCATATTTTTTCCGGGGTGGTCGTCGCGTCTGCGTCCAACACATCGAGCTGATGCAGCTCTCTCAGCCACTCAGTCACCTCAGCACGCCCTTCGGTGGTGGCCTTGCGAACCTGTATAGAAGGTTCGTGCAGGAGTTTGTTTGTAAGGCCTCGCGCTAGACTGCGCAACGCTGTTTCGGGATCGCCGCCATTGCGCAAAGCGCGCAGGGCTTTTTCGGTTTCTATGTCTCGTAACACTTCCGCACGCTGCCGGAACTGTTTCAGTGTGGAAACCGCATCCAGTGCGCGGAGCTGGCTGAGAAACTCCTGCACGCCAGCTGTTATGAGATTTTCCGCTTCACGGGCAGCACCCTCACGGGTACGAATATTTTCTTCGATCACCTGGCGCAAGTCATCAACGGTATAAAGATACACATCCGCCAGGGAAGCCACTTCGGGCTCGATATCCCTGGGCACAGCAATATCCACCATGAAAAACGGCCGATGCTTGCGTTTCTTCAGAGAGCGCTCCACCGCGCCTTTGCCGAGAATAGGCAGCGGGCTGGCAGTGGATGAAATAATAATATCGACATCGGCCAGGTAATCCGGAATCTCCGAAAGCAGAATGCCGCGGCCGCCTCGGGATTCTGCCAGAGCCTGAGCTCGCTCCAACGTGCGATTGGCAACAATGAAGTTCTTCACGCCGGCATCTGCAAGGTGGCGAGCGACGAGTTCGATGGTTTTGCCTGCGCCAATCAGCAGCGCCTTATTCTGCGACATATCCGCGAAAATGCGATGAGCCATGTTTACGGCGGCATAAGCGACGGAAACCGGGTTTTCGCCGATGGCGGTCTGGGTACGAACGCGCTTGGCAACGGAGAAGGTTTGCTCAAACATGCGAGAGAGAAACGAGCCGCTCCCGCCGTGTTCCCGGGCCAGAGCGTAGGCATCTTTTAACTGGCCGAATATCTGTGGCTCACCCAGAACCATGGAATCCAGACCGGCAGCAACGCGCATCATGTGCCTGACCGCATCCGCGTCGCGGTGGATGTAAAGCACTTCTTCAAGCTCGGCGGCATCCAGATCGTGGAAGCCCGCCAGCCAGCGCAGCACCATCGGCGCGCAATCATCGTCGCCCGCGAGATAGAGTTCTGTGCGATTGCAGGTGGAAAGAATGGCCGCCTCACTGGCGCCAGACGCCGCACGCAGCTCCGCAAACGCCTCTGACATGCGCTCAGGCGTAAACGCAACCCGCTCCCGTAACTCGACAGGGGCCGTGCGATGATTAATTCCCAGCGTTAGCAATGCCATTCTTGGTTCTACAATCCTTTACCGATGTGCGATGTAAACGAACGCCATTCTGCAGGCATTTTAGCGGCCCAAGCCGTCAGCTGCCACCCAAAACCAACCGTGCTTCGGGAAGTGCGGACAGGTTGGGCAAGAACAGGAGCTTATGCCATTATAGGGAACCGGTCGCCGCCGGGACCCGACTCAACTCAAAAAAAGAGGTGATACGGGTTACTCAAGATGCGTAGTCGACAAATCACGGGAAGTTGCATGCACAAATCCGCACCGCTTTTGGTTACCTGTCTGTTCGGCCTCTCACTGGCAGGTTGCGCCAGTATAACCGGTTCGGGGGACACATCGGCCGCCGACGAGAAAATCGACACAAACCAGCAGGAAGGCATCGGGCAAACAAGCGGCGACCTGCCGGTTGAATACGCTGATTTTGAGCCGGAAACCCTGTACCTGCTCCTCTCGGCAGAAATTGCAGCTCAGCGTGGCCGGTACGATGTCACTCTTGTCAATTACCTCAGAGCTGCGCAACAATCCCGGGATAAAAATGTTATTGAGCGGGCCATGCGCATTGCCCAGTCGCTCAATGGTGACAATGCGCAAAAGCAGCTGGCAGAGCTTTGGCTTGATGTAGATCCGGAAAACCTTCAGGCACTTCGGGTTTCGGCCATACAGTCCGTTAAACGCAATGAACTCGAATCCGCCCTGGGGTATATGGAAAGGATTCTGGACCAGGGTGGCGACGCAGATTTCGACAGCCTTGCGGCCATGGCAGGAAACCTCCCTCAGGAACAGCAACGAGAATTGCTGGCCTTGTATGAAGAAATGGCAAACCGCCATCCGGACACCCCGGAACTGGAATACAGCATTGCCCTGCTGCTAAAAATCACAGGGGATCCTGATGCTGCGCTTCTACGGTTGGAGCCTCTGCTTGAAGAAGAACCCAACTTTCAGCCCGCCATCATTCTCAAGGGCGACCTGCTGTACCAAACCGGCGAAGTAATCGAAGCCCTTGATCACCTTTTGGTAAACACCCGGCGCTTCCCGGCCAATCGCCAAATGGGCACGCTCTACGGACGCATGTTGATCAGCGAAGGTGAATTGCAGGCCGCTCAGGATGAGTTTAGCCGCCTGTCAGATCGCTACCCCGACAACTCCGGGCTGCGACTATCACACGCGCTTGTAGCTCTGGAAAACGGACAGCTTGAACTCGCAAAGGAAGAACTCACGCGACTTATCGAACAGGGTCACCACACCAGCGAAGCAAGTTATTATCTGGGCCGAATTGAAGATGAGGCCGGCAACGCAGTGCAAGCCATCGGTTACTACCAGAGCGTGGAACAGGGCAACTATTACCTGCCCGCTCTCGCCCGGGCCAGCGCATTGCTGGCCGCAGAAGGCAGGCTCGAGGAGGCTCGGGACAACATTCGTTCTCTGCGCAGCACCAACCCGGAGCGGGCAGAAAATTACTGGCTACTGGAGGTAAATCTTCTGCTCGACCAAAGGCTGCAGCAAGAGGCACTCCAAGCGGGCTCCAGCGCACTTGAGGAGTTCCCTGAGAACCTTCAGATACGTTATGCGCGAGCCATGCTGTTCGATGCTCTGGATCAGCCGGACAAAGCCGAAGAAGATCTCAAGCAGATTGTTGAAGACAACCCCGACAACGCCGTCGCACTCAACGCCCTGGGGTACATACTCACAACTCGTACGGACCGGATGAAGGAAGCCCGCAGCTACATCGAACAGGCTCTCGCGCTCGACCCGGAAAACCCCGCCATTCTCGATAGCATGGGATGGGTTCTGTTCCAGGAAGGCCAACTCGAGCCTGCGCTGGATTACCTGTCTCGCGCCTGGGCCGCCTTTCCGGATCCGGAAGTCGCTGCCCACTATGGCGAAGCATTGTGGATGAACGGTGCCGAAGAGCAGGCCCAAATTGTCTGGAAAGAAGGGCTTGAGCAGGATCCGGATCACGCTGTTTTACGTGAGACCATTGAGCGGCTGACCAACAACGGTGACCAATGATGGGGCAGGCTATTCGCATTTGGGCAGCCCTGATTCTGATTGCCAGCCTGAGCGCCTGTACCACCATTCAATTGGAGCCACTGCCCGAGGGCATGACCGACCAACCTCCAGCTGACTGGCAGGACCGCTCCACCAAGCTCAGGCGGTTTGATCACTGGCAACTGTCTGGAAAACTGGCAGTACGCCAGCCTTCGGACAGTGGCACCGCCATCATCAACTACTGGATACAGGAAGGCGAAGCTTACGATCTCGGCTTGTCATCATCATTCCTCGGAATGGGCAGCACGAATCTGAAAGGCGTGCCGGGCTTCATTGAGCTGACGCTCTCTAACGGTGAAACCTATCGCTCCGGAGACCCGGATGCGCTGATGAAAGCCGCCACCGGCTGGCAACTCCCGATGGAGAGCCTGACGTGGTGGATACGCGGCCTGCCTGCACCTGGCGGTGATTTTCGGCTACTGTTTGACGATCGGGGTGAACTCGCCATGATTCGCCAGGCCGGTTGGGAAATCCGTTACGATCGCTGGCACGAGCTACAAGGCGACGTACCCGCCCTGCCCGCCAGAATCACCGCCTTGAAAGAGGATAAGCGCGTACGTGTTGTAGTAAGCAGTTGGCAGGACCTGACTCCGTGACAGCAACTATCACACTGCCATCTCCAGCCAAACTGAACCTTTTTTTGCACATTGTTGGACGGCGGCCGGATGGCTACCATGAGCTGCAGACACTGTTCCAGTTTCTCGACTACGGTGATGACATCACATTGAGCCTGAACCCTGAGCAGTCTGATATCCGGCTTGAGAGCCCCATAAGCGGGGTGGCGGATGAAGACAACCTGATCATCAGAGCTGCGCGTGCGCTTGCGAAAAAGACATCAGGCGACCTGCCAGGTGTAACCATCGGCATCACCAAGCGCCTGCCTATGGGCGGTGGGCTTGGCGGCGGTAGCTCCAATGCGGCCACCACACTGCTGGGATTGAACCACCTCTGGCAACTTGGGCTGGGGCTCGACGAGCTTGCGGAAATCGGCCTGACACTTGGCGCCGACGTGCCGGTGTTTGTGCGAGGCCATGCTGCTTTCGGGGAAGGTATAGGCGAAAAACTGACCCCTGCTTCCCCGCCAGAAGACTGGTTTTTGGTCCTGAAACCTGCCTGTAGCATCAACACCGGAAAGATATTTTCAGAGCAAGGGTTGACAAGGGACACCCCGAGAATCAGAATAGCGCCCGCTTTTGAGGGAGACGCCTCGAGGTGCCGAAACGACTGTGAAGATGTGGTCAGAAGACTGTATCCTGAGGTCAACGAGAGCATGGAATGGCTCGCAGAATTCGGACCTGCAAGATTAACCGGAACCGGGGCTTGCATATTTGGACGTTTCCCTACAGAATCCGCAGCCCGGATTATCTGGGAAAGCAAACCCTCCGGCATCACCGGGTTCGTAGCTAAAGGGGTGAACGTATCACCTCTTCACCAAAAGCTGACAGAGCTGGAATGATGCCAAAAAAGCACGATACTGGGGTGTCGCCAAGTGGTAAGGCAACGGGTTTTGATCCCGTCATGCGCAGGTTCGAATCCTGCCACCCCAGCCAACTTTCTCCCGCTTCTTCTGACCAAACCGCCGAAAACGAGAAGGATGCCATCGTGTCCAAGCTGATGATTTTCTCAGGCAATGCCAACCCAGAGCTTGCCCATGCTATCGCCAAAAAACTCCACATCCCCATGGGAGAGGCCACTGTAGGCAGCTTCAGTGACGGCGAAACCACCGTTGAGATCAATGAAAATGTACGTGGCCACGATGTGTTCATCATCCAGCCCACGTGCTATCCCACGAATGACAACCTGATGGAATTGATCGTGATGGCCGACGCCCTGCGCCGCGCTTCTGCATCACGCATCACCGCCGTCATCCCGTATTATGGTTACGCTCGCCAGGATCGCCGGGTGCGCTCCAGCCGCGTCGCCATCAGCGCCAAAGTTGTTGCCGACATGATCTCCAGCATTGGCGTCGACCGCGTTCTCACCGTAGACCTTCACGCTGACCAGATTCAGGGCTTTTTTGACGTGCCGGTAGACAACATCTACGCCACGCCAGTCCTGCTGGAAGATATCGAAAAGCAGCGGTTCGAGAACTTTGTTGTGGTTTCTCCGGACGTAGGCGGCGTTGTACGTGCCCGCGCTGTTGCCAAACGACTGGATGACGCCGATCTGGCCATCATCGACAAGCGCCGGCCGAAAGCGAACGTTTCTCAGGTAATGCACATTATCGGCGACGTTGAAAACAAGACCTGCATCCTGGTGGACGACATCGTGGATACCGCCGGCACACTTTGCAAAGCAGCCAATGCGCTTAAAGAACGTGGCGCATCCCGGGTAGTGGCCTACATCACCCATCCTGTCCTCTCCGGCCCGGCTATCGAAAACATCAGTGCCTCCGACCTGGATGAACTCGTTGTATGCGATACCATTCCTCTGGGTGACAAAGCCAGGAATTGTGATAGAATCCGCCCCCTCAGCATGGCCGGACTGCTCGCGGAATCCATCCGCCGCGTCAGCAACGAAGAGTCCATCAGTGCCCTGTTTGAGAATATCTGAGTAAACGGAACGCCGTAATACTCGGAAAAACAGCAAGTTACCAGAAGCTGTCATAAAGATACCGAGTCGGGAGCCTGATCAGGCTCCCGACTCTTTTAGTAAGCCGGAAACATCCGGCTTTTCGAAAACATCACCTGTCCCAACGCCTGGTCGCGGGCAGTTCAGGTGACGATTGAGGTACAAACCATGTCTCAGGACTTTGTTATTGAAGCATTTCCTCGTGACGACAAGGGGAGAGGTGCGAGCCGCCGCCTGCGTCGCGAAGAGCGTAAGATTCCGGCCATCATTTACGGTGCCGGCAAAGAAGCCACTCCGATTTCCATTTGGCACAACGAGCTGAAAAAAGCTCTGGAAAACGAAGCCTTCTTCTCTCACATCCTGACCATCGAACTGAATGGCAAGAAAGAGAGCGTGATCATGAAGGACCTTCAGCGGCACCCGTACAAGCTGCTGCTGACTCACGCCGATTTTCAGCGCGTGGAGAAGGACCAGGAAATCTTTGTTCACGTTCCGCTGCACCTGGTGAACGAAGACGCGGCTCCTGCGATCAAGACCTTTGGTGGCGTTGCGTTCCGTCTGATGACCGAGGTTGAGGTAGCTTGTCTGCCGCAAAACCTGCCGGAGTTCATCGAAATCGACATGATCGATGTAGAGATGGACCAGATTGTTCACATGAGCGACCTGAAACTGCCGAAAGGTGTTCGTATTCCTGCCCTGCAGCACGGTGCAGAGCACGATCACGCTGTTGTGTCTGTCAGCAAGCCGAAAGGCGTCAAGGCTGACGATGCAGAAGACGAAGCAGCAGAAGGCGAAGAAGGCGAAGAAAAGGAGTAATAACTCCGGAGGCGTTGGCAGATGGTACAGGATATTGTCATGGTGGTTGGACTGGGCAATCCCGGTCCCGAATATGAGAATACCCGCCATAATGCCGGCGCACTCTTCGTCGAAGCACTGGCCCGCCATGCGGGCCAGTCGCTCCGCCCCGAAAAGAAGTACCATGGGCACTACGCCCGCATTCAGTGGCAAGGCCTTGAGCTTCACCTGCTGAACCCCGCTACCTTCATGAATCGCAGCGGCTTGTCCGTAAAAGCCCTCGCTGACTTCTTCAAGATACCCCCCGGCCAGATACTGATCGCTCACGACGAGCTCGACCTTCCCCCCGGCACTGCCAAGCTTAAAAAAGGCGGAGGCCACGGCGGGCACAACGGCCTGAGAGACTCCATCGCCCATCTTGGCACCAATGAGTTCCAGAGACTGCGCATTGGTATCGGACACCCTGGCGACAGCCGCAAGGTCACCGGTTACGTACTGGGCCGCCTGGGCAAGCGTGAAACAGAAGATCTGAACGCAGTATTCGACGAAACCATGCGGGTTCTGCCCGATGCTGCCTCTGGCAATCTTGCTGCCGCAATGAACCGTTTGCACAGCTTCAAACCCACCATCGCCTGACCCTTCACGATTACACTCCGAGCCAAAGCGCCACCCCTGATATCCCTTACTCGCACACTCTGCCGGACACCGGTATAATCCGCCCAAACTTCCCCGTACCACCAGAGGCATTCCATGGGTTTTAACTGCGGCATCGTCGGCCTACCAAACGTCGGCAAATCCACCCTGTTCAACGCATTGACCAAGGCAGGCATCGGCGCGGAAAACTTCCCGTTCTGCACCATCGAGCCGAACGCAGGCGTAGTCGCCATGCCCGACCCCCGGCTTGATAAACTGGCGGAAATCGTTAAACCGCAGCGCACCGTGCCCACGACCATGGAATTTGTAGATATCGCCGGCCTGGTCGCGGGCGCATCCAAAGGCGAAGGCTTGGGCAACCAGTTTCTGGCCAACATTCGCCAGACCGAAGCCATCGCTCACGTAGTACGCTGCTTTGACGACCCCAACGTTATTCACGTTGCCAATAAAATTGATCCCGCAGCCGATATCGAGATCATCAATACCGAACTTGCACTGGCCGACATGGATACTGTTGAAAAGGCCATCAAGCGTGTTCAGCGGATTGCCAAAGGCGGTGACAAAGAAGCAAAAGCCCAGATCGAAATCTTTGAACGCTTGCTGCCCGTACTGAACGAAGGCAAGCCCGTGCGCGGTATGGGGCTGGATAAAGACGAACTGCTGCTGATCCGCGAACTCTGCCTGCTAACCATCAAGCCAACCATGTACATCGCCAACGTGAGCGAAGACGGCTTCGAAAACAATCCATACCTGGATACCGTGCGCGAGATTGCAGAAACCGAGAACGCAGTTGTCGTTCCCATCTGCAACAAAATCGAATCGGAAATCTCCGAGCTCGAAGACGACGAAAAAAGCATGTTCCTGAGTGAAATGGGCATGGACGAGCCGGGGCTTGATCGCGTTATCCGCGCCGGTTACAGCTTGCTGGGCCTACAGACCTACTTCACAGCCGGCGTAAAAGAAGTACGGGCCTGGACTGTGAGAATAGGCGCGACTGCTCCACAGGCCGCCGCCGTCATCCACACCGACTTTGAGCGCGGCTTCATCCGTGCGGAAATCATCGGGTACGACGATTTCGTGAAGTACAACGGCGAAGCCGGATCCAAAGAAGCCGGGAAATGGCGCCTTGAAGGCAAGGAATACATTGTTAAGGATGGCGACGTGATCCACTTCCGGTTTAACGTTTAATTCAGTGCCCGTCCAGCCCCTCCTTCATTGAAAGGAGGGGCTAACCATCAGCGCCCACCTGCTCCAATCACAACCACCACAAGACCGATGATCAGATTGATACCCACCAACCTGCGGATCTGGCCTACGCAACGAGCGCCTTGTTCGGGATTCTTCTCGGCAACCGCGTGCTTCAACCTGCGAAAAGGGGCGAAGTAAACATGGAAGAACAGGAGCATCATGATCAGGCCAAGAGCTTGCATCACATGAACGTGCCAGCCCGCTCCAGCCATGCCGCCAAACACGTTGAAAATCATCCAGTAACCGGTCACCAGCAATAACGCAATCGCCAGCCAGACCCAACGAAAAAACCGGGTCAGCGTCTGACACCAGAGCCCACCGCGCCGGGAAGCCTCCACCACCTCAACCACAGCAGGGCGCAACGCCATATAGGCGAAGAACATACCGCCAACCCAGACAACCGCAGATAACGCGTGCAGTGCAATCGCCAAATTCATGGCAAGCCTCCCAGCAGATAATAAGGTAAGAATTTCTGAACCAACACACTAACACGCCAACCGGCTACTGAACCGACAAGTACCTTACTCAACAGCAGCGCTCTTTTTCAGTCAGCGGCCTACTCTCCCCCACTCCAAGCCCAGCCACAGATATATTCCCGACAGAAACCCGATGAAGTGCCAACACTTCGTTTCGAAAGTAGCCAAACATCCGCTTGACCTGATGGTACTTGCCTTCAACCAGTGAGAGCCTGGCGGTGTACTCGGAGAGAATCTCCAAACACGCGGGCTGAGTTGTGATGTTTTCATAGGCAAAATAAATACCCTCTCGAAACACCGCAACGTACTCATCAATCAACGGCTCGGAGACAGTAACCTCATAAGTCTTTGCGAGCTTTGTCTCCGGCAAACTGATCAAACGCGACCATGCGCCGTCGTTAGTCAATAAAACCAGCCCCGTGGTATTGAGGTCCAGGCGCCCGACGATGTGCAGTTCGTTCTTTCGAGGGTGCTGGATAAGGTCCAAAACGGTACGGTGCTTGAGGTCTTTGGTCGCGCTAACAACACCCTTGGGCTTATTCAGCATAAAATAAACGGGATCGTTATTCTTCAGGCACCTGCCATCCAGCACAACATGAGTGAATTGCGTAACCTTTTGCTGGACTGAATATGCCGGCAAGCCATCCACAAGAATCCGTTTTTGAGCAACCAGCAAACGTGTATCTGAAATCGAAAAATCAGTATTCTGGCTAACAAAACGATCGAGGCGACTGGTTTTGGACTTCATAAGAAGATCATGATCATGAACACTTGAGCCGCAGCAAGCAGCGTGAAGGGAACCTGAACCGAATTGCAGTTCAGATGCAGATTCCGTGAATTCTTGGCTCTCAGGCTACAGGTAAGGATCTGATGGTAAAACAAGGCCCTCATCCCTCATTTTCCGAATGAAACCGCGTGCATCGCCAGTGAGGTGGCTGCGATCGTCTCGCTGCCGCCCATCATTTGGAGCGGCCGTAAATAGGCTGCCGAAGGATTCATTATGAAACTTCAGGGCTTGGCGCCCGATGCCGCACCTTTTGAATGCGCCTCCATCCTGATCAAGGTACATCCACATCAAATAGTAGTGGCCGGACTTTGTGGCTCGCAATTCGACTGAACCAAGTTTCGGACCATTAACAGCGGTAACCGTTATTTCCAGACCTGTGTCATCAATTTCAATATCAACTAGCCGGCCATCCGACAGCCTGCAACGCTGTGTGAGTTCATCTGATGAGATCACTTGTAAAGACATTTCATCTCCATAGGGAGCTAGCGTCTTGCATCAGTTAGAGGCCAATGGGCCGAGCGTTGCGAGCTTCCAGGCTACCAGTATAAGCATTGCAATCAATACCAAACACCCAACAAGGTACAGCCGGAATCTCATTGGGACATAATTGGAACCAATATGCACGTAGGCGTGAGCGAATCGGCTCACCACGAAAAGCCATGCCAAAACCAAGGCGACCACGCCTGCGGCATTAATGCTGTAGAGCACCAAACATAACACGTAGAACAACACCGGCACTTCAAATTGGTTGGCAATGTTGTTGGAGACCTTGACCACATCTTCCGGCCATACTCGATTGTTCAATGCCGCCTGTTTCCGATTTACTTCACCGGCCTTTACTGCCTTGGCCTTTCTCGCTCCAAGCATAATGAGCATGATCAGGGTCAGAAAAACTTGCGCTAGCACAGGCCAAATGATGTGGTTTGAGTTCATTGGATTTCTCTTTATTGTTTAGAAGTTAGTAGAACAACCAGCTTGAGGCGTTAAAATGGACAGTGTCAGTTTATTGAGTGATATGGACGGTGTCAATTTGAAAACGAAACAGAAACGTACCGCGGGGCAAAAGCACGGCGATCTGAGGATAGAGCTGCTTCGAGAAGGATTAGCGCTGCTCGATACTCAAGGAGTTGAGGGCGTCACTATTCGCGCCGTAGCACGCAATACCGGCGTGGCCCATTCAGCCCCCGCCAATCACTTCCCAACAAAGCAAGCACTGCTGACCGCCATCGCTGCGGTAGTTTTTGCCAACCTGGCTGATCTAACCGTAAAAGCGATAACCGGTTTATCAGATAAACCAGAACAGGCCATTCAGGCCTTCGCTGAAACCTGTTTCCAGTTTGCCTTCGACACCCCCAATCGCTATCAGCTCCTCTGGCAACGCCAGCTGATCGATCAGGACGATCCAGTTATAGCCAAGGAAATGGAGCGAGTCTATTCCGCCCTGCTTTCATTGCTGCGACAAGATCATGCAAACCACCGCGTGGACATCGAAACAGATGCAATTGCGATATGGTCAATGATTCACGGCTACATAAGCATGCGACTTGATGGAAACCTTGTGGCTGCTAAAGATACTGTGACGAACCTTCCACGACACAAAGCAATTCTGTTGTCACTGATTGACGGTATTTACCATCGTGACAGTTGAATGGAGTGAGATGTGAATCTTTGGACCAACCTTGCTGATGGTACTCGGGCAACCAGAGGCTTTAATGCCGCCAGCACGGGCGGCAATGTAGTTTATAACGTAGAACTAGGCGGCGCGTATCACGCATCCGCCTTTCGTTGTTTGTTGTGTTGTTGATTAGAAAAGTCGTAAACCCTAAAGGCATATATCGTATATAAAGCCATCAACGCGGACTCGATGATACTAAGAATTAGATACAAAATTTCTGAGTACAAGCCAATTTCGCTGAGAATAGAAAAGATCAGGAAATAAGGCGCATAAATAACAAAAGTTATTACCAACCCTCCATTCAGCAGAACCCAAAAATACTCTTTACTTGATTTCCAGCTTGATTTCAGGCTTTGCCCAACGCTTTCGTTTTTTATTAATAGATCAAATTCAGAAAAGGCAAGCCGCGCAGCCAAAATCAGGCCTGGAAATATAAAAATTGCGAACCCAAAACCAACCACTAAAATCAAAATAACCGTCAATACAAAATACGACGGCCAATACTTTATACCGAGCCCCCATGCTTGGGTAGCAGTTATAGATCGCCCCTTAATGACGGAAGCCACAAAAAACACTAAGGCTGCATTGAAGATCGGGTAAAAAAACAAATAGAAAAGCTCAGGGATAAATGGTGCCAATCCACCTTCAGCCTCGGCTAAAAATTCATAGTAGACGAACGAAAAAATTTCTAACGGTATAGTGAATGGAAACACTATCAGAATAATATAATTAAAATTAGATCTAAAAAATAACCAGGTATCAAGCAAAAACGTTTTGGTCAATTTCAACTCCATTTTCCGAGAACATAACCGCTAATTCAGCAACAAATGACATCTATCAATATACGCCTATTTACCATCGCTACTCGTTGAATATTCCATATTTTTCACAAGGTTGTAAGTTGTCCAGCCGAAAATTACGAAGTTTTTCGACAATTGTCGAATTGTTCCGTTTCTCGCCATGCAATTACGGCGAGTCGAGCTCAATGGGCTGTCCTGCAAAACCAAACAGGCCCACTGTCACTGGGTCAAACGCTTCATCCGTTTTCATGATATGCAACATCCTTCTGTCTGCTCGGCAAAGGAGGCGAAGCGATTTTTGTCGCACCTCGCGGTACGGCAAACTAACAGAACGCGCTTCACCGAATTTTACACCCACGCTGTTCGCAAAAGCGGGTTCGGTGTCCGCAGCTCTGTCGATGACGGTTTCTAGCTTTCCCAGTTGCTCGACGGTATCCGCTGCAGGTGGATGTGGCTGATCAGCCGGATGGTGGGGCGAACCAGAAACTGGAAACTGCCAATAATGAACATCCAGATGGCCGCTTTTTCGTATTCCGGATACAGGAACAGGATGCTGCCCAGAAGAAACCAGATAGCAATGAAGAAGTCGTTAACGATGCTGATCAACTCGTAGCGGCGGCGAATGATCAGTTCCTCATGCCCGAATTTTAAGGTCAGGGGGCTGTCTGTGCGGTCTTCAACCATGGTAAATCCTATTTCCCAAGGGGGCGGCCTGAAATCCGGAGAGCGCTTCAACGCCATGTTTCAAAAGAATTTAAAGGAAGATAGCACACATACGGAAAGCGTTCCTCGATCAGATTTACCGGCCAGCTCTTGACACTTTGACCCTCCGTACATAATATACGCGCCGCTTCCTTTGGTGAAGCGATGGCAAGGTAGCTCAGTTGGTTAGAGCACAGCACTCATAATGCTGGGGTCGGCGGTTCAACTCCGCCCCTTGCTACCATTATTCGAGAAAGGCCGCGATTCACGTCGCGGCCTTTTTTTATTTCCGGGCAACGAAACCTTCTGCGCCCTGCCTCTGGGGAGAGACCTCATGAGAACGACTGGCGACAGAATCCGCCAAGCGGTTTCCTTCGAAATTATTGGCCTGCTGATTTCCGTTCCCCTTGCGGCCTTTGCCTTTGGTTATTCTCTTGAAAAAACCGGCGTGCTCGGGCTCATTGGCGCAACCTTGGCCACTGTGTGGAACTACATCTTCAATCTGGGCTTTGACCACACGCTAAAACGGTTGACGGGCTCAACACGCAAATCCTTCAAACTTCGTTTGCTGCACGCATTCAGTTTTGAGCTAGGCCTGCTGACGGCCTTCCTTCCGATTATTGCCTGGTGGATGGACATCGAGTTGCTGAAGGCGCTCGTGTTGGATATTTCGTTCGCGCTGTTCTATCTCGTGTACGCCTTTGTGTTCACCTGGTGCTACGACACCCTCTTCCCGGACTCGGACTCCGTCGCCCCGTCAAGGCGGTAGCTGGCTATTGTCGAGTCCAAATTATTTTCCGGCATGCCTTGATCGCATACCGTTATAAACCCCGCCAAATCTATATGGCATACTGACGTCCGAACCCAATAACGCCAATTGTCCATTCGCAAGGAAGTTACTATGAAATTCGAGACGCTCGCCCTTCACGCCGGTTTCAAAGGCGATCCGACCACCAAGGCGGCCACTACACCGATCTACCAGACCACGTCCTACACGTTTGACGACACCCAGCACGGTGCAGACCTGTTCAACCTGAAGGTTGCGGGCAACATTTACACCCGGATCATGAACCCGACCAACTCGGTGCTTGAAGAGCGCATGACCGCCCTTGAAGGCGGCGTGGGCTCGCTTGCAGTTGCCTCTGGCATGTCTGCCATTACTTATGCACTGCAAACCATTTGCCGGGTTGGCAATAACATTGTCAGCACCAGCCAGCTGTATGGCGGCACCTACAACCTGTTTGCCCACTCATTGCCCAACCAGGGTATTGAATGCCGCATGGTTCGCCACGACGATTTCGATGCGATCGAAAAAGCCATCGATGACCAGACCCGCGCTCTGTTCTGCGAGTCCATTGGCAACCCGGCGGGCAATGTAGTGGATATTGCCCGTTGGGCCGAAGTTGCTCATAAGCATGGCATTCCGCTGATCGTGGACAACACTGTAGCTACGCCCTACATCTGCCGCCCGTTCGAGCACGGCGCGGATATCGTGGTGCACTCTCTCACCAAGTATATTGGCGGCCACGGTACCACCGTAGCCGGCATCGTCGTGGATTCCGGCAAGTTTGACTGGAAAGCCAACGGCGCGAAATTCCCGATGATGAACGAGCCAGATCCGTCCTACCACGGCGTGGTTTACACAGAAGCCCTGGGCGCTGCTGCGTTTATTGGTCGCTGCCGCGTTGTGCCGCTGCGTAACACCGGCTCTGCCCTCTCGCCGTTCAACTCGTTCCTGATCATGCAGGGCCTTGAAACTCTGGGGCTGCGCATGGAGCGCCATTGCGAGAACGCCGAAAAGGTTGCCAACTTCCTGCAGGATCACCCTGCAGTAGAGTGGGTAAACTATGCAGCTCTGGCGAACAGTCCGTTTAAAGCCACTTGCGAGAAAATTTGCGGCGGTAAAGCTTCTGGCATCGTGAGTTTCGGCATTAAGGGCGGGCGCGAAGCAGGCGCCAAGTTTATTGATGCATTGGATCTGATCTACCGTCTGGTGAACATTGGTGATGCCAAATCATTGGCCTGTCACCCTGCAACCACGACGCATCGCCAGCTGAACCCGGAGGAGCTCAAGAACGCAGGCGTAAGTGAAGACCTGGTGCGCCTGTCCATCGGCATTGAGCACATAGACGACATACTGGCCGACATTACCCAGGCGCTGGATAAAGCTCAGGCTTGATTAGCCTCAACCGGGTACGACGAAGGTCGTGCCCGGTACCTTTCGACCCCCTTCCAGCACCTCGTGATTGCCCTTACCTGCCTTGTAACTGCCCCGTCAGCCGATTATTCTCTAAAGTTCCCTTTAGCCTTAATGAGAGTCCGGTTGCAATGAGCGAAAGCGCAAAGCCCCGCGTCACCAGTGGTTCCAAATTCCGCAACGAGCATGGTTTTTCGGCCATCAAGGATGGCGTGAAGCGCTCAGCAAAGCACGAGTCGGTACCGGTTGACCGCAAGCCCAAATGGCTGAGAGCACGCATGCCAGGTGGTGAACGCTTTGAAGCCGTGCGCAAAAACGTCACCGAAAACCGGGTGAGCACCGTGTGCCAGGAATCTCATTGTCCCAACATCGGTGAGTGCTGGACCGCAGGGACCGCAACTATCATGGTGATGGGCTCGGTATGCACCCGCGCCTGCCGTTTCTGCGCGGTAGATACTGGCAATCCCAATGGATGGCTGGACAAAGACGAGCCGGAAAACACAGCCAAATCCGTGGAGCTCATGGGGCTGCGCTACATTGTGCTTACCTCAGTAGACCGGGACGACCTGGATGATGGCGGCGCCGCCCATTACGCCGCCTGCGTCTCAGCGATCAAGAAGCGCACACCCGATGTTGCGGTGGAAGCACTGACGCCAGACTTTGATGCAGTGATGTCTGATGTAGAAAAGGTGCTGGATTCGGGCCTTGAAGTATTCGCGCAGAACGTGGAAACCGTGGAGAGGCTGACGCGCCGCGTACGTGACCCTCGTGCCGGATACCAGAAAACCCTCAGCGTGCTGGCCCATGCCAAACAGTACCGCCCCGACGTGCTCACCAAAACCAGCCTGATGCTGGGCTTGGGCGAGACCGAAGAAGAAATTCTGGCCACGATGGACGACCTGCGCGCCATTGGCGTGGACATCCTTACGCTGGGCCAGTACCTCCGACCCACGCCCAATCATCTACCGGTAGAGCAGTATGTAACACCGGAAGCGTTCAACCGGTATCGCGAGATCGGTCTTGAGAAAGGCTTTATGGAGGTGCCTTCGGGCCCGATGGTTCGCTCGAGTTATCGCGCCGACAGAGTATTCGACAAGAACAACCTTGGGCTTGCGGTGCCAGAGGTGCCTGCCGCCTCAAACGCCATGCAGATTCCCGTAAAATCCCTGGACTGAGTCACCATGTTAACGCTGCTGAGAAACGCCCGGCTGAAGTACAAGTTCTGGCTGCTGAATATCCTTGTGCTTATCGTTCTTGGCTTGCTGGCGTTTTACGCCATGCACACCATTGCCAGCCACACCGGGGAAAGCTTCCCCAGCGTATTTCGCAATACCGCAGCAGGCTTTGCTCTTGTAGTCGCCTTGCTCATGGCCGTGGAAATGGCTGGCTCCCAGTTATTGATTTCCTTTATTGAGCGGCATATCAACCGCCTGAAAGACACCATGGTTCAGGTACAAAGCAGTGGCAACCTGAGCCGGCGGGCAGATATAAATTCCAGCGACGAAATCGGCGAAATGGCACAGGCGTTCAATGCCATGCAGGACCGAACCGTTGGTGTCGTGCGCAGCATGAAACAAGCGATTGAGAGGCTGAACAGCGAGGCTCAAACTTTGACGGTCGCAGCGGATGCGCGACGCGATGATCTGAACCGGCAGCAAGCAAACGCCGATCGCTCCACAGAAGTCATCGAGCAGATGCTGCAGAGTTTTGTCGGAATTGCCGAGCAAGCCGGTATCGCCAAAACGCTTTCTCATGAAGCCCGGGAAACGGCGATGTCAGGAAGCGAGCGTGTTGGTCGCAGTGCAGACAGCATTCGCACACTGGCGACAGCGGTTCGCAACTCTGCAAGCAGCGTCGAGGTCCTGGCGGAGAACAGCCATGAAATCGGACAGGCTATTACCGAAATCCGGGGCATTGCCGAGCAGACCAACCTGTTGGCGCTGAATGCAGCTATAGAAGCCGCAAGAGCCGGCGAACAGGGGCGAGGCTTTGCCGTAGTGGCTGATGAAGTTCGCAACCTGGCACAAAGAACTCAAGTCTCCACCGGCCAGATTCAGGACACGATAGATCGCTTGCTTAAAACCATGGAAGCCGCCGTGCAGCAAATGACCGGCAGTTCAGTTGAAGCAAGCCGTTGCGTGGAAGAATCGGAAGAGGGGCGCAACGCGCTGGAAGCGATTAACACGGTGGTGGGCCAGATTGATCAGACGAACGAAGAAATTGCCAACGTCTCCGCGAAGCAGGCTGCAGGAACAGATGCTGTGCTTGCTAACGTGCAGGGCATTCGTGAAGCCACCCAGAGCATGGTTGTTCAGTTGGGAGAGAGTGCTGACATGAGCCAGCGCCTGAAGCACCTGATTGACTCTCTGGAAGAAGCCGCCTCAAAAGTCACCGTGGACTGAGGCGGCCACTTTACAGAGCCGTTAAAGCCGCAGAGAGCTTATTGCCCCTGCTGCATTTGACGCTGCTGCTGCATTTGCTGGCGCATCTGCTGCATCTTCTTGTCCAGCTCGTCGCGCTGCTCCTGAGTAAACACGCTGTCTACTTTGGCCTGCATAAGGGTTGAAAGCGCCGCAATCTCGCCGGTCACATCACCCAGATCTTCGCCGTGCTCGCGGATGGAATCTTCATCGTAATCCGCTTTGATTTCACTCTGCATTTGCTGTTGCAGGGCACGCGCTTCTTCACGCAGTGTTCCAATTTCACCCTCCATTTCGTCAAGAATGCCTCGAATCTCTTCTTGCTGATCCTCTGACAACCCGACCATCTGTGCGAGCTGGGCAACCTGATCCGGCTGACCACCCGCTGCTTGCTGGGCCAATGCCGGGGCCGACAGGCTCAATGCAACAAGGGCGGTACCGAACAGTTTTGCGAGTTTCATAGAAATCTCCGTTAACGATTTAGTTGAGCGATTTGGTACACCCTAAAACATCCCGCGCCTGTTTTTCACCCCGGTACCCCTTCTTTTTGTACATGTTGTGCACCATGTTCTCCTGGAACCCGCCACACGAGTGCATTGAAACAAATGTGAAAGTTTGGTCATTCCCCTTCATAATGATGCGGTTAAAACACCGCCGGAGCGTAAAAGATGGCTATTAACTGGTTTCCAGGGCACATGCACAAAGCCCGCAAGGAGATCAAAAAGATCATGCCTCAGATGGATCTCATCATTGAGGTACTCGATGCACGTATTCCTTTCAGCAGCGAAAACCCGCTGGTGCCCGAACTGCGTGGGGAAACACCGCTGATCAGAGTCCTTAACAAGCGCGATCTGGCCGATCCTGAGATCACTGCAAAGTGGCAAACATGGCTGGAGAAAGAACGCGGCGTTCGAACCATCACCCTCACCCATAATCAACGCGGTGAGGCACTGGATATCCTGCGGCTGGCCGGCGAAATGACGCCCAACCACGATCGTCAGAAAAGCGCCCTGCGGGTTATGATTCTGGGAATACCCAACGTCGGAAAGTCCACTCTGATCAACACCTTGGCCGGGCGCCCGGCCACGAAAACCGGCAATGAGCCGGCCGTGACCAAATCGCAGCAAACCATCAAGCTGCCGGACAACATCCTTCTTTACGACACCCCCGGCTTTCTGTGGCCGAAGCTCTCACCCGAAGCTTGCGGCTACCGGCTGGCGATTACCGGAGCCATTCGCAGCTCCGTACTGGATTTCGAAGATATCGCCCTGTTTGAAGCCGATTATTTACGGGAAGCCTATCCGGAATTGATAAAAGCGCGTTACGGTTTTGATGAACTGCCGGTGGATGGCTTGGCCATAATGGATGGTATCGCGGCCAAGCGTCATTTCCTGGGTCGTGGTGGCGTACCCGATCTGAACAAGGTCTCCGAAGTACTGCTCAATGAGTTTCGTGCCGGCACTCTGGGGCGGATTTCTCTGGAGACACCCGAGATGGTGGAACGGGAAATTATTAAAGCCGCTGCGGCCGACGCCGAAAAAGAGTCTAAACTCAGAGAGAAGAAGGCCGCTTCCAAAGCAATCCATTCTGGCCGCCGCCACTGAAGGAGAACATTATGAGACGAGTCGTCGTCACCGGCATGGGTATCATTTCGTGCCTCGGAAACTCTCTTGATGAGGTTCATGCAAGCCTGAGGAACGGGGCCTCAGGTATCCGCTTCAACGAAACATACAAAGAGATGGGGTTTCGCAGCCTGGTTTCTGGTTCTCCGACAGTCGATACCACCGTTATTGACCGTAAAATGCGACGGTTTATGGGCCCTTCTGCCATGTATAGCTACCTCGCCATGGAGCAGGCAATTGCCCAAGCGGGCCTGAGCGAAGAACAGATCTCCAACGATCGCACGGGGCTGATTGCCGGTTCAGGGGGCTCCTCCTGTTCAAGCCAGGTGGAAGCGACCGACATCATGCGGGCAAAAGGCGTGAAGCGCATCGGCCCCTACATGGTGCCCCGTATCATGACCAGTACAGTTTCAGCTTGCCTGGCGACGGCCTACAAGATCCGTGGTGTGAACTACTCCATGTCCTCTGCCTGCGCTACCAGTGCGCACTGTATTGGTCACGCCATGGAGCAGATCCAGAGCGGCAAGCAGGACATTGTTTTCGCCGGTGGTGGTGAAGAAGAAGACTGGAGCCTCACCATGATGTTTGATGCCATGGGCGCGCTTTCCACCAAATACAACGATGCGCCTGAAACCGCATCTCGTCCCTTCGATTCCGGGCGGGATGGCTTTGTGATCGCCGGTGGCGGCGGCATGATGGTGCTTGAAGAACTGGAACATGCCAAGAAGCGTGGCGCCACCATTATTGCAGAACTCACGGGCTACGGTGCTACTTCAGATGGTTACGATATGGTGGCGCCTTCTGGCGAAGGCGCCCAGCGCTGCATGAAGCAGGCAATGGCGACCATTCGCGGTAAAATTGATTACATCAACGCCCACGGCACCAGTACTCCGGTAGGCGACGTCGCCGAGATGGGCGCCGTGCAGAAAACGTTTGGTTCGGATATTCCCGCCATTTCATCCACCAAATCTCTTTCAGGGCATTCACTCGGCGCTGCAGGCGTTCATGAGGCCATCTATTCCCTGCTGATGCTGCAACATGATTTTATTGCCGGCACTGCCAACCTCTCCTCGGTAGATGAGGCCATTGCTAATATGCCACTGGTGGGCCCTCAGAGCCGCGAGGCAAAGCTTGATACTGTTATGTCCAACAGCTTCGGCTTTGGCGGGACAAACGCCTCTCTGGTGTTCGAGAGACTGCCAGACTGATGGCTATCGAGGCGGGGTTCGGTTCTGCGGCTCCGCCTTTTTTCTGCTATATGCACATCTCCTTAAGTTTGGTCATTGGCAAAGTCGCGCTCGCGTATTAAAGTACCCATTTGACTTGCATCAATTTGGACGGTTATCCGCAATGGCCCAAGCACTCAGATTCCGCCAAGCACCCTCTCCCCTGAAAGCTTCCTGTCACCAGTGCAGCCTTAGCAATCTTTGCCTGCCACTCGCTGTTCAGGATAACGATCTGGACCGCCTGGAAGACATCGTTCAACAGGGTCGCATCTACAATCGCGGCGAGCACATTTTTGATCAGAGCACACAGTTTCGTTCGTGCTTTGCTGTGAAGAGCGGGTCAATCAAGACATCCATCATTACCGAAAGCGGTGAAGAGCAGGTCACAGGCTTCTTTATGCCTGGTGAGATTGTCGGCCTGGACAGCATGAGCAGCGAAGCGTATGCCTGCACAGCCAAGGCTCTGGAGCGCACCAGCGTGTGCGAGTTTCCGGTTGAAAAGCTGGAGGAACTCACAGGCAAGCTTCCCGACCTGCAGCACCACATGTACCGCCTGATGAGCCAGGAAATCCAGAACAGTCATCAACTCGCGATGCTGTTGAGCAAAAACACCGCCGAGGAGCGCATTGCATCGCTGCTTCTGTCACTGTCCAGTCGTTTCCAGCGCCGGCGCATGTCGCCCACAAACTTTAGCCTGCCCATGGCAAGAAATGACATAGCCAACTTCCTGGGACTCGCTGTTGAAACCGTCAGCCGTGTTTTTACCCGTTTCCAGAATCAGGGCATCATCCGTGCACGAGGCCGGGAAGTAGAACTGTTGGATGTTGAAGCACTGCAACTGGTAACCCGGGAATTTTCCCGCCAGGGCTGCCAGCAATAGATTGGGTTTTCTGAAACCGCCTGCCGCTATGCGGTCGGCGTTCGGGCCTCTACCTGCTTAGCCTCGCTTCTCAGTATTGCCAACTCATCAACCAGCCCGGAGCGCCAGGGAAACTGCTTGATGCCAAACGTATTGCGGATTTTTGTGCAGATGAGCGTGGTATTTGGCGGTTCCAAAGCGCCCCATGCCGGCGTGTTATCTACCACATGAAGGCTTTCCGGTATTCCCGGTAAGCCGGCAATCGCCAGGCCCAGCTCATACAGACTGATTTCCTCCGCGCCGGCATACTGGAATGTCCCCCACACTTCGGCCCCACAATCCAACTGCTGTATAACGGCGGTCATGACCCGCGCAAGATCCCTCACAGATACAGGCTGGCCCACACACCGCCCAGGCAAGGCCAACGCGTCAGTTGATGCGGTGCTGGCCTGAACCTTCCGAATAAAGCGGCTCAGGCTCCAGCCGGTGCGTAAAATAATGTGCCGGGGCAAAAGCGTGCGCAATGCCTGCTCGCACTCCCATTGCCAGTTGCCCAACTCATTTACCGGCTGGCCGGGATTGGAGGCGATATAGCCACTCTGTTTACGTCCGTCAAACACATAGCACGACGACAGCTGGAACAACGCAACCCCCCTGTCGCGGGCATACTCCGCAATGGCCACCGGCAAGGAAAACGCGGCTCTGTGTGTACCTTCAGGGTCCAGCTCAGCGGCTTCCGGGTCTGCCAGCCATAGTGCATTGACGATCAGATCGGTGTCTTCCGGGATCCAGCTTTCCAGCGCGCTGAGATTGGCGCTGGCAGGGTTACTGACCAGCAAGGGGCTGACATGCAAAGATGTCTCTCTGAGACGCTCAAGCAGGACTTTTCCCAAGGGGCCATAATCGTGAACGACAAGTACATGCACTAGGGTTCAATGCCTCCGGATATTACTGATATGACACGTCATGGGCATCCTGCCGGCCAATGGCTTCCCGCGACGGCTTTGTAAAATGATTGCACCTCAAGATGCCGGCAACAGCAGCACCTTTGTATACATTTTCAGAAGCATACAACAACAGGGATCGCCATGCTGAAACAACACAGCCACATTGTTGCACCTATTCCCGACGAGCTACGCACTCGCGCCCTTTATACTGTGGAGGAGCTGCGTGAGCGCGGCAAAGCCGACAAAGAGGCAGTCGACAAACTCTACAATCTGATCGTGGAATTGACCGACGCAGGCCTGGATTTCTTTTTCCTGGAGCCACTTCGGCGCCTTAGGGCCAGCAACATGATGCTGGGCATGGCCAGGGTGGGCATCAGCAGCATGCTCAAAGGCAGCAAAATGGTCGTCCACAAAGTGCTTAAAAAACTCGATGACCGCAGTCTGGCCTCTATTCTCGATTTCATCGAGGAAATCATTCATCAGCCTGAAGATGCCTGAGCACACTATCCGCAGATGCGAGGAACCCTGCTGGTGATACCTGTCAGCAACTCATAAGAAATGGTGCCAGCACAGCTGGCCACTTCATCCACCCCAACGGTGCGCCCCCAGAGTTCAACCATATCGCCTTCCCGGGCCTCCGGCGCATTGCTCAGATCCACCGCCAGCATATCCATGGACACCCGGCCAATCAGCCGGATACGGCGACCACCAATGGCGGCCGGTGTGTCGGTGCCAGCATGGCGGGGATAGCCGTCTCCGTATCCGATAGCCACCATACCCATACGGGTGTCGCGCTCTGCCACCCAGGCCGCCCCATAACCGACGCTCTCACCGGCCCTGACAGTTCGGGTGGTTATCAAAGGCGCCTCAAGGGTCATCACAGGCTCAAGGCCCAGCTCGGGGCCTGTCTTGCCGACTATAGGTGAACCGCCGTAAAGCATGATACCCGGGCGACTCCAGTCAAACAGTGGTTGGCCGGGAATAAAATGAGCCGCAGAATTGCCCACGCTTTTCATCAGCGAGGGCCAGGGAGAGGTTGCCGCCTCAAAGGTGGCAGTCTGGGCCGAGGTCATTGTGCTCCCGGCATCGTCGGCGCAGGCAAAGTGGCTGACAAAGCCCTGAAGCCAGGGAAAAGCGTTCATTTTCTCAAGCCTGGCCATAACAGACGGGAGGTCATCAGACCGAAAGCCCAGGCGGTTCATACCGGTGTTAACCTTCAGCCAGAAGTCTGGCAGGTGGTTACCCTGTCCCAGCCACTGCAACTGGTGCCCACCATGCAACACCGGTTCGAACTGATTTTTTACGCAATCCGCCAGATCATCCGCAGCATGTACACCCTGAAGCAATACCACCGGCTGAGGATGGCCTGCAGCACGAATAGCAAAAGCTTCTTCAATGCAGGCAACGGCGTATTTGGGCGCTATATCCGCCAGGGCGGATGCAATACGGGCAATACCATGGCCATAGCCATCAGCCTTCACAACAGCCATAACCCTGGCATTGCCCGCACGCTCGCAAGCTTTGCGATAGTTGGTGCGCAGAGCATCCAGATCAATGTGGGCAGTTGTGCTGCGCGGCATCAGTATTCACCACCATAGTCGTTGTAGTCACCGTGGGCGAGATCTTCAAACTTAGTGTATTTGCCGATAAACGCCAGACGAATCGTCCCAATGGGACCATTACGCTGCTTACCGATGATAATCTCGGCAATGCCCTTATCTGGCGTATCCTCGTTGTATACCTCATCACGGTACACAAACATGATTACGTCGGCATCCTGCTCAATCGCACCGGATTCCCGCAGATCGGAATTGATCGGACGTTTGTTCGGACGTTGCTCAAGGCTCCGGTTTAGCTGCGAAAGCGCTACAACAGGGCAACTGAGTTCTTTCGCAATGCCCTTCAAAGACCGGGAAATTTCGGAGATCTCCGCCGTCCGGCCTTCGGTGTTGCCTGGCACCCGCATCAACTGCAGGTAGTCCACCATGATCAGGCCAATTTTACCGTCGTTCTCACGCGCAATTCGTCGCGCCCGGGAGCGCAGCTCAGTAGGACTGAGGCCGGGCGTGTCATCAATATACAGCGGCTTGTCTTTAAGCAGGCTGACGGCAGAAGTCAGTCTGGGCCAGTCATCTTCCTCAAGCTTGCCGCCGCGTACTTTGCTTTGATCAATACGGCCAAGAGACGAAAGCATACGCATGGCCAGCGCATCTGCCGGCATCTCCATACTGAATACCAGAACCGGAGTGCCCGTGCTGATCAGTGCATTCTCGACAATGTTCATGGCGAATGTGGTCTTACCCATCGAGGGTCGACCCGCCACGATGATGAGATCGGCCGGCTGCATACCCGACGTCTGTTCATCCAGATCTCTGAACCCGGTGGTAAGCCCCGTTGTCTGCTCACCAGATTCGAACAGCTCCTCGATGCGACTCAGTGTTTTGGTCAGAATCGGGTTGATGGACTGCGGACCGGAACCTTCTTTAACCCTGGATTCAGCGATCTGGAATACGTTTCGCTCAGCTTCATCCAGAATCTCATTACTGTTGCGGCCCAGGGGATTAAACGCAGAGTCTGATATTTTCCCGGAAACCTCCACAAGCTGCCTGAGGATCGAGCGCTCGCGAACAATCTCGGCGTAGGCACGAATATTGGCAGCGCCCGGCGTTTTCTCTGCCAGCTCAGCAAGATAAGACAACCCTCCGGCATCCTCAATATCACCGGCCCGCTCCAGAAACTCTGCCAGGGTGACCACGTCCAACGGTTCGTTCTCGCTGGCAAGGCGCTCTACCGCACCAAAAATCAGCCTGTGATCCTGGCGATAGAAGTCCGCTGCGGAGATTATCTCGGTAATTTCATCAAACCGCCGGTTGTCCAGCATCAGGCCACCCAGCACTGCCTGCTCCGCTTCAACGGAATGAGGGGGCACCTTGATTCGGCTGGTCTCTGGATCAGTACTAGCGGGCTTCAGATTAGGCTTGGCCATGAACATATCTTCAGTTAAGCATCGTCACCACGACAGTGTATGTGGAATGTCGTAGCGATGGGAGGGGGTTACTGGATGCTGACAGCATACCAGAAAGCAACAGGCCCGAAAGCCGTATAAACGGTTCGGGCCTGTCGGTTTGGCTGGCAATGAACTCCAAAGAGCTCACGGCAAGCCACCAGCGTGTTACAGGGTAAGAAACTTACTCGGCAACAACCGCCAGCTTAACAGTCACTTCAACGTCTGAGTGCAGCTGAAGTTCGATTTCGTACTCACCGGTCGTCCGCAGCGGGCCTTCCGGAAGACGAACTTCGCTCTTCTCAACGTCGGTACCCGCAGCAGTGATCACGTCTGCAATATCGCGAACACCAATGGAGCCGAACAGCTTGCCTTCGTCGCCCGCTTTAGAGGTAACTGTGAAGGATGCACCTTCCAGAGCCTCAGCGCGCGCCTGAGCCGTTGCCAGCTTGCCGGCTGCAGCTTTCTCAAGCTCAGCACGACGCTCTTCAAACGCCTTCAGGTTTGCTTCAGTGGCAGGCGCAGCCTTACCGTACGGAAGCAGGTAATTACGGCCGTAACCGGATTTAACTTTTACCTTGTCACCCAGGGTGCCAAGGTTTGCAACTTTCTCGAGCAGAATAACTTCCATCTCGTTAACCTCTTCGTGCTTTATTCAGCCGGCCCGGCAGGCTTTATTCGCCCCCGGATATCCAGCCAGCTATCCACAAATGCCAGAACTACTAACAGAATCATCAGACTTGGGCCCAGAAGAACCAGCGCAACATAGAACATTGCAAGCCACTGGCCACTCAGGTTCTTACGTCCGACAATGCCATGAATCAGTGCAAGACCCGCCAAAAACATCGGCGTTCCGGCTACCCATATCAGTAACATGGAGTTCAGCCCGAGAAACGGACCTACAACCATGGTGGCGGCAAAGACCGCAGCAACAGCGGGAGACAACTTCAGACCATGGAATTCCGAACGGAAACCGCCGGGATTATACAATCCCGCCTGCCATGATCTGGCCAGCATTGTCATGCCCAAGCCTACTGCCAGATAACTGCCCGCCATACTGGCGTTCATGGTGTCCCGTATAACCGTCTCAAGATCACTCCCGAGCGTACGAGCCACCTCAGCATTGTACTGTTCGTAAAAACTGACCCCGGCGCGAACGAGTTCGTCCAGCAAACCGGGATACATCATGGGCAACGTAAGCCCCATAACGATCGCCAGAAAGCTCCCTCCTAAAAGGGCTCTTTCCCAGGACAGCGTTGTTCTGAGCAATGACGCCATCAGCATCACTTGCAGCAAAACCGCCAAGGCTGTCGGATCACCTCCAAACACACCCCAGCCAAGCGCTGGAAGTAATGCCCAGAGTCCAATAGTAAGCCCCTGACTGATGCCAAGCCTGAGAATAACCAGGCCGACAACCGCTGCGCCAATCCAGAACAGCAAGGGTACCGCAGTTGTTACTGCTGCTACTCCGCTGGCCTGAAGGGGACCGCGCATTACAAATTGTGCCAGTGCACGCATGGTCCCAAGTCCTGTCTATCTGTTACTTAGTTATCGTGGCTGTCCGAGTACGGCAGCAGTGCCAGAAAGCGGGCCCGCTTGATAGCGGTTGCCAGCTGACGCTGATAACGTGCTTTGGTGCCAGTGATACGGCTGGGCACGATTTTGCCGGTTTCAGTGATGTAGCCTTTCAGGGTGTCCAGATCCTTGTAATCGATCTCTTTAACACCTTCCGCCGTGAAACGGCAGAACTTGCGACGTCTGAAAAAACGAGCCATAACGTAACTCCTCAACTCCGGTTAATTACTCTTCTTCGTCCTGGGTTTCAGCTTTCTGACTGTCATCTTGACTGTCGTCTTGACGGTCATCAGATTCAGCTGAACGACGTGGGCGATCATCTCCGCCGGAACGACGGTCCTCACGGGACTCAGCGGCTTTCATCGGAGAGATATCAGCAACGGCTTCATCGCGACGCAGAATCAAGTCGCGGATGATGGCATCGTTGAACCGGAAGTTGTGAGTCAGCTCGTCCATCGCTGCCTGTGAACATTCTACGTTCATCAGCACATAGTGAGCTTTGTGAATCTTGTTGATCGGGTAAGCCATATGACGACGGCCCCAATCTTCCAGGCGATGTACCTTGCCGCCATCTTCAGTGATGACGCTGGTATAACGCTCGATCATCGCGGGCACTTGCTCGCTTTGATCCGGGTGTACCATAAACACGATTTCGTAGTGACGCATGAGTTCTCCCTACGGATTGAACAGCTTTCCTTAATTCGCGGACTGGCCGGGAAGCAAGAAAGCAAGGAGGTGGCAGCCTGAGCCGCCGGTTTTTTGCTTTATCAATAAGGCGTTACAAGAAAGGCCCGATCAAAAGCGAGACTAAGCATGCCTGATTAAAAGCAATACAAAACCTCCCCCTTGGAAAAGGGGTGACGTATTCTAGGCGGACACGACCGTCCGTGCAAGAGTTAACCAAGGCGCTGGCGCAATGCCTCATACAAACAGACACCGGTCGCCACAGAAACGTTGAGGCTGTCTACATGCCCCAGCATGGGAATATTGATGAGCTGATCGCAGTGCTCCCGCGTGAGCCGGCGCATGCCCGCGCCCTCCGCACCCATAACCAACGCAACCGGGCCCTTGAAGTCTGCCTGATACAACGTAGCCTCGGCTTCACCAGCAGCACCGATCAACCACACACCCTGATCCTTCAGGGTGCGAAGAAACCGCGCCAGATTGGTTACGCGAACAAAAGGAACAGTCTCCGCCGCACCGCAGGCAACTTTCCGCGCTACCGCTGTCAGCGAAGCTGATTTGTCTTTCGGCACGATAACAGCCTGAATACCGACTGCATCGCAGGTACGCATGCACGCTCCCAGATTGTGAGGATCGGTTACGCCATCCAGCACAAGCAAAAAAGGGGATTTATCACTTGCCGCAAGTTGAGTCAGAAGATCGTCTTCCGTCCATTCGCGGCTTTCACTGACCGCCGCAACAACGCCTTGGTGAACTCCGCCAACCCGCTCATCCAGCTCCTTACGATGCACAACCCCCCACTTAACCCCCAACTCATCCAGGGCATCGGTGATGGTTTTTACTCGCTTGTCCTGCCGGCCAGTCTGAATCCAGACCCTCTGCAACCTTCCCGGCTCGCGCTTGAGGACAGCCTCAACCGCGTGCCAGCCAAATACAAATTCTTCGGACACTGGTTAGGTTTCCTGTTATTTATCTGTTTTGCGTGGCTTCCGAGGCTTGCTGACACCGGCTGGCTTGCGAGAGCCTTTTTTCGGCTTCTGGTTGGCCTCTTGGGCGGCATCCGCCACCAACTGGGCCTTTGCACTGGCCGGTTTTTTTGCCTTTGCAGGCTTTCCAGACTTTCCGCCCTTGCCAGATTTGCTGCCCGCAGGCGTTCTGCCTCGGCTGCGACCCTTATCAGCTCGCTTGCCATCCTTGTTTCGGGTATCCCGCTTGGCTACATCCAGAGCATCCCGATCTGCTTGCCGACGCCTTGGCTCACTAACCAGCTCCAAATCAATCTTGCGGTCTTCCATACCAACCCGCGTCACTCGGACGCGCAGCTCGTCACCCAGGCGGAAGCTAACCGCTGTGCGCTCGCCAATCAGGCGATGCTTAGCCGCATCGTGGTGGAAGTAATCACCGCTGAGTGTGGAAACATGCACCAGGCCTTCGATATACACACCAGACAGCTCGACAAAAAACCCGAACGGCACAACGGCGGCTATAACCCCGTCAAACTCTTCTCCGACATGATCACTGAGAAACTCGCACTTGAGCCACGCCATAACATCGCGAGTGGCATCATCAGCGCGCCGCTCGGTCATCGACACATGCTCACCCAGCTGCTCCATACGGGCATAGTCGTAAGGGTATTCGACTAACTCCGGATCAAAGACGCGGGGTGACACGACATCCTTCGTAACCTCGGGGTTATGAATCCGGGACTTGATAGCCCGGTGCACAACCAGATCCGGGTATCGGCGAATCGGCGAGGTAAAGTGGGCGTAACTCGGGAAGCCAAGGCCAAAGTGGCCACTCTCTTCCGGGCTGTAGACCGCCTGGCTCAGCGAACGCAACATAACCGTCTGGATCACATTGGCGTCCGGCCTGTCTGTTATCTGGGATAGCAGCGCCTGATAATCGGCCGAAGTTGGCTTGTCTCCGCCACCCAACTGCAGACCAAGTTCACCCAGGAACAAACGCACCGAGTTGAGCCGCTCTTCCGAGGGGCCATCATGCACACGATAAAGTGCCGGCATCTTGTGCTTCTTCAGGAAACGCGCCGCGGCCACGTTGGCGCACAGCATGCTCTCTTCCACAATCTTGTGGGCATCGTTGCGATGTACCGGCACAATTTCTTCGATTTTACGTTCCGCATCGAAAACAATTTGGGTTTCCGTGGTTTCAAAATCGATAGCCCCACGTTCCGTTCGCGCTTTACGCAGCAGCTTGTAAAGATCGTACAGGTTATGCAGATGCGGAAGCACATCTGCGTACTGGGCAGACAACCGATAACCCGGTTCTGAATCTGGCCGCTCCAGCATGTCGCTGACTTTGTTATAGGTTAGCCGCGCATGGCTGCGCATAACCGCCTGGTAGAAAGTGTACCCACTGATATTCCCAGCAGCGCTGATGGTCATATCTGCCACCATGCACAGGCGATCAACGTCAGGGTTCAGGGAACACAGGCCATTGGACAGCTTCTCCGGAAGCATGGGCACCACGTGGTCCGGAAAGTACACCGAGTTGCCCCGGCGCAGGGCTTCTTCATCGAGAGGCGAGCCGGTGCGTACGTAATGGGATACATCGGCTATTGCTACGACCAGACGATAGGCACCACGGCCCCTCGGCTCACAATATATGGCGTCGTCGAAATCCCGTGCGGTCTCGCCATCGATGGTCACCAGCCGCATATTGCGGATATCCACACGATTGGCTTTGTCTTTCTCTTCCACTTCCCCTGGAATAGCCGCTGCCTGAGCGCCTACTTCCGTTGGCCAGCTATGGGGAATGTCGTAAGAACGGATAGCCACATCAATTTCCATACCCGGGGCCATATGTTCCCCCAGAATCTCTGCGATCTTGCCGGTGGGCTTGCTGCGCATTGTGGGCTGGCGCAAAATATCCACAACAACGTACTGACCGTGATAAGCCTCACCAATATGCTCTTCCGGCACCAGCACTTCGTGGTTGATCCTGGCATTCTCGGGTACCACGTAGGCGATACCGCTTTCATTAAAAAAGCGCCCGACGGTCTGGTGCGTGCGATGTTCTATAACATCAACGATAACGCCTTCACGCCGACCACGATCATCAACCTTGTCTACCCGTGCGGCAACCCTGTCACCGTGAAACACCATGCGCATCTGGCGTGCGGTAAGAAACAGATCAGACCCACCATCATCCGGCACCAGAAAGCCGAAGCCATCTCTGTGACCAATAACTCGACCGCTGACCAGATCGGCTTCCTCAATCGGAAGGAACGCGTCGCGACGGTTACAAATAAGCTGACCATCCCGGCACATGGCAATCAGGCGCCGCCTGAGTGCTTCGATACCTTCCGGAGTGGTCTGGCCAAGCTCGGAACACAATGTCTCGTGCGTTGCCGGCGCCCCACGTTCTTTCAGGTGCGCGAGAATGAATTCCCGGCTTTGAATCGGGTTTTCATAGTTTTGAGCCTCACGGCCCGCGTGGGGGTCTTTGTGTTTTTTATTCCTGGAAACCATTAAAATCCTTGCTAAATGCGGCGCCACAACGGCGCTGTTCATATTCGTTTGCAATGTAGTATACGTTGGTACGGATCGACTGCCTAACAACCCACCCTTTATAGGCACAAATACCTGCCGTCCAATTACTGAAAAAACGTTTGACAGCTACAGTCGGAATTATTAAAGTACGCGCCATCTGATGAAGCATACCTTCATCTTTGGCAGAAACGCCTAGTTTTCAACAAACTAACGGTAAATCTGCAAATCACCTGCCGAGGTGGTGAAATTGGTAGACACGCTAGCTTCAGGTGCTAGTGCTCGCAAGGGCGTGGAGGTTCAAGTCCTCTCCTCGGCACCATTTCTCTCCCTGAGAAATGCGATTACTCCAACTCCCTGTTATTGTCTGATCCTTCGTAGCCGCTGATCATTCCAGCAGCCCGACAAGGTATTCCGACAGATTCTCGTAGATATAGTCTACTCTTGCATAAACGCCAGACGGCACCCCCTCAAACTCGCGACCACAGTTGCGGCTTCCGCCATAGCTCTTGAGATAGGCCGCCTGGATCAGGTTCAGGGCCTCACCCGCAGGCATACTGCTGTTTCCGGCAGGATAATACAGCGCCCATTCGAATCCAGGCTCGGCATCGACGGTATCCAGCCCGGCCATTTCTGGTGACAGAAAACCGTATCTCAGCGGCCGGTTGAGTTCGCCTCGTGTATCAAACTCCAACACCAGGCCGTTAAAACCAGCTGGCTGAGGCTCATACCCGGAGAACGCATAGCTCTGATATGCGGTCACTACCTGCGCCGTAATCTGCGCATCAACATCGTCCTCAACTGTACAATTCTGAAGCCCACCGCTATAAATCAGTGACTCCTGCTCAACTCCTTCTTCCATCATCCGGTACCCAAAAAACCCGGCTGGCGCGTTGGACAACTCCGGCACCAATGTCCGAACAATAGTGCCGGACTGCCGGGGAATCCGGGCGACCACCTCTGACAGTTTTCCATTGCTGAAACTCCAGCTGTAAGTTATCTCCGGATTTCCACCCAACTCTGTCGAGCCCGGCTGAATGCCCTCCAGCAGATGGCACGTTGTGCCGGTTTCGAAGGTGGCTGTGCCGGCTGCCCAGTCGAACACCAGCCGCTCATCAATACCCGGATTTGAATACGCAATTCTGCTCTGAGGGGATAGCGACGCCGATGGCAACCACTGGGTACTGAGCTTTGCCATATAACCATTAACACCGAACAGCCGGGCAAGCTCTTGCATGGAGGGCGCCAGGCAGCCTTCGGAACTGATGGATTGCACGCGCCCATCCTCGCTGTAGTCAAACATCAGCTCTGCTGAAATCAGCAAGTCCGAACGGTTGGCTGGAAGCGTATCCGAGCGTCCGGGCTGGGCATAAACTCGCTGGCTTGTCAGCAGTAGCGGGTCACTCAACTCCACCGCAACCTCGGGTAAGTCGATCAGATCAACGTCCAGGTTTGCATAGCTGCCCTGAACCGCCGAATCAACGGCGACAATCACGTCACCGGCGTTCTGCACCAGGGAGATACCAAGAAGGAAAGCCGCCTGGCGACTGAGATAACGCTCAGTGCCGTCACTGCCGGGCTTGGCCAATTCATCGTTGTATGTATCCGGGAACTGGCTCGCCATAAAACGCGCCATGGCCCGTGCATAGGCATGAGCGCGATCGTCCTCGGCGAGAACATAGTCCCTCAGCAGATTGATGCCGGCCAGACCGGACAGCGATGCGTCTGTAGAGTCCAGCAAGGGCCCCAGGGCCGCAAGACGACGATAGCGAGCCAAGGTCGTCAGGGGCGTAATATTACGCACGCCGGGCGCGGCAGAAAGGATAAATGCGCGAGGAACCGGTTTTACTGATTTACCATAAATTCTGACTATCTTGTCAAAAACGTCCCACTCGTGCTCACGGCGTAGTCGGTATATTCCCGCTAGAATTTCAGATGACCTGAACGTTCAACTGATGGTCCG
>NZ_VCGW01000003.1 GCF_007671675.1 Marinobacter maritimus | reverse complement strand
TCTCGCCGCCTTGTCAACCGTTTAATTAAAGAAACTTCAAACTCGTTTTCTTCAATACTTTCAAACAGTTGCCCTTCTCAGAACTCCCCGCCTCAGCGGTGTGTCCCTCGAAGGAGATGCGCATTCTACAGACGCACGAGATTCTGTCAACGGCCATTTTGAAATAAACTCAAAATGGCCAAAAATCGGTTAAGCCGTGATCAAAACCCGGGCAATTTTCTTCTTTCCCGCCTGAATCACGCAACTATCCCCTTCCACAAAGGTTCGATCACCCTCAAACTTCTGGCCATCCACAAAAACAGCACCACGCCCCAGGACATCTTTCGCCGCCGCGCCATTTTTTACCAACTCCGCCATGCGCAACAACGAGGGCATGAGCAATTCTGCCTGACCTTCCAGCGAAACCTCCACCACAGGGATGTTCTCGGGAATTTCTCCGAGTCCAACCCGGTTGCCAGCCGACTTGTGGGCTGTCTGCGCCGCTTCTTCGTTATGGAAGCGGGTAATAATTTCTTCTGCCAGCAGCTTTTTATAATCTTGGGGGTTACCCCCCTCGCCTACCGCTTTCCGGAACTCGCTCACCTCCGCGAGGGAGCGGAAGCTGAGAAGCTCAAAGTAGCGCCACAGCAACTCATCCGGAACCGACAAAAGCTTGGTGTACATCTCACCCGGCGAATCATTAACACCTATATAGTTGCCCAAAGATTTGGACATCTTCTGAACACCATCCAACCCTTCAAGGATTGGCATGGTCAACACCGCTTGCGGAGACTGGCCATAATGCCTCTGCAGAATACGCCCCATCAGGAGATTGAACTTCTGATCTGTACCTCCCAACTCAACATCGGCCTCCAAAGCTACAGAGTCGTATCCTTGTATCAACGGGTACAGAAATTCATGGATAGCGATAGGCTGTTCGGCGCGGTAGCGTTTGGTGAAATCGTCCCGCTCCAACATCCGGGCTACCGTATACTGACCCGCCAGCCGGATCATATCCGCCGCTGTCATCTTGCTCATCCACTCGGAGTTGAAGACCACCCGGGTTTTCTCGCGATCTAGAATCTTGAACACCTGCTCTTTATAGGTAACAGCATTTTGAGCTACCTGTTCATCCGTAAGCGGAGGCCTTGTAGCACTCTTACCCGAAGGGTCGCCAATCTTCCCGGTAAAATCTCCTATAAGGAAGATGACCTCATGCCCCAGATCCTGAAACTGACGCAACTTGTTAATGAGCACCGTATGGCCGAGATGGAGGTCGGGGGCGGTAGGGTCGAAGCCTGCCTTGATACGCAAAGGACGACCTTCCTTTAACTTTGCAACAAGATCGTCTTCCGGTATCAGTTCGTCTACGCCGCGCTTGATAATGGCCAGCGCTTCATCAATAGATGCCATGAATCATTCATCCCCAATCGGTTTCACACAATGAACAGTTACAGACTTCAACAAAAGAAATCTGTGAGTTACCTGGCGCCCTGCTACAGTATAAATGCTCAGTTTTTAAACAAAACCTGCTGTCTGGGCTGGCGCATTATATCAATGGCGCCGCGAAAAATCCGGCGGGCAGCGCAACAACCGTAATGTTCTGCGCTGTTCCACGTGCTTTTTATACGGTAATCTGTTGGTCTACACCTGAACAACAGCTTTAATTAGGCAGTACAAGCTGCCGGAATACCGATTAAAACGGATGCGATACGTGCTTAAAATGTTCCCGAAAGCCCATATAACCATTGCTGCTGCCACAACCGTTGTGGTGACAGCAGCCATTCTGATGAGCCCCAGCGCAGACGTAGAGGCCAAGCGGATGTCCTACGCCCTTGATTTGGAACAGGGCGGCGCATCGGAAATCCAATCGCAAAAATCGCAGCCGACGCCTGCTGCTTCTGCGGAGCCGTCAGTCAATGCTAGCACTGCAGCTGGCCCGACAGAAGTTGCTCAGGAAATCCCTGACCTGGCGAACGTTGAGACAAGCCAGCGTCTGGACTGGCAAACATTCAACATCAAGTCTGGCGACACTCTGTCTTCTCTCTTTAAAAAAGCGGGGTTCAATGACGGCGTCATGCTCTCCGTTATTCACGGCGAAGGCGAGGCCGATAAACTGCAGCGTCTTTACGCTGGTGAGACCATTCGCTTCGCAACCGACAACGAGGGCGAGCTTGCTGCAATCGAGCTCCAGCGCAGCTTGCTGGAATCATTAAAAATCGAAAAGCAGGAAGGATCTTTCAAAGGCGAGACAAACGTGCGGGAGCCTGAAACCAAGCCTGCCTTTGCCTACGGCACAATCGACGGATCGCTCTATCTCGCTGCCCGCGAGGCAGGACTCAACGACCGATTAACAATGGAGCTCGCCGGAATATTCGGCTGGGATATCGATTTTGTCTACGATGTCCGTAAAGGCGATCAGTTTGAAGTGGTTTATGAGGAACTGTACCTCGACGGAGAAAAATTCAACACCGGTCGCATTTTGTCAGCCCGCTTTATTAACCGCGGCGAAGACAATATTGCCCTGCTGTACACAGACAGCAAAGGTGACAGCGACTATTACACGCCTGATGGCAAGAGTATGCGTAAAGCTTTTTTGCGCACGCCAATAAGCGCCCGTGTATCTTCTGCTTTTAATCTTCAGCGTCGCCACCCGGTTCTGGATGTTGTTCGCCCCCACGAGGGCACCGATTATGCCGCACCCCCAGGCACACCGATCAAGGCTGCCGGAAACGGCAGGGTTCAGTTTGCCGGCTGGAAAGGTGGATATGGCCGCACTGTTGTCCTGAAACATGGCGACAACATAACAACTCTGTATGCACATATGAGCCGAGTTGGCAAAGGCATGAAGAGCGGAACCCGAGTAAAACAGGGTGAAACAATCGGCTATGTCGGATCCTCTGGCATGGTAACCGGGCCACACCTGCATTATGAGTTTCGGGTTAATGGCTCACCGCGTAATTCGCGGACAGTGAAACTACCGGACGCCCAACCGATCCCGGCCTCCGAAATGGCGCAGTTCAAAAAGTTCACCGAGCAACAAGTTGCACAGTTTGAAGCCTTCAGAGCCAACTACCAACAACTTGCCCTGGCCCCGGAAGACTGACGCCCGATGGACACCTGGATAGGACTTATGTCTGGCACCAGCATGGATGGCATAGACGCCGTGCTGGTTTCCTTCCGGGAAAACGCTGTCCGTATTCACGACACACACTCCATTCCCTACCCCGAACACCTGCGTCACCGTCTGATGCTTGCAAGCCAGAACCAGGCAACGCCTGATGAGGTGGGCGAACTCGATACGCTGACGGGAGTGATCTTTGCGGATGCTGCAGAAACCCTGATCCGCAACTCCAGTGTTGATAAATCGTCGATCCGGGCGATCGGTAGCCATGGACAGACTCTGCGCCATCAACCATCCGGCCCGAGCCGGTTCTCCCTTCAGATAGGCAATCCAGCCATCATTGCGGAAAAGACCGGAATTGCAACGGTGGGTGATTTCCGAAGCAGGGACATGGCTGCCGGCGGACAGGGAGCCCCGCTGGTTCCGGCGTTCCATCAATTTTTCTTTGGCTCCAAAACCGAAGACAGATGCATCCTGAACCTCGGCGGCATAGCGAATATAACCTGGATTCCGTCAAACCCCGCCAGCCCGGTAACAGGGTTCGACACCGGTCCCGCAAACGCTCTCATGGATGCCTGGTGCCTGGATCAGACGGGTCGAGCGTACGATGAGGACGGCCACTGGGCGCAGGAAGGCATTGTCGACCAGGCAATGCTTTCCGACATGCTTTCCGATGCTTACTTCGACCGCCCGCCGCCCAAGAGCACGGGAAAAGAAAAATTCAATCTCGGATGGGTAAAAACTTTAGTGCAGCGGCATGGAGAGACACGACCAGAAGACGTTCAGCGCACGTTACTGCAACTGTCGGTGATAACAGCAGTCCGGCAAATGCCTCAATCGCCAGCCATGACTGTTTATGCTTGCGGAGGGGGAACCCGTAATCGCCTGCTAATGGGCGAGCTTTCTCAGGCCCTAAGCCCGATCCGTGTGCTCGACACCGCTGAACTGGGCCTTGACCCGCAGTGGGTAGAGCCAACAGCGTTTGCGTGGCTAGCTCGACAAACAATGGAACGCAAGCCTGGCAACTTGGCAGAAGTAACCGGAGCCCGTGGACCCCGGGTACTTGGCGCCATATATCCGGCCTGATCTAATCGGTTTTTTATCAAAAACCGGTTGCTAATAAACCTCAGATCGTAAACGAGCTACCACAACCACAGGTGGAGCTGGCGTTCGGATTCTGCACCACAAATTGGGAGCCCTGAAGGCCTTCCTGATAATCGATGGTAGCGCCCACCAGATATTGGTAACTCATGGGATCCACAAGGAGAATGGCGCCATCCCGCTCCACCGTCGTGTCTTCTTCATCCTGACTTTCATCGAATGAGAATCCATACTGGAATCCGGAACAGCCTCCACCGGTAACGAACACGCGCAGCCTGAGTTCGGGGTTTCCCTCCTCCTCAACCAGTTCGCGTACTTTATTAACCGCACTGTCGCTGAAAAACAGCGGTGCCGCCATTTGCTGCTGAACTACACTCAAGCTCGCCTCCGGATTACCTGCTACAACTTAAAGGATTATGGTATTCCTGAGTAAAACAATCAACTATTCGGACTTTCCACCATCACCCTCGTGTACTTCTTCGACGCCTTCACCTGACAAAGCATCATCAGTCCCGGCGCTTGGCGCCTTGTCCTGCGTCAGCAATCTGGAAGTTTCACGTTGATGAACGAGATTACCATTGACTGACGACCCCATCGCCATCTGGATGAGATTGTAGTAAACACTGCCGTTAATGGCGGCTTTCTCTGCGAGCTCAAGATGCGCAGACGCATATACGTCACCGTGAACGGTGCCGTTGATAATCACGTGCGGGGCCGCAATATCGCCGGTAATCTCACCCACTTCCGAGACTCGCAAGACAGCATCACTGCCATCTTCAGCCAGCACCTTGCCGCGGATATGACCATCGACATGCAAACCACCAGAGAAGTGCACATCGCCCTCTATAGTGGTGCGTGATGAAATCAATGTATCGAAGTTGCCAGTAGGCCGGCGGGGCTTCTGCTTCTGCTTTTTCTTGCCAAGCATTTCTACTTCTCCGTTAAGTCATCCCAGCTGAATGTGCGTTCAGCCTGCGAGGATTTGCGCCCGTCGGCTTGGGCAACCACTTGCACCTCCAGCGGTTCGAAACCATCAGGCAACGCCAGTTTACCTTCAACGTCCTGGAAATACCGAAAACGGAATTTCACGCCAAGGGCCTCAATGTCCTGAGACAGATCGCGCAGTGCGATAATTTCTTTCTCACCACCCCGCACACCGATTATGTTGACGGCCACAACACCGGCAATATAGCTTTTATTGTTGCCAACCTGGGTCAGCACCAGCTTGAAATTAAAAACGCCAGCCTGGCGATCTGTGGTCAGAGAAAAGCGATCAACCTGCAACCCCTTGCTGGCCTCTGAGGGTGCCATAATATTTTTATAAAACGTCAGATCTGACTTCAAGGCGCCGGCACGGGTTTCAAGATCAACAATTGTTTTTCGGGCCTGATTCAGTGCCTGCTCATCAATCAGTTTGCCACGTTCGAGACTCACCAGTTGCTGCCGGGCTTCGCGATAGTTTGCTTCCAGCGTCGCAACTCTGGCCTCCAGTTGCTCGTTGGAGGCTTCCGCACTGGTGAAGCGAAACCCTCCTTGCGCCAAACCGGCTGCATAACCCGCAGCCGCAGCTACAACCGTGCAAAGCACCAAAATAATCACCCGCCTCAGCCGATATCCCGGCCGGTGACGGATAACAACATATTCTTCGGCCGGCTTGCGTTGCTCGCTCACTGGCATTCCTCAGGGCAGCATGGCTGGCGCTTCAAGGCCCAACGTTTCTTTTAGACCGAACATAATGTTCATATTCTGTACAGCCTGCCCGGCAGCGCCTTTAACGAGGTTGTCGATTACCGACGAGATGATAACGATATTGCTCGGCTCCTGACGGTGCAGCGCCATTCGACACATGTTCGCTCCCCGGACGCTGCGAGTTTCCGGATGGCTACCGAACGGCATCACGTCCACAAAGGGCTCATCGCGATAACGCGCTTCAAACAACTCTTGCAGACGATTGAAGTCATCAGGATTCTTCAGTTCCGCATAGAGCGTCGCCTCGATACCACGGATCATCGGAACAAGGTGGGGCACAAACGTAACGCCAGTGTTACCGCCTGCAGCTGCGGATAAACCCTGACGGATTTCCGGCAAGTGCCGATGACCCGAAGCACCGTAAGCCTTGAAGCTTTCGCTCACTTCGCCGTGCAGCATGCCAATTTTCGCCTGCCGACCACCGCCGCTCGCACCGGATTTCGCGTCGGCAATCAGTCGGGAAGGATCGACCAGGCCATGTTCCAGCAGCGGCAGAAAACCGAGCTGCACAGCCGTAGGATAACATCCGGGGTTCGCCACCAACTGGGCTTTGGCAATATCGCTGCGCACGACTTCGGGCAATCCGTAAACAGCTTTCTCAGCCCACTCCGGAGCTTCGTGAGGCATGCCATACCACTCGGACCAGACCTTCAGGTCCTTGAGGCGAAAATCTGCGGAGAGATCAACAACCCGCACACCGGAAGCCATCAACTCCGGAATCATCCGCATTGCAACGCCGTGCGGTGTTGCAAAAAACACCAGGTCACAGGCCGCCAGCACGCCGGGGTCCGGCTCGGAGAAGGCCAGATCAAAGTGGCCGCGAAGGTTCGGGTACATATCGGCCACAAGCATGCCAGCCTCAGACCGTGAAGTAATGCAGCTCACCGTAACCTCGGGGTGCACAGCGAGAATTCTGAGCAGCTCTACACCGGTGTACCCGGTGCCGCCAACGATACCTACTTTAATCACCTTGCTCTCCAGCGACGTCGTATCAGGATTTAGAAGTTTAATGTCGAAGTCTACCATGATAAACCAAGGACTTATTGCAGCTTACAGGGCGACGGTTACAATGTTGTCAGAAACCCTTTGGCGGGCCACCCTCTTGCTCCGGAACATCGGCATCCATGAAAAAATTCTGGCATCAGCTTGGCGAAACACTGATCAGCGCGTTCCCGCGCAGGATGTCCGGCGTTGATTCGTTGCCTCAGCTGGCCGTCCTCGGCCTGTTGTCGGGATTGGTTACAGGTGGCGTGATTCTGGTTTTCCGCTTGGCGATAGAGTGGCCATTGGGGTATTTCTTGCCCGGTGATGGCTCTGAGGCGTTCCCATCTGAGGCGTTCGAGAATCTGGATATCGTTACAAGAGGAATTCTGCCCTTTGCCGGCGCGCTTTGTCTCGGCTTTTTATTGCACCGTTTGGCAACTCACGATCGCAAGGTCGGTGTGGTTCATGTCATGGAACGTCTGAATTATCATCAGGGTTATATCAGCGCCAAAAGTGCTTTTATTCAATTCATTGTCGGCGTCACAACTGTTGTCACGGGACAGTCCGCTGGCCGCGAAGGACCGGCAGTGCATCTGGGTGCCGCGTTCTCCAGCCTGATGGGGCAGTGGATGAGGCTGCCGAATAACAGCATTCGCACTCTCGTTGCCTGCGGCTGCGCCGCTGCGATATCGGCCTCTTTTAACACCCCGATTTCGGGGGTCATTTTCGCCATGGAAGTGGTGATGATGGAATACACCATTGCGGGCTTTACACCCATTATTCTTGCCTCAGTCAGTGCAGCTTTCGTGACACAGTTTGTGTATGGCCCGGAGCCCGCTTTCAGCGTTCCTGCACTGACCATGAATTCGCTGCTGGAGATCCCCTGGATTTTGGTGATTGCCGTTATCATGGGCATCGCGGCGGCGCTTTTTATACACCTGGTCGGTTCCATGGGGCGGTTCAATCACCGACCGATTCTGCTGCGCGTCGTTGTCGCCGGCGCGCTTATGGTACCTGTCGCTGTGCTGGTGCCCCAGACCATGGGCATCGGCTACGACACCGTCAATGAAACCATTAATGGCGAACTTGGCTTCTGGTTGCTGATCAGTGTGGGGATAGCCAAACTTTTGATTACCGCACTGACCGTTGGCCTGGGCATGCCCAGCAGCATTATCGGCCCAACGTTGTTCATGGGCGCAACGCTTGGCGGCGCCATGGGACTGATCGGCGCGGAGATCATACCGGACCATGCATCTTCGGTTGGCTTTTACGCCATGCTCGGAATGGGCGCCATGATGGGCGCAGTGCTACAAGCTCCGCTGGCAGCATTGATGGCGCTAATGGAACTGACTCGCAACCCGCACATCATTCTGCCGGGCATGCTTATCATCACCATTTCCAGCCTCATCACTAGCGAAGCCTTCGGGAAAAAGTCTCTGTTCCTGACTGTATTGAAAAGCCAGGGCCTGAGCTACCAGAGTTCGCCGGTTATTCAAGCCTTGCGCCGGGTCTCTGTGGCCGCGATCATGGATAAGAGTATTCTGCGCATCGACAGGCATCTGACGGTCGAAGAAGCACGAAAAGCGCTGACAGCCGAGCCAAAGTGGCTGGTGGTGGAAGGCAGCAACGGGCCAACCTCCCTGTTGCCGGCTGTCGATCTGGCACGGTACCTGGAAGACTCCGGGAAAGTGGCGACCGATGAAGAGGCTGATACACCGGAATCCATTGATCTGATGGATATTCCCGCCAACCGGCGTGATATTGCGCCGGTACAATATCAGGCGACGCTCGAAGAAGCCCTGCACGAGTTTGAAACGACCAGTGCCGAAGCACTGTATGTACAGCGCCATGTAGCACCAATGATTCAACGGATTTATGGTGTGGTGCTTAAATCTGACATCGAAAGCTATTACCAATATCGACGGAGCTGATCAATGCTGTGGGTTAAAGCCTTCCACATAATTTCTCTGGTGTGCTGGTTCGCCGGTATCTTTTATCTGCCGAGGCTGTTTGTCTATCATGCAGCTTGCGAAGACGAGCCGGGGCGCGAGCGTTTCAAAATCATGGAGCGCAAGCTCTATCGGGGCATCACGACACCTTCTATGGTTGCCACCGTGATATTTGGCGTATGGTTGCTCAGCTATAATGTATCGGGCTATTTCAGCCAGGGCTGGCTGCACGCAAAACTGGTGCTTGTGGCCCTGCTCATTGTCTATCACTTTTATTGCGGGCATTTGGTCAGGGTGTTTCGCGACGACCTCAATACACGCGGCCATGTATTCTATCGTTGGTTCAATGAGCTGCCAGTATTCATCCTGCTGGCAGTTGTTATTCTCGCCGTCGTTAAACCTTTCTAGGGAGCTTTAGCCATCAGACACTACACCCGCCCTCAGGTACTTGTTCTTTCTGGCCTGGACCCTTCCGGCGGTGCCGGAATCCAGGCGGACATTCAAGCCATTACATCGCTTGGGTGCCACCCACTACCGGTGCTAACTTGCCTGACAGTTCAGGATACCCGCAATGTATACGGCGCCGAGGCCGTCAACCCGGATCTGATCCGCCAGCAGCTCAAATGCATTTCTGACGACGCGCCCATACACGCCATCAAAACCGGCGCTCTGGGGAACGCTGCGGTCGTCGAGGTGCTGGTGGAGTTCCTTCAACAGCACCCGGATATTCCGGTTATAACCGACCCCGTAATCAAGGCTGCAGGCGGCGGTGATCTTGCAGATGAACATATACTTGTCAGCATGAAAGAGCGGCTGTTTCCACTGACCGAGATGATCACCCCGAATGGTGAAGAGCTGACACTATTGGGCGGGAGCGACAACCCCGACGAAGCTGCGCGCAAACTGATCGTGAACGGCTGCGCATCGGTACTTGCAACAGGAGGCCATGGTACGGGCATTCGCATCACCAATACCCTCTACAGCAATGCACCCACACCAAAGTCATGGGATATCGAGCGTATTGGTGGTGAGTATCACGGTACCGGTTGCACACTCGCCGCCGCTATCGCCGCCGGTCGTGCCCAAGGGCTCTCAGCCCGCGCTGCCATTTCCCAGGCCCAGAACTACGTGCACCGCACTATTCTGCACGCCCTTGAGGTGGGCGGAGGCCAGCCGGTGCCAGACCGGGGCATATTGTGGGAACGATGAACAATCGCATCCCGATAGGCCTATACGCCATTACCGACAGCCAGCTTACGCCACCGGAAACACTGGCCGCTTCCGTGGAGGCGACGATTCGCGGCGGCACTGTGATGGTACAATATCGCGAGAAAGTCGCACCTCTCGCGGAGCGCGTAACGCAAGCCAGAAACCTTCAGTCAGTCTGTACTGCTGCGGGCGTTCCACTGCTTATTAATGATGACGTCGAGCTTGCCCGGCGCGTAGGCGCTGCGGGCGTTCACCTTGGCCAGACCGATGGTTCTGCCGCAGAGGCGCGCCGCCTGCTTGGGGATGGGGCAATTATCGGCATCACCTGTCATGCAGACCTCCAACTGGCCAAGGTTGCAACAGAGGGTGGCGCGGACTACCTGGCCTTTGGCCGTTTTTTCACATCGTCAACCAAGCCGGGGGCTCCGGCAGCCTCTACCGACATACTGGCCCAAGCAAAACGCCTCAACCGGCCGATCACCGCCATTGGCGGTATTAATACGCAGAACGGTGAGCTGCTCATCCGGGCAGGCGCTGATCTGTTAGCAGTTGTTGGCGGGCTTTTCGGAGGCGACCTCGAAACAATAGAACAGAAAGCAAAAACATTTCAGAGGCTGTTTGCCAGCCACCACCCACTTTTTCAATACCCAGATAACAGGAGCTCCCACAAATGACGCACTCCGAAACCTTGTTCGAACAAGCTCAGAAATACATCCCCGGTGGTGTTAACTCCCCGGTTCGCGCGTTTCGCGGTGTGGGCGGCACGCCGCTTTTTTTCAACCACGCTCAGGGTGCCTACCTGTACGATGAGGACGGCCAGCGTTATATCGATTACATCGGCTCCTGGGGCCCGATGATTCTTGGCCATTCTGATCAGCGCATCAAAGATGCCCTGCACGCCCAGGTTGACCTTGGAATCGGCTATGGCGCGCCCACCGCCATCGAAACTGATATGGCGCGAAAAGTGTGCGAACTGGTGCCCTCGATTGATCTGGTACGCATGGTGAACTCCGGCACCGAAGCCACCATGAGCGCCATTCGCCTGGCCCGAGGCTATACCGGCCGCGACATCATCGTGAAATTTGAAGGCTGCTATCACGGGCATGTGGACTCCCTTCTGGTTAAGGCTGGTTCGGGCGCGCTGACCCTGGGCGTTCCCAACTCACCCGGCATACCCGCCTGCCTGGCAGAGCTCACGCTGACTCTCGATTTCAATGATATTGAGGGTGTACGTGAAACCTTTAGAGAAATGGGCGACCAGATTGCCGCCATTATCGTAGAGCCCGTTGCCGGCAACATGAACTGCATCCCGCCAGTATCAGGCTTTCTGGAAGGCCTTCGCGAAGTGTGCGACGAGCACGGAAGCGTACTGATTTTTGACGAAGTAATGAGTGGCTTCAGGGTATCGCTCGGCGGCGCTCAAGGTCTGTACGGCGTGACCCCTGACCTGACTGCGCTTGGCAAGGTCATCGGCGGCGGCTTACCCGTTGGTGCCTTCGGGGGCAAGCGCAAGATCATGGAACACATTTCCCCACTCGGGCCTGTATATCAGGCAGGTACACTGAGCGGAAACCCGCTGGCCATGTGCGCTGGTCTTGCCACGCTGAATGCTATTTCAGAGCCGGGCTTTCACGATCGCCTCACTGAAAAAACTCTTGCCTTACGGGACGGGTTGAAAGCTGCAGCAGACGCTACCGGGATTCCGCTGGTGGTTCAGGGCGCAGGCGCTATGTTCGGCTTTTTCTTCACAGAGGAATCCAGCATTACGCGTTTTGATCAGGTAATGGCCTGCGACGTGGAGCGCTTCAAGAAATTCTTCCAGGGCATGCTGAAGGAGGGTATCTACCTTGCCCCGTCAGCCTTTGAAGCCGGCTTCACCAGCGCTGCTCTGACGGATGAGGATATTGCAGATACAGTCAAAGCTGCGAAAAAAGTTATGGCAACGCTTTAAAACACAAGACAAGTAATTTTTCGAACTGGTCCCCGACAGAACCCAAGACATCAACATGTCCTGTCGGGCCAGCTTCGCGAACGCCGTCACACTTTAACGGTAACACATCAGGTTTGCCCCTTCTGTCGTTGACTTACCCGCTCCACTGATCAAATTATGGTCACATCTCATATGAGATGCTCTGCCGGTATAAACTTAACAAGAACAACATGGAAGTCAGCAAACAGAGGCCTCGTGCTGGAGCGTTCGCGCGTTCGGCGTAGGCACGCAGTATCTGGAGCAACCCGTTAGGTTGAGCCGCAGTTTGAATAACAAACACAACATCAAACTGTAGGAAAAGACAATGAAACTCTGGATCAAGACATTAGCACTGGTCGTAACCATTGCCTGGTCAGCCCCTTCTGCCGCCTGGTGGTGGAATTCCAAGCCGGCAAACTACGCCGACACACGTTATCCGGTAGTTCTGGTTCACGGCATGTTTGGCTTTGACTCTATCATTGGCGTGGACTATTGGTATGGCATCGCAGAGGATCTGCGCAAGAACGGAGCGGATGTCTATACCACCCAGGTTCCTGCGCTGGACAGCACCATTGCCCGTGGAGAAGCACTGCTACCTCAGATCGAGGCCATCGCGGCTGTTCACGGCAAGGTAAATCTGATTGGTCATAGTCATGGCGGCCCCACAGCCCGATATGTTTCAACCATTCGCCCTGACCTGGTTGCATCTGTAACGTCAGTTGGCTCTCCACATACCGGCTCCCCCGTCGCCGACCTTATCTACAACTCACCGGGCGAGGGCCTGGCCGTGACCTTGGGCAATGCTCTTGGCGGCCTTATCGACGCTCTGTCCGGTGGCGGTTACAACCAGGACGTACGCTCCAGCCTGCAATCGCTTACCTCCCAGGGAAGCGCTGAGTTCAATAACTTTGCGCCGGCTGGCATGCCAGCCTCTGCCTGCGGCGAAGGCGCGTATTCAGCAAACGGCATACGATTCTACTCGTGGGGCGGGACCGGGGTTCTAACTAACGTGCTGGATCTCTCAGACGCCTTGCTCGGCACAACCAGACTAGCGTTCGGTTTCAGCCAGAATGATGGACTCGTAGGCCGTTGCAGCAATCACTTCGGCAAGGTAATTCGAGACAACTACTTCATGAACCACCTGGACGAAGTTAATCAACTTCTGGGCCTGCACAGCCTGTTTGAGACAGACCCCAAGGCGGTATACAAGCAACACGCCAACAGGCTCAAAAACGCCGGGCTGTAATTTCAGTTCCCCTCCTGTCCAGAGAGTTCTCTGGGCAGGAGTATTCCTTCCAGCAGGTATTACAAGGCAGACGCCCGCTCTTCTGCGTGATTGGCGCCAGCCACATTACCCCGGGCCCGGCGTATATCCGCCAGCAATAACCAGCCTGCTCTTTGCAGTCGGGTATCATTCCCCGCCAGCGACAAACCCTTCAAGGTAAACTGTTCGGCGGGCCCCAGCTTGTTACCGGCCACATAGGCTTGCGACAGTTTGAAGTAAACCTCTGCCGACCTGGGCGCGATCCGTTGCGCACGCTCCAGCCGGACGATGGCGCCCTGTGCATCACCACTCTTCAAAAGCTTGTCTGCCTCGCGAACCAGGCTCAAAGCCGCGGGTGACAGCTCATCCCCCGCGTCACGGTAACTCGGCTTATTACTGCGCTGCGTCTGCTCCGGCTCAACGGCTTCAGGCTGTTCACTTTTGCGCCAAACCTGTGGCCTCTCTCTTTCCTCTCCATCCTTAGTGGTTTGCGGCGGTTCCGGCGCGCGGGTGGAGCCACCTGCCGGCACATAAATAGAACCTCCCGGGCCGGAGGCACACCCGGCCAGGCCCAAAAGCGCTGCCAACATACCTGCGTGAAAAACACCTTGCCTACTCATTGGAACAATCCTTCAAACCAGCCTCGAATTTTCCGCTCAAGGGTTCCGGAGCAAGACACTCTCTGTGTCGGCTCGCTACCCGATATAAACGGCAGAAGGCGCGCATTATCGCAATACTCATCGGTTAATGCCTGTTTTTCGGGATTTACCCAATGATAATTGACGCCATCGGGAACCACGGGGGAAAATCCGTGTTGCGGCACCTGCGCCATGAACCTTGCCCACACTGGTAAAGCCCCGGTAGCGCCGGTCAATACCGTAGGGCCGTTATCGTCGCGCCCTACCCAGGCAACGGCCAGCAAATCGCCGCTGAACCCTGCAAACCAGGAGTCGCGGCCATCGTCGGTCGTTCCGGTTTTTCCGGCCAGAGTCAGCTCCTTTGGAACCGAGTAGTAAGCCGAGCGCCCAGTGCCTTCCTGCATGGTTTCCTGCATTGCGTACTGCAACAGGTGCACCGCAGCCGGATCCGCAACCTGATCCACTTCCAGGCTGTAGCGTGAAAGCGCTCCACCGCCAGAATCGGTCACCTCCCGTATAGTGCGTAACGGCGTGTTAAATCCGGACGTCGCCAGTCCCTGATAAATCTGGGCGACGGTTACAGGACTCATCGCAACCGAACCCAATAGCATGGATGGGTATTCGGAAATCGGCGTAACCACACCAAAGGCCCGCAGGGTCTTGCGCACGGCCGGGATACCAACATCCAGACCCACCCGAACCGCAGGCAGGTTGTAAGACTTCGAAAGGGCTAAATGCAGAGGAACTTCACCCCGCTCTTCACCATCATAGTTTTTCGGCTGCCAGCGCTTCCCGTCATCAAATTCCAGGGTGAAGGACTTGTCCAGCACCGGCGTCATCAGAGTATAACGCTCTGGCTGCTCCAGGGCAGTCAGGTAAGTAAACGGCTTGATAAGCGAACCGATCGGGCGATTGGCATCCAGAGCCCGGTTGAATCCCGCAAACTGAGGGTCTTTGCCACCTACAAGCGCCAAAACTTCACCTGTGTCTTTCGCGGTTACCACCAGAGTAGCTTCAAGAGCCTTGGCCGTGTCGCCGCTGGCCAACCTTGGCAAGGTGTCAGTTACGGCATACTCAGCGGCATACTGAATAGCCGGGTTAAGGGTGGTGAATATCCGAAGCCCTTCACTTCGTAGGTCCTCTTCCTTGTAATCCCGTGCCAGGTGCCGCCGGACAAGATCGATATAGGCAGGATAACGGTTCTCCGAATAGGACGGTTTTGCGCTGACACCAAGCGATAAACCTCGAGCACGGGCCGCTTTCGCTGGATCGATAAGGCCGGCATCTTCCATCTCGCTGATAACCAGGTTCCGGCGCTGGGTAGCTCGCTCCGGATGCCGGCGAGGATTGTAGTAGCTTGGCCCCTTGACCATCCCCACGAGCAGGGCAATCTGATGCACATCCAGGTCTTTCAGTGAGTCACCAAAGTAGAACTGGCTCGCCAGCCCGAATCCGTTGATGCTTCGGGTGCCAGCCTGCCCCAGATAGACTTCGTTCAGATAGGTTTCCAGTATGTCGTCTTTCTCGTAATGCAGCTCCAGCAGGATCGACATCAGGGCCTCATTGCCCTTGCGCAGCAAGGTCTGATCCCGGGTAAGAAAGAAGTTTTTTACCAACTGCTGTGTCAGGGTGCTGCCGCCCTGAACAATCTGCCCGGCTCGCATGTTGGCCAGCATTGCGCGGCCGATGGAGGCCGGGGCAATACCGAAGTGATCGTAGAATTTCCGGTCTTCTACCGCCATAAGCGCAGTGGGCAACAATGCTGGCACATCCTCAAGCTGCACCAGAATCCGGTCTTCTTTGTGGGCCGGATAGATGCCACCAATGCGAGCCGGCTCCAGCCGCACAATCGCCGCGTTGTCACCGGTGGAGACGGAAAAGTCCTGAATACGGTCTCCGTATATGTTCAGCGCGAGTTTTCGTCGGGGTTCATCGCCGTCAGGAAAGCGGAAGCCCCGGGTGCTGATTACAAAGTGTCCGCCGTTACGACGATAGCTGCCGGGTTTCACGCCGTCGCCTTTGCGGTAGCCTGAAAGCATCAGCTCCCGCTCCAGCGCTCCGGAACTCACGCCCGCGCCGTCATAAAGCTCCATAGGTCTTGCGTATACTCGCGAGGGCACTTCAAAACGCCGCCCCTCAAACCGGTCGGTTACAACCGCATCGAGATAGACCATCCAGCCTGCCAGCAACACAAGGCCGATAGCAGACACACGGATAAACATCTTCCAGAACCAGGCGCTGCGCCCGTTCCGGCTGTTTTTACGTTTGGTTTTTCTGTTTTGCTTCGAAGAGGATCGGTTTTTTTTCATGGGAGGATTATAACGAAGCCTACACGATATAAGGCAGGCCAACTATGTGTTATTTCTGTAATCTGGTCGCTATGATAGGGCAATAAAAATCAATGAGTTCAGGGAAGCGAGGAGCATACCGTGAGTGAAACATCCCCAGACAATCTGTTACTGGCACTGCAGAACCCGGCGCTGTACAAGCATCCGGTTGACGGGTTCCAGATCATCGAAACTCACATCTCGCTGGTAATCCTGACCGGCCAGTACGCCTACAAGATCAAAAAACCGATGGATTTCGGTTTTCTTGATTTCTCCACGCTGGCGCGCCGCAAGCACTTTTGCGAAGAGGAGCTGCGTCTCAACCGTCGCCTGGCAGAACCGCTTTATCTGGAGGTGCTTCCAATTACCGGAAGCCCGGAGCAGCCGGTCATTGGCGGCGAGGGTGAACCGTTCGAATACGTACTGAAAATGCGCCAGTTCCGCCAGAACCAGCTGTTTGACCAGCAACAGGAAACTGGAAGACTCAAGCCAGAATTGCTCTCAAGCCTTGCTCGCCAGGTAGCCGATTTCCACGACGGCCTGAAACCGATACCAGAAGACAAGCCTCTGGGCACTCCGGAAGCGGTCTACGAGGCCATGCAGGAAAACTTTGATCAGATCCGGCCACTGATCAGCGATGCTCCCCTGCTCAGCCAGCTCGAAAACCTCGAAGCCTGGACTCAGACCACCTTTGAGCGCCACCGGAATCTTATTGCAAAGCGTCGTAGCGATGGTTTCGTACGTGAGTGCCATGGCGACCTGCACCTGGCTAACATTACCGTTTACGACGGTAAGGTGACGGTTTTCGATTGCATCGAATTCAGCGAACCCTTCCGCTGGATTGATGTCATCAATGATCTGGCTTTTTTGCTGATGGACCTGGAGTCCCGGCGCGAGCCCGCTCTGGCAAACCTGGTCCTGAATACGTATCTGGAGTATCGCGGCGATTTTGAAGCCCTGCCCCTGCTGCCACTCTACAAAGCCTACCGAGCGCTTGTGCGTGCCAAGATTGCGCTCTTCACCATGGCCAACCCGGCACTGGGCGAGCAGGAAAAAGAGGGACTGATGCAGCGCTATCGCGACTACGCCCAGCTCGCGGAAGATTACAGCAGTATCCCGAACCACTACCTGCTGGCCACCGTGGGCCTGTCTGCCAGCGGTAAATCCTGTGTCAGCGCAGCCATGTCGGGTGAACTGGGCCTCATCCGCTTACGCTCAGACGTTGAACGCAAGCGGCTGCATGGGCTGGCGCCGCTGGAAGACAGCCGGTCCCCCACAGGGGAGAACCTGTATTCAGCCGAAGCCAACGAAAAAACCTATGCACGCCTGGCGACGCTTGCCAGCGACCTACTCGCTGCTGGCTTGCCGGTGATCGTCGATGCGGCCTGCCTGAAAGAACGTGAGCGAGCCCTGTTTGCCGCTGCTGCGGAGAGCCAGGGGGTTCCCTTTGCGCTGATCCACTGCGAGGCGCCGGAGGAGCTGCGCAAAGAATGGGTGCGCAAACGCAAGGGCGACGCCTCGGAGGCAACAGAAGAACTTCTGGATGCCCAGAAAGACTGGTTTGAGCCCCTTACAGTTGAAGAGAAAACCTACACGGCTCACCTGCGCAGCGATCAGGAGCATGTAGCCGAAGCGGTTGCAGACAGGATTCGGCAGCACTTTGGCCTGGCTCCCAATTGATTGGCGAGCACCACCAAGGTCTTAACACGCCTGAGCAGCCTTTACGCCGCTGAAGAACCCGAATAAAACGCTACAAGGAACGATCATGGAGACTGACGCCGTGCGCCATATCAAAGATCCGCTCTACGAAACGCTTCGCCAGGAAGACATTCCAGCCTTCAATGCCGAAAAATCAGCGCGAAGCGAGCTTCCAAGTTTTGCCCATGGAGATTTCAGAGGGCTCGACTTGCGCGGGCTGGATGCTCAAGGACTTGATCTTAGCCACGCCTATTTTCGGGGCGCAGATCTCAGGGGCATAGATTTCAGCCATTCGAGCATGGAGGGAGCAAGCATTGCGGGTGCCAAGATTTCCGGATGCTTCTTCCCACACAAGCTTGAGGCCGAGGAGATAGTGATGTCTCTGAACCACGGCACGCGAATGCGATACCGTGTGCCGCAATGATTGGTAGGCACGCGAACCTTTGGCAGCCGATATGCTCTAAACAAACATTGGAAAGCGGCCAGTTTGTCGAGTTTTCGCTGGCCGCTACCGAACTGAATGTCGACACCCTGCCTCTCACCGGTTTCGCGTTTCTGGATGGCACCACGCCCAAGGCCTACCTGAACAAGTGCCCTCACATGGGGGTTGAGCTGAACTGGATGCCTGGTCGCTTCATGGATACCGACAACCTGTTCCTTCAGTGCTCAACCCATGGTGCCCTGTTCAAACCCCGGGACGGTGAGTGTATTGCCGGGCCATGCCAGGGTGATGCGCTCACAGCGCTGGATATACGGGAAGCCGGCGATAGTCTGGAAGTCAGACTTCCAGAATAACCGGCACCGGTTCAGCCAGGGTCATCTCACCAGATGGGCTGCCATCCTCGTTGGCCAGGGATGCGCGATAGGCGATCACTTCCACACCCGCATCACACGCTTGCCGCAACAACTGGCCGTAATGCGCGTCAATGTGATCTGCGGGCCGCACAGTTTCAATGCCTGTATGGTTCACCACGAAAAACAGCACAGCGCGATCACCCAACGCAACCTGAGCCATCAGCTCGCGCAAATGCTTCTGCCCTCGGGTCGTTACCGCGTCGGGAAAGAAGCCTTGGCCGTTTTCCTCAAGGGTTACGTTCTTTACCTCTACCCAAGCATCAGGTTCTGTCTCATGCCCTGAAAGCAACAGGTCGATCCGGCTTTTTTCCTCGCCATACTTTACCTCTGAGCGGCAATGGCTGTACCCGGGCAGTTCGCTAACACGGCCAGCCTCAATTGCCTCTCGTGCCTGAGCATTGGGTCTTGCGGTATTCACACAGGCGAGCACTCCGGGAATCGTTTCAACAAGTTCCCAGGTGTAGGCCAGTTTGCGCGCCGGATTATCACTACGGCTCAGCCATACCCTGCCATCCGTTGGCTGGCAGCCCAACATGGAGCCGGTATTCGGGCAATGCGCCGTTACTTGCGTGCCGTCAGATAACTGAACATCGGCTAAAAAGCGCTTGTAACGCTGAATCAGACGCCCTTCAATCAAGGGTTCGGGAAACTTCATAGGCTCTCCAAATGCGAAGTGGGCATCACAGGACTGGCACCCCCGTGACTAATCTGCTATTTTCCGCCAAATCCCGTTTCAGGACGACCGCTTCATCCAGGTTATGGCCGCGCCGCCACGGGGGCTGGCGCGTAGGTAGGGAAGCAAAGCGTCCCTGTGAAGTACAAAAAAGAGGCCGGGTTCAATGGCAAACACATCAAACGAAAGTTTCACTAACTTCACTCCTTACGAAATGAAGAAGGGTGAAGACTACATGAGTGCTGGCATGCTGGAGCACTTCAAAGAGCTGTTATTGCAATGGAAGCAACAGCTTATGGAAGAAGTGGATCGCACCATGCACCATATGCAGGAGGATGCTGCAAATTACGCGGATCCCAGTGATCGCGCAACCCAGGAAGAAGAGTTCAGCCTGGAGCTGCGTACCCGTGATCGCGAGCGCAAACTGATCAAGAAAATTGACCAGACCATCGACCGCATCGACAAAGATGATTACGGCTTTTGCGACCAGTGCGGAGTTGAAATCGGTATCCGTCGCCTTGAAGCACGCCCAACCGCGACATTGTGTATTGATTGCAAAACACTTGCCGAAATCCGCGAACGCCAGACTGGCATCTGAAGCAACTCGACCGATATGGCCGGCGCAGATCGTAACGCTCCCGCCGGCCAATCTGTCGTATCTGTGACGAACTCGCGCAGCTACCGGGGCCGCTTTGCGCCCTCCCCCACTGGGCCGCTTCATTTCGGCTCGCTTGTCACCGCTCTGGCCAGCTACCTCGAAGCGAAGTCCTGCGGAGGACGGTGGCTGATCCGCATAGAAGACCTCGACCCACTTCGGGAACCACCAGAAGCCACCGTCGAAATCCTCAACAGCCTTGACGCCCACGGCCTGTTTTCCGACGAGCCAGTACTCTTCCAGTCTCGACGGCACGAGGCCTACCACTCAGCCATCGAACACTTGCTGAGTGAGGGCGCTGCCTATCGTTGCAGCTGCTCACGCAAACAACTGCAGGCCAATAATGGCCGACATCCCCGGCATTGCAGGAACAGCAATACGGCAATCAGCAATCAACCATCCGCCATCCGGTTTGCTCTGAACGACGAGCAATGCCAGTGGCAGGACCAGTTAATGGGGCCGCAAAATCATCGTGTCCGTGCAGAAATCGATGACCCGGTTCTTCTTCGCAAAGAAGGCTTCTTCGCCTACCAGCTTGCCGTCGTAATTGATGATATAGAACAGGGCATTACCGATGTGGTGCGCGGCTCGGACCTGCTCGACATGACCGCCCAGCAGTTACAGATTTACCACGCCCTGAAAGCAACGCCACCACACTGGCTTCACATTCCCGTTATCGTGAATGATCAGGGGCAAAAACTGAGTAAACAGAGCCATGCGCCAGCTCTGAACAACGGCAGCCCGGTAAACAATCTGTTTGAGGCTCTCAGTGCCTTGGGTCAGCAACCACCTCAATCCCTGTTGACAGGGTCGGTCGACGCCATCCTCGAGTGGGCCCGCACACACTGGCGCCGCGGCGCCATTCACCTGACAGACCGATGATCTACATGGTATAAAGCCTTTCACAAACCTCAGCGCGGATAGCATGCCTGATGTATATATACCGTCTGGTTTTTCTGCTGGTTCTGGCCATCTACATATTTTCACCCAACATACTTGACTGGTGGACCTCGCCCGGGAACGCCTGGTACAGCCCCTTCGTGATTTGGGCGAGCCTCATAGCTATTGGATTCTGGCTGGAATGGCGGCGGGACCCCAATGAGTTTTAGTGCCTCAGGGCTTTTACTTGCAAGCCTGTTCTACCTTGCTGCCCTGTTCGGCATTGCCTGGGTAACCGAGCGTGGTTTGGTGCCCCGCCACTGGGTGCGCCACCCGTTGGTTTACACTCTCAGTCTTGGCGTGTACGCGGGAATCTGGGCGGTTTACGCAGCAATCGGTATGGCTGCCGAATTCGGATACGGCTTCCTCGCCTATTATATCGGCATCAGCGGCGCCTTCTTGCTGGCTCCAGTTCTGCTCAATCCCATCATGAGGATCGGCCGGGCCTATCAACTAACCTCGCTCGCCGATTTGTTTGCCTATCGATATCGCAGTCAATGGGCGGGGACGCTGGTTACGCTGTGCTCTGGCGTTGCCATCCTTTCGCTACTGAGCATGCAGATACAGGCGGTATCGACGTCTGCCAGCATCCTCGCTCCGGACACCTCACCACATCTGATCAGCGTTATGTTCAGCCTGATCGTGGTGTTGTTCGCCATGCTGTTTGGCGCCCGCCGCAACCAGGAAGCAGAAAACCATCCGGGGCTGGTACTCGCCATCGCCTTTGACTCGCTGGTTAAACTTTTTGCCCTTCTGGTCATTGGCGGCGTTGTTCTCTTCGGCGTATTCGATGGCATGGGCGGCCTGGAGGTCTGGCTGGAAAGCAACACCACCCCAGCCACTACCATGTCCCTTAGCGTTGATGACGGCAGCTGGCGCGCACTTATGTTGATGTCGTTCGCCGGCGCAGTGGTACTGCCGCATATGTACCACATGACGTTCAGCGAAAACCCGTCACCCAAAGCTCTCGCCAAGGCCAGCTGGGGGCTACCTCTTTACCTGTTATTACTGGGCATTCCCGTTCCACTGATTCTTTGGGGCGGCCAGGCCCTGGAGGTTGCGACCGGCCCGAACTTTTACACGCTGGGAATAGCCCAGGCACTGGAAAGCCCCGCACTTACGTTGCTTATGTACATTGCCGGGCTTTCTGCGGCCAGCGGTCTGATGATTGTCAGCACACTGGCGCTCGCCGGAATGGTGTTGAACCACGTGGTGTTGCCACTGAAAACTCCAAAAGACCAGGGCGATATCTATCGCTGGCTGCAATGGACCAAGCGCCTGCTGATTGCCGCAATTATCTTTCTGGCACTGCTATTCCATGAAACACTTGGAAAGAACCTGGACTTGTCCATTCTCGGGGTAATTTCGCTTTCCGGAACCCTGCAACTGCTGCCCGGCGCTTTAGGGGTTATTTACTGGCCGGAAGGGAACCGCCGCGGGTTGATTGCAGGGCTTGTTGCCGGGCTGGTGATCTGGGTGATTACGCTGGTATTGCCGTTCTCCCATACCGCCAACCTGCTTGAGTGGCTGGGCGCCCCCCTGATTCCGGATTACAGCAACTGGCACATTTTCACGTTTGTCAGCCTGACCGCGAACGTCACGGTGTTTGCATTGATCTCGGTTCTCAGCACAAGCACCAACGAAGAGACAAGCGCAGCACAGGCTTGCTCTCTGGGCGCGCTCTCCCGCCCGCAGCGCCGCGAACTGCTTGCAAGCTCCTCCGCTGACTTTGTGCGGCAAATGGCAGAACCCCTGGGCCTGGACGTGGCGAAGCGGGAAGTTGAGCGGGCCCTCGGGCAATTGAAGCTCCCCAATGTTGAGTACCGGCCCTACCAACTAAGACGGCTCCGCGACCAGGTTGAAATCAACCTCTCAGGGTTGCTGGGGCCGTCAGTGGCCAGGGATATGGTCAAACGCCACCTCGGCTTCAAACCCATGACCCGGGGCGGTACGGCTCAGGATATCCGCTACGTAGAACGCGCTTTAGGGGATTATCAGAACCGTTTGACCGGTCTCGCAGGCGAATTGGACAACCTGCGCCGACACTACCGTCAGACCCTGCAGAACCTGCCAATTCCAGCCTGCTCAGTGGGTGAAGATGGTGAAATTCTCATGTGGAACCATGCCATTGAAGCACTTACAGGGATCACCGCCGACGATGTTGTGGGCGCCCGGCTGATGGCGCTGCCAGACCACTGGCACCACCTGCTGGATGACTTCAACAGCGGCGAAGATCTGCATCGCTACAAACACCGGCTTGATCTCAAAGGAAGGCCCCACTGGCTGAATCTGCACAAGGCCGCCCTCAGTGGGCCTGACCACCCGGATGGTGGCAGCATCATTTTGGTGGAAGACCAGACTGAAATCCGGTTGCTTGAAGATGAGTTGATGCACAGCGAGCGCCTGGCCTCTGTTGGGCGCCTGGCCGCCGGCGTCGCGCACGAAATCGGCAACCCGGTGACCGGCATTTCGTCTCTGGCACAGAACCTCAAGTTGGAAACCGACAATCCGGAAATTCTCGATACCGCTAGCCAGATACAACAGCAAACCCGGCGCATATCCACTATTTTGCAATCATTGATGAATTTTGCACGTACCGGCAACCATGCTCAGGCGAACCGATACGAGCCCGTGAGCGTCCGCCGTTGCGTCGACGAATCCATCAATCTGCTGTCCCTGAGCGACAAGGGGCTTGGCATTCATTACATCAACAACTGCCCCGAAACCCTCCAGATACTGGGTGACGAGCAACGGCTTGTGCAGGTTTTTGTTAATCTGCTGGCTAACGCCAGGGACGCGTCGCCAGAGGGCGGGGCAATCCGGGTCACTGGCAAGGATGATGGCTACTCAGCTATGATCGAGGTCGTTGACGAGGGCTCAGGAATACCATCAGACCAGCTTGACCACGTGTTTGAGCCCTTCTACACCACCAAAGCAACCAACAAGGGAACCGGGCTGGGCCTGTCGCTGGTATACAGCATCATTGAAGAACACTACGGCAACATTCAGGTTGAAAGTCCTGCCCATCCGGCAACCGGGCTTGGCACCTGCGTTACATTGAAACTGCCCGCTTATGAGCCGGAGACAGATAATTCCACCACCCTCCCGAATGAAAGGTTCTGAAACAACCATGCCCCGTATTCTGATCGTGGAAGATGAAGACATTATTCGCTCCGCCGTCCGCAAGCTGCTGCTGCATGCCGGCTATGACGTTGAGGATGTCGGCTCAGTGGAAGAAGCCGAGCAGGACCACGACCCTGATCAGTTTGACCTGATTATTTCAGACCTGCGCCTACCCGGTGCCGCCGGCACGGAAATGATCAACAGAGCACCGAACACCCCTGTATTGATCATGACCAGTTACGCCAGCCTGCGCTCTGCAGTGGACTCCATGAAAATGGGGGCGGTGGAATACATCGCCAAACCCTTTGATCACGATGAAATGCTGGCAGCCGTAGAGAACATTCTTGCTCGCACCAGGTCATCAGCTCCCGAACGTCAGAACGGTTCAGCGGCACCATCAGAAAACGGCGATCCCGCCAGCATAATGTACGGCCAGTGTGAGCCGATGCAGCGGGTGTTCACACTTATACGCAAAGTAGCACCAACAGAAACGACCGTGCTTGTGCAGGGCGAATCCGGCACCGGCAAGGAGCTGGTCGCCCGAGCGCTTCACCTTTTGAGTCCCCGCGCTACGAAACCGCTGATCTCTGTAAACTGCGCAGCCATTCCCGAAAGCCTTATCGAGTCCGAACTGTTCGGCCATGAAAAAGGCGCGTTCACCGGTGCAGTCTCTGCTCGAACAGGCCTGATTGAGGCTGCAGATGGTGGCAGCCTGTTTCTGGACGAGATCGGTGAGCTGCCGGCCGAAGCTCAGGCGCGCCTGCTGCGCGTTCTCCAGGAAGGCGAAATCCGCAAAGTGGGGTCAACCCAGAGCCGAAAGGTCAATGTGCGGATGATCGCTGCAACTCACCGAAACCTGAAAGCAATGACCCGCACCGGCGGTTTCCGCGAAGACCTCTACTATCGCCTGAACGTGATGCAGATACGGATTCCACCTCTGCGCGAGCGCCAAAGCGACATCCTCGGACTCGCGCAGCGATTTCTTGTTGCCCAGGGCGGCAGGGTGGGCAAGCCGAACCTGAACCTGACCCCTGAAGCAATGCGAACGCTTGAGCGACACCGCTGGCCGGGTAACGTACGGGAGTTGGAAAATGCCATTGAGCGGGCCAGTATCCTGTGCGATGGCGATATCATCACGCCTTCACTGCTGGATCTCGACGGCGAGGGCGGCGACGAATACATCCCCGAATCTCTGGTGGAGGGTGATAACGAGCAGCTTCGCACTCGCGACACTGAAGGCGCCAGCGACCTTTCCCTGGAAGACTACTTCCAACACTTTGTGCTTGAAAACCAGGATCGCATGAGTGAAACAGAGCTGGCTCAGAAACTGGGCATCAGTCGAAAATCCCTCTGGGAGCGCAGGCAGCGCCTTGGCATCCCCCGTAGCAAAAAATCCGGGGACTGATGGTTCAGAGTATGACCCGCCTGCCCCCAAAAAAGCATGAACGATCACTCAGTTGTTACCGCATGTTCCCCTTGGTAACACTTCACAGAAAAAGCACTCGTTGCGGGTAACACTTATACAGAATACGGGGTAACACTTACAGGCCGAAAAAACCCAACCGTATGTTAATAAACAAGTTTCCAAAACTGGCACACCAACTGCAACCTATTTAGCGCACGACAACAAAAACAAGAGTGTCAAAGCGGCGCTTCAATAAAAACAAAAAGCCGCGGGAATACGTTCAGTAACAAAAACAACAACAGAACGTGAGCGAATTGAGTGTTTTGGGTACTTTGCTTTTTTGGTAGTCCCTTGGCACGTGCGAGTTGTAGAGATGCAGAGAAGAATCGCCCTTGAGGTGACGCAGCACCTACCGATGACTCGTTCGATGTCTTTGACTGCTCACTGTGTTCAAAGCTTTCCGTTTGCACTGCTGAGAAGCCCCAATTTTGGGGATATACAGTGGGGGTACAAAAACGAGAAAAATCCCGTTAAAAAATAAAAACAATGCAGATCGTCAACGTTTTGGAGGCGGATTCGTGAAAGCGGATCCGCCTTTTGATTATCCGGGTACGCAAGATTCCAAGGCAAACGTGTGCAAATCCTGCTCAAACCGTTAAACTCTCGGTTTTGCTCAACGCAACCACGGATTTCAATGCCAAAATCAATTTCCTCCATCTTCGAGCAGTCTGTCGACAAGCTCCGCTCTCTCATCCCCGGAAACGGGAAGAAGAAGGCCCGAGCTTACCAGCGACGGGAAATCTCCAGAGACCAGCACAACGTCTCACGCTCAGTCATAAGCGAACCTGCCAAAAAAGTTCTCGGCCGACTCAACAATTCCGGCTATGAGGCTTACCTTGTAGGCGGCGGTGTGCGCGACATCCTTCTGGGGAAGCGGCCCAAAGATTTTGATATAGCCACCAACGCAACCCCGGAAGAAGTACACGACCTGTTCCGCAACTCCCGCCTGATAGGTCGGCGTTTTCGGATCGTTCACGTTGTATTCGGGCGCGAAGTGATTGAAGTGACCACATTCCGTGGTAACGCGGCGGAAGCCGACAACGACAGTCCAGACGACGATCGCAAAACCAGCGAACATGGTCTGCTGCTGCGGGACAATGTTTACGGCAACCAGGAAGAGGACGCGCTGCGCCGCGACTTTACAGTCAACGCTCTTTACTACTGCATCCGCGATTTTACCGTCGTTGATTTTGCAAACGGCATTGAAGACCTCCGTAACCGGCAACTCCGGCTGATTGGTGACCCTGAAACCCGCTACCGGGAAGATCCGGTTCGCATGCTTCGCGCGATCCGCTTTGCTGCCAAGCTTGGCTTTGATATAGAGCCCGAAACCGAAGCCCCAATCGGAACACTGGCCCCGCTGCTGACTCACATTCCGGCGGCACGCCTGTTCGAAGAGGTCCTGAAACTGTTTTCGGCTGGCCACGGCGAAGCCACCTACGACCTACTTACCCGTTATAACCTGCTGGCCCCACTATTCCCCGAAACCGTAAAAGCGATCGAGGCTGGCGAGCCTGACGAGCTGATTCGCCAGGCATTGCGCAACACTGATGCGCGTATCGCGCAAGGCAAGTCTGTCACACCTTACTTCCTGTTTGCCGCCATGCTCTGGCCCGCTCTGCAAAAAGAGTGGCATCACCGCCAGGACAACGGCGACCCCGTGCAGCCGGCGCTTCATGGTGCAATTGGCAAAGTTATTGGCCGCCAGGTGCAGGCAACCTCTATACCCAAGCGATTCTCTGGCCCCATGAAAGAAATCTGGGAGCTTCAGATGCGCCTTCCCCGCCGGCAAGGCAAGCGGGCCTTCGTAACCATGAGCCATCCCAGGTTCCGTGCGGCCTACGATTTCCTGCTGGTTCGGGAAGCTTGCGGTGAAATTGAGCCCGGGCTGGGCGATTGGTGGACTGAGTTCCAGCGTATGGACGAACGTGGGCAGGAACGCATGCTTTCCGAACTCAGCAGCGATGCACCGAAAAAGCGTCGCCGCCGCAAACCGGTCACACGGCCAGCACCCTGATGAGAACAGATGCCTTCATCGGCCTGGGCAGCAACCTGCAAGAGCCCGCAGCCCAGCTGGCAAGGGCCGTAGCAGAGCTGGCCGCGTTACCCGATACTACTCTGATCGCCCAGGCGCCCTTTTACACCAGCAGCCCGGTTGGCCCCCAGGATCAACCGGATTTTGTAAACGGCGCAGTGTGGCTCAGCACCGGGCTTGGCCCACACGCTCTGCTCGATCAGCTTCAAGCCATAGAACAGGCCCATGGGCGGGAACGGCTAAGCCACTGGGGCCCACGCACACTGGACCTTGATCTGCTGATTTTCGGCAACCATGTACTCAACGACGACCGGCTTAGCGTTCCCCACCGCGAGCTTCCTAACCGGGATTTCGCTCTGCAGCCGCTACTGGACCTAAAGCCCGACCTGACGCTGCCAAACGGTACCGCAATCGCGGATTTGAGGGCACAATGCCCAGACAACCGGTTGCGCCGCCTTCTGCCTCCGGATTACTCTTAGCAACTGAAAGCCGGTCATCCCGGCACGGTCTTGGCCCACCTACCCAAAAGGCAAGGATTTTATGGCTGTTACCATCAATACCCTGCGGGAATATAAACAGAGGGGAGAAGCCTTCTCTGCCCTCACCTCCTACGACGCCACTTTTGCTCAGGTTGTCAGCGAAGCCGGAGTGGACGTCATCCTGATTGGTGACTCGCTGGGCATGGTTCTTCAGGGCCACGACAGCACATTACCCGTCACCATGGACCAGATCGTGTATCACGTAAGCTGTGTCGCCAAAGGCAACCGCGGCTCTTTGATCATGGCCGATATGCCCTTCATGAGTTATGGCACTGTAGACGCTGCCCTGGAGAACGCCGCTGAACTCATGCGGGCAGGTGCTCACATGGTGAAGCTCGAAGGCACCGACTGGATGAAAGACACGATTACCGCGCTTTCTGAAAGAGCAGTGCCGGTATGCGCCCACCTCGGCCTGACCCCCCAATTCGTCAACAAGCTTGGCGGATACAAGGTTCAGGGCCGCGATGAAAAATCAGCGGATATGATGATAGATCACGCCTGCGAGCTCGTCGCTGCGGGTGCTGACGTTATTCTGCTGGAGTGCGTGCCCGCACCTCTGGCCGCGCGAATTGCGCAAGCTGTCACAGCGCCTGTGATTGGCATTGGGGCAGGTGCTGATACCGATGGTCAGATTCTGGTGCTGCACGACATGCTGGGCATTACCACGGGGCGCAAACCGCGTTTCGTGAAAGACTTCCTGGCCGAAAGCGGCTCTATTCAGGGCGCCATCGCGGCCTACTCAAAAGCCGTGCGTGAGCGCGCATTTCCCGCCGAGGAGCATACGTTCAAGGCATGAGAACCGTCCACTCACTAAAAGAACTGCGTGCCATCCTCCGCGGTTACCGTCAGCAGGAAAAAACCATTGGCCTGGTTCCAACCATGGGCAACCTGCATGAAGGGCACATCTCGCTCGTCCGCAAAGCAGCAGAAGCAGCCGATATCGTGGTCACGAGCATTTTCGTTAACCCGATGCAGTTTGGCGCCAATGAAGACCTCGACACCTACCCCCGCACCCTGATTGATGACCAGGAAAAGCTTGGCGCTGCCGGAAACACGCTGGTTTTTGCGCCCTCTGCCGAGGAAGTCTATCCGAGCGGCCTTGCCCGACATACTCGCATTGTGGTGCCGGAAGTCAGTGATGGGCATTGCGGCGCCAGCCGGCCGGGGCACTTTGAAGGTGTCGCGACGGTGGTCTCCGTTCTTTTCAACATGATTCAGCCCGACTTCGCCGTGTTCGGCGAGAAAGACTTCCAGCAACTGGCGGTCATCCGCAAGATGACGCTGGATCTGATGATGCCGGTTGAGGTGATCGGCGCGCCAACCGTCCGCGAAGACGATGGCCTGGCAAAGAGCTCGCGCAACGGTTATCTCTCCGAAGCGGAGCGCAAGATTGCCCCGGCCATTTACCAGATACTGGAAGCGACAGCTGCAAAAATTGCCGATGGGCGCAATGATTTTCAGATGCTGGCACAGGAAGCTGGAGACAGTCTTCGCATGGCCGGTCTACACCTGGACTACTTTAACATCACAAACAGCCAGACCCTGAAACCCGCCGCGCCGGAGGACAGGGATATAACGCTGCTGGCCGCTGCTTATCTTGGCACGACCCGGCTGATCGACAACATCTCAGTTACGCGCTGAAGCCTTGTCGATCCACCAGGAAAGGACTCTCTGATGACTTCGCCAAAGACCGCACTGACCAACTCCTCTCAATGGAAGGAACTGGAGAACCTTAGGGCGCACCTGGAAAACAGCCCCATGAGAACGCTTTTTGCTGACGATCCGGAACGAGCAAAGCGTTATTTCATTAATGGTGCAGGCCTGTCTCTCGATTTCTCCAGAAACCGGCTTACCGACGATGTACTGAAAGCGCTGATGGCGCTGGCTCGTCACTGCAAACTGGAAGACCGCAGGGCAGCCTTGCTTCGCGGCGAAAAGGTGAACATTACCGAAGATCGCCCGGCGCTGCACACGGCATTGCGCAACCCCGGGGCAGACACCATCATGGTCGATGGCCAGGATGTCGTCGCCGAGGTAAACGCAACTCTCGCGCGCATGGACACCTTCGTTCAGGACGTGCGAAACCAGTCACGCACCGGCTTTACAGGCAAAGCGTTTACCGATGTGGTCAGCATTGGCATCGGCGGCTCCTTTCTCGGCCCAAAACTGGTGACCGAGGCATTGCAGCCGTTCCGGGCACCCGGTCTGAGTTGCCACTATGTGGCCAACATCGATGGCACCGAAATCTGTGAAACTCTCGAAAGGCTTGACCCTGAAACCACATTGTTTCTGGTTCAGTCGAAATCCTTCGGCACGCGGGAAACCCTGGAAAACAGCAAAGTTGCCCGGGACTGGTTCATAGAACGTATCGGTCACGAGCAAGCAGTTGCCAGCCATTTTATGGCCGTTACGGCCAACAAGGCCGCCGCTCAGGACTTTGGAATCGATCCGGCAAACGTGTTCCCGATGTGGGACTGGGTGGGCGGGCGTTACTCGCTATGGTCGGCCATCGGCCTGCCTGTCGCGCTGACCATCGGTATGGAGAACTTCCGGGCACTACTCGCTGGCGCCTACGCCATGGACACCCACTTCCGCGACGCGCCGCTGGAAAAGAATCTGCCCGTTGTCATGGCGATGCTGGGCATCTGGTACAGCAATTTCTGGGGCGCTGAAACACACGCCATACTGCCTTACGACCATTACCTGCGCAATTTGCCAGATCATCTGCAGCAGCTGGACATGGAAAGCAGCGGTAAAAGGGTGAATCAGCAGGGGGAGACGCTGGACTACCATTCAGGCCCCGTAATCTGGGGCGGTGTCGGCGCCAATGGCCAGCACGCATACCACCAGCTGATTCACCAGGGCACCCGATTGATTCCGGCAGACTTCGTCATTCCCCTGCAAACCCATAACCCGGTCGCGACACATCATGCGGACTTGTTCGCCAACTGTCTGGGCCAATCCCGAGCAATGATGACCGGGAAAACGCTTGAAGAAGCCAGGGCCGAGCTGGCAGCCAGCGGCATGGCAGAAACCGATATTGAGCGCCTGGCGCCGCATAAGGTAATACCCGGGAATCAGCCCAGCAATACGCTGATGATGAACAAAGTGACTCCGGAAACCGTCGGCGCACTGATCGCGCTGTACGAACATCGCACTTTTGTGCAAGGCGTTATCTGGGACATCGATTCGTTTGATCAGTGGGGCGTTGAGCTTGGCAAAAAACTGGGTGAAAACATCCTGCCAAGGCTGCTGCAACCGGACACACCCTGCGAAGCAAGTGACAGCGCCACGGACAATCTGATTGCGTTTTTCCGGTCAGCGAACCGCCTGTGAATCAGCGAACCGCCTGTGAAATCGCTCGCCCCTGCCAGCTGAAGTTCACCGGCCAGAGTTTCTGGTCGGTGCTATAAGCCTGCCAAAGCTCAAGGTAGCTCTTCCGGCACACGGGGTGCTTCACCGTCGGAGCAATATCTGCCAGCGGCCGAAGCACAAACGCATTTTTGAGAATTTCGCCTCTGGGCAACTCCACACCGTCCAGTTGGCCGACCGCTTCTCCGTACGTCAAAATATCGAGATCCAGCGTTCTTGCGCTAAATTTTGGAGCATCCCGACGACGGCCGTTTTCGGCTTCCAGTTGTTTGAAATACTGTGAAAGCTCGCCTACGGAAAGATGGGTTCTCACACCCACAACCAGATTCAGAAATGGTGAGCCATTAAATCCTACAGCTTCACTTTCGTATACCGGGGAGATTTCGAGTTCACCAAACCAGCCTGCTAAAGCATCCAGAGATGCACGCACATAGTGCTCCCTGTCGATGTTACTGCCAATACTGATATAAACCGGAACCTGATCAGCCACCGCCGTGCTCTCCTTTCGAAGCAGATCTTTCAATGCAGACACCCACAGACCGCGCAGCAGGTACAGCTCCGGGCTTGCGCAGCGTCAGCCGAAGCCAGCCGATGCCGAACTCCCGCTGCAACCTTTCCGCCAAAACCTCAGCACCGTGTTCGAGCAGCTTTGGCTTGAGTTCTTTCAGGCACTGCACAGCCAACGCGCTTACGGAGGCGTAATCGAGGGCGTCCGCTACGTCATCAGACGCGCCGGGAATACGATTGTCCCAGGCCATTTCAAGATCCAGAACCAGTACCTGGGCCACTTCGCGCTCCCAGTCGTATACACCCACTACGGTTTCTACAACCAGGCTTTCGATCAATACGCTGTCTGCCAAAGGGGCTCCCGGGGTGATCCCACACACTGCTGATTGAATAACGCACAGACTGCGGATACTGTAATCACACCGGCCTGCAAATTGGGGGCCGGTATTTTCGCACACATTACCCTGACACGTCTTTGTCTCCGAGCTCGCAAAATGGCCCTGAGTGATCCGACAGTAACTGTCCTGCTGTGCATGGCTGCCTATCTGGGTGGCTCGGTGCTGTTTGCGCTGCCGGTTTGCCGACTCTGGGCGCTACCCGACCCACGAGCCCAGGGCTCGGGCAATCCGGGCGCAACCAACGTATACCGCACCGGTGGCTGGCTCCCTGCCCTGATAACCCTTGCCCTGGATGCAGCAAAAGGCTGGCTGCCCGTCTGGCTCGCATACAATGCCGGACTATCCCCTCTGGTACAGGCGGTGGTGGCTCTGTGCGCGGTTACCGGACATATGATTCCAGTGTTCTACCGGTTCAAGGGTGGCAAAGGCGTTGCAACCGCTCTGGGCGCAGGCATTGCCCTGGCACCGGTCACTACGCTCGCAATGGCCGCACTTTGGCTACTGGTACTCTGGCGCTGGAGGATTTCCGCACTGGCGTCTGTGATAGCCATCGTAAGCGGCCCGGCCATCAGTGCGTTCATCGAACCCGAAAACCTCCCCACGTTCGGTTTGCTGGCGATCCTCATTATCGTGCGTCATCGAGATAACCTGATACGACTCGCTCAAGGGCGGGAAATCGGCTTCTAGCGCCACTCTTAACGTCACTCTGGCTCAATCTACAAGCCCGGAGAGTCGCGTATCCGTGAGCGCCGGAAGCGTGTCCATCGGCCATCTGGGAACGGCAACAATCCGCTCACCATCGCGTTGTCCCGCCTTCATGCGTTGAGCTCCAGCGTAAGCGATCATCGCCCCATTATCAGTACAGAACTCCGGACGCGCATAAAATACCTGAGCACGCAGTTTTTCAGCCATCTTTTCAAGGCCTGCCCGCAAGCGTTTGTTGGCGCTCACGCCTCCCGCAATTACCAAACGGTGACAGCCTGTTTGCTCAAGCGCTCGGCGGCATTTGATCACCAGGGTCTCAACCGCCGCCGTTTCAAACGCCAAGGCAATATCAGCACGTACCTGATCGCTTAGCTCGCCCCCTGACTTCTTTTCTGCATTGACCGTATTGAGAGTAAAGGTTTTCAGACCACTGAAACTGAAATCCAGGCCCGGCCGATCCGTCATCGGTCGCGGGAACCGGTACTTGCCCGGAACGCCCTTTTCGGCCAGCGCGGCTACCCGAGGGCCTCCCGGATAGTCCAGCCCCAGCATCTTGGCCGTTTTATCGAACGCTTCTCCGGCGGCATCGTCCACGGATTCACCGAGCATCTGGTATTCGCCAATACCATCCACACGCACCAGCTGGGTATGTCCACCCGACACGAGAAGCGCCACAAACGGAAATGCCGGCGGGTTGTCCTCAAGCATGGGCGCCAGCAGATGGCCTTCCATGTGATGCACGCCAAGCACCGGTATATCAAGGGCAAACGCCACGGCATGGGCAACCGAGCCGCCCACCATAAGAGCGCCAATCAGGCCCGGCCCCGCCGTATAAGCAATGCCCTCAATATCCTTACGAGTAAGACCTGCCCCTGAGAGAACCTGGTCACACAGCGGGAGAAGCTTGCGAACGTGGTCACGGGATGCCAACTCTGGCACCACGCCGCCGTAATCGGCATGCATGTCAACCTGGCTGAACAAAGCATGGCTTAGCAGCCCTTTATCGGTGTCGAACAAGGCGACGCCGGTTTCATCACAGGAGGTCTCAATACCCAGAATCAACATATAACCTGGCCATATCGGTTGGCGTAAATGAATAAACGGTGCGCATTTTAGCAGAAACCCGAAACTCACTGGCAGTTTCATCGAACAAACATTGACCTTGCCACGATCCAGGCGCTATCATTGCCGCCCTAAATTACGAACTGGTCGCGTTTTTCCCAATCTGACCAGGGATCGAGCCGGTCTGGCATTGCCAGATGCGCATCTAAATGAAACCGAATCTATCAGGTAGGTGATTGTCGAATGCCAGCTGTTAAAGTGAAAGAGAATGAACCGTTTGACGTAGCACTGCGTCGCTTCAAGCGTTCTTGCGAAAAAGCGGGTGTACTTTCAGAAGTACGTCGTCGCGAGCACTATGAAAAGCCGACTTCCGTTCGTAAGCGCAAAGCAGCCGCTGCCGTTAAGCGTCATCTCAAGAAGCTTCAGCGTGAACAGCGCAAGTTTGAGCGTTTGTACTGAGTTTTAGCAGACGCCGCTTGACTGCAAAGCACTGATTGCCTGTAAAGCCGCAGGCTGCACAGAGCGATCAAAAAATGCCGCCGGGGCCTGGCTTCGGCGGCATTTTTGGCTATTGGCCCCGGCATGTAGCCGGCCTGAAGTGGAGCCTCCATGAGCGGACTGATCCCCCAACGCTTCGTTGAAGACCTGCTCGATCGGGTAGATCTGGCAGAGTTGATCGGCTCGCGCATTACGCTCAAAAAGGCCGGCGCCAATTATAAGGCCTGCTGCCCGTTCCATGATGAAAAAACGCCCTCATTCAATGTAAGGCCGGATAAAGGCTTCTATCACTGTTTCGGCTGTGGCGCTCATGGCGATGCGATCAGCTTTGTGCGTGAATTTGAGGGCCTGGGTTTTACCGACGCTGTCGAAGAGTTGGCGCGCAAGGCCGGGCTGGAAGTGCCATACGACCAGGCTGCCAAGCAGGAAATCCAGCAGGCAAGAACGCTGACAGATGCGCTGGATTTCGCCAGTCGATTCTACCAGTCGGAGCTGCATGGCCAGCAAGGCGCCTTTGCCCGCGATTATCTGAAACAGCGGGGGCTGGATGAGACTATTATCCAGCAATATCAGGTGGGTTATGCACCGGCAATAGGCACAGCCCTGTTTGATGCTGCAAACAAGGATTTACAGGGTCCGCTGATTGAAACCGGCACGGTCTCTGACAAATATGGCCGACCACGGGATCTGTTTCGCAACCGGGTCATGTTCCCGATTCGCAACAGCCGGGGCAAAACCATAGCGTTTGGCGGGCGAACGCTCGGCGACGACAAGGCCAAATACATCAACTCTCCGGAGTCGGATGTATTTCACAAAAGCCGCCAGATATACGGCCTGTTTGAAGCAAAGCAGGTACTGAAACAACTCGACAAGTTGCTCGTAGTAGAAGGCTACATGGACGTGATTGCCTTGGCCCAGCATGGCATTCATTACGCCGTTGCAACGCTTGGCACAGCAACAAATCAGGACAGCCTGACCGCCCTGTTAAAGCAGGTACGGCATGTTGTGTTTTGCTTTGACGGCGATCAGGCGGGCTTCCGGGCCGCAGATCGCGCGATGGATAATGCCCTTGAACTTATGGCGGACGGGTTGCACTTGCAGTTCCTGATGCTCCCGCAGGGCGAAGACCCGGATACGCTGGTACGTAAGGAAGGCCGGGAGGCTTTTCAGAAACGCATTGACGGCGCCACGCCCTTCTCCCGGTATCTTTTTGACCGTCAGAGCGAGGGCCTGGACCTTCAGCTGCCGGAAAACCGGGGCGAGCTCAGAGCCAGGGCCGAGCCGCTGCTGAACAAGATGCCCAGGAGCACCCTGCGGGATGCCATGTGGCACGAAATGTTGCGCTTGTGTGGGGGCCGCAATCAGTGGCAGAACCGTCCACCCCAGCAGCGGGGAAACTGGAAAGGCGAGCGGCGCGACCGTGTTACTGAAGAGCGTATCGACGTAAAGCTGAGCAAAGACAGCATTCTGTGCCTGGCGCTTCTGGAGGCGCCGGATATGGCGAGCGAGGTCACCGAACTGGCGCAGCACTCCCGCCAGTACACTCAGGCCGGAAAATTTGCCGGCTTCATTCTGGAACACGATATCCGGAATCGGAAAGCACTTATAACAACACTGGCTCTCGACAGCCGGGCACGCGAGCGGTTCTATCACCTGTTTGACGGCATTGAGCACATCCCGGCAAGGGAAAGCACACTGGCCGCAGCAAGAGAGATACTGAGCCCGAACGAAGAAGCAACAAGGCAGCAAAAGCTGGCCACATTGTTACGCAATTTCGCAAACCTTACTGCCGAGGAGCGGCAAGAGCTGAGAGCGCTAAGCGGGGGTACCCCGGATTAACAGCACTTGAAACTTGGCACATTGATCACCATCTAACCATTCGGTGGCAGAGCATTAGAGCGGCAGCTATAATGGCTGTTTCATTTTATCTTTATTTAAGCGGGTTCACAGGGTGTCTATGTCAGGCAATTCGCAAAAATCACGTTTGAAAGACCTCATCGCAAGAGGCAAGGAACAAGGCTACCTGACTTACGCCGAGGTGAACGACCACCTCCCGGAAGACATTGCCGATCCGGATCAGGTCGAAGACATCATTCGCATGATCAACGACATGGGCATCCAGGTATCCGAAGTGGCACCGGATGCCGATACGCTGCTGATGACCGACGGCGACTCAACCGCCGACGAAGCCGCAGCCGCTGAAGCCGCTGCTGCCCTCGCCGCTGTGGAGTCCGATGCCGGCCGCACTACGGATCCTGTGCGCATGTACATGCGCGAGATGGGCACCGTCGAGCTGCTGACACGTGAAGGCGAAATAGTTATCGCCAAGCGCATCGAAGAAGGCATTCGTGATGTCATGGCAGCGGTTGCTCACTTCCCCGGCACCGTTGGCACGGTTATTCAGGCCTACGACCGCATCATCGAGAACGAAGGCCGAATCACCGATATCGTTACCGGCTTCCTTGATCCCGACGGAGCTGAGCCGTTCATGCCGGAACCTCCGCAAAAACCGGAGGTGCCGGAAGGCGAAGAATCTGACGACGATTCAGACGAAGAGGAAGAAGAACCCGAGAGCGGTCCAGATCCCGAAGAGACCCGTCTGCGTTTCGAGCAGCTGAGGGAAAAACTGACCACCGCAGAGGCGTCCCTGTCAAAGCACGGTCGCGCTGACAAAAAAACACAGGCTGCGCTGAACGAGCTGGGTCAGGTTTTTGCGCCCTTCAAGCTGAACAACAAAGCTTTTGATGAGCTGGTTAACGTTGTGCGCTCCACCAACGACCTCGTGCGACAGAATGAGCGTGCGATACTTCAGATCTGCGTCCGTGACTGCAAAATGCCGCGCAAGGATTTCATTAAATCCTTCCCGGGCAATGAGGCAAATCAGGACTGGGCCGAAAAAATCATCAAGAGCAAGAAAGCTTACGCTGCGCCAATGAGCGAGCGCATTGATGAAATTATTCGGCTCCAGAAGCGTATTCAAAATGTGCAGACCGAAGTGGATCTGGACGTTGTGGACATCAAGGAGATCAACCGTCGCGTTTCCATTGGTGAGGCAAGAGCCCGTCGCGCCAAGAAAGAAATGGTTGAGGCCAACCTGCGCCTGGTTATTTCTATTGCCAAGAAATACACCAACCGTGGCCTGCAATTCCTGGATCTGATCCAGGAGGGCAATATCGGCCTGATGAAAGCTGTCGACAAGTTTGAGTACCGTCGCGGCTACAAGTTCTCAACCTACGCCACCTGGTGGATTCGTCAGGCCATAACCCGCTCCATTGCGGATCAGGCTCGCACCATTCGTATCCCGGTGCACATGATTGAGACCATTAACAAGCTCAATCGGATTTCCCGTCAAATGCTTCAGGAAATGGGTCGTGAACCCACGCCGGAAGAGTTGGGCGAGCGCATGGAGATGCCGGAAGACAAGATTCGCAAGGTACTGAAGATCGCGAAAGAGCCAATCTCCATGGAGACGCCAATCGGTGACGATGAAGACAGCCACTTGGGCGACTTCATCGAAGACATCCAGGCGCTCTCGCCGGTGGATTCTGCAACCGCAGAAGGCCTGCGCGAAGCCACTCGCTCCGTATTGGCTGGCCTCACTGCTCGTGAGTCCAAAGTACTGCGCATGCGCTTCGGCATCGAGATGAACACCGATCACACGCTGGAAGAAGTCGGCAAACAGTTCGACGTAACCCGCGAGCGGATTCGCCAAATCGAAGCCAAAGCACTGCGCAAACTGCGTCACCCTTCCCGTTCCGACCACCTCCGCGGCTTTATTGACGATCAGGGCAACGGATAAGTAACACAACAGTAGCGGGCGCCGCACCTCCCCGGTATAATGGCGCCCGCTTTGTTTCCCCCACAGGAAACACATTCCTGACAGCGTTCGCTGAACGGGCCTATAGCTCAGTTGGTTAGAGCAGAGGACTCATAATCCTTTGGTCCCTGGTTCGAGTCCAGGTGGGCCCACCATTACTCGAAAATACCCCGTCAGTTGTGTTATTGAAACCATAACCTGGCCGTTTTGGCCACTTTATACTTACTTAGGTAAGCAAAAATGGCCGCTTTCCAAGCGTAGTCAACGCTAAGGTCGCAAAGCGGACACTCAGATTGGATGATCAACGCTTGAAAGCAGACTCGCGCGATAGCGCGTCGGCTGGATTGCTTTGTTGGGTGTCTTTACATTTACCCTGACTCTACATGAAGAACGCGGATAGAACGCGAACCAGGGTGTCTCCGGCTCGCGCCACGCCTCCAACTTCTTTGACCGTCGTAGCCAGTTCCTTCGCGTATCTAAAATGAAATTTTTCGCGAATTACTCCACCCTCAAACTGTTTGTTCATTTGGGCAAAGCCTTTCGACGTAATTACCAGCTTAGAGAAGTTTTTATGTTTTCCGGGATCGTTTGCTTCAACGTCTGTAATGAATCCTTCTCTCAACAAAAATCGAATTGAGTGCTCCCGAATCCTTTTTACATGCCGTTGGCGGAGGTGTTTGCTTTTGATTGCCTTACGCTGTTCTTTGGTCCAAAACAGGAATGGATAACCTTTTTCCGCACAGCGTCTCTCGTCGAAGGATTCGCCTGATGCGTTTTCTATACTCGCGTATTCATCAAATCCATATGGAAGAAGATCCAAATAATCACCGTCAGCAACCTCGACTTTTCGTGGTTTTACATCAGCGTCAGTAGGTCCATATGAGTTTATAAGTTCGGAGCTAGGTAAACTACAAGGAATTGGAAATCGCTCGTACAGCGAATCCATTACCTCAGCGACGCTCAAAGCAAATATTTTTATATTTTCGATGTCCTGAAGCTCTTCTCTCATCGCTTACAGACTCCCAATCTGCTTTCAAGTCTCTACGCATCTTCGTCCAAATAATACGCCCCTACAGCCTAATTTGCCCGAGCAAGTTTCATACTTACCCCATGCCCAACGCCCAACGCCCAACGCCCAACGCCGCCAAGATGCGCGACTACGGAATGGAGGCGAAGCCGCAATGTAGTAGGCGTCGCCGTGCCTGGCCTGGTTATGCAATTAGGTCCCCGCGTCCCCACACAAGTGTACCCAAAACAGCAAACCAGCGAGCTACTTTGACAATGCGCTGCTTAATCGCTGGTATACCACTATCTATCGGTATGGACTTACCCCGGGCCACCGCTACGAATGCCTCCCCCCCGAATGTCCGCTTTTGTTTAGGTGTCGCGTGGGATGCCGGACGGTCGCAAAGCGGACATTCAGATGGTGCGATAACGTTGAGTTTTTCAGCAATTTGGGCAAGGCGAAGCTGTGAAAAACTATCCGACAACGGCGACTTGTTCGATAGAAAAAGATAACGACCCCGCCAGATACTGCGTCAAAGTGACAACAACTCAGTAATGCTGAGAGTAGTTTCGACGACCGTCATATCAATTGCTATCTCAATCTCTTTGGGCTTCGGTAAGTTGTCGGCGAAAATAGTGCCTTTTAATTTAATTACTTGGCTACTTCTAGAGCCAAGGTAAACAATTTCCGACCAGACCTTGCGTCCGGGTTGCAGGTCACCACAATCAACCTCGACACCAAGGCCTTCAATTGTAACGGAGCCCGGCACCTTGGAGTTGATGGTCGGGAGTACCTGTGGACCATGCATCCAAAGAGGGTTGTGTTTCTTATGTGGACGCGACGGTAAATCAGAATCGTCGACTATGGCTACTTCAAAGTCGCCTATTACCTTAAAATCGACCTGAACGTTCCGAGCAGCAACTTCACCTTTGTTCTTTATCATGAATCGAATGGGTCGGAACAAACGATGCATAAACTCGAAGTTCGCTAATTCCCGATAATAGCTAGTGTTAACGTCGATGCTATTAATACTAGAAACGAGAGAGGCCCCCAGTCCAAAAGTATCGCTGGGCTCTGGTGGCCGAAAGTTCGGAATTTTACTTTGTTCGGGAACCGAGCAGTTTTCTGCCTCCCAATCAATCCTTGCTCCAAGCGATTCTTCTTTTTCCGGGTCAGCAAGTTCAACAACCAAATCGCAAGAGGATTCATGCGATGGCCCCCCCATTCGGGCTATCTCATCTATCGATGCGTGTTTAGTCGGATCTGTCGAGCTTCCTCGCCGTACATAAACCGTTTCCTTTGATAGCTTGCCATAATCTCGCTTCAGATAAATGGGACGATCTTGCTGCTCTATTTTTATTATTCCTACTTGCTTGCCCTCAAACTCAAAGGCTTCATAGTGGAAGCGGATTGGTCGGTTTGTCAGATTGTTCACAAACTGTTGTAGTGCATGGTCATCTAGGTGCTCTGAGTGTTTTAGGCCAACGACTTCACCGCGACCTCCACGAACTTCCTTTACGCCAATTAGGATAAAGGCGTCAGATCGACGCCAAGCGTTTGCGAATCCCAAGATGTCCTTTAAGAGCTCCGACTTCACATCTTCGCTTTCTTTCGAAAAGCGGTATTGCTGTTTCTTAAAGTCCAGCGTCGTGCTCTCTTCCTCATAGATAAGCTTTTCGAAAAGTCCGATATTCATTCAATGCTCCGGAATGAATCAAAAAAAGCGCCTCGCGCTTTTATTGGTGGTATTGGAACGCCAGCTCTATGCGGCTCCCTCACAACGGCCGCTGGGTAAAACTATTTTCGGATAGCATTTTGGCGACGGGCCTCATCCAAGTCGGTCATTTCCTTTGCTTTCGCAAGCTGTTCTTCCGTTGGGTCAGGCAGGTCCTGAATTATTTTTGACCACTTAGAATTAAGCGCGTTTATCGAAATTTCATCGGTTATTCCGCGTCTCAATTGAGGATTAACAATTGGAGATAATTCTGGCGGCAACCGTTTCTCATCCATAATTTGTTTGAACAACCATAGATATACATCGACCAACTCTAAGCCAACACTATCGGTGCCGGCCACAAAACTGAGAGGGGCTCTCGGAATATTTGAAAGATCCATCTCCGGTAAGCCAGGACCGACTAGCCAAGGTACATCTCTTGCTCCATCATAAAACTCCGCCAACGCTTTCTGCGCTTTATTGAACTGAGACTGCCGATCTACCACAATTCTCTTGGCATGGTCTGGATTCTTGGTTCTACCAGCAATTCCATGCATTACAAACTGAAATCCAATGATGTTCGGTGTAATCGTTAAAACTTCTTTCTTTGATTTGCAGTTGTAATGAATCTTTTCTGGATGATCCTTTGCCCACCGTAACGTATCGCCTATGACCTGGCGTGACCTTTCGTCAGGCAAAACATGCACACGTCCTAATAGCTCCCCGCATATCGATTTAAGCTCAGACTCAGCTTTTGCATCGTTGATCTGTATCCTTGCTTCCCAGGCACGGCGTGCAAGATCATCATCAAATAGAAAGGCTAGCTTGCCAAGGTACACATACCTCATTGGTGTCCAGTAGCCAATCCAGCCAACAGCAGGATTCATTCCCTGATCAAAGACCTGATCGAAGAAGCAAATAATGGCGTGATCAGGTTTCGCCACCCTGTATAAATCGAATGTTGGGTTATATTTCTTTTGAATTTCGGCTAATTCATCAACAATTTGAACCAAGCCACCAAAACCTATCTCATTCGCATGCAAGCGCTTAACACCAAGTTTCTTGCGGGCCGCTCTTACCTTGGGAGCAGCCAAAACGTCCAAGTTCGTTTTAGCACTCAGCACACCATAATTGAGAATTGGTTGATTTTCATCAAACAGGTTCGTTCCTGTATGTCCGCTTTCATCCACAAAAAAATACATATGAAGCGTATCCCTACTCGTTTTAAAGCCCACCGCACTCGCGGCTTAGAAATGAAGGCGAAGCCGCAATGAAGCGGCCGTCGCCCTGACTGTGATGGTTAGGAATCTCACGCTCCTCGTGACGCTGCCTCACGGCGTGCCAACATGGCAGCATCAGCTTCAGCCTTGAATGTTTTATGCATGATAAAGTCGAGAAAAACTTTTGTTTTTAAAAGATCATCTTGTGAGATTTCGACTTGGTTATTCTGTGAGTGTGCTACCTGGCTCGACCGGATTTTATAGACCGTTCTTAATTCCTCTATAAGCTCTTTATCGTTGGTCAAAGTCCGCAACGCCCGTTGTAAATCACGGAGTTCGTTGGAGAGTTTGCGGACCTTGAGAATACGATGAGCTGCAAAGTGTTCCAAGGCCCGGTAAAAGCAAAGAAATGATTCTCTGCGGAAATTCAACTCAAGCACGTTCATACGCATGAGTAGAAGGCCTCTGATATATTCCCCGGTAAGAACCGAAGTGCGCTCGCGAGCAACAATGCCGAATATCAAAACAGAATTCTCGACATCGCGGTCAGTAAGTTGCTGACGATCTGCATAGGCAGTCTTTGGTTTTACGACTAGCGCTGCTTTTCGAGAGTTTCTGCCTTCCAAGTCGTCGGCTACAGTTAGGATTGGATGGGCCCATGGGTCTTCATCGAGCGTGAAAGTACCGAGACACCCTGCGTTGAGAGCGATAAGCATTGCATTGATTACACGATGGCAGTCATGAACTCGCTCAGTTTCCGACGCATGCTCGTCCAACGGCCGAACCGTTAAGACAAGATCATGCTCGCGAACCTCATGAATCCGAATATTTGAATCCTCGCGTTGGAACAAGTGAAAAGATTCCGGTGTCATCACATGAGAATCACAACGAATTCTACTGGAGACCCACATATATATTCCTAACAGTAATTGGACAGCGCATTTTATCATTGCAGAAATTGAACTGCGTCATTATTACTGACTTTGAGCTATCAATCACGCTGCACATAAATTGATAAAACAAGAGCTTAGCCGAGCACGGCCATCTCTGCCATGTAATCATTCAGCGTCTGCAATTTGCTCCGCCAATCATACTGGATGAAATGGCTGTGATTAGCTTGGAGGCTCTGGAAGAAAGCCCTGAATCGAATGTCCGCTTTTGTTTAAAAGCCTGAGATCGCAATTCGCATCAATGACAAATCTTCTCCCCCCTAACCGGCCAATTTATGGTTGCACTACCAAGTTGTGGTCATGACACCATAGTTTGGCCGGAACGGCCACGTTATGGTGACATAGGTCACTAATTGTGGCCGACATCCTGCCTCGCAATTCCATACGCCTGCCCACCAGATTAGCCATTACTTAGCCCCTACTTTACTCCGCAAAACGTTAAAAAATGATCAGAGGACTGGAAGACTTGGCCAGTCACTCCAGTGCCTGTTCTGATGGCGCTGCCATTGCCAGACTATGGCAGGTGGCAGAGAAGACGCAGGTTGCATATGCTGACTATTGTGATCATCTGAAGGCATCTTGAACAAGATGTAGTTCGAACCAGCCAATAAAGAGAAGCGATTATGTCGATTGAAAATCGTCCAGGCGTGCTTTTGGTGGAGGACTGCCCATTTAGCGCAATGGCCTATCAAATTTTTCTGCAGAGTGACTATGCTGTTCGAGTTGCCCATACCGGCTCGGAAGCTCTGGAACAGCTAGCCCAGCATAACTTTGATGTGGTTATCACCGACGTCAGGTTGCCGGACATGAGCGGTCTGAGCGTTCTGGATAAGATTCAGGCTGAGATGCCATCACTACCGGTCATCGTAATCACCGCTCATGATTCCGTTGATATGGTGGTTGAGGCCATGCAGCGCGGTGCCAGCGATTTTATTTCCAAGCCGTTCGACAAGGCCCGCCTAGAGGTCACGCTCCAAAACATCCTCAAAAAGCAGAAGCTCGAAGAAGTTGTTCAGCAGTACGAGAAAGTCTACAAGCGTGACCAGTTTCATCGGATGATCGGTGCCTCACTGCCCATGCAGAATGTTTACCGTATCGTCGAAAGTGCCGGGAAGAGCAATGCGTCGGTTTTTATAACCGGTGAGAGTGGCACCGGCAAGGAATTGTGCTCAGAGGCTCTGCACGCGGAGAGCCCTCGGGCCAACGCCCCTTTTATTGCTTTGAATTGTGCCGCAATTCCCCGTGATCTCATTGAAAGCGAAATATTTGGCCACGTGAAAGGCGCATTCACCGGGGCGTCTGCGGCTCGAGACGGCGCTGCTCTGCGAGCGTCTGGAGGTACACTTTTCCTGGACGAAATTGGAGAAATGCAGCTGGATCTTCAAAGCAAACTCTTAAGGCTTATCCAGTCGGGAACCTATACTCCGGTGGGAGGCAGTAAAGAGCTGAAAGTTGATATTCGCTTTATTTGCACAACGAACCGGGATCCACTCTTCGAAGTGCAGGAGGGGCGTTTTCGTGAAGACCTGTACTACCGATTGCACGTAATTCCTGTTCATATGCCTCCATTGCGAGAACGTGGAAGCGACATAATGCTGATCGCTCGGTCGTTGTTAAAACAGTATGCAGAAGACGAGAAGAAGGATTTTCAAGGTTTCAGCAAGGATGTTGAGAAAGTCTTCATGCAGTATGACTGGCCCGGTAACGTCCGGGAGCTGAGCAACGTGGTCAGGAATGTGGTGGTTTTGAATGAGGGCAGTGTCATTGAAGTGTCGATGGTGTCCTATCTGATTCGGTCTCAGAAGTCAAAGAGCAGCAGGGCATGGGCGCCTGGGAATAACCCTCCGGCATTTGGGGAAGTGGCTCCAGTACCACGAGCCGAAGGAGGTCTCGGTGAAGTTGCTCCGGCCATTCAGTCCGATTCAGGTAACCAGGAAATCCTGCCGTTCTGGGTTGAGGAGAAGCGCATCATCGAATCCGCCATTGAAAAATGCGATGGCAATGTGCCGCGGGCTGCTGCCTTTCTGGAAATCGGTGCCTCAACCATTTATCGCAAGAAACAGCAGTGGGATAAAGCGCAAATTGCCCGAGAGCCAATATGAATCCCATTTTGAGAGTGCACGATTTGAAATTTTGAGGAATGACTATAAGCCACTGCAAAATAAATAATAAATAGTTGGCATGCTTAGTGCAATTTCCGTTAAAAGGTCCTTTATCGGAGATTGTAATGCCACTGAAACATTTTTTCGGAAACTTTGCCGTTGGTAAAAAACTGGGCGGCAGCTTTGCTGTTCTCCTCATCCTGCTCGCCATCGTGTCTGCTGTCGGGATTTTTTCGCTTAGTGACTATAGTCGCGGCGTTTTGATACTAAAGTACGCCAACGCCTCGGAAATTGCGTTGCTGGAGGCAGAAAGGGCCGAGAAGAACTTCACAATCACGCAGGACACCAAATACTCCCAGCGCGCCATCAAGTACCTTGATGAGGCTAAAGCGGCTGTGACACCCCTGATTGATTTGCAAGACACTGGCAGCGAGGACAGGCAGCAGGCAGAACAGATCCTGGACGGTGTTCGGTCTTATGAGGAATTGCTCAAACAGTATGAAACCAGCATCTCCGGTCCGGCAGACATTGCCAGATCTCTAGAAAAGCAGATGTACGCTATTGCAGGCAGTACTATCGACTCAATGGAGGGTCTGAAACAGGGCGAGGAGACAGAATTACAGGAAATATATGACCTTGCTGTTGCCGAAGTCATTATCGTGACAGTGATTGCCCTCCTGATTACCATCGTCCTTGCGTGGGCCCTGACCCGATCAATCACCCGGCCAATCAACGAGGCGGTCAGCATCGCCAACAAGGTGGCTTCAGGCGACCTGACTGTAAATGTTCAAAGCGAGCGCGGCGATGAATTCGGACAGTTGCTTGCAGCCTTTGGCACGATGATAACCAACCTCAGAGAACTGATTCGTGAAATCGAAACCGGAGCGTCCAGCATAGCTTCATCCTCCGAAGAGCTTTCTACAGTAACCAATCAGACCAGCCAGGGAGTAGCAGAACAACAAGCCCAAACCGACCAAGTGGCCACTGCGATGAATGAGATGGTTGCGACGGTCAATGATGTTGCAAAAAGTGCGGAAGCGGCCTTTGAGTCCGCCAACCACGCCAGCGAGAAGTCGGGTAGTGGCGAAAAGGCCGTCCGGGAAACCCTGGAGCTGGTGGCAGACCTCAATAAACAAAGCACCAACGTGATGGCGCAGCTCAACGGTCTGCAAACTGAAACAAACAACATTGCGACTGTGCTGGACGTGATCAAGTCGGTTGCCGACCAGACCAACCTGCTGGCACTGAACGCCGCTATAGAGGCCGCCCGTGCTGGCGAGCACGGGCGTGGCTTCTCGGTGGTGGCCGATGAAGTGCGGTCCCTGGCTCAACGTACCCAAAGCTCCGCCGCCGAGATTGAAACCCTGATCAGCAACCTGGTTACCAGTGCCGAAACGTCGGTTTCCAGTATGGAGGCTGGCAATAAACTCTCGGAACAGACACTTGAGCGGGCACAAATGGCCGGTACTGTTATTCAGGAAATGGCGCAAGCGGTTGAAGAAATCCGCCAGTATAACAGCCAGATTGCAACGGCGGCTGAAGAGCAAAGCTCCGTGGCCGAAGAGATCAATCAGAATGTCGTCTCGATCCGCGATGTGGGTGATCAGTCTGCGGTTTCCACCGAACAGGTATCTTCTGCCAGCGAAGAACTGGCACGACTTGCTGAGGGGCTCAATACCCAGGTTGCCCGTTTCAAGGTGTGATCCGGAAGAACGGCTCTATATGCGCTATGGGTTCGTTGGTATGCGCTCAATCTCTACAAGGATTCGGAGCATCAGAGAGCCCTCTTAGAGACCTTTAGCAGCTACGCCGACAGGCTTAAGGAACTCGTCAACAATAATCCAGCCCTACTTCTTCCGACCAAAGACGATCAGTGTATCGACGTCGCGTTAGGCGTTCTGGTGCTCATCGTGAATGGTGATCAACAGAGCATTGAGGGGGTGGCTGGAGAATATAATCAACCGCGCTGTATTCGCTCACAGATTCCATAAGCCGCATCCATGCAATACCACGGCGTACCACGAACTTCTGGAACATCCTCAGCCCGATGACACCTATCGTAAGAACGCGACCGTTGGAAGCATTTTATATCCATTTATTTCGATACTCGCAGCAATGTTGGATGATCAAGAGCTCTACGCCGCGGTTAGGGCCTTCAAGCGCGAGGAACTTGGGCATTGTAACTTCCAGTATTGGTACCCAGACGATTCGACCGAAAAGCACCTATACGTCAACGACGAAATGCACGGCGCTAATCTGTCTGGAATAGACGTTGAGGCGGCACACGAAATTCTTCTCAAGCAGGTCTTCAACGAGTGCGAGAACGAGGACCGCTCCAATGCGAAATGGGGTCGGACATGCTTATAAAAGGTCCTCCACGCTTCGAATTTCCACGTGGCATCCGCCAACGACATCTTCAGTAGTCATTATGGCTATTTGGTCATTTTGGGATTTGCTCGAACTCCGCTCACCCACTCCCCCGCCTCGTTTAACAGATTATGTAGCGCCGTAACCGGCTCGGCCAGACTTTGGTTCAACCCTCCGGACATACTTTGCGCTCACGAACACATTCGCTGACGACTCCTCAGACAGCTCTACTTTCATTAGTCTGCAGCCTGCCCCCTATGACAGCTTGTTCACTACACTACCGCCCACTCTACTCCTTTTATTTCAGCAACCTAGGTATCGAACGCGTAACTGTGCTGCAGCTTTGAACAGCCCGTTCCCCCGAATTTGTTGCGAATCAGTCATGGTTGATTTCCTGCTGCCTGCTAGAGTTAAAGCAAGGCGAGCATGACATTTCGCAGTTTTACAATACATCTCGCCGTTCACAAGAGCCCGTCAAACTTGGCGGCAGGATTGTTTCGTGCATCCAACACGTTCCTGCAAAGCTTACATATCGCTGAAAGGAGATCGTGCATGATCAAGTACAAGTCGATGTTATACACAGCCGGCGTTACCGGTATCGCTCTTTCCATAGGCGGTTGCGCCAGCCCTGGCGAGCGGCCCGACTCAGACCTTCAGTCTGCTGAAGCCTCTCTTCAACAGGCCGTTGCTGCAGATGCCCGGGAGTATGAGCCGGTGCTGCTCAACAATGCACAGAACAAGGTGGCGGACGCAAAAGACCTGATCGAGCAGGAGAAGTATAAAGAAGCCGAGCGTCTCCTGGAGCAGGCCACCGTCGATGCACAACTCGCCGGCGCACGCGCTGATACGGCGAAAGCACGCCAGGCCGTCGAAGAGATCAATAGCAACATTGAGTCCTTGCGCAAGCAAATGAATCAAGACCAGTAATCGCCATATCTGGAAAGGAGACTGTTATGAACAAACGCAACATAACATTAGGCATTGCCGCGAGCTTGTCAGTGCTTATCGCCGGCTGCGCCACAACGCCACCAGACAATGCGATGGTAAATGAAGCCCGCGCCTCTTACGCCAAAATCAAGGACGACCCGGATGTCGCCCGCAGTGGTGACCGACAGCTTCGTAGCGCAAGAGACCAACTGAACCGGGCCGAGTCTTTGCTGGAGGATGGCGGCGACAGCGTTCGTATTGAACAGGCGGCCTACTTGGCGAATCGCCACGCCCAGATTGCCAATGAGCAGGGCGAGCGGGCAAGGCTGCAGAGCGAGATTGACTCCGCAGAAGAGCGTCGCCGCAAGCTGATGCTTGACCAGCAGTCCGGAGAAGCCGAGCGGGCACGCAAAGAAGCCGAAATGCTGCGTAAGAGGATGGAGGAACTGCAGGCCGAACGTACTGACCGGGGCATGGTGCTGACGCTGGGCGACGTACTCTTTGACCTGAACAAAGCCGACCTGAAGGCATCCGGAGAGCAGACCATCGGTCGCCTCGCAGAGTTCATGCGGGAATATGAGGATCGGAGGGTCCGCGTGGAAGGCTACACTGACAGCACAGGTGACGAATCCTACAATCAGATGCTGTCCGAGCGTCGTGCCCAAGCTGTCCGGGATGAATTGGTTTCCCAGGGAATTGAGCGTCGCAGGGTAGAAACCAAAGGCTACGGAGAGCAATATCCCGTGTCCAGTAATGACACCTCCGCAGGCCGCCAACAGAACCGCCGCGTGGAAATTGTCATTTCGGACAAGGAAGGCAAGATCGAAACCAGGGAAAACTGAGTCAAGCGGAAGCCATGGGGGAGAGCTCTCTCCCCTTTATCACAAGCTTACGGGTATCTCGCCTACACGCACCTACTTGACCTGTAAGATCCCATCACGCACTCAAAGCGCTATCTTGAATTCAGGATACATTGACGAGCATCAAGCAGGTCAACGTGAAAAATCCTAGACTGAGATAGTACAACACACATAGAAACTTGGGAGCACTAACGAATGTCACTCGAAAAACACGATCTCCTGCGTGAACTGCCGGAATCCAAGGACGCTATCCATGAACTGAAAATGACGGATCAGCATTTTGCCAAGCTCTTCGAAACCTATCACGACACTGATCACGAGGTGTACCGCATCGAACAGGGTGTCGAGACCACTTCCGATGAGTATCTGGAAGAGCAGAAAAAGAAACGGCTGAGCCTGAAAGATCAGCTTTACGGAATGATCCGCGATTATGAAGCTTCCATGGCAAGCTGAGCTCTGCGAGTTTCAGCGCACCCCGCACCAACCTGCGGGGTGCGCTTCTTCTTTTATTTCTCCGTTTACTTCTCACTTCCTGCTAAAAGCCGGCCCATGCCTACAATTCCCGCCTGCGTATCCTTACGCAAAGCACAGATTTAACATTCTCGTAACCCGCTGTAATAACTAAGTTTTCTATCACCCAACACGGCACATGGTCATTTCGACACAATATCGTGTCAAAAATGCCAACGTCCTGAAAGGACAAGCCTCATACACTCCCGGGTGAACGAATGTACCAGTCGTGTCCGGAACCCCGTCCCGGGGAACTGAATAACGGCAAGAGTATAAAAACAACGAGATAATGGAGTGTATCAATGGTTCCCACCTCCCGATTTTCCGCTCGGGCGCTGACCCTTGCAGTTGCGACAGTGTCCACAGGCTTGTCTATGTCGGCCTCAGCCAGTATGGGTAATATCGGAACAACCTATGGCGTAATGCCCATAGACGTCGCTACCGCACAGTCTCTCTCCATGTTTAATGACCAGGTATCCGCCACCTATTACAACCCGGCCGGACTGACCCGGGATGAACGTGGAGAATTGACAACAGGCATCTTGCACGCTGAGCAGGAACTGCGGTCTGCAAACCCCAATGCCAATGGCGACGTGGTTTCCAACTCCCCCAGCCAGCACGTGTTGATCGGCATGAAAACCAACCTTGGCTCTCTTACCCGCTCTGACCATCCGATTTATCTGGGATTCATTGCCGGCGTGGAAAAATACGGCAAGGAAATGCTGGCATTTGATTCCCAAACTTCAGCCAATGGTCAGTTTCTGCAATATGGCAAAGAACCCCTGTTCCTGAACATCGGCGGTGCAACACCGATCTGGCGGGGCATTTCGGTCGGTGTATCCGCCCGTATTACCCTGGAGGCCACCGCTAACCTCGATGCCGTCTCTACGCTCGGCGGCGAAACAAGCCGGGAACGCTTGGCAGTTAACGCAGAGCCTTCGCTGAAAACAATTCTTGGTACCACGATCGATCTGGGCAGTACTTTTTGCCCTGACAGCAGTTGCTTCTTGCAAGGCTGGGAGACGGCCTTCACCTATCGCACCAAATCCTCCGCGTCTACGACCGTGGACTCCAATATTATCGTGACCCAGACCATTCCCGACCCGGGCCTCAGTCTTGCGGTGTCCACCATCGACTCCTTCCAGCCGGAAACGTTCGGATTTGGTGCGCAGTACAAAGGCGAAAGCTGGCGTATTGGCGGTAGCATTGAGCAACAAAACTGGTCTGAGCTCTCGGAAGAGTTCGCCGGCGACACCATCAAGGACCAGTCAACACTGGCGGCCGCCAGCCGCATTCAGTTTGACGATACCCTGATACCGCGCATCGGCGCCGAGTTCGCTCTCAACAAAAACTTTTCGGTTCGCGGTGGTGTTGCCTATGAGGAGTCACCGCTGAAGTCTACCCGCAATCCTGAAATCAACTATCTGGATACCGACAAGATTGTGGTCGGCCTGGGCCTGAGCGCCACTTACGACCGCACTCGCCTGCTCGCTTACCCCGTTCGTTTCGATCTGGGTTACCAGTACCAGCAGTTGCAGGAACGCGACTTCACCCTGGTGGATTTTGACGGCACTGAAACCGATGTAACAGCAGACGGCGACGTCCATGTTATCAGCGGCTCAGTTACCCTGAAGTTCTGAGGAGAGGCTTGCCATGAAGTACAACAAGACCCTGGCACTGATTCCCGCCCTGCTGCTTGCAGCCTGTGGTGGGGATGAACAGACCGTAAACCAGAAAACTACACCCGGTTCGGTGATCTACTCATACCCGGCAGACGGGCAAGCAGATGTTAGCCCGAAAGCAGACATTGTTCTGCGGTTTTCCCATGCGATAACTGAAGAGACAACGGACCTTTCAAACAAAATCAGCATTGAATCCGACGGCACAGCCATACCGTTCAGCAATGAAATGATCGACGGTGGCAGAAGCCTGAAACTGACGACAACCGGCGTCCTGAGCAGCGCATCGGAGTACTCGATCATCTTTAATGAGCCGCTTCAAGCTGAAGGCGGGCGCATGATCGACACGCCCAACGGCGTCGGTGATCCCGGCATTCAGTTCAAGACCCGCGGCAGTTTTTCCGGACTGGCAGAGCTGGCAAACACCGAAGACAGCTTTGGCGTTGCCTGGAAGGTACCCGCGGATGATAACCAAAGCGACAAGAGTTTTCAGGCCCTGAACTTTTCCACGTTCCGTTTTGCCATGACTCAGCCGGTACATCCGGACTGGAAGGAGCTTGGCGGCTCGATTGAAATGCTGGATCAGAACGATCAGCCAGTGCCTGCAACTGTTCTGGTCAAAGGCAACCGCATTACGGTTGATCCGTGTATCACATCCGATCCCCAGCAGTGTGGCGGCAAACAGGACGTACTTAACAGCGGTGAAACCTATACACTCAAGTTCACCAACCTGGCAAGCCTGACCAACTCTGCCGAGGACAACCGGCTTACCCAGGATTTCAGTTTTACGCCCAGAGCTACCGGTCCAACAGTCGTTTTGAAACAGAGCGCCGTGGATTCGGGACTGGCCGCTGGTGAGGCTCCGGAAGATGTAACACGCTCTATTCTGAACAATGCAATTATCAACGGCGTTACGCTTAACTCCGTACTTCAGGGAACGGCCGGACCGTCCCAACAGACTGGCGATCTGTTTGCCGAATTGGCGTTCGCACCGTCATTTGAGGCGACTGAAGCACTCCCTCTGCGTATCGCCAAAGGCAGCATCCTTCGCAGTACCAGTCTGGACGTATTGGTAGGCGGAGAGGTGCCAGTTCTCGATGCTGCAACCGGTATCCTTCAGACCACCGGCGACATCAAGGTAACCATGCTATCCGATGCATCCGGTTACCTGAGCCCGAACCCCTATACCGATGACATCAACGTCCCCCGGCAGATCACCTTGTTCATGGATGTGTCCATGAACACCGCGGAAGCCCAGCCTAACGCGGCGCTGTCGCAGGATCTTATGGGCGTGGAGCTGCGCGGTATCGCTATCGTAAAAGATGGCGTACTCACGATCGATGCCATTGGCATGGTGGAACCCAACCTGCTTGGCCAGGAATACACCGACTCAACCATTGCCTTTCACCTGCAGGCAGCCACCGATGCGGAATCTGCCCTTGATGCAGAGCTGGATCGTGAGCTCGACAGCACGGCACCCAAGCTGGTGAGTTGGACCCCTGGTGCCACTGACGCCATTCCGGCGACAAGACAATCCATGCACCGCCCTGGTGACCCGGTCATCCTGTTCTTTGATGAACCCCTGGACCCGAAATCGATTGAAACGGGCATTGCCCTGAAGGCAGGCGGTGCACCCGTCAGCGATTTGCAAACACGGCTCGACGGCACGTCACTCAGCATCAACCCGAAGGGTGGTTTGGTACAGGGCGTTGACTATGAAGTTACAATTAACGGGCTGACCGATCTGGCTGGCAATGTGGCAGCCGTTGCTCCACTGAACTTCAAACTCGACCCGACCGGAGACAACTCAACGCCCAAGGCTCCGCCTCTTGCGCTGACAACTTACCCGGGTTTTCCTTGCGAAACTACATTTGACGACATCGATCTTGCCGCCGGGGTTCATGGCCAGTGCTGGGACGCCACGTCCGGAGGCCAGGCCGGCGACGTGCTTCCCGTATCGGAAATGCCAGCAGACCGCCCCATAACGGTGGTGTTTTCACAACCGATGAAGCTGAGTTCAATCCGTGCTGAAGAGACCTTTGTCGTCGAGAAGGTTGACGCAAACAAAAACCCGATCGAAACCGTATCTGGGCGCCTGGAGAAGAACAACCAGCGCATTCGCTTCTTCCCGGACCAGCCATGGGAGCAGGATGCGTTTTATCGGTACACCATGAAAGTCGACAGGGCCACACCTGACTGCAATCAGGAAAACCCTACGTCGATATGCGGCGCGAATGAACTCGCTCTTAAAGCCGACCTGCTCGAGGGTCTGAATGGAGGAGGCAGTGGCGACAGCTCAATGGCCATCTATTTCAAAGGCGTAGCAGCGCAGGGTTCTGTGTTTACACCGCTAAGAAATCTGCCAATCCGTGATACCAATGCCAACTTCCGGACCGACTGTAGCTCAAACGACGATGCCACCTGCCTTGAGCCCTTTGATCATGAGGGCAGCGACGCAGAGGGTTGGGCTCCTTCCGCCAACTCCACGAAGCTCAGTGTTAAAAACAATCAGGCCTCAGCCACTCCTGGACTGGTTGCCGGAAAGGCGGACGCCCGCGTCGGCTGTGAAACAGATCAAAGCTGCCCTAAAAACAAGTTTATCTATCAGACCTATGCGCTCAACACGGAAGTCAAAGGTCCCGGGGTCTATGAGCCCACCGGAGAAGAAGGCATTCTGGTCGATCTGTACCCCACTCTGCTGGCAACAACATCGATAAGCGTGTTCGTCGAACTTAAAGTTCTGGGTTTTATTCCTCTTATGGAAGAGTCCATCACCAATACGCAAATTATTCGTATGCGTTACTCCAAAGACCCGAGTTGTGCAAGCGCGCCTGATTGCCCGCGAAACCAGCTTATTCCCGGAGTCATTGTGGAGGGAGCAAATGGACAGCCCGTATTCAAGACACGAGCGGAGTTGATGCTGGATGCGCCGGATATGGAAATCCCCCTCAGCGGAACTCATGATCTATACGCTCGGGAGTTTGTTTTTGACCTGGAGGGTGACATCACATTCTTTGATGATGGCCGAATGCAGATAGAACAACGCAATACCAATCTGGTCGATATCAAAGTCAGAGCAAATACCTTAGGGGTGCCAAATGCCGGCTTGATCAACATAGATCTACCGCTACAAATCCCAGTTGGTGGAGCCTATCTCAACTTCATAACAAACCCCGTAAAAGATCTCCCCGCAGAGCAGTAAACCCGCTGCCGCGTTCTTCAGGCCAGTCTCCGGACTGGCCTTTTTTGTACCCGGACGAAGGACTCTCTGTTTCCCTCAGCAATCGTTTTCCTGCTAATCTGGTTGCACAACGAAACCCGTTCGCAAACAACAAAAAGATTTGGAGACACGTTCATGGAAAACGGCATTCACTACCGCACCTGTCATTTGTGCGAAGCCATGTGCGGCGTTGCCGTCGAAGTGAAAGGGAGCCGCATTGCCGCCATTCGCGGAGATGAAAAAGATCCGTTAAGCCGCGGGCACATCTGCCCCAAGGCCGTGGCCCTGCAAGATCTTCATGAAGACACAGAACGGCTGCGCAAGCCGGTTCGCAAAACCCCCACCGGCTGGCAGGAAATTGAGTGGGACGAAGCGTTCAAAACGGTAGCCGAAAAGCTCCACACCGCTCGTAGCACCTACGGCCGCAACAGCATTGGCGTTTACCTTGGCAACCCGAATGTGCACAACCACGGCTCGCTCATCGCCACGATGCCGTTCCTACGGGCCATCGGCACGCAAAATCGTTTCTCCGCAACCTCCAATGACCAGCTTCCACACATGCTTGCGAGCCTGGAAATGTTCGGCCATCAGATTCTGTTCCCTATTCCGGATATCGACAACACGGATCTGTTTATCTGTATTGGCGGAAACCCCATGGCCTCCAACGGCAGCCTGATGACCGTGCCGGACTTCCGTGGCCGGCTTAAAGCCCTTAAGCAACGCGGCGGCAAAATGATTGTGGTGGATCCACGTCGCACGGAAACTGCCAAGCTTGCAGAGGAATTTCATTTTGTTCGTCCCGGGACCGATGCGTTTCTGCTGATGGCGATGGTGAACACGCTGTTTGCGGATGAGTTAGTGCACCCGGGTCCCGCAGAAGGTCTAATAAAAGACTTGGATCTTTTGCGCTTGGCGTCCCTGCCCTTCACTCCTGAAGCCGTTTCCGAGCGCACCGGCATTTCCTCTGAGACCATCCGCGATCTGGCGCACCAGCTGGCAAACACACCCAAAGCAGCGCTCTACACCCGCATGGGCACCAGCACCCAGACGTTTGGCAGCATCACGACCTGGCTGGCTTACTGCCTGAATATCCTGACAGGGAAGCTGGATACTGTAGGCGGCGTCATGTTCACTCAGCCTGCCATTGATCTGATCACCCTGGGCGCCATGTCCGGGCAGCAAGGGCATTTCGGCAAACGCCACAGCCGCGTAAAAGGTTTGCCGGAGTTTGCCGGTGAGTACCCTTCCAGCACCATGGCGGATGAAATACTCACTCCGGGCCAGGGGCAAGTCCGCGCGTTTGTGACCGTAGCGGGTAACCCGGTGCTTTCCAGCCCCAATGGGCGTCGACTGGACGAGGCTTTAAGCGGGCTGGATTTTATGGTGTCGGTGGATTACTACATCAACGAAACCACTCGCCATGCAGACATTATTTTGCCTCCGACCGCCGCTCTTGAGCGCAGCCATTACGACATTATCTTTAACATGTTGGCGGTGCGTAACGTATCGAAATACAGCGAGGCACTGTTTGACGCCGGTCCGGACAGCCGGCATGACTGGCAAATTCTGCTGGAGCTGGCCCACAGGCTGGAGAAACTGCGCAAAGGCGGGTCGCTCCCAATCCGCTCCGAGCTGGGCTGGCGGGCGCTCAAGCAGACAGGCCCCGACCCGATCATCGATCTACTGCTTCGTACCGGGCCCTATGGTGCCGATACCGGGCGAGCTCGCGGTGTGCTGGAACCCGCTACAGGCGTGATTATGAACCTGCTCCCGAAACATCATCCCCTGCGCGGTCTCGCCAAACTGAGCTCACTCAACCCACAATGGCAAGAGCTACCCAAAGGACTTTCCCTCAAGCGATTGAAGGAACATCCCAGTGGTATTGACCTGGGCGCTCTACGGCCCGCGCTGCCCAACCGTCTGTTTACCCGGGACGGCAAGATACACCTGGCTCCCCGGCGTTACCTGGAAGATGTTGAACGCCTGCACCGGCAACTCTCTGCGCCAGAGCCTTCGGATGGGTTGCTGCTGATTGGACGGCGCCATGTACGCAGCAACAATTCATGGATGCACAACAGCCGAAGGCTGGTGAAGGGCAAGGACCGCTGTACACTGCTGATAAATCCACATGATGCAAGCCGTCTCGGCCTTCAAGCAGGCAGCAAGGCGCAGATCAATGCCGCCGACCGTCAGGTCATACTACCCGTGGAGATCACCGAAGATATGATGCCAGGCGTGGTTTCAATTCCCCATGGCTGGGGGCATGATCGCGATGGCACGCGACAATCCACAGCCTCCGCCCATGCCGGTGCGAGTATCAACGACTTGTTGAGTGATCAGGATACCGATCCGGTGGCGGGTACATCCGTATTGAATGGTCAGCCGGTTACTGTCAAAGTCTGGCAGCCGGAACAGCAACGCATACCGGCCTGAACGAAACAGGGAGAAAAGAATGCCTCAATGGCTGCAATGGAGCCTGATTACTGTTGGCACTATCGCCATCCTCATGCTGCTGGGCTTTATCCGGCGGCAAATGACTGTGCTGTCTGAAAGCCGCAAGCGTCAGAAAAAAGCTGAGGTTTTTCAGGCGAAGCGGCGCCAGGATATGATCGACAGTATCCGCGTTATCGCTATGGCCATAGAGGAAGATCAGGTCGAATACTCAGAAGCGTGCCTGCGCATCAAAGGTCTTCTTGATCATCTCGCGCCAGAGCTTATGGAAAAACCACCCTATGGGGTGTTTATGGAGGTCTATGAGCAACTCCGCCATATGCCCACCCATCAGGCACGCCAGGATACGGAAGCGCGTTTTGTGGAGAAAATGGACAAGGAGCGATTCGCTGTAGAAGAACGCCACGCCGATGAAATACGACGGGCTGCAACAGCCATCCGGAATCACACTTTTTGACCCATCTTAATTTTGTATCTTTTTGTAACTGAAAATATTACGGAAGGGGCTTTTACCAATTCAATATCAGCAGCTTGCTCAAACCATGAAAAGTGACATAGGGCTCAGGTTCTGAGCCCCGCCTCAATCCCCTTTTCTTTTCCCAGGCCTTGTCTAGATTGAAGATAGGGCGGTGAGTTTTTACTGCATCGATTTCCGCCCTGCGTTGTTTCTCCTGACACGTTCGGACGACTCTGCTATGAGCAGAAGCCTTGCCGGCCTTTTTCACAAGGCCGGTTTTTTTATTGCTGGTTCATCATTCCGGCCATCGCCATAATGTTATCTTTACTGGCGACCAGTTCGTCAAACTGCACTTCTACCTGCTCGCGATCCAGGCCCAGTTCATCATAGATCTCTTGCCCGATGGGCTCGCTTGCGCCCAAAGCCACACCTCGGGCCGCAAGTAGTTGCCGGCCCAACCATAAAAGCCTGGCATAAACACAGTTGGCGCCTTTATAGCTCCGGTTTTTCTGATACCTGAGAGCAAGATTGACCTCATCCGGCATGCCCCAGTTCTCCATAAGCTGGGCTGCAATCTGTTCACGGGTAATGCCCAAGAGATAATGCTCTGATACCGAGGAATCGATACCGGGATTCACCTCCAGAGAGCGGCATACCAAGCTGAAATGGGGAGGAAAAACCTGGGCCAGCAAAAGGTAGCCAAAGTTATGCAGCAGGCCTGCAAGATAAGCCAGCCCGAATACAGGGCGCTCACCACGGGGCATCATACTCGCCAGAACACCTGCCGACTGGGCTTGCCAGATGGCTTGCTGCCAGTAGTCGACGTACCCGTCCGGATGATCCTGAGGCTGCCTGAGTGCACGCCCAAGAGACAACCCCATGGCCAGGTTCATGACCATATCAAACCCGAGCACTCTTGATATGGCATCGTGTACAGAACGAACCTGCCCGGCGGCCGCATAAAATGAAGACGATGCCCAGCTGATAACCTGAGCTGCCAGGCTGGGGTCACTCTCGACAATATCCACCAGATCTCCCATCACAGCATTCGGGTTCACCCGCAAGTGAATGATGCGTTGCGCCGTTTCCGGCAGCGGCGGAAGCTCCAGCGTGTCTTCCAGGCGCTGCTGAATGCGAAGGCTGGTGAACTTTTTGATGGCGAACGTCAGTTGGACACGGTCGTTATCTGGATCATCCAGGTTTACCGCTATGTTTTCCGATGCCACCGTAAACGACCGACGATCTGCATTTTCCGTCAATGAGCGAAAATCTTCAGCGGGCATCACCATCGCCAGATTTTGCTCTCCCAACTCCAAAGCGACCGAAGGCAAATCATCCACCCGGCGATCGACAATGGTGGGCCAGCCTGTGAGCGAAGGCAATGCTGGAAGCTCCCTCAGCCCGGCACGCTCTTTCACGCGAACCTGCTCTCGGGATTTCATCAGGCGAAAATCCCGCCCCAACTCCTTGTTCAGCCGTTCCAGATCAATCAGGTCTTCTTTACAACAGATAGCCTGGAGGTTTTCTTGCCCGTCGTTGAGCAACACCATCCGCAATAGCTCATGTCTGCTTGCCTGGCGTGCGTCCCTCAGCGACACGCCCTTGGCTGCATCGCCCAGAGCTTGCTGAACTGTGACAGGTAATTCCATCATTTTCTCCCGAGTATTGCTGCTTGCCATCCGGCGATTGGAGTCCGCCGCAGGGTTTTCAGTATAGGGCATGATTCGGGCCTGAACGTTGATATAGAAACAATTCATGCAGATGAATCTACGGTCAGCCTTGCGTATCAGACCGGTTTATACATCTCCATAACGTAATTTCTCGCCCAGCCAGCGTCTTATCAAAGCCTGCACTAACCGGGGGTGCTTCATCAGCCCCGGCGCCATCTCTCGCACCGGCTCAATCCAGCCCTTATCTCTCTCAAAGTCTGCCAGCCGAAACTGCATCATGCCAGTCTGGCGCGTACCCAGCACTTCTCCCGGCCCGCGGATCTCCAGATCCTTCTCTGCAATAACAAAGCCATCCTGGCTGTCACGCAGGGCCTGCAACCGTGCCTTGCCATTTGCCGACAGGGGCGGATGGTACATGAGCACACAAAAGCTGGCCTGTTCGCCACGTCCTACCCGACCGCGAAGCTGGTGAAGTTGGGCGAGACCAAGACGCTCCGGATTCTCAATAATAATCAGGGAAGCGTTGGGTACATCCACGCCCACCTCAATCACAGTTGTAGCAACCAGCAGATCCAGCTCACCCTGCTTGAAGCTGTTCATCACATCGGCTTTTTCTGCCGACTTGAGCCGCCCATGAACGAGCCCGACCTTAAGCCCCGGCAAACGCTCAGCCAGCTCTTGCGCAGATACTTCAGCCGCCTGGCACTGCAAGGCTTCTGACTCTTCAATCAGGGTACAGACCCAATAGGCCTGACGGCCATCAGTGCAGGCGCTACGCACACGCTCAATCACATCGTCTCGCCTGCTATCAGGGATAACAATCGTTTCTATAGGCTTGCGGCCCGGGGGTAGTTCGTCAATCACCGAGGTATCAAGGTCTGCGTAGGCGCTCATGGCCAAGGTACGCGGGATGGGCGTGGCGGTCATGATCAGCTGATGCGGCGCCAATGTCCCGCCAACACCTTTTTCCCTCAGTGCCAGGCGTTGATGCACACCAAACCGGTGTTGCTCATCCACGATAACCAGAGCCAAACGGTGAAACTGCACGTCATCCTGAAACAGCGCGTGAGTACCTATTACCACACTGGCGGCACCTGAATGGACAGCCTCCAGCGCTTCTTTACGGGCCTTTCCTTTCACCTTGCCAGACAGCCAGGCCAACTGAATACCGAGGGGCTCAAGCCAGCTGCGGAAGTTCTGATAATGCTGCTCAGCGAGTATTTCTGTCGGTGCCATCAGCGCGACCTGGGCACCCGCACCGATGGTCTGAATTGCCGCCAGTGCTGCAACCACGGTTTTACCTGATCCCACGTCACCCTGAACCAATCTGAGCATGGGCAGTGGCTGGCTGAGATCCTGACGGATATCACTCACAACCTGGCGCTGCGCGCCGGTCAGTGAAAATGGCAAATCTTCAAGGAAGCGCCCAGCCAGATCTCCAGAAGGCAGCAATGGCAGTGCTTTGCGCGCCTGAATCTGCTCCCGCACTTGCAGCATACTCAGCTGATGAGCAAGCAGCTCCTCCATTACCAATCGTTGCTGCGCCGGATGCCGACCCTCCATCAGCAGATGGACCGGCGCACTGGCCGGCGGAGAATGCACGATCTGGACGGCTTCGGTGATCCCTGGCAGCTGGTAACCTGCTAACAGTTCGGTTGGCAGCCAGTCACGTATGGGGTGGCGCTGAAGGTACCCCAGGGCCTGCTGACACAGCCCTCTGACGCGGGGCTGCTGAATGCCTTCAGTCAGCGGGTAAACCGGTGTAAGGGTTGCCTGCCCGGCTGCAGGCATAGGCGGCGGATTAACCTGATATTCCGGATGGTAAAACTCGTAACCCGCGCGTCCAGGGCGCACTTCGCCGAAGCATCGAACCAGCGCGCCTTCAGCCAGCTGGTTTTTTTGAGCTGCGTTGAAGTGAAAAAAGCGCATCACCAAAAATCCGCTATTGTCTTTCAGCGTAACCTGCAAACTACGACGGCGCCCCATCACCAGGTCCACCCTCATCACCTCCCCCTCAACCACGGCTACATCGCCGATCCTCAGGCTACCCATAGGGATGATGCGTGTACGGTCTTCATAACGATGGGGAAGGTGAAACAGCAGATCCTGCAAGGACGCGATACCCAGCCGCGCAAGTTTCTCAGCCAGAGCACTCCCTACGCCTTTAAGTTCAGTAACAGGGATATCTTCCAGTGAGGCCATGGCAGAGATCAGTCCGTCTCGGCAACAACCGGCGTGTCCACTTTCGCTTTCTCGATTACGCGGCACTGACTGGCGGCAAGCGAGAGGACATCAATGGCTTTGGGCCGGGGAAAGGTCACTCGCCAGGCCAAAGCCACCGTACGGAAAGGCACTGGCGGGGCGAAAGGCCGGGTTACCAGAACATTTTTGTGGTATTGCATGGCCGTGGCCGCCGAGAGTGGTAGTACAGTAATCCCCAAGCCGGAGGCAACCATGTGGCGTATGGTCTCCAGGGAGCTGCCTTCAGTAACCAGTGAAGGCGATCCAACATCAGCGCGTCGGGTAACGGCTTCCACCAGAGGCGGGCAGGATTCGAGCACCTGATCCCGAAAGCAGTGCCCTGGGCCAAGCAGAAGTAATTGCTCGCGAGCAAGCTCAGCGCCAGTGATGTGCTCTTTTTTTGCCAACGGGTGACCGGTCGGCAGAAGCACAACAAAGGGCTCGTCGTATAACGGCAGCGTGAGCACTTCCGCCTCTTCAAACGGCAGCGCGATAATAATGGCATCGAGCTCAGACTGACGCAGCTTTAGACGCAGATTGGCAGTGTAGTTTTCTTCGATGTACAGGGGCATTTCTGGCGCCGCACGACGAAGTTCCGGCAAAAGATGCGGAAACAGGTAAGGGCCTATGGTGTATATGGCACCGACTTTGAGCGGCGAATTCAGCTGATCTTTGCCATCCTGCGCCATATCACGGATCACACCTACCTGATCCAGAACACGCTGGGCTTGCTCTACAATGCGCTGACCGGTTTCCGTTACGCGAATGCTGCTTTTGCTGCGCTCAAACAGAGGCACACCCAACTCGTCTTCCAGTTTTTTGACCGCAACGCTGAGTGTTGGCTGGCTCACATGGCAGCGCTCGGCGGCGCGGCCAAAATGCCTTTCGCGGGCAAGTGTAACGACGTATCGTAACTCGGTAAGAGTCATGGTGATCTCCGGTCAAAAGGATACGGGTCGAAGTTTCACTGATTAATGGATTAGAGGATAAGGATTGATATTGTCTATGGCAATCGCTGATCGCAATAGTATGCCGGGAATTCTCGTAGCGGGTTGTGGCAAGCTCGGTGGCGCCATCGCCGTTATGCTCAAAGAGTCCGCACAGGTTTACGGATTACGGCGTAATCCGGGAAAAGTACCTGAAGGCGTTGAAGGTATAGGTGCAGATCTGACTCGCCCGGAGTCTCTGGGTGGCAAGCTGCCTGACAATCTGGATACCGTTATCTACTGCCTGACCCCCTCGAGTTATGACGAGCAGGGGTATCGCGAAGCGTATGTTAACGGTTTGGCCAATCTGCTTGAGGCGCTGGGTGATCAGCCGCTAAAGCGGCTGTTTTTTATCAGCAGCACCAGTGTCTACGCGCAGGATGATGACAGCCTGGTCGATGAAACCAGCGCCGCCTCTCCCGCCCGCGTTACCGGTCAGCAAATTCTGGCCGGTGAACAGACGGCATTGGACAGTGGCCACCCCGCGACCATTATCCGTTTCAGCGGAATTTACGGGCCCTCAAGGAGGCGTTTTCTGGAGGAGGTTATTGAGGGCCGCATGAACCCGTTGAAACCGGCGTCGTTCAGCAATCGCATTCACGAGGAAGACGCAGCTGCCGCTGTGGCCTGGCTCAACGGGCTGGCGCTTTCCGGAAAGCCTCTGGATACCTGCTATGTGGCCAGCGACTGCGAGCCGGTTCGTCTGGATGAGGTGGTTGAGTGGGTCCGCCAACAGGTCCCTTGCGCTGAACCAGTGCCAGACGCCAGAAAAGGCGGCCGGGCTGGCAGTAAGCGCTGTAACAATAAGCGCCTGCTACAAACCGGATTCACCTTTCGCTATCCGGATTTCCGGGCTGGATACCGCGAAATGATTGAGAAAGGCTAGACCTGGAAAAAATAAAGGCGGCCAAGGCCGCCTTTATAACTACAAACATTGAGGTTCTGTGCGCCCTCGACCCAGCGCTGTCAGCTCAGCACCATCACGGCTTCCATTTCCACCGGAACACCCTTGGGCAGGGCTGAAACCTCAACGGCCGCCCGGGCCGGATAAGGCTCCGGAAAATACGTCGCCATAATTTCATTGACCGTGGCAAAGTTCGCCAGATCGGTCACATATATGTTCACCTTGACGATATCCTTCAGCTCGCCGCCAGCCGCTTCACATACCGCTTTCAGGTTTTCAAACACTTGGCGGGTTTTGGCAGCGAAGTCCCCTCCGACCACTTCCATGGTCTCGGGGACCAGCGGAATCTGACCAGAGATATAAACCGTGTCACCTGCCTTTACGGCCTGAGAGTAGGTACCAATTGCCTGAGGTGCATTTTCAGTCTGGATTACGGATTTGTTGGTCATACCGTTGAACTTCCTTTCGTCTAAAACACTAATCGTCGCCCTTCGGCACAGGAACTGTCAACCACACCCCTTCTGCGAGTTCAGTATTTCACCCGGTTTATCGACGTGACGGCCTTGACGTTGCGAACCCGGCGCATTACGCGAGCCAGGTGCTTGCGACCGTGGACCTTGACGATCAGGCTGACCACGCCAAAACGGGCGTCCTGCTCGTCCACATTAATACGCTCAATATTGCCATCTGCCATGGCGACGGCGTTGGCGATTTCTGCAATCACACCGCGCTGGCGCTCCAGTTCAACGCGCAGCTCTACGGAGAACTCATCGGTAATATCCTTGGCCCAGGTAAGATTGGTCAGGCGGGACCGGCCCTCATTATCTTCCGGCAGGCGAGAGCAGGTGTCTGAATGGATGACCATGCCATTGCCAGACCCCATCACGCCGACAACGGGATCCCCCGGGATCGGTTTGCAGCAGGTAGCAAAGTGAACCAGCATTCCCTCGGTCCCCTGGATGGTTACAGGGGCATCATCACCACCTTGAATATTCTTCGCAGACTCACTGGATTCTGCGCTTTCAGCACCCGTGACAAGCTGGCGTGCGACCAGGTAAGCCATGCGGTTGCCCAAGCCAATATCACTGATCAGGTCATCAAAACTGTTCACCTGATTGTGAGTCACAACGGCTTGTTTCTGGGCATCATCAATATCGGACAAGCGGGCACCAAAGCCATTGAGAGACTTTTTCAGCAACGCCCGCCCCAGGTCCAGCGATTCCGCCAGTCTCTGGCTATTGAGAGTGTGGCGGATGCTGCTACGGGCCTTGCCGGTTACCACAAAACCGAGCCATGCAGGCGTAGGACGAGCACCAGGTGCCGTAATGATTTCAACGGTCTGTCCGCTCTGCAGGGGCTTGCTCAAAGAACCGAGATTCCGGTTTATCCGGCAAGCCACGGTGGCATTGCCTATATCCGTGTGGATTGCATAAGCGAAATCTACCGGGGTTGCACCTCTTGGCAGCTCCATAATTTTACCCTTTGGGGTAAATACATAGATTTCGTCCGGGAAGAGGTCCACTTTTACGTGTTCAATAAACTCGAGAGAGTCGTCTGCCCGCTCCCGCATTTCCATAAGGCCTTTGACCCAGCGGTCGACCCTCGTCTGGTTAACGCTGGTCGCGCTGGTCGGCTCGTTCTTGTACATCCAGTGTGCAGCAATACCATCGTTGGCAATATGCTCCATTTCCTCAGTGCGGATCTGGATTTCGATATTCACATGCATACCGAACAGGGTGGTGTGCAGTGACTGATAGCCATTGGCCTTGGGCATCGCAATGTAATCTTTGAACCTGCCGGGCATAGGCTTATAAAGACTGTGAACCGCCCCCAGAATCCTGTAGCAGTCGTCTTCGGTATCGGTAATGATGCGGAAGGCGTATACGTCCATGATTTCGTAGAACGATTTCTGCTTGAGCTTCATCTTGTTGTAGATGCTGTTCAGATGCTTTTCACGCCCGAGTATCCGCCCTGGAAGGGCCCGTTCCTCAAGCTTCTCCTGCAGCCGCCCCCGAATATCCTCAATAATCTCACGGTGACTGCCACGCAGTTTGTCGACGGCTTTGGAGATATAGCGGGAGCGCATCGGGTGCAGCGATGCGAAGCCAAGATCTTCCAGCTCGGTGGAAATCGCATGCATGCCAAGGCGGTTGGCGATGGGGGCGTATATATCGAGAGTTTCTGTAGCAATGCGCTGGCGCTTTTCGTAGGGCATGGGACCCAGAGTGCGCATGTTGTGCAGGCGGTCGGCCAGTTTGACCAGAATAACCCGTATATCCCTGGCCATGGCCAGGGTCATTTTCTGGAAGTTCTCCGCCTGAGCTTCGGCACGGGTGCGAAACTCTATCTGCGTCAACTTGCTGACGCCATCCACAAGCTCCGCCACATCCTCGCCAAATTGCTCGGCAAGTGCATCCTTGGGGATTCCGGTATCTTCTATAACATCATGAAGCATGGCCGCCATAAGGCTCTGATGATCGAGCTTCAGGCCGGCAAGAATATGGGCAACGGCAAGGGGATGGGTGATATAACGATCACCGCTTTTGCGCATCTGGCCTTCGTGGGCCTGCTCGGCATAATAGTAGGCCCTTCGCACCTGATTAATGCGATTGGTATCCAGATAGGTACTGAGGTCACCCGCCAGTCCTTCTACCGTAGCCTCAAGCGACACTTCACCTCCGTAATATTAGTTCCCCAAGGCTACCGGGAGCACAAACAAAAAGACCCGAATGCATGCACTCGGGTCTTTTCTCTATCCTTCCAGCAACAATCTATAGATACACTATAAAACTGCGGAGGCAGATTTCAATGCTTTCTTAATCTTCTTCGATTTCGTTCAGCAGATCGCGGCTAACCAAGCCTGCAGCAATTTCGCGCAAGGCGATTACCGTAGGCTTGTCGTTTTCTTCTGCGACCATCGGCTCGGCACCTTTGGTGGCAAGCTGACGGGAACGTTTGGTAGCCAACATGACCAGCTGGAAACGGTTATCAACGTGTTCCAGACAATCTTCAACGGTAACTCGTGCCATAACTTCCCCGACAAAATAAAAATGACTGATTTAGCAGACCGCGTAGTCTACTGCCAACGGCACAATTTGTATACAGAAAAAGCCCGTATCAGGCAGCGCTGCCGGTTCCCCCTGAAAGCGTCGAGAGCAGATGTCTATGCCGTGCCTGCTGGGCAACTATCTGCAGACGCTGGCTGCGCACAATCGCCAGCAAGTCACCCAGCGCATCGTGGAAGTCATCATTCACCACCAGGTAATCAAATTCCGCAGCGTGACGACACTCTTCCCGGGCTTCAGTGAGGCGCCGCACTACCACTTCGGGCGCATCAGTACCTCTGCCCACAAGGCGGTCCCGCAGGACTTCAGCCGAAGGTGGAACAATGAAAACACTGACGCATTCAGGAACAAGGCGTCGCACCTGGGCGGCGCCCTGCCAGTCGATCTCCAGAATAACGTCACGCCCACGAGCCAGCATTTCCCGAACCCAAACCTGAGACGTGCCGTAGTAATTCCCGAAAACATCAGCATGCTCCAGGAAGTCCCCACGGGCAATCATGGCTTCAAACTCATCCCGGCTGACAAAATGGTAGTTGATGCCGTCTTTCTCGCCTTCACGCATAGGGCGAGTGGTATGAGACACAGACACTCCCAGCTTTTGATCTGCATGCAACATTTCTGCTACGAGACTGGTCTTGCCAGCACCCGATGGAGCAGAAACAACAAACAGCGTACCCGTTTCACCGGCCTGGCTCATGACTCGAAAACTCCTGAACTTGATCTGGCCACCATTAACGAGGCCCCGGAAAACCGTTAATTATACGGCCTTTGACCAAACACCGCATCCCGGATGCCGTCACAACTGGTAACATCAGAGAATGTGGCAGCTCAACACCGCAGAACCAAACTAAAGCTCAGCAAAACGACGGAAAGGCAGCATGGATAAACTTCTGATTGTCATGGATCCGGCCCACAAGCACCAGAAAGCTCTGGCCCGGGGAATCGAACTGGCGCGCGCGACTGGTGCCCACCTGGAAATAGTAGCGTTCACCCATGAACATCTCGGCGCCCTGCCCTCAGACCCCGCAGTGCAGCAGAGTGCCCGGGACGCCCTGATTGGACTTCGACAGCGCTGGCTGGATCAGATGCTGGCTCTTGCAGACTGCAGCGACCTGCACGTCACCACACACACAGTGTGGGAAAAGAACATACATCAGTGGATTATCGAGCACTGCCACCCCAACCGATTCAAAGCGGTGATCAAAACCGGTAGTCGCTCGGAAACCTGGCGTTATACGCCTACCGACTGGCACCTGATCAGAGAGTGCCCGGTGCCGGTCATGCTGGTCGCAGAGCAAAAGTGGAATCACGCCCACCCTATTCTGGCAGCGGTAGACCTGAGCTCCACCAAACCGGTTAAAAAAGCGCTCAACACCAAGATCATCGAACAGGCCAGCACACTGGCTAAAGCCTTCGAAACGGAAATTCACCTGGTGCACGCCCTGCACATTTCCGAGGTACTGGCAGATCTTGAGATCATCAACGTGGTCGAGCATGAGCATAAGCGCAAGGAGGCGCTGGAGCCCGCCATCACGCATCTGTGCAATACCTGGAAGCTGAGCCGGAACCAGATTCACTTGGCCGTTGGCCCGGCACACAAGGTTATCCCCAGCGTTGCCAGCAAGCTGAAAGCCGATATGGTGGTGATTGGCACCAGTGGTAAAACCGGTCTCAGAGCCAGGGTTATTGGCAATACCGCTGAAAAAGTGCTCACTCACCTGAGAACCGATCTGCTCGCCATCAAGCCTGGAGAGGCTGGCCAGTAATGCGCAGAAAATTTGACGTTACAACTGAGCAGCCCGAAACCGCTATTGAGGCCCTGAGCCGGAAATCAGGGCTTTCGCGCCAGCGCATCAAAGACGCCATGAACAAAGGCGCATGCTGGTGGACGCTTAAAGGCAAGCAGGTTCGGCTGCGGCGCGCCACCAAGGAGCTCAAGGTTGGCACGCGACTCCAGCTTTACTACGACGAGAGCGTGCTGGATCGAAAGCCCGAAGCGGCAACGTTGATAGCGGACAAGAGCCGCTATAGCATCTGGTTCAAGCCACACGGCTTACTGGCTCAAGGCTCACAATGGGGCGACCACTGCAGCCTGCTGCGCTGCGTGGAGCTTGAGCTAAAGCGCCCCTGCTTCCTTATCCACCGGCTCGATGCCGATGCCGCCGGGCTCATGCTCATCGCACACGACCCGAAAGCCGCCGGCGCACTCTCCCAGTGCTTCGCCGGGCGCACCATGACCAAGCACTACCTGGCCAGAGTGACCGGCGTTATAGAGGTGCAAGATCAACTGATCGACACGCCGATTGACGGCAAAGCCGCCATCAGTCGCGCCTCCACGCTAAGTACCGATAAAACCACCGAAACCAGTCTTCTGCAGATCAACATCGAAACAGGCCGCAAACACCAGATCCGCAAGCATTTAGAGAGCATAGGCCACCCCATTGTCGGCGACCGCCTGTATGGCAAGCCCGCCAAGGCTCCCTTACAACTGCTGGCCGTCAGCGTTGAGTTTGACTGCCCGCTAAGCCGCCAACGGCTGAAACTGGAATTGCCGGAGCCACTGAGCAGCCTGGATCCGACCTGAACGGACGGTGCTGACTCACTCGACGTTCTGCACCTAAAGATAGAGCGGGAAGAAAATTAATAAAATATTCAATATCTTGCGACCAACAATAACAAAAAGCATCTCTCCTACTACCCAATATACTCCCCACTCAGCAGAACGCTGCTGGTGTAACAGCCCGCCTGAAGACCGGCCTAGGCCGCCATCAACACTCGCCATTACAGCCGACTTATCCGATTGAAATGCAGCTAGGCCATCGCGTCGCCGATATGCATGGGCGGGCTTACAACAGAACCGACTTCATTGAGGATCGCCGACAAATGATGCAGACTTCGGCGGATTACCTCGATACCATTAAGCCCAAGAAGTAAGCTCCTACAGGCCAAAGTCTTCCGCAACGCTCTATGCCAACCTGCCGAACCTAAACCCGTTCCGGTCAAAGAGATGAGTCAGCTCCACTGGCTGGCGGTGACAACCAACCAAAATCCGAGGCAAGTGCGGCTCTTTTTACTTCCCTGCGCTGCTTTAAAATACCCTCAACTGCTCCACGCCGCTCCGCAACAAGGTCTATCAGGAGCGAAAGGAACTCATCGCCTTTCAAGTTGTGCTCAGCCGCTAACTTCTGAATCTTGCGTTTAGTGTCGGCATCCACGGTTATTGTATTAGCGGCCTGCTCGGCCTTTCTTTGTCGATTTACGCGCTGGTTCCAGGCATTTCTTGCCTTGGCAAAGTGGTCCGCCCCGTGTCGACGAATTCCAAAAAGTGGCAAGGGAAAGCACGACCCTCCGAACATTAGTCCTTCACCGCAAAGCATCCATTCGACCAAACCTCCTAATTGACCATGACTCCAATCACCCAGGTAAAGCTCTAGGGAGTCTTTTGAAACCTGGCGCCACAGATATCGCACTGCCCACTGGCATTGAAACTCGTCCGCGCCTTCCAGCCACTGAGATACTTTGACTGGATCTGCAAGCGACTGGTCGCCAATTACAGCCGTGACCGGAAGCCCTCCCAGTTTGTTCGACCACGGTCTCTGACCACTCATGCTCGCTCTCCTATTGCCACACTAACACCCGAAAAGTAAGTACATATACACACAACTATAGATGTCAAGCTAATCAATTGCATACTGCATTAGTTTTAAATGACATGCCCTAAACGTACACAAAATGTTCAAAAATGACAGTCAAAACCGTGTAAAAATTTGTTTTAAACCAGCGTGAAACGTTATTAAATATTACGTTACACGTCATTTAAACGTAATTTACACGTTTCGCTTACTAATTAATTCTATATTTTCATAGGTACTCAAATTTGATAAGGTTAGTTTATTCCGGTTTTTAGATGGTAATTTAACTGCTTATGCACTCCTCGCTCCAATGCCTAAACTCAATCATCCCGAATCTTAAGGCAGATGAAAAACTTTTTCTCATCCTTATGTTATTCATCTCAGAAAGCACTACCAGTGCTGGGAGTTTTGCATTGGTAAGAGAAAACGGCGTCCAGCTCGGAAAACGCCTCAGATTTACCAAGGAGGCATCGTTCAGGGCTCTGCATAAATTAAGGAACGAAGGGCTTATTGAAGAAATCACGGAACAAGGCTGGCTGGGCCGGCCAAGAAAATTGAGAAGGGCAGTCGCAGGAAGTTGGAGAGGCAATATAAACAATCAGGACTTCTTTCGAGCCCGGCTCGTCAAACAGAGCTTCAATCTAATCAGTAACAGGCTGAAATATCCGAATCGTGCTGCACAGGCTGGCCTGAACAACAGCCTGTTCATGCTACTGCTTATACTTCTGGCCAAAGCGGATCATTCAGGGGTAGTTTCAAAGACGAGCCAATCGAAACTAAGCGAATACACCGGAATCCCTAGGCCACAGATGCAGAGAAGACTCTCTCAGCTTCAAGAGCTTGGGCTCATCACCGAGATCGTTCCAGGCCTGGTCGAGGGAGCCGTTCTTGGAAAACCCAACTCTATCTATTACCTGAACCTCAACCACCCCACCCTAAGAGCGACAGGCATTCAAGCGGAACCAATTCCTATTCAAGGGAAAGGCTGTACATCGACGGAAATGGATCAACTTGCAATGAAACTCGGTCACCCTGGGTCACGTGATCGCCTCGCATCTGCAGCACAGCATGCCGCAACACCTACCAGCATAAAGAAGACACGGATCAGCCCTGGCTCATGGGAACAGAATGCGCCCGACCTTCTTTGGCGCCCTGCCGCAAAACTGTATACCCAGTGCGTCATCGAGCGCTATGCGGCAAAACTGCTGAGCGATCCAAGTTCAATCCTTTCAGAATCAGAATGGAGGAATGCCCAAGACCACGCCAGTGAGAGCTTTGTTCAAGAATTGACCGGAGGGCGCCCTACCGCAGTAAAAAAGAGTGGCGAATACAGCCGCATGTTCTACAGCCTCTGCGCCGACCTGGAGGAACTATCCCATCAGCTTGCATCGCTGTGCATCCGGGTGGGCAAGTTGCCAAAAAGGGCGAGTACTCTGAACACACCAATGACAACCTATCGGATATTACCCTCTGGCATCGGCAAACGTTCGAAAATCAGGCTTGAGCGAATCACACTCAGAACGTGACCTCTATCCTTTCGCCTCGCCGCCTACTCGACGATCAACACACTCCTGCATCGAGAAAGGCAATCAGGGACGATGATAGCTCGCCATAGATCATTCCTTACACGGTCCCTCCTATGATCTGGACACAAACAACATAGGAGACCAAACATGAAGATTCTCAGGCTCAAAGAGGTAACTGGCATGACCGGCCTAGCCCGCTCGACGATATATAAGTACATCAGTGCAGGCACTTTCCCCAAACCCATCCCCCTGGGCGGTAGGAGTGTCGGCTGGGTTGACGCCGAGATACACGAGTGGATTACAGAAAAAATTGAAAACCGCGATATCCAAAACCACCCGATGAACCGTAATTCCGTTGCTTGATTGACTCCCTCGGGAATAACCCGCGCCTATCCAAACAGCCTTGATATTGATGCAGAGTATCGACGCTCTGAAATCCTCAAGCTCGCCCGATCAAACCGAAACCAACATTCAAGGCGCACCGGCTAACCTGGTGTAGGCTTTAAATAGTATTTACTTACCGGCATCACGCCATCTATCTCATCACCATATCACAACCAATTGAATAACTAGATCAGATACCTATAGGAAACCTATCCATCAAGCAGGTTACCTAGGGATCACTGTGTCTGATAATTGACTAACAAGGAAACAATCGTGACTGACACACCTTACCTCTACAGACACTCTTCAGATCCAAACCTCTGGATTTACAATGGCTACTTCTACAGCGGAATGCCTCTTATCTGGCAGCAGGGGCCATTCATTTACAATTATCTTCAACGCATTGATGAAACGATTCAGGGAGCACTTCAAGACCACTCCAGCATAATGGCCGTCAGAGTCGAACTCAGACTTCCTTTCCAGTTCAACTGGATGGCTCAGCCAGATTTGCGGCCTGTGTTCAGCAAGTTTACCTCCTCGTTGAAGGCCAAAATAAAAGCAAGAGAGGCACGGACATTAAGAGATGGGAAGCGATTTCATCCGACTAAACTTCACTTCATTTGGACCAGAGAATTTGGAAAGAATGGCAAGCCGCACTACCACTGCGTTCTCTTCTTCAACAAACAGACTTTCCGTGGATTGGGCGAATTCAACCCCTACTCAGGAAGCCTCTACGGCATGATCAGCAGCGCCTGGGCAAGTGCGCTAGGAATCGACGAATATCTGCCTGACGGAGCTGTGAGCATCCCTAGTAATGCCATCTACAGGATCAGGAGGGGTGAGCAATACGATGACCTTTTCCGCCGCCTAAGCTACTTCGCCAAGCTCGCCAGCAAGCTATTTGGCTCAGGCAGTCACAACTTCGGCACGAGCAGAACCCCCAGCAGCTGAGTAGGCTCCACTCTCCACCCATCCTCGCCTACCCGTTTCGCCTTAAAGAGCAACCCTTATGAAAAACAAACCAAACCAACCGCCAACGACTGCGGAAGTCGCTGCGTACTTTCAAGGAAATGAAGCAACAAACTACCAAGCAAGGATGATTCACGAGTGCGGGCAAAACGTGAAAACGTACCCGTTTGAGCGTGTCGTAACCAATCCACACTTGCTGGCCTGTCATCACCGGTTTTGCCCTGACTGCCAACGAATGCGAGGTCAAAATTGGGCATCGGCACTACGATCGGCGATTAACAGCGAATTCACGCATACGTCGAAAAGTGACCCACGACTTTTTCCAAACTGGATGGCCATTACACTGGCGGGCGTACCCTGCGCTCCTTTAGATCTCCGAAAACAGCTAGAAACGCTGCTAGAGCAATTATCTATCGCCGGTGCACAAGGATTCTGGAGAAACAATGTTAGAACCACGCTGCGGCTTCTGCAGCTGGACGTAAATCAAACAAAAAACGGGAGGCCCAGAGTGACACCCGTATTCACATTTTTCATGGGCGTATCGCGAAACCTGATTAATTTGCAGACCCAAGGACAACTAATTCAGCGAATCAAACGGGACTGGGTTCAGCCTGCAGATCCCGATAACTGGGCGGACGTACAGTCCTGCGTAATACCCACGGCAACGATACGGGATCGGAATTCTTTGCAGAGCAAGATCTCAAGGATCATCGAAACTTGCTGTCCCAGCGCTGACAATCAGACCTTTTTGTACATCGTTGAGCAGCTAAGAGGCGTGAAGACAGTGGCCGTGTATGGAACTCAACGGAACTTATTCCTGCCCTCGCGCATATCCCAAGCTGACGATCTTCGTTATGAGCGAGAGTATTCTGTCGCCAGGATTGCCGAAGACTTATCTGAATCCCATAGCGGTAGGCGAGGCTTTGAGTTTCTCTCATGGTAGTTAAGCGCAAATTCTCGTTCTTCCCCTACATAGCAATCCATAAAATCACCCAATCAATTTTAGGCGGGACTACTGGTTGACAAAATGGAGAATTTGCCCGAACATGCCAATGGTTGACAAATAACAGAATCTGCCAGGTAGACGATTATGACACTCCCCCTCCCATCGACGTTTTATCCCGAGCTCACCAATGATCGATTGACTGATATTGCAAACGAATTGCTGGACCTCAGGCATGAAACTTTGAGCGCATTAAGTTCGGAGTGGGATGACGCTTACACCAAGGAATCTGCAGTGTTCGGTCGATGTCGTAATCGCCTCATGGGCTTGTGTAAGGAGCGTGACTGGCTGAGCGTTAGCCATGCTGGCATGGATGTCACGCTTTGCATCGGGAAAAAAGTACCTTTCAGATTTTTCAGAGACGACCCGGACAATCCCAGAAAGCGAGGATTCTTCAAACAGAACAGGACCGATGACCTCTTCCCTATAGACATGGTTACTCCAGTAATGTGGCGTTTTATCATTGAGCGCGCAATGACGGAAGAGGATGAGGATAGGGTGTACTTCGCAGGCTTTAATGAACTGCAGGACAAGGTGTCGCTCTGGGAACACAAGCCTGGCGTCAGTAGCCCCTATGCGGTGGGCGATGCAGTGCCAAAATCGAAACAGCTCCCGCCAGCGGCCGTACATTTAAGGGGCGGCAAAGATGCTGTCGATACACACACAAAGATCACTCCCTGATCAGTCTCAGGCTGGACAACGTGAGTAAGCTAGCATGACCACAGAGTTCGAAGGAGCCGCCCTGAGGTTAGCCCGCATTTTTTGCGGGCTTTCGCTTGAAGAGGTGGCGGAAAAGGTCGAAAAGTCTCGCCAATACCTACACAAACTGGAAACGGGGCAAAGTAATCCCACACCAGAGCTTTCAGCTGAGCTCGCTGAAGCACTCAATGTTGAGGTTGGTTTTTTTTCAAACCGAAAGTTGCAGCTGCATGAGGATCAGTTTCATTTCCGTAGTTTGATGACTACCAAGAGCAGTGTCAGGCAAATAGCGGTAGCAAGGGGCGAAATGGTCAACAAGCTCATTCATGTGCTGGAAGACTACTTAAAGCTCCCAGCGATGAACATCCCCTGCTACGACCATGTGACCAGCGTGAACGATATCGAGGCAATTGCCGAGTCATGTCGCAAACATTGGGACCTTGGCTTAGGGCCAATCGATAACATGACACGGCTTGCCGAGAACGTCGGCGCCGTTGTCACCACGTTTGCGGGAGTATCAAAGCACATTGACGCCCTATCTGTGGCGGTCGAGAGACCGTTTATAGTGCGAAACACCGCTAAGACTGATACCTGCAGGCAGCGCTTTGATATTGCGCATGAGCTGGGTCATTTAGTGATGCATGAGGGCGTTGTTACAGGTGACAGGACTACGGAAAGCCAAGCCAACCGTTTTGCCAGTGCTTTCCTATTGCCGCGAACCATGATGGCCAAATTGTTCCCACGCCCCAGAGGAAATCGACTTAATTGGATTGGTATCCGCGAATTCAAGCAAACCTGGAAGGTGAGCAAAGCGGCCATTCTTTACAGAGCACGGCAGTTGGATCTCTTAACCGAGCAGCAATACAAAACCGGTGTAATTACACTCCGCAAATATGGTGAGGGCAGCGGGGAAAAAGACGATTATTTAATCGACAAGGAGCCGCCTGAACTGCTAGCCACTGCAATACAGGCTCTATCTGAAAATCATTCAATTGGGATAGATGAGCTGGCACAAATGCTCAAAGTAAAAAGGTCGTTCCTGGGGGAAGTAACAGGACTGGATTCACAGCTACTCGGCCAAATAGACGTCCAGCTGCGAAATAAACCTCAACCACCGAAACTAACGCTTGTATAAATATTCTGGTGTTAACCTCAAACGATGGACAGAAGGGATACGCCTTTCTGCCCATCAATAAATCAGAAGCAGCACTCAACGAGTCGCCCCTTACCAAAAGCCCCTCCGCCAACGGGTGTTTCTAGCCGTATCAAAGTCCTCGCCGGGCATTACCAACTGATGCCGGGCTCGCAACTGTGCTTTGAGCTCAAGATTCCCGACAGAAAAGCCACTTCTTCTTGTTGTGGAAACACTTGCATAACCGTAATAACTGGCTGTTCGCTGGCTCACTTAAAAGTGGCCAACGTACGGCTGCGGTGATGACTCTGATCCAGCCTGCCAAGCTGAGTGGACACGAGCCGTATGCTTATCTGAAGGGTGTGCTGACAAGACTGCCGACGCAAAAGAGCAGCGCCATTGATAGGCTATTACCTCATAACTGGAAGTCGACTATATCACTGGTAAGGGTTGATGGTGGTGTAAACAGCGTTAGTCCGGCCATTTCGAGTGCAGACTGTCGATAATGTAAGGGTGGACATGCTCACGGCCAGACGTTGCGGTGTGCGGGTGGTTATCGGGCAGATCATCATGTGAATGAAGAAGCTCTGTTGAATCAACAGAAGGCCAAAGCCTGATAGCTGGGATCAGTGCAATCAACGCAAGGCTGGCCAGCATAACCAGAGTAATCTGCATTCCAGCGACCGATCCGACCCAACCGGCCAACGGGTACGCAACCAGCCAGCCTGCATGGGACAAAGAGAACTGTACGGCAAAGAGCGCGGGTCGATCTTCTCCATGGGATGATCGTGTGAGTAGCCTGCCAACAGGGGTTTGTGCAGTAGAAAAACCAACACCAAGCCATGCCCATACCGGCAGCAGCCAGCCTAGCCTGTCTACAGGTATTGCAAGGACCAGCCCGGAAATGAGGATGCCCGCCCCCGTTAGCATGACACGACGATCTTGCCACCGTTTCAGCAAAGCCGGTAAGGCGAATGCGGCCAGCATCGATCCTCCGCCAAAAGCCGCAAAAGCCATCGCCGTGTGCCGGTCGGTCAAGCCAAACTGGCCCTGGACCAACACCACTGTGTTCACAATCACCATTGAACCGGCCAAGCTGACAACAAGGTTCAATGCCATCAATCCCAGCAACCGAGGCGTTGCTAAAAAGATCTTGAAACCGCGCCCGGCACGTTCATAGATCCCACGGGGCTTCTCTGTTTTAGCAGTCGACGGCAACGCCACAGAAACCACCAGCAGCGCCGACGCAATGAAACCAATGACCGTTCCTGAAAACAGTCCCTGCCAACTTGTGGCGAGCAGTATCACCGCAGCCAGCGCTGGGCTGACCAGGTTTTCCATATCGTATGCGAGGCGAGAAAGGGAGAGGGCCCGAGTGTAATCGTCCTCATCCGGAAGGGTATCCGGAATGGCGGACTGAAACGTGGGTGTGAACGCAGCTGAGGCGGATTGGAGTACGGCGATTAGCACATACACCTCCCAGATTTCGGTAACGAAAGGCAACGCTAGTGCAATTAAGGCGCGCACGACATCAAGTGACACCAACAGCATCCGGCGGGAAACGCTCTCCGCGAACGCCGAGGCTAGTGGTGCGATCAGCACATAGGCGGTCATCTTGATCGCCATCGCAGTGCCCAATATCTGACCGGCTTCGTCGCCCGCCAAATCAAACGCCAGGAGGCTGAGCGCAACGGTTGCTAAGCCGGTTCCCAGCAGAGCAACTACCTGAGCGAAGAACAGGTGCCGGTACGTTCTGTGTTTCAGAATATCAAGCATGGCTCAGCAACATTCAAAGGTAATGGGCAATGGCTTTGAACTCATCAATACGCTTTTTTTGATCGGGCTCTAGTGGACCAATCGCATCGTCAAGACAGTGTTCGATGTGATCTTGGACCAACACCCGCTTTGCCTGTTGAATGGCCTTTTCCACAGCATGAAGCTGTTGCGCCAGTTCCAGGCAGGATCGCCCAGCATCCATCATCTCTATCACGCTGCCCAAGTGACCTTGAGCCCGCTTCAGGCGTTTGATGATCTGCGGATGTGAGTGGTGCTTGTGATCATTTCCCATTTTTAATTCCTATCCCCCCTAGGGGGATGATATTCTCTATCACCGAATTAATCCAACAGCCAGATTAACAAGCCCGCACTTATGATTATGGCCACCTATCATAAAAAACTGACTCCGTTTCTTGCCCTGCTGCTTGCTCTGGCTGGCATGACGTTCTCAGTAATCGGTGGGGCGTCATCTCATGGTGTCGCAGAGCTGAGTGGCTTTGTGTCGGAGAATCAAAATGATTATTCGCACAGCCACAATGATTTAGACGAGAAGTCCGACATTCATCAGCACCACGACGCTGGAAATCACAGCCACGAATCCGTGGATCATCCGGCGATCCGCTCCATCTCAGATTGTTCGATCTCACTCCGGCAGCCTATTCCGTGCGCCGGAGATTCTCCCCGCAGCTTTCGTTACCGGCTCGACCGCCCTCCAAAAGACTCTCTGATTGTTTAAGCCTTGCTGCACCGCAGCTTTTTAAACGAAAACAATTGGAGTCGTTATGTTGTCAACTTTGCTTGACGGCCATTGGCGTGCGCACACAGCCGCCGGCGGTCGCCGTCTGATCTGGATATTCCTGACACTCGGTTTGCTCGGAATGAGCGCCGATGTGCTGGCTCATGCCATTGCCCAGGGAGACAAGGGCTACATCCAGGAAATAACTGGGGTAAACCTCATTGCGTTTATCTACCTTGGGGCCAAGCATATGGTCACCGGTTATGACCACCTGCTGTTTCTTCTGGGGGTCATCTTCTTCCTTTATCGCATGCAGCACATCGCAATCTACGTAAGCCTGTTTGCGCTGGGGCATTCCACCACCATGCTGCTGGGTGTCTACTTTAACGTCGGCATCAACAGCTACATCATCGACGCCATCATTGGGCTGTCGGTGGTTTACAAGGCACTGGATAACGTGGGCGCCTATCAGCGCTGGTTCGGCTTCCAGCCCAACACCAAGGCTGCCACGCTGATCTTCGGCTTCTTTCACGGTTTTGGTCTGTCCACGAAGATCATTGAGTACGACATCTCCCCGGATGGACTGATACCGAACCTGCTCGCGTTCAACGTGGGTGTGGAAATCGGCCAGCTTCTGGCCTTGGCGATGATCCTTATCGTCATGAGCTACTGGCGTAAAACCGATGGCTTTTTCCGCCATGCTTATACCGCCAATATCGCCATGATGAGTGCCGGCTTCCTGCTCATTGGCTTTCAGCTAACCGGCTATTTCATTGCTTAATTCTGGAGACTTTTTTATGTACAACACCGATATGCCCACACGTAACGAATTACCCAGCTCCGCGCAGTTGGTTCGCTCCACCATCATCGCAGCCATCGTAGCACTGGTGCTGCTCGTAACCGTGGTGATGCCCTCCGAATACGCCCTGGATCCTACAGGCGCTGGCCGCCTGCTTGGTTTGACGGCAATGGGTGAAATCAAGGTACAACTCGTGGAAGAAGCAGCCGCCGACGAAGCCGCCCAGATGGTGTCTGTGCAATCCTCCAGCGAGGAGAGCGCAGCACAGCCTGCTGAAACAGCACCCCAGGCAGCCACACCACCTGAACTTGCAGCCGAGCCAAAAGCGGAGGAGCCTGTCCAGGCACCCGCCGCCGAACCCGAATGGCAAGACGAGGTGCGCGTCACCCTTACGCCTGGTGAAGGCACAGAGTTCAAGCTCACTATGCAGGAAGGGGCCGTAGCGCGTTTCTCCTGGGAAACTGAAGGCGGCCCCGTCAACTTCGACACCCACGGTGATGGCGGTGGGCAGTCCATCTCCTATGAAAAAGGTCGTGGTGTGCCGGAAGATGAAGGCGAACTGGAAGCTGCGTTCACTGGAAATCACGGCTGGTTTTTCCGTAACCGGAACGACAACGACGTCACGCTGGTGCTTCGCACCGAGGGTGACTATGGCGAAATGAAGAGAGCGATGTGATGGAAGTCGCCTGAATAATAACTGCCAGGATCGGGCCTATCGACTTTAGATAGGCCCGATCGGGTGGCGGGCTACGACTCAGACTATAAATATCAATCTGGCTACCCTCTGATACCTCAGAGGGTTTTATTCTCTCCAACCCAGGAACGCTTAAAATGCACCGTCATAATCTCGATCAGTGGCAACACGATCACGTTTTCGGTCAAGACCAAAAGCGCTCCGGAGAAACTCGCACTCTCATCGTCGTCGGTCTAACTGTAACAATGATGGTTTGGGAGATTCTGGCCGGTATTATCTATGGCTCGATGGCTTTGTTGGCCGATGGGCTACATATGGGGTCCCATGCGGTCGCATTGGGCATTGCTGCATTCGCGTATGCCTACGCACGCAAAAACGCAGGCAATAGGCAGTTCTCGTTTGGTACAGGCAAGGTGAATGCGCTGGGCGGGTTTACTGGAGCCGTCCTGTTAGCCGGTTTCGCGCTCTATATTGCGATTGAAAGCATTGGACGCATTATTAATCCGGTCATCATATCCTTTGATGCAGCAATCTTTGTCGCGGTGATTGGTCTGGTGGTCAATGGCGTCTCGGCCTGGTTACTCGGTGGAGGGGATCACGACCATGGACACAGTCATGATCACCATCATCACGGGCACCACGATCATAATCGCCGGGCCGCCTATTTTCACGTTCTCGCCGATGCCTTGACCTCAGTGTTGGCGATTGTGGCTCTGTTAGCAGGTAAATATGCAGGCTGGAACTGGTTGGATCCGTTCATGGGGCTCGTGGGCGCTGCATTGATCACCCGCTGGTCATGGCTTCTGCTCAAGGAGACTTCCAGCGTGTTGCTCGACCAGCAGCGCAGCGATCTGGAAGAAAGTGTCAAAACCGCTATTGAGGACGACGATACACGAATTAGCGATCTTCACCTTTGGAGCATCGGCCCCAACATCTATGCAGCTATTGTTTCTGTTGTTTCGTACGAACCGGAGTCGCCTGATTTTTACAGACAACGAATTCAGGCTCGCTGCCACACCTTGATGCATATAACCGTGGAGCCACAGCGATATACTGTGGAGTCTGACCCTAAGTAAGCAGAAACAAAGCCTAATCTTGGTTTGTGGCTCCTGAGAATGACTGCTAAGCTAGCGTTTCTTTGGGGAGTAGCCTGCTTCCGGTAGTCGGAAGAGTTCGTATCAACATACCTGGCCACATGCCATGGTACGGACACCTCTCGGTTGGCGAGACCATCGATATATTCATGCCTGAGGTCGGGCGTGTGGATATATCGTGGACTCAACATGCCCGACCGGAGATATCTACTTGAACCCAATTGCCCTCATTCTGCTTGCCTTTGCCATGTCTACAGATGCCTTTGCAGCTGCGATCGGCAAGGGCGCAAGCCTCAAAAACCCCCGCCTTCCCGACGCGCTGAGAATCGGGCTAATCTTCGGATCAATTGAAGCAATAACCCCTCTGATAGGTTGGTTAATCGGTAAGTCGGCATCGTCGTACGTAGAGGCCTGGGACCACTGGATAGCCTTCTCCCTATTGGTAATTCTCGGGGCACACATGATTTACGAAGGCCTGAAACCCGGTGCGGAAGATATGGAGAAACCTTCCAGACAGTCCTTCCTGAAGCTTTCTCTGACCGCAATTGGCACCAGCATTGATGCCATGGCAGTAGGCGTGGGCCTGGCGTTTATAGACGTAAACATCTGGATTGCCGCTGGTCTGATTGGTTTGGCGACAACGTTTATGGTGACACTGGGCGTGATGGTAGGGAGGGTTGTGGGTTCCGTGTTGGGACACAGAGCGGAAATCTTTGGTGGTGTTACGCTCATCGGTGTCGGCGTGTGGATATTATCGAGCCACCTTTAGCGCCCACAAACTGAGAGCTACCATGCTTTAATAGCAGGGTAGCTCTCAGCACAGTGTAAACTGCCTTTAATGGGTGTTGCTTCAAGACGCAGTAAACTACAACAACCTGAATTCATACTGAAAACGGAAGTCGTAAACTGGCATTTGAATAGAATTAATTTGGCGACTGGTCGGCACAGCTCAGTTCTCTGCCGACTAGCCTTCCGAGGAGTGTGTCTGCTCCGAGAGCTGGCGCTTGAGCCGGACGTTTTCAGTGGCCAACTCGGCTTCACGGCCTGAAACATGGGCCTTTTTCCTGGCGGCAGACCGCCAGCCATAGATCTGCGACTCGTGCAGCCTCAGCCTTGAACTCGTCGGAGTAGCGGTTGCGTTGTTACTTGGTCATCACGATCAGCGGCAGAAGACCAATCTACCTTAAACCTGTCCTAACATTAACGTCTTTTTCAAGCTAGATTCAGCTTCGTCTGTTGTTATAGCGGGTCGCTTGAAGCCCAATCTCTGAGCTATTTTTAGTTTGCACTCAAGATGGGTGACGGCCAAATTTTTTAACATCCAGAACGGCGCCTATAGATGAAAGTTCTAATTGTCGAGGATAACGCGGTACTCGCAGAAAAAATCTCTGGTTGGCTTGCGAAGGAAAACTTTACGGTAGATGTGGCCCGAAACGGCAAAGAGGCCAGTTTTTTTGTAGAGACAAGCAGTTACCAAGCAATCATACTCGATGTCGGACTGCCCGACGAGAACGGACTTTCTTTGATGCGGAAGTGGAGAAGCAATGGCAAGGATGAGGCTATCCTGATTCTAACGGCCAGGTCCAACTGGACAGAGAGAGTTGAAGGTTTGAATGCCGGGGCGGATGATTATCTTCCCAAGCCGTTCGAATTTGATGAACTGAAAGCTCGACTTAGCGCCATAATAAGAAGAAAAGACGGGCGAACAACCAATAAAATAGCTGTTGATGGGTTTCTTCTCAATTCAACCTACAGAACGCTAACAACTCCCGATCATAAAGAGTTCAGGCTAACCGCAACAGAGTACCGCCTTTTACAATGCTTCCTTCGATCCCCTGACAGAGTCTTCTCCCAGGATGACCTTGTTGAATCGCTTTACAATATTGAGAGGTGCCCAACTAGAAATGTCGTGCAAGTATATGTAACAAGACTTAGGAAGATACTTGGAAAAGAAAGGATAAAGACATTGAGAGGGCAAGGTTACTTTTTTGCGAGAAATCCTCACTAGCAAATGCATACCGCGAGTCACGTCAGCAACTCCAACCTGACTCGCATAGAAGACCAAAAATCACTATTTTTTCAAGAAATCGGCAACTAGCTCCTTGATCATTCGATGCTCTTCCTTCAATTTTTTGACAGTCTCGCTCTCTTCAAAACGATAACCGGAGGAGCGTTCATCAATACTCTTATTGGGATAGCTTCTTGCCTCGTTATATCTATCTGCTTGGCCCCCTGCGAGGGCTATGGAAGCCCCGCTTCCCAGAAAAGTTGCTATTAAAATTACAGACACTTTCTTCATAAACAGCTCCGGTATGTATTCCAGGTTAACCAACGAAATTCGATCACCTTTCACATTCAGTAGAACATCGAAACCTTAAACAAATTTGAAAATGGACGTAATTTATAGGTATTCAACTGCCTGAAAACCATGAGACTGCGCCCTACCTGTCTACCTATGAACAAGGGCAGGAACCCTTCAGGCTGACGTGGGTTGCGACACCCATCAATCCCATCTATGCTTTCGAGTTCAGACGCCTCTCTAGCCTTCAGCTAGCACCTCTTCCGCTTAATCGACCATAACTAACATCATGACAACGCAGAAAAGCATCCGAAAAACGGCACTCCAATATGGCATCATTTTCAGCCTCTTGTATTTTCTGCTTATTTTCTTCTCACACACTTATGTAATAGAGCAGCTATCGAACGAATCCAGAAAACATCGCCTTGACAAAGAGGTGGAGAGTTTACAGGCCATCATTGAAAACGAAGCGCCGGCGCCAGACGAGATCAGCAGCATGATTTATCGATTCCAACTGCTGCTGGAACACGCCCTCATCGTCGAAATGAAAGACGGAAGCATCATTGCCAGTAGCAACATAGATCAAACAAAGTTGCGCATGGTTTCAGAAAAACCTGCAGGTTTTGTAGAAATACCCCCGGGTGCAGATGGCCTTCTTGGGTTAAAACGGGATGTCAGAATTGATAGCCCACTTTCTTCAATCACCATCCTAGAAATGGAAAGTGGACTTGCTGAGCGATCCGTTTGGGCTCACCTGACTTTGCTCGCTGCCTCCGCATTATTACTCGTTGTTCTCATGGCCCTGGTAGGTGCCACCACTTACCTGGCATTGAAACCAATCGGGCACATCAAGGACGACATGAGGCGACTGCAATCTGGCAAACAACGTCGTTTGAATCCTAACGCACCAGAGGAATTCAGTCCGCTGATCAAGCAGTTCAACAACTTACTTGAACTCGCAAGTCGCCGCCTTGACCGCCATCGCCGCGTCAACTCTGATCTTTCTCACATGGTAAAGACCTCAATTTCTGCCAACCTCGCGATATTGTCGGACACTGATTCACTACCTCCGTCCCGCGACGACATAGAGTTCATGATCTCCAACTTAAGGGATCTAAGCCGGTCCCTGAACTACCGAATGAGCAAGGCTGATATATCCGGCAGACAGATGGGACAGACATGTTTGCCGATTGAAATAGCGGACAATGTAATTTCTGTCATGGAAAAAATCTTTCCCGACAGGAGTTTTCGCATTAAAACTTCCTTGCCGAATGAATTCAGTTGGCCCATGGAACGTCAGGACCTATCAGAGTTACTCGGTAACCTGCTCGAAAACGGCGGGAAGTGGAGTCAGACCGCGGTTGACGTTTCAATTAGCCAGACCGCTTCCGGGCTAACGATAAAAGTGGCTGACGACGGCCCCGGAATTTCTCCAGAAGCGGCCTCAAAAGTGGTGGATAGAGGTTCCCGACTTGATGAAACAGTTCCTGGGTTTGGATTGGGATTGTCCATCGTGTCCGAAATTCTAGAAGACAATTTCGGACAGATGGACATTGGATCTTCAGAAACAGGGGGCGCCAGAATCACAGTCATGCTTCCTTTCCCAGAGTAAAGCACAACAGTAGTTAGTTTGCCGTCCCGGCTATAGCGGCGGAATTACCCTGTCCTGCTTGTGACAGCAACTATGCATTTCCGCCTCCCTTCTACCGTTGCATATCGCCGAGTTTAGCTCTTGAGAACCGTGTGAATAGAACCGGTAAAACAAACAGCGTCAGGAAAGTTGCAGTCACAAGACCACCGACAATTACACTGGCCAGGGGCTTCTGGATTTCGGCCCCCACACCCGTCGACAATAGCATGGGTATCAAGCCGAGAGCCGAGGTGATCGCTGTCATCAAGACAGGACGCAAACGAGAAACGGCACCTTCAAACACCGCGATATCCACATTTACCCCATCCTGTATTCGTTGGTTAATGCTTTCGACCATAACAACCCCATTGAGCACCGCCACACCAAATAGCGTGATGAAGCCAACCGAGCTGGGTACCGAAAGGTACTGGCCGGAGACCCAGAGTGAAAAGACCCCGCCAATAACAGCAAGCGGCACGTTGACAAGGATTAACAGCGCCTGGCCAACCGAACTGAAAGCAAAGTACAGCAACAATGCAACCAGGCCCAGGGAGACAGGAACCACAATTGTTAACCGCTTCTGAGCTCGCTGCTGATTTTCAAACTGGCCACCGATATCGACTGAATACCCAGGGGGCAGATCGACTTCTGACGCAATAACATCCTGTATATCGGCAACCACGCTACCCATGTCACGACCCTGGACATTGGACTGAATGACCACACGGCGCTGCACATCATCACGGCGCACCTGAGGAGGGCCCGACTGTATTGAGACATCGGCAACATCGCCGAGTCTGACCCACGCGCCAGATGGTGCCTGTAACCGGAGATCGGCAATGGCATCCCTATCTTCCCGGAAACGCTTGGCGAGGCGCACATAAATATCGTACCGCTCATTGCCATTTATGATCTGGCCCGCAGCAGCGCCACCCAGACCATCCCGGACAACGCTCATCACATCAGCCACTGCAAGACCATAGCGGGAGAGTGCCTGACGATCTGGCTGGACTACCAATTGTGCCTCACCAGCAATCTGCTCCATGGCCACGTCTCGGGTACCCTGAACCGTTCGCACCGCTGCCTCAATCTGTTGGCCTTTCGCCGCCAGTACGTCAAGATCCGGGCCAAAGAGTTTAATGGCCAGCTGCGCGCGGACACCCGACAACAATTCATCAACGCGGGTCGCGATAGGCTGAGAAAAGTTAAACAGCAGTCCTGGGTGCTGTTCGAGTTTCTCCTCAAACAGCGCCTGCAGTTCATAGCGATTACTGGCGCTGGTCCACTCTGATGTTGGTTTGAGGCCAATGTAAATCTCAACATTATTCACTGGCTCCGGATCGCCGCCTATTTCCGCTCGACCAGCCCGGGACAGAGCGTAGGTTACCTCTGGAAACTCCATTAACATGGCTTCCAACTTTGGTGCAACTTCAAGAGCCGTATCAAGGCTTGATGAGGGGGCCAGCGTCACTCGGACGTTAATAGTTCCCTCTTCCAACTCAGGGACAAACTCAGTACCAAGCCTAGGTACAACCAGTGCCGCTAGCACCACGAGAACGGCCGCTGCGCTGACAACTATACGGGTATGGTTTAGCGACCAGTTGAGGCCCTTGCGATAGAGCTTTTCCAGAGGTTTTACCACGAAACTTTCCCGTTCCCGGATGCCCTTCCGGAACACAAAAGACGCCAACGCGGGCACAATCACCAGTGCCACAATCACAGCGGACACGATGGCTAGCATTATGCTAATTGCCATAGGCTGGAAGAGCTTGGCCTCTACTCCTTCAAAGCTGAATAGCGGCATGAAAACGACCAAGATAATCGCTGTAGCAAAAAAGATTGGTCTCGCTACTTCGCGCCCCGCTTCCTGGAGTCGAAGCGCAATACCATGATCATCGTGGGATGCATCCAATGGGTCAGAATCGTTTTCAAGCAATTCCTCCCGGTGGGCATCGTGCTCTGCATCAGGGTGCGTCAGATGCTTGAACATATTCTCGACCATAACAACGGAACCATCCACTAGCATGCCAATTGCTACGGCAATTCCTCCAAGAGACATCAGATTAGCAGAGAGACCGAGCCAGGCCATGATCATCAAAGCGATACCAATGGAGATAGGTATCGAGAGTAACACCAACATAGTTGCTCGGAGGTTCATCAAGAAAAGCGCAAGTATCACTGCGATAAACACAAAAGCCAGCAACAATGCATTAGTTACCGTTTCTACCGCCTTGGTCACCAGATCCGCCTGATTGTAGTAGGGTTCAAAATGAACTCCCTCAGGCAGAGCTTGGTTTATGCGATCAATACGAGCTTCAATCCCGTCGATAGTCGCTTTAGTGTTGGCCCCCATTCGTTTAAGCACAATTCCGGAAACGACTTCACCCAGTTGTTCCACTTGGCCGTTTTCGTCCTTACGGGTCATAGTAACGGCGCCTTGGCGAATTTCAGTGCCAAGTTCCACCTGGGCTACATCATCCACCGTCACAGTGATGCCACCACTGGTTTTAACGGGTACCTGACCGATCTGTTCCAGACCTTGCTCGCCATTGCCTAACCAGCCCATACCGCGAATAACCAACTGTTCCTGTCCGCGGCCCATGTACCAGCCCCCAACATTGGAATTGTTGCTCTCCAGGGCTTCCATGACGTCGCTCTGTGATAAATCATAGGACAGCATTCGCGCCGGATTCACGTTCACCTGGTACTGACGGACTTCACCACCAAAAGACAGAATCTCGGTGATGCCCTCCGTTGGTATCAATAACAGTTTGACTAACCAATCGTGCAGGCTGCGCAATTCCATCGCGTCGTAACCCGAATCCCGATCCGCTATCAGCAGATATTGGTACACTTGGCCAAGACCAGATGTATTCGGCCCCATTCCAGGCACCCCGACACCATCCGGAATGAGTTCACTGGCGGCCTGTAATCGTTCGAACACCAGTTGGCGCGCGAAATAGATATCGGTGCCCTCTTTAAACACCACCGTGACGCCGGACAACCCGGTTTTGGAAATGGATCGCACTTCCTCAACATCGGGCAACGCGTACATCACTGCTTCAATGGGATAGGTAATCAGCTGCTCGACTTCCTCAGCCGCAAGCCCCGGCGCCTCCGTATTGACAGCAACCTGAACATTTGTAACATCGGGGAAAGCATCAAGATTCAGTTTTGGTATCTGAAATGCGGCTGTAGCGATCAACACCGCAAGGGCAATAAGAACAAGCAGGCGGTTCTGAACCGCCCAATCGACAACTCGGTTGAACATAATGGCTCCTGAGGTCAGTGGTTATGTGGATCAAAGCCGCCTTTTGCAATCTCAGAAGCCACGAAGAATGCCCCCTGAAAAACGATTCGTTTGCCTGGAGTCAGGCCGGAAACTTCACGGAGCCCGCCAATTGAGCGGCCCAACTCCACCTCCACTGGTTCATACTCCCCTTCGCTTTCCTCCACAAAGACCGTCCAGTCGCCATCGGCTCCCCGCATCAACGCACTCTCCGGTACCGCAAGCACCGACTCCGTAGTCTGAAATCGGAAATACACATCTGCAAACATCCCGGGATGAAATCGATCCTCCGGATTGTCCAGTTCGAGTCTGACAATCCGCGTACGGGTCACAGGATCGATGGTGTGGGCTTCCTGGGACACAGTTGCCGTAGCAACACGACCAGCTGCTCTGATTTCTGCTTCCGACCCCTGCTCAAGAACGATGTCGGAGTTTGCTGGTAAGTGAGCCTCTACCCAAAGCTCGTTTTCATCTGCAAGAGTGACCAGCGGCTGGCCAGCCTCGACTCTTTGTCCCTGTTCAAAATCATCAGTCAGCACGGCACCATCCACACGGGCCCTGAGCGTATATTCCCCCAGGCTTCCCATGCCGCGGGCTTTCAACGCAGCAATATCAGCAGCGTTTAGTCCGTAGGCAAGCAGAGTTGCCCTGGCAGCTTCAATATTGGCTTTCGCTGTATTGAACCGCTGATCACCAACCACCGAACGACCCAGCTCGCTGATTCGCTCCCACTCTGGGTAGGCCTTTCTATAATCAGCCTGCGCCTGTGCAACAGTCTCACTAAATAGGGTCACTAGCGACTGGCCCTTGGTTACGTGCTCACCCAATTCCACGTGACGGCGCAACACCACTGACGCAACCCGAGGAGACACGTGATAGCTGGTATAACCGTTAGTAAGTAGCTCGCCGGGTGCATATACTTCGTAATCGATCCGGCGACTCTCTAGGGAGTCCACCTCAATGCCTGCAACTTTTTTCTGCTTTACATTGATGCTTGCCGCAGTGGTTTCTTCATGCCCACGATTACTCTCCTCTTCTCGACCGTGACCATCTTCCCCTTCATGGTCACGGTCGTTAGCATGTCCATCCTCTTGCTTGTCTTCTTGGCCAGCGTCTTCTTGGTGGTCGTCACGAGCGGCGGCATGCTCGTGGTCTTTCTCGTTAAGAGTATCTTCCTCGGCCAGCGCAAATTGAGGGGTGGTCACAGACAGCGACAATACAAATACAGAAATCAGAGTTTTTCTCATGATAGATATCCAGTTTCCAGAACATTAACGGAATGGGGTGGCCAGTTCACCGGACTGGCGCAAGAGTTCGATCAGGCCCAACTGCGCCCGTTTCTCCAGCTCTATGCCTGTTTTCAGGCTCTCCCCCCGCTGGCCCAAAGCCAGAAGATATTCGGACGTGGAGATGTCACCGAGCCGCCACTGCTGCTCTAGCAAATCAGCACTTCTTTCCACTCGCCCCCGGGATAGCTCTTTCCATCGGTTGAGTTGCTGGTCGTATCTTTTCCAAGCAGCGCGGTCTCCCGCCAGCTCATATTGCTGTTTCCGATAGAGCGCCTGAAAACGGGCTTCAGCCTCCAATGCGCGTCGATTGGCGGCTCTGGTTTCGGCGCTGTAATTGTTGCGCACATTCAGAGGGATCGAGAAAGTAAGCCCCACCACATTCTCACCTCCATCACGCCCTCCGTTCAGCCCGACCGTGGGCGACGCTGTTGCCCTGCGCCGGGCAACCTCCGCCTCAGCCCGCAGGACCTGCCATTGGGCTCGGGCAGAAGCTATTGCCGGGTGTGCCAGCAAATCAGTATCACCAACCTCGGATTCGAGCTCTGCCCAAAACGATTCTGGAATCCCGCCATTTCGTGGCCCCCAGTCTGACAAAAGCTCCCTGACCCGGGCTTCCGCCTGATCAACAATAGCCTTCGCTTGGGTCACTTCACTCAGCTGCTGGGAGAGGCTTAAAAACAGTAACTCTGCGTCGGCACGACCCAGGTCGCCGGCCTGCTGGCGTTGCTCAACCAGGTCCAGCAAAGCATTCAGCCGCTGCCGTTGAGATTCGGCAATTTCCTCATCAAGCTTGCTGGCACGCCACTCGACGAGCGCCAATAATGATTCTGACGTTTGCGCCAAAACTGCCTCACTCAAGGCTGCTTGAGCGGAAAGCCGTATAAGCTTTCCTTTCTCCTTTAGCGCACCCTGTTGATCAGACCAGTCAATCGTTTGTGAAAACCCTGCCTCAAAATTGTTTTCACTGCCCGTCCTGTTGGCTCCTACTGACAGCTCCGGGTTGTACAGCGGTTGTTCGCTTGCCTCAGCATCCGCTTTCCGGGCTGCTGACTGCTCTGTCGCCGCCAGCACATCCGGGTGCTTGCTGATCTGGCCAGAGAACCAATTCGCCCAATTAGCGGTCTCCGCTTGAGCGAAAAGAGGAGTGCATAATAATATTGAACACAGAAACGCCCGAGGCGAGTGCTTGTTTGCCTTCATCGTACTTCTCCCGAAGCGATTAATAGCCGTAAAATCATAGGCACGGTGCGCCCATGAGGAGGTAGGAAGAGGTCAGGATAATAAGTGCAAACTTTGAAATGAGTTTGAATTCAGATCGGAATTCCGAAAAATTTACGAAGATAGCTTCGGGGCGAGTATTAGAGGAACTCAGTCAGCAAGGGGGTGGATTGATGGCAGGGCGGGAGACAATTTATAATCTGTGGCAAAGAGAAAAACACAATTACTGAGCGGCTCTATATGATTCTGAATGACCTCTACCGCAATGACGCGGAAACTGTTCAAAGATTTTCAATATTTCAGCCCCCAGCTCGGGAAGGCAATCTGCACAACCGGGCAGAGAATAAGCGCGATTGCCAGCCCATCGATTCGGCACGCGCTATAGCGCTATAGGTAGTGCCGATTGTAAAGCGGATATCAACCGGTCCGCCAAAGACGGGTTGTGCCCGAACAGTGGGTCGCGCCATTATGCTGGAATATGTCAGCAACATCTGCCCCTTACTCAGTGGCCTTACCTTTGTGCTGGACAGCGTCACGGGGCAAAGAAAGTACCGAGTCAAGAAAGGATTGACCTCGTTTGGCCAGACGAATCATAGTGACGAGGTATGTTGCATACGCTCACCATCGTGGCTGTATATCGGCAAGCCCCATACACCAAACCTACCGATTGCCTTGCATCACCTTTGATTGAAGCCCGAGAAACCCTGTGAAACCGCCAGGTGCAAGGTCTCGACGTGTGGTCGCGATAGCGCTGGTTAACATTTTCCATAAGGACTTGTGGTGAGTGAGTATCACTCAGCGGCTACGAGCAGGTCTGTACCTATGTGATCGACGAGACTACTGACCAGGAAGCTGTGCTGCGCAGTCACATGCTTTGGACAGAAGGAAGATCCAACGACAGGTAACGCTGCCCCGGCGTTAGAGACGTCACTGGATCGAACCAGCGGCATAGATTTGAAAAACGTATTGTCTCTTGAGCAACGGCTTTAGGACTTAACTGCCGGGCCGGACTAAATTACAACTCCGGTCCGGCAGTTAAAACTCATCTCTCTGACAAGGGGGTTAAAAGTTATACTGTGCAGCGAAAAGAAGGCGGCTGGCGTCCCCATCGTCGCCGTCGACCTCATCAACCATGTAATACCCGTATTCAACGCCCATGGTCACACTCTTAACAGGTGTCCATTGGTAGTTGATCAGTACACTGGTATTTTTTTCATGCTTGTCGCTAATCGTAGCGGCGCCGAGATCGGCAAGAGCGTCGTCCCAGTCCACATTGGTCATACCTGCGCCGCCATTGATGGAACGACCACCACCGAGGTCATAGCTCATACCGATCGTTGCTCCGTAGCCGCTGATAAGCTCGAGGCTACCCGACGAATCAACGTACCCGTCCTCAGCACCATAGTTTTCACCCGAGCGGTAAAGGTTAGTGTTCGAGCCGTTGGTATAATTAATAACTGCATTCAGGTTCAATGCGCCTGTTACGTTGAGTGTGACCGCACCAAATGCGCCGTAGGCTATGGCGCTGTCGTCCTGAGTGCCGTTATCATAACCAAGCTGTCTCAGAAACCCTGCTGTTGAGTATGAGAGGGCTCCTACGGAGTCCTCCAGGCGAACTGATACCAAGGGTAGGCTCTCTTTCTCACTGCCACCGCCTGCACCGTTGATCAGACCGTTATAGCTGAGCGGCTCTTCCAGTGAAACCGATAACGGCCCAGTAGTGTATCTTACCTGAGCAGTACGGAATTGATTGCCAGCATTGCCCGGGAGACCATCAAAATCGATCGTGGGCGTATAACCAACAAAACTGGTGTAGTTAGACCAGTTTTGGCCCGCTAGGACCCCCTTATATTCGCCATAAGCGTGGCGGAGTCGGAATCCATTTCCATTGGTTTCAAAGTCACCCTCAACCTTCACTTTAAGGCCTGATGGATGAGTGGTTAACACGCCAATTCGGCTCTGGAAAGCGTCGGCACCAAAGTTGCCACCAGCTTCGTTCGCCTCATCACTTCCCGTGTTTATTTGACTGAAGTCGCCGGTACGAGCACCCAGAGCAATTTCTTCGTCTATATCGTAGCTCGCGTTCAGTCGCGCATATCCATATATTTCAACCGAAAAATTTTCGAGTTCTGACATGTCGTCAGCATTGCCCACAATTTTCATCGCGCTAGCAGGTCCGGCAATACCCAAAATCAACAGGGATGTCACCGTTTGGATGGAGGTTCCTAACTTTGATCTTTTCATTTATTGTCTCCAAATTTTCGTTAGACTTTTTATTAGATAATCAGTCACATACTGTCTACTGTGCGAAGCTTGTTGATCAGCACAGCACTGAGTCGAAAGTCACCTAACAGGTAGCTGGCATTGGCATGCCATCCCCTGAAACGTTCCGGATAACGTCTCTGCCCGGTGATCGCTTCGTTGATCTGGCACTCTCTACCATATCAACGCATCATTAATAGCAAATGAACTTGAAACGAAATTGAAAAATGCCGTTTCATACTTTTGTGTCAACGTTTCCTATCGAGCCCACCCCTCCTAGTTTTGGTAAATCTTTCTGTTCGGTCATGTTCTTAATTTCATTTTTTCAAACTGAGTTAAAGTTCATCTGCTTACATAGCGCTAAGTTCATTAAACTTAAAGGTGGCGTTATGAGAAAAAACCTACTGCTCGCATCAATTGTAATAACCTTGGTTTCCGGCAATCTCAATGCCTCTGAGGGAAACGACAGTACACTGGCAAAAAAAGCACTGACAGATCACAACATTCAGGACATGAAGAGACAACATCGAGCAATGACACAAGGAGCCCTTTCTGAATTAGGAATGGAAGCCCGCCGGAAATTGATACTTTCTAAGAAAGATGAGGTTTTTCATGGGATGATTAAATCTGGCGATATTGTCCTATCAAAAACAGACAACTTTTCAGCAGGCCAGATAAATCACTAGAAAAAATAAATTAGCGTTCATGAGCTAAAAATACATTATTATCGATAAATAGTTTTTAAAATTCCGCTGCATTGTGAATGGTCTCCACCATTCCTTTTTTCCGCACTAATTCGTTAGTGCGGCTTTTTTAATCCAACTTTAAAAACCACTTCCCTTAACCATTAATTTAGAAGAAAATGCCCAGAAACCAATCATCTATAAAGCGAAAACTTTTTAAGTTCCTGACACTAACCGGGCTCATTTTTTCTGTGCTAATATTCACCTCACACACTTTTCTAATTGACTATATCCATGATGAGCTTCACAGGGAGCAGCTACAGTCCGCGGCCAACCGGCTTTCAGAAAAACTAAAAATAAATAAAAAAAACCTTAAAAAATCTACTGTCAGCAACCATGCTTTATCGCAATATTCCGCTCATATTGAAGATAGCCAAGGCAGATCTTCCACAAGCGAAGATATCAAACCAAGCATAGAACTCATAAAAAAATTCAGAAAACCTGGAATTTTTCACATACCCGATAACGGTCTATCCACGCTTGGTTACAACAAGATATTTGATAGCGATAACAGCCAATTTAACGTTACTATCATTGAGAGGGACTCTTATTCCCCAAACACTCTTGACAAGCTCCACGTCCTGATATGGACGATCTCTTTTACAATTTTGATTACCATCATCATCATAATTTTCATTGGGATCACTATCGCTCTAAAGCCACTAAAAAGAATGAGCGCACAACTGTCTGCTCTAAAAAAAGGGACTCGAAAAAGGCTGGATGAGAACGTGCCTGAAGAATTCAACGAACTGGTAAAACATCTTAATCGGTTGCTCGAGTCCTATGACAAAAAACTGAATCGCTCACGCCACCTTGCGGCGGATGTCTCTCATAGCTTGAAAACTCCGATCGCTGTCATGAACTCTGTCGTCAGCAACGACGCTATTCCTACAGCAATCATTAATCAGCTGAAGAATCAACTGTCTGAAATGCACGAACTGATCGACACTCAAATGAGAAAAACCGAAATGTCCGGTCAGTATATTGGAAAGGCGACACCGATCATTGAGAAGACTCTGGCACTGGTGGACGTAGTCAGTCGAATCTATCCATACAAACAAATCCATCTTCAAGAAGCATTGCCCAGAGAGCTTGTCTGGCCAATTGATGAGCGCGATTTTAATGAGATCTTAGGCAATGTACTTGATAACGCTGGCAAATGGTGTTGTCAGGAAGTCTATTTACACTTGAAGCTTCACGATGACACCTTGACTATTCTTATTGAAGATGACGGCCCAGGAGTAGCTTCACACCAACTTGCCGACCTTACCAAGCGTCAGAAAAGACTGGACGAAAAAACTCCTGGCTATGGCCTTGGGCTATCAATCGTTGACGAAATCGTCAACGATTACGCTGGTGCCATGCATTTTTCAACATCACCCAAAGGTGGTCTTCGGGTTTTAATCGAGCTTCCCAGGAGCATTTGACGACTACATGGGCAGGTTAACCACCTCTAGTCAGTTACCTGCCGGTATAAAAGCGCTATACACCAAGGTCTCAAAGCCGACACCGTCGTTTCGAATAGAACTCTCATCGGACGACATAAAGAACAACCCTGTATTGCCCGAGACTGGGGACACCGGAGCCGACGTTACAAGACTTGTTGACTGCGTTTCTGGAGATTTCCCGGACCTTAGCGTCAACCAATCAACACGCGTATCATAAACGCCTATCATGTTTTCAGCTGCACTGGATTTCTGCGGAATCCCGATGTTAACTCCGTCCTCATCGGAGCGCACGAGCAGGTTCGGTAAAAACAGTGTTTTCCTCGGACTAAACACCAACTCCGGCGACACGTCGTAAGTAATACTCGTGCCTGCAACTCCCTTTCCAGTCTCATAGCCCAGACGGGAGCCCTCAGCGCCAGAGGGGAAAAATGAAACCTCACCCTGAGAGGCTGTCACCATATTCAACGGTTCAGATTTGTTCTGAACAACGGCCCCAGTTACCTGAAATACTGGCGCGTATCTGCTCAGCTTTTCGTAATTGGTCTTTTTAAACCCGTTCGATGAGATTGATATTTCATAAATCTCTGAACCAAACCCCTGTTCGGAGTAGAAAGACTGCCCGAGAATAGTTTCCCGGCGACCGTCAGCATCTAAATCCTGCAACCCCAAAAGCAGGGGGATGAAACCGATGGCTTTGGCCTTCCCATTGTCCAACTGGATCAAAGAGCTTGAAACGCGACGGCCATTCCACTGATTCAAAATGAGGTAATACGAGGTTTCTGAAACGTACCAGTCCATTCGTATGACTTTCTCTCGACGAGGCACCTCAATGGACGTCAGGCTTTGAACGGAACCATCGGAATCAACAAGGAAAAAGCTTAGTTTGTTTCCATGCTCTGCCGCGAAATAATAATTGTTGCCAGAGCGAAACGCAGACAACGATTTTGCGTTGATGGGCAGCCTGACAAAGGGAGAAGCTGAGGAGCCATCTTTTTTAACTGAATCTACCCGACCTTCTTCGGTATCAGTCTGTACAATGCCGATCAACCAGGTGTTATTATAGGTCGCGACGGCTTGACCTCTCCCGGTAACCTGGAAACGCACTAAAGGCACACCCCTCGACGTTTCTGACTCATCCAGCCACAAAAGATCAGGAAATCTGGATTTCAATACCGGCGTTACCGGCCTGGGATCGCCGGCTCTGTCAGTGAACACCGCCGGAATACGGTAAAAGCGTTTCGATACAGCTCCAACAGAGGGCATCGCGCCAAACAGCACCTTCCCCAGCGCCCGACCTTTTTCGACACTTTCGATGCCGATGACCGCAGGTTTTTTTTCCGAGGTGTCTGCATCGCCAGGTTCCTGCAACACAACAAATAAGTCACCTACCTCAACAATGGCATCGTCAACTGTGAGGGAGAGCACTTTTTGATCACGATCTACCTGAGTGACTTCTGCCTTTGCTGGAAGCCCACGCTCAACCCCCTGTACCGCACCAGCTAGTAGCATCATCAGGGACACAAATACTGCAGAACGTGTAATCATAGAAAAGGTCACTCAATACGGATTCATTTCAGAGAACAAGAACGGGGCGGTGCCACCACCACCCCGCCATTGTTAGAACTTATACCTTACCCGACCTGCAACATGGACAATGTCCTGATCGCTTTTGCCGTCCTGCAAGGCAGTTTCCTCCAGCGCATCCATGGCATCGCCTGACGCCAAGTATGCAGCCTCTGCCGACAGTTCCAACGAAGGGTATGGGAAGTAGGAGACCTTGGACCCAAATTCCAGCCCGAGATCTTTTGAGGACGTTCCGCCTGCAAGCGCGACATCCTCAGCCAAGCGGTTGTAGACGATCATTCCGCTAACCGTGATATTGGCAGCCACCTTATGATCGAGCTGCAGCTTGTTCATGAAATACCCCTTGTCCAGGATATAGGGCGTTTCTGCGAAATAGTCATCGCTCGTCATATTTTCCTGAAAAATCATACTGTCGCTGAAGTCTACATCCGTGGCGATGAAGGCGTCGAAATTCCCATCCTGCTCATTGCCATCGCCTGATGCGTAGAGCACGGTGTACGTCAACTGGTTTGGGCCGAACTGCAGCCCGAGCTCTCCTCGCCCGAGAAAAGTCGAAAGGTCGTAGCTCGTATTGGGGTTTGTAGCGCCATTCAGAGGAACGAAATTTACTCCCTCTATTGTGCCGCTTTGGGCAATCGCCGTGCCCTTCAGGAACATGCGGCCCAGCGATGTTTCCTGATCATAATCCAGCTCCAACCCAAGGCTGGAAACGGAATATTTGGAGTTATCCGCAATGCTCTTCAGTTCATATTCCCTGCTATTTACCGTACCTACTCCCTCAGCAATTTGATTGTTCATCTGGTAGAGGTAAAAGAGGCCAGCACTGAGGTTAGGTGAGTAACGCTTATTCAAATTGATCGCGAAGTTGTCCGCTCCATCCCAGCCTTCATCCTGGCCTGAGTCAACGCCGCTCTCATTGGAAGAGTCACCCCGCCCCCATAACAACTGGTAGTCAAAACCGGAATCCAGCGAGCCCTTCCACACTGCGGCTGTAGCGGTTTCGCTCCAGACATGTCGGTTCACTGACACTGGCTGCAAGCCGAGCGATACGTGCTGGTTTAGCGTGTTGGGTACCAAAAAATCCACGTAGGCCCACCGCGTTTCAATGTTGACGCCATCACCGGAATAGTCGCCACCTGAGCCCTCACCATAGCGGATGCCACCAATCTCTGTTGCGAAAACACCAGTAACTTTCTTGTCATCAGAAGTTGCCTTCGCCCAAAACCGGTACTTGACCTCGCCAAAGCTCTCGGTCGGCTCCTCATCTTTCAGCGTACCGCCGCCCGAGTTACCGCCAGCAAACCAATCCCTTTGGTTGGTGTAGGCTTGAAATCGGTTATCCATATCACCATGGAATTCAATTTCCGCAGCCGTTGCGGCCCAACTTCCCGACAATGTCGTTATCCCCGTAATTGCAGTGGCCAGAATGTTGCGTTTCAACTTATTCCCCTTCAGTTTCTTTTTCGACTGTTTGTGTTTTCCGATTCGTCTGGATAGTGGCGTAAATCTTAAAACCAGCTAAGACAACGGACGAAAGGTCAAAAAAAAGGCGGGAATGAAGCATTCCCGCCATTAAGTAACCTGATATAACTCATGTTTAGACTCTCACACGAACCTTAAATGAACTTGAAATCCTGAAAATATTTGAGAAACCTGCAAGGCGGCTTCCCTGCATTCAGAGACCACGCTCAACTTTAGTTACTATAAGATCAAAGAGGGTGGTAACCCTTCGAATAGCCGCTGATTAAGAGACTGGCCTCAAGCTACTGAACAAACATTGACCCTCTCGTAACTACAGGGTTTAAAGTTCACATCGGTAATGAGATAACTTTGGAGTCAAACAATGAGCAAAGCTTGCAAAGAACAATGCAGCTGTATGAAATCTGCCATGGATAATAACTCGCACATTCCTACAGCCGCTGCATCTGGCACCCACGTCAGCACTTATAACGTGTCAAAAATGGATTGCCCGTCGGAAGAGCGGATAATTCGTATGGCTCTCGGTGGCTTTGACAACGTTCTGTCACTCTCATTCGATTTAACGAACCGAAAACTGGAAATTATTCATCAAGGCGAAAACGAGCCTATTACCCACAGACTGGATACTCTGGGCTTGGGTGTTTGCTACCTCTGAATCCGTCAGGGCGGCTGAATCGTCGACCGCCAATCAGTCCGAGGAGTCCGGCACTTTATTGAAGTTGGCAGGCGTTTTCTGTTTGGCAGTGAACCGCAGTCACTGATGATGATGGCCATCGCATCTGTCGCCCTTATTGCCAATGTCAGCTGTTTGGCCTTGATCGCCAAACACCGTGAGGGCGGTGCCCACATGAAAGCCAGTTGGATATTTTCGGCCAATGATGTGGTTATAAACCTGGGGGTTATCCTTGCCGGGGCTCTTGTCGCATGGACCGGCTCCCATTATCCCGACCTGATTATCGGCGGTATCGTTCTTTTGGGTGCCAAGCGCATCCTCGCACTAAAAGGTTAATTCGATGCAGGGAGAATCCGCAAAGGTTTCAGCGTGGACCTTTTTCAGCCTTTCCGCTTTGATCGTGCTGGCAGACCAAGTCATTAAGTGGCTCGTCCAGCAATCTATGGCCTATGGCGAATCCATCGAAATCACTTCGTTCTTTAACTAGGTGCACGTTTGGAACACCGGTGTCACATTCAGTCTCTTCGCCAATGGCGGGGGTTGGCGACGCAATTGGAAATGTAATCGACCGAATCTTTCGAGGCTATGTTGTCGATTATCTGGATTTCCATTGGCAATCCTGGTTTTGGCCGGCGTTCAATCTTGCCGACATTTTCATTGTCTTGGGCGTTTTCATGATTTTGGCCACGAGCTTTAGGGCCGAAAACAGTCGCGACAAACAGTCGGAAGACTCGCCCTCCCAAACAATCGATTCTGTAAATAAATAGGACCAGGCACCCATGCACAGTGAATTGAGACAGTTCTTTCGTTCGGAACTTCAGTCGGCCCACGAGGCAGAAAGGGTGGGGGATTTGCAGAAAGCCTTCACCCATCTTGAACGCGCCCATATCCTCAGCCAGAAATACACATTGGCCCATGCGGCCACCCACTTGCACATGCTAAAACTCGGTTGGCATCTACGAGACATGCACGAAGTTCGGGGACAGCTCACTCGAACGATTGCCGCCCTGTTCTTTTCCCGCATCTGGGTTCCCATTGGTAACAAAGGGCGCGCGAACGTAAGCCCTTTTGCATCAATGCCACTGCCGGAAGATCTGGCTCAGGTGCTGAAACGAAGTGCCAGACAATAGCCCAAAGCGGCGGATACTCCATCAATCTGCAAGGTTAAGCGTTGACTCTATAGTTACTACAGGGTTCATAAAGCTCCCTGATTTATTTTACTGGTAGGTGTAACCATGCACGATCACGACCATACTCATGCTCATCTTGACCCGAACAGTGGCGACCGCCGGGTTGCCGTTGCCATCTGGGCAAATGCGATACTGACCGTCGCGCAGATTGTCGGGGGGATTTTTTCAGGCAGTCTGGCACTGATCGCAGACGCATTGCATAACTTTTCCGACATGGCCTCCCTGATTATTGCCTTTGCCGCGCGCAAGATTGCACGCCGGCCTGCCGATTCCCGCATGACCTTCGGTTACGGTCGGATTGAAGTGGTTGCGGCGGTGGTCAACTACACCACGCTGATTGTGATCGGGCTCTACCTTATCTATGAGGGTGGGATGCGGCTCGTTGAACCGACCGAAGTGGCGGGCTGGACGGTTGTCATTATCGCTACTGTGGCACTGGTTGTTGACGCGTTGACGGCACTTCTGACCTATTCCATGCAAAAAGGCAGTGTGAACATGCGCGCGCTGTTTCTGCACAACCTGTCGGACGCCCTGGCTTCCGTTGCGGTCATCGTGGCGGGCACCCTCATCATTCTGTACGACATGTGGTGGGTCGACCCGGCCATTACCATCGGCATTGCAGTTTATATCCTTTATCTTGCCTTCACCGAAATTGGAGCGCCCGTGCGCACTCTGATGCTAGGCTGCCCGCCAGATGTTGACGGAGAAGCGGTTCTGCAGGCTGTGCAGGAGGTAGAGGACGTCACCGAACTGCACCATGTTCACCTCTGGCAAATGCAGGAAAACACACCCGCGCTGGATGCCCATATTGTTCTGACTGAACAGGGATGGACCCGCATTGAAGCCATAAAATCTCAGATCAAGGGTGTTCTTAAAAACCGTTTCGGGATTGCCCATACCACGCTTGAATTCGAGCACCCACACTACCCACATGAAGGAGCGGTGCTGTACGGACACGATGAGGGACCGCAACACAATCGTGGCCACCAAGGCCATTGATTGATGTTCGTTAAGTTTTAATACATCAGATCTTTCTGGAGAAATGTGACATGCGAACCCGCACTCTTGTATTGAGCCTTGGCGCATTCTGCCTGGCCGTGTTTGCCGCCGCATTTGTTATTTACGACCGATCCGAGAGCTCGACGGAGGCGACAGCCACGGTCGAACAAACACCCTTTGTGAGGGACCACTCACCGGTTATTGGCCCCGAAAACGCGCCGGTCACCATTGTTGAATTCTTCGACCCTTCCTGCGAAGGCTGTCGGGCCATGCACCCCTACGTAAAACAGATTCTTGCAGCCTATCCGGACAACGTGCGGCTGGTATTGCGCTACGTGCTGTTTCATAAAGGATCGGAAAAAGCCGTCCGAATTCTTGAAACGGCCCGCAATCAAGGGGTTTATGTATCCGTACTTAATGCCGTCATGGAAGCACAGCCGCAATGGCATGATGATGCGGAGGTGAAAGCCGCCTGGGAAGCTGCCAGGTCAGCAGGGCTGGATGTCGACAAAGCTCGAAATCAGATGAACGCGCCAGAAATCAATGCCATCATCCAGCAGGACGCTGCCGACGTTCAGAAAGTCGGGATTACAGGCACGCCTACCTTCTTTGTCAATGGTCAGCCATTGAGTAAGCTCGGGCCCCAGCAGCTGTATGATCTGGTGACTTCCGAAGTAAATGCACTGAAATAAAAAACTGACCCGGCAAACTCATGTCACTACTCGTCTACCTGTTACCTTACGATTTCTCGCCGCTGACCGTGCTGAGCTTTATGCTCGTGCTTGGATTTTACGGCGTCGGCCTTCTGCGAATGCCAGACGAAGAGCGGCCGGGCGCTCTGAGGATCTTTGCCTTCATTCTGGGCGTCATGATTTGCTATGGCGTCATGCAGACTCGCTTCGACTATTACGCGCAGTATATGTTCTTCGTCCATCGCGGCCAGCACCTCATTCTTCACCACATCGGCCCAATACTGATTGCGTTGTCGAACCCCCTACCAGTAATGCGATTCTGGCACAGCAGAATGAGTCCCGGCTTAAAAAATGCCTTCCGGCCTGTGGGCTGGGTGTATCAAGTACTGCAATACCCCATCATCGCTCTCTTCCTGTTTGTAGGTCTTATCTATTTCTGGCTGTGGCCACCAATTCATTTCGACGCCATGCTCAGCCGAGACCTGTATTGGATCATGAACTGGAGCATGCTGCTGGACGGATTATTATTCTGGTGGTTGATTTTTGATCCCCGGCCACCCGCCATTACCTCGTCACTGGGTTACGGAAGACGGATGTTACTGCTTGCGGCGGCAGGCGTGCTCCAGATGTTGCTGGGGGCATGGATCGTATTCTCAAGAGACATGGTTTACGACGTTTACGAAGTCTGTGGCCGTGCCTGGCCCCTGGACCCGGAAGTCGACCAACTCCTCGGCGGTATACTGACCTACATTCCACCTGCCATGATGAGCGTCCTCGGCATTCTTCTGATACTCCGCCGTACCATGCATGAAGACGGGAAATACACCAATCATTCCAAAAAGCTGCAGGAAAGAGCCTCATGATCAACCGTTTCTGGCTACACTGGACAAAGACCTTACCGGCTATTTTATTGCTGGTGATGCCCGTGCTGCTTACTGGTTGTTTTGGCAACGATGAGGACTGGCATGGGAAAAATATCAGTGGCCTGATGCCTGAGCTGGAATTCGACTTAATCAACAGCCAAGGCGATCCGGTGTCTGGCAGTGATTACAGTGGCCGCGTAAGAATGCTGTTTTTCGGGTTTACCTCGTGCCCCGATGTTTGCCCGACGGCCCTGCGAAAACTCAATCAGGCAACCAGTGGCCTGGACCCGAAGCTTCAGGAAGAAGTACTCACTTTGTTCGTGAGTGTCGATCCTCGACGTGATACGCCTGAGCGCCTCGCAAAATACGTCGATTTTTTTGGTGACAATATTGTGGGGCTCACCGGAAAAGAACCTCAACTTCGCGAACTGGCAAAAAGATATCGGACCACCTTCGGTTATGAGGAACCGGATCCGGATGGTAATTATGCCGTGTCCCACAGCAGCGCAATTTATGTATTTGATCGCGGAGGCAACCCCCGCTTGTTAATGCGAACCGATCTGAGCGGGGAAGAAATTCGACATGACCTCATAGCTCTTATTCAGGAGGGTTCCTGAATTCAGTCGGAATTGATGCCTCGGTTCACATTTCCGCATCCACGGACTCCCTTTCTGGAAAAAATGTGAAGTTCGTTTACAGGCAGCCGGTGTTTCGGCTGCCTGTTTTGTCACCCTTGATTAACCTGTTTTCAACTTATCTCTCTCCACGCCCCTCTGAAATGTCGACATGCTAATTGAAGGATTATTCATTTTGGCGGGCGGCTCGCTTGGATAAAACTCTTCCGCCACGTCAGACATTTCATCCTCATCATACTCAAACAGTGCATTACCAAATCCCTTCGTCGCCGCAGCGTCCAGCGCATTCTGGTTAACGCCCTCCTCTTTCATTTGTTTAGCTTTCTCCCTTGCGTCAGCCACAGCCTCCTGCAGCAAAAACCCTTCCTTGATCACCAAATCCACATAGTAGATCGGTGTGCGACGGCTTTGCGTCGTGCTCTTCCCTCGAAGCTTCAATTCCAGCGGCATGTATGCCAGTAAGCCCCCAGAGACTGCTTGGTAATAACTAAGCCGCGCCGCCAGTGTCCGTATGCTGTTGTAGCCAGTGGTGCGGAAGATAAATGTACCCAGGTCATCGTCATCACCCACCTTTACGTTTAAACGACCGTAGGGCTTACACAGTCCGCCTTTACCGAACTCACACAACGTTGGCCCCGGGCATGGCAAGGACTGCACTCCTGACTGCGTGAGGCGCCTACATGTATCGCCATCACCTACACACATTGGTCGTCCACTTTTCCGGTCGAACATGGTGTATTCCGCCCGCAAATTGAGATCCGCATCGTTGAACAACATGCGTACCGGAATGGTTCGCAGCTTGCCGTTTGGCGCATCCTTTCGCAGTTCTTCGTCCATGGGATGCAGTAGCCACCCATCCTTTTCCTGAATCTGCGAGGTAATGGTAAATTGATTATCTTTCTGAGGTAGCCGGATACCGTTCTTCTCAACGACCCGACCAATACTGATACGCCCCAACACCGGGGGCGTAATCGCTAAACCTTTAATCATGATGACTCTCCTGAAAAAGGGCCACGGGGCATTTGTCATACCCGCGTGGCCAAGGGGTGTTCATGCTTGCATGAGGAATCGCCGGCTTCCCGGCCTGGTAAGTGGGTAATGCTCCAGCAGCTCTGGCTGTTCCTTAAGCAGTTTTTTGGTGTTCAACGCAACGGAGTCTTTGCTTCGTTTCCAGCTAACACTGCCGCTTGGGAAGGTGGCCTTTGAGGCCTCCCCCATTTGGCTCTGAATTCGTTGCTTTAGGTGCGACTCTGTAGACTTCAGGGTTTCCATTTCAGACCGGATAGCCAGAAGCTCGTCAAAGGCTTGGGACAGCTCCTTGCTTTGGCTGAAGTCCAGAGTTTCGCCTTGATCTACCGGGTACAGATGGCGTAGTGCGCGGTCTGCAGAATCGGTTCCATCGGCAGGTGGTGGCGTATCCGTTTCCACGAAATCCCAGAACTGACGCTCCAGCGTAATCAGGGCATCGATGAGCTCTTCATTCCGCTCAATCCGGTAAATTTTGAGCTCTTGGCCACACAACAGAACGCACACATCCGCTGCCTGTTTGCCAGTGACCGCCAACTGGTGCTGAACCTGGCACTGGATGTAATCCGGCACACCGTCTTTCCAGAGCTGCGATCCGAATTCCCCTGCGGTTTTACACTCAAGAATCTGCACCTCGTCATCGGCTGCTACCGAGTAATCGAGGTTAGCCAGCATCCAGTGTTTGTCAGGATCGGAATGCTGCAGCACCGCGTTCACTCGGCGCACCTTTCGGCCTGTCTGCTGGCTGTATTGTTCAGCGACGATTGGCTCCAAGACATGCCCCCAGTACACAGGGGATTTAGGATCATCGGAATTTGGCTTTGGCAGACCAGCATCCCGGCCCGTTTTGACCATCCATAGCTCAAGCTGAGATTGATACGGGTTCATGCCAATGGCTGCAGAGGCATCGCTACTGCCAATACCCTTCTTGCGCACCTTCAGCCATTCATCCCGACTTAGATCTTTGGTGGAGACCAGCCGCAAAGCTGGACGCTGCTTCTGAATTGCTTTTGCACTCATGCCCATGATGTTTCCTCCAGACATAAAAAAGCCCCGCAAGAGCAATAGGCTCAAGCGGGGCTTTATGACGTTTTGGTTTTAGTAAGCAGTGTTAAGCCACAAGTGACATGGCCTGCTCTAGCGCCCGGTTCTTAACGGCGGCGCCGGTTCCAAACCAGGCAGAATCTACCCGGTGATCAATGGTTTTGGCTCTGCGGTGGTGGTCGATAAATTCAGTGACTGCGCTCAGCATTCCATAAGCCGTGCCATCTGACGAGGCCAAAGCGGCACCCATGCCCTCACCTTCATAAAGCGCGAGTGCGCGGGCCATGGATCGCTCGTTAGTTTTACCGACGCCCTCTTTCACATCCTCCGTGAACACTTTCAGGAAGTAGTTTCGTGCTTCTGTGGTTTTGACCTTGCGTTCGCTCAATGTTTTCAGGCGATACATAAAGTCGTCCCACGCAGTAACCGATATGCCCAACTGCTTCTTGACCAGGTTCGCATCAAAGGCAGTGTTGTGCTTCACCTTAACTGCCGTTGCGGTGGCATCCTTCAGCGCAACCGCAAGAGTGTTGTTGCACACCACACGAATACTGGTGAATTGTGCGGTTGTGGCCATGGTTCCATCACAGGCTGTGGCCAGAAGCACGTAGCCATTGGTTTGGTCGTTGCCCTTCAGCACACCAAATTGACCGGTACGCGCCAGTGCCCACATTTTTCGACCACCTTTCAAAACACCTGCTGTTTCCAGCTCAAAACCAGAGACTTCTGTCAGATCCCTGTAGAATTCCAGGATCTCTTCTGGCTGAACAACCTTGAACCGGTTGCCAACAACAGACAATGGAGCTTTGGTATCCGAGCGATACAGCACCTTGCTATCCGGATAAGCCAAAATCTCTCCGAGAGGGCCACCGGAATTGGTGACGAAGCGCACCGGGCTTTCTTCAATCTGCCAATCCAAGCCAGCCTGCTTTGCCCAAACTTCCAAGGGCTGATTTGAAGTCAGTTCACTCCCCAGGCCATGCCACGGGGTTTGGCCAACGTAGGCCATTTGTTCAACAAGATGAGCCATGGTTGTTCTCCTTTGAAATATGCGAGGGGAATTAACGGATATCGTCGTGAGAGTCGGAATCAGTACTGAAGGAATAGCCGCACTCAAGGCAGTGATAGTTGTCGAGAACACGATCATCCAGGACATCGCCCAGAATCACGCCAGCAGATGCACCGGTTGCGCCACCAAGCAACGCACCGATTAGGGCACCACCGATACCACCTACCGCTGCACCAACGGGGCCAGCAACGACCCCAAGAGACGCACCCGCTTGAGCACCAGCCGTTGCAGCCGCGTAGCCGCCATAAGTACCAGCAGACGCTCCGACCACACCAGCCGTTTTCTTACCGTAATTGTTCTTGCCAATCCGGACAGACTGGCAGTTAGGACATTGTTCAGACATTGGTTTTCCTCTGTGAATTGGGAGGGAAGGCATTGTTAGGACCTTGGTTCACAGAGGTGATATATGTTTGAAATTTCGTTGATTGGATACGAGAGGTGATGCTTTTGTTAACGAAAACGGTAAGACGTGATTAAAAAACGCTCACGGAGCTTTTAGGCTTGACAGGTGCATATTAAAAAGATCAAAAAATAGGACGCACATGGCTGGTAACAGCATGCGCCATAAATGGACAAAGCCAAACAAACCGTGTGTTGTGGTAAGTCGCAACAAGGAACGTCAGGTATACCACTTGCCCAAAAGATGCCTCAGCTGTGAAAAGTTCCAGAGAGAAACCGACTACCATTTCTCGGGAGCAAGCCGCTGAGAATGCTCCTCACTGTAGAACTCGAGCCTGCCGCGAATCTGAGGGGAAAGGCGAGTCGGAATCAGCTACCAGTATTCCAGAAAAGCCAATTACGCTCCTCTGCCCTTTTCCTCAGAAGTTTAGCCTTCTTTTCGGTTGCACTTGTACCATAAGGACTGAAGTCGATGAGCGCATGTTCGGGGAAATCTTCTAAAGGATCATTCTGTGCATCAAGTTCTAACTGCGCACACTCTTGACAAGTCACGGCCATAACTCCGTTCGAGGATTGTCTCAGGGATTTAGTGTAATGCTCATAAGCGGCTGGCGCCTCTATAGCGTCACCGTCATATACCGACAGTTTCTTACCGTCCTTCGGAGTAGGTCGAAAGGCCTGCGAAGAAACTCTGCCATTTTGGATAAAGCTTGGATGGACTTGCCTCAGTAGCCGGGTGTCTTCCTTCACGAGTACTCTCCGTTCAATTTTGCAAGCATACTGACAACTTCCTCCCAGTCATCGTCTTTTGAGAGGTCCAGCTCTAATTCACTTTCTTGCTCAGTGGGCATATGCAAAGCATGAAAGTGTCCTGATTTGGCTGCCAGATCAACATCCAATGTTATCTCGTAAGCATTGATGCTCCACTCTAACTGCACACCACCCTCTGCGGTCGGGTATAAATAGGGAGATGGCAGAGGTTCACTCAGGTAGGAATCCAGCCGACTCTCCAACCAGTTCAATTGGCCAGAGTCCAGAGATTTGCCTAATTTGCCGTCAAGCCAACCATTTTGCAGCAGGCGCAGCTCATCAATCCGAGCGCCCACATCGCATTCGTCCAACAGCGTGACGTGCTCAACTTCCACCATGCTTTTCAGTTGGCCGTTCCGGCTAAAGAGACCAATTCCTTGTATACTCACTCGAAGTCCGTCTCGATAACCATTGAAAGCTTTGACAATGGTATCAAAGTGCTGCATCGAAATAGGCCCTGAAACTCTAAGCCCGCCAATAGCTTCCAACTCAAAACTAAGCTTGGCTTGGTCTGCCTCAGGAATTATCCCTCTTAAGCTAACCTCCTCAGTCAGTTCTTGCAGTTGCGAAGAAGCCAGCCTCAATGCTCGTCGCGTAGCCTGATTCAACCTTGCGCTCCGCCCGACTACCCCTGGGGCAAAATCAATAAATTCATCCGGACGCAGACCTCTTCCAAGCTTATCGAAGTAGCCGAGCAGTGACTCTGGCAGATGTTGTTTGATCTCAGTATTTCGCTCTGCCGCCTCTATTGCGTCGATGATGCTGTCTCGGGCGCGCTCAAAATAATCCTGATTTGCTGGCGTTACAAGTTGGCGTTGATCGACGAACAGTGACATGTCAGGCATAGCACTGCCCTCGTCAATAGCGGTCAGCTTGACGGAAATACCTTTAGTGAAACCTCTGGGTGAGCGTTCGCGTTTCGGATGATCACTAAGGTAATGCCACTTAGCAACCTCAACGATCATTTCCTCCAATACCGCGAGCTCCTTGAGCATTTCCAGAGGAATCGCATGGTCGTCAAAGCGCTTCCCCGCCATCCTTGGTTTGAGAAAAGATACTCGTTCCATTTTGAGCAATGCTCCTATAGTCACTGAAGTTCTGTAACAGCTACTATCACTTGCCTATTCACCAGCAATTATCGCAACTTCGTTCCGATCATAGTGCATTTCGTTAGATTTTTCCTGTAATTAGGCCGGCAACCAGCCTTTCTTCACTAAGGAAAAAATATAAAAATGATAAAGGGCGATTAACCAGGGGCACCATCAATGGACGGCGCAACCAACTCCGCCACTTTGACCAAGGCTTCTTTTCGCTCGTCGAAGTAGTCATAGCGGTCGTAGATCCCTTCAACCCCCTTCAGTTTGTGGTTCAGGCAGCGCTCCGCCACATGCCCAGGCACACCAGTAGAAGCCAACAAGCTACGGCAAGTACGTCGCAGGTCATGCACGGTGAACGGGGCGACATCCCCCATCATGTTCTCTGGCTGTATTTTCCTCCCCGGCTCTCTACCGAATAGCTTGGAAATGGCGCGGTTCAACGTGTCCTTGCCCATGTAGGGCTGCTTGCTGCTGCGCCGATTGGGAAAAACATAACCTGAGCCCGCGGCACGGATTTTGAGCTCATGCAGCCAACTGGCAGTTTGAAGGGGAAGCGGAATGACGATCTCGGCACCTGACTTGCTGCGCTCCCCAGATAGCTGCCACCGATGGTTCTCCAAGTCGAACTCGGACCATCGAGCTTCCGTAAGCTCTGTCTTTCGCACACCCAAAACGAGCAGTAGTGCGCAGGCGAGATAATTGTCTCGGGTGAGGCTGTCACTGTTTTCTCGGAAGATCTTGAAAACCTTTGAAATCTCGTCAAGAGCAAGTGCCCTGTCTCGGCTCTTCTCTATACCTCCGGCATCAGTGACACTGAAGGCCGCAGCTGGATTGTAAGTGAGCAGACCCAGTTTAATGGCATGGTTGAACAGCTGCTTCAGGTACATCAGAGTATCGTTTGCGGTGGCCGGGCGGCCGCTGTTGGCTACCGCTCTGACGATGGCCCGCACATCCAGTGGAGTAACGCTATCCAAGGTGAACTGCCCTATTGAGGGTGCAACTTCTTTTATAAAGATTCGCTTTGGGATGTGAGGGTGCTTGAGGCGTTTCTCTAGATCTTGGCACCAGTCACCAAAGAGATCACTGACGGTTCGGAGAGTAGCTTGCTCCTCGCGCTTACGTGCTTCAATCGGATCTAGGCCACTGCGAATGCCCTTCTTGGTCTCTACAGCTTGCTCTCGTGCTTCAGCCAGAGAAATCTGCTCGCAACTACCAAGCGTCAACTCACGCCGCTTGCCAGCGAGCGTGTATCGAAGCATCCAGTAGGGTGCGCCCTTTTTGGGCACCATCAGATATAGCCCTCCCCCATCACTGAAGCGGCCTGGTGAACCTTCTTTGATCAGAGATTGAACTTTCTTAACTGTAAAGCTCCCCATTACTTCCTCCCTATGCGTGTCATCAAACAGTTACCGTTTGACCTGGCAGCTACTGGAGCTGGGCAGCACACACTGCCTGACAAGAGAAGCCAGTTCGGGGGATAGAGCCTAAAGTGGGGAGTACTCATGGGAAAATCGCACCTATAATGGGGAGAGCGTCAAATCACTCCCCATTATACCCCCCATTTAATGCCGGATTAAACTAGATCTTGATAGATGCCAGTAGACAATGTTAATTTATAAGCTTTAAAAAACAGTTACTTAAATACACTTATGAACACCAATGGACATCACTCAATGTTCTGTACCTGCTCCCGAACCTGCTCAATCAGCACTTTCAAATCGACTGCTGCCCGGGTAACACCGGCATCAATGCTCTTGCTGCTCAGGGTATTGGCCTCCCGGTTCAGCTCCTGCATCAGAAAATCGAGCCGGCGACCAATGGCTTCATCACGCTTGAGGGTGTCTGTCACTTCACAGATATGTGCATCCAACCGATCCAGCTCTTCGGCCACATCGCTCTTCTGCGCCAACATGACCATTTCCTGAGTAATGCGCTCCGGATCAAGCTCTACTTTGGCTTTCAGAAAACGCTCACGCAGGTGGGCTTCCTGCGCTTTGAGCAATCCGGGCATACCCTCACGAACCGTCGCAACCAGCGCTTTCATTTCCGTCAGGCGGTCTTCAAACAAAGGCCGCAAACGCTCACCTTCCCGCTCACGGACAACCGCCAGTTCCTCAACCGTTTGTTTGAACAGTTCTATACCTGCCTCCCGGACAGAGCTGAAGTCCTGCTCAGGCACCGACAACACTCCGGGCCAACGCAGAATATCCAGAGCATTGATATGCGCAGGGTTATCCAACATTCGATTAACGTGATTTGCGGCCTCATTGACCGCCTGGGCTATGTCCTCATTAATCTCAAAACCTGGCGTACCTGCTTCGGTCGACTGCAGACGAATCGACACATCCACCTTGCCTCGCTTCAATTGCTTTCGCAGTTCCTCCCGGAAAGGATTTTCAAGCTCGCGCAACACCTCTGGCAACCGGAAAGACGGTTCCAGGTAGCGATGATTGACGGTCCGAATCTCGCAGGTCAGCGTTCCCTGCACATCCTGAGCATCCTTCCGGGCAAATGCGGTCATACTTCTGATCATGGCAGCTCCGGCTTGGTCATTGGTCGTGATCGTTGATTATAGAACCCGAGTCTATCAGGCTGCGATCACTTGCGGCGAACCCGACTTCAAACTCCGATGCAGGCAGCCATGAGAGCCCTGCCCTGTCACCCGGTACCCGAGCTCAACGTGTTATACTTGCCGGCTTTCAAATCCGAATCCGCCCGGGACAGGCTTCCGGACACTTACCTCAGAAATCAGGAAATACTATGCGTCCAAGCGGCAGAACGCCCGAACAACCCAGAGAGATTCGCCTTACCCGGAACTACACTCGCCACGCCGAAGGCTCCGTGCTGGTGGAATTTGGGGATACCAAAGTTATCTGCACTGCCTCCGTAGAGAACAAAGTACCGCCATTCCTGCGTGGCGAAGGCAAAGGCTGGATCACCGCAGAATACGGCATGCTACCCCGCTCGACCGGTAGCCGCATGGGCCGCGAAGCTGCCCGTGGCAAACAGGGCGGACGCACCGTAGAAATCCAGCGCCTGATTGGCCGTTCACTGCGTGCCGCCGTCGACATGGAAGCTCTGGGCGAGCACACCATCACCATCGACTGCGACGTTATCCAGGCCGACGGCGGAACCCGCACGGCAGCCATCACTGGCGGCTGCGTGGCTCTGGTCGACGCCCTGAACCACCTGGTTGCAACCAAACGCCTGAAAAAATCACCGCTGAAGCAAATGGTGGCCGCGGTATCGGTGGGCATATACAAAGGCACACCGGTGGTTGATCTGGACTACCCGGAAGACTCCGAAGCTGAAACCGACATGAACGTGATCATGACTGACCAGGGCGGTTTCATCGAAATTCAGGGAACTGCAGAAGCTGCGCCGTTTGTTCAGGAAGAACTGGACAGCATGCTGGCACTGGCCAAGCAAGGCATTGAGAAGTTGTTCGTACTGCAGAAAGAAACGCTGGAAGGCTAAGGAAGACAACTCTCAAGTCTGGGGAGGCACCGTTGCACAGGCGTTTCCCCAGATAATTACACGCCAATCTCTATATCGTAATCCATAATCACCGGAGCGTGATCGGAAAAGCGGGTTGTGTTGTCAATCCAGCCATCCTGAATGGTCTTGCGAATACCTGGCGTCATCAACTGATAGTCTACCCGAATACCCGCATTTTTCCGCGAACCCTCGGTTTGCTCCGGCCACCAGGTAAACTGATTACTCTGCTTGTTGATATCACGGAACGCATCCACGCAGCCCATCTCATCAAACAAACGATCCAACCAGGCACGCTCGTGGGGCAAGAAACCGGAAAAGTCCAACTTATGGTATAGCGGGCTGGCGTCTGTCACATGCTGTGCCGTCTGCAGATTGGCACCAAAAATGAACTGGCGACGCTTACGCAGGGTTTTCTGCATGTGCAGCCCAAACGCATCCATAAAATCATCTTTATGGTCCAGAACGGTCAGATCATCCTCGCTGATCAACTCCTCCTCCCGCCCAAGAGCACAGGGCGCCAGCACAGAGGCAACCGAAACCTTGTCAAAGTCCGCCTGAATAAAGCGCCCTTCGCGATCCGCCTGCTCGTTGGCAAACCCGTACATGATGGCCTTGGGGAAATGCCGCGTGTAAATACCCACGCCACCGTCCTCATTATTTTCGCCATCTATGAAGTAGGCCTCATACCCTTCGGGAATAAGATTGAAATCTTCAATTTCATAGGCGCGCATACGGTGATCCTGAACACAGACAACGTCGGCATCCTGCTCGGCCAGCCAGTCGAAGAAACCTTTATCAACGGCCCGGGCAAGACCATTGACGCTGATTGATACTACCCGCATACGTGTTCCCTGATTCGGTTTGTGTGTATGATACCGTTTTCACGCGTTATTAAAAGATCCACACCCGCCAGAAGCCTTGCCATGCACGACTATCAGCAAAATTTTATTGAATTTGCCATCCGCCGTAACGTACTTCGTTTTGGTGATTTCACCCTCAAGTCCGGCCGCACCAGCCCTTACTTTTTCAACGCCGGGCTATTCAACACCGGGGATGACCTGCTGCAGCTCAGCAAAGCTTATGCTGAAGCCATCGACCGCAGCGGTCTGGATTATGACATCATTTTCGGGCCTGCCTATAAGGGCATTCCGTTGGCAACCGTGACTGCCATGGCTCTGGCACGCGAGGGCAACAGCAAGCCCTTTGCCTTTAACCGTAAAGAAAAGAAAGATCACGGCGAAGGCGGTAATATTGTTGGTGCCCCGTTGCAGGGTAAAGTACTAATCGTAGATGATGTGATTACCGCTGGCACTGCCATACGCGAATCCATTGACCTCATCCGGGCTTCAGGCGCGGAGCCGGCTGGTGTGCTCATCGCCCTGGACAGACAGGAGCGAGGCAACAGCAAGCTCTCAGCCATACAGGAAGTAGAGAGCGAATTTAGCATCCCGGTGGTCAGTATCATCCGCCTGGAGCAGGTTCTGGACTATCTTGAAACCAATCCGGAGTTTTCTGGCCATGCCGCAAAGGTAGCCAGCTACCGGGAACGTTACGGAGTCTGACTGATGCACAAGCGCCTGACCGTAATTTCAGCTACTGCCTCTGCATTTTTGCTGTCGCTGGGCATGACACCCCAAGCGGAGGCTGGCATGTACCGCTACACGGATGACGAAGGCCAGATCGTAATCAGCAACACCATTCCTCAACCAGCCACAAAGCGCGGCTACGACATCCTCAACTCAAATGGGCGCGTCGTGGAAGTCATCCCGCCGGCACCGACAGAAGATGAAATCTCCGCTCGCGAAGCTGAAAAACAGCGCCAGGCGGAACTCGCCGTTCAACGCGAAAAAGACGCCCAACTATTGAAGCGCTTCAGCCATCCAGACCAGGCAATCAGAGCCATGCATCGCAAGCTTGATGAACTGCGAGGCCTGATTCAGCTCAAGCGCGGTAACATCTCCGTCATCTCAAGCCAGCTCGATAACGAGCAAAGCCGCGCCGCGAACATGGAGCGATCCGGACAAAAAATACCAGACGCGACTCTCGAAAAAATCCGCCGCCTTGAATCACAGATCCGCGATATCGAGAGGGAAATTTCCTGGCAAACTCAGGAAACAGATGCCCTGATACGGTCGTTTGAGGTCGATGTAAAACGGCTCGAAAAAGTTACCGGCGAAACTCGCACATTGGAACTGGACCCAGACCAAACCCCAGATTAATACGCTGTCGCCGGCAACGACACCACATTTACACCGCCATTAAAAATAAAAAAGGCGCCAAAACTCAGCTTGGCGCCTTTTTCGTATACCAGCGCAAGCTCTGTGCTGGCATTACTGCATCACCTTGAATCAGGCTGAAGCAGTTTCTTTCTTCGCTGCTGCTTTCTTCTTCGCAGCGGGCTTCTTGGCTTCTACCGACTTCTTGGTATCCTGAGCGGCTTTGGATACGTCGTCTGCCGCTTCAGATACTGCGTCTGCGCCTTCAACTGCTTCTTTTTCAAGCTTTGCAACCAGATCGGCTGCGAAGCTGCCAAAGCGGCTGTTCAGAGTGCGCAGCTGGCCAAAAAGGCTGTCGCTGTAGCCGTTATAACGTGTGCGCAAAGTTTTAACACTGTACTCACGCGCTTCTGATTCCAGCTTTTCAGCGTAGTCAAACGGCTTGGCTGCCAGCTTCTTCTGCTGCTCTTCAGCAGCATTGATGCCTTTGTTTACGATTTCCTGAAGCTGTTCCTGATATGTTTTAAGTTTACCCATGTCACTTCTCCTTGGTTTACTGAAGTATTTTCAAACTCTTCCCTTATCGCTTCTGACTGAGGCCTAGCCTGCTTGATCAGCTCTAAGGTGAAGGCTTTTCTTTGATTCTGTAACCAAGGTTACCGGGGAAAATTAGAATGTTCATACTAAAACAGGCGCCGTGCATACGTCGCATATGAGTAATTTTACGGATTATTCACTTGTCACTCGCCCCTCAATTCGCATAATACTTTAAGTTTCTGCAAACCCATTATTAATAATAAAGTCCGCGACGCCAGCCTTGGCGCGAAGGTGCTAAGGACAGTGCGATGAAGATTACCCTGCTCGCCCGCCTGCCATTTATTTTTTTTATCTCCGCACTGGCACTGCTAGCCGGCTGTCAGGAAGACGACCGGGGCACACACACGTCGACCCTGCGCGCATCGGAGCTTGCAAGCAGTCGGCTCGACATGGCTACAGGTGGGTTACTTGAAACACTTGGGCAAGAAAAACCGGCTAACACAGCAGCAGAAGAAACAAAGCCGCCCAAAGCACTGAGTTGGAGCGCACCACAAACACGTGAAGACGGCTCAGCATTGAAGCCTGGGCAGATCGCAGGATTCCGGATCTACTACCGTTTACGACATGAAGATCGCTTCAACGTAATACCTATCAATAATCCAGAGCGGACGAGCCAGCCTCTCACGAGCCTACCGCCTGGCGCTTACGAATTCGCGATCACAACAATTGACGCGCAGGGGCTGGAAAGCAGACGCTCTCCAGCAGTCATGGTCGATTTGATCTGAGCGGAACGCTCACCAGCGGAACAAAATCCAGCTCGGCACCAGCATGCCGGAATCAGCTTCTCGTATCCAGCCTCCGCCATCAGCCGGCACCAGGTAGTACTCACGACCGACCTCTGGCACAACCTTTATTTCCATGAGCTGTCCGTTCACCCGATACTCGTAGAATACCTCGCCATCACCCGGCCGAATCACGATCTGCGGGCCATCACTGGATGACTGATAGTCAGAAACCACAACCGGCTCTCTGGGTGTTTCTACAAGGGTCTCATCCAGAGCACCGCTGTCCTGTGCCAACGCGGGCGCAACGCCGAAGACAAGCAGAAATGCGGAACAGACGATTTTTTTCATTTTCGTGATACCCTTTTGCCCATCGAATTAAGTACAGAGTTGCATAAGCCAACCCACGCTTCAATCAGATTCCGGACCCGCTTTGACATGACTGAACAAAAGACCCCACCTGTGGTGCTTGTGGACGGCTCGTCCTATTTATTCCGTGCTTATCATGCACTTCCACCACTGACCACCAGCAAGAACCACCCAACCGGTGCGATCAAAGGCGTTATCGCAATGATCCGGCGCCTCGAGCAGGACTTCCCCGGCTCAAAGCTGGTCGTCGTGTTTGACGCCAAAGGCAAAACCTTCCGTCACGATCTGTACGAAGAGTATAAAGCCAACCGCCCTCCCATGCCGGACGATCTGGCCGTGCAGATTAAGCCCATTCACCAGATGGTAAAAGCCATGGGGCTGCCACTGTTGATTGTGGAGGGCGTGGAGGCCGACGATGTGATTGGCACTCTGGCAAATGAAGCCACCAGCAAAGGCATCGATGTCGTGGTCTCAACCGGCGACAAGGATATGGCCCAGCTGGTCAGCGACCACGTAACGCTGATCAACACCATGACCGAAACCCGGATGGATCCGAACGGTGTCGTTGAGAAGTTTGGCGTCCGCCCCGACCAGATTATTGATTACCTGGCGTTGGTGGGCGACAAAGTGGATAACATTCCTGGCGTCAACAAGTGCGGCCCGAAAACAGCGGTGAAATGGCTGCAGGCTTATGACAATCTCGGCGGCGTGATTGAGCATGCGGACGAGATCAAGGGCAAGATTGGTGAGTATCTGCGTGAAGCCATTGATACCCTGCCCCTGAGCCGGGAGTTGGCCACCATAAAAATGGATGTAGACCTGGAATTTGGACTGGAAGACCTTGAGGAGCGACAACAGAACGACGCAGATCTGCTGGAACTGTTCCGTGAATATGAATTGCGCGGCTGGACTGCCGAACTGGAAGCCAAGGCATCAGAACCCGCAGAAGACGGCAGTAATCAGGCAGCAGAAACCAGCAACGACACTCCGCCAGCTCCTCAGGGAAAGCGCTACAGCGTTATAACAAACCAGAGCGAACTCGATGAGTGGGTCGCAAGACTCAGAAAATCAGAGCTGTTCGCCTTTGACACTGAAACTACAAGCTTGCGCTACATGCACGCCGAGGTGGTGGGCGTATCGTTCGCCACTGAAGCAGGTGAAGCGGCTTACGTACCCTTTGGCCACGATTACATGGGCGCGCCAGAACAGCTCGACCGGGAGACTGTACTGGCTCAGTTGAAACCTCTGCTGGAAGACCCGAAACAGAAAAAGGTGGGACAGAACCTCAAGTACGACAAAAACGTGCTGGCCAACCACGACATCTGTCTGGAAGGCATCGCAGAAGACACCATGGTGGAGTCCTATGTGCTGAATTCCGTGTCGTCTCGCCACGACATGGACACCCTGGCCCGGAACTATCTGGGCGAAGAAACCATCACGTTTGAATCCATTGCCGGCAAAGGCGCTAAACAGCTCACCTTTAACCAGCTGGATCTGGAAAAGGCCGGCCCTTATGCCGCAGAAGACGCAGATATAGCCCTGCGCCTGCATCAGGTTCTGCGCCCCCAGCTGGCAAAGGTTGGCAAGCTGCAATCAGTTTATGAAAACATAGACCTGCCCCTGGTGCCGGTGCTGTCGCGCATGGAGCAACGCGGAACGCTGATCAAAGCCAGCACTTTGCGCCAGCACAGTCAGGAACTGGCAGAACGGATGGCCGAGTTGGAAAAAGAAGCGCACGAGGTGGCAGGAGAGAACTTCAATCTCGGCTCCCCCAAACAGTTACAGGTTATTTTTTACGAAAAAATGGGGCTTCCGGTAATCAAGAAGACCCCCAAGGGCGCGCCTTCTACCGCCGAGCCCGTATTGCAGGAACTGGCTCATGAGCATGAACTGCCCAGACTGATTCTGGAGCACCGCAGCCTGAGCAAGCTCAAGTCCACCTACACAGACACGCTGCCAGAGCTGATTCACCACCGCACAGGCCGTGTGCACACTTCCTACCACCAGGCTGTAACCGCCACCGGGCGACTGTCCTCATCGGAGCCCAACCTGCAGAACATCCCTATCCGCACCGAGCAAGGTCGGCGCATTCGTCAAGCCTTCATCGCCGAGAAAGGCTACAAACTGATCGCTGCGGACTATTCTCAGATTGAGCTCCGCATCATGGCGCACCTGTCTGGCGACAAAGGCCTGCTAACGGCCTTTGAAAAGGGCGAGGACATCCACAAAGCAACAGCGGCAGAGGTCTTTGGCGTGGCGCTGGATGACGTAAGCAGTGACCAGCGTCGCAGCGCCAAAGCCATTAACTTCGGCCTGATTTACGGCATGTCGGCTTTCGGTCTGGCCCGCCAATTGGATGTAGCCCGCAAAGTGGCACAACAGTATATCGACCGGTATTTCGAACGCTATCCAGGTGTTTTGCGATATATGGACAACATACGCAAGCAAGCCCATGACGACGGTTTTGTTGAAACCCTTTTTGGCCGTCGCCTGTACCTGCCCGAAATCAACGCGCGCAACAAGCAGCTTCAACAGGCTGCAGAGCGCACTGCTATCAACGCCCCCATGCAGGGAACAGCCGCCGACATCATCAAGCTGGCGATGATTGAAGTGGAAAGTTGGTTGCTTTCAGAACACGCTGATACCGCTCGCATGACCATGCAAGTGCACGACGAACTGATTCTTGAAGTGAAAGAAGAAGCGGTAGATGAGATCCGCGAAGGGCTGATCAAGCGCATGTCCGGCGCCGCAACTCTGGCCGTGCCTCTGCTGGTAGAAGCCGGCGTTGGTGACAACTGGGATCAGGCCCACTAACCCACGCCAAGACCGAAACACAGCGCCCTGTTTCTGTTCGTGTCCTATATGAACCGCACAGAAACAGGGCGTGTTTGTTATACAGTCTTTCACAAACCAGTGATTCCACTAATCATCCTGTACGGCACAAAACCTGCATTATTCGCAGGTCCGGGATAAAACCCGTTGCAGTGACACTGATGTGAGGCCTTTCCATGAATTCAATAACGAGCGAACGCAGCTGGTTGTTTGACCCTGACCTGCTAAAACTGGTTCACCAATGTCGGCGTCTGATTCAGTCCGAATTCGGGGTAAAACTCCATTACGACGAGGCCAACCTGGAGCAGCATTTGGCCGAATACGCCAGCAAAACCAGATCTCGTCAGCTGATTCATACCTGGAACGCATTGAAACAGAGGGTTCCGGAACTGAACGCGGCGGAAGGAGAGCCAAGTCAAGTGCTGAGGACGTATAGAGGGCAGCCGATCAGGGCGGGTAGACGCGAACGACAAACGGAAAAATCCGAGGAGGAGCCCCGGCCCAAGAAAAGAATTTATCGGGGACAAGTGGTCGGCTGATTCCGGAAATGGAATCAGCCCCAGGGCGAGAGCAGCGGATCAGAAAGCTTTACTGACCTGAATAGCGGCACTCCATGCCTCAAGATCGTACTCACCCTCGTAGAATGAGTTTGGATCCCTAGTGCTTGCAGCAGTGCCTCCCGAGGTCAGAACGTAGGATTTATCCAGCACTTTCGGGTCGTCGGTGAATAGCAAGGTGCCTACCGCAGCATCTACAGTCCAGCCGCTCTGAGCCGGTTTCCATTGCGCACCCAGCGTCAGCCAGTGACGGTCACTGGAAGGAATGCGTGCCGTAACATATTGATCAACCGGCGATTCATCCCAGGCATAGCCAGCTTTGAGTGCCCACTCAGGCGTTGCCTGCCAGATACCGCCCACGTTGAGTTGCCAGGTGTTTTTCCATTCTTCCGGAATATGAGTCAGTTGACCACTGCCAGGCTCGCCACCCGGGCTTTGACTGGTCAACGGCTTGCTGGAATCGCGCCCGTAAATGTCCAGAGACTCAAATCGACTCCAGCGGGAGTATGTCGCTCCTGCCAGAACCGTGAACTCATCTGTCAGGCGATGCCGGATACCGGCACTGATGCTTTCCGGGATTGCCAGCGGGACTCTGGCCGGCTCGGTCGAGTTGAGCGCCCCGACAGCTCCCAGGTTCGGATCCAGAGCCGCAACATTTGTGAACTTGGCATCGCCTTTAAGTTCCAGCTCAGTGCCTGTCTGCGCTTTCAGACCAATCTGAGTCTGGCTGTTCAATTCATACAGGAAGCCAACTTGAAAAGTGACGGCAACGTCATCACCCTCAATATCAGCATATCCCTGAGCTGGAGTTCCAGGAGCCACAGGAATGCTGTTTTGCTGGGCGCTGCCGAGAGTGCCCGAGTTATCCATAAATTTTGTAAGCTTACCTTCAACATACATGACGTTCAGACCCATCCCCATAGACAAACCCTGTCCGTTATTCAGGGAAATGGCTGGCGTAAATGAGAGCGCCGTCAGCTCAGTTTTGTCTGCGAAGAAGCGACCAACGAATTCGTCATCATAGTCGGCAGCCAGACCGTAAGGTGCGTGGATGCCGAAGCCCACATCAATCGAATCATTGATTTCGTGAGTCAGATAAATGTTTGGCAAAACTGCCGGATCTGCAATGTCACCACCAGTGGTACCCTGAACCTCGCTTTGGGGGAGGACGGACGGGAGCTGATTGTTTGCCCTGGCTCCGTTTTTTGCTTTGGCATCAATATCGAGAACAGCAGCACCAAAAGAAATATTCGTACCCTTTAGCTGACTCATGCCTGCAGGGTTAAAAAAAACAGTAGTCGCATTCTCGGGATTCGCGACAGCACCGGCGTTTGCAACGCCCATAGCGCTGGCGCTTTGTTCGTTGAGGGAAAAACCACCAGCAAAAACGCTGGCGGGGGCAGCAATTGCGGCCAATGTAGCCAGCCGAACAGCACGGGTAAGCAGTGTAGATTTCATGACAGCGGTATCTCCTTTATAGTTTGGGCCGAGTATACGCAGCCGCAGCCTGCCGCCTCAAATGCCAAAGCTACTAGTTTAAAACCCTAATCATTTACCGCTTTCGCTGGCAAAGACCCGATCAATCATCCTGAATCGTCAGCTTGTCGACAGAAGACGATAACTTGTCTGCCCCTTGGGCGTCCGTACCCAGCTTTATCATCAGGCGCAGGTCGTTAGCCGAATCGGCGTGGGCCAGCGCATCTTCGTAGGTTATAGAGCCTTCAGCGTAAAGCTCATACAGGGCCTGATCGAATGTCCGCATACCGGACTCGTTGGATTTCGCCATCAAACCCTTGAGCTTATGCACCTCACCCTTCCGGATCAGATCCGCTACCAGAGGTGTGTTAATAAGAACTTCAATAACAGCCTTACGGCCTTTTCCGTCCGGCGTCGGAATCAGTTGCTGCGCCACGATAGCCTTGAGGTTCAGGGACAGGTCCATCCAGATCTGATTGTGCTGCTCGGGCGGGAAAAACTGGATGATCCGGTCAAGCGCCTGGTTGGCGTTGTTTGCGTGCAGAGTTGCAAGGCAAAGGTGACCCGTCTCGGCAAACTGAACGGAGTATTCCATGGTCTGACGGGTACGCACCTCACCAATGAGGATGACGTCGGGCGCCTGTCGCAACGTGTTTTTCAGCGCCACTTCGAAGCTCTCGGTGTCAATTCCGACTTCCCGCTGCGTCACGATGCAGCCTTGGTGCTGATGCACAAATTCGATAGGGTCCTCAATGGAAATGATGTGGCCCCGGCTATTCCGATTCCGGTGCCCGAGCATCGCCGCCAAAGACGTTGATTTACCCGTACCCGTCGCACCCACAAACATGATGAGGCCGCGTTTGGTCATGGCCAGCTCTTTTATTATTTCTGGCAGCGACAGTTCGTCAATCTGAGGAATTTTAACTTCAATCCGCCGCAAAACCATGCCACACAGGTTGCGCTGGAAGAACGCACTCACCCGGAACCGTCCAATGCCGCGGGCGCTGATAGCGAAGTTACACTCATGAGAGTCTTCGAACTCGGCCTGCTGCTTTTCGTTCATGGCCCCGTATACAAACTCCCTCGTCTGTTCCGGCGTTAACGCGTTTTTCGTGACCGGCAGCACTTTGCCATTCACTTTCATGCTGGGCGGAACACCGGCCGTGATAAAGAGGTCTGACCCCCCTTTTTCTACCATCAGGCGAAGCAGTTTTTCGAATTCCATTATTGATTACCTACATTCTTTTTATATGACGACCCGATAAACGCCGGGGAGAGAGGTGACAAGCTGCGCCGGGACTGTCGGCAGCATGGATGCTGCCGACAAGCCTACAGGGACGTATTCTCGGAGTGTCCTGGCACAGTTTGGCCCCTCTCTCCTTCTCCCGAAAGCTCGAAATCAGAAATTGTCAGGCATTTTCGCCTTGGCCCGCGCAGCATCACGGGAAATCAGACCTTTCTGCAACAAGCGCTCAAGACACTGATCCAGCGTCTGCATGCCCAGCGACGCACCGGTCTGGATTGACGAGTACATCTGGGCAATTTTATCTTCACGAATCAGGTTACGAATCGCGGCGGTACCAATCATGATTTCATGGGCAGCGATCCGGCCACCGCCCATTTTTTTCATCAGTGTCTGGGAAACAACAGCCTGCAGCGATTCCGAAAGCATGGAGCGCACCATGGATTTTTCTTCTGCCGGGAACACGTCTACCACACGGTCAATGGTTTTTGCCGCTGAAGTGGTGTGCAGAGTGCCAAACACCAAGTGGCCGGTTTCCGCCGCAGTAAGCGCCAGACGGATGGTTTCCAGATCCCGCAGCTCACCAACCAGAATAATGTCGGGGTCTTCCCGCAACGCTGAGCGCAGAGCTTCGTTAAAGCCCAGCGTATCCCGATGCACTTCCCGCTGGTTAACCAGGCACTTCTTGGAGTCGTGCACGAATTCAATCGGGTCTTCTATGGTGAGAACGTGCTCATAGCGGGTATCGTTAATGTAATCAATCATTGCCGCCAGCGTGGTGGACTTGCCGGAACCCGTCGGCCCGGTGACCAGCACAAGCCCTCGCGGTACAGAGGACACATCCTTGAACACCTGGCCCATGCCCAGGTCTTCCATTGTCAGCACTTTCGAGGGAATAGTACGGAAAACAGCGCCAGCCCCGCGATTCTGGTTGAATGCGTTAACACGGAAGCGAGCGACACCCGGCACTTCAAAGGAAAAGTCAGTTTCCAGAAATTCCTCGTAGTCCTTGCGCTGCTTGTCGTTCATGATGTCGTATATCAGCCCGTGCACTTCTTTGTGCTCAAGGGGCGGAAGATTGATACGGCGAACATCACCGTCAACACGAATCATCGGTGGCAGGCCGGAGGAAAGATGCAAGTCAGACGCACCCTGTTTCGCCGAGAAGGCAAGCAGTTCAGTAATATCCATTGAAGTCCTCGGAAGGCTTTTCTTTTTTTACACAGGTAGCGTCTGCTCGGCACAACCCGGCTCTTACCATTTGGCGATCACTTGGCATTTCAGTGACCTGCGAGTAACGTGTTGGCAATTAACAGACAGACCAAACGCGACTATTTCATACTATGAGCAGCATAGCAGACAACCTCGGGAGCGTAACCCGACGCATACAAAAAGCAACAATGCAGGCAGGCCGAAAACCCGATTCTGTGAGCCTGTTGGCGGTCAGTAAAACACGGCCAGCAGAGGAGCTGAGAGAAGCAGTAGCTGGTGGCCAGCTGGCATTTGGCGAAAACTATCTTCAGGAAGCCCTGGACAAAATGGCCGAGCTCAGCGACCTGACCGAGATCGACTGGCACTTTATCGGCCCGATACAGTCCAACAAAACCCGGCAGATTGCCTCCGCTTTTTCCTGGGTGCACAGCGTGGATCGTCTGAAAGTGGCCCGGCGCCTGAGCGAACAGAGAGAAACAGGGTTGCCCCCATTGAATATTTGCCTTCAGGTCAATATTAACAATGAACATAGCAAATCCGGGTGCCAGCCAGATGAACTGCCAGAGCTGATTTCCGGGATAAGCCAGTTACCGGGGCTCAAACTCAGGGGGCTGATGGCCATCCCCGACCCGGAACAGGCTGAATCCGCCCTGCGAGTGAGCTTCCGCAAGCTTGCCAATACTCTGAAGGAGTTGCGGCGGGACTATCCGGAAGCAGGGCCACTGGATACTTTATCCATGGGGATGTCCGGCGATCTCGAAATGGCGATTGCAGAAGGCGCCACCTGGGTTCGTATTGGCACGGCCGTCTTTGGCGAACGCCCGCGCAAAAGCTGAATTGACCGGTTCCTGCTATTATCGGATCCGAATGTCTAACCGAATAACCGTTGGAGCAGACCTTGAGCAAATCACCAACCATTTCGTTTATCGGTGCCGGTAACATGGCCAGCGCCATCATTGGCGGCATGCTGGATAGCGGATTCAAAGCCAGCAATATATGGGCAAGCGCGCCAGACGACGGGCACCTGCAGTCCATTCGAAAGCGCTTTGGAATCAGTGTCACAACAGACAACCGGTACTGCGCTCAGCAGGCAGACATGGTTGTACTTGCGGTGAAACCTCAGGCAATGGCGGACGTTTGCCGCGATATAGCACCTATCGCCCAGAACACCCGGCCACTGATGGTATCGATTGCAGCGGGCCTGGGCGCCGACACGCTTGATGAATGGCTTGGCGGCGGTCTTCCGATCGTGCGGGTAATGCCCAACACCCCTTCCCTGGTCGGCAAGGGAGCTGCCGGGCTGTTTGCCAGCGAGAGCGTTACCAGCGCCCAGAAAAAAATGGTGCAGTCGGTTTTTGAAGGCATAGGCATTGCGGTGTGGGTTGAGGATGAAGCGCTACTTCATGGCGTAACGGCACTTTCGGGCAGCGGCCCGGCCTATTTCTTCCTGATGCTTGAGGCTCTTGAGGCGGCGGCAACTGACGCCGGCGTGAGCGCAGAAACCGCACGGCAGCTTGCCATTCAGACCATGGCAGGCGCGGCAGAAATGGCCGCCAAAAGCGAGCATGATCCAGCTCAGCTGAAGAAAAATGTAATGTCTCCGGGCGGTACCACAGAGCAGGCTGTCAATACGTTTGAAGAAGGCGAAATGCGCGCTCTGGTAAAGAAAGCGTATAACGCTGCGTACAAACGTTCAGAAGAAATGGCCAAAGAACTGGCAGGCAAAGAGTAAAACAGTCACTGACAACGGAGAAACGGCTACATGCTGGCAGACATCCTGATTACGATCCTGCTGATCGCGTCCACCTTTTATATGACGATTATACTGTTGCGTTTTTTGCTGCAACTGGCTCGGGCCGACTTCTATAACCCGATTTCCCAGTTTGCGGTGAAGGCCACCAACCCTTTGCTCAGACCCCTGCGCCGAGTCATTCCTGGCTGGGGCGGCATTGACGGCGCAGCGCTGGTTCTTGCCGTTCTTATTCAGGCGATCACTTTCTTCCTGATTCTTGTCGCGCTGAGCGGCGGCATTCCATCATTTAACCCACTCATACTTTTGGTTTGGGGCGCGGTTTCCGTACTGGACCTGATCGTCAAAATATACTTCTGGTCTGTTATCGCTGTTGTTGTCGTCAGCTGGATTGCACCAGGCAGCAGTCACCCAGCGATACAACTGGTTGCCCAGATCACAGAACCCGTCATGCGACCAGTGAGAAAACTGATGCCATCCATGGGCGGACTGGACCTGTCACCCATTATTGTTTTCCTGATCCTTAACGTGCTGTCTGTTGTTATTGACCATATGAAAGTCGCGGTCGGCCTAGGGGCGATTGGACTGGGACTGTAAACCACGTCACAAACAAACAATTTGTAACAGTTCTCCACAAAAAGCCCGAGCTACAAGCCGCATCTTCACTTCGTTGATTTTGCGGCTTTTTTCGTTCAAGTCATGTCAATAACAGCCACACACCTGCAAGCACTCAGCCGCAAAAACTCCAGGAACAAGCTAGTATTAACCGTAATTAATTAACTCATGCGTCACCATTTCGTCGCCACGTGGATCCCAGCAAATCTGCCCGGGGAACGCCAGAAGTCGTGTAGAAGGAAAATCCGATGAATCATCAGGGGCACCTGACTCAGCAGGTAGAGGCGTACCACAACTGGAAAAAAGAGCTGATCCGCCAGATTGGCCGTTACCGGTTATGGCTCCAGGATAACAACCTGTTCTCTGAAGACATCAGCACGCGGATCCGTCATGGCCTTGAGTTGTTGGTTGAGGACGAGCTCACCATTGCATTTGTGGGTGAGTACTCCCGTGGCAAAACAGAGCTGATAAACGCGCTGTTTTTCTCGGAGTTTGGGCAACGCATGCTGCCCTCCCAGGCCGGACGCACAACCATGTGCCCGACCGAGCTGTTTTTTGACCGCAGCGCCAACGAAAACTACCTGATGCTGCTCCCCATAGAGACTCGCACCGGTAACCTGTCATTACAGCAACTTCGCAAACAGCCCGAACGCTGGGTAAAGCACGACCTGGATGAGCGTGACCCTGAAATCATGCGTGAGATCCTGGGGGAAGTTGCCCGGGTTAAAAGTGTTGATACCGATCAGGCGCGAGCGCTCGGCTTTGATGAAGGCATGTTAGAGCATGACCGCAACAACCCGGGCAATGTTCTGGTTCCGGCCTGGCGCAATGCCCAAATCAGTATTCGTCACCCCCTGTTCGAACGCGGCCTGCGCATTCTTGACACCCCGGGCCTTAACGCCCTCGGTTCTGAACCAGAGCTCACCATCAGCATGCTGCCAAAAGCTCATGCCGTTATTTTTGTGCTCAGTGCAGATACCGGCGTTACCGCCAGCGACATGACCATCTGGAAAGAGCACATAGATACCGAAAATGCCGATCACCGCGCAGGGCGATTTGCGGTACTGAACAAAATCGATGTGTTGTGGGACGACCTTCAGGGCGAGAAGCACACCAACGAAGCCATCGAAAGAGTGCGTGGGTATACCGCGGACCACCTCGGCATCCGGCAGCAGGACGTAATACCCTTGTCCGCCAAACAGGGCCTGGTCGCCAGGGTCAGGAAAGACAACGATCTGTTTACGCGCTCCAACATTGGCAACCTGGAACAACTGATTATCCAGCGTATTCTCATGCACAAGGAACAGCTGATCACCCAAAGCCTGATCAATGACCTGCTGGGCATGCTGCAAAATAGCCAGGCGGTGATGCAGACCCGTCTCGAATCGCTCGAAGAAGAGTCCCAGGCTTGCTCCGGTACCACCATGGACAAGGCAGCCCTCGCCCGGCTGGCCGATCGCGCTCAGAAAGACTACGACTTCTACTACAAAAAGCTTATCACGCTGCGCTCAAGCCGCAGGCTGATGGGCTCTCAAGGTGACATGTTGCAAAGCCTGGTCGCCGAAGATCGCTTTGAGGCCCACGCCGGGAAGATCCGCAAAAGCATGTCGAAAAGCTGGACCACCGCAGGCATGAACAGGGCCATGGATCAGTTTTTTGAGCTTCTCGAGAGCGATTTCAGCAATCTGCTCAGCGAGGGCCGCCTTGCGGAGAAAATGGTAGGTTCCATCTACCGCCGATATAACGAGGATACCCGTGCCCGGCACCTGGAGCCTATTCCACTGCGTGCCGGCCGACATGTCATTGCGGTGAGAGAACTGCGCAAAAAAGCCCGGCGTTTCCGTGGCAGCCCCAAGAACCTCCTCACAGAGCAGTCCGTTCTGGTGCAGCGCTTTTTCAATGTGATGGTGAGCGAAGCCAGAACCCTGCATTCCCGAGTGCGCAGCGATGTGGAGCGCTGGCCTTCAGAAGCACTGCTACCAATCATGCAGTACTCCATGGAACAGAAACAATTGCTGGAGCATCAAATACGGCGCCTCCGGGATATGGTAAGAAACGATCGAGACGGTCGTTTCGAGCGTGAGCGGCTGGACAACACTATCAGCGATTTACGCCGGCAACTGGAATTAGCCGACGCTATGCAGCGCCAGATCCGCAAACCCGCGCCCACCCTGATCCAGCAAAAAGTGGTTAATATCTCCGGCGCTATCTAACCTCTCGCCGGCCACCACAGAGCCTGTCGGTTGCAGCCATGACGGCCCGCCTTTAAACTGCTTTGCTGATAGAGGTTTTACCCCTACCAGCAAAGCAGTCACTAACGGACCGATTCAGGAACCCTTCGCGCCGATGTCTGATCCCATACCTGTGGATTCTGTTGGGGTAGTCACCCCACAGACATACCATTTTGAAACACCGATAGTGCTGGCGTGCGAACAAGCACTGGAGCGCTATGATCTGGTTGTGGAGACTTATGGCGAACTCAATGCTGATCGCAGCAACGCTGTGCTCATATGCCATGCCCTGAGCGGAAACCATCATGCCGCCGGCTATCATTCCGTAGACGACCGCAAGCCAGGCTGGTGGGATACCTGCATCGGGCCGGGCAAGCCGGTCGATACCAATCGCTTCTTTGTTGTCAGCCTCAATAATCTGGGCGGATGCCATGGCAGCACCGGCCCCAACTCAACCAACCCCGCCACCGGCAAGCCGTATGGCCCGGACTTCCCGGTCATCACCGTTGGTGACTGGGTAAAAAGCCAGGCACTGCTGGCGGATCGTCTCGGGATTGACTGCTGGGCAGCCGTGGTGGGTGGTTCTCTGGGCGGCATGCAGGCGCTGCAGTGGAGCCTGGACTACCCGGATCGCCTGAAGCACGCAGTAGCCATCGCCTCCAGCCCCCGCCTGACCGCTCAGAACATCGCCTTTAACGAAGTGGCACGGCAGGCCATCACCTCAGACCGGGAATTCCACGACGGCCGATACTACGACTTCAACACCCTGCCCCGCCGCGGTCTTATGCTGGCCAGGATGGTCGGGCACATCACCTATCTCTCAGATGCCTCCATGGGCGAAAAGTTTGGCCGCGAGCTGAGAGATCAGGCCTACAAATTTGGTTACGACGCCGAGTTCCAGGTGGAAAGCTACCTCCGCTATCAGGGAGAACGCTTCTCGGAAGTGTTCGACGCCAACACGTATCTACTGATGACCCGGGCGCTGGATTATTTTGATCCTTCTTACGAGTTTGATGGCGACCTTTCCAAAGCCATGGCGAAAGCCAGCTGCGAGTTCCTGGTGTTGTCCTTCAGCACCGACTGGCGTTTTACGCCTGCCCGCTCTGAAGAGATGGTGAACGCCATGATCGCAGCCCGCAGAAAGGTCAGCTACGCAGAGATTGATGCGCCCTGGGGTCACGATGCGTTTCTGATTCCAACCCCGCGCTACACCGACATCTTCACTGCTTACATGGACCGGGTTGCCAGGGAGGTGGGCGCATGAGGGCGGATCTCGAAATCATCCAGCAATGGGTAAAGCCCGGCCATCACGTGCTGGATCTTGGCTGTGGCGACGGCACCCTGCTCGACTTCCTCAAGCGGGAACGCAATGCCAGCGGCTTTGGCCTGGAGATCAATCCGGACCATATAACCACCTGCATGAATCGTGGTGTCTCGGTGATTGAGCAAAACCTGGACACCCAGGGGCTGGACAACTTCGAAGACAACAGTTTTGATATTGTACTGATGACACAGGCACTGCAGGCCGTGCGACGGCCAGACAAGGTGCTGGATGAAATGCTGCGCCTTGGCGATGAAGGCATAGTCACCTTCCCCAACTTTGCACACTGGCGCCTGCGCTGGGGGCTGGCTCTCAGTGGTCGTATGCCCGAATCCGAGGCGCTTCCGTATAAATGGTATAACACGCCCAACATACGGCTATGCACCTTCAAGGATTTTGAGGCCTTGTGTCGCCAAAAAGGCATTCGAATCAAGAGTAGACGTGTGGTGGACGGTCAGCACCAGAACAATTGGTTGGCGCGCTTGTGGCCCAATTTGTTGGGAGAGATCGCGATTTACCGTATTACCCGGGAGAAACAGCAATGATAACCAACACTTTACATAGCATATTTACCTTAGCGGCAGTGGCTTTGTTCGCTGCTCTTATCAGCCTTCCTGCCCATGCCGAATCCGAGGACTTCGGGGACTATCAGGTGCACTGGAGCGTTTTGCCCAGCACCTTCCTGACACCCGAGACAGCCAAGGCCAATAATCTGCAGCGCAGCAAGGGGATTGGCATCGTCAACATTGCCATTATGCAGAAAAATGAGAGTGGCATTCTCAAGCCCGTTACCGGCCAGGTGGAAGGCAAGGCTTCAAACGACATACAACAGGTAAAGTTTCTGGCCTTCCGCAGAATACAGGAAGGCGATTCCGTGTACTTTATAGCCCAATACCAGTATTCATCCGGCGAACTGATGACGTTCAACGTGACCGCTCGCCCTTCCGGGCATAGCCAGGATCTGCCGGTACGATTCGCCCACACTCTTTTCAGCGACTGAGCGGACCATGCCCGAGCAACTTGTTATTGCCAGCAACAACAAAGGCAAAATCAGTGAATTTACCCAGCTACTTGCGCCACTGAGCCTGGTTCCAGTGTCCCAGGGCGAGCTGGGCGTTGGCGAAGCCGAAGAGCCGGCCGTTACCTTTGTAGAGAATGCCATCCTGAAAGCCCGTCACGCCGCCCGGGAAACCGGTTTGCCCGCACTGGCGGATGACAGTGGCCTGGCCGTGGACGCACTGAACGGCGCACCCGGAGTTCGCTCGGCACGTTACGCCGGCGCCGGCGCTTCCGATCTTGATAACCTGAACGCACTTCTGGATGCCATGGCCGATGTACCCGACAGTCAACGCGGTGCGCAATTTCACTGTGTGCTGGTGTATCTCCGGCACGCTGCGGATCCGACACCCATTATCTGCCACGGCCGCTGGCCCGGATCGATACTCAGGGCGCCGCAAGGTGATGGCGGCTTTGGTTATGACCCGATTTTTCTTTGCCCGGAAAAGAACTGCAGCGCCTCTGAACTGAGCAGGGAAGAAAAAAACTGCATAAGCCACCGGGGCCGGGCCCTGGCACTGCTGATGGAACAGCTTCGGGCGGAGATCTGAGCCGGTGACCACCCATACACCGGTGCCGGTCAAACCGCCACTAAGCCTGTATATCCATGTACCCTGGTGCGTGCGTAAATGCCCGTACTGCGATTTCAACTCCCACGCCATCCAGAATGACCTCCCGGAATCCGCTTACCTGAATGCTTTGCTCGAAGATCTGGATCAGGATCTTGAATTTGCATCAGGCCGTACGGTTGAAACGGTGTTTATCGGTGGAGGAACGCCATCATTGATGAGTGGTGACTTCTACCGGAAGCTTTTCAAGGGGCTCAGAGCGCGCCTGACATTTGCACCAGATGCAGAAATCACTCTGGAAGCCAACCCGGGCACCCTGGAGGAAGGTCGATTCGAAGCCTTCCGTGATACCGGCATTAATCGCTTGTCGATTGGCGTGCAGAGTTTCAATCCGGCGCACCTGAAAGCCCTTGGCCGCATTCACGACAGCACGGCAGCCCACAGGGCTATCGACGCCGCAAGAAAAGCCGGGTTTGATAACTTCAATCTGGATCTGATGCATGGCCTGCCCGGCCAGACCCCAGGCGAGGCCCTCGAAGATCTCAGAGCAGCCATGGGCCATGAACCACCACATTTGTCCTGGTATCAGCTGACCCTGGAGCCTAATACCGAATTCTACAGCCGGCCACCGGACTTGCCGGATGACGACCATCTCTGGGAGATCGCTCAACGCGGCGGCGAGTACCTTCAGCAGCAGGGTTTCAGCGACTATGAAGTGTCTGCTTGGTGCCGTGACGGCAAGGCATCACAGCATAACCTCAACTACTGGTCGTTCGGGGACTATATGGCGCTAGGTGCGGGAGGCCACGGAAAAATCAGCCTTCCAGACGGCACTATCTGGCGTTACTGGAAAACACGACAGCCAGATGCTTACCTGAACCGAGTCGGCAGCCGCACCGCCGGGCGCGAAAAAATCGACGCGAAGGAGCTCCCTCTGGAATTCCTCATGAATGCGCTCCGTCTGCGAAAAGGTGTGGATGAAAGCCTTTTTTTCGAACGCACGGGTTTACCCCTGACATCCGTTGCGGTACAACTTGAGAAACTGCGTGAAGATAAACTACTGATCAGTGGCCGGCTTCAGGCGACACCTTTGGGGCAAAGGTATCTGAACAGTCTGTTGGAGCGTTTTCTGTAATGGACACGGAAAAGGGATTAACGGCTTTACCCAAAAGCCTGAAAGCTTGCCTGATTGCGACCTTGGTTCTATTGGCGGCCTTGCTGCTGATCAATCAGCCCCTGAAAATGGGGTCGGCGCATCAGGGGATCGTCAGCTTCCAACTGGCCGGGAACGCCGAACAGGCCTTGGCTATCGTACAAAGCTGGGGAGATGAAGGGCTGCAACGGGCAAAGCTTTCCCTATGGCTAGACTTCCTGTTTATCCCCGTCTACTGCCTTACGCTGATACTGCTAACCCGACACTGCACTCTGGACAGGCCTGGCGTTCGCGAGCGCACGGCTGCGCGCTGGATCCGCGCACTGTTTGTAACCGCAGGCCTGGCCGATGTGACGGAGAACGTTCTGTTACTCAATAACCTGAACTCGCCCACAGACGCCATAAGTCTTGCCGCGGCAATCAGCGCGCTGGCCAAATTTACCGCTTTGACACTTGGCATCGCAGGATTGGTTATTGTCCGGGCAGCCCGGCGCCATCCATTGGCGCCGGGCTAGCGCACTATCAGTTAGTGCGGTGAAACAGTAAATCCCACACACCATGGCCCAGGTTCTCGCCACGTTTCTCGAACTTGGTAACCGGGCGATATTCCGGACGCGGTGAGTACTCGCCCTGCTCCTGGGTATTGGCAAACCCTTCGGACTCTCCCATCACTTCCATCATGTGCTCTGCGTAGTTTTCCCAGTCTGTCGCCAGATGCAGGATACCGCCTACTCTCAGCTTATGGCGGATACGCTGCACGAATTCAGGCTGCACAAGCCGGCGCTTGTGATGCTTCTTTTTGTGCCAGGGATCCGGGAAGAACACCATCACCTGATCCAGGCAAGCGTCTGGCAGGCATAAATCAATCACATCATTGGCATCTATATTGTAAACGCGGATGTTCTCAAGCCCACGATCTTCGATGTCCTTGAGCAAAGCACCTACGCCTGGCAGATGAACTTCCACACCAATAAAATCCTGCTCCGGTGCAGCTTCCGCCATATCCGCTAGCGAACGGCCCATGCCAAAACCGATTTCGAGGTTGAGCATGGCATCCCGGCCAAAGATCTGGCGCGGATCAATCATGCCATCTTCACGGCTAAGGCCAAACTTCGGCCAGCTGCGCTCATAAGCTTTCTTCTGGCCTTCCGTCATGCGCCCCTGACGCAACACAAAGCTACGAACACCACGGCGGGTGGTGATAGGCGAGTCGCTGGCCGTCTGTTTCGGTGCATTTTCGTCGCCAAGGTCGTGCGGTTCTTTCTGGTCAGTCATCTGCAATCCTTAACCCCAGGCTGCGGGTGTTGTGAATGGAGTTTGCGCACAGTTTACCAGAGTAGGAAGAATCAGGCGGATACCACAGAGTTCTTGCCGGTCTGGCGATCAAACTGTCGGTAGCCCAGTGCCTCCACCAGATGCGGCTGCGCAACCACATCCGACCCGTCAAGATCCGCCAGAGTGCGGGCAACGCGCAGTATCCGGTGCAGTGCCCGGGCGGACAATCCCAGCTTTTCCATAGCTCCCGAAAGCAGCTTTTCACCAGAACACTCAAGGCTGCAGGCTTCCTGCAACTCGCGACCGGACAAGGTGGCATTAACGCATCCGCGCCGGGCCTGGCGCTCTCTCGCATGCGCCACGCGCTCGCGCACGACGGAACTGGGTTCACCGTCACCGCCGGACTGCATCAGTACGTCACCACTTTGCACGGGCACTTCCACGTGCAGGTCAAACCGGTCCAGCAAGGGACCGGAAATTTTAGACCGGTAACGCATCACCTGCTGGGGCGTGCACTGGCACTCAATGCTCGGGTGCCCACTGTAGCCACACGGGCAGGGGTTCATGGCGCCAATGACCTGAAATCGTGCAGGGAAATTGACCTGACGCGCAGCTCGGCTGATCGAAATTTCTCCGGTTTCCATGGGCTCTCGCAACACTTCCAGAACTCGGCGCTCGAACTCCGGCAGCTCGTCGAGAAAAAGTACACCACGATGCGCCAGGGAAATTTCTCCGGGCCTGGGGCTGCTACCACCGCCCACCAGAGCGACCGCGGAGGCGGTGTGATGCGGGGATCTGAACGGAGGCTGGCGCCAGCCTCCTGCTCTTAGCGGTTGGCCGGCAACCGAATGCACACTGGCTACTTCCATGGCGTGTTCATCGCTCAGGTCTGGCAGAATTCCGGGCAGGCGGCTGGCCAGCATGCTCTTACCCGTTCCTGGCGGGCCGAAAAAAATCAGATTGTGCGCGCCCGCCGCCGCAACCTCCAGCGCCCTTCGCGGGACACTTTGGCCACGCACATCGGCCAGGTCCGGCATGCCGACAACAGCTGCAGATTCCGGTACGGCCCGGGGCACAGAAACCAGCCGGGCACGGCCGCACAAGTGCTCGCAGACCGCGAGTATATGACCAGCCGAGAGCACATCTTCCTGGCTGGCAAGGGCTGCTTCTTCGGCGTTGCCATTGGGTATCAACAAGCTCCGGCCTTCTCTACGCGCAGCCAGCACCGCAGGCAGAACACCTTTTAACGGGCGAAGCGCACCATCGAGAGAGAGCTCACCAAGAAATTCACAGGAAGACAGGCTTTCTGCAGGGATTTGCCCGGAGGCGGCAAGAATGCCCAGCGCAATAGGAAGATCGAAGCGACCGCCCTCTTTCGGCAGGTCGGCAGGCGCGAGGTTGATTGTTATTCGACGGGCAGGAAATTCAAACCCCGCATTCAGCAGAGCACTTCTGACGCGCTCCCGGCTTTCGCGCACGCCGGTTTCCGGCAGGCCGACAATAGTGAGGGCAGGAAGACCGCCTGAGAGGTGCACCTCAACGGTGACTTCGGGCGCGGAAACACCAATGCTGGCGCGGGAATGAACGACGGCAAGCATAACAACCTTCCATGGTTTGTGAGTATCAATATGGTGGCCGGGATAAGCCGACCGCCCCGGCGTCCTGCCGGGAAATTTTTCAGAGCTATTGAGCCTTCGAAGCCTTGTCCAGCTCAGCAACCCTTTTTTCCAACGCCTCTACCTTCTCGCGGGTTTTCATAAGCACCGCTTGCTGGGCATCAAATTCTTCACGGGTTACCAACTCCAGGCGCGACAGAACCGCCATAACCGTGGCGCGAGCCTGGGTTTCAAAGTCTTCCCGGGCTGCACGTGCCATATCCGGAACAAACTGCCCGAACTGCCCCTGTAGCTGCGCGAAAATATCCTGTGGACCTTTCACTCATCACCTCACTGATTAAAATAGCGTTCAGTTTCAACCAAAAGACCAGGCCAATGCCACGGCCCTGGATAGTGCAATAGAATAGCACCGTGGTCGGTTTGCAGGAGTGTATCACACCGCCAGCCCTGCCATACTAGGCACGGTGAACACTATAATAGCCCTGCTCACCCCCTGGCCTGCTCCGATCTGGCTCACGGGGTGACAAGGTGCTTCATTATGGTGCGTAAACTGGCGAGCCAATTTATACAAAATGGCCGCCAAAACAAACCAAAGCATTGATTAAAAAGTATTTTTTTGCGTTGGCATACCCGGTGCTAAAGCTTTTGCACGCAATCCGCACAATTGACGTGCGAAGCGGCAGCACCCCGAACTCAACAACTGGCCGGTGGGCTCTCACTGTTGAGACGGCTTTACCAAGGAGAAAGCAATGAAACTTGTGACAGCGATCATTAAGCCTTTCAAGCTGGATGATGTCCGCGAGGCACTATCCGAGATTGGCGTACAAGGCGTAACCGTCACTGAGGTCAAAGGCTTCGGTCGGCAGAAAGGCCACACAGAACTCTATCGTGGCGCGGAATATGTAGTGGATTTTCTGCCCAAAGTGAAGGTGGAAGTTGCCATTGGCGACAACCTGCTGGATCAGGTTATCGAATCCATCACCAAGGCCGCCAATACCGGCAAGATCGGTGATGGCAAGATTTTCGTGACCGAACTGCAACAGGCGATCCGGATCCGGACAGGCGAAACGGGCGAAGAAGCCGTCTGACCCTGCTCTGATTATTTAGCAGCTAACGCAAAAAAACCAATCTGAAGTGCCTCGTGCGGAGGGCCTCTCATGGAAAGCAATATTTTTCACCTGCAGTACGCAATAGACACCTTTTATTTTCTGATGTGCGGTGCATTAGTGATGTGGATGGCCGCAGGCTTTGCCATGCTCGAGTCCGGGCTGGTCCGGGCCAAAAACACCACGGAAATCCTCACTAAAAACGTCGCGCTCTATGCCGTCGCCTGCACCATGTATCTGGTATGTGGCTACGCCATCATGTACGACGGCTCCCTGTTACTGAACGGCATTGAGCAAACGGATGCCGCAGCGGTATTAGGGGATTTCGCCACCCGGGAAGATGGTTTCGAAGGCGGAGCGATATACTCCAGCGCGGCGGATTTCTTTTTCCAGGTGGTATTCGTAGCCACCGCCATGTCAATCGTATCCGGCGCTGTGGCTGAGCGCATGAAGCTCTGGGCATTCCTTGTCTTTGCGGTCGCCATGACTGGCGTCATCTACCCTTTGGAAGGCTCTTGGACCTGGGGCGGCAAGGACGTCTTCGGGCTTTATAACCTGGGCGATCTTGGTTTCAGCGACTTTGCCGGTTCCGGCATTGTTCACATGGCCGGTGCGGCCGCTGCACTTGCCGGCGTACTGTTGCTTGGGGCCCGGAAAGGCAAATACGGCCCCAACGGCGAAATCCGTGCCATCCCCGGTGCCAACCTGCCTCTGGCTGCGCTGGGCACCTTTATCCTTTGGATGGGATGGTTTGGCTTTAACGGTGGCTCGGTTCTGAAGCTTGGCGATATCGCTAGCGCCAACTCGGTTGCCATGGTATTCCTCAATACCAACGCAGCCGCCGCCGGCGGTGCTATAGCCGCGCTGATTACCGGGCGCTTGCTCTTCGGCAAAGCGGATCTGACCATGCTTCTCAACGGCGCCATTGCAGGCCTTGTGGTTATCACCGCCGAGCCCTCTACACCCAGTGCTTTGATCTCAACCCTCTGGGGTGGTCTGGGCGGCGTAGCCGTTGTATTCAGCATCATCTTCCTGGACAAACTGCGCATCGATGACCCTGTGGGCGCCATCTCGGCCCACGGTGTGTGTGGTTTTATCGGGCTGATGCTGGTTCCTGTCACTAACAGTGGCGCTAGCTTCAGCGGACAGTTGATTGGCGCTGCAACCATCTTCGGCTGGGTATTCCTTGCCAGTCTGCTGGTGTGGGGCATCATCAAAGCGGTAATGGGTGTACGTGTCAGCGAAGAAGAAGAGTACGAGGGCGTGGATCTGTCCGAGTGCGGCATGGAAGCCTATCCGGAGTTTGTCAGCAGCAAGTAACAATCTCTGTAGATGAACTGGAAGGGGTGCCTGGCTGGGCGCCCCTTCTCATTTTCAGGAGTCCTGTTTCTTGAAAGTGGTTTTGACAAGCCCCGGAAGGTGACAGTGTTTTCGGGTTCCGCTACTATCACACTGCATTTTGGTCATCTAAGGATAGATGAAGGCAGCCATGAAGGACTCCACAGCCCTGAGCCAGAAGGCTCACGCAACCACGTCGTTTTACCATCACAAAACCCCATCGAACGCAGATGCCGGCTGGTATCTGGTTGATCAGGCAAAACACCCTGAAGTGTTGCGCCTGCTGTTTGAGCACGACCCAGCACCCATTTACGACTTGCCGTATATCCATTCGGAATACCGTGAACAAGCCCATGATGGCCCTCTGATTATCCTGCCCACCACAAGCCAGAGTGAAAATTGGCTGCGTAACTGGCTGGCAGAAGGTAGGGCTCTGGCACTGCACGGCCCATTATTGACACTGGAAGACATTCGCGATCACTTTGTGAGCCTGAATACCGTTAGTGCTCCCCACGGTGACAGCCTTTTTCGTTATGCAGATCCAGCAACGTTTGGCAGCCTTGGGGCATCGCTTTCACCCTATCAGCGTTTGCGGGTGCTTGGTCCGTTAACCGCAATTCATGGGCACTATGCGGGCGCTAACTGGTCTCTTGTGACGAGTAAAGCCCAGGCTGTTTCGAACGAGTCAGATGAGCTGTGCTCGCAACCCCTTGTGCTAACCAAAGAGAATCTTGCTGCAGTGGAACGCTATCGCCGCCATCTTTTGGCAACGTCTCTTGCGCAAGGCAATGGGCTGGCTGATGACCTCGTTTCTTCCTGGTTCCAGCAGTTGATAGAGCTGAGTGCTCCGAATGAGCAAGCTTTGATAGAAGGAGCTGGACTTCTGGTAACGCAAGGCTTTACCAGAGTATTGAGCGAAGATGAACTTACGACGGTACGCAAGACCAGGCAAGGAGCCGATTGGTCAGACACACTGGAAACACTTGCAACACTGACGCATTCACAGGAGGGAACCTGAATGACACCCGCAAGCAACCTGCCCTTTTCACCCAGCTCAGCACCTCTGGGAGCCCATGGCGCGCCCATTTGCGCGCACGAAACAGCAAATGTGCGTCTACAACGCTCGGATAACCTCAGGCGCCCCAAGGCTTTTATCAACGCAGGCACGATCAAAGATGAGAGTGGCCATGTTGCAACGGTGGCACTGCAGGATGGCACAGAACATACGCCAGACAATGCCGAAGCTATCTTCACTCAACTCGTCACAGGCAACGCCAGATGGCACTGGCCGGAGGAGCCGGAGGGAGAACACCTGATAGGCTTCGATACCGTAAGCGAACAACGCCGCTTCGCCCCCGGCCATTACCTCGACGAGGGCGTAGACCTCACCGTTATTCAGGGCGAACGCAAAGCCAGGGTCATACACCTGCCGCCGCCGGTGATCATCAGCCTACGGGAGCCGGCGCCGGCATCGGGTGATTTACTAACAGACGAACAACTGGATTACTTCCGGGAAAACGGTAATAACGCGCTTATCTACATCCATGGCTACAACGTGTCCCATGGAGAGTGGGGGCGGTTCCTGAACCGCCAAGACAGTCAAAAACACTACGGCGGCCATGGGCCAGGCCCCAGAACCGCCTGGCACCCTAATAAGGCTACAGTTTGGCAGGACACGGAAGCCCTATCGGAGTTTACCGCCAGTCCACTGGAAGATGACGATGTGAATGGCACAGGCGCTCACAGCTGGGCCATTCACATGGAGTACCAGTTGAATCGCGCAGCGGGTTTTGACGGCAAGGACTGGATGCCTTACAGCCGAATCATCAACATTTCCTGGCCCGGCGATACGGGTTCCACCGACTTCATGCAAGCTGAGCTGAATGCTATGACAAGCGGGCGACGTTTGGCCCCGCTACTGCTGCAATTGGCGGATGCAGGCATTGCCATCAACCTGATCTCCCACTCCTTGGGCGCCCGGGTTGCGCTCACTGCCTTGAACATTGTGGGCACGATAGGGAGAAGCAACCTGGTCGACCACCTCTTTCTCTGGCAACCCGCCGTTGCCGACAACGCACTTACCAACAACAACAGCCGCGATGTACACCCTCTGGGGCTAGGGGTGTTTCCTTCCGCCCATAGCGCAGCCCGCAAAATTGTGGTGCTGCATTCCCGTGGCGACGGGATTCTTGGGCCAGAAAATGCCGACGACAGAGCCTGGTGGCAAAAGGCCCTGCACCACATTCAACCCTTGGCAATGACTGCCTGGACTCTGGCCAAGGCCGATGCCCCAATGGATGAAATACTCGGTAAACTGCACGGTGCTTATAACAAAAAATGGTGGTGCTTCCCGAGCTTTCTGGATAACGGCTTCGGGCCTGCCATTGAAAAGCTCTACAAGGATTACTTGCCCCTCACCTTTGAAGCCGGGAAAACGGCCCATCCTCAGCGCTCGGCGTATGTACCCGAAGCCGTCAAGAAAACCGTCCAAGCAAACTGGGACAGGCTCGAAAAAGACATTCTTGCCGAAGCTGATGCCTTGTGGCAGCCCTGCATAGATTGCTTGCGTAACGGCGAGCGGCCACCGGACTACACCCTGCTGGCGCCCCTGAACCACCGAGCCAGCGTAAGCCTGCAGATAGCCAAGGATTATGTTTTTCGTTTGAAGAAGCTTGCGGTGAATGGTTGGTTTCCGGAGCAATCGCCGAGGCCGGCGCTGGGGTATGTGGGGTTTGATGAGGTTGCTAATGAGGAGGCAACAGCATTTGACAAGTTCATCTTCGAGTCTTTGAATGACGGCAAGTTTATTCCTGCCAACCAGTCAAAGTGGCTTTTCATCCACTCAGGTATGAAAACCCCAACCCAAGAATTATTTGAAGAAATCTATCAACGGGAAATCATGCAAAACAGATTGTTGGCAAATTCAAAGTTTGGACGTTACTGATGAGCAAATTCAATTTACGGACGCTTTTGCTACTGGGGCTGATGTTGGCTGCTGGGTACGGTTTGTGGCAAGGCTATCACTCCTCCGGACCGATCATGAGCGCCTCTGTTTCCGAGAACGGGGCATTTGCCATCACCGCCCACAAGGATCAGAAGCTGATTCTTTGGGATTTAAAAAAACATCGCCGTAAAATTATCAGCCGCAACGCCAACATCTACAGCGCATACTTTATCAAACAGCAACCCACGTTTCTCTGGCAGGGTCTCGACAATGTTGTCACCGCTCAATCGGTAAACGGCGAGGTCCAAAAAGCTTTTGAGCTGGACAAACCCACCTATGGTCATTTTATGACCCAGGACCTCAACACCTATTACTACTCTGACATTGGTTGGGGCATATTTCGACGATCGGAAGATGGATCTACAGAAACACTGAAGGCAACCGATGGCAGAGCTTTTTTTGGATATCACAAACTTCTCAATCTCTCAATGGACGATTCGGAGCAATTGATGGTTTCTGCAGGGAGTGGCGAGCCTAAAGGGTTTGAACCACCTTACTATCGATCACTACAAGATGTTCTGGATCAGGGTGCAGAATACCGTTACCTTTACAGTGTTGCTTTATGGAACATCGAAGCCCGAAAACCGACTGCGAAACTGGATGGCAACTCCTCCAAAACCCATGCGACGCTCAGCCCCGATGGACAATGGGTTGTTAGTGCAGACGAAGCTGGAATCGGGCTGTTCTGGAACACTAATCAGCCGGATATGAAGCATCGATTATCGTCATACCACAGTGGCGTTTACCTTGATGATTCACCATACGAAACGGGTGACCTACGAAATTGGGACGATAGCGGCCTCATCGAAGCATCGGCAGGCCTCCATACCTTCACCATAGCCCTAGCCTTCATCCACAACAGCGAATACTACCTCCGCTTCGGCAACAACAGTCACATGGCCGCTCTATTCAAAACCGGTAGCCCCTGGCCCGTGAAATACTTTGATCTGGGCGAATCACCCAAACTGGTCACCTACGGCAGCCAATACTCCCGCAATACCGCCATCGCCACCTCACCCGAGGCCGGTATTCTGGCGATGGGGCATCAGTCTACCGGCGGTATCAGTGTGTATCAGTTTGATCCTGATCAGCTGACTCTGGAGCGAATCTGGGTCGTGGAGTAGGACGCTCACCAGCGTGCCTTGTCCCACATTTCGGGGTTAGCCCAGTATTGGGGGTTGTTCCAGTCCCGCCGCCTATTGTAACTATCGATGTTGTAGGTATACAGCGTGCGGGCTGGAGTGCCATGCAAGTGCTCCTGACGTGTGAAACCCAGGCTGAGGAAGTCGCTCATTTGCCAGCCCGACTCGCTGGTGATAATCACGGCTATCCGGTGCGTGCCAAAGTTGCGTAGCTGGCCAAGCATCAGGGTGCCTTCTTCATGGCTCAATTGCTCCAGAGCGCCCTCAATCAGTGCCAGATCGTGTGTGTCCGCCGACGGCAGACCGTTGTTGGGAGCTGACAGCAACAATTCGGTGTAAAGTCTGTCCGGATACTGCTTGTGCCAGGCCCGACCCAGACGAACCGGCAGCGTGCCGCATACCAGCAGTGTGTCAGGCTGACAATCGTCCAGGGTTTGCGCAAGCGCCTGCTGAGGCGTCAGGCTGGGTTCGTTTTGCTTGATCATAGAGCTGGAACTAACCCTCTGCCGGTCGCGTTTCGTCTTCCAGCGCGTCAATCATGAACTGCGGCATGGCGAGCGCACCGTGGTGAATTCCTGAATTGTAGTAACGCGTCACGAACGGGCGATTGTTTACGTCGTCCTCGCGGAAATACCTTACCGGATTGTCTTTACTTGCCATGGTGCAGCTCCACCAGCCGGTGGGATATACGGGCTGTGGAAATGGCAGCGTTTGCACGTGGTCGAAGCCGGCTTTCCGCATGTCGTTATGGATGTCTTTTATGATGGTTTCGGTGTGCAGCAATGGCGATTCGCTCTGTTGCACAATAATACCGCCATCACCCAGTGCCAGCATGGCATCACGATAGAAATCCAGGGCAAACAAGCCTTCTGCTGGGCCGACCGGGTCGGTGCTATCGATAATGAGGATATCGATGCTGCCGGGATCCACTTCCCGCACCCACTTTATGCCGTCGCCAAAGAAGAAATTGGCACGCGGGTCATGGTTGGATTCGCAGAGTTCGGGAAAGTACTCCTCGGACATACGGGTAACACGCTCGTCAATTTCAACTTGCCAGGCTTCTTCAACGTCAGGATGCTTCAATACTTCCTTCAGAGTGCCGCAATCGCCGCCACCAACAATCACAACTTTTTTCGGCTTTTTGTGGGTAAACAAAGCCGGGTGGGTCATCATTTCGTGATAAAGAAAATTGTCCCGGGTGGTCAGCATTACGCAGCCATCCAGCACCATCAGGTTACCGAAGGTTTCCGTTTCGTAGATTTCCAGCTTTTGAAACGGCGTCTGCTCTTCGTGCAGTTTCTTTTTCACCTGCAGGGAAAATGCGGTCCCCTGATCCTGGAAGACCTCGGTAAACCAGTTGTTGCTCAGCGTTGTCATTGTGCTCTCCTGCGAAACCTGGGGCATATTTGAAGTGCATATTGTAGAGGTGTGCAGCGGCCAGCCAAAATATTTGTTGGGGATTTCTGCGGTTTAGCGACCGTGCGGCCTTGATAAACGACAGCGAAGACTTTCAGCTGCAAAGGCTAAACCCTACAATACCAGCCATTCAGCCGACCTGCCCGGCCCCGGTTTTACCAGAAGGACAGAAGCCATGAGCAATACCAGCAACTCCCCGGCTCACAAGGTTTATAACATCGCCCAATGGAGCGATGGTTATATCGGTGTTAATCCGGAGGGCGAGGTTGTTATCCGGCCAAACCGCGGCAAGAGTGAGGCCGAGATCAATTTGCCCGAGCTCACTCGCTCACTGGTGGGCTCCGGGCTCCAGCTACCCGTGCTTATCCGCTTCACGGACATCCTTCACGATCGGGTGAACAAGCTGTGCAATGCGTTTAACAAAGTTGCCGAAGAACATGACTATAAAGGGCGGTACACCGCGGTCTACCCCATCAAGGTAAATCAGCAACGCAGGGTGGTTGAGGAGCTGATCGCCGCAGAGCCAGCCGCCAGCAATGGGCAAATTGGTCTGGAGGCTGGCAGCAAGCCAGAACTGATGGCGGTGCTTGCCCTGGCACGGCGGCCTGGCTCGGTTATCGTATGCAACGGCTACAAGGATCGGGAGTACATCCGCCTGGCGCTGATTGGGCAGAAACTGGGTCACCGGGTTTATATCGTGGTGGAAAAGCAGTCTGAGCTGCCGCTCATTCTGGACGAAGCCAGGAAGCTTGAGGTGTCACCACTTATCGGCGTGCGCGTTCGGCTGGCGACTATCGGCAAGGGCAACTGGCAAAACACCGGCGGTGAAAAATCCAAGTTCGGGCTGTCTGCCAGCCAGGTTCTGGACGTGGTGAATACCTTGCGCAAAGCGGGCGCTCTGGACACGCTTCAGCTGCTGCACTTTCATCTGGGCTCACAGATTGCCAATATCCGTGATATTCAAACAGGCCTTCGTGAGTGCGCGCGCTTTTACAGTGAACTCAGGCAGATGGGTGCACCCGTGAACACCGTTGATATCGGCGGTGGCCTGGGTGTTGATTACGAGGGTACTCGTTCCCGCAGCGCCTGCTCGATGAACTACAGCATGCACGAATACGCTTACAACGTCGTGCACGTGCTGCAAGCCGAATGCGATCGCCACGGCCATCCTCACCCCGATCTGATCAGCGAATCTGGCCGAGCGTTGACCGCACACCATTCGGTGCTGGTAACCAATGTGATTGACCACGAGGAGCCGGAGGAACAATCCGCCAAACAGCCAAGGCAGGATTCACCGGCGCCACTGCAGGACCTCTGGCGCGACCTTGAAAACCTTGAGGACCCTGAATCTCCGCGCTCGCTGGCCGAAATCTATCACGATGTGTTGCATGCCATGGCAGATGTTCACGGCCAGTTTGCCCACGGCACGCTCTCTTTGCAGGAACGCGCGGACTCCGAGACGCTTTATATACGCTGCTGTCGACTTCTGCAGGGGCAGCTCGATAAAAACAGCAGAGCTCACCGTGAAATTATTGATGAGCTGAATGAAAAACTGGCCGCGAAGTTGTTTGTCAATTTCTCATTGTTTCAGTCGCTGCCCGATGTGTGGGGCATAGACCAGATATTTCCCGTCATGCCAGTGAACGGCCTCAACCGCCCGCTCAGCCGGCGTGCGGTGATTCAGGACATAACCTGCGATTCCGATGGACGCATTGACCGTTATGTAGATGGCCAGGGCACGGAAACCACCCTGCCCTTACCGGAAGATAAACCCGGCGAAGCCTTGTTGATGGGCTTCTTCATGACCGGTGCTTACCAGGAAATTCTGGGCGACATGCACAACCTGTTTGGAGACACCCATTCCGTGGATGTGCGCCTGAACGACTCAGGGGGATTCGACACCGGCGTTCCCATAATCGGCGATACGGTTGCCCACGTGCTCAGGTACGTGAACTTTGAACCCGAAGCTCTGCTGGCAGCCTATAGAGAGAAGTTTTCAGCAAGCAACCTGCCTCAGGATGCCCAGGCACCTTTGATGGAGGAACTGGCCGCCGGACTTCAAGGGTATACCTATCTGGAAGACTAGGGTTTCTCTGAATAGCAGAACAAAAATCACCCGGGTTACAAAATAACTTTTACATCAAGTTGATCTGCACAAAGAGCCGGCGCGTAAGTACCAGAACTGACAAACCCCGGGCGAGTGCATACAATGGGCAATGTAACAATATTAAATCATTCGACAGTCAAGGAGCGTCCGGTGTCCACACTGGATCAGAAACCAACACGTGGTGAGGGCCGCAAGGACCCTTGGAGCCAGCTGTTGGTGAAGGTGGGGAAAAGCCAGGATCGCCAAGCCTATCATTCGTTGTTTGAACACTTTGCCCCACAGCTCAAGTATTACGCCATGGCAAACGGTATGGCCAGTCACGCTGAAGAATTGGTGCAGGAAGTATTTGTCTCAATCTGGAGGCGAGCATGTCTATACGACTGGCAGAAAGCCGCAGCTTCAACCTGGATCTTCACCATCGCACGTAACCAGCGTATCGATATGCTGCGCAAGATGCGCCGTACCAGCGCAGAGATGCAAGTTGAGACGGAAGATCTCTGGCAAATCCCGGGCGAGGACGATAACGAACCCGTAACCTCACTGCATCGCCTGATGTCCGAGCGGCGTGTGAGAGAGTCTTTGAAACACCTGCCAGAAGAACAGATTACCGTGATAGCGAAAGTGTATATGGAGCAGAAGTCCCACCAGATGGTGGCTGACGAACTGAATATTCCCCTCGGCACGGTCAAAAGCCGGGTGCGCCTCGCGCTGAACAAGTTGAAAGTGATTTTGCAGGACCAGAAAGCATGACACGGCACCACCCCGAAAGCATGAGCCTGATGGAATACAGTGCAGGCAATTTGAGCGAACCTCATGCCCTGTGCATCCGGTTGCACCTCAACGAATGCTCCCTTTGCCGCAGCCGGGCAGATACTCTCGACAGCCTGGGCGCTGTGATGATGGAGCAGCAGCCGAAAGTCAGCGTCTCCGAGTCAATGTTTGACCGCATTCTGGCAAAAATAGACAGCTCCCCAACGCCCCAACCTGCGGCAAAACCTGCACCCAGAATCAGTATTCTCCAGAAATTGCTGGGAGAGGACATTAACAACCTGCCCTGGAAGCGCCAGCTGGGTGATGTCAGTGTGCTGGATATAACCGAGAAATTTCCCGGCCAGAATGAGCAGGTGGTTTTGCAAAAATTGGTATCCGGAGGCAAAGCGCCCGCACACACCCATCGGGGTACTGAAACGACCATCGTGTTACAAGGTGCTTTCGCTGATCAGAATGGCGTTTTCAACCAGTGGGACTTTGTCGTTCTGACCGACCAGGATGAACACAAGCCGGTCGCGGTTGGATGCGAAGATTGCATAACACTTTCTGTGCTGAGCGCACCGGTCAAGTTGACCGGAACCTTCACCCGGATGCTCAACCCCTTCATAAGGTGATTTTTGACACCCCGATTACCGCTTTCTACCAGGGAAGCTGCGATCCGTCCCAGCTCAGAAAGCGGCCATTGTCTTCAGGCATTATCCCCTCAATGACAGCTAACAGATTTTTGGCAGTGTCGTCGGCGCTGTGCACTTGAAGCTGCGCCAGAGACTGTTTGAAGGGGTCACTCAAGGCGGAATCGGTTGTTCCAGGGTGCAGCGATACACAGGCAACAGATTTGCAGCGGCGGGGTAATTCTACCGCAAGCGTTCGAACCAGCATGTTGAGAGCGGCTTTCGAGCTTCGGTACGCATACCAGCCCCCCATACGGTTATCCTCAATCGAACCCACCTTGGCAGATATGGCGACAATCCGTTTGAACTCGCGATGGCGGAGCCAAGGTAACAGCGCCTGAACAAGTATGGCAAAGCCTGATGCATTCACCGCAAAGGCCCGGGAAAGACTTTCCGCTTTCAACTCTTCCAGCCGCTTTTCGGGAAACATATCGCTGTCGTGCAACAAACCGGCAGCGTATATGAACGTATCTATACCCTCCGAAGCAGGAAGGATTTTTCCTAGTCCCCGGGCAACGCTATCCGGTGACTGATCATCCTCCGCATTCCACGTCAGCAGTGTCATCCGACTTTGGTTGCGCAATGGCTCAGGCACCTTCCCGGGATCACGACACAAGCCCACCACAACAGATTCTTCATCGCGTTCCAGGATCGCTTCTGCCAAGGCTCCACCAATCGCACCGGACACACCGGCCACCAGAATTCGCTTCATGTTATCTCTCCCTGTGTTCACAACGATATACGAACAATTGGCACAGCAGACCGCACAAACGAGTGAACCACGAAATTGGAACAGCCGTATGGATCAGCATTGAAATCACCCAGAGAGGAATTTTCTGTCTGCTCTGGCACTGGGGTATAATCGCGCCCTTTGAGTTTCTCCGGCTTGCGCCCGGATCTGAACGGAGATCGCATGAACGCCGACGATTACGCTTTCCGCTTTGGCGGTATTGAACGGCTGTATGGGCGCCGCGCCCTGCACGCCTTTCACGATGCCCACATTGCCGTGATTGGCTTGGGTGGTGTTGGTTCGTGGGCGGCCGAGGCACTGGCGCGCAGCGGCATTGGCACCATCACCCTGGTCGATATGGATGATATCTGCGTGTCCAACACCAACCGCCAGCTTCATGCTCTGGAAGGCCAATACGGGCGCACCAAGACCGATGCCATGGCCGAGCGATTGAAAGCCATCAACCCTCATGCGGATATACGAATTCACTTTGGTTTTCTCACGCTGAAGAACCTCACGGAGTTGATCACGCCTGACATGACAGGTGTGATCGATGCCATCGACAGCGTAAAACCAAAGGCCGCACTGATTGCTCACTGCCAGCGTGGAAAAATTCCGATCATCTGCGCCGGAGGCGCGGGTGGCCAGACAGACCCCACCAAAATTCTGGTAGCGGACCTCAGCAAAACCACTCAGGACCCCTTATTGGCCAAGGTTCGTAATCTTCTGCGCCGGGAATACGGTTTCTCCCGCAATCCCAAGCGACGCTTCGGCATTGAGGCCGTATACTCAACAGAACAGCTGACGTACCCGGCCGGAGATGGCGAAGTCTGCCTGCAAAAACCTGCAACCGCAGGCCCCTCGCGGCTGGATTGCGCGTCCGGCTTTGGCGCTGCCTGTCCGGTGACTGCCAGTTTTGGTCTGTTCGCAGCCTCCCGGCTGCTAAATCGCATTGCACGGCGCACTAACCAATAACCACACGGATACCCAATCTTTATGCCAGCCAGTACAGTCGTAATTCTTGCAAGCATTGGCATCCTCTCATTATCTTTTCAGTGGCTCGCCTGGCGTGTGCGAGTACCGGCCATTTTGTTTCTGCTTGCCGGAGGGATTCTCGTCGGCCCGGTGCTGGGCTTTCTCAATCCGGACGAGGTGTTCGGTGACCTGCTGTTTCCGATGGTTTCACTGGCCGTTGCCATCATTCTGTTTGAAGGCAGCCTGACCCTGCGTTTTGATGAAATTCGCGGGCACAGCAAAATGGCCCGCAATCTCATACCTGTTGGTTCCATCGTCACCGGCATTATCGGCACCTTGGCGGCACGCTGGGTTCTGGACATTTCCTGGGCCGTCGCCATGCTCTTTGGCGCTATTTCCATTGTTACCGGCCCAACGGTTATTGCACCGCTGCTCCGCTCCGTGCGCCCGAGCGCCAAACTGGCGAATATTCTGCGCTGGGAAGGCATTATCATTGATCCAGTGGGCGCCTTGCTGGCCGTTCTGGTATTCGAGGGTATTGTTTCCTGGGGCCAGGGCAATGTGTTTGGTCACTCCCTGTATATTTTTGGCAAAACCCTGCTGATCGGTTTCGTCCTCGGAGCCCTGGCCGGCTATCTGAATGGCCTGGTATTGCGCAAACACCTTATGCCGCATTATCTGCACAACGCCGCCACGCTCACCTTCATGCTGGGCGTCTATGCATTCTCCAATGAAATGGCCCACGAGTCCGGCCTGCTCACGGTAACGGTGATGGGTATCTGGATGGCCAACATGAAGCAGGTCTCCGTCGACAGCATTCTTGAATTCAAGGAATCCCTGAGCGTACTGCTGATTTCGGCTCTGTTTATCATTCTGGCGGCGCGGGTAGAATTCGCTGCTATTGCGGATCTGGGCTGGGGCTTGGCCGTGGTGCTGGCAGTGCTGATGCTTGTTGCCCGGCCGCTTAGCGTATTCCTATCAGCGATCGGCACCGGCCTGAACTGGCGGGAAAAACTGTTTCTGAGCTGGATTGCGCCCAGAGGCATTGTGGCTGCGGCGGTTTCTGCCCTGTTTGCGTTTCAACTACAGAAGCTTGGCTACGAAAGCGCGGCAGCCCTCGTACCCATGGTGTTTGTACTGATTATTGCCACCGTTACCCTGCAAAGCCTGACAGCCCGGCCTATCGCCCGGCTGCTGAAAGTTACTGAGCCTGCAGAGTATGGATTTCTGATTCTCGGCGCTAACCCGGTTGCCCGCATGATCGGGCAGGCGTTAAAAAAGCATGAAGTGCCGGTTGCCCTGGCTGACACCAACTGGGAGAACGTGCGCCAGGCGCGGATGGATAATCTGAAGGTGTACTTTGGCAACCCGGTTTCCGAGCATGCTTCAACCCACCTTGACCTCACGGGAATCGGTAACCTACTGGTTATCTCGCCCTACAAACACATGAACTCGCTGGCGACTTACCACTTTCTGGACTGGTTCGGTGACACCAATGTGTTCAGCCTTTCGGAAGGCGATCAGGATCAAAAGGCGCGACACCAGACGGCGGGTAAAATCCAGATGACCCGCGGCCTGTTCAACGACATAAGCTATGCCAAACTCGCCAGCCTGGCGAGCCAGGGTTACTCGATAAAAACCACCCAGCTCAGCGAAGAATTTGAGTACAACGACTTTCTGGCGAAATACCAGGGCCAGGCTCTGGTGTTGTTTATATTCGACAGCAAGAGCCGTATCAAGCCAGTTCGCAGCATGGACGACCTGAAACCCGATGACGACTGGATACTGATCAGCCTGGTACCCCCCCAGAATCGCAAAGAGCGAAAAGACAAGGGAAATGGCGTAGAGCCTTCAGCTCTTGGGAAGGAGCCGACAGCTCCCGATAAAAATCCTTCAGTCCCAGGTGAAGAGCCTTCAACAGAAAGCTCTGCACCAAGAAACTGAGCGCCTAGCGGCAGTCCAGCACCAGCTTGCCGCGCACATGCCCACCTTCAAGAAGTTCGTGGGCCTGTGCGACCTGGTCAAGCGAAAACGCCTTCTCTATGTGCACCTTCACGTCGCCATCTTCGATAAGCTCGGCAATTTCATCCAGATGAAACACATCCGGACGAACGGTCATACCGTGCGCTTTCAATCCCAACTCTTCGGCCGCACTGATGATCTCATCTGCAGTAATAGTAGGGACTGTAACCAGCATGCCATTCTCACCCAAGGTGCGCAGGGACCGCTTACCTGTGTCGCCACCAACCAGATCCAGCACCACATCCAACCCATAACACTCATCGGCGATATCGGTGGTGTGATAATCAATAACTTCATGAACACCAAGTTCTGCAAGAAAATCCCGGTTACCCGCTGAAGCCGTTGCAATAACATGGGCGCCCCGTGCCAACGCGAACTGCACTGCCAGGTGCCCCACGCCTCCGGCGCCCGCGTGCACCAGAATCTTTTGCCCGGGCTCAAGCTTGGCCACTTCAAACAGTGCCTGCCAGGCGGTTAGCGCCGCGAGTGGCAGCGCCCCTGCCGTTACCAGATCGAGTTCTTCCGGCACGATAGCCAGCTCATCCGCCCTTGCCAGGGCATACTCGGAATAGCCTCCACCATCCAGCGGAAAGCCAATCATTCCCATGACCCGATCTCGGGGCGCCAAAGTCGTTACGCCATCTCCGATGGCAACCACTTCCCCGGCCACATCGTATCCCGGTGTCCACGGCAGCGAGCTTTCAATCTGCTGCGCCACAAACCCGAACCCTTTGCGGGTTTTCCAATCGATGGGGTTCAGCCCGGCACCGTGAACGCGGATCAGAACTTCGCCTTCTTGCGGTGAAGGCATATCCGAGCTTACGACCTGCAGAACATCACGCTCACCAAACTGGCGGTAGACCACCTTTTTCATGGACGATTCGGAATGCTGATCAATAGATGTATCCATGGGTATCTCCGGAATAGGGCGCTGATAGTGACGGATTGCGACGGGATATTCTGTCGTACTTCAGGTTACCAGAAGTTGCGGGCAATAGTGACTCAGACAGGCTACAGGCCTTTTCCTCCGCTAACACAGGCTGCAGCCATAATATCTGCAAACTCTTTCGGTGCGCGCGAGGGGCGCTGGGTTTTGAGATCGACACAGGCATGGGTCGACACCGCCCGAACCAGAGTTTTCCCGTCTTTCGGGCGTACCAGCTGGAACTGTCTCTCAGAACGGAAGCGGCCATCAAAGCCGGTGAGCCAGGTGCCCATGATCAGCCGATCACCGGGGTTGGCGGCCGCAAGATAATCAATCTCGGTACGGGTGATCGCCATGGCCTTGCCCGTGGCCTCATGCAGTTCCCAAGTCATACCCAGGCTCTTGACATGCGCCCAACTGATATCTTCCAGCCAGCGCACATAAACCACATTATTGGCATGCCCAAGCTCGTCGGTATCGTCTTCGACCACCAGAATCTCAAGAGTGAAGGGGTCGGGAAGATCCCAATGTATTGGTTTTTGCTCTGTCATTAAGGCTCTCCAAGGCCCGGAATATCACGCAACGGCAAGCGCCCTATGCGGTCATTGTGAAGTGAACCGAAGTACAGATAACCATCATGGGGATTCACTGACGTGATTTCCTGAAGGTGCGTACCACTGGTGTCATGAAGGCTGGTGATCACATTGCCCTCACTGTCGAACGCCACAACGAGACCATATTCCATGGGTGCGGGCTGCAGGCTTTGCGGCAGTTTGGCGACCAGTTCCTTAAGCCAGGGGGTAGGATGCAAGCTATCAATACTGGCATTGCGTGGCGCAGGAAACGCCACCCAGAATCGGCCTTGTTCGTCCACCGCAAGGTTATCGTTGAACCCGGGCAGATTGTCCGCAAACACCTCCGACTGGCCGGCTTTGGGGCCGTTGATCCAGTAGCGCAGAATGCGGTACTTCCAGGTTTCGTTTACCAGCACATAATCGCCGCCCGGTGCCACGGCAACACCGTTGGCAAAGTGCATGTTGCCCAGCAGAACTTCTGTCTCACCGGTTTTCGGGGAGTACCGTAGGAGCCGGCCATGGGGCCTCATTTCCAACAGGTCGAGTTGGTAGTCCGGTTGGTAGAAGCGGGAGCTGGCATCGGTGAAATAGATCCGGCCATCGGCTGCAATATCAACATCGTCGGTGAACCGGAAGGGAACGCCTTCAGCCTCAGTGGCAAGCACCGTGATATCGCCATCCGGCGTGATAGAGAGAAGCCCTTTCCAGGCATCGGCAACAATCAGGTTCCCCTCTGGATCAAATACCATCCCAAGGGGACGGCCTTCTGTGGAAAGCCAGTTTTCAATTCGACCGTCCGGAAACACGCGCACAATGAACCCGTCCTGGGTTCCCGCAAAAACCACGCCGTCCGAGTTGACGGTTGTGTCTTCAGGCCCATAGACCTGCCCCAGCGCCAACAACTCTGCTTCGCGCAGGTGTTCATTAGGTGCCAGCAAACCGGTCATGGGTTCAGGTACCGGCGGCTGCCATGCTTGGGCGTCGATAGGTGGCGGCGCCAGGAGAAACCCACCCAGCAAGAGGAATAAAACCAGTAAACCTGCCATTAAGTACTTCATACTTTAAGCCTGCCCGTTATCCGTTCCTTGTTACCGGTGTTCAATCTGCATCACGACCTTCCAGAAACCGCCGGCAAAGCGCTACAAACGTGTCCGTTTTCTCAGCGTGCAGCCAGTGCCCGGCGCCCTCAATAACGTTTAACTGAGCATGCGGAAACAGCCGGTAGATCTCATCCCGGTGTTTTTCCTGGATATAAGCGGAATCGGCACCTTTCAGAAACAGAACCGGGCCGTTAAAAGGGGCACCTGCTTCGGGCGCCTTGGCCAGATTGGCGTAGCAGGCTTCGATCGCATTCAGGTTCAGGCGCCACCGATACACCGCGCCATCACTGGTCTGCTCCTCCTTCGGGATGCGCTCAAGGTTCATAAGCAAAAACTGCCGAGTAGCTGCCATCTCCACAAACTGGGCCAACTGTGCATCAGCATCCCTGCGCGAACGCGCATTACTCAAGTCGATCTGTTTCAATCCGTCGAGGATGGCGTCGTGGCCAGCCTTGTAAGACACGGGCGAAATGTCTGCAACAATCAGTTTCTCGACGCGTTCAGGTGCTTGCAAAGCAACCTGCATGGCGACTTTTCCGCCCATCGAATGCCCCAACAGGCAGGCTTTTTCGATCCCCTGCTCATCCATATACGCCACCACATCCGCTGCCATAGAAGGGTAATCCATGGTATCCGTATGGGGGGAGCTGCCATGGTTACGCTGATCCAGGGCATGGACCTGCCACTCGCCATGCAGTTTCCGCGCAATACCGCCAAGGTTCTCGAGAGACCCGAACACGCCGTGTAACAGGATCACGGGGGGCCCTTCTCCGGTAATTCTATGGTTCAGTTTAACGCTCATAGGCAGGCAATCTCCGTCAGGGATAGTATTGTTTGAGTGCCAATACAGTAACACTGCCAGTAACACGAGCAAGTGGAGCAAAAGAAGGTGAGGGTTTTCTTGAGGCAAAAAAAGACCGGGCAAAGCCCGGTCCGAAGGTTATAAATGTTGCTCCTGAATACTTAGCAGCAATAAATGTCGCTCAAGTACTCAGCAAGTGCCACAACATTTTCACGCTCACGTTGGGTACGGGGTACAAAAATTTCGTGTTCCATAAAAGCCTCCCGGCTGGCCTTCCAATTACTTCAACCTGATGAATAAATGTTATCGTTCAAGAAGGCAAAACCCGTTGACAGACTGTCCCACTCGTTTGACATTTTGTATCAGCATCCATGACAACCCGTTAATGAGACGGTTAATGTGAACACTGCGCCAAAGGACACCACAACGACACTCTTCGTTGCTGCCTCCAGCACGCTGGCACTGGTTCATTACCTGAGCCGCCAGGGGGTTCTTGACAGCCGTCGCGTAGAGGAACTTATCGGTCTGGATATGTCAGCGCTGGAGGACCCTGACCGGCGCGTGCCTGCTCAGGCGCACTACAAACTTTGGGAACACGCCGAAAAAGTCACCGGGGACCCGGCCATAGGACTGAATGCCGGGCAGATTATCGACCCGGAACGCATGGGCCTGGTTGGGCATGTCTTCTTTAATTGCGACACTCTGGGCGAGGCGGTAACCCAGTATGTGCGCCTGCACAGGCTGATCAACGAATCGGTAACTCTGAGCTTCGAGCAGACCGGCGATCAGGCCATTCTGACCTGGCAGGCGGATTCACCAGAGCATTACTGCCGTCAGGATATGGATCGCACTCTGGCTGCAGCCCTGTGCCGTACTCGACATTTCATTTATTCCGGAATTCAGGCCGAATGGGCAGAAATTGCTCACCCGCGCCCGGATTACGCGGACAAATATGAAAAACTGCTGAGAGGCCCTGTCACTTTCGGCGCATCAGCAACCCGGCTGGCATTCAGCAGCCGCCACCTGAGCCACCCGATTCCTCACCGCAACCCTTATGTGTATTCAGCCGTCCTCCGACAGGTCAATGGTCTACTGGCACGACTGCAAACCCGGCGTTCATTCGGCCGCAAAATCCGCAAACTGATATCGCGGCAAATGTCGACCGACAAGATTGATGCAGACACCCTGGCCCGGCAGTGCCACATGAGTCGTCAGACTCTCTATCGGAGGCTTAAAAAAGAAGGGCTGGGTTTTCATGAACTCGTGGAGCAGGTGCGAAAAGACAAAGCCCTGCGCTACGTAGCTTCTGATCACTACGCTCTTGGGGAAATCGCTTTTCTTCTGGGATTCTCTGAGCTGAGCGCGTTCAGTCGAGCTTTCAAACGCTGGACAGGTATTGCACCGGCTCAGTACCGTGCCCAGCACCTTACCCGGGAACCCGATCAATGATGCCTGACACCTCAATACTGGCAGTCGCAGTCACCCTTCTCTATCTGGGTTCTGCTGCCTGTATTTATCGTATTTTACTGACTTACCGCACCACCCAGGGCGCCATCGCCTGGATTGTCGGCCTTTTGGGCCTGCCCTATATCACTGTGCCGCTGTTTCTGGTCTTTGGCCGCTCACGTTTCGGCGGGTATATCAAAGCACGCCGTATGGGAGATCAGTCTCTCTCCGAACTTCTCAACAGTTTTGAACAACAGCAAACTTCTATCTCCACCCCGGAGCAGAGGCAACTCGACAAACAACTGCAGGTTCTTTGCAAACTCGGGCGACAGCCCTTTACCGAAGGAAACCGGTGCGCACTGCTGCGCGATGGCGAGGCGACTTTCGATGCCTTGATTACAGCCATGGAGAACGCAACGTCCTATATTCTTCTAGAATTCTACATCGTGCGTTCCGACAAGATTGGCCAGCGCATCAAAACCATTCTTGAACAGAAGCTCTCAGAAGGTGTGCAGGTATGGTTCCTGTACGATGACGTAGGCAGCTTCGGGCTGTCCCGCACCTACCTGAAAGGACTGGCAAAAGCCGGCGCCCGGGTTGCTTCATTTGGCGATGGCAACATCCGGCGCCGCCGGTTGCAGATAAATTTCCGCAACCACCGCAAGCTGCTGGTCTGTGATGGCAGGATCGGCTTTGTCGGGGGCATCAACCTGGGCGATGAGTATCTTGGCGCCGTGAACGACCAGGAGCCCTGGCGGGATACTCACTGCCAGATAGAAGGCCCCGCTGTGACAGGGTTACAGCTTGCCTGGCTGGAAGACTGGAACTGGGCCAGTGATGAATTCCCGGATCTGGACTGGGCCCCTGAAGGTAATAAATCAGGAGAGGAGCAGGTTCTGGTACTCCCCACCGGCCCTGCAGACACCTGGGAGACCTGCACGCTGTTTTTTCTTAACTGCATTAACAATGCTCAGTCCCGCATCTGGATTGCCTCACCGTACTTTGTTCCGGATGTGCAGGTCGTGAATGCCCTGCAATTGGCTGCTCTTCGCGGCGTGGATGTGCGAATCATCATCCCGGAAAAATCGGACAGTCAGCTTGTCCGCCTGGCGGCGTACTCGTACCTGCTGCAGGCTAATCAGGCCGGCATTGGCATTTATCGGTATCAACCCGGCTTCATGCACCAGAAGGTGGTCCTGGTCGACACGCACTACGCGGCCGTAGGCACCGCAAACCTCGATAACCGATCCATGCGTCTCAACTTCGAAATCATGGCGATCAATACCTCCGAGTCTTTTGTGTCCGACGTGGACTCCATGCTCACAGAAGACCTCATCCATTGCCGCAAGATGACTGAACACGACTATGAGGGCCGCTCTATTCTGTTTCGGCTTACCTGCCGGGCGGTTCGCTTGCTTGCACCTTTGCTGTAGGCAGTTCATGGATGCTGGCTCCCAAACGAGAGAATATGCGACTATTCTTCTCTCATTCCGCTAATCGAGCTCAGTGAACACCTTCAATGACGGCCTTCAAACCCAAAGTTACACTGACCGAACAGGTCGCCCGCCACATAGAGAACCTGATTGTTTTCGGCCAGCTTGCTTCCGGAGAGAGGATTTACGAGTCAGCCATGGCCAAACAGATGGAAGTCAGCAATGGCTCAATTCGTGAGGGTCTGCTACTTCTTGAAAAGCGCCACCTGGTGAATAACGTGCCCCGCAAAGGCGCGTTTGTTACAACACTGGACGATTATTTTGTGCACAGCCTTTACGAAACGCTGGAGTTGTACCTGACCCACACCGGCCGAAAGCTTGCCAGGCAATGGCAACCGGAGGATCTTGAGCGGCTGGAGCAGCTGTACCAACAAATGGAAAGCTGTTTCAGCAGGAATGATCTGGTGGCGTTTCTGGATCTGGGTGTTGAATACACCAAGGCTTCTCTGGCTTACGCCGACAATTATTTTATTCTCTCGGCAATCGATGATCTCTGGCCATCGGCCAGGCGCTGTGCCTTCGTTGCCTTCAATCGGGGAGGCAAGCGAGTCCTGGAGGATAATCTGGCGCACATGCGTGAATCCATCAGCGCGATCAGGGACAGAGACGAAGACCGGCTTGCTTCCGTACTCCGCCGCTATGCCATTCAGCAGTGCCAGCAAGTACGTGAGGCTGCTGCAGGTACAGAAACCCTTGCCGGGCTTACTCAATAGAAAATCTGGGCAAACGAAAAACCAATATTCAGGTAAGCCGCCCAGCTGTCCTTATTGCTGTACGCCGTTGCCACCTGTACCGGGCCGAGGAAAGTGTCCACGCCCGCAAAGATACTCCAGGATTTTACCGAGCTGTTCCACCCGGCATCACTGAGCGACTCCCAGGCGTTTCCTGTCTCCAGCCCCATTCCTGCAAACCATGGCGTAATCGGGCCTCCGAATGTCTGGCGGGCATAAACAGACGCCATAGCCGCACTGTCGCCCGTAATCTGGCCCGGAGAGTAGGCGGATAAACGCCGGAAACCACCCAGGCGCACCGTATTTTCAATTCCCGCATCCCCGCGGGTCACCGTATGAGCATAGAGCAGTCCTGTCAGGGTAAACCTCTTCCAGCTTCCCGTACCAAGCGCCATACCCGTTATCGAGTCGAAATGCCGATCGGAACCCAGGTCTTCACGCTCGACACGGCCACGGATTCCGGCAAACGCTCCTTCTTGCGGGAAGAAGGCATCGTCGAGAGAGTCGTGCACCAATTGAAGGCTGACATAACCCTGATGAACCGCGTCCTCGGGCGCGACCGCCGCACCAATTTGGTTGTCTACAGTGGCATACCCGCGGGCGTAGGTGAAGCTGACCTCGGCGTTGCCACCTAGCTCCATTCCGAGGCCAAGATCCGCCTGACGGAGTGTCACATCCAGCTCTGCAACACGCTCACCTCCGGAGTCATATACGCTGACTGTGTCGCGCGAATATTCAGCACCCGCCAGCAAAAAACGCTCATAACCATAATCGAGCGGCTGATACCATTGGGTTCGGACGCGCGGTTCCGTACCCAGCTGGGCTCCTGTCTGCCACTCAGCACCGAGTTCATTCAGTTCGGTCATTCGCAGGGAAGCCGCGAGATTAAACCGGGTATCGCCGTCCAAATTGTCCTCGTAGTTCAAACCAAAAGACAGGTAATTGGGCCCCCAGCTTTTCTCTTTAACTTTAATGGTTAAAAGCGTTCCATCTGGTGATGGCGACTGGGAGTAAGACACGGTTTCGTAATAACCCAGCCCGTATATGCGGTTCAGATCTGTTTCCAGTTCGCCTACATCCAGAGGTTCGCCAATTTTTTGCCGTATTCGCTCCCGGATGAATTCCTGGCCCAGCCGGCGATCATGCTCAATCTCAATGCCGACGATCAGTCCTGCGCTGTGGCTGACAGAGGCCAGTCGCGACCGGTATGCATGCCAGGCCTCGTTTGACGCAGCCAGAGGGTTGAGTTCCACCGCATGCGCTCGAGCGCCGCTGGCACCCAGTTCAAACAATGCCGGGGCGTTAAAGAAATCAGCCGAGCCGTAGCCTTCCAGATCTGGCCGGATGAGCACGTCCTTGTCACCCAGCAACTTGAGCTGCTGATCTGCGTTGCGCCGGGTCATGATGGTGGTTAGCTGGCCGAATACAGAGAAGGCTTCCCGCAGCTGATCCGGCCCCATCAGTTCATCGGTTATATCAACCGCAATAATGACGTCGGCGCCCATGTCACGGGCGACACTCACCGGCAGGTTATTCGCAATGCCGCCATCCACCAGCAAACGGCCGTCAAGACTGACCGGAGCGTACACACCGGGGATGCTCATACTTGCTCGCACGGCCGTAGCCAGATCACCAAGGCCAATTACCACCATGTCACCGGTTTCCAGGTCGGTTGCAACTGCACGAAAGGGAATGGGTAAGCGATCGAAATCTTCAACCAGCGCAACGCTGCGGGTCAGCTCGTTGAGGATAAAACCAAGATTCTGGCCGGCGATAATGCCGGCACCCAGATGCAGACCATCCAGGCTGACACCGAGCCCCGGCGCCACAGGAAATCGCCAGTCTACCTGCTTCCGGCGAACCGGCTTGTAAGCCCGGCCGGGGTCATCCCGAAAGCTCGATAACCAGTCCAGCCTGATAAAGCGCTGCTCGATTTCCGCTACCGACATACCCGAGGCATAGAGAGCGCCCACCGCCGAGCCTGCGCTGGTTCCTACCACCATGTCCACCGGAATGCGCATTTCTTCCAGCACCCGAAGTACGCCTACGTGGGCCATACCTTTGGCTCCGCCGCCGCTGAGCACAACGCCAACCCGGGGACGTTCAGCGGCGCTATCAGCGGCCGCAGCCGGAAGCGATACAAGGAGTGCTAAAACCAGACAGACGGGGGGCAGTTCGGATAATCGTTTCAAAACCTGGCCGATCCCATAAATCCCATACTCACTTGTTGTCTGGCTCGTCATCTACCAACGAGAGGTGCGAAACGTCCGGCACAATGGGTGGGGGCAGATCCCGCTCAACACCTATGTCACTGCCAGCCGGCGCCAGCGTCCAGTCTTCCAGGTGCTGGAACATCGGCGATTCTATCACTTGCGGCTCAACCAGAGTTACACCGACGGGATCGAGCCCGAGCGCCGATCCCGTGAGAATGTCATCTACCTTGTCACCGGCTACTGGCAAGCGATTACCCGGAGCAACATCTGGAGTGCCAGCCCGGGGCGTTGCGCTGACAGGTTGGGAAACGGTTTTCGCGGGCTCATGCGCGGCGCTGGCCGACCGGACCGTTGGCTTTGCCTGCGACTGGCTTCCGGGCATGGGCTGAACATAGGCGATCATGCCGTGTTTTCTCAGCACCGCCCGATACTTTTCGGCCTGATCTTCATCCAGTTTGTTCCGGATGACCACCGGGCTGCCGCTGAACATGCGGTCTACCTGCTCAACACTGGCCTTGAAAAGCGTGCGAGCATTGCGGCGCGCCGTCGCCATTTCAATGCCGGGGGCACATTCACCCTTGAATACGAGCTGATACATGGCAATTCTCCCGCCGTCGATTTTCGTTTCATAATAGTTGATAGATCAACGCCAGGGGAGCCCCACGCACACAGAACCCTGCGGCCCAATGTATGCAAACTGCAAACAATTGAAAAAAATCAGTCAAACCCCGCGTAATTAACGGTCGTCTTTGCAATAATCCACAGTAACCAAACATTACATTGCGTTACATTTGTTCCGGAGAGTCTTCCGGGGAGCCAACACCATGAAGATCCAGAATCTGATCCGCACTGCAGCCGTGGCAACGCTGCTTTTTGCGCCAGCCGTCCAGGCGGAAAATCTGGATATCGTGATGAGCCAGGTTTTCCCTCAGGATCATGCAACCTACATCGGCTATGAAAGCGTCGAGCGTGAGGATGTTCCGGTTTCTGCCGCGATCGAGCGCAAGTACCTGATCGTGGATTTTCGCCTTGCGGCCACTCAGCCCGCATCGGAACAACTCCAGGCCAGCGTTCACAAAGTCTGCATGGCCCTGCTGAAAGACCGGGAACTGGTTCGTAGCCTGTCTGATTCCGGCTACGACATGGTCTCTGTCGCTTTTGATCGCCGTTCTCAATTCGACTGTTTATAACCCTGCCGCGCGATGTATCGGCAAGTTTATTTAGTCCGCTCGCCCCAGCAGTTTTGGAAACGCTTCAAGCGCACTGTTGACGGCGTCAAGATTGAAAGCTTCTACATCTGCCAGCAGTTTTTCCCCGAAGCTGGTTACTGACCGGGAGCGGTACCGCTGACCCCATTCCAGCACGCGGAGCGCAAACGCTCTCATCTCTTCCGGATCACCGCTTTCGCGCACGGCTTCCCATTCATTGCCAAAGTCTGCCGTCAGCTGCTCTCTCAGCCAACCCCGCTCCTGCATACTCAATGTCTGCGCCAGTAATCGTTCGGACTCCTTGGTCTCACCTTCGTCCTCTGCCTGTTCGCCGGTCGCTTCAACCTGGGGCAAGGTGAGCGTAAACACCGAACCATTCCCCTGCTCGCTTTCCACTTCCAGCTCCCCACCCATCATCTGGGCCAGCTTACGACTGATAGCGAGCCCCAGCCCTGTGCCTCCGTAGCGGCGGGTATTCTGCCCCTCCTGTTGCTCAAACGCGTCGAAGATCCGGTCGCGCTGATCGGAAGGGATTCCAATGCCGGAATCCGTTACCTTGACCGAAAGACAGTAGGTCTGGTGCTCCTGAGTTTTCCCCGTTTTACCCTTGGCTAACCTAACAGTTGCCCGCACGGCCACTCCCCCCTCATGGGTGAACTTTATGGCGTTACCGACAAGGTTGAATAACACCTGACGGAATCGGGTTTCATCAAGCATCATGGTAGCAGGCATGTCTGAACTGACACTCACCTCCAGCGTGATGCCCTGCTCCCGCGCACGCAAATCGAAGATGTGGCGAACATCGTCAAGCAGGCGGCGTACCGATACCGGTGAGTAATCCAAGCGCATTTTCCCGGCTTCGATACGAGAGAGATCAAGAATGTCGTTAATCAGCATCAACAGGCTGCGACTGCCCGCCCGGATGGCATCCAGATAGTTGCGTTGCTGAGGGTCGGTAACGGTATTGCTCAACAGATCCGAGTAGCCGATCACCGCATTCATGGGTGTCCGGATTTCATGGGACATATTGGCCAGAAACTCACTTTTGGTCCGGCTTGCTGCCTCCGCCTCCCGGGCCAGCCGTTCCGCCTCCAGCTTCGCTGCCCGCAGCTCATCTTCACTGCGGCGCAGCGCATTTTCAGAGCGGATCCGCTCGTCCACCTCCCGTGAGAGCTTGCGGTTCCAGTAAAGAAAGATAAGCACTACCACGATAGCGATAAGCACTACCCGGCGAACCACGGTGTAATCGGCTTCCTGCTCAATATCGAGATGGATCCACCGGTTGTAGATCGCCTCGGTTTCAGCTGGCTCAAGGCTACCCAGTGCCTTATTCAGAATACGATGCAACTCCGGACTGTCTTTGCGAACCGCAAGCCGAAGATCATACTGGTAGGGCGTGATGCTGGTAATCCTCAGGTTGGACAGGCCCAGCCTGGCAACCGTATAGCTGACTGCGGGAATGTGGGTCACCATGACATCAAGATCGCCATTGGAGAGCGCCAGCAGCCCATCCTCTACCGTTGCGACAGGGTAAAGGTCCAGATTCGGGTGGTTGATAAGCAGGTAGTCATGCGCCGCATGACGGTTCACCACTCCCACTCGCTCGTTGCGCAGTTCCCGCAAATCCCCGATAAAACGCCCATCATCCCGTATAGCCAGTGCAATCGGCACGTTCACGTAGGCACGGGTAAAAAGAAACGACTCCTCTGTTCGCGGCGTGCGAGACAGGCCGGGCAGAATGTCCACCTTTTTGGAAATCAGAGCCTGCTCGGCAACGACGCGACTTTCCAGAATTGTGTTGTCGAACCTGACCCCCAGCTGATTTTCCAGGCGTGCGACGAGATCAGGCACAAGGCCGGTAGCACGCCCGTCCTGAGCATACTCAAACGGTGGCCAGTCAGAGCGATAGGCAACCTTTAATTCCGGATGGCGCCTTAGCCAGTCGACATCGGAAGCCGAGAGTTCTACCCCGCTCTGTTCCAGTTCAGACAGATCCACCTGCAGCCACGATTGCCTTATAACCCGATGTTCATTATGGCTGATCGCCTCTACCGTCTGATTCAGAACACGAAACACCTGGCCGTTGCTCTCATCCACCTGAAAGACTACGTCCACCGACTTCTGATCGAGTAAAACGGACAGGCCAATACCATTGATCATTGCCGACTGAAGATAATCCGACACCACAGGTACCGGGCCAAGAAAAGCGTCGGCCTGGCCGGACAACACATGACTGACAGCCTCACTCAAGCTCTGAACAGGCACCGGGGTAAAACTTTCTACTGAATCGAGCATGGTGTACTGATTGGGATCGCCTTCAATCACCGCTATGCGACCATCCTCCAGGTCGGCGAGAGAGCGGATTGCGGCGTCGCCTGCACTGACGAACAGGCCATAGGTGAGTGACATCAGAGGGCTGGTAAAACGTTGTCCATCAGGCACCGGTGTACCCGGCACTCTCGTCGTCAGCAGCGCATCGATTGCCGGTTGGTCGGGTACTGCCTCCGCACTGGCGCCTCTGCTGATGACGAGCGGATCAATCGGCAAGCCCAGCTTGCTTGAAAGCAGCGCAAGATAGTCGATATAGGTGCCGGCAAGGTGCCCATTTCCGGTATCGAAAACCAGCGGTACCTGATCCGCACGCACGCCAACCCTGAGGCTATCCTGTTCACCGACCCAATTCAGATCCTTGCTACCCAGAACCGGCGCAGGTGAGGCTTGGGGTGGGTCTGCCAACGCCGTGGTTTGAAAAACCAGCAACAGCCAGCAAGATACAAACAGAAGGGTGGCCTTCACTGGATATCCTCAGAGGTTGCACTACATTTCAGGGAACAATACCTGCAAATGTATGAAATTTCATTCAGGCAGTGGTTAATCGGGAGAAGCTCTTCATGGACACAAGCAAACACAACTTGAGCACTCTTTTTGATCAGCTCGGGCTACCATCAGATGACAAGAGCATAGAAGCGTTTACCGCTCGCTATTCTCCCTTACCCCGTGAAATTGCCCTGCAAGATGCGCCTTTCTGGTCTGAAAGTCAGTCTCAGCTTCTGGAAGAAGGCCTGGAAGATGACAGTGACTGGGCGGAGGTGATCGACGAACTGGATGCTATCATGCGACATTAAGGCAATATGGCCGCTGCGATCAATCGATCTGCGTTAACTTGGCGTCGGGCTGATCTTGACGCAGTTTCGGCCTTCATTCTTTGCGGAATAGAGCGCACGATCCGCGCGGTCGAAGACAGTTTCTTCGGTATCGACCGGGGCAAATCCCGCCAGGCCTGCAGAGAAGGTGATCGTTACAGGGTCACCCCCGAAATGAAACGGTAGCGCACTGATATGAGCCCGGAGCTTATCCATCACAACCAGGGCGGCATCTGGCAATGTCGCCGGAAACAGCAGCACGAACTCCTCACCACCAAAGCGGGCCGCGAAATCGGTGTTGCGTAAGCGGTGTTTGATTTCTCTTGCCACCAACTGAAGCACTCTGTCACCGGCTTTGTGGCCATACGAATCGTTTACCCGTTTGAAAAGATCTATATCCAGAACTCCCACGGTCAGTGGGTACTGGTAACGCTTCCAGCGATTGAACTCGAAAGACAAGCGTTCCTGCCAGGCTTCCCGATTGGGCAACTGCGTAAGGAGGTCTGTCATAGCCCGCTCACGTTCCTTGCGCACTTGCCCCAGCATCCGTTCTGAATGTGCCTCCATAACCGCCACTTTTTCCTGCACGGCCAGCAGCTGTTCGGAGAGCATTTTTTCCCGCTCTGTTTCCTCTACTCGAAAACGACCAACCGCCTGGCCTATAAACTCCAAGTGGCGACTGACGGATTGTTTGAGATCCTGAAGATCATCACTCGCTTCGATGTGCCGGCCAACCAGCTTTATTTCTTCACGGATGTTTCGATCAAGCGTTTCTGCGGCTGCTTGCCGGCCTGACTGCGCGGATGATTGCGCAGAAAAATGATCTTGCAACGCCTCAAGCCGCTTATCAAGGCGCTTGAGAAAGGCCTCAAACTCTCTCTGACTGCGGGTAACGGCCGCGACAATAAGATCCGCAACCTGATTCAGCCCATCCCGCAGCTCGTCCCAGTTATCGCTGGACAGCAGCGCCCTTTGAAGGTTTCTCGCCCGCTTCTCGGCCTCGGGCTCCAATGAAACCTGGCTAAGCAGCTGTCCCAGAAGATGACCAACACGTCGGGCGATCCGAAGCCGCTGGCTTTGGCTTCCGACATCGGGCGCGTCATTCGGGAGTTCCGCCTCATGCATGGTTTCGGCTACAAGCTTTGAATCAGAAACCGCTTCGACAGCGAGAGCGGGCCGATTATTGTCGTTTCGGGCAGGCACATCATCCAACAGCGCGACCTGGAGATCTATCTGCTCCTGCAGCTCTTTCCAACTATCCACCTCAACCTTGTTCTTGCGCAAGTCAGATCGAACACGGGCAAGCAAACGATCGAGATCGGGCGCCTGGCCTTCGGATGCGAGGCACGTGCGCACAAGCATGCGCTCAAGCGAATTGCGTTCAGCCTTCCAATGCGCCTCCCTGTGTTCTGCAACCTCAAGCTCCTGGAAATATTTTTCTTTCCAGGATTGATCCGATGACATCAGTTGTTTCCTTCCTGTCCGGAGTTCTGGTCGTCAGAGCCACGCGAATGGCGCCGGCGCGCTCTGGGGTGACTTTGATCATAAACCCGAGCCAAATGCTGGAAATCAAGATGAGTATAGACTTGTGTAGTAGCTATGTCCGCGTGACCCAGCAATTCCTGTACCGCGCGCAAATCTCCGCTGGATTCAAGCATGTGGCTGGCAAATGAATGCCGCAACATGTGCGGGTGGAGCTTCTGGTCAGCGCCTTTGACCACCCCCCACCGGCTCAGGCGAGCCTGAATACTGCGATGGCTCAGGCGATCGCCACGACGGCTTACAAACAGGGCTTTCTCTGCCTCGGGAGCCAGCCCGGCGCGGATGGGCATCCACTGGGCTATCGCTTCCAGCGCCTTCCCGCCTACCGGCAACAGTCGTGTTTTACTGCCTTTACCCACCACCCGAGCCTCACCGCCTTGGCAGTCAACAGCGTCGACATCCAGGCTGGCCAGTTCCGCCAGACGTAAACCAGAGGAATACATAAGTTCAAACATGCACCGGTCGCGCACTTCCAGTGGGTCATCAGGCGAGGCATCAAGAAGATAGTTAAGCTGATCCACGTCGGCTACTGCAGGAAGGCGTCTGCCGCTTTTTGGCGCTCGGATATCCAAAGCCGGATTGTCCGTGGCCAGCCGCTCCCGCAACAGATACTGATAAAACCGCCTTATGGCTGACAAATGGCGGGCAATGCTGCGCCCGTTGAGCCCTTGGCGGCTGAGGTTGGCTACGTAGCGGCGCAGATCATAACCGCTGACGGACCGCCATTGCGTGTTGTCCTGTTCGACAAGCCAGGCGGCAAGCCGATTCAGGTCACGCTGGTAGCTGTCACAGGTTCGGGGAGAATGGCGTTTTTCAGATGCAAGGTGCTGGATAAAATCACGCATGTACCCGCTCAGCTCGTGGGGTAATTGAGCCGTTACGGGTACAGCGGTCACTCTAGCGTGACTCCGTCGCTAGGTCGGTTACCGGTGGGGTAGCGGTATGGCGCTGAACCATAGGTGGCAGAAGCCGACTGAGGGTGTCACTGATATAACTGAGGAACAGCGAGCCCATACTCTGGTCAAAATAGCCTGACTGGCAACTGCCAACGGCGAAAACCCCCACCAGATCGTCGTGTCGTAAAGGCACCAGAGCAACCGATGCAATGGGCTCGTCCCGATCCGGAAACAGAAATTCACGCTCACTCTCCCGGAACTGGCCACACACCGCCTTGCTGCCTTCCAGCAAGTTGCCGAGACGATTCCGGGCCTCCGCCGGACTCACAACATGAAGCGCGCCCTGAGAGCTGCCGGGCACTTCCGCGTCGGTAAACAGGATCACCGATGCGGCGTCCAGCCCGAAGTCACCGCGAATGCTGTCATCAATGGTGGATGCCATATCCACTAGATTGCGGGCTTCAATCACCTGCATCAGCAAACGTTTGCTTTTTTCAAACAGGCGATCATTGTGACGGGCGATAGAAACCAGCTCGGCCATTTCATGTCGCAGTGTGTCCCGCTGCTCACGGAACAGATGCACCTGGCGTTCAACCAGAGAGATTGCCCGGCCACTGTCATGTGGAAGGGTCAGGCTGCGCAGAAGGTCATCCTGATCAATAAAAAAATCCGGATTGGTTTTCAGGTACTCAGCCACGTCTTCCCGGGTGAGCTCACCGGCCTTCTGTTGGGCCGTTTGGTCTGTCATCGTGCTCTCCTGGCTTTCAGATCCGTTGTTTGTGTGGGCGGCCGGGCCTTCGGCGCCGATTACCACCTGGCTCACCGGGCAGTCGTAACTGCCCTTCAAATACACTTGTGGCGGGCCCTTCCATCATAACAGGCGTCCCTTCACCCTGCCATTCAATGACCAGCCGGCCCCCGCGCAAATCCACCTCTACGCGCTTGTCGAGCAGGCCACGCAAACACCCGGCCACCACGGCAGCACAGGCGCCGCTGCCACACGCCAGGGTTTCGCCCGAACCACGTTCATAGACTCTGAGGCGTGCATGGCTGCGGCTGACTATCTGCAAAAAACCGATGTTGGCGCGGGACGGGAACCGGGGGTGGCTTTCAAGAAGTGGCCCCAAATCTGCAACCGGCGCTGTATCCACATCATCAACCAGAATAACCGCGTGAGGATTACCCATGGAAACAGCGCTGAGCTCAACCACTCCCGCACCCGTTTCCAGGGTGTACACGTTTTTGCGTTGTTCAGCGTCGAAAGGAATAGCCGCCGGGCTCAGTTCAGGCACACCCATGTTGACCATCACCATGCCGTCTTTGCCTACCCGCAGCTCAATCACTCCTGCGGCGGTCTGGACCCGAACGTTCTTTTTGTTGGTCAAGCGCTGATCACGGACAAACTTCGCGAAACACCTGGCTCCATTGCCGCACTGCTCCACCTCGGAGCCGTCAGCGTTGAAAATGCGATAACGGAAATCCACATCCGGCAAACCGGGAGGCTCTACAACCAGCAGCTGATCGAAACCGATACCAAAATTCCTGTCGGCCAGTTCCCGGATCAACTCAGGGCCCAGCCGAAAAGGCTGACTGATGGCATCCACCACCATAAAGTCGTTGCCCAGGCCGTGCATTTTACTGAACCGGAGCAGGGGCCCCTGGCTTCTGCGATGCTGGATCATCTCCCGCTCTCCGCTCATGCCGGCAGGCAGCTTTCTGGTGCAAGCTGATCCTCAATGGTCTCGCGACGGCGAACAGTATGCACCTGCTCTCCGTCGACCATCAGTTCCGGTGGGCGGTTGCGGGTGTTGTAATTGGAACTCATCACGAACCCATAGGCGCCGGCAGAACGCACAGCAAGGAGATCGCCAGCCCGGAGCCGGAGAGGCCGGTCTTTACCAAGAAAATCCCCGGTTTCACATACAGGGCCAACCAGATCCCAGATCTTTTCTTCAACGTCCTGATGAGGCTGCGCTGGCACAATAGCCTGCCAGGCGCTGTAAAGCGCAGGTCGGATCAGATCGTTCATGGCAGCATCAATAATCGCAAAGTTGCGGTGTTCCGTGCACTTCAGGAACTCGACTCGGGTAAGCAATATGCCGGCATTAGCCGCAATTGACCGACCCGGCTCCAATATCAGCGACAGTTTACGATCACCAATACGCTCATCCAGAGCCCGAACATATTCGGACGGCTCAGGCGGCTGTTCGTCGTCGTAGGTAACGCCCAGGCCACCGCCCATATCCAGGTGCCGGATATGAATGCCGCCTTCGGCCAGGGCATCAACCAGCTCTAATACGCGATCGAGGGCGTCCATGAATGGAGCAATCGATGTAAGCTGCGAGCCGATGTGGCAATCCACGCCTTTGATGTCCAGGTTTGGCAATGCCGCAGCCCGGGCGTAAACAGCCGGTGCTTCTGCGATATCGATGCCGAACTTGTTCTCTTTCAGGCCCGTGGAAATGTATGGATGCGTACCGGCATCGACATCCGGGTTCACGCGCAGCGAGACTGGAGCTTTGACGCCCAGCTCACCAGCCACGGCATTTAGCCGGTCCAGCTCGGTGTCGGATTCCACGTTAAAACAGCGAACACCCGCCTCCAGGGCCCGGCGCATTTCCCATTCCTGTTTACCGACACCGGAAAAAACCACTTTGGCAGCGTCGCCACCAGCACGCAAAACGCGCTCCAGTTCTCCAGCGGATACAATGTCAAAACCTGCACCCAGGCGCGCCAGCACATTCAGCACCGCAAGATTACTGTTGGCTTTGACGGCATAGCAAACGAGAAGCTCGCGCTTTTTCAGGGCTTCGTCGTAGGATTTGTAATGACGCTCCAGCGTGGCCCGGGAATATACATAAGCCGGCGTACCAAAGCGTTCGGCAATGGCAGAAACAGCCACATCTTCGGCGTAAAGCTCGCCGTCACGGTAGTTAAAATGATCCATTAGGTTCCTGATCGTGTAGCGGAGTCTGGTACTGGCCGGCTGACGCTTCCGGATTCTCCCGGTATAACGGCCCTTTCTGGCCACAGCCACCGAGTGTGACCGCCACAACCAGAATCGCGATCGGCAGTGTCCACGCGCGCATACTTGCCACCCCTGAGTTTATAATGACCAAAGTATACCTGACCCGCGGCCCGCACGGCGAGGGCGAAGGGCTATCGAAGCGCTTCCAGCTCATGGTTCAGGGCATCCTCCAGAAAAGCCCGGTAATAGAGGTACTGGCTGGTCTGTATATCCTGCTGATACACCCTTGGATCCAGATCATGGGGCAGGTGCACATCCGTAAGGTAAACCGGATAGCGATCACGGCTCTGGCGCAGTGAGTGGATATAATGGGCAACCGCGGGAATGAGCTGGTCACCGTATTGCAGTACCGTAAACTCCTGCTCGCCACAGTAGAGATCAAAGCGAACTCGGCTATCGCCTTCCTGCACACCCACCGCTTGCACTTCAAGCCCTGACAAAGGGGCTCCGGTATCGGCTTGCGGCCGATATTCCGGGCGCCATTGGCCGTTGTTTGCGACCAATTCATAGCACCGCACTCCGGCCAGAGCCACCGGACCCTCGCGGTTGCGCAGCGTGCGTCGCTCAACCAGGTTTTCCAGAAATCGCAACAGCGGTGTCAGCAGATGGCGGCGACTGGTAATCGGCTGATCCCAGCCGAACAGCGAACCTCGCTCATCAATCACCTGGATCTGCGCGCGCCCGCCCCGAAGAGCGTAAAACACCTGAATGCTGTCCGGCTGACTGGCTTGGCAGGCAGCCCGCAAAGCCGGGCTGTCCAGCAGTGCGTGGCGATCAAACACCACCGGCAGGTAGACGTCCCGGGGCTGAGCAAGACACTCCATCAGGGCCGCCCGGCTTTCCAGAGCTATGAAACCGGGTTCGGTGCCACTGAACTCCAGCAGAAAGTACCGGTGATCCATTTCGATCACGTAACGCAAAGGATGTGGTCCGGTGCCTCCGGCAAAAAACTGGCGCAACACATCGGCAAACAGCTCCCGCACCCTCCGTGCAATAGCGCTGCCATGACCCCGATTGTGACCGTGTACTTCAATACCGGGAACGTTGCGGGGAGCGAGGGCAACTGAAGCAAGGACATTTTTCAGGCACTGAATCAGGGTATCACCGGAGGCGTAGTGCTGAAGGCTGACCTCGTGCCAGCTGTTAAGCGTGATCTGATCAATGGTAATAACCAGGTTTTCACGCCCGCCACTGAACCCCAGCGAATCATGCCTGGCACTGAGCTTGTGCAGCCCACGTTCCGTAAGGCGGGATTGCGGATCAACACCTACATTGACCAGAAGAAGGTTGCGCAGCGGGTGAACGCCACGGGCAAGAGCCTCCCGCCCGGCTGGCAAAACAGGAAAGGGCACGAAACCCGTAAGCGCATCCAGCATTTCCCGCAGTTCACTGACGGACGCGATGCCCTGCCCGGAACGGACGTTAAGGCGAGTAGAGCGAGTCAGCAACCCGTTGTAGTAGCACCAGGCCACGAGTTCCGCAAGATTTCCGGAGCGCCGGATAACAGGCTGCCAGAAGGCGTCTGATGGATCTTCCAGATCACGGTACAACAACCACCCTGTTCCTGCGCCGCCCTGCTCTGACTGATGGTGAAATGCAAGATTCTCCTCTGTCAGCGAAGGGGCCAGTCCCGGATTAATATGCTCAATCTTTCCAGCCTTGCGCTGAAACGCTGCGTAGAGTTTGCGGCCCAACAAGTTGATGTCGTTTGCGCTGATCGCGGACTGTTCGCCGTGATCACGAGCCATTTTGGAGAGCAGCCGGTAACTGTGAGTTAGCTCCGACACCACCACGCGGCGCAATGAAGAGACTTCTTCTGCCCGCCAACGCTGCCGATTATCCAGCGCTTCGATGTGTTTTTCCGGCCATTCCCAGCCGGCCACAAGCTTCCTCAAAAGCCGACCTCGCCAGGGCTCTGCTCCCTGCTGGTCCGCCGCGCCGATCCGGGTCAGCGGCAGCCCCGCTTTGACATACAAACTGCGGCGCACCAGGTCCAGCCTCGACTCGGCTTCTGCTGCGGTCAGCCACTGCTCAAGGCGTTGATACAACATGACATATGGATCCAGAACATCCACATCGGTGATGCCGCTGAATACCGACTGCTTGAACACCCGTGACAAAACCGGCTGATCCTGAGTCTGCGCGTAGCATTCGATAAGCAACAACTTCAGGATAGACTTCCAGGGCGCATCAATGCCCTTATAGAGTTGCCAAACACCGGCGCCGAGAAACTCACTGGCCGGGATGACAGGCACTGCGCCGAAATCGATGTATTCGTTGCCACGAATAAACCGGTAATCCACCAGCTTGCTGACACATTCCTGATAGCGGCCTTCCTGTTCAGAGGGAATGAGCCACCAAAGCGGGTAACAGCCACCCAAGTGGATCCCGGTGCGATAAAACTCATCGAGCAACAGGTAGTGCTGGGCGCTGCCGCAGTTTTCACCACTCACCTCAGCGCGCTGCCGGCCTTGCCGCCAGTCGGCCGCAGCGAACACGAAAACATGCAGCTCAATGCCAAAGGAAGAGGCCCACTCTGTGAGCTTCGCGGCCTTGCGCTCAAGGCGCCGGACACCGGGTTCCTGAAGGTCGTCCCGATGACACAGCCAGACATCCAGGTCACTGGCGACAGAGTGCCCAAGGGTACCAGGGCTACCCATGAGAAACAGTGCCTCCAGATCAGCCCGGCGCCGGCCTTCGTCGCGAATACTGAAGGTACGCGCCAGCCGTCTTGCAGCACCTATGGTTGCCGGTTCCGGTCGGTAGTGGCTCAGGCCATAGGGGCAATCAGCGTCCAGATAGCCGGGCAGAGCCGGATGATTGGTATGAAACACCAACGGCAAAACCTCAAGCACCACCTGCTGCCGATGGGTGAGCGATGAGCGCGCCCTTTCCCAGCGCTGGCGATTAACCACAAGAAACCTGTCCCGCAGACGGCGCAGGGTTTTGCGATCAATGCCCGCATCAAAATCCAGGGCAATCGGTCTTGCCTGTACGGTCAAGGCGGCTCCTTGAGAAAGGTTTTCCCAATCCGGGCAAGGTGGGTTCAGCCGAGAAGACTTCGTGCGCGAGCAACCGCCGCCCGCACCTGAACAGGTGCCGTGCCACCCAAGTGATCACGGGCCTGAACCGAGCCTTCGAGAGTCAACACGTCGAATACATCCTCGCTGATGGTGCCAGAAAAGCGCTTGAGCTCTTCGATGGTCATATCTGAAAGATCCCGTTCTTCGGCGACACCGAAAGCCACTGCCGTACCCACAACTTCATGGGCGTCCCGGAAAGGCATGCCCTTCTTGACCAGATAATCCGCCAGATCCGTCGCGGTCGAGAAACCGCGCTTGGCCGCTACGCGCATGTTATCGGCTTTGGCACGAATAGCCGGGACCATGTCGGCGTAGGCTTTCAAACACCCTTTGATGGTATCGACCGTGTCGAACAATGGCTCTTTGTCTTCCTGGTTATCCTTGTTGTACGCCAATGGCTGGCTTTTCATCAGTATGAGCAAGGACATCAGATGGCCGGTCACCCGTCCTGTTTTGCCCCGCACAAGCTCAGGCACATCGGGGTTCTTTTTCTGGGGCATGATTGAAGAACCCGTGCAAAAGCGATCCGGCAGATCAATAAAATCAAACTGCGCTGAAGTCCACAACACGAGCTCTTCACTGAAGCGGGACATGTGCGTCATCAGCAAGGCCGCGAAGCTGCAGAACTCAATGGCAAAATCCCGGTCACTGACCGAATCCAGGGAGTTTTCCGAGGGTCGGTCGAAGCCCAGCAACCGGGCAGTCATGGCACGGTCAATCGGGTAGGTGGTACCGGCCAGTGCCGCTGCGCCCAGCGGCATCACGTTTACGCGCTTGCGGCAGTCCTGCAGACGCTCAGCGTCGCGAACCAGCATCTCATACCAGGCCAGAAGGTGGTGCCCAAAGGTAACCGGCTGCGCGGTCTGGAGATGGGTAAAACCGGGCATGATGGTTTCGGCTTCGCGTTCGGCGAGATCCAGCAGGCCAGACTGCAGGCGCCGAAGCTCCTCGGCAATCACGTCAATTTCATCGCGCAGATACAGACGGATATCCGTGGCCACCTGATCATTGCGGCTGCGGCCTGTGTGCAGCTTCTTACCCGTGATACCAATGCGATCCGTTAACCGGGCTTCAATATTCATATGAACATCTTCAAGGCTTACGGACCATTCAAAGCGCCCGGCCTCAACATCTTCTTTTACGCCGTTCAGACCTTCAATAATAAGATCGCGCTCATCCATCGTCAGAACGCCGACCTCGGCGAGCATGGTCGCGTGGGCGATGGAACCGGTGATGTCGTGATGGTACAGGCGCTGATCAAACCCTACAGACGCCGTAAAGCGTTCCACGAATGCATCTGTGGGTTCGCTGAAGCGCCCGCCCCAGGGTTTTTCGGAGGTTGTGGCCTGGTCAGGTTTTTTCTGATCCGTCATGGTCTATCTTTCCTGCTGGCAGCCCGGCATTATCTGGCGGGAACTGGGTACATTGAACGTTGCGGGAGTATAGCATTCTGACCCGGACAAAAGAGACTCCCCTGCACGGGGACAAAGCGGCCACCACACAGGATTTCTTCGTACCGGATCTGTGCCGGGTGCGATCGGTATTCATGCTGCTTATTACCAGCGAGCTGCTGGTGCTGGTGCTGGCTATTGTTCAGGCTAGCGATGGCTGGATTGACTGGAACTATTTCGCGCTACTGTCGCTGTTCGTGCAATGGACCACCCTTACCAGCGCTGCGCTGATCTGTTTGCTGCGACACAGGCTGGCCAGAATTTCAGTGCCCCGCGCCACCCTCGCGATAGCAACGATCGTAATGTTGGACGTACTCGCCTTTAGCCTGTTTGCCGACAACGTTCTGCACCCTCAGCCAGGGATCATCGACTGGCTGGCGATTGCCAAAAAACTGTTGCTGGCGCTGTTAATTGTTCTTATGGTTCTGCGCTATTTCTACCTGCAACACCAATGGCAGCAACAACGGGAAGCAGAAATGCAGGCGCACCTGGCTGCGCTGCAAGCACGCATACAACCACATTTCCTGTTTAACAGCATGAACACCATCGCCAGCCTTATTGCGACAGACCCGGAGCAGGCCGAAGAGGCCGTTCTGGACCTGTCCGAGCTCTTTCGTGCCAGCTTGCGCACCGGCGACCAACTCATACCACTGGCAAAAGAACTTGAACTTTGCCAACGTTATCTCGCTATCGAAGCCCTGCGCCTTGGCCCGCGCCTGAAGTTGGAATGGCACATTGCCGAAGGATTGGAACGCCAGGCCATTCCACCTTTGACACTGCAGCCTTTGGTAGAGAACGCGGTGTATCACGGCATACAGCCCCGCCCGGAGGGTGGCACTGTGCGCATCGAAGCAGAAGCACGCGGCAACTTCGTGTATCTGCTGGTGCAAAACCCCAAGCCCGATGGCAATGGTAGCTTGCACAACGGCAATCGTATGGCACTGAGCAATATACAAGCACGACTGCAAGCCCTGTTCGGGGATCCGGCCGTTCTCAAGCACAGCCATCAGGGAGACGTTTACACGGTGACCTTAAGGCTACCAAAAACCACACAGCATCCATGACAAAACAGAAGATTCTGATCGTTGACGATGAACCCCTTGCCCGTGGGCGCCTCCGGCGGCTGGCCGATGACTTGCCGGGTTACCAGGTTTGCGGCGAAGCCGGAGACGGCGATGCGGCGCTCGCTCAGGTAGCAGAGCTGCAACCGGATATCCTGCTGCTCGACATACGCATGCCCGGCCTCGACGGCATGGAGGTGGCAGCACACCTGAGCAAGCTCAACAGCCCACCTGCTATCATTTTTTGTACGGCATACGACAGCTACGCCATTCAGGCTTTTGATGTGCAGGCCATAGCCTACCTGCTGAAACCTGTTCGCAAGCAGGCGCTGGAAGAAGCTCTTGCCCGAGCCGGGAGGGTCAACCGAGTGCAGCTGCAGGCATTTTCGGGAGAGCCCGTCGACAACAGCGCAGGCAGGAATACCGCAGGAAACGAGCAACTGGCCGTTCGCACTCACAGGGGCACCGAGCTGATCGATATAGCCGGGATCCGCTATTGTCAGGCGGATCAGAAATACGTAACCATTCACCATTCCCGTGGCGAGGCTGTCTCCGACTACACCCTGAAAGAACTGGAAAACGCCTATCCGCGCCAGTTGCTCCGAATTCATCGCAACACACTGGTCGGTGTGCGCTTTATTCAGGCTTTGAAGCGCACATCGGAGGGCCACAATCTGGTATCGCTCAGAGACAACCTGGGGGAACTTCAGGTAAGTCGCCGGCACGCCAGCAATGTGCGCCAATGGCTTCAAGGGCAACAACCGGGCTAAGTGTGGCCGACGCTACAAACCCTGCCGCAGCGGGCGATGTAACGCAGGCATCCACGGGACTTTTACGACGCCACAAGGTAACCTTGGCGAACATTTTCAGAACCGACAGTGAGCATCATGTCCAAACGAACCCTTCGTGTTGCAACCCGCAGCAGCGCCCTCGCGCTATGGCAGGCAGAATTTATCAAAGCCGAGCTGGAACGGCTCCATGACAACGTGATTGTCGAGCTCGTCAAGATCAAAACCCAGGGGGACAAGATCCTTGATGTTCCACTGGCGAAAATCGGCGGCAAAGGCCTCTTTGTAAAAGAGCTGGAGGAAGCCATGCTCGATGGCCGCGCGGATCTTGCTGTGCACTCAATGAAAGACGTACCCATGGCGTTTCCCGAAGGCCTGGGCCTGGTTGCTTACTGCGAACGGGAAGACCCGACAGATGCTTTTGTCAGCAATCATTACGATAACGTGGACGCCCTACCCCAAGGCGCCATAGTTGGCACCGCCAGCCTGCGCCGGGAATCCCAGCTTCGCGCTTACCGACCGGACCTGGAAATCCGGGTTCTGCGGGGTAACGTGAATACTCGCCTGGCCAAGCTCGACGCCGGCGACTACGACGCTATTGTGCTGGCGAGCTCTGGCCTCAAGCGCCTGGGCTTCCAGGACCGCATTCGTTACTCCATGCCAGACACCGTGTCACTGCCAGCTGTTGGCCAGGGCGCTCTTGGCATTGAATGCCGGCTTGATGATGACGAGCTGCGCGCCATGCTGGAACCCCTGAACCATACGGACACAGCCGACCGAGTGAGGGCGGAGCGAGCACTTAACCGTCGCCTTGAAGGCGGCTGCCAAGTACCTATCGCGGCCTATGCCTTGCTGGAAAACGACGACACTTTATGGCTGCGGGCACTGGTTGGTGCGGTTAACGGCACCCAGATCCTCCGCGTGGAAGGTCGTGCACCCCGGGCTGACGGCGAACGCCTGGGCCGTGAACTGGCCGAAGATCTTCTGGCTATGGGCGCAGACAAAATACTGGCTGAAATTTATGGCCACACTCCGCACTGAATCGACGTGCCTGGCCGGCCGGCGCGTTCTGATTTGCCGGCCGGAGCCGGAAGCGTCGCGCCTGGCCCGGCAGTTTCAAGCTGCCGGCGCCGAGACCCATATATTCCCGCTGGTCGTTCGAGAACCCCTGCCAGAAACGCCGGAACGGCGAACCACCCTTCTCAGTCTCGATGAGTTCTCCCATGTTATTGCTGTCAGCCCCTATGCGGCTCGTCTGTTACTGGAAGAGCTGGACACCTGGTGGCCCCAACTCCCGGCCGGCCTGAACTGGTACGGCGTGGGAGCAGGCACAGCCAAGGCACTTGCAGAGTACGGACTAACCCCGCGCAAGCCCGACGAAGGCTGGACCAGCGAGGCGCTTCTGGAACTGCCCTCGCTGGCACATTTCGATGGTGAACGAGTACTCGTGGCCCGTGGCGAAGAGGGGCGTGAGCTGACCCGGAGAACTTTGGAGGCACGCGGCGCACGAGTTACGGTGATGCCGCTTTACCGAAGATTCTGCCCGAATTACACACCCGCGCAGATCAACACAGCGCTGGAGGAGTTTGCGCCGGAAGCCATTATTGCGCTCTCCGGAGAAACCCTGAACAATCTCATCGCACTAAGTGCGAATTGCAGCCATAATCTATACGATAGACTCGTTATTGTGCCCGCCCGGCGCATTGCCGATCAGGCTCACAATGCGGGATTCAACGCTCCGTGTATACCAGGAAGCCTTGCCGATAATGACATCGTGGACGCCGTCGCAGAACAACTGGCAGGCCGGGACGGTGGCTCCGGAAAAGCAAAGTAAGGATGCCCGTGACTGAAACAACAAAACAATTACTCGCCCCGATTGCCCAAGAGCAACCTGCCCGACAGAAAATCTGGCCGGTCTGGGTTATCGCTATCATCGCCCTCATCAGCGTTGCAGCGCTGGCTGTCTGGAACTGGCAGCAATGGAACGGCCAACAGGCTACGATGCAAACACTGAGCAACCTGCAGCAGGATACCGCCCAGCTTGAGAACCTTTATGGCGATCGTGGCAGCCAACAAGGCCAGCGCCTTCAGTCCCTCGAAGACAAGCTATCGTCCCAGCGGGAATTGATCGCTACCCAGCAGCGGCAGATTGATCACAATGCCCGCGAGCTTCTGGAAGCCGGAAACCGCACTCGCACCGACTGGTTGCTTGCGGAGGCTGAATACCTGCTGCGCATTGCCAACCAGCGGCTGTTAATCGAAAAAGACATTCGCGGTGCTCTTTCCGCACTCGAGGCTGCCGATGAAGTGCTCACAGAGTCTGACGATATTGGTGTGTACCCTGTTCGCCAGCAGCTGGCTCGTGAAATTCTGGCGCTCAAAGGCATCTCCAGTGTCGACAGGACCGGCCTTTACCTCACCCTCGAAGCTGCCATCGACAGCGTTCACCAGCTCACCGACCAGGCGCTTATCAGCGAACAGGCGCCTGGGTTTGTCGGCGGCTCACAGGCAGAAGACGACCCTGAAGCCGGCGGAGAGCCTGGAATTCTGGCCAGAGGTTGGCAGACATTCAAATCTACCCTGATGCAAGTTGTTGTGGTTCGTCGCCTGGATGAGTCGGTGAAGCCGTTGTTGTCCCCGGATCAGAGCGCCTATGCGCGGCTGAACCTGCAACTGATGTTGGAAGAATCGGAAATGGCCGTGCTCAGGGGCAACCAACCCCTGTATGAGCGTGCGCTTATCAAGGCCCAGGCGGCCGTTGACGACTGGTACGACGCGAGCAATCCACGAGTGAGCGCTCTGAGCAGCACGCTTGCAGAGCTGGCCACACGCAACGTCGCCCCGGACCTCCCCGACATCAGCAAATCCCTGGACCTGCTCAAAGAACGGCTCGCAGGCCGGCTGGAAAAAGGTAACGGAGGCGATGATTCATGATTCGCCTGATTCTGATCGTTCTGTTTGCCCTGCTAATCGGCACCGGTCTTTCCCTTGGGTTGCAGTACGACCTGGGTTACATCCGCATCAGCCTCGGTCACTACCTGATTGAAACCAACTTCTGGGTCGGTCTCGCATTACTCATTGCCTTGGTCGCATTGATTGTGCTGACCATCGGCATGATACGCCGTATGCGCCAAGGTGGTGGACTGGTGGCCAACTGGGTCTCCCGCAGCAAGGAACGACGGGCACGCCGGCGCACAACACAGGGCCTGCTTGCATTGGCGGAAGGCAATTGGCCAAGAGCACGCAAAATGCTTACATCAGGAGCCGGCAATGCTGACACCCCCCTGATCAACTATCTGGCGGCAGCGCAGGCCGCTTTTGAATGCGGCGACCACGAAGCCGTAGATATACTGCTAAGAAAGGCGTATGAAAGCACGCCGGGTTCGGATATGGCCGTTGGTATTACCCAGGCCCAGCTGCAACTTGCCGGCAACCGCCAGGAGCAGGCTCTGGCGACGCTGGTACGCCTGCGCAAGCAGTCTCCGCATCATCCCTTTGTGCTCAAGCTTCTGAAAAACACTTACCTGCGTCTCGAAGACTGGCGCGAACTGGCAAAACTGCTGCCAGAGCTGCGCAAGCGCAGTGTGCTTCCGGAAAACGAGCTGGGTGAACTGGAGCGCCAGGTATGGCACAACTTGCTGGAGCAGGCGGCGGAAGACTGCCGGCGCCAGCAGAAGGAGAATCCGAACACGTCACTGGAACCACTCACCCGCCTTTGGGATGAGCTGCCAGGCTTTCTGCGCCGCGACGAGAAAACCATCGGGGACTACGCGCGCCTGCTGGCGAATCTGGGCGATGAGGAACAGACGGAAACTTTGCTCCGAAAAGTTCTGCACAATCACTGGAGTGACGACCTGGTTAATCTCTATGGTCGGATTGAAGGACGCATGCCGGACGAACAGCTTCTTGCCGCCGAACAGTGGTTAAAAGACCGGCCGAACAATGCAGAACTGTTGCTGGCACTTGGCCGACTGAGCCTGCGCAACGAGCTCTGGGGCAAGGCGCGGGAGTATTTCGAAACGAGTTTGAGGTTACGCCGCAGCAGGGAAGGTTTGGCAGAGCTAAGCCGCCTGAGCGCTCACATGGGCGACGAGGAAATGAGTATAAAACTTATGATGCAGGGGCTGGCAAACGATAACGGACTACCGAAACTGCCCATGCCTAAAGCCTGACCGGCCATTTCTCCCTGAAGTCTGCCACAGCACCTCAACTTCGAGGTGCATACTCCAGCACATCAGAAAAGAATGCCTCTGGTGGTAGCCCGGCTTCCACCAGGGCGTCCATCAGCGTGTAAACCATCGTCGGTGAGCCACTGGCGTGCACTTCCACGTTATTCCAGTCCATACCAGAGGCGAGCACCGCGCGTACGAGCTGGTCGTGATGCCCGCTCCATTCGCTGTCCTCATCACCACCTACCACGGGCTGAAATGTGAACCCTGGCAAGTCTTGCTCCCACTGCAGAGCCATGGATCTGAGGTACATATCCTCATGGCGGCGCGCTCCCCAGAACAGTTTTACCGGCTGAGCAAAGGACGTACCGCGTAAATAATCAACCAGGCTTTTCATCTGCGCAAAGCCCGTTCCAGCGGCAACAAGCAGCAACGGTTTTTCCGGAGCACAAGCCAGGCAAGCTTTGCCATGGGGCAGTTCCAGATTGACCGATTCACCGGAGGTCAGGGCGTCAATTACCTTTTGCGCTGACAACCACTCCGGTGAAGCCTGAATATGCAGTTCAATGTTCTGCTCTGTCGGGCTGCTGGCGATGGAAAAGTAGCAGGGTTCAGCGTCCGGCAGGTTGACCGATAAATACTGGCCCGCGTGAAAAGACAACTCCCGCCGCCTTGGCAACTGAAGCTCAACCCGATACACATCGTGGTTGATAGAACTTACTTCCACGACGTTTGCCTGAAACTTTCGGGGTTGGTTCTTTCCTGCTGCCATAACGGCACTATTCTCCAGTTCAAGATGGTCGAGCGCTGCGGTTCTGCACATCATCAGTCGCGCGCCGACCGGAATCATCTGTTGGTTTCGGGTATTCAGAGCGGAGCCGCTAAGCAGCCGTGCCTCGCAAAGCTCGCATACGCCATTTTTGCAAGCGAAAGGAACGGCGATACCGGCATTGGCAGCGGCGCTCAGCAAATCTGTACCGGTTGCTGCGGAAAAATAAATCCCGGAGGGCTTGAGGCACACCCGCCAACACCTGTTGTTCATATCAATCAGGGCGGGTAGGCGAAGTTTCAATCCCCAAGCTATCCCAGAGCTCGTCAACCCGCTGTTTTATCGCGTCGGTCATGGCTATGGGCTCGCCCCACTCCCGGCTTGTCTCGCCCGGCCATTTATTGGTAGCGTCCATGCCCATCTTGGAGCCCAGGCCGGACACCGGCGAGGCGAAATCCAGGTAATCAATGGGCGTGTTTTCTACCAGCATGGTATCTCGGGCAGGATCCATCCGGGTCGTAATAGCCCAGATCACATCCTCCCAGTTGCGGGCGTTGACATCATCATCGGTCACAATCACAAATTTGGTGTACATGAACTGCCGCAGAAAAGACCATACGCCCATCATCACCCGCTTGGCATGGCCGGGGTATTGTTTCTTCATGGTCACTACTGCAAGACGATATGAACAGCCCTCCGGCGGCAGGTAAAAATCCACAATTTCAGGGAACTGCTTCTGCAGAATGGGAATAAAGACTTCATTCAGCGCCACACCCAGAATAGCCGGCTCGTCTGGTGGCCTGCCGGTGTACGTGCTGTGATAAATCGGATCTTTGCGGTGGGTCATCCGCTCAACGGTGAACACCGGGAACTCGTCCACTTCGTTGTAATAGCCTGTGTGATCCCCGAAAGGGCCTTCCGGCGCGTTATCATCGGGGTAAATAAAGCCTTCCAGAACAATCTCAGCGCTCGCTGGCACCTGCAGATCGCTGAGGCCGCACTGCACCAGTTCGGTACGACTGCCTCGTAGCAAGCCTGCAAACGCGTATTCAGATAGTGAATCAGGCACCGGAGTCACAGCACCCAAAATCGTAGCCGGGTCTGCCCCGAGAGCTACAGCTACCGGATAGGGTTTACCAGGATTCGCTTTCTGAAACTCCCGAAAATCCAGCGCTCCGCCGCGATGGCTCAGCCAACGCATGATCAGTCGGTTACGGCCAATCACCTGCTGTCGGTATATCCCGAGGTTCTGGCGTTCTTTATGGGGCCCGCGGGTAATCACCAGCGGCCAGGTAACCAACGGCCCTGCGTCGCCCGGCCAGCAGTGCTGAACTGGAATCTGGAACAAATCAACCTGATCTTTTTCGATCACCACGTCCTGACAGGGAGCGGACCTGAGCACTTTCGGGCTCATGCGCATCACTTGCCGCAGCAGTGGCAGTTTTTCGATGGCGTCTTTGAAGCCCTTGGGGGGATCCGGCTCTTTGAGATAGGCTAGCAGCTTGCCGACGTCCCGAAGCGCGGTGACGTTCTCCTGCCCCATGCCCAGAGCGACCCTTCGGGTTGTACCAAAGAGATTCGCCAGCACGGGCATGTCGTAGCCTTTGGGATTTTCAAACAACAACGCAGGCCCACCTGCCCGCAGTGTGCGGTCGCAGATTTCAGTCATTTCCAGATTAGGGTCTACTTCAACTGAGATGCGTTTCAGCTCACCCAGCTTCTCCAACTGGTCAATGAAGTCCCGCAGATCGTTGTATTTCATCGTTGGCTCCGGTTAGTTCCGGCAATGTACGTGAATTCAAAGAGATTGGTTCTGACTGAGTGCCAAGACAGGATGATTAGCAAAACGCGCATACAAAACATGAAGGAAGTACCGGGGAGATTCTCCCCGGACCGTGCATTGCCAGGGATGGCAATGCCGAGCCCCCATGGATGGGTTTACGGCGTGTCCGGGGAGGATCTCCCCGGTACTGCCCGCCCCACAATCCCAGAGGCGCCAAGACTCTGACTCTTAACGGCGCTTCATCGACTGGAAGAACTCGTCGTTGGTCTTGGTGTCTTTCAGCTTGTCCAGCAAGAACTCGATGGCTGCAGTGTCGTCGTCCATGGAGTGCAGCAATTTACGCAAGATCCACACACGCTGGATATCCGCTTCGCTCATCAGCAGGTCTTCGCGGCGCGTGCCGGAGCTACGGATGTTGATAGCCGGGTAAACACGCTTTTCAGCGATTTTGCGATCCAGGTGAATTTCCATGTTACCTGTGCCCTTGAACTCCTCGTAGATCACTTCGTCCATTTTGGAACCTGTGTTCACCAGAGCCGTTGCAAGAATTGTCAGGCTGCCGCCTTCTTCTACATTACGGGCCGCACCGAAGAAGCGCTTGGGTTTCTCAAGAGCGTGGGCATCCACACCACCGGTCAACACTTTGCCCGAGGATGGAATAACCGTGTTGTAGGCACGAGCGAGACGAGTGATGGAATCCAGCAGGATAACCACGTCTTTTTTGTGCTCAACCAGACGCTTGGCCTTCTCGATGACCATTTCGGCGACCTGAACGTGACGCGCAGGTGGCTCATCAAACGTTGAAGCAATCACTTCGCCGCGCACGGTGCGCTGCATTTCTGTTACTTCTTCCGGGCGCTCGTCAATCAGCAGCACAATGATGTGGCATTCCGGATGATTGCGAGTAATAGACTGGGCAATACTCTGCATCAGGATGGTCTTACCAGCCTTGGGCGGCGATACAATCAAACCACGCTGGCCTTTACCAATGGGCGCAACCAGATCGAGCACACGGGAAGACAAGTCTTCGGTGCTGCCGTTACCGGCTTCCAGCTGCATACGCTCATCAGGGAACAACGGCGTGAGGTTTTCAAACAGGATTTTGTTACGGGCGTTGTCCGGTTTGTCGAAGTTGATCTCAGCGACTTTCAACAGGGCAAAGTAACGCTCACCGTCTTTGGGCGGGCGGATTTTGCCGGCAACGGTATCACCGGTGCGCAGGTTGAAGCGGCGGATCTGGCTGGGGGAGACATAAATGTCATCTGGCCCGGCCAGGTAGGATGCGTCGGCAGAGCGGAGGAAGCCGAAGCCGTCCTGCAGAATCTCCAGTACGCCATCGCCATAAATATCTTCGCCGCCTTTCGCATGCTTCTTCAATATGGTGAAGATAACATCCTGTTTACGCGAACGTGCCAGGTTATCGAGGCCCATCTCTTGCGCGATATCGAGCAATTCGGGCATGGAGTTCTGCTTGAGTTCAGTAAGATTCATAGGTTATTAGATTTTCAGGAATGGAATTAAACGGAAGTTGGGATGACAGGGATGCCCCTGAACAAATTCATTGATTGGTTGTTAAAACAGGTTCTGGCCAGATGAAGCAACCGGCGTAAACAAAATCCGGAATATAAATATTGAAGCCAGTAGAGTGGGTACAACCGTTCGTAGGGCAAGAGCGATAATCTGCTACCTTGCCCGCCAATGTCAAGTGCAGGGGGCAAATAAACGTCAATCTTGCCGCCCAAAAGCCCGCCAGCAAGGCTCGGCGCCTCCCCCTGATGGGTTACTCCCTTCCATTCCCTGCCACTGATGGGGATACTTACAATCAACATTTTTGTTATTTTCGGAGTGCCGTCCATGAGCAGTGAACGAACCAGCGAACTCAAACCTCTCAATATCGCGATTCTCACAATCTCCGATACGCGAGGGCCGGATGAAGACTCGTCCGGCCAGTTTCTTGAGGACAGCGTTGTAGAGGCCGGACATCGCTTAATTTCGCGACGCATACTGCCCGATGATGTTTATCTGGTACGCGCAGCAATATCATCCTGGATTGCCGAACCCGATGTCCATGCAGTGATCATTACCGGTGGCACAGGCTTTCACGAGCGCGACAGCACGCCGGAAGCCGTTGCACCACTGCTGGACAAAACCATTGAGGGTTTTGGTGAGGAGTTCCGCCGCCAGTCAGCATCGGAGATAGGCACATCCACTATTCAGTCCCGGGCTTTCGGCGGCCTTGCCAACCATACTGCGATCTTCTGCCTGCCAGGCTCTACAGGAGCCTGCCGGACCGGTTGGAACGGTATTCTGAGCACCCAGCTCGACAGCCGTCACGGCCCCTGCAACTTCTCAGCCCTGGTTGGACGAAAGCCGGAGCGTGCCGTTGAGCGCCTTCAGCAGGTTATTGGCAAACGCGCCGCCCGCTAATCCTGGATACGGAGAGAGATCATGTCAGGCAGTCTGACACCGGTTGAAGAAGCCATTGCTCACCTGCTGAGCCAAGCGTCGGTGATTACTGAAACCCGGCATCTGCCGCTCACGGAAAGCTTCGACCGAATACTGGCACAGGATTATCACGTCCCGGCGGATGTGCCCCCGGCAGATAACAGTGCCGTGGATGGTTACGCTTTGCGCGCCGAGGATTATGTGCCTGGCCAGGCTCTTTCGGTATCTGACCGGATCCCGGCAGGCTCCGCTCCCAGCCCGCTGAAACCCGGCACTGCTGCTCGCATTTTCACCGGCTCAGAGGTTCCAGCCGGCGCCGACACGGTCATAATGCAAGAGCGGGTTGAGGTTACCGATAGCGGCATTCTGATTAATGCAGAAGTAAAGGCAGATCAGAATATCCGCCGGCGCGGCCAAGATCTTGCGCAGGGCAGTCTGGCTCTGGGAAAAGGTACAAAAATCCGCGCTCAGGAAATGGGGCTTTTTGCCTCTATGGGTGTGTCTGAGGTCGCTGTGGTGGAAAAACTGCGGGTCGCAATTCTGTCGACCGGCGACGAGCTGGTCGAACCCGGCACCCCATTGGCGCAAGGCCAGATTTACAACACCAACCGCTTCACACTGCTTGGCCTGCTGGCAGAAGCGGGCTGTGACGTAGTGCTATGCGAAACATTGCGGGATACTCGCTCTGTGACTCGTGAAACACTGGAGCGTGCAGCGGCACAGGCGGATCTGATTATCACCAGCGGGGGCGTTTCCGTAGGCGAGGAAGATCACGTGCGTGCGGTGCTGGAGGAGTCCGGCAAGCTTTCGCTCTGGCGTATGGCTATCAAGCCTGGCAAGCCTCTCGCATTCGGATCAATTAACGGCACGCCGGTACTGGGCCTGCCCGGCAATCCGGCTGCGGTGCTGGTTACCTTTCTGATCGTCGGCATGCCTTACATACGCACCTGCCAAGGCCGCGTGCAGATTCACCCTGTCGGACAACAGGTGCCCGCTGCGTTCACGGTCACTTCACCTTCTGTGCGTAAGGAGTTTGTCCGTGCGCGAACAGAGTCTGCTAGTGGCGATACGCGGGTCTGCGCCTATCCGAACCAGAGTTCTGGCGTGTTGAGTTCTGCTTGCTGGGCCGGTGGTCTGGCGGTAGTTCCTGAGCACGCGATGGTTGCAGAGGGTGACCTTCTGACCTATTACCCATTTACTGAGTTATTAAGCTGATATGACTGACCAGACCCTCACCGTTCGTTTTTTTGCCCGCCTCCGGGAAGAGCTGGATACCGGGGAACTCACGCTCCCGGCCGACAAGGCTCAAACGGCCGGCGATCTGCTTGCATCTCTGGCCAGCCGCGGCGGGCCCTGGGCACAACTGCAGGGCAGTCAACCGGTGATGATTGCCATTAATCAGGCTATGGCGAAGCCGGCCACGCCTGTCAAAGCGGGGGATGAAGTAGCATTTTTCCCGCCGGTAACCGGGGGTTAAGATGATCAGTATACAGACTGAGGATTTTGATTCGGGCGCTGAGTATACGGCTCTGCGGGACAGCGGCGCCGGTACGGGGGCAATTGCCACGTTTACGGGGCTGGTGCGGGACAGCGGCGATACTCAGGATGTGTCGGGGTTATTTCTTGAACACTATCCAGGGATGACGGAGCAGGTGATTGCCGGGCTTGTTGAGGAGGCTTCGCGGCGCTGGGATGTGCGTAAGGCTCGCGTGATTCATCGGGTTGGCAGGCTGTTGCTGCAGGAGCAGATTGTTTTTGTGGGTGTTTGCAGTGCCCATCGAGGGGATGCGTTTGCGGCTTGTGAGTTCATTATGGATGCGCTGAAGACGTCTGCGCCGTTTTGGAAGAAGGAGCTTTCCGAGGCTGGGGAGCATTGGGTGGAGCAGAAGGCTTCGGATGTTGCTCGTGGAGAGGCTTGGGACAAATAGCTAGAGCCTCGGAGCGGTGCTTGGCTGGTCAGGCTTTGGCGGGGAATGCCTTCCCGAAAAACGCTGTTAATACGTCCTTGTACGCTTGGCTCCGCCATCCATGGCTCCGCACATTTTCGGGAAGGCATTCCCCGCCAAAGCCCTACTATTTGCCAAGCCTTCTTGCCATTCCTGCTTAGTTTGCCAAGTCTTCTGGTCGATTTCGGTTTTTGAGCGCTTCTGCGGCATCCGGGCAATCCAGAGTTCTCGCGCCTGCGCTTTCAGCGAATACCATTACCCGTCGGTTGTCGTCTCGTAGCTGGGTTTCCAGCAGGCTTACCAGTGAAACCGGGTATATGCCGTGCAAAGGATGGGATCTTCCGTCGCACTGGGCGATAACGGGTAGCTCGGGCTGTTCACGCCAGGCGGCTAACAATCGCTGGAATACTTCTGGCTTAATGCCGGGGGTGTCACAAGGGCAGACGAGTATCGCGGCTAAACCGCGCTTTTGGGCTTCGATTAGGCCTGCCAGCAGGCCAGCGAGTGGGCCCTGGTTTTTGAAGTCGGGGGAATCTTCCAGTACGTCGCCGAGAAGGCGATATTCTTCCAGGGAGCGGTTGGCGCTGATGAGAACCGGGGTGGCGACGGCGTTCAGGGCTTCGGCTACCCAATGGGCCATTGGGCGTTCGCGCCAGTGCATCAGGCCTTTGTCTTTGCCGTTCATGCGGGTTCCGGCGCCGCCGGCTAGCAGCAGGGCACAGGCTTTTTGGGGGGCTGTTTCGGTCATGACGGGTCCAAACCAAAAAAAACCGCCCAAGAGCTTGGCCCAGGGGCGGTTTTCAGGCATTCAGGATGCAATCAGAGATTGCTGTCCAGGAATGCCGCGAGCTGGGACTTGGACAGTGCGCCCACTTTGGTGGCGTCGACGTTGCCGTTCTTGAACAGCATCAGGGTCGGAATACCACGGATATTGAACTTGGGCGGTGTCTGCTCGTTTTCGTCGATATTGAGTTTGCAGACTTTCAGCTTGCCATCGTATTCATCGGCAATTTCTTCCAGCACCGGCGCAATCATTTTGCAGGGGCCACACCACTCAGCCCAGTAATCTACCAGTACGGGTACGTCAGACTGAAGCACGTCCTGTTCGAAGGATGCATCCGTTACGTTTACGATATTTCCGCTCATTTCATTTTCCTGATTAGTGCTTTGATTACTACTTTACGCGATTGATCCCGCTTATGTGAAGCAGTAGATCCACCAGTTTGAATCGGCGATCTTCTGAACCCAGCCAATTCTACCAGCGCTCTGCCAACGTCAAACCCGGGCATTTACTGACAGGTCCGGGGATTATCGCTTATAGTACGCGCACGTTCATACCACAGGATTCTGACCACCGTGACGGCCACCCCTTCTGCCGAATATGCTCCCGCTCCACCGGATATGCTGGCAGCCATTGATATGGGCTCAAACAGCTTTCATATGGTTGTGGCGCGACTGGTGCATGGCGAAATTCGCACCATGGAAAAAATGGGCGAAAAGGTGCAGCTCGGCGACGGCCTTGATTCCGATAACTGCCTGACGGAAGAAGCACAGGAGCGTGGGCTTGATTGCCTGCGCCGTTTTGCCCAGCGACTTAACGGGACGCCCCCTGAAGGTGTCCAGATAGTGGGCACCAACGCCCTCAGGGTCGCGCGTAATGCCAGCCAGTTCATAGCCAGAGCAGAGGAAGTTCTGGGTTATCCGGTGGAGGTCATTGCAGGGCGCGAGGAAGCACGACTGATCTATCTGGGCGTATCGCACACTTTGTCTGATGACGCAGGGCGCCGCCTGGTAATCGATATCGGTGGCGGCAGTACGGAGTTGATTATCGGCCAGCGCTTTGAGCCTCAGGAGCTCGAGAGCCTGCACATGGGCTGCGTCTCTTTCCGGAACCGGTATTTTTCAGATGGCCGGATTACCCGTAAACAGATGGACAACGCTATTACTCACGCCGAGCAGGAACTCCTGAGTATCCGCAGGCGTTTTCGGTCGGTGGGCTGGCAGAGTGCCGTGGGCGCGTCTGGCTCTATCAAGGCCATAAGCATTGTGTTGGCGACGCTGAAGATAACCGATGGCACCATTTCCTGGAGTGCCATGGAAGAGTTACGCCGGCGTCTGGTGGATATGGGCAGTGTGGAGAAGTTGGGCGAACTGGGCATACGACCGGATCGACAGAATATTTTCCCGGCCGGTTTTGCCATCCTCATGGGCGCCTTCCAGTCCCTGAACATACAGGATATGACCTTCGCTGATGGCGCACTCCGGGAAGGCCTTTTGTACGGAATTGCCGGGCGAATTCAACACGAAGATGTACGTGAACGCAGTATCTCGGCGCTTCAGGAGCGGTACCACGTAGATCAGAGTCAGGGCGCTGCGGTTGAGGCAACTGCGATTGCAGCCTGGGAGCAGATTGCAGGTGCATGGGACCTCGATACGGTTCACGATGAAGATGTCTTGCGCTGGGCTTGTCAGTTGCACGAAATTGGCCTGACCATTTCCCACAGCCAGTATCACAAGCACGGAGCCTACCTGTTGCGTTATTCCGACATGGCCGGCTTCACCCAACAGGCCCAGCAGGAACTGGCAATTCTGGTGCGGGGCCATCGGCGCAAATTCACCGCGTCTATCTTTGATGGCGTCGATCCCGGCGACCTGAAGCGTTTGCGACACCTCTGCATACTGGTGCGCCTGGCTGTGCTGATTCAACATTCCCGCAACCTGGAACCGCCACCGGCTTTCACGCTTCAGCCAAGGGAAAATGGCCTTTTACTGACCTTCCCGGAAGGCTGGTTCGATGAGCGCCCGCTGACGTTTGCAGATTTGAGGAACGAGCAGGATTACCTGGCCAAGCAAGACTTTGTGCTTGAGCTAGCCGGAGGCTAAAAGGTTAGCCAACCAGCTCTTCCTCCATCGCTTCTACCGTTTCGCTGACATCGAGCCATTCCGCTTCGGCGCCCTCAAGTCGGGCTTTGGCATCTGCCTGCTTGCCCAGCAACTCCTTTAACCGGCCTTTCGATTCATCACCATATATACCCGGGTCGGCAAGCTCCGATTCTAGGCTGCTCAGCGTTTCGTGCAGCGATTCCATCTGCTTTTCAAGCGCTGCCTGCCGCTTTCGATAAGGGCTCAGCTTTTGTCGGAGTGCCGCTTCCGTGCGCTTTCGCGCTTTTCGATCCTCCGCACTTTCTCCAATACCCGCGCCAACATCTGATTCTTTATCAGCGCTAGTGTTGCCGGCATTTCCAGCTCCAGCGGCTTGGCGCTTAGGCGCTTCCATATCATCCTTGCGACGGTCTGCCAGCCAGCGCTCGTAGTCTTCCAGGTCGCCGTGGTATTCCACCACGCGACCGTCATTTACCAACCAGAACTCATCAACGGTATTACGCAAAAGATGCCTGTCGTGAGACACCACAACAATGGCGCCTTCAAAATTTTGCAACGCCATGGTCAATGCCTGGCGCATCTCCAAATCCAGGTGGTTAGTCGGCTCATCCAGAAGAAGCAGGTTCGGCTTTTGCCAGGCGATCACAGCTAAAGCGACGCGCGCCTTTTCGCCACCTGAAAAGGATCGGATGGGGCTCAAGGCTTCATCACCATGAAAATCGAAACCGCCCAGAAAGTTCCGAACACTCTGTTCAGACGCCCGGGGCGACAATCGTTGCAGATGCAGGAAGGGGCTGGCGTCAAGATCCAGAGACTCCAGCTGGTGCTGAGCAAAGTAGCCTATCGCCAAATGCTCTCCGCATGTCCGCTCCCCGGATAGCAGCGTGCTTGTTGCCCCCTGATCACCCTGTCCCAGCAACGCATCCATCAAGGTAGATTTACCGGCGCCGTTGGGACCCAGCAAGCCAATACGACTGCCGGGCAACAGCGTCAGGTTAATATTGTTGAGAATAACGTTCTCGCCATGCCCTGCTTTTCCGTGTCGGATTGAAAGCAGAGGATTAGAGACTTTGTCGGCCATCGGGAATTCAAAACTGAACGGCGAATCAATGTGGGCAGGGGCAATTTTTTCCATCCGCTCCAGTGATTTCACCCGACTTTGTGCCTGCCGGGCTTTGGTAGCTTGTGCTTTGAAGCGATCGATAAAACGCTGGATTTCTGCAATTCTCGCTTGCTGTCGCTCGAAACCGGCCTGTTGTTGCGCAAGCCGCTCACTACGCTGGCCTTCAAAAGCTGAGTAATTGCCCGTATACAACTCCAGCTTCTGACGATCAAAATGAACCACATGTGTAGCCACTCGATCCATAAAATCCCGATCATGGGAGATAAACAGCAAGGTACCGTCGTAGCGGCGCAACCAGTTCTCCAGCCACAGGCACGCGTCCAGATCCAGGTGGTTGGTAGGCTCATCAAGCAGTAATAGATCGGAAGGCCGCATCAGCGCCTGGGCGAGGTTCAGTCGGATACGCCAGCCACCTGAAAAGGCTGATACTGGCCGGTCTGCGTCGCCATTCTGAAACCCCAGGCCTCGCAGAAGGGACTCTGCACGCCGGGCGGCAGACCAGGCCTCGTGCACGTCCAGCTCACCGTGTATGTGCGCAACCGCGTTGTCATCACCCCGGGCTTCAGCCTGTTGAAGCTCCCGCTCCAGCCGTCGCAAATCCAGATCGCCATCGAGAACAAAGTCTCTGGCGCTTCGTGCTGTCGCCTCAACTTCCTGGGCCATATGAGCAATACGGCAACCGCCGGGAAGTGACACACTGCCCTGCTCTGGCGCCAACTGGCCCAGCAATAACTGGAAGAGGCTCGACTTGCCCGCACCATTAGCACCCACAATCGCAACGCGCTGGCCGGACTGCACCGTCAGAGCGACGGAATCTAGCAGCCAGACGCCACCCCGTTGTAAACTGAGATCGGTTATCGTTAACATGATGTCATATAATCAACGTAGAATAGTCGGGGATGGTTCAGCGCCTATGCCGCTCAGCTCGGAAGCCAGCCCGAATTTATCTTTGAAAGCCATGGAGCTGCCGGAAAATCTCGAACCGGACAATCCGCTCTGGCGGTTTGCACTGACATTCTGGCAGCTCTCGACGGCGCAGGAAACCTGCCTGGCTCTTCAGAATGAGGGCTGGAGCGTAACACGAATTTTATGTGCCGGATGGCTGGCACTTAACGGCAGCGCGTTCAACGGTATTGAGGACGCTACGGTAACAGAGTGGCGTGACCGTGTAACCGGCAGCTTGCGTACCATCCGCACCTCGGTGCCGAAGGCGCAAGCTTCATACGAGGCTCTGCGCAAGAACGTCGCCAGCCTTGAACTGGAATCCGAGCGCATCGAACTGGCTTTGGCCTGGCGGACTTTAACAACGCTCAACCCGGAATCGAGCAATATGCAGGAACGTGAGAAGTTAGTTCGACACAATCTCGCTGCCGCAGCACCGGTATCCGGCATGACTGTGATTACACGACCGCTTCTGAGCACACTCAGCAATGCGCTCATCGCGTTCCACCACGGAGGCACGCAGCCATGATGATCAAATGGCTTGTCCGGCTCTCCTTTCCGGCTCTCGGCCTGCTACTGCTACTGATGTTCTTCGGTCTGAATGACCCCGAACAAGTATCAGAACCTGTTGCAGAAGAAACACAGCCCGAGATACCGGCCTTCGAAGGCCTGGTTCCCTCCCCGGTTCCAACCGACGGCCCCGATATTGTCTTCAAATGGCAAGACACCGACGGCAACTGGCATTACGCCGACCAGCCTCCCAAGCAGGGCTCCTGGAACACGCTGGCCATAGAAAGGGCGGATAAAAACCGCGCCGGCGCCAGGAGATCCAACCCGGAAACTGACTGGCAATCCCCCTACAGTGCGCCTTTTTATCTTGGCCCAAGCGCAAGAAACAATGGCAGCTGACAACCTCTTTGCGGGCGCAGCGCAAAATCCGTAGCGCCTTAACAGATGTTCAGTGGAATCTGCGCCCCGAACCCGTTACCTTTCCCCTTCTGACACACAATATGTGGGCTATTGCCCACTCCGTACGGAACCAAAAGGACGATGTAATGAAAAAAACCCTGCTTGCACTGGCGATGACCGGCATGGTTGCCGGCTGCTCAACTCCTCCCGAGACCCCGGTAGACCCAAAGCTGGACTCCACCGACCAGAAGGTCAGCTACGGCATGGGCCTGGTACTGGGTGAGAGAATGAACAACGATCTGCCAAACCTGCAGATGGATCAGTTTCTCCAGGGTATTCAGCATGGCCATGCGGGCGAGGAAGAAACCAAGCGCATGAGCCGTGAAGAGATCCAGCAGGCCCTGATGGAATATCAGCAGACGCTGCAGCAAGAACAAGGCAAGCAGATGGAAGAGCTGGCACAGAAAAACCTGGAAGCCGGTGAAGCCTTCCTTGTTGAAAATGCCAAGCGCGACGGTGTTGAAACAACCGAATCAGGCCTTCAGTTCGAAGTACTGGAAGCAGGCGACGGTGAGCAGCCGGCCGCTACCGATACAGTGCAGGTGCACTATACCGGCGAACTGCTTTCCGGTGAGGTATTTGACAGCTCCCGCGAGCGTGGCGAGCCAGTAACCTTTGCTCTGAACCAGGTTATTCCGGGTTGGACTGAAGGCCTGCAGCTGATGAGCGAAGGCGCTCGCTACAAGCTGTATATCCCGTCTGACCTGGCCTACGGCCCAGGCGGCAACCGCGCCATCGGTCCAAACGAAACACTGGTTTTTGATGTAGAGCTGCTGAACATCAACCCGGGCGCGAACTAAGAAAAAACGCCGCCCTCGAGCAGTCCGGGCGGCGCAGTCAAAGCACTTCAGCCTGCCTGAAGTCATAAAAAAGCCTCAGCCAGCGTTACCGCTGCTGAGGCTTTTTTGTAACGACTCCAATCAAATCAAGCCGGCGCCACTTTATCCGCGTGTACATTGTGGAGGTGCTCAATCAGAAAATCCTCCATTTCGAAGCGACTCTCCAGCGTCTCACCCAACCGGGAGAGCTCATCAAACAGCGCTTTCACGTCGAGCTCGGAAAGCTCGCTATCGCCCAGTTTGTCATTGAAGTTAAGCGCAACTTCTGTGGTTTGCTCAATGCGCGGATAAACCTTCGCCGCCAATTCCAGCCCACCGTCGTTAAACTCCCGAGCTTCCCTGACCAGCTGCTCGTATATTTCGAAGTGGCCAGTAGAGACATAGTCCACCAGAACCTCACAAAGCCGCACAAATTTTTGCTTGAGGGCATCTGTCTGCGAAAAATCACTTTCTCCGGATAAATCGCAGTAATGAATCAATAGCTCCTGACGATCCTTGAGCCAACGGTCAATAAGCTCGCTGACGCCACCCCAGCGTTCCCTGGCATTTCGGCAATTTTCCAACATGACGCCTGTTCTCCGCTAGCTAGATAGTCCGGCAATTCAGCCCTGAGCTGATATCCGTTAAGTCAGGATCAAGTTACCCCAAGCCTACTGCTTGTCGCAACCGTTTCAGCCTGCGATCCAGCCTTTTGGTTTTCTCCGGTGAAAAAGCATACCCAGGCCCAAGATAACCAGCATAGTGAAAAAGACAGCCGTCCAGCCGGGAATACTCAACCCAAGAAAACGCCAAACCACCGCGGCACAATCGCCAGTGCCTTTGAGCGCTGTAGAAAGCACCTCTGCCCAAGGCAGCACCTCCAGCATGTAGTCCACAGAGGGACCACAGGCGGGAACCTGGTCGGCCGGCAGGCTCTGTAACCACAATTGGCGGCCAGCCACACCCAGCCCGGCACCCGCCGTTACCGCCAACAACAGGCCGTACACACGCAAACCAAGCGATCCTGGGCCATGCAAAGCGGCCACAAAGCTCACCAGGCCAACACCCATAAAGCCAAAGCGCTGAAGCCAGCATAAAGGGCAGGGCTCCAGTCCCATCACATGCTCCATGTAAAACGCCACGCCTAATAATCCCGCGCAGACGACAAAAACAAGTGCAAAAATTACTCTTCCTTTCACAAAGTTTCCCCAGTTTTCCACAAATGCTCCGTCGGGCCTGCTATTCTCGGCTTATCCGGCGGAAACGCTGCTGATTTTGTCACTAAACCCTAAACCATGACTAACTGCAAGCTTATGACACCTCAGCCAAAATTCGTTTTATTGAGCATCTTCATGTTGTTTTCACTGCTCCCCGCCGCATGGGCGGAAGACACCGCCAACGCCGAGGAGGAAGCGGCTGAAGAGTCGGGCATAACGGATTATATTCCCATGGAGCCCGCTTTTGTAACACACGTCGGAAGCCCTGGCGGCAAACTGACCTACCTGAAAGCAGCGGTCACCCTGCGCGCTTCCCGGCAAACCACACGAACTGCGGTTGTGGCCCATATGCCGAGGCTACGCCACGAACTTGTTATGCTGTTTGGTGAGCAAACCGATACCGACAAACTGACCACCATGGAAGGCCAGCAGGTATTGCGCGAAGAGGCGAAATCAAGAATTAACGGGGTGCTTGAAGAGCAGCAAACCGGCGAAACCATCACCGGCGTGCTGTTTACGGAATTCGTCGTACAAAAATAGCGCTCGATTAAAACGCTTCAGGCAATCCGGGAGAATAGATCGTCTCCCAGAACACTCTGTGTGGCGGCTTGTTTCTGGACAGCCTCGACCGAATCATCCCAGCCGGCCTCCCAGGCCGCTATGACTACGTCTCCGCGATAAGGGCAGCGTGTTTTATTCATGCCCACGGAGGCCGCCAAATAGCCTTGGCGGTATGCTTTGTTCAGCGCCTCAACGTTCCAGCCGAGCTTCATATCCCTTGCCATGCCACTTCTCCCTGTAACTGAAGCTACCGAAGTTAGCACCAGCGTCAGAAAGTGACAAATTTTTGTTGAACTTCTGTGATGTGCGCCCCTCAAGAGCGCAGATATTGCTCGAGAAAGTCACGGAATGGCAAGGTATCCGAGTCCTCAATGTGCTTCTGCTCTGCCAGAGAGTCCTTCGTGGCAGCGGTAAATTCAGCCTCTACCCTGGCATCCAAGCCTTCCTGCCGGAGTATGTTCTGATGTTTTAGCGCCATGTCCATCGTCCAGTCCCGATGCCCGAGGCCCGAGGCCTGCATGGCGTCAATAACCCTGGCAGACGGAACCTGCCTATCACCCGATAGAACTTCCCGCTGGGCCGAAAGCGCCTTGCGGTATACCTCACCGCCATTCCAGCCGTCCAGCATTTCTGCCAGAGGTTCAAGGCGATCCAGTATTGCCGTCGCCGCTTCACCGATTGGCGTACGCTCACCAGCCCGGCACAGCGTTAGCTCGCGACTGCGCCCTTTGGCGACGACATCTTTATAATTGTCATCCAGCATGCTGCATTCCGCATCGTCGATTCGCGGCGACTCTGAAAGCAGACAATCCAACAGGAAGAGGTCAAGGAAGTCGACCTGGGCCTCACTGACGCCTACCGGCGAGAAGGGATCAAGATCCAGGCAGCGCACCTCAATATATTCCACTCCTCGGGATTCAAGTGCGTGAATCGGCTTCTCGCCGCTTTTGGCGGTGCGTTTGGGACGTACTGCGCTGTAGTATTCATTCTCAATCTGCAGCACGCTGGTATTGATCTGGATAAACTTCCCATCACGCTGGGTACCGATGGCTTCATAGGGCGGCCAATTGGTATGAATAGCCCTGTCCAGCGTCTGGGTGTAGGTACTCAGCTTATTGAAACAGATATTCAACGACGACTGGGCGTTGTTGTGATAGCCCAGATCGCCCATGCGTAAAGATGTGGCATGCTCGCCAAACCAGCTACGCTCATCAAATCGACCAAGATCGTGGCGCATGCCGTCAACAAAACTCGCATCCAGAGCGGGTGATGCACCGAACAGCAACATCAACAACCAGCTTCTGCGGCGGAAATTACGAATCAGCCAGAAATACTGCTCGGATTTGAAATCTTTCAGATTTTGCTGGTCGCCGAGCGCTCGCTGCCAGATATCCCAGAAGCTGTCCGGTAACGAGAGGTTGTAGTGCGCACCGGCGATGCTTTGCATCATGCGCCCATATCGTACCGCCAGTCCTTGCCGGTATACATGCTTTAGCTGGCCGGTGTTGGACGAACCATACTCTGCGATGGGAATACTGGCGTCACCATCCAGTTCGCAAGGCATACTGGCCGGCCAGAAAACCTCGTCCCCCAGGTTTTTCTGCACGAAGCGATGGGTATTGCGCAGGGACTCCAGCATCTCCGACGTGCTACTGCAAACCGGTGTAATCAGCTCCAGCAGGGCCTCAGAATAATCCGTGGTAATGGACGGATGCGTAAGCGCAGCGCCCAGAGCCTCAGGGTGTGGCGTCTGTGCAATGAACCCGTTGCGGTCCACGCGCAAACCTTCTTTCTCGACCCCTTTCAGAAATCCATTCCAGTCGCTGGCTGCGAACTGGCGGAACACAGAATGGCGGGATTCGCCCATGATTGACTCCTGCTGCAGCCAGCCGCACCTTGTGGGCACCGCCGGCTGATGGAAATAGTTGAAACCGCTTAACGCTTGTCTTTGCTGGCCGACGCAAACGCCTGCGCCAGAGCCCCGGCCATGGCGCCCTGATCAGCACCCTTGCTCTGTGCCCGGGAAGCCTTACCCGCCGGCTGCCCGCTGCGATTACCGGCATTCTGGCTACCCGCTGCGCGCCCGGGAGCGGACCGCTTTGAATCCGCCTTTTCACCTGGCTGGTCATCCATACGCATGGTCAGCGCAATACGCTTTCGCGGGATGTCCACTTCCATGACTTTGACCTTCACAATATCCCCGGCCTTGACCACTTCACGAGGGTCTTTTACGAAGGTATGGGAAAGCGCAGAAATGTGCACCAGTCCGTCCTGATGAACGCCGATATCCACAAACGCCCCGAAATTGGTGACGTTGGTAACAGACCCCTCCAGAACCATGCCCGGCTCAAGATCACCCAGGGTTTCCACACCTTCTTCAAAGCTTGCAGAACGGAATTCCGGACGCGGATCCCGACCTGGCTTCTCAAGCTCTGCGAGAATATCCCGGATGGTCGGCAAACCGAATTGATCTGTTACATAATCCTGGGGATTCAGACCACGCAAAAACGCCGCATCACCAATAATCCCGTCGATTTTACGGCTGTTCTTTGCTGCGATGCTCTCTACCACACCGTAGGCCTCAGGATGCACCGATGACCTGTCCAGCGGATTCTCGCCGCTGGCAATGCGCAGGAAGCCCGCTGCCTGCTCAAAGGTGCGCTCACCCAGACGGGCAACCTTTAACAGCTGCTTGCGGTTATGGAACATGCCGTTCTGATTGCGGTATTCGATAATATTCTGCGCGATGGTCTGATTAAGGCCCGACACTCTTGCCAATAGAGGCGTAGAGGCCGTATTCAGATCGACGCCGACGCCGTTTACACAATCCTCAACAACGGCATCCAGGCTGCGGGAGAGCTGAACCTGGGATACATCGTGCTGATACTGGCCAACGCCAATGGATTTCGGTTCGATCTTCACCAGCTCGGCCAGCGGATCCTGCAACCGGCGAGCGATGGACACTGCGCCGCGAATGGTCACATCGAGATCGGGCAGTTCTTTGGAGGCAAACTCCGAGGCGGAATAAATCGAAGCTCCGGACTCACTCACCACGATGCGTGCCAACTTGAGTTCCGGATAGCGTTTGCTCAGATCAGCCACCAGCTTCTCCGTTTCACGGGATGCGGTGCCGTTGCCGATGGCGACCAATTCAATGCGGTATTCACGACACCAGGCCGCGAGCTTTTCAATGGAGCTGTCCCACTGGTTCTTGGGTGCGTGAGGGAAAATAGCGCCATGCCCGGCAACCTGACCCGTGCCATCAATCACCGCCACCTTTACACCCGTACGCAGGCCGGGGTCCAGCCCCAGAGTGGGTCGCGGCCCAGCAGGTGCCAGCAAGAGCAAGTCTTTCAGGTTGGCTGCAAACACGTTAATGGCTTCGGTTTCCGAGGCTTCGCGAACCTGGGCCATGAGATCAGTTTCGATCTGCGTGGACAGCTTTACTCTCCAGGTCCAACGCACCACCTCTGATAGCCATTTGTCAGCGGCTCGACCGTTGTCCCGGATGTTCCAGCGCGCAGCAATGCGCTGTTCAGCGGGGTGTGGCTGGCGGCGGGCATCATCGACATCGCCTACAATCAGCGTGTAGGCAAGAATACCTTCGTTGCGGCCACGCAGTATTGCCAACGCCCGATGCGAAGGCACCTTCTTCAAAGGCTCACTGTAATCAAAGTAATCCCGGAACTTGGCGCCTTCGTTTTCCTTGCCTTCAATAACCGTGACTTTTAACTGCCCTTGCTGCCAGATCAAGTCTCGCAACTCACCCAACAGCTCAGCATCTTCGGCAAAACGCTCCATAAGGATATAGCGAGCGCCATCAAGTGCAGCTTTGGTATCCGCAATGCCCGCGTCCGCATTGATATAGCTTTCGGCCGTAGTTTCAGGTTCCAGGGTCGGGTCGCCATACAGGGCGTCAGCCAAAGGCTCCAGACCCGCCTCCCGGGCAATCTGGGCCTTGGTGCGGCGCTTGGGCTTGTAGGGCAGATAAAGATCTTCAAGGCGGTTCTTGGCATCTGCACTCAGAATGCTGGCACGTAATTCGTCGGTCAGCTTTCCTTGCTCTTCAATGCTCTTGAGGATTGTGCCGCGACGATCTTCCAGTTCCCGGAGGTAACGCAGGCGCTCTTCAAGCGTACGCAGCTGGCTGTCATCCAGAGAGCCCGTCACTTCTTTGCGGTACCGGGCAATAAACGGAACGGTGGAACCTTCGTCCAGCAGGGCGACGGTGGCATTAACCTGTTGCTCACGTACGCCGAGTTCGTCAGCTATGCGCCTGGAGATACTGTTCATGCAACCTCTGTCTGATGCGTTTCTGATAAAGCAGCAAAGGTACAGCGGCTTACAGTTGCAGGCAAGCAGACTCGCCACGCTTGTTCAGGAATTGCACAAGGTCGGCCCAGGGCATGGGGCGGGCGTAAAAGTAGCCCTGGATTTCATCGCAGTGCTGCTGGCGCAGAAACTCAAGCTGACTTTCCGTCTCGACGCCTTCGGCCACCACACTGATCTGGAGGCTGTGTGCGAGGCTGATAATGGCCCGGATAATATGCTCTGCATCTGCCGACTGCCCAAGCGCCTGCACAAACGATTTGTCGATTTTAACCAGTGAGATCGGCAAGTGCTGGAGATTGCTGAGGGAAGAAAAGCCCGTACCGAAATCGTCCAGCGCAAAACTGATACCCAGCTGATTGAGCTCGCGCAGGCACCGCTGTGCGTATTCGGGATCGTGCATCATGGCACTTTCTGTCAGTTCAAGTTCCAGCAGGCTGGTATCGACATTGGCGTTGAAGATGATGCGGAAAATGGTTTCGGTCATCTTGCGATCGTGAAACTGCCGAAATGAGAGATTGACGGCAAACACCAGCCCCGGAAAACCCAGCTCTGCAGATTCCTGTAAGCGTTTGCAGGCCTGCTCTATCACCCAGTAACCAATAGGCACGATCAAACCACTGCGCTCTGCAACAGGTATAAACTCGTCCGGCCCAACCAGGCCGCGCTCCGGGTGATTCCAGCGCAGAAGACACTCAACGCCGCGCACCTCATTGCTGGCCAGATCAATTCTTGGCTGGTAATACAGCTCCAGCTCATTACCCCTGAGGGCATTGCGAAGATCTGCTTCCAGCCGGAGCTGGTAACCGGCAGAGATGTGCAACTGGCGATCATAGAAACGATAACTGGTGCCCGGATCCCGCTTAGCCTCAAACATGGCCCGATTCGCCCTGCGCATGAGGTTTTCGGGGCTTTCTCCTGCTTCCGGATACGTGGCCACCCCCAGGCTGGCACTGACAACGACGCTCTGGCCATCAATCGTTACCGGCTCATCGAGGGCGTTGACTACTTTGCGTATGATCTGGGTGATATCGAGGGAGTCTTCAATTTTTTCAACGATAATGGCGAGCTCATCTCCGCCAATGCGCATCAGGGAATCCACGCGGCGCAGCCCCTGTCGGACCTGAGCGGCCAACTTGATCATCAGCTGATCGCTTTTCTGGTAGCCAAAGGACTCATTAATGCTGCGAAAATCATCGATATTGAGATGCAAAAGCGCCAGACGGTGATTTCCACGTTGAGCTCTTAGCAGCGCTTGCTGCAGCCTGTCGAAGAACAAATCACGGTTAATAAAGCCGCTTGCAACGCCGCGACCAAGCTGGCTGTGAGCTGAATTCGCCAACTGCTCGCGATACCAGAGGCACTTCACTGCCCGACGAAAACTCCAGTGATCAAGCTCCTGACGGCTCAAGTAATCTGCTGCACCGCCTGAAAGCAGATCGGGCGCGCGCTCACCCGAAGTCTCGGCACTCAACGCAAGAACAGGACGGCCACCACTGGCTACCGCCAGATACTGCAGAAAAGCGGCTTCTGACCCACCATGGAAAACGCAGTTCCAGACAATAATGTCGAATTTGGCATTGCGGATAAGATCGTCGCAATCCACCAGATCCGGACACCAGGTTGAGTCAGGGCTCATCTCCGGGTCGCCTGCCAGCAATGCACCAAGCCAAAGAAAATCGGCATAATCCGGTGTCAGAACCAAAACGCGAAGCTGGTCATGTCCGACATTTTCCAGTGGCAAGGTCATTGAGCAGGATCCATGGGTGTGTGTGCAATCAATCCGTTCTGTTAAAAGGATAGCCGATAGATCGACAAGGTACAGTCGGGCTGGTGTAGACTATTGTCTTACCAAGAACCCCCCTCGTTTCAACCCATTCTGGCCGTGTATTTGTGAACAAACTTAACCCGCGACAAAATGAAGCTGTCCGCTACATTGATGGCCCGCTGCTTGTGCTGGCCGGTGCCGGCAGTGGCAAGACCAGCGTCATCACCCGGAAAATTGCCTATCTGATCGAGCACGTCGGCATTCCGGGTCGCCATATTGCCGCCGTTACGTTCACCAACAAAGCCGCTCGTGAGATGAAAGAGCGCGTAAGCCGGATTGTCGACCGCAAACTGGCTCGCGGCCTTATTGTATCCACCTTCCACAATCTCGGACTGAATATGATCCGGGAGGAGCATAATCACCTTGGCTACCACCCCGGCTTCTCCATTTTTGACGCGGAAGATGCCAAAGCCCTGCTACGGGATTTGATGCTGCAGGAGGCCAGTACCGACGCCGGTGATGAGCTCAATGATGTCCAGATGACTATTTCTTCCTGGAAAAACGCCCTGCGCGGGCCCGCTGAAGCATACAGCAAAGCGGCTGACGAACGGGAGCAACGCATTGCCATCGTGTACAAACATTATAGCGAGTACCTGAAGGCTTACAACGCAGTCGATTTTGATGACCTGATCCTGCTTCCCGTGCAGCTGTTCCGCAACAACCCTGAAGTGCTGGAAAAATGGCGCAGGAAAATCCGCTACATGCTGGTGGATGAGTATCAGGACACCAACATTTGCCAGTACGAACTGGTGCGGATGCTGGTTGCCGAGCGGGCTGCGTTTACCGTTGTTGGCGACGATGACCAGTCAATATACGCTTGGCGGGGCGCGCGGCCGGAAAACCTGGCTCAGCTGAAGGAAGATTTTCCAAGCCTGAAAATCGTAAAACTGGAACAGAATTATCGCTCCACATCGCGCATTCTTCGCAGCGCCAATACGGTCATTGCCAACAACCCACACGTTTTCGAAAAAGCTCTGTGGAGCGATCACACCATTGGCGATGAGATCCGCATCATACGCTGCCGCAACGAAGACGCCGAAACCGAGCGGGTAGCCACAGAGATTCTGGACCAAAAGCTGAAACAAGGGCTGGCGTTCCGGGACTTTGCCGTGCTTTATCGTGGCAACCATCAGGCCCGGCTGCTGGAGATGAAGCTGCAGGCCTACCAGATTCCCTACCGCATCTCGGGTGGCCAGTCGTTTTTCTCGAAAAACGAGATCAAGGACGCCATGTCCTATTTGCGCCTGCTGATTAACCCCGATGACGACACCGCCTTCCTGCGAGTGGTGAACGTACCACGGCGCGAAATTGGCCCACGCACCCTGGAGCAGCTCAGCCATTACGCTCGCGCTCGCAACGTCAGCCTTTTTCGGTCCCTCAGTGATATGGGCGCAGAAACCCATGTCACTGAAAAGGGCCTGGATCGACTGCGGCGTTTTGCTCACTGGGTAAATGCCACCTGTGAGCGCCTGCACGGTGAGAATCCAGTACCCGTAATAAAGCAGCTGTTCACCGATATTGAATACGAAGAGTGGTTGCACCAGCATTCCGGCACGCCAAAACAGGCCCAACGCCGCATGGAGAACATCTGGTATCTGGTGGATTCGATCCAGCGGATGCTGGAAGACGGCAAGGGCACTGCTGATGAGCTGGGCATAGAAGACGCCATCACCAAGTTGATTCTTCGCGACATGATGGAGCAACGGGAAGAAGAGGATGACAGCGACAAGGTACAGCTGCTGACCCTTCATGCGTCCAAGGGCCTGGAGTTCCCGCATGTATTTGTTCTGGGGCTGGAGGAAGAAATCCTGCCGCACCGGTCTAGCATTGAAGAAGGCAATATCGAAGAAGAGCGGCGGTTGATGTACGTGGGCATTACCCGCGCAAAAGAAACCCTGACCCTAACCTACGCCGCCCAGCGCAGACAATATGGAGAAAAGATCGAAACCATTCCGAGCCGGTTTCTGGATGAACTTCCCCAGGACGACGTGCGCTGGGAGGGCACCGGAGATCTGGATGCCGAGGCCAACCAGAAAAAAGGCAAGGCAACACTGAGCGCTCTACTGGGTGATTTAGGGCTATAAACGCAAAAACCCCGCACTCGGCGGGGTTCGACGGCAAGAACCTTGGACTTACTTGCTCTCTGCCACAATATGCTCCACAGCAGCCTGGATTTCCTCATCCGGGCAACTGGCGCAACCGCCCTTGGCGGGCATAGCGTTTAAACCATTGATCGCATGGCTAATCAGGGTTTCCATGCCCTGGTCAACGCGCGGCGCCCAGGCACCCGCATCGCCAATTACCGGTGCGCCGGCAGCGCCTGTGGTATGGCATGCCATGCACACAGCATCATAGACTTCGCTGCCTGAACGGGGCCCCGAACTTGCTGTTTCAGAAGCAGCGGCAGCTTCACCGCACTCATCACCCTGCAGGCAAACCTCACCAACCGGCTGGATACGCGCACGGATTTCATCTTCAACACTTGCCATAACGGCGCCGGCAGTAATGCCAAAACCGAGCAATACCATAGCCAGGACTCTCTTCATCTTCACAATGCACCTCGCACTTGAGCGTTATAATCTTTGATTGCCGCATTATAGCGACTGAACCCCGGCAAAAAAACCGAATAGCAAAATCATAAATTGATTTCCACCATTTTTATTGCCATTACGTAAGCGTGGAGACTCTTTCACGACATCCGGTTAACATGTCGCAGCTTACATCAGAACTTCCAGGATCGGATTCATGAATAACCCGGAGAAACCCGCGCCGCACCCATTGCGCAAACCACTTCTGATTACAGAGTTCAGCGCGCTGGCAGTGCTACTAGCATCCATGGGCTGGTTCTCGAGCCAGACGGATACCGGCCATAGTATCAACCCGGCGTGGCTGCTGATACCCGCTTCCGCAAGCTTTGCTGTTTTCCTGAGCTTCATTGGTCTTATGTACCTGCGCTGGATTGTGGCGGTGAGTGCCGCCAACCAGCTTCGGCACAAAATTGTTTTTTCCTTGCTGGCCGTTACCCTGATCGGCGTCTGGGTTTACGGTATCGCCAGCACATGGCTCAGCCTCAATGCCGCATAGAGAGATTCGGAGTATGTACAAACGCCCCAATTCCCGGGTTTTGCAGGCCGCCACGTTTGTAACTCTGTGGCCAGCACTGACGGTTGCACAAGAATCCACTCCGGCAGAGAGTCGCCAGTCAGCCTCTCCTGAGGAGTGCGCGCTGATTCGGGAGGGCGTTCAGCGCCTGGCCTGTTACGACTCATTCAACAATCCGCAAGCCGCCCGTGACAAGGCAAGCGAGCAGGAGGTCGAGGCCGCCGAGCAGGCAGCAGACACTCTGGCCCCAAACAGGGAAAGCCAGGCGAGGTTGGCAGAGACCATCGACGAGGATGATCCCGACAGTGGCGTGATGACCAATATAGTGGATCAATCCTTAACCGCCGAGAAAGCGCTGTTTTCATTCTCTGGCAGTTTTATTAGCCATCGCCCCACATACATCATGCCGATCACCTGGGTGGATAACCCGAACACAACGCCGACGAGCCCCAGGTTGGGTGCGACGGGTTACGATTACAGGCTTGAAAACGAGGAAGCCAAGTATCAGATCAGCTTCAAGGTGCCAATGCTGACAGGCTGGCTGGATGATCGCACGACGTTATGGTTCGGTTATACCCAGCGTTCGTTCTGGCAGGTTTATAACCAGGACGAGTCTGCGCCGTTCCGAGAGACCAACTACGAGCCAGAGATTTTTCTCCGCCATCAGACGAACTTGAACCTGGGCCCCGTGACGCTTAGTGGTGTAACGATTGGCGTTAATCACCAGTCCAATGGCCAATCGGAACCCCGTTCACGGAGCTGGAACCGGATTGTGGCAGGCGCCGCCGTTACTTATGATCGCTGGCTGTTTGCTGTACGGCCCTGGTATCGGATTCCGGAGAGCGGCGGCGAGGACGACAACGCAGACATTGAGAAGTATCTGGGGTACGCCAACTACAACATTGTTTACAAGCTTGCAGAGGATCGGACATTTTCCCTGCAGCTTTTCAACAACCTGCGCTCGGATAACCGCACGTCGCTGGAGTTTGGCTACAGCTTTCCGCTGGGGGATACGATTAAGGGGTTCTTCCAGTATTACAATGGGTATGGGGAGAGTCTGATTGATTACAATCATCGGATTGAGCGGTTCGGGCTTGGGATTATGCTGAACGACTGGCTCTGAGCCATATCAGGCTTTGGTGCAAGCTGGTCTGGCGGTACGAGTTGCGAAAACACGCTCCTTGCGGCACATCCATGTGACGCTTGGGCTCCGCCATCCATGGCTCCGCACAGTTTTCGCAACTCGTACCGCCAGACCAGCCCCAACTTTGGAAGAGCCTGACACGCTTGACACAAAGGTACAGATTATCCCTTCAGGTTGTTCAACCGCTCCATTTCTGCGAGCAACTCTTCAGTTTTCTCTTTCATCAACGGTATGTCAGCACGGGATTCCACGTTCAGGCGAACGACGGGTTCGGTGTTGGACATGCGCAGGTTGAAACGCCAGTTTTCGAATTCAACACTGAGGCCGTCTACGTAGCTAACGTTTTTTGCGTCGGCCCCGTATTTTTCCTCGATGGCAGCGATAACCTCAGGGGGGTTGTCGATGGTGCGGTTGATTTCGCCGCTGGCCGGGTAGGCTTCGATGCGGGCGTCGATGAGGGATGAGAACGGCTTGCCCGACTGGCACAGGCGTTCGGCGAGCAGCAGCCAGGGGATCATGCCGCTGTCGCAGTAGGCGAAGTCCCGGAAGTAGTGATGTGCGCTCATTTCTCCGCCGTATACGGCGTCTTCGTCGCGCATACGCTGTTTGATGAAGGCGTGGCCGGTTTTGCTCTCGATGGCTTCGCCGCCAGCGGCTTCTACCAGGTCCTGAGTGTTCCAGATCAGTCTCGGGTCGTGGATGACTTTGCCGGGGCCGGTTTTGCGCAGGAATTGGTCCGCCAGCAAACCGACGATGTAGTAGCCTTCAATAAAACGGCCGTTTTCGTCGAAGAAAAAGCAACGGTCGTAGTCGCCATCCCAGGCAATGCCCATGGCGGCGCCGTGCTCGATCACTGCGTCGGCTGTAGCCGCACGGTTTTCTTCGAGGATGGGGTTGGGTACGCCGTGGGGGAAGTTTCCATCTGGCAGATGGTGCACTTTGATGAATTCGAACGGAAGGTGCTTTTCAAGTTGGTCGATCACCAAGCCAGCGCCGCCATTGCCGGCGTTGACCACAATCTTGATCGGTGCCAGGGCAGCCGCATCGATGTACCCCAGCAGGTGGTCTATGTAGGCGCTGGTAACTTCCAGTGGCTCATATCTCCCCTGCACCGGCGCATCTGCAAAGGGCTCTCGAACTCTGTCGCGAATGTCGTTCAGGCCATTATCAGAGCTGATCGGGCGGGATTCGGGCCCGACCATTTTCATGCCATTATGGTTTTTGGGGTTGTGGCTGGCGGTGACCATGATGCCACCGTCCATTCCATAATGACTGGTGGCAAAGTACACGTACTCGGTGCCACACAAGCCTATATCGAACACGTCGGCACCGGCAGCCATCAGGCCCGAGCTCAGGGCTTCGGTGATCTCGTGGCTGGAGAGGCGGATGTCGTATCCGACGATGACTTTTTTGGCGCCGGTGATTTCCACATAGGCACGCCCTATTCGCTCGGCCAAAGCCGGATTCAACTGCTCTGGCACACTGCCGCGCAGGTCGTAGGCTTTAAAACAGGACAGATCCATTGTCGGTATTACTCCGCTGCGGAAGATTGCAGTTGGATGTAGTTCTGAATGCCCATCTGGTTAATCATTTCCAGCTGGGTTTCGAGCCAGTCAATGTGCTCCTCTTCGCTGTCGAGGATACTGCGGAACAGCTGGCGGCTGGTGTAATCCTGAATTTCTTCGCAGTAAGCAATGGCTTCTTTCAGATCGACATGGGCGATGTGTTCGATTTTGAGGTCACAGGCAATCATTTCCTCAACGTTCTCGCCGATCATCAGCTTGTTCAGGTCTTGCAGGTTGGGCAGGCCTTCCAGAAACAGGATGCGCTCGATCAATTGATCGGCGTGCTTCATCTCATCAATGGACTCTTCGTATTCCTTGGCCGCAAGCTTGGTGATGCCCCAGTCTTTGTACATGCGTGAATGCAGGAAATACTGGTTGATGGCCGTCAGTTCGTTGGCAAGAACTTTGTTCAGAAACTGGATGACTTTTTTATCGCCTTTCATTGCAGCACTCCTTGATGCCAGCCGGCTAACTCGTCTTTCTCAGAGGAAAGGCCTACCCGGCTGATTGATTCGGGTTCGGTGAGCTTTCAAAGCTCTCTAAGTGGTTCTCTCGTCACCCAACAAGGATAGCGCTTTAAGGCGCATTACAAAATTGCGGAAAGGAAATAAACACAAGACGCGTCAGGCGGGACTTGCCAACATGTTCGCCAGCGCCAGGTAATCCGGAGTTCGGCTTTCACGGAGAATGCCGCGTGCCATGGAGGCACAGCGCCCGCATTGGGTGCCTACACCAAGCTCTTTCCCAAGCTGACGCATGGAAGACACACCGTTCTCTGAAGCTTCACGGATGTCCCGGTCTGTGACTCCGTGGCAAAGGCATACATACATAACGCAACTCCACCAACAACAATGTTAGTGATAATTATTGTCATTAGCATCCCGGATTGCAAGCGCATCGTATTAATTTTGTGCAACCGATTGTTTCAGCCCTCGGCTTCCCGGGTCAGGTTTCGGCCGCCTGTATCCGTTACCACCACGTTGTCCTCTATGCGTATCCCGCCACACCCCTGCAACTCATCAAGTAACGGCCGATTGATGTGGCGCCCAAGAGGGCCAGACAACAGCGGTTCCAGCAAGGAGGGAGTGAAGTACAACCCCGGTTCGATCGTCACCACCATGCCGGGCTCTAGCGTTCGCATCAGACGCAAAAAAGGTGCGTCGGCGGGCGACGGAACCGGTTTGCCGGCAACATCGTGAACCTGAACACCCAGGAAGTGCCCGATGCCGTGAGGGAAAAAGGCCCGGGTAACACCGTCGGCCACCATATCTCTGTCGCTCAGGTCGTTGATCAGCCCTGCCGCGCTCAACAGTGCGGCAATACCCAGGTGCGTTTTGCGGTGAATGTCTACGTAATCAACACCCGGCGCTACCATTTTGCAGAGCCGGAACTGCAACTGCTCAAGCCCCTGCGCCAGTGCGGCAAAGCGCCCTTCCCCAACGCCAGCTGTGGTGCGGGTAATGTCTGAGCAATAGCCTCGATAACGCACGCCAGCGTCAATCAGCAAACTGCGGGATTTTTTGGGCGCCGCTGTGTCGTAATATTGATAGTGCAGTATGCCGGCGTGCTCGTTTACTCCAATGATGCTGGGGTAAGGCGCATCGACCTCACGCTGCTGCGTTGCACGCTGGTACGCCAGATTGATGTCAAACTCACTGGCGCCAGCCAGAAATGCATCCCGGGCAGCCCGGTGGCCCGCCATCGCCAGCTTGTTGGCGTGAGCAAGACAGGCTATTTCGTAGGCTGTTTTGTGCACCCGGGTTTCATCGAACGCAGCGCATAGCGCGTCCGGATTGTGTTCGCCTGGCACACCCGTCAGCAGCGACGGATCACCGATCACGGCTAGTTGGTTCATACCGTCGAGCGCAGGCGCCGATGGGCTTTCACTAAAGCGAAGTTCGAATTCCTTCAGCCAGGGCTCCTGTCCCAGCTCAAGACTCGCATGCCAAAAATCAACGGGCTGATACAGTGACAGCAGTGGTTTTTGGCCCCTCCGGATCACTAGCCAGGCGTGCTCAAAGCCTGCCAGCCCGGTCCAATGCAGGAATGGCCCATAGCCCTGAAAGTGCCAGGACTGATCATCGCCGTAGCGCACGTGGGCCGCACCAGAGCTGATAAGCAGGCCGTCATAACCGTGGTGCTCCAGAACCTGCTCATAGCGGCTCTGCAGAATACCCATGTGTTCAATCTGAAGGGATAGCAGGTCGGTATCAGGCATGTTGGTTTTCCAATGTTTTCCAGAGAGTTAACAGGTCGTCTGAACGCGGTTCCCGCAGGCGGATCAGGCGGATGTCCAGAGGCACATCCCAGCGCTCATCCCCGGCTCGGGTAAGGCTACCAAAGTGTTCGCTCTTCTCGGTCATTCGGCTAGGCAGCCAGCCCATGCCAAAGCCCTGCTTCACCAACGCTTTGATGCTTGCCGACTGGGTGTTCTCGTTCAATGGCAAGAGGTTTACGGGCTCTTTGCTGCGCGACAGGTGCGCCTCAATGGCGGACTGCAGAAACCCCCGTGAGTGATATGCAATCAGCGGAACTGTTTGGCCTGAGGCCCCCGGCAGGGGGAATCGAGGCTCACCGTTGTCCGCCGCAACACTCACCGGCACCAGCCATTCGCGGGCAAGCGTGATGGATTCGTATTCCCCCCGGGTCAGGCGGTCACCCCAGGGTAAATCCTGATGCCAGTAACACAGAACCAGATCGCATTCGCCACCGTCCAAAGCATCCAGAAACCGCTCTCCCACCCAGCTCGTCGCCTTGAGGTTAAGCTGAAGGCGGTCTGCAACGCCGGCATCACTGGCCCAACCTTGATAAAAATGGGAAAAAAGCCCTTGGGTAGAGCCCACACTGATACGTGCAGACACCTCCGCTTCCAACTCAGCAATATGGCCCCGAACCTCCCGCACGTCACGGGTCACCCGCTGGCAAAGTTCAAAAAACCGTTCACCCGCCGGCGTCAGAGACAGTGGCAACGTCTGGCGGTTAATCAGGGTGGCACCCATGGATTCTTCAAGCAACTTGATGCGGCGACTGAATGTGGGCTGACTCACGTGCTGCAGCTCGGCGGCACGTGAAAAATGACGGGTGCGGGCCAGCGCCATGAAGTCTTCCAGCCAACGTATTTCCATGGGTTCCCCAGCGATGACGGGTAAGGATTGACGGTTTTTTAATGGCTACTCAACTGCGCGCATCATAGCCTATAGCCAGTCTCTTACAACCGCCCCTCTTCCACCGCATGGCAGGCAACCTGCGCACCACCATCTGTGGCGATCATCTGAGGGATTTCCTGGCGACACCTTTCATTGGCATAAGGGCAACGGCCATGGAACACACATCCGGACGGCAGGTTAACCGGCGTTGGTACTTCCCCCTGTAGCCGAATGTAGTTGGGCCTGGCGTCTTCCAGCCTGGGAATTGCCGAGAGCAGTGCCTGGGTGTATGGATGTCTTGGCTCGGCAAACAGCGTTTTGGTCTCTGCCAGTTCACACACCCGCCCGAGGTACATCACCGCCACCCGTGTACCGAAGTGTTCTACCACGGCAAGATCATGGGTGATGAACAGGTAGGTCAGATTGCGGGTTTCCTGTGCCTCCATCAGCAAGTTCAGTACTTGTGCCTGAATAGACACGTCCAGTGCAGAGATGGGCTCATCCGCCACGATAAACTCGGGGTCTACCGCCAAAGCTCGGGCAATGGCGATGCGTTGGCGCTGGCCGCCGGAGAATTCGTGGCCAAACCGGCTGCCCCAGTCCGGATCTATCCCTACAGACTCCATGACTTCCTGAACCTTGCCGCGCACTTCGTTGCGGGCCAAGTCCGGACGGTGAAAATGAATCGGTTCTTCCAGAGTCTGCTGAATCGTCATACGCGGATTCAGAGAGGCATAGGGGTTCTGGAAGATCATCTGCATTTTACGGCGGTACGGCAGTACATCCCGGCCTTTGAGGTTATCAATGCGCTGGTCGCCGTAGTGAACCTCTCCAGCACTGGGCGATAATAGCCCCATAACCGTGCGGGCAATGGTGGACTTGCCGCAGCCGGATTCGCCCACCACACACAGAGCCTCGCCTTTGTGCACCTGCAGGTCCACGCCGTTGATGGCATGGACGGCCTCCTGCTTGCGTTGGAAACGGCCACCCTTGAACGTGATTTGCTCAAGCAGGCTGCCAGAGAGATCAAACCGTTTCTCCAGGCCACGAATCTCTACCAATGGGGAGGTCATGATCCAGCCTCCTGCATGTTTTTCTCCTGCTCAATCAGGTTGCTGACCTCATAACACGCCACATCCACATTGCCGGAACGCACGTACTCGGGCATGGTTTTCCGGCACTGATCGGTGGCGAAATCACAGCGCGGGTGGAACGGACAGCCAGTCGGCACGTTTTTCAGGGATGGCATGGAGCCGGGAATCTGGAACAACCGTGCCCCAGGTTCACCCATTTGCGGCAGCGCATTGATCAGGCCCTGGGTGTAGGGGTGCTGGGCATCGTTGATGATCTCCCGGGTGGGCCCCTGTTCGATAATGCGTCCGGAATACATCACCAGCATGCGCTGGGTGACCTGGGAGACAACGCCCAGATCGTGAGTAATCAACATCAATGCGACATTTTCCTGCTCACACAGATCCAGCAGCAGCGCCATAATTTCGGCCTGTATGGTGACATCGAGCGCAGTGGTGGGCTCATCGGCAACGATGATTTCCGGATCCAACAACAAGGCAATGGCAATAATCACCCGCTGACGCATACCCCCCGACAACTCATGGGGATACTGGTCCAGCCGCTTTTCCGGCGAGGGGATCTGCACCTTGCGCAGCTTGCTCAAGGCAATATCCCGCGCAGCTTTCGTGCTGACCCGGCGATGTGCCTTGATGGCTTCCACCATCTGGGTACCAATACTCAGCACCGGGTTAAGCGTCATCATAGGATCCTGGAAGATCATGGCAATGCGGTTACCGCGAATCTTGCGCAGCTCCCGCTCGCTCATGGCAGCCAGATCTTTCCCTTCAAACAAAATCTGCCCACCAGCAATGTAACCCGGGCGCGCAATCAAATTGAGAATCGAGAAAGCCGCTACGGATTTGCCGGCGCCGGACTCCCCCACCAGGCCCAGCCGCTCGCCTTTATCAAGGCTGAAGCTGATACCGCGCAGGGCCGTAAGGTCGCCGCCGCGCACAGCAAATCGGACATCCAGATCTTTTACTTCCAGCAATGGCGTGTCGCTTTTCATGGTTTTTAGCCCTTGTACAGCCGTGGGTTCATGACATCCCGCAGCCAGTCACCCAGAAGGTTGATGACTAGTACGAGCACGACCAGCACCAGGCCGGGAATCAGGGTAATCCACCAGGAACCGCTTTGAATGTAATCAAAACCGGATTTGATCAGGGAGCCCAGCGACGGCTGGGTTTCCGGCATGCCAAGCCCGAGAAATGACAAGGCAGCCTCAGAAATAATCGCGTTGGCGATCTGCACTGTGGCGATAACAAAAATCGGAGAAAGGGTATTGGGCAGAATATGGCGGAACATAATCCGGTTGGTGCGAAAGCCCATCACCTTTGCAGCATCCACGTACTCCTTCTTTTTCTCCGCCAGCACAGACGCACGCACAGTGCGCGCAATCTGCGGCCATTCGGCAATGCCGATGATAAAAATCAGCATGTAAATGGCAATTTCACCGAACATCAGGTTGCCGAAACTGGCTTTGAATACCGCACCCACAATAATCGCAACCATCAGGGTAGAGAAGGAGAGCTGAACATCGGCAATGCGCATCAGGATGGAATCCACCCGACCACCCAGATAGCCCGCCAGCAACCCGAAGAGAATACCCAACGCCGCCTGCAACACCACCGCACCAAAGCCAATCAGCAGGGACACGCGAGTGCCATAGAGAATGGTGGAAAGCATGTCCCGACCCTGGGCGTCTGTACCCAGAGGGAACGCCGGATCTGCGCCGGGCATACCCACCGGCGGGAGTTCTGAATTCATGATGTCGATCTGCGCCAGATCGTAAGGATCCGTTGGGGCGAACAGGGGCGCGAAAATGGCCGCAAACACCATCAAGAGCAGCACGATGAAGCTGGCAATCGCCACCTTGTCGCGCTTGAAGCTGTACCAGAGGAAGGACTCGCGAAAGCGATTCCAGCGGGAAAGCGTCGCTGTTGTCATGCTTTCTTACCTGTCAGTTTCACCGTGGGGTTCACCAGTCCGTAAACCAGATCCACCAGCGTGTTAGTGATCACAAAAATCAACCCCACCACCATCAAGTAGGCCACAATCAATGGAATATCACTGCGGGTGATGGCTTCCAGAAACATCAGCCCGACACCGGGCCACTGGAAAACGGTTTCTGTGAGAATCGTATAAGCCACCATTACGCCTACCTGCACACCACCCACGGTGATAACCGGCAGCATGGTGTTCTTGAGGGCATGGAGAAAGTTGATCCGCACCGCGCTCAGACCTTTGGCCCGGGCATAGCGGATATAATCGCTTTGCAGCACTTCCATCATTTCTGCACGAATCAGGCGGATAAACAGCGGCAACATGATGGACGCCAAAGACACGCAAGGCAGCACCAGATGCATCAGCCCGATCTCTGAGAAGAAACCGGAATGCCAGGTGCCAAAAAGATGAGTAAGATCATCACCCCGGCCATAGGACGGCATGCCGCCGTCAGTGCTCAAAGCACCGTTTAGCCACTGGCCCCAGCCTGTGTCCACAGGGAACCATTCGACGGTCACGCCGATGGAGTATATCTGGATAAGAACAATGGCCGTGAGGAACACCGGGATGGATATCCCGACCGTACTCACGCCCATAAAAAACTTGGCCAACAAAGCCTGTGGCCGAATGGCGGCATAGACGCCAATGGGCACCGACAACAGCATGATGATCAGGCTGGCACCGATTACCAGCTCCAAAGTGGCCGGCAGGTGCTCAAAAATCACCTCGAGGGTAGGCTTACCGTAAAAATATGAGTTGCCCAGATCCCCCTGCACAGCATTGCCCGCAAAACGCAGATACTGAACCACCATGGAATCATTCAGCCCCAGCTCCTCTCGAATAGCTTCCCTCTCCTCCATGGAGACGGACATGCCCACCATTTCCTGAAGTGGATCGCCCAAGCCATCCTGGATGGCAAACGCGATCACACTGATCACGAACATGACCAGAACGGCTTGGGATATGCGCTGAACCAAAAACGCTAACATGAAGAATTTACCGCTAATGAGTAATTTAAAGCCCCTCTCCCATTGCGGGAGAGGGGTTTGGAGCCAGGGATAAGCCCCCGTTACTCGACGACCAGATCACCCAGGTAGGGGAAATTCATCACGTTCAGAATCGGCTCGACCTTCACGTTTTTCTTGCTGGCCCAAGCCAGATCCTGCCAGTGCAGGGGAACGAAAGCGGCATCGTCATACAGGCGCTGCTCCACTTCCTGCAGCATGGCGGTGCGCTTTTCCACATCGGTTTCGACGTTTGCCTTTTCAACCAGCGCATCGATCTCGGGGTTGCAGTAGTTGCCAGCGTTGTACTGGCCAGCGCCGCTGTCGGCTTCCGGGCAGAAAGTCAGAAACTCATAGAAATTGGCGGAATCCTCGGTGTCTGCATGCCAGCCAATCAGCATCATGTCTCCCGAGCGGTTGTCGTACTCGGGCCAGTACTGGGCCTTGGGCAGTGTTTTGAGATCCACTTTGATGTTGATGCGGGCCAGCATGGCTGCAGCGGCCTGAGCAATCTTGTCATCGTTCACGTAGCGGTTATTCGGCGCCATCATGGTGATGGTGAAGCCCTCTTCATAACCGGCCTCTTTCATCAGTTGCTGGGCTTTTGCCACGTCATAACGCGGCTTCAGGGATTCGTTGTGGCCCTGATAGCCAGCCGGGGAGAGCTGGGCGGCGGGCGTAGCAAAGCCTTTCATGATCTTGGCGGCAATACCTTCCTGGTTAATTGCGTAGGCAATGGCCTGGCGTACCTTCGGGTTCTTGAACGCTTCAACCCGCTCCTGGTTCATATGGAACAGGATAATACGGGTGCCGCTCATGGTGACCAGATCCGAATTCTTGTCGCGTTTGATGCGTTCGAGATCGGTAGGCGGCACCGGCGCGATAAAGTCCACGCCGCCAGACAGCAGTGCAGAAACCCGAGTATTGTTTTCCTTGATCGGAGTCAGCACGATTTTCTTTACGTTGCCGGGGGATTCTTCATCCCAATAGTCCGCAAAGCGCTCAAATTCCATGCGCACGCCTTGCTGGCGTGACGTGACCAGATAAGGGCCAGTGCCCGACAAGTTGCCGGATGCAAACGAGTTGCCGTGCTTTTGAATAGCGTCTTTCTTCTTGCCGTCTGCTGTCTCGCCGGAATAAAACTCACTGTCCAGCGGAAAAATATAGGTAGCGGTATTGAGAAGCAGCGGGAAAGGCTCGCTGGTCACAAGCTCAAAAGTGTAGTCATCAACGATATTTATGCCACTAAACGGCTTGAAGATGGCCTTGAAATCCTGGCTTTCTTTCAGTCGGTCGTAGGTGAACTTCACATCCTTGGTGGTGAGTTCATTACCGGAATGGAACTTTACCCCTTCGCGGAGTTTGAACCGCATGGTTTTGTCATCCACGCGCTCCCAACTTTCAGCCAGCCGGGCTTCAAAACCAAGATCTTTCGTCCAGCGCACCAGAGGGTCAAAAGACATATGGGACAATTGCAGGATGCCCCCGGATAGCTGCTCGTGAATATCGAGGGTGACCGGATCGGCGTCGTACGCCATCTTAAGCTCTTTCGTCGCCTCGGCAGACAGAGCAACCGGAGCCGTGGCCAGAGCCATGGTACCGACTAAAGCTGCAAGTAATTTTTTCATTATGTTTTCCGTCGTTGTTTTACGAATTTTTACGGCACTTTCCAAGTTTTCCAAGTTTTTTCCTGCGGCGCTGTCTAAAGACACATCGAAGCTCAGGCGCGCCGGACGTCTAACATAGAAACTAGTCTTGGAAACTACGTACGGCAATCGAAATTACAACTTGCGGTTATTCGTGAACTGAATGACGGCTTGCACACGCAGCCGCCACCAGCGTTTAAAGGCGGAAGACCAAAGGCAGGATAAGTGCGGTAAAAACGCCCGTCAGCCCCATGCCCAGAGAGGCAAAAGCACCAGCGGTATGGCTAATCTCAAACGCCCTGGCCGTACCAATCGCGTGGCCATTTAGGCCAAGCGCAAAACCGAGAATGCGTTCGTCTTCGACCGGTAACCACTTCGCCAACAGATCAACAAACAGCGTTGCCACCACGCCGGTTATCAACAGACCGCCCATCATCAGTGGCACCGACCCACCCAACTGCTCGGTGATACCAATAGCGATCGGTGCTGTCACAGACTTGGGAGCCAACGATGCCAGCACCTCTGGCGTAGCGCCCATCGCCCACGCGATTACCACGGCATACACCGCCGCCATCGTGGCCGCCAGCGGCAGCGTGACTACGATAGGGATCCACATGGCACGGATATGGTGAATCTGCTGATACAGGGGAATCCCCAAAGCCACGGTAGCGGGGCCAAGCAACACCGTTATCCAGAGCGCTCCTTCCTGATAGCGAACATAGTCTACTGACAGAACAGCAATCACCGCCGCCAACATTACGGCCGAGAGCACCACCGGCGGCATCCACACGGGGCGCCCCATGCGGGCAAATAGCCAGTTCCCGGCAAAAAAAGCACTCAAGGTGAGCCCGATTGCAAATATCGGGCTGGCAGCAAAAATGTCAGGGAGTGCGACAAAGCGCTCAACAAGCTCAGTCATTTGCCTGGCTCCGCGCAGACAGTCGCACCATGCTCTTCATTAACAGCAGCGTCGTCAAAACACTAAGAAAAGTACCCAGCAGCAATGCGGCCGAGACGGCCAGCCACTGCCCGGAAAACTGCGACGCCATGAAGAATACTCCGACCACGCCAGGCATGATCAGCAGTACGAGGATGGAGATCAGTGCCTGGCTTGACGAAGCAAGCGCATCGCTTACCCTGCCTCGCAACATCAGCGTTAGCGTCATCAGGATCATACCCAGCACACCGCCGCTAACCGGAATAAGAAACACCAGCCGCAATGCCTCGCCAAAAAGAAAAAACAGAACCAGTATCAGAAAACCGCGCAACATCGACATGCTGTAATGCTCATCATCCGGAGAATTGCATTACACTAGCGCAAACCAACATCTAGATACCACTGCAGGACGGCTATGGCGCTCAAAGCAACCATTTTCAAAGCCACGCTTAATATTGCGGACATGGACAGGCACTATTACGCGGATCATCAGCTCACCATAGCTCAGCACCCATCAGAGAATGACGAGCGTATGATGATTCGCCTGCTGGCATTTGCTCTGAACGCCAGTAACGATCTGGAGTTCACCAAAGGCCTGAGCACCGATGACGAACCGGAACTGTGGCAGAAAAGCCTGAGTGACGAAATTGAGTTGTGGATTGAGCTGGGTCTGCCCGACGAAAGCCGCCTACGCAAAGCCTGCAACCGCTCACGCCAGGTCATCCTGTACGCATATGGTGCTCGCGCCGTGCCAGTATGGCTGGAGAAGCACAAAAATAAGCTGAGCCGCTTCCGCAACCTCACGATTGTTGAACTGCCAAGTGAATCCACAGAAATCCTCGCTGGGCTGGTAGAACGCAACATGAACTTCCAGATATCCATTCAGGATGGTGAAGTGTCTTTCGGCAATGAAAGCGCCCTGGTAAACATAACGCCAACGCCCCTTTTTCCGTGATAACAAGCACGTGCAACCAACGAACCTGTACTGGACAGAGAACGCCCGCACACGTAAGATTGCGCACTCGAAATTGACGGCTTCGCCGTCACACTCGAATGCGCCCGTAGCTCAGCTGGATAGAGTACTGCCCTCCGAAGGCAGGGGTCACAGGTTCGAATCCTGTCGGGCGCGCCATATTTTTCAAGGCCTTACGTGAGAGCGTAGGGCCTTTTTAATTTCCTGTGCCTATGCTCTGAGCCGCTGCTTTAGCCGCTTCCTGCAAACGATCTCACTTCATCAATGGCTTCGGTTGCCGCCTTAACTAATCCGTGCCGCCGATACACTGATTGTTTCTGGCTCACACCAAGGTACTGATGTATCCGACCTTCCTGATTAGCCAGAGCAATACGGCTACCACTTTGGCTATCACAACGTCCCAAAAGCATCAACGCCAGGGGGCAATAGTGTGTTCAGCATGGTTCGCGCGGCCCATTATAATTTTATTGTATTGTTAAGCAGTACAACGCTAATCCGATTGCAGAAACGTTTGAAGCTCCGATGCACTCATCGGCTTTCCGAAGAAATAGCCCTGCAATAGATCGCAACCGCAACGAAGCAAAACATCAGCCTGAAACCTCGTTTCCACACCTTCGCCAACAGCCGTGGCGCCGAATGCATGCGCCATGGCGATCGTTGCTTTAACAATGGCGGCATCGCCCTGGTCTGTGAGCATGTCGCGGACAAACTCGCGATCGATTTTGACCTTGTCAAATCTGAACCGCTTTAAGAAGCTCAGGCTGGAATAGCCTGTCCCAAAATCATCGGCAACAAGCCTCACTCCTAGCCCCTGAATTTCATCGAGTATCTGACGAGCAATAGCCGTTCCCTGCAAAACACTCCCTTCTGTCAACTCAAGCTCGAGCATATAGGGTGCAAGGCCACTGATCTCCAGGGCCTTTTGGACTGTTTGGGTCAACGCTGGCTCCCGTAACTGGCGCGCTGAGACATTGACCGCAACAAATCCAGGTATTAGCCCGGCATCCTGCCATTTTCGCGCTTGCAGGCAAGCCTGCTCCAATACCCACTGGCCGATCTCGATAATGAGATCACTTTCCTCTGCGATGGGGATAAACCGGTCTGGCTGCATGAAACCATGCTTGGGGTGCTGCCACCGCAGGAGCGCTTCAGAACCAACAACCACCTTGGTCTTTGCGTCAATTACCGGCTGGTAGTGGAGCCGCAATTCATCGCGGGCCACAGCGTGCCGCAAATCGTTTTCTATATTCAGCCGTTCTGACACCTGCAAATTCATCGAGGGGACAAAGAAACTGTGTCTGTTTCGTCCTGCGGATTTTGCCTGATACATGGCCGTATCCGCGTGCATTAGCAGGGTTTCAGTATTGCGGCCATCTGCGGGGAAAACACTGACTCCCATGCTGGTGGTCACTGTCAGTTCTCGCCCCTTCAACCGGGTTGGCTGACGCAGTGCGTCTCCAAGGTTTTGTACGATTGAAATGGCGTCTTCAGGCCTGAACAAACGATCCAGAATAACGGCAAATTCGTCTCCTCCAAGACGCGCCTTCGTATCATGCTTGCGCAAATGCGTCTCCAGGCGCCGCCCTATCTCACGCAGCAGCATGTCACCAATTGCGTGCCCCATCGTATCGTTAATCAACTTGAAGTTATCCAGGTCAATAAACACAACCGCTACCATCAGCCCATCCCGTTGCGCCTGATAGATGGCTTGCTTAAGGCGATCTTCAAACAGCACGCGATTGGCCAGGCCGGTCAATTGATCATGGGTTGCCCGCTGCAGCAATTCAGCTTCAAATCGCTTCCGCTCACTGATATTTCTGGCGATTGCCGACAGGTGTCTTTCTTTCCCATTTTCATTGATGTGCGCAATCAGTAGCAGCAGAACCGGAATTTCACCTGCCGCCTCACTCCATAACTTCAGCTCCCCACTCCATAGGCCATCTGACAGGGCCTTGGGCATAGCTTGATCACATATCAGTTGCAGTGATTCCGCAGTTAGCAGATCGTCGAACCTTTGACTTTCTACGCCTTCGATGGGCACGTCTCTCAGCAGTCTGCGTCCAGCCGGATTGAGGTATATCAGCTTGCGATCCACCGTAAACATCGCGGTGACATCTGGCGTAGCATCCATGATCGAAAGCAAGCGCTGCCGGTCTGCTTCAATCTTCAGGCGCTGGGTTACGTCCCGAACTACTGCGATCACTCTTTGCTGGCTACCATCCTGGACTGGACTCAGGCTGATTTCGACCGAGACCTCATCGCCATCTTTGCGCAATGCCGCAATCGTACCGCCCATCGTCCGCGCTTTTGGTCTCCTGGTATAACGACTGTGATATGTCCCGTGCGCCTTGCGGTGGCGCACGGGAATCAGTTCATTCACACTGCGCCCCACCAGATCTTCCCGGGGGTAACCAAAAATTCTCTCAGCTTCCCGGTTGATTCTAACGATGCAGCCATCGCTCGTACTGATGATGATGCCGTCGGCAGCCGATTCCAAAATGCTATCTGTCTCTATTTCAGCACACCGCGCAATCTCGGCCTCCTCCCGAAGCTGGTCAAGAAGGCGCTGGGTTCTAAGGTTGCTTTTGTTGAAAGCCTCAACCAGTTCGCCCACCTCATCGCTTGCATGATAATCAAGGCGCCATCCATAGTTCCCCTGTTCAGCCCGCCGTGCCAGCAAGGCCAGCTCGCGCAAAGGCCGCACTCCCTGACGGTACCCCATCAAAGCAAGCACAATTAGAAGGATAAGCCCTAAGAGCTGGAGTGCATTCAACACCTTATCTTGCGCAACCTGAACTCGACGCTGGCTTGCAACCAGTAACTCTGTCAGAGCTTCGGCCCGGGCCAGCAGTCGCTCGTTATTTGCCTCAAAATACTCACTTTGATCAGAAAGCGCCCCTTCAGCCCTCGGCTTCAGGACAAGCTCAGCGGCCGCACGGTACTCAACCCAGTCAACCTGCAGCTGTGCGACATAGGAGTTGATTTGCTGTCGGTCATTCTTGAACAACAATGTGAAAGGATCATTCGCTACTATCTGAAGACTTGATTCATAGCTATCGATGCTCAGTTTTATAGCATCAAGACATAAAGCAATTTCGGCACCTTCCCGGGGGGCGTAACTACCACAGACTATCGATAGCAAAGCGATACGCTGACTGTGGATTCGCAATTTACCGGCTTCATTTACCAACCCGCTAAAAGAAGCGGCCTGCGTTCTGCCCAAATGGCCAACACCCGCATGCGCGCTCCAGAGAATCAGGAAAGCAAGCGTCACCAACGCCAACTTACGGCCCAACGTTAGTCGAAGACTGCCATGCTTCCGTTGTTTGGGAGGTGAGGAAATGAGTTCTTGTCGACCTATCAGCTGATCACAATCCATTATTAGTCACGATACTTGGGCCATTTTGTAATTGTTTGTAAATAACTGACAAACATATATATATAAGTTGGCAGCACTTATCTTGACACGAATCAATTTATTGCTGGCATTTAGTCCGGCGCGACTCTTACAACCGATTCGACCTCTTGCATGGTAGGCGATACCCGCATCAAGGGCTACGGCACTGGAACTATAATCAAGTATTTGCAAGTGCTCATCCATATATTGCAAATCGCTCTCCATTAAACAGGCTCTATGGCATCTAACATCTCACCTTTAAGGATTGGGTTCATTCTGATGTAATCGCCCAGGATCTTACCGAGCGAATCAAGTATTACGCCCGCACCATTACTTAGTGAACATATTAAATCATCGGTTTTACTCAAAAGTATTCACCACATTCGCCCATATAGTGGCCGAAAATTTTTCTGTATATGGGATGTGATTGAGCAAGACATAACCGGGCATTCGAGAAAATTATGCCTTTAGCGATCCAGAATACTCGGGCAGAATTGGTGCCCTTTTGCGGGAGTTCATGAAGCTTACAGGTAAGGTATAAACATCTCGATCTAGTGGCTGAGCACCCCTGGAAAACCATCGGGGCGTTCAGCCAGGGCAATCATAAAAAGCGAAGGCCTGCTTTTGACACCTTTCCGAAGGCCAAGACAACACCTTTAATCTTTAGCCCTCGCATCACCACTCGCAGAAGCTTCGCCTAACGTCTTCCCGCTGTTCGCCCCCTTAAGCCAACAGACAAACGTCGTTCTTGCGTTCCCTTTTGACTCGGTACATGGCTTCATCCGCTCCCCGGATCAGGTCACTGCCTTTCTGCTCTCCACCCCGACCGGTACAGATACCCACACTGGCACCAATCCGTACCGACTCTCCCGAAGGCAGAGTCACCGGTTGTGTGATGGCTTCGCGTAACCGCTGGCCAATTTCCAACACGCTGGCTTTTGAGATGACGTTTTCGGTGACCACCACAAATTCATCGCCTCCCATCCGGGCCACACAGTCACTGTCCCGAGCCTCCTGCTGCAGGCGACGGGCGATTGTCTGAAGCAATACATCACCCGCTTCATGGCCGTACTGGTCATTCACCGGTTTAAAACCGTCCAGATCGATCAGGATTACCGCCAGAAGCTCATTCCGCCGCTGCGCCCGTTGCGTGAATTTTTCGAGATGAATCATCAAGCCATAGCGGTTGTAGAGCCCGGTGAGGGGGTCTTTCACTACCCGGCGCTCCAGTTCGGCCTTGGCGACCTCCAACTCTGAAGTACGCTGAACAACCCGGCGTTCCAGTTCACGCTCCTGTCGCTGTAGCGACAGCACCAACTGACGCTGAGCCTCTTCCTTTTGACGTTTGAGTTCGTTAAATCGAGCCGCCAGACCGAAGGACAGCAGGATCATCTCAATTGCGGAACCAATCTGCAGGCCATAAACGGTGAAGAAATTGGAGGGTATCCAGCCCAGGTTTCGGACCGACAGCAACGCGGTGCCTACCAACAGGAGCAACCAGGCTAACAGGTATATCCGGGCCGCAGGAACACGAAGGCGCACACCAACAACCCCGCTGGTTATCAGAAACGCCGTGGTCAACACGCCCATCGCCGACATGATCTTGAGGGCATCCTGCACTGGCACCAGTAGTGTCACCAGAGTCGCGCACCACCAGCATATCGCCATGACCAATAACGCCCGATCCCAGCGCGGCGCAATCCGGCGCATATTCAGAAAGCTGCGAGCAAACATCACCGCCAGGGTAGCCGCCAGAGTGTACCCGGTTGGTAGAATACGGTTGCCCCACTCTCCAACCAGTCCTGGCCAAAGCAGCAAAGGACCCAGGCCGTTCATGCTGGAGGCGGCAATACCGAAGCTGAACACAAACAGCGAATACAGCAGGAAAGAGCGTTGGCGGGTGCCAAGAAACAGCAAGAAATTATAGGCCCCTAGCGCCACCAGCATCCCGAAGTACAGAGCCAGCCAGACATATTCCTGGTCACTGTCTTCGTAGAACTCAAAGGTAGGCGCCAGCCGTGCGTTGAGGGTCATGCTGGCGTGGGTGGTTACCCGCAGGTACAGCGTCGCCCGCTCCCCGGGCTCAAACGAAAGCGGAAAGACCGGTTTGCGATGGGCCACCACGCGGTCCGCTGGCGCCAGGGTACGCCCTGACCGCATCCGCTCAACCGTGCCATTGGTATTCACCCGATAGAGGCTAATGTCATCCAGATAGGCGTAGGTAAACTCAAGCATTCGGTCCAACCGCTGGCTTGAGTGGGATTCCACTTCAATCCGCATCCAGAACACATCGGGAGTGTAGCCTTGGTGGAGATCGCTTGGCACTGCTGGCCCGAAGGGTTCGATTCCACTGCGCACTTGCTCGAACGTCAGCTCACCGTCGGGGTCCCGCAGTAGCGAAACAAAGCCATCCAGCGGCTGAGCACCGCGCTCGTCCAGCACCAGCAAACGTTCTGCGCTCCAACCTGATGCTGCCGCCAGCAAAAGCCCTACAAAGGCAAAACACCGACTTGCCAAACGACAACCACCCGACAGCAAATGCACACTCCCGTTTATTGAACTGCCGGATCAAACGATCAAGGCTCAGGAATTATAGCGGCTATGAGGTTACACAGACAGGCTAATCATCCGCCTCGCCAGATTGAGATTGCGCCATTGTGGTGGACAACTGATCCCGGCCGAACGCGAAAGTGACTCAACCCACAGCATTTTGCTTATACTACCACCTGGTTGTTTGTAACAACCCCTGCCAGCTCAGATGAGCTGCCATGAAACCACGCGAGGGTTACTCATGATTTTCGGAATCGCCTGGTTCGCAATGATGTGGCTTGGTCTGATGATGGTCGCGCTGGTGGCTGCTGTGGTGTTTTTACGGCGCCGCAAACGCAGTGCGCGGGATGAACGCGAAACAACCACCCGCCCTGAACAAAGCGAAGCCCGCCAGCAGGTACTTGAAACGGTCAGGGGGATGCATGCTTCGGCTGAGGGTCTTCATGGCCGGGCTCGCGTAAAGGCACTGCGACGCTACATGGATAGCATGAGCGACGGTCTGGAACTCGTCTCGGACATACGTCCCTCTGCAACCGATGAGCCCAAGGGGGAATGGGTGATTGCACCCGGTGCAAAACCCTACCGCAGGATTCTCTACATTCACGGTGGGTCCTGGATCGCCGGCAGCCCCAAAAGCCATCGCGCCATCACTGATCGTTTGTCGAGGCTGGCCAACGCCTGCGTATTCGCCATCGATTACCGGCTGATGCCGGAAAACCGCTACCTGGACGGCATTGTCGACTGCCAGCAGGCTTACCGCTGGCTACTCGGCAACGGCCCGGACGGGAAGGCTGCGGCTGATTTCATTGTGGTCGCCGGGGACTCCGCTGGTGGCAGTCATACTCTAGGGCTGAATGCCTGGATACGAGACCAGGGTCTGCAACCACCGAATGCTGTTGTTGCTCTATCGCCGTCTACCGAGCTCATGCTCACGTCATTGGGAAAACGAGCCAACCTGAAAACCGATGCCATGCTCGGGCCAACCATTGAGAAACTGGCGCGGGTACCCCTTCCGCTACTGTGGTGGGGCACGGTTTTGGGCTTTCGGGTGCTGCCCACCAGCCCGATAGCCTCTCCACTACGAGGCGCCCTTCACGGCCTCTCGCCAACACTCATTCACGTCAGTGAATCGGAATTACTGCTGGAAAACGCCCAACGATACGCAGCGAAAGCGCAGGCGGCTGGCTCCCAGGTGGAAATAGAAACCTGGCCCGACATGGTTCATGTATGGCATCTGTTCACGCCTCTTTTGCCAGAGGCAGAGGAAGCATTCGAGCATATTGGTGAATTTCTGACTCGGGTAGAAGCCAGCTCAGCGAAATAGAATCGTGGCGTCTCAATAGGCCATCTGCGGCCATACGCCTTCGCTCCGTTTCGCATCACATTTCTTCATGAACCTGGCCATAGGCCAGCATTGCGAACAAACCCGTTCCGCCGAGAATGTTGCCGAGGAGTACAGGGAAAATATGGTAGTTCAAGGCGGTAAAGATATTCATTTCCCCACTCAGCACCAGAGTGAAAATTTCATTTGACCCAGCAATGACATGGGTAAAATCACCCGCGGCGATCAACCAGGTGAACATGACGATAACCAACACTTCGGATCTCTTCGCCGAAGGCAGCATCCAAACCATTGCCGCTATGAAAAAACCGGATGGTATACCGCGTAAAAATGTCTCGACCGGAGTCAGTTCCGCCAAATGGCGCGATATTTCCATGATCGCCGCGAGGCTTTCGGCGGGAAGGATACCCCCATGGACGCTGATGGCGGCAGTAAGAAACGTGCCACACAAATTGGCAGCGAGCACAATCCCCCAAAGGCGGGCGGCGCAAAAGAAGCGGTTGCGTGTCGGGTCAGCGAGAACTGGCAGCACAACTGTGATCGTGTTTTCAGTGAACAGTTGAAGCCTGCACAGGATAACCAGAACAAATCCGAACGAGTAACCAAGGCTTTCAATCAACGTCAGGTAAGGGTGATCCGAGCCAAGGTTGGAGCGGATAATTCCTTCGACAAGGACTGAGGTCGAAATTCCGACCCCTGCTGCCACACCCGACCACCAAAGTGAAATTTTCGGCCGACGAAGCTCATCTTCGCCCTCGCGCAGAATAATAGAGTAAACGGTCAGGGGCGAAAGATTGCCATGCTCGGATACGGTATTGCGCTCTTTCTGAGTCAGTGACTTTTCGCTCTGCGTTGGCGTCTGCTCGCGGGATTCGCGATCCTGCGCTTTGGCACGAGTCTCTTGCTCTTCCGCGACTTCCTCGGCCTTCTTTTTGGAGGAGGTGTTCCGATCGACTTCTCCGTCTCTCATTTAACTGTCCTTTAGCGATCCAGTAGGTGCCATTGTGCTTTTCAGCGCAGCAGGCGCTCTTTGGCTTCATTCATTCGGGCGGCAAATGAGGCTGGTGGCCGGGAAGACCGACGTCTTCGCTGCCGGATGCAACCGTTTACACAGCCTGGAAGCCGATACCGTCAGGAAAAACTACCTGCTCGCCCTTAAGCAAGAGTTGCGGCTGACTATTGTGTTGTTAACTTCACTCTGGCCGCAACGTCCTGCAACCGCGGCAGATAAACGGTCATCAGAGTGTCCATGTCCACCCTAGCCGCATTGGTGCTGATGTTAAGCGCACCCAGTAATACGTTACTGCTGGTGTATACCGGCACCGCAACTGAGCGCAGGCCGGAATCCAACTCCTGATCCACAATCGCGAAACCCTGCAACCGGGCTTTTAAAACCTCCTCCTTTAAAGGCCCTTTGGTTTTGATCGCATTGGGCGCGGAGGGCTTCAGTTCGACGCTGTCCAGAAAGCTATCCAACTCCTTATCCGGCAGTTGGCCGAGCAATACCCGACCCATGGATGTATAGACAGCCGGCAACCGCGTGCCCACCGACAGCGTAATGGCCATCAGCCTGTGGCGTGCCGATGACCGCACCACGTAAACCACATCCTTGCCATCAAGCACCCCCAGTGACGAGGACTCTCCCAGTTCGGCGGTGATCTCACCAAGGTACTGTTCGATCACAGCACGATACTGATTTGAGGCCTGGTAGGCATAACCCAACTGCAATACCTTGGGCGTCAGCTCGAACTGGCGTCCAACCCGCTTCACAAACCCCAAAGCATGCAGCGTTAAAACAAAACGTCTGGCCTTGGCACGATCCATATTTGCACGCACCGCCACCTCGCTCAACGTCATGCGCGGATACTCAACACCAAAGACTTGCAGCACTTCCAGCCCCGCGGCCAGCGCACCTACGAAATCCCGGTCTCCGGGCTTCAGGCTTTGTTCATCCATTCTGTACCCTGTATTTACTTTCATCTGAGCCTATACCGTACCATTTTGTTCGCAATACGAACATCAGATCACTGTTTGATTCCAAGGTCACATTTGCCCTTGACGGTCTAAATCAAATCAAGCGATCATGTTCGCATATAAAACTTATGTTCACATAACGAACATTAAAAGAAAATTGGAGATCTGCATGGCTGAATTTCTCTCTCTCCGTGAAGCGGTGAGTAGATACATCAACGATGGCGACACCGTGGCGATGGAGGGGTTCACGCATTTGATTCCATTTGCCGCCGGACATGAAGTTATCCGTCAGAAAAAGCGCGACTTGACGTTGATACGGATGACCCCAGACCTGGTGTATGACCAGATGATAGGCGCCGGCTGCGCCAAAAAACTGATCTTCTCCTGGGGCGGGAACCCGGGGGTTGGCTCCCTTCACCGGCTGCGCGATGCGCTTGAAAACGGCTGGCCAAATAGCATCGAAATCCTCGAACACAGCCACGCTGCCATGGCCTGTGCTTACGATGCCGGCGCAGCAGGCCTGCCCTTGGCCGTTCTGCGTGGCTACATAGGCAGCGATCTGCCCAAAGTAAATGATCAGATCAAGTTCATCGACTGCCCGTTTACCGGCGAGCGGCTGGCAGCGGTGCGCTCGGTTCGGCCCGATGTGGCGGTGATTCATGCCCAGCGCGCCGATCGCAACGGCAACGTACTGATCGAAGGCATTGTCGGTATTCAAAAGGAAGTGGTGTTGGCCGCCAAGCGCAGCATCGTCACCGTTGAGGAAATCGTCGATAACCTTGATGCCGGCGTGAACGCCTGCGTTCTTCCTTCCTGGGCCGTCACTGCCATTGCCGAGGCACCGAAAGGTGCCAGCCCGTCCTATGCCCTGGGTTACTACGATCGTGACAATGCCTTTTACAAAGAGTGGGACGGCATCGCCCGTGATCGGGAAGCCTTCCAGGCCTGGTTGGAAGCCAACGTGTTTGAGAAAGGAGCTGCGTAATGAGCCTTGAATTTACGTCTTCAGAAATGATGAGCGTCACCGCTGCCCGCGCGCTGACCAGCGAGATGACGTGCTTCGTCGGTATCGGCCTGCCCAGTGAGGCCGCCAATCTGGCTCGCCTGACACACGCCCCGGACATCACCCTGATTTACGAATCCGGCACCCTGCAAACCAGGCCCGATGTTCTGCCACTATCCATCGGCGATGGCGAGCTGTGCGAATCAGCCCTGACCACGGTGTCGGTGCCGGAGATGTTCCGCTATTGGTTGCAAGGCGGTCATGTCAGCGTCGGTTTTCTGGGAACCGCCCAGATTGATCGCTACGCCAACCTGAACACCACGTTGATTGGAGACTATCGGGCACCCAAAGTTCGCCTGCCCGGAGGCGGCGGCGCACCGGAAATAGCCACCAACGCAAAAGAAGTGTTTGTCACGCTGAAACACTCCAAGCGCACCTTTGTGAAAGACGTCGACTTCCTTACCACAGTCGGCTTTGGGCGTGACGGTAAGGCTCGGGACAACGTACCCAACATTGGTCGCGGCCCGACAATCGTCATCACAGACCTGTGCATTCTCAAACCAGATCCGGAAACCAAGGAACTGGTCGTGCACCTGCTGCACCCTAACGTAACCCGCGAAGATGTGATCAACGCCACGGGCTGGGAAATCCGCTTCGCCGACGAACTCGGAACCACCCCTGCCCCCACCGCCGAAGAGCTGGAAATCCTGCGCAGCCTGAAAGCACGCACCGATGCCCACCATGCAGGCCAACAGTGAGGTTTATTATGACTGATGTATTTTTATGCCATCCCCGCCGCTCGGCCATCGGCCGCTTTGGCGGCACTCTGGCCAGTGTTCGCCCGGACGATCTGGCCGCTCAAATCTTCAAAGCGCTACTGGCAGAGGCTCCCGAACTGGACCCGGCAGCCATCGATGAAGTGATTATGGGATGCGCCAACCAGGCAGGTGAAGACAACCGCAATGTGGCCCGCATGTCGGCGCTGCTCGCCGGGCTACCCACCTCAGTACCGGGCACCACCATCAACCGGTTGTGCGGCTCCGGCATGGACGCGGTAGGCACTGCATTCCGCGCCATTCGCGCCGGCGAAATGAATCTGGTACTGGCAGGCGGCGTCGAATCCATGTCACGGGCGCCCTATGTAATGGGCAAAGCCGATAGCGGTTTCTCCCGCAGCCAGAAAATTGAGGACACTACCATCGGCTGGCGCTTTGTGAACCCGCTGATGAAGAAAGAATTCGGCGTGGATTCGATGCCGGAAACAGCCGAGAACGTTGCCGAACAATTCGACGTATCTCGCGAAGATCAGGATTTGTTCGCACTGAGCTCGCAGCAAAAAACCGCCAAAGCCCAGAGCGAAGGCGTCTTTGCCGAGGAAATCGTGCCGGTCCTGATACCTCGCCGTAAACAGGAACCGCTGGTATTCGACACTGACGAACACCCCCGCAGTACAACCCTCGACAAGCTTGCAACATTACCTACCCCGTTCCGCGAAGGCGGTAGCGTTACCGCTGGTAATGCGTCTGGTGTGAATGACGGTGCCGCCGCCATGTTGGTCGCCAGCGCCGACGCGGTGAAGCAACACAAACTCAAGCCTATGGCCAAAGTGCTGGGCATGGCCACCGCTGGCGTTGAACCACGCATCATGGGGATAGGTCCGGTGCCCGCCACCCGCAAATTGCTGGAGAAGCACGGTATCAGCATTAATGATATTGATGTGATCGAGCTGAACGAAGCCTTCGCTGCACAAGGGCTGGCTGTCCTGCGGGAACTCGGCGTCGCCGACGACGATCCACGGGTAAACCCGAACGGCGGTGCCATCGCTCTCGGTCACCCACTGGGCATGTCCGGGACACGCCTGATGATGACCGCCGCCTACCAGTTGCAGCGTACCGGTGGACGCTATGCTCTGTGCACCATGTGTATTGGGGTCGGCCAGGGTATCGCGACACTTATCGAACGGGTATAAGTCATAACGCAACGAGCCCCGGAATACCGGGGCTCGTCAGCAATCCGCAGGGTGCGCCCGCACCCTTCCACTGTCAGATCACATCAAAGTACCTACGCCAACGCATCTTCCTTCCGTGCCACCCAGTAGCGACGAATCGCAAAAATCAGGGAAGCAACGGTAAGCATCACGAACACCCAGGTAATCGGTCCCCGGAAGAAAATCGACAAATCGCCTTTACTGATGAGCATGGTACGCCTCAGGTTGTCTTCAAACATCGGCCCGAGGATAAAGCCGATCAGGAACGGTGCCGCTGCGATCCCTGTCCGGTTAAAGACAAAACCGACAACGCCAAAGGCCAGCATCAGGGCAATATCAAAGGTGCTGTTATTAACGGCATAGGCCCCGTAGATACAGAACATCAATACGATGGGTAACAGAATGGTTTTGGGAATGTCGGCAATGAGAGAAAAGTAGCGAATAGCCGCGTTGCCAACAAATACCAGTACGAAAGAGCTGACCATAATGCCGCAGAACAGCGCATAAACCAGGGTCAGGTTTTCCTGGAACAGAACCGGGCCGGGTGTGAGGCCATGGATCATGAAAGCGCCCAGAATGATGGCTGTGATGACATCACCCGGAATACCCAGTGAGAGCAACGGAATCAGTGTCGCGCCGGCGACGCCGTTATTACCAGACTCAGCTGCGGCAACACCTTCAATCTCACCCTTACCGAAGTTCGCTTTGCGGGGTGAGGTCCGCTTGGCTTCGCTATAAGAGATGAACGCCGCCGAGGTGGCGCCAGTACCGGGGATCGCACCAATAATAACGCCGATAAGGCTACCGCGGACGATGGTTTTCAACAGACCCTTGAATTCTTTCCACGTCAGCGATGCGCCGCTGACCGCAGTACGGATGTGCGGGGCTACCTTGGATGTATAGAACTCAATTACCTCGGGAATCGCAAACAGGCCGATTAGCAGAGGAATGAAGGAAACCCGATCCATCAGGTTATAGTTATCAAAGGTCAGCCGCTGGGTGCCGTATACCGCGTCAAGGCCGATGGTGGAAACGATGATGCCGAGACCCGCCGCAATCAACCCTTTGACCACCGAGCTACCGGAAACGGAGACAATGATGGTCAGCGAGAAACAGATAAGCCAGAAATACTCGGGAGGACCGAAATTCAGTGCAATTTTTGCCAGGTAGGATGCAAAAAAGATCAAGGCAATATTGGAAATCATATCCGCCACAACCGATGAGTACAGCGCCGTTTTCAAGGCCTTCTTGGCCTTGCCCTGCTGCGCCATAGGATAACCATCCAACAGCGTACAGGCAGAGGCTGGTGAGCCCGGGGTACGGATCAGAATGGCGGTGATCGAACCACCATACATCCCACCTTTATAGATACCAACCAGCAGCAGAATGGCGGTGACCGGCTCCATGGAAAAGGTAAACGGCAGCGCCAGTGCCACCGCCATAGTGGCCGTCAGACCAGGAATAGCACCAACAACAACACCGACCAGAACACCCGCCGCAATGGCAAGAAAATTATCAACACTCAAAAAGAGCGTCAGAACTTCAGAAAAATTTTCCATTTTGAGCAACCCAAATACGTAATACCTGATAACAGACAGACGTCGTTATCTGCGTGCGTGCCTGACAGTCAGGAACGCGGTTCAGATCAGGGAGAGCGACTCCCAAAGCGTTCCGGGAGGGAGTGGAACATTGAGCACATAAATAAACAGCAAGGTCACGATGGCGGGAAAGATGATCGCCAGGGCATACACCCAGATATTGCGCAAGTCGCTTGCCAGGAACAGCAGAACACTGGCAAGAAAACCGCTGCCAATGGCGCCAAGTTCCTCAAAAAACAGTACGTAGACAACCCCGGCTGCGACCATTAACACCTGCCGCATGATGGGAACACCTCGACGGAATTCATCCGCTTCACTTCGCTTTGGTGGCGTGACAAGGCCATCGACCATAAGAATCAACGAAAGCACCAACACCAACCAACCCGCAAGCTGGGGCAAAAACCGCGGTGACAGCAACGGGTGCTGCATCTGCCCAGGTATCTCGATGTGCGAGGGGATAACGTAGAACAAAAAGCCCAATGCCAGAATAGAAAAGGCGCATCCCAAAACCGAGTTAGGGTTGCACCTGCCATAATGGGACTCGCTGGCCGCGACAAATTGCAGTTCAGACTTTTCCATGATCAGGCCCTGTATACCGATCTCTCTCAAAGAAAAAGGCGGGCTCACCTTTCAGTAAGCACCGCCCCGAAAGCAGCCTGTATTAACGCTTCAGGTTTGCTTTTTCTGCAACGTCTGACCACTTCTGCAGCTCGTTCTGAACAAACTGACGGAAGTCATCACCCACAACCGTTCCAGCTTCCGCACCGAACTGCGGCAGGAACTTTTTAAAGTCTTCGCCGGCCATAACCCTATCCAGGGCCGCCTGAAGCTTAGCCATCCCTTCTTCCGGGAAGGACTTGTGTGCGATCAAACCAAACCAGGCCGAGGTTTCATAGCTTTCAAGACCGTAGCCTTTGCCTGCCTGCTGCATGGAAGGTACGTCCGGAAGGAACTCGGACGCTGTCGGTGTGGTTACTGCCAGAGCTTTGAGCTTGCCTGATTGAATATGGGGGTAGACCGTTGGCATATTCTCGAACGCCACATCCACATCGCCGGAAAGCAGGGCTGGAAGCGCTTCACCTGAACCACGGAAGGGCACGTGTACCAGATTCGTCTGGGTCAGGTTTTTGAACAGCTCACCTGACATGTGAATCGAACTGCCGATACCCGGCGAACTGAAGGACAGTTGCTGCTCACGGGCCGCCTCTACAAATTCAGCGACGGTGTTGTAAGGGCTATCGCTCGGAACCACCATAACGTTGGGAATATTGATCACGTTGCGTACGAAGGCAAAGTCCGCCACCGGATCGTAACGCAGATTCGGATAAAGGGAAGCCCCAATGGTGTGCCCGGGAGAGGCCATCAGCAACATATGGTCTGATCCGCGCCCACCGCGTGCCAACTGGCCAGTTGCCACTGTAGAGCCGGCACCGGGGCGGTTTTCGACAACAACGGTGGTCAGCTCTTTTTGCAACAGGTCAGCAACCTTCCGGGACAACAGATCTGTTGTGCCACCTGCGGAATAGGGAACCACCAGGCGAATATTATCCTCCGGCCATTCATCAGCCTGCACCAACCCGCCAAAGGACAGCGACACTGCGGCCAGAGTGCATAACATCTTACCTTTCAAACGGCTCTTCATTAATTTCATCATTTTTGTGGTTATCCTAATCAGCAAAGATACTTGTTCGCTTATCGAACTTATGTTCGCATATTTCGCGGGTACGTAATCTCACATATTCACAAACAAGGTGCAAGAGTTTTTCCCTTCCCCCAACCAGCCCTTTCAGAGGCAACCGAACCACCACCCACAAGAGATTTACAGCGAATAATCGCTAACTCCATGCCATCCATAAGATTTTCAGATCAACGCGTAAAGGGAGCCGGTTCCAAACACGAACCAGGCAAGGTGAGGAAGAGATAGGTAGATGGCCCCAGTCTCACAGGGGCCACCGCATCAGTTGTATCAGAATCCGCTATCAGGGCAGGATGTCGGTAAGTTTTTGTGCAGCGTCCTGCATGATTGGCACGTATTCCTGTGCAATACGCTCCATCGACACAGAGCTGACATGGCTGCTGGAGTTCAACGCAAACCGGGCAGTTCCGCGACGATCCAATACCGGTACAGCCAAAGCCCTCATACCCAGTTCCAGCTCCTGATCCACAATGGCGTAACCATCGGAGCGAATCTTTTGTAATTCCGCTCGAAGCGCATCAGGCCCTTTAGTATAAGCGGTCAGTTGCTCGAAGTGGGTTTTTTCGATGACATCTTCCAACTCCGGAGCCTGCAACGCCGCCATCAAAACGCGCCCGCCAGAGGTGGCATAAGCAGGCAAGCGGGCGCCGATTTGCAGGTTAAGAGGAATCAGGCCTCGCCGGGGGATTCGGGCGACGTAGACGATATCGACACCATCAAGCACCAGAGCGGAACAGGACTCTCCCAGCTGGTAGGATACTTCTTCCATGATGGGTGTGACGGTTTCCGAAAAGTCCAGCGACGCCAGATACGAATAACCAAGCTCCAGAACCTTGGCGGTCAGACCAAACTTCTTGTCATCCTGGGAGACATAGCCCAACTTTTGCAGCGTTAACAGAAAACGACGTGCAGCCGCCCTCGACAGGTTGTTTTTTTCCGCAACTGCCGACAGCGTCATAGAAGGCGTCTCTGTGTCGAAAGACCTTATGACTTCAAGCCCGCGCGCAAACGTGGACAGGAACTCCTTGTCTGCACCGGTACCATCCGAATCCTGGTGACTCATCCTGATTCATCCCCTCTGCATTAGCCTCTGTAACCGTTCGATAATCGGACGATTGTTCGAATCAGCGGATAATGACAGCGACGAATCGACTATGCAAGCCACCAGCCCTCAGGAAAAACCAGGGACAGGAATCCGTATCCAGCCCCTGATATCGAGGTACACAACTCAGCTTTTGCTGGCCATCCAGTCGTCCAGAGTCTGGTTAGTCTCGACCAGTGCGGTCAGCAACGGCGCCGGTGCCCAGTGAGCCTCACCGGTGCTCTTGTGCAGACTCTCTATACATTCATACACCGCTTTCAGGCCGCGACGACTGGCATAGAACATAGGGCCGCCCCGGTACGAGGGGAAACCATAACCGTGCACATAAACTACGTCGATATCACTCGGACGCTGGGCAATGCCTTCTTCGAGAATGCGGAAGCCTTCATTGATCAACCCCATCAGATGGCGATCAAGAATCTCCGCATCGCTGAACACTCGGCGTTCCACCTCGTGTTGCCTCGCCTTCGCCTCAATGACGGCCAAAACCTCTGGATCCGCTGAGCGGGCGCGGGTCTCAGGGTCGTAACGGTAGTATCCGGCGCCTGTTTTTTGCCCCAGCCGTCCCATTTCAACCAGCGTGTCCGCGATACAGTAGCTGCGCGGGTCGCCCTTCTGTTCATCCGTCAGCGCCTGCCGCGCCTTGTACCCGATATCCAGACCAGCCAGATCACCTACGGCCAGCGGGCCCATGGCCATGCCAAACCCGGTCAGCACGCCATCGATTTGCTCGGGCTCTGCACCCTCAATCATACAAAGCTGAGCTTCACGCGCATATTGCCGCAACATTCGGTTGCCAATGAAGCCATAACAAACCCCTGCCAGCACGGGCACCTTGCCAATGCGCTTACCCAGAGCCATGGCTGTCGCAATAACGTCTTCCGCAGTCTTGTCGGCACGGACGACCTCAAGCAGGCGCATGACGTTCGCCGGGCTGAAGAAGTGTAACCCCACAACGTCCTGAGGGCGCGAGGTCGCAGCCGCAATCTCGTTGACGTCCAGATACGAGGTATTCGACGCCAGAATCGCGCCTTCTTTGCAGACTTCATCAAGACGACCAAACACCTGCCTCTTCACGTCCATGCTTTCAAAAACGGCTTCGATCACCAGATCAACATCGGTCAGTGCTTCGTAATCTGTGGTACCGCTAATCAATGCCTGACGTGCAGATGCCTGCTCTTGCGAAAGCTTGCCTTTGCTGACGGTGGTCGCGTAATTCTTGCCTATTAGCGCCAGACCTGCATCCAGCCCCTTCTGATTGAGCTCCAAAAGGGTCACTGAAATACCTGCGTTGGCAAAGGACATGGCAATTCCGCCGCCCATGGTGCCAGCACCGATAACCGCCACGCGTTCAATCGAACGCGACGCAACGGATTTATCCAGTCCCGGTACCTTCGGCGCCTGACGTTCAGCAAAGAAAATGTGCCGTAACGCCGCCGATTGTTCCGACTGGGAACACTCGACAAAACGGGAGCGTTCGTATGTCAGCCCCTCATCAAATGGCTTCTCCATGGCGGCTTCAATACAATCTACGATGCGTTGCGGCGCTTCCTGCCCGCGCTTGCGCTTACGAAGCACCTTGCGATAGGCCTCAAACGCGTCACTATCGAAGCTCTCCGCAGGAATGGAGGCATCACTGATACGCCGTGGCTTGGCACCCGTTGCTACCAGCTCACGAGCGTACGCCAGTGCCGCTTCCTCAAGCGGGCCAGCCATCACGCGATCAATCAGCCCCAGCGCAAGTGCTTTCTCCGCGGCAACTTTCTGTCCGCTGGTGATCATATCCAGCGCCGCCTGAACGCCAATTAGCCTAGGCACCCGCTGGGTTCCCCCTGCGCCAGGTAAAAGCCCAAGGGTGACCTCGGGTAGCCCGACTGCAGCCGAGTCAAGCGCACAACGGTAATGGCAGCTCAATGCCAGTTCGAAGCCTCCACCCAAGGCAGTGCCATGAATGGCCGCAATCACTGGCTTGGCCGAGGCTTCAATCGCCGCATTAACCTGGGGCAAGGAAGGCTCTTCGATCGGTTTGCCGAATTCACTGATGTCAGCACCGGCAATAAACGTGCGACCTTCGCACAGGATAACGACGGCTTTGGAGTCGTCTGCCTGGGCTGTGGTTATGGCTTCAAGGACGCCTTTGCGGACGCCATGAGAAAGGGCATTTACCGGTGGGTTATTAATCGTGATAACAGCGACTTCGTCTACTCGGCGATAAGAAACCAACATAGTGAGGCTCTCCTGTGAGACTGAATAGCAAAAGCCGTGCTTAGCGCAACGGCTTCTGGCGATGGAGATAACTGAAAAGAATTTTGCGGATAAACTAGAGAACACCTCTGGCCCGCAACGACGCTATATCTTCAGGCGACTTATCAAGCACGCGCTGAAGAATCGTATCTGTATCTTCGCCTAGGAGCGGTGGCGCTTTTCGATAGACTTGCGGGGTTTTGGAAAACTTGATCGGGTTGGCGATACCCGGCACTTTCCCCAGCTGAGGGTGCTCCAGCTCTATTTTCATGTTGCGGGCCAGCACCTGAGGGTCTTCAAACACTTCCGCAAGGTTCTGAATAGGGCCACAGGGAACATGTACGCCGACCAGGCAATCCATCCATTCCCGGCTGGTTCTGGTACGCGTGCATTCGCACAGTTTTCCCACCAGCTCTTCCCGGTGGAGGACTCGCTGCGGGTTGGTCGCAAAGCGCGGATCTTCCGCCAGCTCAGGCTGCCCCAGCGCCTTGCACAGTCGCTGGAACTGACCGTCGTTTCCGACGGCAATGATCACCTTTCCGTCTTTGGTGGGGAACGGCTGATAGGGCGCAAGATTGGGGTGATACTCCCCCGTCCGTCCGGGCACCTTGCCGCTGCAGAAATAGTTCTGGGCCTGATTCGCCATCCAGCTGACCTGAACATCCAGCAACGCCATGTCGAGATGCTGCCCCTCACCAGTGTTCGTGCGGTGATGAACAGCCGACAAGATGGCAATCACAGCATTCATACCGGTGGTCAGGTCGGCTACCGCCATACCCACGCGCATCGGGCCCGCGCCCGGCTGGCCGTCAGCGACACCGGTAATGCTCATCAGACCGGACTGTGCCTGTATCAGATAATCGTAGCCCGCATCCGCCGCCATCGGGCCTGTATGACCAAACCCGGTGACCGAACAGTAGATCAGTCCGGGATTGATCTTGGACAGGTCCGCATAACCCAAACCTTTTTTGTCGAGCCCTCCGGTTTTGAAGTTCTCGACCAGCACGTCGCACTCTGCGGCCAATTCCCGGATCAGTGCCTGCCCTTCCTCGCTGCCAATATCCACTGTCACCGAATGCTTCCCGCGGTTGGCGGAAAGGTAATAGGCTGACTGTGTAGTGGTATTACCTTGAGCGTCTTTGAACCAGGGAGGCCCCCAGTGCCGGGTGTCATCCCCCAACCCCGGACGCTCAATCTTGATCACCTCTGCCCCCAGGTCTGCCAGGATCTGGGTACACCAGGGACCCGCCATTACGCGGGATAGATCAAGCACACGAATACCTGACAATGGGCCTGCCATAGCTGTCTCCTCAATCAAAGCGCGTTTTCGGCGTTACGGATAATCTGTTTGGCGATAACCAGCTGCTGAATCTGAGAGGTGCCTTCGTACAAACGGAACAGCCGTACATCCCGGTAAAAACGCTCGACGCAGTATTCACTGATATAACCGGCTCCACCGTGAACCTGCACGGCGCGATCAGCAACCCGGCCGACCATTTCCGTGCAGTACAGCTTGCAGCTGGCCGCATTCAGCAACACAGACTCACCGGCGTCGTAGGAACATGCGGTTGCCTCAACCATGCACTTACCTGCGTAGTACTCCGTCTGACTATCCGCAAGCATCGCCTGTACCAGCTGGAACTTGCTGATCTCAGTACCAAACTGCTTGCGCTGCGTGGCGTAAGTAACACTTTCATCAATCAGCCGTTTGGCGGTACCCACGCTCAGTGCGCTGATGTGCAAACGCCCCCTGTCCAGCACCTTCATAGCAGTTTTAAAACCCTGACCTTCTTTACCGCCGATTAACGCATCCGCCGGAACACGAACGTTTTCAAAAATAACATCGCAGGTGTGCGCCCCTTTCTGCCCCATCTTTTTATCGGGCTTGCCCAAAGAAATACCCGGCAAGGTGGCGTCCACCAGGAACGCAGACACGCCCCGACCACCCTCTTCGCGAGTGCCCGTTCTGGCCATCACGGTGAACACACCGGCACGAGGAGCGTTGGTGATAAAACGCTTACTGCCATTAATAATGTAGTCATCGCCATCGCGACGGGCACTGGTCATAACCGAGCCTGCATCGGAGCCGGCATCAGCTTCGGTGAGCGCAAACGAACCAATCAACTCGCCGGTGGCCAGTTTGGGCAGGTACTTGGCTTTCTGCTCCGGGGTGCCATCAATCACAATGCCCTGGGAGCCAATACCCACGTTGGTGCCGAACATGGAGCGGAATACCGGCGAGGTGTATCCCATTTCCTGGATGATGGCGACTTCTTCCGACATGGTTAGACCCAGCCCGCCGAACTCTTCTGGAATGGACAAGCCGAACAAGCCCATCTCCTTCATTTCATCAATCACTTCTTCAGGAATACGATCTTCTTCCGCAACCTGCATTTCCAGAGGCACGAGGCGATCTCGCACATAGCGGCGCACGCTATCGATAAATTGGTTCAGAGTTTCTTGATCAAGCGCCATTATGGCCTCCACACTTCTTGCGAGTTGATAAAAGCTGTCCATCAAAGCGACAGCTAGATAGTTAAAATGAATACCTGAAAAGAGCTACTGCAACGATCAGGACGAAACCAGCACTACGGTTGCGCACAGTGAGCTGCTAAGCCCGAGAAAAAGGCATGAATAAGACAGGTTCCAGCCGTAGGAAGCCGTCCGCGAGTCATAGCCGGTAAATCGCTCAAGCAGTATGGCGTTTGCCGAGTAGGGGGTGCCGGCAATGGTGACTCCCCACCCCGTGACCATGGCAATACCGAGCCCGAGAATAGAGGACTCCGGCCAGATAGGGCCTAATACGCCCCCGAAAACCGTTGCGGTTAAAATCGGGTTAATCCCAACCGCCCCACCCGCGTAAAACAACCACGGAATGCAGATGACTGCGACTGCGTACGCCCAGCCCGGCAACACAAAATCACTGCCTAGTGAACTCAGCGCGGTTACCGTCAGTGCGCCACCCAGAAAAGATGCTCCACCCATAATCGCCAGCTCGTTGGAGACATTCGCCATGGATGGCAGATTTACAGTCCCGGCAACCAGGCGACGAATCACAAGATACAAAATGATCACGGTCAGACAGCTCAGGGTCACCGCTTGCGAATACTTCAGACCCGCCCAGGTATTGAGGGCATAGGCTTCCAGCGAGATAAACAGAGCAAGCCCGACAAATCGCATCCACGGCCAGAACGCGCGTAAATCATCTTCACCGCTTACATCAGATACACTTAACGACGGCGAAGCGCCAAGCTCTTTCTCCCGGAACCATACCCCCACCATCAGATAGCTCAGCGCGAACGGCATGCTCCATACCAACAGCGTCCAGCTAGCCAGTCCCGGCAACAACGTCACGGTCAACGCCACCGCTATCGATAATGGGGACCCCATAGGCGAAGCACCAAATCCACGAATCACAGCCCGCGATGCGTTTCGGGTGGCCGCATCATCGCCGCCATCCTGTACTTGCTTACCGATCATGGTGGCGACCAACCCCACCGATCCGAAGTTCAGCGGGATCGCCAATACCCCGGTACCGAGGCTCAAACCCAAATAACGGGCCACCGAACGCCCACCGAACAAGCTTCGGGAAATTGCAGCCAGGTCCTTCGACGTACTGAGCACCGCTGAAAGTAACATTACCGCCAGGATCAGCCCGGTGATTCCGGCCATACGATGAACCGCGCTGGCGAGGACACCGGGGTTCAACAACAGAGCCATTACAGTGACCACCAGAATCAGCGATGCAATCACCCGAGCGACCGGGCGCAGCTGCCCCCACCCCATAAAAATCACGGTGCAAGCCAGCAACGCTACTGCCGCAGAGCTACCAGGAAAAAACGCCATTGCGCCAAAACACAGGGCAAGATACGCAAGACCTGAACGCAAACGTGACCAAGTCGCTTCCCTTACCACGGCAGCGAAAATTCGCCGTTTTCATTTTGCGCGATCAAATCGGTCCTAATCATAACGGCCGCCCCATTGCTGGCTTCTACAATTGATCGCGCAAGATACCACCGCAAAAAAAATACCACTATTATATACTTTGTATATGTTCTATTTAATTATTGGATACCTACGCACTGCTGTGATCAGGCGGTAACAGCAACCAGCAACGCCAAAGGCCGCTTGAGGCGAGAACGTCCTATGTCATTCCAATTAAAGATCGACCTGCGCCAACTCAACACCTTTCTCACCATTGCAGAGGTAGGTAGTTTCAGCCGCGCCTCGGAAAAATTGTTCGTCGCGCAGCCAGCACTCAGCCGGCAAATCCGATTGATGGAGGAAGCCCTTAACGCCGAAGTGTTTGTGCGGCATGGCCGCGGTGTGGTCCTGACCGTCGCTGGCGAATTGCTTTACGAGAGGGCAATGACCATTTTTCAGGATTTGGAGCGCACCCAGGCTTCCGTGGCCGCCATTTCCGGTGAAGTCACCGGCCAAATTATTCTGGGGATGCTACCCACCGCAGCAGACACGTTTTCCGGCAGTATCATCGGCGAGTTCCGCCGAAAATTCCCCCGCGTCAGGCTCTCCGTCAAGTCCGCCATGAGCGGTACCTTGCAGCAAATGGTGTCACAACACAGGGTGGATCTTGCCGTTACCTACAACCACGGGAAGCACAAGCATGTGCAACACACGCCATTAATCGAAGAGCGCTTTTTCCTGATCGCTCCCCCCAAGGATGGTCTCGCCACGCGCCAAAGCATCTCCCTGGAAGAAGTGCTTGAGCTGCCCCTGGTTATGCCAGAAGAAAAGCACGGCTTGCGGGAACTCATGGAAAAAGAAGCCGTGAAACACCAGAAGAAACTCCAGCTGGCCATTGAAGTCAACGCTTGGCCATTGCTCGCGGACCTTGTAAAGCGTGGGCTGGGCTACACCGTGCTGTCATACGCCTCGGTTTATGAAATGGTGATGCGCAAAGAAGTCGTAGCCATTCCGATTGATACGCCCGCGCTTCATCGATCTCTGGCCATTGCGACACCGCGCGACCTGCCCCCCTCTCTCGCCACCCTGAAGCTCGCCGAAATCATCATGGATCAGGTGACGCTTCAGGTTGCGGATGGCGTCTCGCAGGGGCGGCCGCTGTTTGGAAAAAATGCTTTGGACAGCATTAGCGCCCCGGCTGATTACGGCCTTGCCGAGTCCTGACATCACATTTGCTGCTAACCCAATCAGTCAGCTATAACATTTCGACATAACCGCAATTCAATTTAGGTAATTGTGCTTATGATTTCACGCTGTTAGTTTCTGCCGCCCGCGAGATCCGGGTGGTGGATAATCATGTCATAACGTGCCACCGCTCTGCGGCAACAGAAAAAAACAACGTTGACAAAGGCACCAACGATGACCAAGAACAAACTGTCCTCCTCAGTACAACTATTCTCTGGCGTTCTTATTCTGGGCTTGGCGAACGCCGCAAGCGCAATCCAGATCGAAACTGACGACGCCAAGATTGATATCTACGGCTACGCCCGGTTAAACGCTTCTTACGATATCAACGAAGACATCAGCAGAAGCAGTGGCACCCGCTCCGGCGACTTTAGCCAAGTCAACACGGGCGCCGCGGAAAACAGCGAAGCTTCCGGATATTTCGGAGCCGACGCGGTGCAGTCGCGCCTGGGTATTCGCACCAGAATGGCAAATGGTGTCATGGTTAACGTGGAAGGCGATTTCAGAGGGGGCGCCAACGGTGGTCAACTCCGCCTGCGTCACGCTTATGGCCAATACGGCAACTGGCTAATGGGCCGTACCTGGTCTAACTACAACAGCTTCGTTGGCAACACTTCCGTACTCGAAATGGACGGCGTTGCAGGCAATGCAGGCCTTTATAACCGGACCGCCCAGGTGCGCTATATCCGCGGAAATTTTGCGTTCGCCGTAGAAGATCCGAAGCCCAACATCCTTGGTCAGGCCACAAAAAGCGGTTTGCCGACGCTAACCGCCCGTTATGAAAACAAAGCCGGAGCGCTGAAGTTCTCCTCTGCTGCCCTCCTTCAGGAAGTCGGGTATGACACCGGCACCAACGATGACTCGGTTTTCGGCTACGCAGTCTTCGGCGCAGCCAAGTTCCAGGTGACCGACACCTTAAGCATCCAGGGTAATGTCAACTACACGGATGGGGCTAACAGCTACCTTTGGCGTTCCGGTACGAACTACTATGGTGAAGATGCGTACCTGGACGGAAACAACGTGGAAACCATCACAGGTTACAGCGCCAATCTGGGCACAACAATCAAGGTTGGACCAGGATCGCTCAGCGCCGTCTACGGCATGACGACTATGGATTGGGACGATGCAACGGACGACGGCTTAAGCGTTGGCAGCAAGCACGAGCGCAACACAAACGCCTTCTTAACCTATAAATGGTCCCCCGTTAAGAGCGTTATGCTGGGAGTAGAATATGGCCGTTACGAAGTGAAGAAAGTAAGCGGTGACGAGGGTGATGGCAATCGTCTGATGTTCGCAGCGCAGTACAACTTCTAAAAAACATCGTACGTCTTTTCGATACGACAAAAACCCCGCCAGCACATTCAGTGCTGTCGGGTTTTTTTCTTTTACCCGGAGACCGACAGGTCACAAATACGAAACATTCGCTCACTAAACTCTTGGTCACATTAACCTCTCCATTGACCCCAGGAAGTGACCCGAATGAACCCACTGTTTCCCAAAATCGCCCTGGCTGTGAGCATTCTCTCTCGCCGGTTGCTTTGAAGGTTCAGAGTCATCCTCGTCGAAAGGCGAAGCAAGCATTCCATCAACTGTAAGCAGTTTCCATGTCCTTCCTTACGTTCAGAACCCCACAGCAACGGCCATGACAGTAAGCTGGCTCAGCGATTCTGCTGAGCCGGGCACCGTATCTGTAGACGGGATAGGTTCGTTTACGTCCGAATCCCAACTTGCGGAAGCACTGACCTACGGCACGTCGGAAATCGACTACATACATGGCGATTCAAACTTCGGTGAAACACATCCGGATGCTGCCGATGGAGAGGCCCCTGCGGCCAGCTACAAGCACTCCGTCAGAATCACGCGGCTTGCGCCAAGCACTTCCTACAGCTACTCCGTTGACCAACCGGGAGCAGACGCCTTTGCTTCGACGTTCCGCACGGCACCTATTCAGGGGAGCCGCGAGACGGTCAGATTCATCACCATGTCAGACATGGAAACAGAGCCTGAATCAACACAAAAAACCGTCAGATGGACCGCCAGCGCACTTGCGATCGGAGGCGATAAACTCGGAACCGATCCTGATACCTACACTCGTCAGTACCCGGTTGACCAAACAACCGGATATAAAGCAAATCTGGTCTACGCAACTGAGCGAAATCCGGATTTCTGGGTAATTGCGGGCGACCTCGTTGAGAAGGGCGGTCGTCAGTTAGATTGGGACGAATTCTGGAGGCATAGCGCTGGTGAATGGGGCACCCTGGCCTCTACCACACCAATATTCCCGGCGCTGGGTAATCACGAGAACTACTGGCATCCCGATGCACCAGGATACAACGCAGAAGCCTCCATGCTGTCCTACGACAAGTGGAATACCTATTGGGATCTTCCGACAAACTATGCCACCGATGAGCGCTATGAAAAACGCTTCTATCGCGTTGATTATGGCCCCGTCACCCTCATCACCCTTGATTCCTCAAATGGTAACGATGCGGACCCGAGCCAGGACACTAACCTGTATATTGATGGCACCGAATCACGGGTGCCTGACTTTAACCCCGGAAGCGAGCAGTGGAATTGGGCGATACGGGAACTCGCGAATGCCCAGGCTCTGGGCCAGATCATTCTCGTGCAGTTCCATCACACCGCATTTGGCACCGGTGTTCATAGCCTACCCTCAGGTTCTGCCGGTATCGCCAACGGAGAAGATAACCAATCCGGTATGCCGATGCGGGTGTATCAGGACCTTTTCGAACGTTATGGTGTAACGGCCGTACTCTCCGGTCACGATGAATTGGTGGAGTATGTGAGCATCAATGGCGTGAGCTACTGGGATGTCGGCTTTGCCGGCGATGGCCTCCGAGGCCCGGGCTACCCACCCACAACAGACTATGTACCATTTGACCTCTTGCCAGCGGAAGCTCAGGAAACCCACTGGAGTGCCCATGGTGATGCTCCGGAAATCTGGAACGGCGATCAACTCATTGACGGTGGTAAGCACTACGGATTTCTTGAAGTTGATGTCCGCCCTTCCGGAGACTACAACTATGAAGTCATCATGACGCCGCGCTATGTGTTCCCGATAACCGATGAAGCCGGCAGTCCGACGGGTATCTTCGAACACCGGCAATACAACAATGTGGTTCGGGTTATCGTAGAGCGCTAGTCTTCCAGAAAGCCCGTCAGGCGTTGACGGACAATGGTTTCAGCTTCGGCCATGATATTCCGGATCAGCTCATCGCACGTCGGGATATCATGTATCAGCCCCGCCACCATGCCGCAGCTCCAGGCGGCTTCGTCCATTTTTCCTTCCTGAAGCACGAGGCGGCCTTTGGCACCCGTGACCAGGTGACGAATGTCATCGATGGTTTCGGCCTCGCCCTTCTCTTTTTCAATACGGATGATTTCCTTTACGGCAGCGTTGTTCAGAACCCTTTCCGTGTTGCGCAGGTTGCGCATGATCAGCCGTGTCTGCAGTTCATCAGCCTCTACAATGGCCTGCTTGACGTTGTCGTGAATGGGGGCATCCTTAGTGGCGAGAAAGCGGGTTCCCATGTTCATACCCTCTGCACCCAGAGCCATGGCGGCCACCAGGCTGCGGCCATTGGCCATGCCGCCTGAGGCAACAAACGGAATCTTCAACTCTTCAGCCGCCCGAGGGAGCAGGATGAAGTTTGGTATGTCGTCTTCACCCGGGTGGCCACCACACTCGAAGCCATCAACGCTGACTGCATCACAGCCAATCCTTTCCGCTTTCAGGGCATGTCGCACGGAGGTGCATTTGTGAATCACCTTGATGCCAGCCGCCTTGAGCTGAGGCATATACTTTTCAGGGCTGCGGCCCGCCGTTTCAACGGCTTTTACTCCACCTTCAACAATCGCGTCGATATACTCAGGATAAGGCGGTGCATTGAACGAAGGCAGGAAGGTGAGGTTCACGCCAAAGGGTTTGTCGGTCATCTTGTGGCAACGGGCAATCTCCCGCGCAAGGTCCTCAGGCGTGGGCTGGGTAAGCCCAGTGATGATACCCAAACCGCCTGCATTGGAGACGGCGGACGCCAGCTCAGCATAGCCAACATGGTGCATGCCGCCCTGAATGATCGGGTGGCGGATGCCAAACATCTCGGTAATTCTCGTTTTCATATCAGGGCTCCATCACAATTACGCCACGGGCATTCTTGCCCGCCACCATGTCATCAAAAGCCTGGGCAGCTTCTTCAATGGGATAGGTGCGTGTAACCAACTCATCCAGCTTCAGCTTTCCGGCTTTGTACAGCCCGATGATGCGTGGAAAATCATATTGCGGGCGGGCCGAACCCAGCCAGCTTCCTTTCAGAGTGCGCTCGTCAGCCGGCAGGGTCAGCGTGGTGATTGAGGTTTTGTCTTTCGGGTCGGAAACGCCCACAACAATGGCGGTGCCACCACGGCCAAGGCTTTTATAGGCTTGTTCTACAACAGCGCCTGCGCCAACACACTCAAAGGCGTAGTCCACGCCGCCGGTCAGCTTTTTGACGGCCTTGGCTGCATCCTCTACTTCGTTGATGTTGATCGTGTGGGTAGCACCAAACTCTTTCGCCATTTCCAGCTTCCCGGGATTGCTGTCTACGGCAACGATCATCTCGGCGCCCGCCGTCGCGCAGCCCTGGATTGCGTTGAGACCAACGCCACCAATCCCGAAGACCGCGGCACGGGAGCCTGGCTCCAGTTGTGCGGTGTTGAAGACGGCACCGACGCCAGTCATTACCGCACAACCAACGAGAGCTGCATTCTGCATGGGCACGGATTTGTCGACTTTTACGCAGTTATCCACATGCATGGTGGCGTATTCCGCCATCACACCGCAGGCTCCGAATACGTTAAGAGGTTCGCCGTTGGCGTCTTTGGTTCTCACTGTGCCATCGGGCAGCGTAAACATGGCTTTGCGCGCGTTCTCGCACAGCACGGGGCGGCCACGCACGCACTGGCGGCACTTGCCACACATGGAGATAAAGGAGCTGACCACGTGATCGCCTTCCTTGAATTCGGTTACGCCCTCGCCGACTTCTATGACCACACCGGCGGCTTCGTGGCCAAGCACCAAAGGTGGCGGGTAGGGTATTTTGCCAGTCGTAGCGGATAGATCGCTGTGGCAAACGCCGCAGGCGGCGATTTTGAGGGTTATTTCACCCCGTCTCGGGCCTTCAACAGTAATGGTTTCCACCTGAACTGGCTGGCCCCATTCACGACAAACAACAGCTTTGGCTTTTCTGTCCATGGTAAGTGCTTCCTGTTAGTAATCTGGAGGGCTAACACCTTTGAAGGTGCTGGACGCGGGGTGGGGTGCCTTTTCTGTCGGGAAAAAATGTCTGAGCGCAGCGAGTTGTTTTTCCCAGAAGAAAAGGCACCCCACCCCGGGGCCGGCTCAACGCCAGTTATACAACTTCGAACAGACCAGCCGCGCCTTGGCCTCCGCCAATGCACATGGTGACGACAACGTACTTGGCGCCGCGGCGTTTACCTTCAATCAAAGCATGACCTGCCAGGCGGGAGCCGGTTACGCCGTAAGGGTGGCCAATGGAAATGGAGCCGCCGTTAACGTTCAGCTTTTCCATGGGAATACCCAGACGATCACGGCAGTAAACCACTTGCGACGCAAAGGCTTCGTTCAGTTCCCACAGATCAATGTCATCCATGGTCAGACCATTGCGCTCCAACAGGCGCGGAATGGCAAACACCGGGCCAATGCCCATCTCATCGGGCTCACAGCCAGCTACAGCAAAACCACGGAAAATGCCCATGGGCTCAATGTTGTGCTTCTCGGCATAGGTGCTGTTCATCACCGTGCAAACAGACGCACCGTCAGACAACTGACTGGCATTACCCGCCGTCACAAAATTGCCCTCACCGCGCACTGCGTTCAGGCTCTGCAAACCCTCAAGCGTCGTGTTCGGACGATTGCACTCATCACGTGTGAGAGTGACGTCTTTCTTGCTGACTTCACCCGTTTCCTTGTCCTTCACCAGCATGGTCGCGTCAAAAGGCACAATCTCATCATCAAACTTGCCCGCTTCCTGAGCAGCTGCAGTGCGCTGCTGAGAGATCAAAGCGTACTCGTCCTGAGACTCACGGCTCACGTTGTAACGCTGGGCGACGATATCGGCCGTTTCAATCATCGACATGTACAGCTCAGGCTTGTTCTTCATCAACCACTCATTGGTCGCATGAAAACTGTTGAGCTTATCGTTCTGCACCAGAGAAATAGACTCTACGCCACCGGCCACCATCGCCGGCACCTTCTCGGAAACCACCCGCTGCGCCGCGATAGCGATCGACTGCAAACCCGAACTGCAAAAACGGTTGATCGACAGCCCGGCGGTGGTCACCGGCAAACCCGCACGAATAGCCGCCAAACGCGCCATGTTCTTGCCCTGAGCGCCCTCGTGGAACGTTGCCCCAAGAATCACGTCTTCAACAATCGCCGGATCAATACCCGCACGAGCAACCGCGTGTTTAATAACATGCCCGGCGAGATCCACACTGTGCGTGGCGTTCAAAGCGCCGCGGTATGACTTCCCAAGACCGGTACGTGCAGTAGAAACAATAAGCGCATCTGACATAAAAATTGCCTCAAAATAAAAATGAAGTACTACCCCGCCGAAGGGTACGAAAACGATACAAATGCCCTAACCAAGCCGGCTTGGTGCGGGTGGTCTTTTCTGCCGGAAAAAAATGTCTGAGCGAAGCGAGTTGTTTTTTCCAGAAGAAAAGACCACCCGCGCCGAGCCAGCCCCCGAAGCTTGATCAATCAGAGGCCAGCACAAACCTCAAACGGCCTCACAGGTCGCCAAACTTCCGACCATCAGCAACCAATTGCTTCAGCAGCGAAGCAGGCTTCCACTGCTCTCCGCCAACCTCAGAGTGATACTTCTCCACCGCAGCCAGAATCACATCCAGACCAATCTGATCCGCCCAGAACATAGGACCACCACGGTAAGCCGGGAAACCATAACCATAAATCCAGACCACATCGATACCCAGAGCCCGATCAGCAATACCCTCCTCCAGAATCTTGGCCGCCTCATTCACCATCACATACATGCAACGCTCAAGAATCTCCTGATCCGTAATCTCACGAGAAGCAATGCCCTGCTCCTTCCGGAAATCCTCAATAATTCGCTCCACCTCAGGATCCGGAATCGGCTTACGGCTACCCTCTTCGTACTTGTAAACGCCCGCCATGGTCTTCTGCCCCAGGCGATTCTGCTCGGCAAGTTTATCCATCCAGCTGGGCGCAACATCTTCACCAGAGTTACGCAACTCTTCACGGATGCGGTAGCCCACATCAATTCCCGCCAGATCCGACATGGCAAACTGACCCATGGGGTAACCCAGATCCGTCAGCACCTTGTCGACCTGCTGTGGTGTGGCGCCTTCATTGACCAGAGCCATCGCTTCAGTACCGCGCTTGTGCAACATACGGTTGCCGACAAAACCGTGGCAGTTGCCTACCAGCACACCCACTTTCTTGATCTTCTTGGCAACGGCCATCACAGTCGCCTTCACCTCATCAGAGGTTTTGCTACCGCGAACGTTCTCCAGCAATCTCATCACATTGGCGGGGCTGAAGAAGTGCATGCCCACAACATCTTCCGGGCGCTTCGTCGCAGAGGCAATTTCATCAATGTCGAGCGTAGACGTGTTGGAGGCAAGAATGGCTCCGGGCTTACAAACACCGTCCAGTTTCGCGAAGATCTCTTTTTTTACCGCCATGTTTTCAAACACAGCTTCAATCACCAGATCCACGTCTTTGAAGTCATCATAGTTCAGGCTGCCGGTGATCAGAGCCATCCGGTCGTCCACCTGCTTCTGGGTTATACGACCTTTCTTTGCTGAGTTTTCGTAGTTCTTGCGGATAATGCTCAGCCCTTTATCCAGAGCTTCCTGCTTCATTTCCACAATCGTGACGGGGATACCGACGTTGGCGAAGTTCATGGCGATACCACCGCCCATGGTGCCCGCACCAATAATGCCAACGCTGGCCACATCACGTACCGGTGTGTCCTTCGCCAGTCCTTTCACTTTGGAAACCTGGCGCTCTGCGAAGAAGGAGTGAATCAACCCGGCGCGTTGCGGTGAGTCCATGCACTCCATGAACAGTTCACGCTCACGCTTCATACCTTCCGCGAACGGCAGGTTAAACGCAGCTTCAACGGCATCCACACACTTGAATGGAGAAAACTGACCGCGAGCCTTCTTTTGAAGAGCAGCACGGAACTGCTCAAACACGTCGCTGCCCTTGTCCGCTGCAATTTTGTCTGTCAGGTCACGAACCCGGCGAACAGGCTTACCCTCATCGGCAACCTTCTGTGCATAGGCCATGCCGGCAGCTTTCACGTCATTCCCTTCATCAACGGCATCCACAATGCCGAAGGCCAGCGCATCTTTGGCTGCGACGAACTCGCCTGTGGTAATCATTTCCAAAGCTTTCTGCGCGCCGGCCAGACGAGGCAAACGCTGAGTGCCACCGGCACCGGGCAACAGCCCCAACTTTACTTCCGGCAAGCCCACTTTGGCGCTACTCAACGCAACCCGATAGTGACAACCCAGAGCCGTTTCCAGTCCACCGCCCAAGGCAGTACCGTGGATTGCAGCAACAAGGGGCTTGTCACTGTTCTCAAACTGTTCAACTACCGCCGGCAGCCCGGGCTCCTGCATCGGCTTGCCAAATTCACGGATATCCGCACCCGCAATAAAGGTACGCCCTTCACATACCAGTAAAAGCACCTTGGCTTCGGAATCCTTTTGCCCTTGCTCCAGCGCGGCAACCAGGCCTGAACGCACTGCATGGCTGAGGGCATTGACCGGCGGGTAATCCACTGTAATCACGCCAATATTGCCTTCAAGACTGTAAGTTACGACTTCAGACATAATCTCTTCCTCGCTTAATATGGAATTTAGTTTTAACAAGCGAAACATCTGTACGATTTAATACAAGTTCTCTCCGGGTTTCAACCACCATTTAAAACCGTGCATAAAAAAACCGCAGGAGGGAACCCTGCGGTTTTTTTATGCGGGCGGATTAAACGCCCAGCGATTCAATGTCACTTGCCAACATCGCCAACTGGTGTGCAATCGAGTCGCGAAGCTTTTCAGCCGGAACCAGGTAAGACGGTGCGGCACAGGTCAATGCCATGGTCGTTCCATCCTGCAAATGAACGGGGACCCCCGCAGAGTTAATGTTACGATCCCACTCACCAAGCGAAAGACAGAAACCATACTTCTTGTAATCCTCCATGGCACGATCCAGCCCTTCCTTCTTTTCAGGCCATGATTCGGGGCCATATTTCTGCGCCATCGAGTCCTCAATAATCTTACGCCCCTTCTCTGCAATTGCGCAGTAGTAGGCCCTGCCTGCAGACGTAGTCGCCATCGGCAGTTTGATTCCGATATCCATACGCAACAGCGAAGCTTCCGGAGGCAGGCGGTTTTCTACATAAATCATATGAAGCCGATCACGGCAGGTCAGTCCGACAGACATATTGGTCTGACGCGCAAACTCATCCATATAAGGCTTGGCTAACTGACGAACCTTCAGATTGGACACATAGGCATAGCCCAGTGCCAGCACACCGGAGCTGAGCTGATACTTTTCCAGCTGTGCGTTATAGCTGAGATATCCCAACTTGGTCAGTGTATATGTCATACGGGATACAGTTGGCTTGGGCAAATTGGTAAGCCGGGCAATATCCTGATTGCCAAGAATCACCGAACCTTGACTGAACGCACGCAACACATTCAGACCGCGGGACAGCGCCTCGACGAATTTCCGATCCTTCTCTGGCTTCACCGATTCGACATCGCCGGATACTGCCATCAGTTCCGGTGAAGAGGTTTTTGCTTTAGGCATAGTGTGGCGTCCTCCAACGACGTCGCCTGTCCCCGTTTTTCGGGATATAAATTGCATGTATATAAAGTGTGCAGCATTTTAATCGTTGATGAACTCAAGTACCACAAACTCCGGGTAAGACAAGAATCTCCAAAGCCAATAGCGCAAGTAACAGCGGCACTGCGATTAATACGAATACACCATTCCAGCGAAATGCCACCACCCAACGCGGTACTTGGCCAAAGCGGGACAGCAGCATCACAGATGGCCCAAAGGGTGAAAGCATCATTGCCAGCGAAAAGCCGATAACCAGAGCCACTGATATCAGAATCGGATCCATACCTTCTGCAAGCAGCTGCGGCAGCAGACCCGCCTGAACGCTGAGTACCGTGATGGGGATAACTCCAATGGTTGATAGCAGCGGCAGGCTCAACATACCGACAACCGCGAGCACCCACATTCCACCTGCGGAGGTCGCAAGCCCACTCAGCGCATCCGCCGGAATCACGCTGGACACTGCCACCCCCAAAATTGCCGACGCTGCGAAAATCGCCATTTCATTGTTCATAGAGGAAATCTGGGTCACGCTTTCCTTGAGCACAACCCCGAGCGATCTTTCCTGCCACGCCATATAAAGAAGCGTAACGGATGGGACCGCCATCATGGCGGCGACGGATACTTTGAAATCCGTCAAAGCCACGATAACAGCCATCATGACAAACACGATCGTGACCAACCCCAGCAACTGCAAACTGCCCGACGGCCACTGCTCCAGCGCCACACGCTCACTGCTGACCTGCCGGAAGCGGCGCTGCTCCAGAAACCAGCCAACTACAATCAGGACCACTGCCGCTGCCAGACCATAGGGCAAAAGCATAAACCAGGTTAACTCGGGCAGTTCCCGGGTCAGTATCGCCACCGCAACACTGGTCGGCGCCACCAGAGGAACCAGCGCGAAGCCGCGCAGCGCACTGATCAGAACACTGCGCAACCACTGCAGACGGGATTCACCGGTAATTCCGCGCTCCCGCAGGGTTTCCGACAGGCTGCCGCAGAGCAAATTCATCATGCCAAAGCTCAACACCGACGCTATGCCACAACTAACCAAGGCGTACTTCGGATACAACCAGACCGCGCGACCACCCAGCAGGACATCATGAATCCGGCGCAGAACTTCAAACCGCCGGACAAGGCACTGCATCATCCCCAGGCTGCCAAGAAAGGCGGCGTAAAAAGCAGCATCGGCAGAGGCCTTGACTAGCTTGTCCATGCCCAGTTGGCCACGACCAAAAAACCACGCGGTGACTGCCAAAGAAACCAGCAACAAAATGCGGGAGTATGACTGGAGGTGGTCACCCGCCCACAGAAAACAAAAAATGAACAGCACGCCCGCGATTGCACCGAGCTGAATGCTTGAAAAACTTATAGCAATCAGCTCGATCAATACTGCCAAAGGTAACAGCCAGCGTTCTGCAGTACTCATGCCCGCCCTGCTCTTTGCAGAGCTACACTGACAGAGGTGGTCTCTGCTTGCATTTCACACACACCCGGATTAATCTTTTGCCAAGTAAATACAAAACTCAGTTTCGCTTAATGAAACTATACTAGCATAAATGACAAACATAAATTACATGGCAGTCCGGAATTTTTTATCCCCGGGCGCACTTTCCCAGGTCGCAGACTTAACCTGGGCGAAGGGAGCATTGCCACTGTGACTGAACGGGTTAACAACTGTTTTTACTGAGGAGAAACAACATGGCTTCTGCACCTTGGGACGACTTGCTGCAGTTTGACAAGCAGCTGGACGAAACTGAACGTCAGGTTCGGGACAGCATTCGCGGCTTTTGTGATCAGCGCCTGATGCCCGGCATCCTCGAGGCCAACCGCCACGAAAAGTTCGATCGCAGCATTTTCACCGACATGGGCGATCTTGGCATGCTGGGCGCTACCCTGCCGGAAGAATACGGCGGCCCGGGCCTCAATCACGTCTGCTACGGACTGATCGCCCGCGAGGTTGAGCGTGTTGATTCTGCCTATCGCTCCGCACTGAGTGTTCAATCCTCATTGGTCATTCACCCGATTCACGCCTTCGGCCAGGAAGCCCTCAAAAAACGCATTCTGCCCAAGCTGGCTTCCGGAGAACTCGTTGGCTGCTTCGGCCTGACCGAGCCGAATCACGGCTCTGATCCGGGTAGCATGGAGACCCGCGCCAAGAAAGTGGATGGTGGCTACCTGCTGAGCGGATCCAAAACCTGGATCACCAACTCCCCTATTGCAGACATTTTCGTGGTTTGGGCCAAGCTGGACGGCAAGGTGACTGGTTTTGTTATCGAGCGTGAAGGCGCCAAAGGCCTCGACACCCCGAAGATTGAAGGCAAGTTCTCTCTGCGCGCATCAGACACCGGCTCCATCTTTATGGATGAAGTGTTTGTACCAAACGAAAACAAGCTGGACGTAGAAGGCTTGAAGGGGCCTTTCAGTTGCCTGAATAAAGCCCGCTTTGGCATCAGCTGGGGTTCATTGGGCGCAGCTGAATTCTGCTGGCACGCCGCTCGTAATTACACCCTTGAGCGCAAGCAGTTCGGCAGGCCTTTGGCTGCCAACCAGTTGATCCAGAAAAAGCTGGTCGATATGCAGACCGAAATCACTCTGGGCCTGCAGGCCGCGCTGCAACTGGGTCGCATGATGGATAGCGGCGACGCGACGCCAGATGCAATTTCTCTGCTCAAACGCAATAACTGTGGCAAAGCGCTGGATATCGCACGGGTTGCCCGCGATATGCACGGCGGCAATGGTATCTCCGACGAATACCACGTGATCCGCCACGTTATGAACCTCGAAGCGGTGAATACCTACGAAGGCACCCATGACGTCCACGCCCTGATTCTTGGCCGTGGCCAGACCGGTATCGCAGCGTTTAGCTGAAGCCAAACACGACGAGGCTACTCAATGAATATGAACTACACCACTGAGGAGCTCGCTTTTCGCGACGAAGTGCGAGCGTTCCTGGATGAAAAACTGCCGGCAGACATCGCCGCCAAAGTGAAAGGCTTCCGCCACCTCTCCAAAGAGGACCACCAGCGTTGGCAGAAAATTCTCAGCGCACAGGGCTGGTACGCCTCGCATTGGCCGGAAGAGTACGGTGGTGTTGAGTGGACGCCTGTTCAAAAGCACATCTGGGATGAAGAGTCCTGTCGTTACGGCGTGCCGCGCTCTGTGCCATTTGGCGTAAACATGGTGGCGCCGGTTATCATCAAATTCGGCAACGAAGAGCAGAAGCAGACGTATCTGCCACGCATCCTCAGCGGTGAAGATTGGTGGTGTCAGGGTTACTCCGAACCCGGTGCCGGTTCCGACCTGGCCTCCCTGAAGACCCGTGCAGTTCGCCAGGGCGACCACTACCTTGTGAATGGCCAGAAGACCTGGACCACCCTTGGCCAGTACGCCAATATGATTTTTTGCCTGGTGCGCACCAACACCGAGGTTAAAGCCCAGGCCGGCATCTCCTTCCTGCTGATCGACATGAACACGCCTGGTATTTCCGTGCGCCCGATCATCACCCTTGACGGTGAGCATGAAGTGAACGAAGTCTTCTTTGAAGACGTAAAGGTTCCGGTTGAAAATCTGGTTGGTGAAGAAGACAAAGGCTGGACTTACGCCAAGTTCCTGCTGACCTACGAGCGCACAGGCCTGGCCGGTATCGGCTTGTCCAAGGCAGCGCTGTCCCACCTGAAAGCGCTTGCCTCACGCCGCATCAAGAATGGTCGCCCGCTGATTGAAGATACGGCGTTCAGCCAGCGCATTGCCAAAGTCGAGATTGACCTTATGGCAGCAACTATCAGCAACCTGCGCATTATTGCCGCAGTTGAAGGCGGCGGCATGCCCGGCGCCGAAAGCTCCATGCTGAAGGTGAAAGGCACGGAAATCCGCCAGTCTATTAATGACCTGGCACGCAGAGCCTTGGGGCCTTACGCCATTCCGTTTGTGGAAGAAGAACTGAGTCAGGATTATGACGGCGAGTTCCTGTCAGACGAGAACGCTGCGCCTCTCTCTGCGCAGTATTTCAATAACCGTAAGCTCTCGATTTTCGGCGGATCCAACGAGATCCAGAAAAATATCGTGTCGAAAATGATTCTCGGGCTTTAAGGAGACGACCATGGATTTCCGACTCAATGAAGAGCAGCAGATGCTGCAGGACACCGTGGCCCGTCTGGTACGCGGTGAATACAGTTTTGAAAAGCGTCTTGAGTTCAGTGAGACAGACGCCGGGTTCAGCGTAGATTTCTGGAAGCAGCTCAGTGAACTGGGCCTGACAGCCGTTCCTTTTTCTGAAGAGCTTGGCGGCTTTGGCGGCGGCGGTGTGGAAGTGCAGTCGGTCATGACCGAACTGGGTCGTGGTCTGTGTCTTGAACCCTACCTGCAATCTGTGATTCTTGGCGGCGGCCTTATTGGCCAGGCCGGCAACGACAGCCAGAAAGAAACCTGGCTGGGCGGGATTGCCAGTGGCGAGGTGCAAGCAGCGGTTGCACTCCAAGAGCCCCAAAGCTTTTACGATCTAAACAACGTAGAAACCCGCGCCGAGAAGAAAGACGGCGGTTACCAGCTCAACGGCCGCAAGGCTGTGGTCATTGGCGGGCATTGCGCTGACGTTATTCTGGTATCAGCACGCACGTCCGGTGATGTCCGAGATGCAGGCGGAATCAGCCTGTTTGCTCTTAAAGCGGATACCGCCGGAATTGAACGCCGGGTTTATCCAACCATTGACGGTTCCAAAGGCTGCGACCTTACCCTGAACAACGTTCAGGTAAGTGCCGATGCCTTGATGGGCGAGGAAGGTAAGGCCGCTGAGGTGATTGAGTATCAGGCAGGCCGCGCAATCGCAGCACTGTGTGCCGAAGCCGTCGGGGTTATGGAAGTCGCCAACGAGCTGACTCTGGATTACCTTAAACAGCGCAAGCAATTTGGCGTGCCGATCGGCAAGTTTCAGGTACTGCAGCACCGCATGGTCGACATGATGTCTGAACTGGAGCAGGCTCGCTCCATGGCTACTCTGGCTGCCAGCGTGGCGGACGAAGAGCAGAGCGGTGAGCGCCGCCGCGTGCTGGCTGCCGCCAAAAACGTTATCGGTCGCAGCGGGCAGTTCATTTCAGAACAGGGCATACAGTCCCACGGCGGCATTGGCATGACATGGGAATACAACTTTGCCCATTACGCCAAGCGCCTGATCATGATCAACCACCAGCTGGGCGACGATGATTTCCATCTGGAGCGCTACGCATCCCTTTTACAAGCAAGCTAAACTCCCTGTTCAGTGAGCCTGAGATCTCCTTCTTATCAGTCAAAGGTCTTTTTCGGGGGTGGCTTGCCACCCCCTTTTTTATGCACAGTGAATAACAAGGTGAACAACGCATGACAACAAACACCTCAAACACCGACGCAAATACCCTGAGAGAGGCTGAATGGCAGGTTCGTAGCCAGTTAGCGGCGGCCTATCGTCTTGTCGCCCTGTTCGGGTGGGATGACCTGGTTTTTACCCACCTCTCTGCCCGGGTACCTGGCCCTGAACATCATTTCCTGATCAATCCCTACGGCCTGCTGTTCCACGAGATTACTGCCTCCTCTCTGGTGAAGGTGGACAGAGACGGGCAGGTAGTAGAATCCGGCGGTCTTGGCCGGGTGAATCCAGCCGGCTTTACTATCCACAGCGCCGTACACATGGGGCGTGACGATGCAGGTGCCGTTATGCATCTTCATGCACCAGATGGCGTGGCAGTTTCAGCCCACAGAGACGGCCTGCTACCCCTGAGCCAGACCGCCATGCTATGCCTGGCGCACCTGAGTTACCACGACTATGAAGGCGTGGCTCTCAACCTGGATGAGCGTGAGCGTCTGATACGGGATCTCGGCGACAAGTCCATGATGATGCTGCGCAATCATGGCGTTCTCACCGCAGGTAAAGACGTTCCGGAAACCTTTACGTACCTGTATTTCCTGATGAAGGCCTGTGAGATACAAGTTAAAGCACAGAGTTGTGGCCCGGTGTGGACGCCCTCCGAGCAGGCCATCAAAACGACTGCGGATCAGTCCCAAGCCCTGGGCAGCGCAGCGGCGCTCACCTGGCCGGCACTGCTTCGGCTTCTCGACAGCAAAAACCCAGGTTACGCAGTATAAAAGGGGCACAACATGGTGGAAATACAACTCGACGATCTCGTTAACCACAAAGGAAGTCTGTGTTGCTACAGCCCCTGGCTCACGATCACGCAGGAGATGATCGGAGCCTTTGCCGAGGCCACGGGTGACCACCAGTGGATTCACGTGGATGTGGAGCGGGCAAAGCGGGAGTCGCCGTGGAAAAGCCCGGTAGCCCATGGGTACCTGACGGTATCTCTGATGTCCCGGCTTAACCCGCAGGCGCTGCGGGTAACGGGCACGAAGGCCACGATTAATTACGGGCTGAATAAGCTGCGATTCCCAGCGGCCGTGCCAGTGGGTTCGGAGATCCGCACTAAAGTCGAGCTGGTAGACGTTATACCGGTGGATAACAAAAGAACCTTGGCGACTTACAAAACCACCGTGGAAATAAACCACCAGGACAAGCCGGCCTGCGTAGCAGAAAACCTCGCTATGTATGTAGTCTGAGCGAGGCTACTGAACAAAACTACGTTATTCGGAGCCCGCAAGCGGGCTCTGAGTACTGTCTGAATACTATTCACGCCCCTCCAGCGCTGCACGCATCTTCAGAGTCACCAACACCGTATTCAGGTGAGGCACTGAAAGGCCACGGCGCTTGGCTAATGCCACCACATTACCCAGAACCGCCTCACGTTCAATCGGGCGGCCGTTCAGGTAATCCAGTGCCATACTGTTCTTGTAGGCGGGCATTTTTCGGGTGCCCTCGATGTTCTGATCGATTAATGCTTCATCCATTGGATAGCCTTCGGCGGCAGCCACAACCATCACCTCACGCATCATGGCTCGAATCAGGTCCTCACCGCCCTCAGTATCCAGAATGGTAAGGGTGTCCGCTCCGTTGGCAATAACAGACAAGGGGTTGAACGGAGTATTCCATAAACACTTGCGCCAGCGCTCACCCACCACACGCTCGGTCAGATCGATCCTGATACCGCCCTCTATAAACAGCTGAGACAACACCCGGCAGTTCTCGTCAACGCCTTCAGGGTAACGCCCCATCACCAGCTTGCCGTACGCTTTATGCTCCACAACACCAGATTCTGTGCGGCTTGCCGCAATAAAGGCCAGACAACTTATAAGCGGGTTATCCGGGTAGGCATGGGCCAGCTCTCTCTCGATATCCAGCCCGTTTTCGATCAGTACCAGGCAGGTTTTCTCGCCCATCCAGGGCGCGACCAGTGCAACCCGGTCCACACCGGGCAAAACCTTCACGCACAGAATGAGAAAGTCAGGCGATTCCTCCGGCAAATCACCATCACGGTATACATGATCGGGTTCGTAGGACAGATCTCCAAGCGGGCTGGTGATACGAATACCCTGGGCCCTGACCGTTTCATAACCTGAACGCAAAACGGTGCTCACCGAGCAACCGGCTTTCTTCAGAATGGCGCCGTAGAAGCTGCCTATAGCGCCGGCACCGACAATCAGAATTCTGGGTTTATCGTTCATGACTTGTCCCTTCCCTTCCATTCTTCGTCCTGAAGCGCTCGCCACATCAGCTTGCCTGTGGGGGATTTTGGCAGCGCACTCACAAATTCAACAATGGTAGGTACTTTATAGACTGCCATCTGTTCCTTGCACCAACCTGTAATGTCCTCAACGCTGGTGGTGCCTTCCCCTTCTGGTGTGAGCACGATACAGGCCTTCACGGTTTCACCCCGCTTGGGATCCGGCGCTGAGATAATGCACACCTCATGAATGTCAGGGTGCCGGTACATCAGACCCTCCACTTCCGATGGCCACACTTTGAATCCGGATGCGTTGATCATTCGCTTAAGGCGATCGACCATGAAGAAATAACCCTCTTCGTCGTAATACGCGAGATCACCGGTGCGGAAAAAGCGCTTGCCGTCAATTTCGATAAACGCCGCATCGGTTTCGGCCGGCCGATTCCAGTAGCCAATGGTTACTTGCGGGCCACAGGAGACGATCTCACCGGTTTCACCCGGGCTTTTCTCTTCGAGGGTATCCACATCGATAATCCGGCTGTCCACATCAAACACCGGAATACCCAGGCACTGGGCTTTGGGCTTTGCGTTGGGGTTGATATGGGTCGCGGCCATGGTTTCTGACAGGCCATAACCCTCGATGTAGTTCAGGCCCGTCAACTTTTTCAGCTTCTCCGCCACGGCGACCGGCATGGCAGCGCCTCCGCCACCAATCATGTTGAGGCTGGAGAGGTCGTATTTGGCAATATCCGGATTGGAAAGAAAGTCCACAGCCATGGTGACAATATTGGTCCAGGCGGTGACCTTGTAGCGCTCAATGAGCCTTGATGCAGTGGTTCGATCCCAGCGGGTCATAATCACCGAAGTGGAACCTGCGAAAATCGGCCCATTCATGGAACCTGTCATGCCGGTTACATGGAAAAATGGCAGAGTGGCCAGCTGTACGCTGTCTGACGTGCTCAGGTTCCAGAACACACGATGTACCGCCGTTGCCATCACCGAGCGATGAGTGTGCATGCAGCCTTTTGGTGCACCGGTTGTACCCGAGCTATAGGGAATCACCGCCAGGTCTTCAGGGCCAGCCATATGTTTTTGGGGGCTATGGCCCGCCGCGATGGCGCTTTCCCAGCTCACCAGGCCTGAAACATCGCCCGACCAGGCCGGGCTTGCCACTTCCGCAGGCAGGTCCAGGTCGGTACCAGGCTCGATGTAGGTGTTATATGAAGCCACCACCACCTGCTCCAGATCGGTGCTTTCCAACATCGGCGCAATGTATTCAGCCAGCTCCTGGCCCGCCAGGCAGACGGCCGAGCGGGTATCCGCAATAAAGTGTTCGAGTTCTGCGGCCCGGTTCATGGGATTGACCGGAATCACCACTGCATCCGCTCGCAAAATCGCATAGTAAGAAATTACATACTGCGGCGAGTTCTGCATATACAGCAGTACCCGATCACCCTTTTTCACGCCCTGTGCCTGCAGATAACCGGCCATGGCCTCCACTTCCGCCAGCAGGCGGCGATATGTGATGGGCGCATCGTAAAAAATAATGGCCGTATGCTCGGGGTAGCGCAGGGCCGAGATTTCCAGGTTGGTAAAAACACTGGTTTTCGGCAGAGTCATGGTCTTGGGCAACTCTTTAGGCCAGACCGCATAGTGGCGTGTGAACATGATTATTGTTCTCTTCAGGTTTAAATCAGTCTGCCAGCATTGCGGACAGATCAAATTCTTTGGTTTCCCCGCGCAGGGGGGCTTCGTGCCTTAACGGCGTAATAGCAATCGCCCTGTCTCTCAGCACAGCAACATCGGAATCCGGCGCTACGATGTGCCGCGAGCTGCGGTCAAACCCCAGCCACCAGTATGGCAGGCTGCGAGAGTCCTGGCCGGCTTTCAGGCGGGCTTGCTGGATGGAGCCGCTTGACTGCTTACACCAGCGCGCAGACACAATGTCTCCGACCTCACAGGCGGGAAAGTTAACGTTCCAGGCCAGAGCTTCGCCCGGCTGCCATAGCTTCCGGATTACCGCTTCGCCAAATTGTTCAACCGGAGACCAGTCAATTCCTTCGCGAGACAAAAAGGCCTGGCTGAGAGCGATGGCGGGAATGTTCATGTGGTGAGCGCTGAGCACTGCGCCGACCGTACCCGAATACTGCACCGAGTCACTGATGTTGGCACCGCAATTGACGCCAGACAGCACCAGATCCGGAGGCGCTTCGCCAAACCACTGGGCCAGAGAGTAGAGCACGCAATCCGCCGGTGTGCCGGAAACCGCGTAGCGTTTATCCCCGGCCTCATAGACCCGTAACGGATGGTGTATCGATATGCTCTGGCCTGCCCCGCTGCGATCGTGCTCCGGAGCAACGATCCATACCTCCTCCGCCAGATTGCGGGCAATTTTTTCCAGCCGCGCCAACCCCGGAGCGTTAATGCCGTCGTCGTTGGTAATAAGGATGCGTCGAACCATGGGGGCGTTCATAACCGCTCACCTGCACTCGCAATCGCCCAGCCGGTTTGCGCCAGCATGCTGGCCCGCTTACCCACTTCCAGGGCATTGGCGTTGGCGGCATTACCGTCAAGCGCCCGTTTGTAGACACCCTGAACGATAGACGCCAGTCGGAACAGCGAAAACGCAAGATACACATGCCAGTCTGTAATGCCCTGGCGGCCTGTTTTGGCGCAATAGCGAGCGATGGCTTCCTGCTCGCTCGGTATACCTAGTGCGCCCAGATCTTCCCCCAGCAGTCCGCGCATGCCCGGCATGTCGAACGGTAGATGATAGGGCAGGCAATAATAAGCCAAGTCCGCCAGCGGGTGCCCGAGCGTTGAGAGTTCCCAGTCCAGCACGGCGATCACTTCGGGCTTGTCTGGCGCCAGCATCAGGTTGCCGAAACGGTAGTCACCGTGAGCAATCGCGCATTCATCAGTGGACGGTAGATTTTCGGGCAGCCACGCCATTAGTTTGTCCATGGCGGGCATGTTGTCGGTTTTGGCTGCCAGATACTGTTTGCTCCAGCGCGAAACCTGGCGTGCCACATAGCCTTCCGGGCGACCGTAATCGCCAAGGCCAACGGCATTCACATCAACGGAGTGCAGTTCTGCGAGTGTGTCGATGGCGGAGTGGTGGGCTGGCAGCCTTTCCTGACGATCCAGCTCTCGCAAGGCGGAATGGCTGACAATGCGGCCCTCCAGAAAGTCCATCACGTAGAAGGGCGTACCAATGATCTCGCTGTCTTCACACAGGACTCTGGCCTTGGGCACCGGAAAATTGGTGTTGTCTGAGAGTGCCCGGATTACCTTGTACTCTCTCTCGACCATGTGAGCAGAGGGCAGAGTTTTTCCGGGTGGTTTTTTGCGCAGAACGTATCGGCCGCTGTCGGTATCCAACAGATACGTGGGGTTGGACTGACCGCCCTGGAACTGTTTTACCTCAAGGCGGTTACCGAAGCCTGGCATGGCTTGCTGGAGCCAGGACAGGAGCCTGGCTTCATCGAATTTGTGGGCTGGGAGGACGGTTACCAGCTCTGGGGTTATGCTCATTGTTTTTGTTGCCTTTAGTTATCAGGTGGCGGCCTTTGTTTGGGGGCAGCGGTCTGCGGGTGGTGAGGCTTTTCTTTCGGAAAAAACAACTCGCTGCGCTCAGACATTTTTTCCTGCAGAAAAGCCTCACCACCCACAGCCCTTGGCGGAATTCAGTGCTTAATCGCTTAACAGATGGTTTCGCCGCCGTCGGCTACTATGGTTTGGCCGGTTATGTAGGCACTAGCCTTGGTTGACAAAAAGACTGCCAGGCCGGCGATGTCTACCGGGTCGCCGATTCGTCTTAGCGGGGTTTTATCTTCTGCGCGCTTGACCCGCACCGGGTCTTCCCACAGGGCTTTCGCAAAATCGGTCTTGATAAGGCCCGGGGCGATGCTGTTGATACGAATACCCTTCGGGCCCCATTCAACTGCAAGATTCCGGGCCAGGGCCGCCTCGGCCGCCTTGGAAACACCGTAAGTTCCGATCGTGGTGTTGCCACGGATTCCGGCGATGCTGGACAGCATCACAACGGCGCCCTCGCCTTTTTCCGCCATCTGCGGCAGCACCATGTTGGTGAGCCAGAACGAGCCTTTAACGTTAGTGTCCATGATCTTGTCCCAGGCCTCGTCGGTCATTTCGGAGGTTGGGCCATAGACGGGGTTGGTGGCGGCGTTGCATACGAGCACATCGATAGTGCCCCAGGCTTCGTTTGTCTTGTTCACCAGGTTCTGCAGGTCGTCTTTTTTACCGACGTGACAGGGTATGGCCATGGCCTCGTAACCTTGCGATTTCAGCTCATTCGCAACCTGCTCACAAGCATCGGCTTTGCGGCTGGAGATAACAACTTTAGCGCCCAGCCGGGCCATTTCTTCGGCAATTGAACGGCCAATACCTTTGGTGGAACCCGTGATCAGGGCTACCTTGCCGGTCATGTCAAAAAGTGGATTGTTCATATCGTGATCCTCATACTCAAAGCTGCGGGAGCCGGCGGGAAGAGCGCTCAGGGGATGTCAAAAACACGGATGTTTTTGACAAGCCTACAGGGACGTATTCACAGCGTGCCCCTGAGCGCTCTTCCCGTCGGCTCTTCCCCAAAAGTGCGATTCGGTTAGCGGTACTGACGCAGTTCAATCTTGGCAACAGAATCCAGGTGCACCTCATCCGGGCCATCTGCCAACCGCAATGTCCGAACCTTGGCCCAGGCTGACGCAAGGAAGGTGTCCTGGCTCACGCCGGCACCACCGTGGACCTGAATGGCACGGTCGAGCACTTTCAAAGCCATGCTCGGAGCAATCACCTTGATCATGGCGATTTCCTGACGAGCTACCTTGTTACCCACGGTATCCATCATGTGCGCAGCCTTCAGAGTCAACAGCCGCGCCTGCTCGATCTCGATGCGACTACGGGCAATGTCCTTACGGATAGAATCAAAGCTGGACAGCGGCTTGCCGAATGCCTCGCGCTCGTTGGCACGCTTACACATCAGCTCCAACGCACGCTCAGCCACACCAATAGTGCGCATGCAGTGGTGAATGCGACCTGGCCCAAGACGACCCTGGGCGATTTCAAAACCACGCCCTTCACCCAGTAGCATATTGGTAACAGGAACCCGCACGTTTTCGTAATGAACCTCTGCATGACCGTGAGGTGCGTGATCATAACCAAACACTGTCAGCGGGCGGACCAGCTTCACGCCGGGCGCATCCAACGGCACCAGAATCATGGATTGCTGCTGATGCTTGGGCGCTGTCGGATCGGTCTTGCCCATTACGATGGCAATTTTTGCCGAGGTCGTCATGGCACCTGAAGACCACCACTTTTTGCCGTTGATCACATATTCATCGCCTTCGCGCCGAATTTCACAGGCAATATTGGTGGCATCAGAGGAGGCCACATCCGGCTCGGTCATGGAGAAACAGGAACGAATTTCACCTGCCAGCAAAGGCTTAAGCCACTGTTCCTGCTGTTCTTCATTGCCGTACCGCGCGATGGTTTCCATGTTGCCGGTATCCGGCGCGGAGCAGTTGAACACCTCCGGTGCCATTTCAGAACGACCCATGATTTCGCACAGATGGGCGTATTCAAAGTTGGTCAGACCGGCGCCCAAATCACTCTCCGGTAGAAACAGATTCCAGAGACCCTCGGCCTTCGCCTTCACTTTCAGCTCTTCGATGATCGGAACCGGCGCCCAACGATTCTCTGCCTTTTCAATCTGCTCGTGGTGCGTGTGTTCGTTGGGATAGATGTGCGCATCCATGAACTCGTTCAGCTGCGCCTGCAGTTTTTTTACTCTGTCAGATAACTCGAACATGTCGCTTCCTCTTTAATAATGATTCGTTGACCGGTCTTCATCGCCGATCAGGCTTTTGTTAAATGTTCTGAAAATCAGATAGGAACGCCTTCGGGCTTGTCGCTGCCAGACCGAATCCGGAACGTGCCCTCGGCAATGGCAAGCAGGTTGCCTTTGTCGTCATGGACTTCGCCAGTACTATTGAAAATCCGCGTGCCACCCGCCCGCTTGCGCCCGGTTACACGAATGGTGCCGCTGGAGCATTGGCCGGTAAACGTTGTGGTTAAAGACAGGGTGATGGCTTTGCGCATCCGCCCCGGGTAGGGACAGTGTGTGCCGGCTTGCGCCATGGCAATATCAAGCAGCGAGGTAAGCACACCGCCGTGGATAACCCCGCCCAGATTCAGGTGCCTCGGCTGCAGCTCCAGCGCAATAACCGCTTCATCTTCCTCCCAGGAGGCCTGGCGGTATCCGAGCAGGTTATGAAAGCCCGGCAGCTCTGTGCCATCTACATAAGCACCATCGACAGAAGACAATTCTTGCTTGCTCATTACACTTTCATTCCTGGCAGATTCAGAGAGGCAGTATTGCCGCCATCTACCGGCAGCGCTTGCCCGGTGATATAGCTGGCATCGTCACTGGCAAAAAACAGAATGGCCGCCGCGATTTCTTCCGGGTTGCCATAACGGCGGAGTTCGCAGCGAGCGCCCAGCTTGTGGGCTTTTTCATGGGCGCGGGCGTAGTCAAATACCGGTTTCGTCATGCCGGTCTCCACGAGGCCCGGGCACACGGCGTTCACACGAACATTGTCGGCGCCAAGATCACATGCAGCGGTCATGGTGAGATTAATCACTCCAGCCTTGGAGGCGCTGTAAGCGTTGCCTCCCGCGCCGGACCGGATACCAGCAACCGAAGCAGTGTTAATAATAGAACCGAGTTTGCGGGCCTGCATGTGGGGCGCAACATGTTTGATAAGCAGCATGGTGCCAACAAGGTTAACGGACAACACACTGTCCCACTCATCTCGCTCGTTTTCTGTTACCGGCGGATGGCCTTTACCTATGCTCGCAATGCCTGCGATATTGCACAGGATGTCGATCTTTCCGAACGCTTTAATAGCCTCGCTGACCAGTTCTTTTACCTGAACCTCCTCGGCAACGTTGACGGTGCGCCGGCGATGTTCAGCGCTTGCGGGCATCAGATTCCCGGTTTCAACCAGGCCAGACTCGGAAGTATCCGCCATCACCACCCGGGCACCCTCACGGGCCAGTCGTAAGGCAGTTGCCCGACCGATACCACTACCTGCCCCGGTAACAATGGCCACTCGACCATCAAAACGCCCCATGCCGCTGCTCCTTGTATCTCAAATTTTATTTTTCGCGGGTTTTATTATTGCGCTGGCGGTTTTGCTTTCGCATTAATTTGTCATGCCTTCCGCTTTTGAGTCAATATAATCGGAAGTAAATTTCACTAGTCAAAACACAATAGCAGCATAAGGTACAAAAATGAAAAGTAACCTGAGCAAAATGCCGGTGTATGCACCCATAACCCAAAATGAACCCATGGAGGCCATCGGCCACCAGATACAGTCGTTTGTCGACACCCGCGCAAACCATCCCGCATTGATCAGCGAACACGGCACTTTGAGCTGGCGCGACCTTCTGGACCGGACCAACCAGATCGCCAACCACCTGAGAGACGAAGGCCTGCGGACCGGCGATTCAGTTGCTGCGTTGTCGGAGAACAGTGCCGATTATGTTGCGCTGTATCTTGGCGTACTGACTGCAGGCGGCTGCATGGTGCCGCTTTCGGGCATGGCCAGTCCCGAAACACTGAGCCTGATGCTGTCCGATTGCAGCGCCCAATTTCTGTTTGTGTCGCAAAAAAACCAGGACCTCTTTCATAGCTTCCAACCCGGGCTGAAGGGATTGTCAGCCGACCGCATTATTGCCCTGGATGACAATGGTGAAGGGATTGGCGAAACACTGAGCGACTGGCTTGGCAATGCCTCTACAGAAGCCGCGCCCGCAGATGTAACAATGGATGATGCCTTCAACATCATCTATAGCTCCGGCACGACCGGCACCCCGAAAGGCATCCTTCATGATTACCGTTTCCGGCAGAGACAGATGGTGCGCATGAGCCGCTTCGGGTTGGATGGCGATGCCGTTAACCTGGTCTCAACACCGTTGTACTCCAACACCACACTGGTTTCAGTGTTACCCACGCTGTTCCATGGCGGCACCCTGGTGATCATGGCGAAGTTCGACGCCCGGCGGTTTCTGGAACTGGCCGAAACACACCGTGTGACCCACGCCATGCTGGTGCCGGTGCAATACCAGAGGATCCTGGCCGACACGGAGTTTGAACGATTCGATCTCTCCAGCTTCAAGCTGAAACTCTGCACCAGTGCACCTCTGAGACCCGACGTAATAGCCGACGCCATGGCGCGTTGGCCCGGCAATCTACGGGAGGTTTACGGCCTCACAGAGGGCGGCATTTCAACCAGTCTCGACTGTGCAGCGCACCCGGACAAGTGGAGTTCGGTGGGCGTCCCAACGGAGGGCGCGGAAGTGCGCGTAATCGACGAAAATGGCCGCGAACTCCCAAAAGGCGAAATCGGTGAGCTCGTCGGCCGTGCCATTTCGATGATGCGGGGTTATGTGAACCGACCGGAGCAGACCCGGGAAATGTTGTGGCAAAGCCCACAAGGCAATATGTTTTATCGTAGCGGAGATATGGGACGAATCGACGAGGACGGTTTCATTCATATTCTCGATCGCCGCAAGGACATGATCATTTCCGGTGGGTTCAATATTTACGCGATTGATCTTGAAAAGGCGCTGCTGGCGCATCCAGCGGTGGACGATGCAGCGGTTATCGGTATTCCAAGCGAACAGTGGGGTGAAACACCGTTAGGCCTGGTCGTTCTCAAGCCCGGGCACAAGGATTCCGGGCCGGCGATACTCGAATGGGCCAACGAAAAACTGGGCAAAAGCCAGCGCATCTCTGCCATCGAATTCCGAGATGAGCTGCCCCGCTCTACTATCGGCAAGATCCTTAAACGGGAACTGCGCGAGCCTTACTGGCACGCTGCCCCACAATAGCCCGCGCTAATTCCGCTCAGCGCCGGGCCAGCTTATCCAGTGCGGCCCGGCAATCCTCGGAACGAAGCCGCTCAGTAAAAACCTCTCTTTCCCGCTCAAGCGCTTGCTCTATCTGCTCTCGCCAAGGCGCCCGGATAAGTCGCTTACTGGCCCGCAGTGCCTCACGGGGCTTACTGACCAGATTCCCGGCGATTAGCAACGCTTCAGACAAAGCCTGCCCATCACCCACAAGTCGGTTTACCAGCCCGCAATCCCTGGCCTCACTGCCGCTGATCACGTCGCCCAGCAATAAAAGATCGGTGGCTTTGCGTGACCCCAGATGCAGGGGCATGGTGACTGTCGAAGCTGCCTCGGGCACCAACCCAAGATCCACAAACGCTGTCTTGAATTTTGCACTTTCGGCAGCGACCACAACGTCCACGTGCAACAGCAAAGTGGTGCCAATACCTATTGCCAGGCCTTCAACGGCAGCTATAACCGGCGTATCGCAATTCATCAGCGCTTCAATGAACGCCAGTCCGGCAGAGGGCTTCGGGTGCTCATCCGTGGCGCGAGCCCGGAAATCATCCAGGTCGTTTCCCGCCGTGAACACGCCACCGGCTCCGGAAATGACAATAGCACTCACGCTCTCATTTTCGTTGGCACGGGTTACCGCGTCACTCAGTTGCTGGTACATGTCCCGTGTCAGGGCATTTTTCTTCTCAGTACGATTGATAATAAGCTGAAGCACACCGTGAGACTGCTGACTGACGATCATTGAGCTATCCTTTCAAATAGTTTCTGGGTCTACGCCTAAAACATCCTATTGCAAAAGCCCGATCTTGTGTTAGATTCAGAAAACAATAGTTCACCCTGCAGTCGTCAATTCTGCACAGTGAAACAACAATAAGCATCATTACAACAACGAACGAGGCACAGTCATGAATCTCTTTGCCAACGCACGCAAAGCCCTGACCGTTTACGCGTCAGCTCTTACCTTAGGTGTTTCCGCTGCTCTGGCCGCTGCGCCCGCAGCAGCCCAGGAAACCTTCACCTGGAAAGTACAGTCTCACTGGCCAGGCGCCAGCAGCTCCTACACAGACAGCCTGGTAAGGCTGCAACGAGTTCTGGAAGAGCGCACAGACGGACGTCTGAAGCTCAAGCTTTATGAAGCCGGCGCGCTGTTCAAGGCGCAGGAAACATTCAATGCTGTGAGCCGCGGCATTCTTGAAATGGGCACAATTTCACCATCGTACGCTCAGGATAAAGTCTCTCTTGCCGGCATTGCGTCCGGCCTGCCCTTTGCGTTCCGCAACGTATGGGAAGCTGAGTACTTTCATCAGGGCATGGGCTTTGAACAGATGCTCCGTGACGAAGCGGCAGAGCACAACGTCTACTGGGCGACCGACAAGGTTTACCCCACCGAGATGGTGATCAAAAAGCCTATCAATAACTGGGAAGATTTCACCAGCCTGAAGATTCGCTCCTCGGGTGTCCTGCAAAAGTTCCTGACCGAAGCGGGTGCTGCGGCCTCTTATATTCCGGGCAGCGAGCTTTACTCGGCACTGGACTCGGGCATTGTTGACGGTGCCCATTGGGGTGCAGCTCAGGGCGCCGCCAGCATGGCTCTGTATGAAGTGGCCAAGTACCACGTTCAACCAGCCCTGAACATTGCGGGCACGGACGTCATCATTGTCAGTATGAAGGCGCTGAACAAGTTGCCGAAAGACATGCAGGAGATCGTCAAAGATGCTCTTGATGAGCAATTCTGGATTCGTACCAACGAATACCTTTATAAGGAACGCCTTACCCTGGCCAAAGTCATCGCCGAACAGGGTGTGCAGGTAAACGTTCTGCCGGATGACGTTCAGGACAAACTGGTAAAAGCAGCCCAAGCAATGTGGGACGAGGAAGGCGAGCGCAGCGCAAACGCCAAGAAGGCGCTGGACATGCTGAAAGGCTACCTGGCCGAGCTCGGCTACCTCTGAGCTGAGAGATCAGATAACGGATAGAGGCCGGCGTCTTTGATGCCCGGCCTTTTTATCCCTGAAGCAACCCAACATCCTCCTGGAGAATGCCATGAGTGTGCTGACCGCATTCATTAGCGGGGTCACCCGCCTTAATGACTTTGTCGGGCGCTGGATAGCCTTGCTCGTTTTCGCCATGTTCGCGTTCCTGCTATTGGAGGTGGGGTTTCGTTATCTGCTAAACGCTCCCACAGCCTGGACCAACGAGCTTACCCAGATGCTGTTCGGCGTTTACGCGGTCATGTCAGGAGGCTACATCATGGCTCATCGGGGCCATGTCAATGTCGACCTTCTGCACTCAAAACTGCCCCCCCGCAAGCGGGCGGTAATGGACATCTTCACTTCACTGATATTTTTCATCTTTACCCTTGCCTTGTTGTGGTTCGGCATTGATATGGCCAGCGAATCCATATCGAGCTGGGAGACCACCTACTCGGCCTGGAATCCCCCGGTTTGGCCAGTCAAACTCGCCATCCCCGTCGGCACTGGACTGCTGGTACTGCAGGGCCTGGCCAAGCTCCTTGAAGACATCGCCATTGCCTTCAACCTGGATTATCACCGCCCCGATCAGAGCATTTCCGAAGGAGAGCAGTCGTGAGTATTGAAATCCTGACCCTGCTGTTTTTCGGCTCGCTGCTGTTTTTCCTGCTACTGGGCTTGCCGCTGGCCTTTGTTCTCGGTGGCGTTTCGGTAATCTTTCTTTATTTCACCTGGGGATTTGATTCCTTCTATATGGTGGCCTCGCAGATCTGGGGCACCATGGGCAGCTTTACCCTGGTTGCCATACCCCTGTTCGTTTTCATGGCCATGGTGCTGGAACGGACTGGTGTCGCAAGAGATCTGTACCGGATGATGCACCTGTGGTTTGGCGGCCTTCGCGGCGGTCTGGCAATAGGAACCCTGGTTATCTGCGCGGTATTTGCGGCCATGGTTGGCATCAGCGGCGCAGCAGTTGTTGCCATGGGAACCATCGCACTCCCCTCCATGCTGGAACGGGGCTATGACCGCAAGATGGCGTTGGGGGTCATCAATACAGGTGGCGGCTGGGGCATTCTGATCCCACCCAGCATACTGATGATTCTCTACGCACTGATTACCGGTGTATCCGTAGGCCAGATGTTTGCTGCCGGCATCATGCCGGGTGTGCTGCTGATGGTTATGACTGTTCTTTACATCCTCATACGCTCCACCCTGCAGCCGCACCTGGCACCAGCGCTGCCGCCGGAGGAACGTGGCACCTGGCCCGAAAAGCTTCGCGCCCTGAGAGCTGTACTGCTGCCCATTGGCGTTGTTTTCATGGTGCTGGGCTCCATTATCGGCGGCATTACCACGCCAACAGAAGCCGCCGCCATGGGTGTTCTCGGCTCGCTGATTTCGGCAGCCGTTTATCGCCAACTCAAGTGGAGCATCCTGCAGGAAGCGGCTATTCGCACCTTCAAGCTCACCGGCATGATCATGTGGATCCTGTTTGCCGCCCACGCATTCAGCGCGGCATACCAAAGCATGGGCGCGCAGGAACTCATCGAAGGCATGATGCAGCACATCCCCGGCGGCCCGTGGGGCATTATCGTCGCGATGATGGTAATCATCTTCTTCCTGGCCATGGTGCTTGACCCGGTTGGCATCATGCTGATCACTCTGCCGGTGTTTATGCCGATCGTGAAATCACTTGGCTTCGATCCGATCTGGTTCGGCATCCTGTTCGTGATTAACATGGAGATCGGCTACAAGACGCCACCTTTCGGGTTTAATCTGTTCTATCTTAAGGGCGTGGTTCCGCCGGGCATTACCATGAAGGACATCTACACCTCCGTGGTGCCGTTTGTGATCATCGAGATAATCGCCATTGGCATAATTATGGTGTTTCCGGAAATTGCCACCTGGCTGCCGGGTGTGTTTTTCTGACCGATCAGTGAGGTGTTCCATAAAGGGTGTTGATCACCAACCCTTGCCGAATCAAGTTGACACCAATGAGCAGAAAAACCAGCCACCAACAATCCCGCAACACCATCATGATGTTCGTGGGCATGATGCTGGTCGCTCTCAACCTGCGTCCGGCACTGACCAGTGTCGGGCCGGTGCTCAAAACTATTGGCGATAGTCTGTCGCTGTCATCCATCGGCCAGGGGGTGCTTACCACACTGCCCGTGCTGCTTCTGGGCCTTGCCGCTCCGATTGCTCCGCGAGCTGCGCGTAAGCTCGGCATGGAGCGGTCCGTGTTGGTTGCACTCATACTCCTCGGCATGGCTCTGATTGCACGTCCTTACCTCGGCGTCAGTGGTTTGTTCCTGGGCACCGCAGTCGCCGGCGGATGCATTGGCGTAATGAGCGTTCTGCTACCGGGAATCGTCAAACGCGACTTTCCTGAATCAGCAAGTCTGATGACCGGTATTTATACGGCTGCACTGTGCACCGGTGCGGCCGTGGCAGCCGGCTCGACTGAGCCGCTGCGTATAGCATTTGGCAATGCCTGGCACCCCGCTCTGGCATTCTGGGCAATACCCGCATTGATTGCGGCCGCCGCCTGGTGGCTTCAGCTTGATGGCAAGCACACCCCGAAAACGCCCCACACGCCAACCACTTCGCTGTTCAAAGACAAGCTGGCCTGGCAAATCGCTTTCTATATGGGGCTGCAGTCATCGTTGGCGTATACGGTATTCGGTTGGCTACCGACAATTCTTCAGGACCGGGGGCTTGAGGCGGTTGACGCCGGGCTCGCCCTGTCGGTATCGATTCTCGTGCAAGTGCCAACGGCTATTGCGGTGCCCTGGGTAGCTAGCCACATGCGCGATCAGCGCTTTATGCTGGTGCTGGTGATGCTGGCGATACTCGTCGGAATTGGTGGAAGCATTTACGCGCCCATCGAAGGAATCTGGCTTTGGGTTGTTGTGCTTGGCCTGGGCCAGGGAGGTTCATTCAGCATAGCACTCACCTTACTCGCTGTAAGAGCCCGCGATGCAGACACCGCCGCGCGCTTATCTGGTATGGCACAGAGCGTCGGCTACACCATGGCGGCGCTAGGCCCCTTGTTTGTGGGCGTTCTGCACGAGACCTTTAACAATTGGAACCTTACCGGCGTATTCCTTGGCCTGATCGCCGTTGGCGCCATCGTTGCCGGGCTGGGAGCCGGCCGCCAGCTTTATGTGTTGGACCACTGAGCAGGTCCACGGGATTATTGGGTGCCATCGCCCCTGACACCTAATCGGTCCAGATAAACGTGCAGCTCGGCTTCACTCATATCCACGTACTCCAAGACCCGACCATAAAGCATGACGGTGGGAACATTGCGCCCGTTGCGCTCCTTTTGAGTCTCATGTATCAGGTATAGAATAAGCCTCTCTGTGCGGGTCAGCCCATCACGCACATCTGGAATAACTTCCAGAAGGCTTTGCCATTGTTCGGGATCCATAATCACCTTTTTAATCCACGCCGCTATAAATGAAGCGCCATGATTGCACCTGGCCTGATTAGCGTACTGGCTGAAAGCGACCGCTTCACAAATCCTCTCAGTTCGCGGTAACTTATTGTCGAGCTATAACTTTTGCGTAATCTCGGCTAGTGTGGCTTATCGTATATAAACCCATCACTGAGGCCAGACCAGTATATGGTAAAACTCCGGGGCGCTGCTGCTCAAATAAAAAACCTGCACTGGGTAGTGGTCGGCCTTTCCTTGCTGCTGACCATCACAGCCTGGCAATTTTCTGCACAAATTGCCGATGCCAGGGCTGAAGACCAGTTTGACCAGAGGGTTCAGCAGCTCAATGGGTTATTGATGGACCGGATGCAAAAATACGAGCTTGCTCTGCTTTCCGGGGTCGGCACCATCCGCGCAAACGACGGCGACATTTCACGCACTCAATGGCAGCGCTTCGCAGAGTCACTTGCAGTACAAGACCGTTTACCAGGAGTGAGCGGAATCGGCGTTATTAAAAGGGTGCCGGAAAGTAATCTTGAATCCTATCTTGCGAAAGAACGACAAGAACGCCCGGGTTTTCGCGTTCACCCGCCCCATACAGGAACCGACTTTTGGCCCATCACCTATCTTGAGCCCTTAGCCGGAAACGAAGCTGCCATCGGCCTTGACATGGCCCATGAGTCAAACCGTTTCACGGCTGCTCTAAAGGCCATGCGCACTGGCGAGACTCAGATTACCGGCCCGATAGCGCTGGTGCAGGACGACGAAAAGAAGCCGGGCTTTTTATTTTTTCGCCCTTTCTACCGCACTCCGGAAGCAGGACAACAAGAAGACAAGGAAGCGGATTTCCTGGGCCTTGTGTACGCACCGTTTATTGTCTCCCGGCTAATGGAAGGCACCCTGGCAAATACTAACCGACTACTGCATTTTCGAATCAGCGATGGCGAACACCAGCTATATAGCGAATTCAGTGAAACAACAGAGAACAACTACGACACCTCGCCTATGTTTCAGGCTTCTTACCCTCTGGATATATACGGCCGGGAATGGAAGTTTGATGTCCAGACAACGCAGCTTTTCGAAAAGTACAACGTAAGCAGGCTACCCACAGCTATTCTTTTAAGCGGCCTGACTATAAACGGGTTGATACTGGCCGCATTCATGTTGCTGTCGAACGCAAAACGGCGGGTAGAACAGGAAGTCATAGAGAAAACCGCTGAGCTCAACATGCAGAAGCTGGAGGCGGAGTCTGCCGTTAAGGTGAAAACAGCATTTCTCGCAAACATGAGCCACGAAATCCGTACGCCTATGAACGCCGTTATCGGCATGCTTGTGCTGTTAAAAGAAGCCCCACTCAACGACTACTCGCGGCGTTTGGTAAGCAAAGCGTTTTCAGCATCAGAGGTTTTGCTACAGCTTTTAAACGACATTCTGGATCTGTCGAGAATCGAGGCAGATCACATAGAGCTGGATTATAAGCCGTTTGAAATTGAGGCTCTTGTCCAGCGCAGCGTTGAGTTATTTGCCATTGTTGCCGAAGAGAAAGGTCTGAAACTGCGCGTTAACATCGCGCCGTCCACACCCAGGCGTGTAACAGGTGACCTAATGCGAATCTCTCAGATATGCACCAACCTGGTCGGTAACGCAATCAAGTTTACCCACGAAGGCAGCGTGAGCGTGAGCATCGGGTTTAGCGGCAGTGACAACACTCATGGGACGCTCAAAATCACGGTAAAGGATACGGGTATCGGCATCAGGGAAGAGGACCAACAGCGGGTTTTCGAGAATTTTCGCCAGGCCGACGAATCCACTAGCCGAGTTTTCGGTGGGTCAGGTCTTGGCTTGGCAATCAGCAGCCATCTTGCCCAGCTGATGGGCGCGACGCTCACGCTGGAAAGTGCTGAAAACCGGGGATCCAAATTTACACTCATGATTCCTGTTGATCTGGCCGAGAACGAACGAAGCATCGGTACTCGTCATGTTTCCAGCCCTATCCGGGTCTATCACTATGGGATGAAGCATAACCTTTGCCTCCTGGAGGCCTACCGGGAACACTGGTCTCTGGAACTGATACCGGCTAAAACTCTGCAGGAGATCAAGTCGGTATTGGCAAACATACCCAGTAATACAGACACCAAACCTTCGATGGTTATTGTCGATATGGAAACTATCGACACAGACCTCATCAAAGCATTCGTGCAGGAACTATTGGGAGCTTCGGAGCAGTATTTTCTGAAGGGGCTTCTTTTGGTTGTTCCCGCTGGTTTCAAACGTGACTGGATGATCGAGTTTCAGGACGCTGGCGGGCGGCTTGCATTCGAACCTTTGACACCCTCCAAGCTTTTTGAACAACTGGCACCACAGCAGCTGGAGGAACACACGGTTATATCTGCCCCCCACCTTTTATACCAAAATCTGAAAGCGTTGATCGTCGATGACGTACAGTTGAATTGCGAAATCGTTGCAAGCTATCTAAGCTCTTTGGGGGTGGACTCGACGTCTGTCCATAACGGAGCTCAGGCCATGCACCAGCTTGAAACCCACTCGTTTGATCTCGTTCTTATGGATCTGCACCTGGATGGTGAAACCGGACAGGATATTGTCAGTCAGATTCGAAGCCATGAGAGCATCACTCAGCCGGTTATCGCAGCTCTCTCCGCATCGATCTCAGAGCATGATCGCAGCAGCTCTTACGCCGCTGGTATGGACGACTACCTCACCAAGCCCGTTCTTCCCGGAGATATTCAGAGGCTGCTGCAAGCTTTTTTCAAAGAACATGCTACTTCCAGCCCAAAACCAGCCCCGGCCAGGTCGACAACTCGACCGGAACACGCCCCCAAGACGGGTTTACCTGGGTTCATTTCCCAACCTGTTTACCAGACTATGTTCGGAGCCGACCCGGCCCTCTTCAACCGGTGCATGCGCAGTTTTTTGGCCAGTTCCACAGAAATGACCGCTGACATCGAACGCTGTCTACAGCTTAATGACCCGAGAGAAACCAAAGCGATTGCTCACAAAATAAAAGGGGCTGCGGCGAACATCGCCAATACGGAGTTGGTGAACGTTGCAGAGCGGGTTGAAAAAGCCGCTGAATCAGGCCAGTCACTACCTGGCCCCGAGGCACTTCTGACAACGCTTCGGGAGCATGTTCAGTTGCTATCTGAAATAGCCTGGACTACGGAAACCCCAGCCCTGGCCGATAATATTCGAAGAGAGCCGATCAACCACACCATTACGCGAATGGCGCAGCGGCTGGGTAACAACCGTATTGCGAGCGACAGTGATATTGATCGGGTGCTGGAGTTTCTGCGCGAGAACAACAAAACCATCCTTGCATCCCGGCTAAGCCGGGCACTTGAAACCTACAAATTTAAAGAAGCAACGGATCTGCTATCGAAGATCGAACGTGAAAGCCAGGACAGCTAGCCCGATGGACATAAATAGCGCACCCACGGTGCTAATTGTAGAAGATGAACCCGTCGGCATTGCCAGCCTTGCTGGCATTCTGGGGGGCGCCTGCGAATTGATCATCAGCCAGAGCCTTGCGGAAGCAAGACGGCTTCTGTCTGATGAAATAGATATCGTGCTTCTCGATCTGTACCTGCCGGATGGTTCCGGGCTTAATTTTCTGAACGAACTGAGAGCTTCGGAACTGTATGCCTACGTGCCCGTAGTCTGCATTTCTGCTTCTGACCAGATACAGGATATTGAAGAGGCCTTCCGGCATGGCGCAACAGACTATGTACTGAAACCGTTCAACAAAACCATCTTAAGCGCCAAAGTATCTACGTTTATTGACCTGAAACGTAAAACAGACATGCTGGCAGAAGCAGCGCTGACTGATCCGTTAACGGGTATTGGCAATCGGCGCCTGTTCAATCAACAGCTTGATCTGGAGTGGCGACGAGCCCGGCGCCAGGACAACTCCATTGGGCTGATATTGGTTGATCTGGATCATTTCAAACAGATCAACGATAGGTATGGTCACGCCCAAGGCGACTTATGCCTGCAAAAGCTCGCAACCATCATGAACTCCAGTTTTGCCAGAGCCGGAGAAGTCATTGCACGCCTCGGTGGTGACGAGTTTGTCGCACTCATACCCGGGGCGAATTTGCACAGCACGATAACGGCAGCAAACAATTTTGCCAAAGCTGTGCACACAGAACTCCACAATTGCCTGCAATTCGCGAAAACCTATACACCCTTTACTTTATCCATAGGTTGCACAGCGTTTCAGCCGTCGTCTTTATCGAGTACTGCCGAATTAATTGAAGCCGCAGACAAGAGCCTTTACGAAGCCAAGGAAGATGGAGGGCGCAATTGTGTCAGACCCCTACTTTGAGGTACCCAGGGAAAATGGGTCAGATGTTTTCAGGCCGGGCGGCAGCCCGAAGATCCTGGTCGTTGACGATGAACCCACTAATATTCGCGTCCTGACAGACGCACTCAGTCGGGACTACGATCTGATTGTTGCATCCAGTGCCTCCGAGGCCATGGATATTCTTGAGCAAGGCGACAAGCCCCACCTCATCCTGCTGGATGTAATGATGCCCGGAACGGATGGGCTTCAGATGTGCCGCAACCTGAAAGCCAGGCGCGATTTACAACATGTACCGGTCATATTTATCACTGCTCTGAGCGACCCGGAATCAGAAGAAAAGGGATTTGAAGCCGGTGCCGTTGACTATATCCATAAGCCGATTCGCTTGCCCGCGGTCAGAGCCCGGGTGCGCACGCACATCTCCCTCAGTGGAATGCTTGACCACATCACGACACTCAATCAGACGCTCAATGAACAGCTTGAACAGCTCAACAGCTCCGATCAGCACAATAGAAATCTGTTCGAGAGAGTTTTCATGGCAACCTCGGAAGGCATCATCCTCCTGGATGCCAACAATATGATAATAGCGGTTAACGCAGCGTTTTCCCGCATTACAGGATACTCCGAGAAAGACGTACTCAATGCCAGTTACGCACACCTGAGCAAAGACACTGATACTCCCCAGAGCCTGGATAGTATCCGCGCGTATCTGGGTGATCATGACCATTGGTCTGGAGAGCTCTATAGTCGCCGAAAATCCGGAGAACTCTATCCTGAGCTTCGGGCAATCAGCACCATTCGCTCACATAATAATGAAATCACACACTACGTTATCGTTTTTAATGACATTTCCAGCGTAAAGGAAACAGAGCAGCGGTTAGAAGAACTGAAGTGGCGCGACCCGGTTACTGGTCTGTCGAACCGTGCCCTTTTTCTGAATCAGTTGGGTACCGTGCTGAAGTTCTGTAATCGTGGCAGGGTATCAACCGCAGTCCTCGTTATCGATATCAACAACTTTCGCTATATCAACGAAACCTACGGTTTCAAATGCGGTGACCAAGTAATCAGAGAGTTCGCCAAGCGCCTGCGCAGTGCTATTTTCGCAGACGACTCCATAGCCAGGCTCTCCGGTGACGAATTCAGCATAGTTCTCGCCCCTAAACGGTGGACTATTGATGACGCATATCGGGTTGTTCTAGCGCTGTACGATCGCATCCAGAACAGCCTCGCTGAGCCCATCCACAATGAGCACAGTCCTGACCTGCGTCTCGAGGTAACCGTTGGGGCAGCCTTATACCCCACTGAAAGCTCAAACTCGCCATCTTCCGTACTCCAACACGCCGAAACGGCACACCGCAGTGCGAAGGCGGCTAACCGGCCCATCGCCATTTTTGAAGATTCAATGAGCGATCAAATACGTCACCAGCTGAAGATTGAATCGGAACTAAACCGGGCGCTTGAACAGGATCAACTGGTGCTGTTCGCACAACCCCAGTTTTCACCTGACAGGGTTCTCTGCGCGCTGGAAATCCTGATCCGCTGGGATCATCCTGAACGCGGCCTCCTGGGCCCGGGTGAGTTCATTCCACACGCGGAAAATTCCCGACAGATTATAAAAATCGAACGCTGGGTTCTGCGCAAAACGCTGGAGAAAATGAGTGCGTTGCATCGCATCAACCCCACTATCCAATGTGCCGTCAATATTTCCATAAAACACTTCGCGGAAGATGATTTTGTGGAAGCAATAGAGCGCGCGTTATCCAACTCCGGGTTCCCCGCAGAGCTGCTTATATTAGAGCTCACAGAAAGCGTATCGGCTGACGACCTGGACAAAGTTGTGCAAAAAATGAAAGATATCAGCAGCCTGGGATGCTCTTTCTCGCTGGACGATTTTGGGACAGGTTATTCCTCACTGTCGCGGTTGCGGCGCCTTCCCATATCTGAGGTCAAGATCGACCGGAGCTTTGTGCTGTCAGCACCAGATGAGCCCATGGCTGCCAACATTGTAGAGATGGTCGTACGGATCGGCGAAACCATGGGAGTTCGGGTTGTTGCGGAGGGCGTGGAAACCCATGTCCATGCAGACTTTCTGGCTTCACGCCACCCTCATGTATACCTGCAAGGCTTTTTTTTCGGGGTTCCAAAGCCCATTGACGTTTTTTTGGAGGCCCCGGACGTAAACATCGTTCCGGAATGACGAAAGCCGGTCAGAGGGACTTGCTGGCAACCCCGCAGCCGTTTTCGCTCGGCACAGGGGCCATGGCAGCAGGCGACTACCGGTCCTTCAGGTCATGCCCATCAATCTGCAGCTTCGGTCGATCAGCATCCACCTCGGCCAGCGGCGCGCACTCCCGCATGTTTTCCAGGCACCGGCGCGTCAATGTCTGATATTCCCGGGTGCCACGCTGCTTCCAACTAACTTCTTTGTCGCTCAGCTGGCGTAGCACTTTTGCTGGCGAACCTACGATCAGCGAGGCCGGTTCGCAGCTGAAGCCACTTTTTACGAAGGCGGCAGCACCCACAATGGAGCGAGCAGCAATAACAGCCTCATCCATCACCACAGCATTCATTCCCACCATGGCGTCTTCCTCTATTACGCAACCGTGCAAAACGGCGCCGTGTCCTATATGGCCATTGCGCCGGATAACCGCGTCCCGGCCAGGGAAGGCATGCACCACGCAAGTATCCTGCAGGTTTGCACCCTGTTCCATCACTATACGGCCAAAATCACCGCGTAAAGACGCGCAAGGCCCGACATAGCAGTCCGGCCCAACATGCACATCGCCAATAAGCACGGCGGTAGGGTGCACGTAGGCCGATGGATGTACCACAGGGGTTACACCATCAATCCGGTAAAAGGGCATAAAGTGCTCCTCATAACATGTTTGTTTTTTTGTATTTTAGGCTACTTTTTCTGTATCAGAACAGATAGTACACGGCTTACACGGTGACAGGGCCCGTTATGGTGTCTTTCACGCTCACCTAAGACTAAAGGCTAATAAAAAAAATAACCATAAAAATCATAAATCTACAGGCGCCCGAATTAACCTCCTCTTAACGTGATACAAAAACCTGGATTGAGATTCTTGACCGGTATCAATTCGAACCTATACTCTTTCCAGAAATCAATGAGGCGGAACACCGTCCTGCGGAAGTCGCCTTGATAACCATCAGGCCTTACCGACAAACCCTTAGAACAACGCAACGCCGGAACCGCCATACCACAGATACGGCTCCCGGAAGAGCCGGATCACGGCGATTATCTGTCTGGTTAAAACACCCGCCCGAAGCGACCAAACCGGGTTCCACTGCTAAAACAAGGATTATTCCATGACCGAGCAGAGTGTGCTTCTCGATATCGACCAGGGAATTGCCAAAGTTACCCTGAACCGCCCCAAGAGCCTCAACAGCTTTAACGTTGAGATGCACGAGCAGATGCGCGCCGCGCTGAAGACCATTCGCAACGATCATAGCGTGCGGGTCATGCTGCTCACGGGCAATGGCCGCGGTTTCTGTGCCGGACAGGACCTCTCGGATCGCAACGTAAACCCGGGCGCCGAAGCGCCGGACCTGGGGTACTCCATTGAGACTTACTACAACCCGATGCTGCAGGCGATTCGGGATCTTCCGATGCCGGTTATCTGTGCCGTTAACGGCGTTGCCGCCGGCGCGGGTGCGAACATTGCGCTCGCCTGCGACATCACGCTTGCAGCTCGCTCCGCGAACTTTGTACAGGCTTTTTGCAAAATCGGCCTTATCCCGGACTCGGGCGGCACCTGGACCTTGCCACGGACTGTCGGAATGGCCCGGGCAAAAGGCCTGGCCATGCTGGGCGACAAACTTGGCGCTGAAACAGCGGAACAGTGGGGCATGATCTGGAAGTGTGTAGAAGACGACGCACTGCAGGATGAAGCCATGAAACTGGCCCGCCATTTCGCCAGCCAACCCACCAAAGGTCTGGCGATGATCAAACGCGCCCTGCACGCGAGTACCGACAACAGTTTTGAGGAACAGGTGTTGTTAGAACGGGATCTTCAGCGAGAGGCTGGGCGCACCGACGACTACCGTGAAGGCGTTGCTGCTTTCATGGAGAAGCGCGCACCTGAATTCAAGGGGAACTGAGAATGCAAGCACTTGCTACCGGTACACCCGTTGCCGTTATCGGCGCCGGCGCCATGGGTTCCGGCATTGCCCAGGTAGCGGCACAGGCGGGCCATGAGGTTTTTCTACTCGATCAGCGAGACGGCGCGGCTGAAACTGGCCGGCAGGGTATTGCCAAACAGCTGCAACGCCGGGTTGATAAAGGAAAGATGGATCAGCCAGCGCTCGACGCTCTTCTGGGTCGCATCAAGCCAGTCAAGGAACTCAGCGAGCTTGCAAAAGCCGGTTTGGTGATCGAAGCCATCGTTGAAGATCTCGACATCAAGCGCAGCCTGCTGGCGGACCTCGAGGAAGTGTGCGGGGACAGCACCATTCTGGCCACCAACACCTCTTCCATATCCGTGACAGCTCTGGGCGCCCAGATGAAGCACCCCGGGCGCCTTGTGGGCATGCATTTCTTTAACCCTGCGCCATTGATGGCGCTGGTAGAGGTTATCAAAGGCCTGGCCACCAACGACGAGATCGCAAAGCGCGTATACGCAACGGCAGCCCAGTGGGGCAAAAAACCGGTTACTGCCACTTCAACACCCGGCTTTATTGTTAACCGGGTAGCACGGCCTTTTTACGCTGAAAGTCTGCGCCTGCTGCAGGAACAGACAACAGACAGCGCGACCCTGGACGCCATCGTGCGTGAAGCCGGGGGCTTTCGTATGGGGCCGTTCGAACTGACCGACCTTATTGGCCACGACGTAAACTATGCAGTGACCTCCTCGGTTTTCAATTCCTACTACCAGGACACCCGCTTTTTGCCTTCTCTGGTGCAAAAAGAACTGGTTGAAGCTGGCCGCCTGGGCCGCAAGAGTGGCCGGGGCTTTTACAACTATGCCGAGGGCTCGCAAAAGCCGGAGCCTGCCACCGTCGAATCCATGCACAGTGGTGCAGACACATTGATTGTGGAAGGCAACCCGGGCCCGCTGGCCGCACTTGTTGCCCGCCTGAGCGAAAGCGGGCTCAAGATCATCGAACGGGACGGCCCCGGCCGCCTGCAGTTTGGCGAGGCTGTGCTTGCACTGACCGACGGCCGCTTGGCCACCGAACGCGCAGCAGCTGAAGCCTGCAACAATCTGATTCTTCTGGACCTGGCATTTGACTATGCCAACGCCAGCCGCCTCGCTGTCGCTTCTGCCGATCAGGCGTCTTCACAAGCTACAAACGACGCTTGTGCCCTGCTGCAAAAAGCCGGCATTGCCGTAAGCCAGATCGCCGACCGCCCGGGTCTGGTGGTTATGCGCACCGTTGCGACACTGGCCAATGAAGCTGCGGACGCGGCCCTCCAAGGAGTGGCGTCTGTCAGCGACATAGATCTTGCCATGAAGGCTGGTCTTAACTACCCGGAAGGTCCGCTGCGCTGGAGTGACAGTCTCGGCTTGGGCCTCGTACACACGGTGTTGACAAACATTCAACAAAGCTACGGCGAAGACCGCTATCGGCCAGCTTTGCTGTTGCGGAAAAACCGGTTTGCTGAAAAAGGGTTCTACTCATGAGCAACGAACACCACGCCCCCGATGCGCAAAAACTGGCACAGGACTGCGCCCAATCCATGTACGACCGGGATCAAGCCAGCCGCAATCTGGGCATGAAAATTACCCACGTATCCCCTGGCAAGGCTACGGTCACCATGCCGGTCACCAGCATCATGATTCAAGGTCACGGCTCCTGCCATGGTGGCTACCTGTTCACCCTGGCAGATTCGGCCTTTGCCTTCGCCTGCAATAGCTACAACAAAGCCACGGTGGCGTCCGGCTGCTCCATTGAATACATGCTCGGTGCCCGTGAGGGCGATCTACTCACAGCCAACGCGGTCGAACAGTCCCGAGGCAACCGCACCGGTGTGTACGACATTACTGTCACCAACCAGAACGGCCATGTAATAGCCCTGTTTCGCGGTAAGTCCTATCAGGTTCGCGGCGAAGTTATCCAGTCGGAGAATGATCAATGAGCAACGAAAAACGCCTGCACGATGCCTACATAGTTGACGCGGTACGCACACCCATTGGTCGCTACGGTGGGACTCTGGCAAACGTACGCGCCGACGACCTTGGCGCCATCCCCATGAAGGCACTGAAAGAACGCCACAGTGAACTGGACTGGACAGCTATCGACGACGTGCTCTACGGCTGCGCCAACCAGGCCGGCGAAGACAACCGCGACGTAGCTCGTATGTCATTGCTGCTGGCAGGTTTACCGATTGATGTTCCGGGCGCGACCATAAACCGCCTGTGCGGTTCCGGTATGGACGCCATCGGCAGCGCTGCCCGCGCTTTGCGCACGGGTGAAGCCGGCCTGATGCTGGCAGGTGGAGTGGAATCCATGTCACGCGCACCTTTCGTGATGGGCAAGGCCGATTCCGCTTTCAGCCGTAAAGCCGAAATGTTCGACACCACCATCGGCTGGCGCTTCGTTAACCCGTTGCTGAAAAAGCAGTACGGCATTGATTCAATGCCCGAGACAGCCGAGAACGTCGCCGCTGACTTCAGTATTTCCCGTGAAGATCAGGATGCTTTCGCCTTGCGCAGCCAGCAACGCACCGCTGCAGCTCAGAAAGCGGGCCGTTTTGATAATGAAATCGTGCCGGTAAGCGTGCCCCGCCGCAAGCAGGATCCGCTCGTTGTTGATACCGATGAACACCCCCGGGAAACCAGTCTGGAAAAACTCTCGAGCCTGGGGACACCCTTCCGTGAAAACGGCAGCGTCACCGCGGGCAACGCGTCCGGCGTAAACGACGGCGCCTGCGCCCTGTTACTGGCCAGCGGCGATGCCCTGAAGCAGCACAATCTGAAGCCCCGCGCCCGGGTTGTCGCCATGGCCACTGCCGGTGTTGAGCCGCGCATCATGGGCATGGGCCCCGCGCCAGCTACTCGCAAAGTGTTGAAAACCGCAGGCCTTGAACTGGCCGATATGGACGTGATCGAGCTTAACGAAGCCTTCGCCGCCCAGGCACTGGCCGTACTGCGCGATCTGGGCCTGCCAGATGACGCCGAACACGTAAACCCGAACGGTGGCGCCATTGCTCTGGGCCACCCTCTGGGCATGAGTGGGGCACGCCTGGTCACCACCGCGCTGAATGAGCTGGAGCGCCGTCACCAGAATGGCCAAAGCGCCCGTTATGCGCTATGCACCATGTGCATCGGTGTAGGTCAGGGCATTGCGCTGATTATCGAGCGCGTCGACAGCGCAGAGTGATTGAAGGGTGATTGAAGCGGCCTGGGCAATCCCGAGCCGGTAACACGAACTGAAACTTGCCCGGCTGCAAACCGGAGCGACAAGAACAAGACAGGAAGCAACCATGAATCTACCCATGCATAAACTCGGAAAACTCGACCGGATGGAAACGGCCAGCGTGGACGAACTGCGCCATGAGCAGCTGCAACGCCTGCGCTGGAGCGTTTGGCATGCTTATACCAACGTGCCGCATTACCGCAAAGCGTTTGACGCCATTGGCCTGAAGCCGATGGACATCAACAGCCTGGAAGACATCGCCAAGATTCCCTTTACCGGCAAAGACGATCTGCGGGAAAACTACCCGTTTAACATGTTTGCAGTACCCATGAAAAAAGTCGTCCGGGTACACGCATCCAGCGGCACCACCGGCAAACCCACCGTCGTGGGCTACACCCAGAGTGATATCGAAACCTGGGCCGACATAGTCGCGCGTTCCATCCGCGCCGGCGGCGGCAGCGCCGGGGACAAGATTCATATTGCTTATGGTTATGGCCTGTTCACCGGCGGTCTCGGTGCCCACTACGGTGCCGAGCGCCTCGGCTGTACCGTTATCCCCATGTCGGGTGGCCAGACCGAGAAACAGGTACAGCTGATCAAGGATTTTGAGCCCGACATCATCATGGTCACGCCCTCCTACATGCTGAACATTGCGGATGAAATAGACCGCCAGGGCATTGACCCCAAAAAGCTGCCACTGCGTCTGGGCATTTTCGGGGCCGAGCCCTGGACTAACGAAATGCGCACAGAGCTGGAGGACCGTCTCGACATCCAGGCGCTTGATATCTACGGCCTTTCGGAAGTTATGGGTCCTGGCGTTGGCATGGAGTGTCTGGAGACCAAAGATGGCCCGACTATCTGGGAAGACCATTTCTATCCGGAAATCATCAATCCGGAAACTGGCGAAGTGCTGCCAGATGGCGAGTACGGCGAGCTTGTGTTCACCTCCCTAACCAAAGTGGCCATGCCGGTATTGCGTTATCGCACCCGTGATCTGACCCGCCTGCTACCGGGCACGGCGCGCCCCATGCGCCGCATCGACAAGATCACCGGTCGCAGCGACGACATGCTGATTATCCGTGGCGTCAACGTATTCCCCACCCAGATTGAAGAACAGGTACTGAAGTGCCGAGCCCTGGCGCCTCACTATGAAATCGTGATTTATAAAAAGGGCAACCTGGACTGCGTTGATGTTCGGGTCGAACTGAAAGCGGGTGCAGAAGGCGAAAACATCAAGGAAAACGCCGCCAAAGAGCTGGGGCATCATATCAAGTCTTACATCGGCATAAGCACCACCGTCGAGGTGCATGACACAGGCACTCTGAGCCGCTCAGAAGGCAAAGCGAAGCACGTATTTGACCGTCGCAAGGAATGAAACACGTGATCGGGTGGTGCACGCCACCCGGTCATTTATTTTTTCTTGGTGTTTGACCAAACCCAAAGCAATCATTAATCGGAAACTGTTAGCTGTTGTTTTTCAACAGGTTAATCGTCCGACAAAAGTCTTACAACACGAACATGATACAAAATACGATTCCTTGATATTTATTCAGTATCATATAGTATGAAGTCATAGCCTGCGATTCGTCGCGGTGCACTGCCGTATACAGACAGCAGACCAAAACAAGTCAGATTCGGAGAGAGTTATGTACGCACAGATGGTTGATACCGGTACAAAGCGCCTCAAGACCCTGGAAGAGATGTCTCCCGAAGAAAGGGACTTCCAGGAAAAGGTAGACGCCGAAACCAAAATCGAAGCCAAGAACTGGATGCCCGACGGCTATCGGAAAACGCTGGTTCGCCAGATTTCCCAGCACGCCCACTCGGAAATCGTCGGCATGCTGCCGGAAGGCAACTGGGTCACCCGCGCACCTACGCTCAAGCGCAAGCTGCAGCTGATGGCCAAGATTCAGGACGAAGCCGGCCATGGCCTGTACCTGTATAGCGCCATGGAAACTCTGGGCGCTGATCGCGACGAGGAAATCCAGAAGCTGCACGACGGCAAAGCCAAGTACTCGAGCATCTTCAACTACCCGACCCTGAACTGGGCGGATATGGGTGCAGTAGGCTGGCTGGTTGATGGCGCGGCTATCGTGAACCAGGTGGTTCTGCAACGCACATCTTATGGCCCCTACTCCCGCGCCATGGTTCGCATCTGCAAGGAAGAGAGCTTTCACCAGCGCCAAGGCTATCAAATCCTGCTGGACATGATGCGCGAAGGCACCCAGGAACAGAAGGATATGGTGCAGGACGCCATTAACCGCCTGTGGTGGCCGGCGCTGATGATGTTCGGCCCGCACGATGACGAGTCCCCGAACTCCCAACAGTCCATGGTCTGGAAGATCAAACGCAAGAGTAACGACGAGCTGCGCCAGATGTTCATTGATCAAACCATTCCACAGCTCGAATTCCTGGGCTGCACAGTGCCTGACCCGGATCTGAAGTGGAACGAGGAAAGCGGCCACTATGATTTCGGTGAGATCAACTGGAAAGAGTTCTACGACGTGCTAAAGGGCGATGGCCCCTGCAACCATGAGCGGATTTCCACTCGCCGCAAAGCAATTGACGAAGGCGCATGGGTACGGGAAGCCGCCGTTGCCTACGCCGCAAAACAAAAACAGCGCGCAGCCAAAGCCGCGTAAACAGGAGAAATGACAATGTCAGAATGGCGCCTTTACGAAGTTTTCGTTCGCAGCAAGCACGGCCTTAACCACAAGCACGTGGGTAGCGTGCACGCGGCCGACAATGAGATGGCCATGGAAAACGCCCGCGAGCTGTACACCCGTCGTAACGAAGGGGTGAGCATCTGGGTGGTTCCGTCTGAAACCATCACAGCCTCCGCATCGGACGAGAAAGAAATTTTGTTCGATCCATCTGAAGACAAGGTTTACCGGCACGCTTCGTTCTACAAGCTGCCTGACGAAGTCGGGCACATGTAAGGAGCGACCCATGACACAGCAACAAGTTTTACAGGAATACCTGCTACGCCTGGCGGACTCCGACATGATTCTGGGCCAGCGTCTCAGCGAATTGACGGGCAAGGCCCCGGCTGTTGAAGAAGAACTGGCAGTGATGAACGTGGCGCTCGACCTGGTGGGCCAGGCCCGCAACTGGTACGAGTACGCCGCCGAACTGATCGACGACGGCCGCGACGCCGACAAACTGGTCTTTCTGCGGGATGCTCACGACTATCGCAACCTGCTGATGGTGGAGCAGCCGAATGACGACTACGCCGTCACCATGGCTCGCCAGTTTTTCTTCGATGTGTGGCACTACTTCACAATGAAAAGCCTGGTGAACGCCAGCGATGAGCGTGTTGCCAATATTGCAGCCAAGGCCGTTAAAGAGGCGACCTATCACCTGCGCCGCTCTTCCGAATGGGTGAAGCGCATGGGTGACGGCACCGAGGAAAGCCACCGTCGCATTCAGGATGCCTTCAACCTGTTATGGCGCTTCACCGGTGAGCTGGTAACTCCGGATGAAATCGACCACGCCATGTTCAAGGCAGGCATTGGCCCTGACCCTGAGCAATTGAAGCAGGACTGGTTCGGCATGGTCCGCGAAGTCGCAGCACAGGCCACCTTGACAACCGGCGAGGAAGACGCCTGGATGTACATGGGCGGCAAACGCGGCGAGCACACCGAACACCTGGGGCACATCCTGGCCGTGATGCAGTTCCTGCCTCGCGCCTACCCGGATGCGACCACCTGGTAAACCGGTCTGATTAACACAGGGGAGACTTCCGGTGAATGAACGTGAACCATCGTCTGTAGACGTACTGATTGCCAGCGACCGGGTACCGTCCAACGCCCATCCGGAACTGCTGACAGAAGACGCCATCTGGGCCTTGCTGGATAACGTCAAAGATCCGGAAGTCCCTGCGGTCAGCGTAGTGGAGCTGGGCATCGTTCGCAGCCTGAGCTGGGATGGCAAACACCTGAGCGTGGATGTAACACCCACCTACTCCGGCTGCCCCGCAACCGAGCTGATTGAAGAGCTGATCGAGGAGGCCCTGCGCGCAGCCGGCATTCGCGACCCGCAAATCAATCGCGTACTAACGCCGGCCTGGACCACAGACTGGATAACCGGGGAAGGCCGGGAAAAACTCCGGGCTTTTGGCATAGCACCGCCCCAGGGCAGTGCCAGCAAAATGAGCCTTCTGGGCGCCGATGAAGTGATTGCTTGCCCACTTTGCGGCAGCGAGAACAGCGAGCGTCTCAGCGAATTTGGCTCTACTGCTTGCAAGGCGCTTTATCGTTGCCTTGATTGCCGTGAACCTTTCGACTACTTCAAATGCATATAGAGCCGATACGATCATGAATAAATTCTACTCACTGGCCCTCAAAGAGGTCAGGCCGGAAACAAGAAACGCCGTATCCCTGTGCTTTGACCTGCCCGCCGATGTGGCGGAAAAATTCAAGTACAAGCAAGGTCAGCACCTTGTGGTGCGCACCCAGGTGGACGGCGAAGAAGTGCGCCGTACCTACTCCATTTGCTCAAGCGTTAATGACCAAGAGCTGCGCATCGCCATCAAGCGTGTGCCCGGTGGCGTATTTTCCAGCTTTGCCAACGAGCAACTGAAGCCTGGCTCCACGTTGGACGTTATGCCGCCGCAAGGTCATTTCTCCATTGATCTGGACCCCGAACGTGAAGGCAACTATCTGGCGGTTGCCGCAGGCAGTGGCATCACACCGATCCTGTCCATCATCAAAACCACGCTGGAAACCGAGCCCAAGAGCCAGTTCACCCTGTTCTACGGTAACAAGGGCACCAGCAGCACCATGTTCCGGGATCAGCTGCAGGATCTGAAAAACGAATACATGACCCGCTTCAACCTGGTGTATATCTTCACCCGGGAGGAGCAGGACATAGACCTGTACAACGGTCGCATTGATGGTAAGAAATGTGACCAGCTGTTTGATCACTGGATTGACGCCAAGAACCTGACTGGCGCATTTCTCTGTGGCCCCCAGATGCTGACCGAAACCGTGCGTGATTCACTGGAGCGCCACGGCCTCGACAAGTCAAAAGTTCACTTTGAACTCTTTACGCCCGCCGGCGGTGTGCCCCAAGCACGCAAAGACCGCGCAGAGACCAAAATCGATCCGCAAGCTGTCAGCGTTGTGACGGTGAAAGCTGATGGCCGCTCGTTGACCTTCGATCTTGTACGCGACACCAAAAGCATCCTTGATGCCGGTAACGCCGAAGGTGCCGATCTTCCCTACTCCTGCAAAGCCGGCGTGTGCTCCACCTGCCGCGCCAAGGTCGTGGAAGGCGAAGTGGAGATGGATCAGAACTTTGCCCTGGAAGACTACGAAGTGGACGCAGGCTACGTGTTGTCGTGCCAGTGCTACCCCGTCAGTGACAAGGTCACTCTCGACTACGACGAATAGACATTCTGGAGTTTTTGTACATGTCAGTTCTCAAGAGTTTTATTGCCGGTGAATGGATTGGCGGGCAGCAGGCAAAAGCGCTGCCCAGCGCCATTAACGGCGAGATCGTTGCACACACCCACAACGATACTCTGGATTTCAAAAAGGCCGTTGAATACGGCCGCAAGGTCGGCGGGAAAACCTTGCTGGCCATGGATTTTCAGGAACGCGCCCTGGCCCTGAAAGCCATGGCGATGTACCTGCAGGAGCACAAAAAAGAGCTCTACGCCCTCTCGATGCACACCGGTTCCAGCAAAGCGGATAACGGTATTGATATCGATGGCGGCTTCGGCACGCTGTTTTCCTACGCCAGCATGGGCCGCCGCGAACTGCCATCCGGCAACGTGGTACACGAAGGCCCGGTAACGCCGCTTGGCAAGAACAACCACTTCGCCGGCACCCACATTATGGTGCCCCGTGGCGGTGTAGCCGTACATATCGACGCTTACAACTTCCCGGTGTGGGGCATGCTGGAAAAGTTTGCGCCCACATTCTTGGCGGGCATGCCCTCCATTGTGAAGCCTGCGACGTCCACCTGCTACGTCACCGAACTGGCCGTGCGCCTGATGCACGAATCCGGCGCTCTGCCAGAAGGCAGTCTGCAGTTGATCATTGGTAGCACCGGCGATCTGTTCGAGCATCTGGAAGAGCAGGATGTGGTTACGTTTACCGGCTCGGCCAAAACCGCTCGCATGCTGCGTGTTCACCCCAACATTATCAACCGCTCCATTCCGTTCAATGCCGAAGCTGACTCGCTAAACAGTGCGGTTCTTGCGCCGGATGTAACACCGGAACACGAAGAGTTTGATCTGTTTGTACGGGAAGTTGGCCGCGAAATGGTGGCAAAAGCCGGGCAGAAATGTACCGCAATTCGCCGGGTAATGGTGCCTCAGGAACACGTGCAGGCGGTGTGCGACAAGCTCAAAGAGCGGCTATCAAAAATCACCATCGGCGATCCTTCGGTCGAAGGCGTACGCATGGGCGCTCTGGCATCGATCGATCAGCTGGAAGACGTCAAAGCCAACATTCAGGAACTGCTGAAAACCAGTGAACTGATTATCGGCGGCGACGGCAGCTTCAAGCCTACCGGAGAAGGCACGGAAAAAGGCGCGTTCATTGAGCCGCACCTGCTGCTGTGCCGTAACCCCGAAAATGGCTGTGGCGCTCACGACATAGAGGCCTTTGGCCCGGTTGCCACGGTTATTCCCTACAACACTCTGGACGAAGCGGTTGAGCTGGTCGCCAAGGGCCGCGGTTCGCTGGTTACCACAGTAACCACCCGCGACCCGGTCACGATTGCCAAACTGGCACCGGCGCTGGCTGCCTACCACGGCCGCCTGCACTTGCTGGATGCGGAAGCGGCAAAAGAGTCCACCGGCCACGGCTCTCCCCTGCCGATGCTCAAGCACGGTGGCCCGGGGCGCGCTGGTGGTGGTGAAGAGCTTGGCGGCATCCGCGCGGTGTTCCATTACCTGCAGCGCACAGCCATTCAAGGCTCGCCCACCATGCTGGCCGCCGTTACCGGCGAGTACATTCGTGGGGCGAAGGTTATAGAGAACGACATACACCCGTTCCGCTATCACTTCGAAGACCTGCAGATCGGCCAGTCACTACTGACCCATCGCCGTACCGTCACTGAAGCAGATCTGGTGAATTTCGGCTGCCTGTCTGGCGATCATTTCTACATGCACTTTGATGAGATTGCAGCCAGGAACAGCCAGTTCGGCAAACGCATTGCACACGGCTATTTCGTGCTGTCTGCAGCAGCCGGTATGTTCGTGCATCCGGCCGAAGGCCCGGTACTGGCGAACTACGGCCTGGACACGCTGCGTTTCATTGAGCCGGTAGCACCGGGCGATACCATTCGCGCCCGCCTGACCTGCAAGCGCAAGATCGATCAGGGCCGCACATCTCCGGACGGCCACCCGCAAGGCGTGGTTGTTTGGGATGTGCAGGTCACCAATCAGGAAGACGAGCTGGTTGCCAGCTACGATATTCTGACTCTGGTTGCCAAGAAGCCGGAATAATTCTTCCGGCCATAAAAAAACCGCCAGCAGCTTCACGCTCTGGCGGTTTTTTTGTACCTGTCACATCACATACCCAGATACGCCTCACGTACTTTCTCGTTACTCAGCAGCTCACGACCCGAGCCTTCTATGACCACCCGGCCTGTCTCCAGCACGTAACCACGATCAGCAAGTGCAAGCGCCTGGGAGGCGTTCTGTTCCACCAGAAAGATGGTCATGCCTTCGTTTTTGAGCTCTTTGACGATATTGAAAATCTCTTCAATGATCAGCGGCGCCAGCCCCATGCTCGGCTCGTCCAGCAGCAACAGTCTGGGCTTTGCCATCAGCGCGCGGCCCATGGCCAGCATCTGTTGCTGCCCACCGGACAGCTCACCCGCCAGGTTTCGACGCTTCTGCCGCAGTATGGGGAATTTCTCATACATGCGCTCAATATCGCCTTCCACTTCCGGGCTGCGCCCACGAGTGTAGGCGCCCAACAGCAAGTTGTCTTCAACGCTCAGATCCTTGAACACCTGCCGGCCTTCGGGTACCTGCACAATGCCATTGGCAACCCGCTGATCCGTGCTCATTTTCAGCAGGTCTTTGCCCTCAAAGTTAATACTGCCGCTGTCTGTCGGCTGCAGGCCCGAAATCGTCATCAGCAACGTCGACTTGCCCGCACCGTTGGCACCCACCAAAGAAACAATTTCGCCGCTGTTGATACGGATATCAACGCCGTGAAGCGCTTCAATCTGGCCATAGGAGGTTTTCAGGCCCTTGATGGAGAGCATTTCCTCTGTGGCGCGCTGTGCAGATCTTCGCGGCACGTGGTGCAGCCCCAGGCCGCCCAGACGTTCCGGGGTATAACTCACAATGCGATGGCGTAGCTCGCGGAATTCGTCCCGCACCCGCTCACCAAACAACGGATCGTTGGACTGGTCCCGGGATTCCGTAATCAGGCGCCAATCGTCTTCATTCAGGAGCTTGCGCGCCCGGGGAATGATCACGCCTTCTTCTTTCTTGATGTGTTTGCGTAAGGCCTCGGTAAACCTTGCCAGCGCGTGACTGAAGTCTTCCCGACCATCGGGCCATTGTTCCATGCACACCATTAAAAGATGGCGCAACTCGTTAATCTTTTCATCGCCAATCACGTAACCATGCGCCAGCTTGTCCAGCAGCGGCTTGGTTTCCGGCGACTTTTCCCCCAGAACTCGGTACAGCACTATCTCGTCGGGAGAGCTGTGTACTCTCCGGGCAAAATGCTGCACGTAATCGAAGATCGTGCTGAACAGCGTTTCATCAGGCCGCTGCTCGTTGATGTTCATGTCGTGCTGGAGCTGATCCAGCAGATCCAGTATGCGCCAGAGGGCCTGATGTTCCTGAACAATGGTGCTGATGGCTTGCAGGCTGTAACTGTCTTCAGGCGCAACGTTGGTCGGTGTCTGTGTCATTATGGTTATTCCTCGCTCCGTTTAACCGCCCAGATAGGCTGCAATCACGTCCGGGTTTTCACGAATCTGTTCCGGCGTACCTTCCGCCAGTACTCGCCCGTAGTTAAGCACCAGCAAGCGGTCGGAAATACCCATCACCAGCTTCATGTCATGCTCTACCAGCATCACGGTAATGCCCTGCTCGGCAATCTTGCGGATCAGTTCTTCCAGTGCAGCGGTCTCAACAGCGTTCAGGCCAGCTGCCGGCTCATCCAGCAACACGACCTTGGGCTCTGCGGCCAGTGCACGGGCAATTTCCAGACGTTTAAGCGCGCCATACGACATGGCCGAAGCTTCGGTATCGAGGTACTCTCCACACCCCACAAACTCCATCAGTTCAGCGGATTTCTCACGCGCGGCTTTTTCACCACGGGTGAGCGCTGGCAAGCGGAACAGTGTGGTCAGCAGATTGCTTTTCAGGGTCAGGTGCCGACCCAGCATCACGTTTTCAATGGCCGTCATGTTCATACAGATCTGCATCTGCTGAAACGTTCGGCACATGCCCCGCTCAGCCAACTGGTTGGGCTCGAGTTTCGCGATACTTTCGCCATTCAACTTCACCTCACCGCTGGTGGGCGTGTACAGGCCTGTGATCAGGTTGAACAGCGTGGTTTTACCGGCACCGTTAGGGCCAATAACCGAGTACACCTGGCCAGCATCCACCGAGAAACTTACGCCTTCAACGGCGTGCACACCGCCAAACGCCTTGGACAGATTATTGACTTCCACCAGAGCGGTCATGCGTCACCTCCGGCAGACTTCGAGCGTCGTTTTGCCAGCAGGTTTGCGGCGGTTGGCAACAGACCCTTGGGCATGAAAATCATGGTCAGCATCAGAATCAGACCAAACAAGACCATTTCCATCTCCTGAAAATCAGCCAGCAGTTGCGGCAACAGTTCCAGCACCACAGCGCCAATAATCACCCCGATCGTCGAGCCCATACCGCCCAGAACCACCATGGTGATCAACAGGATGGAAAAGTCGAAACTTGCTACAGAAGGCGTAATAAAACCCTGGAAGTGCCCGTAAAGCGCACCCATCACGCTGGCGTATACCGCTGAAATCACGAACACCAGGCTCTTGTACTTCGCGGTGTTTACACCCACCACACTGGCCGCAACTTCCGAGCCGTGAACGGAACGCAAGGCTCGGCCAATAGGCGAATCAATCAGGTTCTGGGCCAGCCAGACGGCAGCCAGAAGCACGACACCCGCAAACAGATACCAAGCGAGATCACCGCTGATGTCCATGCCAAACAGGGAATATTGTCCGAACGGGCTTAGCTCCCAACCAAACACGTCAAACGCAGGCACTGGCATGCCGTCCGGCCCGCCTGTTATTGCCCGTTCGTTGTTCAGAATGATCGCGATAATGAATCCCACCGCGAGGGTGGCCATCGAAAGATAATGGCCTTTCAAACGCAGAATCGGGCGGCCAACTGCCCACGCAATGATTGCAACGCCAACAGCCCCCACAATCAGAGCAGGAATGGCAGACCAACCATAGTTGCTGGTCATGATGGCGCTGAAGTAAGCACCCATACCGAAAAAGCCCGCGTGGCCAAGGCTGATCTGGCCGGCGAAACCCACAAGCAGGTTAAGGCCAACAACCGCACCGGCAATCAGCGCGATTTGCGTGGCCAGGCCATAGTGAAACGGGTTGGAGATGAACAGCGGTACGGCAAACACCACGATGGCCATAAACACCAGGCCTTTGAGACGGAATTGCGACAGTCGGGCCATCATCACACCCGCTCCACAACTTTGGCGCCAAACAGGCCCCTGGGCATGAAGAACAGCACCACAAGGATCATCGAGAACGCCACAGCATCCTTGTAGTCAGACGACAGGTAACCTGCAGCCATGGCTTCCACCACGCCAAGTGCCAAGCCACCGACTACGGCACCCATACCGCTGCCCAGGCCGCCAATGGCCGCTGCCACAAAGCCTTTAAGACCGAGGATGATACCTATGTCGTAAGAGGTAAAGGTAATCGGCGCTACTACGATACCGGCTACGGAGCCCAGCAATGCAGACACCATGAATGCCAGCATCAGCACTACCTGGGTACGAATGCCCACCAGGCGAGCGGCATCCTTGTTCATGGAGGTAGCAAGAATCGCCTTGCCGGTCAGCGTGCGGGTAAAGAAGTACACCAGCACTGCTACGAGCACCGCACCAACACCCAGCACCCACAGGCTCTGGCTGTTAAGCACGGCTCCAAAAATCTGTATTGGCTCGTCGCTGCTGAAGTTAGGCATTACATGGTATTCCTTGCCCCACACCAGCTGCGCCAGGCCGCGAATAAAAATGGACGCACCGATGGTAATAATGATCAGCGTAACCACATCCGCGTTTTTCGCGGGCGCGATCGCCAGGCGCTGAAGGGCAACGCCCAACACACCGGCAAGAACTACAGCAAGCACAATCGCGAGCAGCATGGGCACGCCCATGGCTGTCAAAGATACGGTCGCCATACCGCCAATCATCAGGAACTCGCCCTGGGCAAAGTTAATAACGTGGCTGGCGTTATAAATCAGGGTAAAGCCCAAAGCGATCAGGGCGTAGGTGGCACCAATGGTGATACCGGTAAACAGGTACTGCAGGAATTCAGAAAACATAATCGGGTCCGCTCGCGCAGCGGCAACCAGCCATCCTTTACGGACAACTGGTTACCTGTGGTACGGATAAGAATAGGCTTAGTTGATCAACTTCCAGCTGCCATCCTGAACTTCCAGGATGCGGAAGGATTCAGCTTCCAGGCCGTTGTGGTCTTCGGGTGACATATTAAAAGTACCCGTAACACCTACGTGACCCTGAATGCTCTCAAGCGCATCACGTACTGCGGCTTTGTCTGTGCTGCCCGCTTTCTCGATAGCTTCAACCGCCAGCATCAGGCCGTCATAGGCATAGGCACCGAAGGTAGACACCTTGGAGTCCCAGCGCGCTTCGTACTCGGTTTTGTAAGCCTCAACCACCGGCTTTTGTGGATCATCCGCTGGCAGCGACTCTGGTACCAGCAGGGGGGAAGCAGGCAATCTCAGGCCATCAGCACTACTGCCCGCCAGCTCCAGGAAGCCGTCAGAGGCGACACCGTGGGACTGGTAGAATGGCAGCTCAATACCCAGCTGGGCGTAGTTACGGGTAACGATAGCCGGTCCCTGGCCAAAACCGAAGTTAAGAATGGTCTGCACACCGTCGGTGCCGCGAATGTTGGTGAGCTGAGCAGTCATGTCAGTATCAGAACCGCCGTAGGTTTCGTCAGCAACAATCTCGATTCCACCCATTGCGCTGGCAGCTGCAAGAGTTTGCTCCCGACCTGAACTGCCAAAACCTCCGGTACCCGAGATCAGGCCAACTTTGGTCAGACCGCGCTCTTTCATATCAGTCAACACACGCTCTGCCGCCATACGATCCGTTTGCGGAGTTTTGAAAACCCACTTTTTAACCGGATCAGTGATAACAACCGCACCCGCCAGAGAAATGAAAGGAACACCCGCCTGCTCAACCATCGGCGCTGCCGCCATGGTGGCACCCGTGGTACTGCCACCTACAATAATATCCACTCGGTCAGAGCGGATCAGGCGACTTGCAAAGTTACGGGCTTTGGACGCGTTGCCCGCGTCATCATAATGAATAAGCTCAAGTTGACGACCCAGTACACCGCCTTCCTCGTTGATCTTTTCTACATACATTTCAAGGGTTTTCAGCTCAGGATCGCCCAGAAAAGAGGCAGGCCCGGTAACTGCAAGAAACGATCCAATACGAATGGGCTCAGCTGCCTGAACGTTCATGGCCAGCAAGCCGGCCGCTGCAATGGCCGCAAACTTACTTGCACGACGCGTGATATTTTTGAACATTTTTGTTGTTCTCCCAAGTGTGGTCAGGGCATTTTGGTTTTATAGGCCCCCGAATTTCCGAAAACAGAACGTTTTGCCTGCCAAAATGACACTTTCCGTATCACGTATATCTTCGCAAGGCCCTGTTTTCAGTTTGGTATGACAGACGTTCATCTATTACAACCATTACTGGCTATCCGCCACGCCAATAATACGATACCGTTGACGGATATCAATGGAAAATATTGTATCACTAAACCGGTGTCAACTGAGGACAGCGTCCAGGCACACAACTTTTACAGCAATCCATACCAATGTATTAGTACATAAGTGCCTTTTTGACATTTTCTCGTGAACACCCGACCCGCTCCGGCAGCCGCAGGTTTGTGCATAAAAGCTGTAATTGCTCGCACTGACTGGAGGCAGCTTTACCCGAAGCCTGTATCGACGATAATGAGCGCCGGAACGCCTTGTAAGGGAAAAGAGAACCATGTCTGCAAAACAACAACTCGAGAGCCTGATCCAGGACTTCCAGCAAAAGCGCCCTCTACGGGCCGGGTCGCTGATCATTACAACCTACGGCGACATCATCCACCCGCGCGGCGGAAACGTCTGGCTGGGTAGCCTGATGAAGCTCCTGACCCCCATGGGCGTGAGCGAGCGGCTGGTCCGTACGTCTGTCTACCGGCTGGTTCAGGAAAGCTGGCTGCAAACGGAAAAGGTGGGCCGCTGCAGCTATTACAGCGTTACCGGTGTGGGCCTGAGGCGCTTTCAGCAGGCATTTGAGCATGTATACACGCTCGGCACCGACGATTGGAACGGCAGCTGGTGCCTGGTGTTTCTCAACCAGCTGGAACCGGAAACCCGGGCCAAAGTGCGTGAAGAGTTGAAATGGCTGAGCTTTGGCAGCATGGCAGCGGGCGTTATGGAACATCCGCGTTTCACGCGCCATGAACTGGTGCCGCTGCTTCAGGAATGGGGCGCGCTGGAAGACACCATCGTTATGCAGACCCAGCCACTGGAGCAACGTAGCCCGAGAGCTCTGCGCAGACAGGTCAGGGAAAGCTGGAACCTGGACGAACTGGGTTTTCGTTATAAACGTTTTCTGGAAAAATTTCGGCCACTGTGGCGAGAACTCAGCACCAACGACAACCTCTCCCCGGAAGACTGTGTTACCGCGCGCATTCTGCTGATTCACGAATATCGCAAAATACTGCTGCGAGACCCCTTGCTGCCAGACGAACTGTTACCGGGCGACTGGGAAGGACGCAGCGCAAAACAACTGTGCCGCAATCTCTACCGGGCGATATATAGCCGCTCTGATGAGCTCCTGACAAGTCTGCTGGAAAATGCTTCAGGGCCACTGCCCGGCCCTACACCGGGTTTTTATCGTCGTTTTGGCGGCCTGTCTGAAGAAAATGCACCAAGTAGCGGTGCAAAGATAGCGAAAGAGTCAGCCTGACTCTTTCGCTAAAAGCCCGACGCTCAACCAGCGGGGCGTCCCTGATCCGGCTGACTGTAATCGCAGACACCATCAGGGAAAATCTCGTTCAACCTGACAACTTCGGCGTCAGTGAATGAAACAGTGCCATAGGTGTTGTCTGTCAATGCGGCGGCAACCGGCTTCAGACTGCACTTGAACACACTGCCTTCAATCGGCCCGCCCGCCACTATTCTCGACGTAGTGTAAGTCTCGAACCTTGCGGTACAGGCGCCTTCAGCTTCGGCATCAAGAATACCATTCCAGACATCCTCTCCTGCCGCTATAACCGTGCCATCGGTTTCATAGCAGGTATCCACCGCTGCAGCAGGTCTGTTCTCAGCAATACTCTGCCCCGGGTTCGCGCGAATATTCATCAGCCACTCATGCAGAACGTCCAATGCCGCCCATGTCGGGTTTGACTCCTCCCGCGGCTCTGGCTCGCCCGGGTCCGAGACATCCGTCGGTCGGGTATCGGTAAACCAGATCACCTGATTGCCGGCACCTCCCATTTTGTTGATGATGCGCTGGCGAACCGAGAAAGACTGATGACTGTTGTGCATGTCCAGCACCTCCTCGAGATAGTGACGCCAATCTATGACAGGCATATTGAGTTGCCCATCGAAGACCATACCGGAATCATAGGCGGCCTGAATCGCCAACAAATCGCCCTCGGCGCGTGGCGCCGGCAATGTGCCATCCGGGCTGAGATTCATGTTGCGGGAACTCCAGGGATCGAATTTGCTGGGGTCCATCTGGACATCCGCAAGTGAACCAACGAACGGAAAGCCCTCTTGCACCATTTCAGAGGGCTGTTTCCAGCCACCAATCTGAGCGTTCAGCTTCAGGAACTCGGCTTTGGATATGTTGCTGTCGCGCAGCGCTCCAAGGCCATACTGCACGCCAACATTGTCGAACAGGGTTCGGGGGTCACCGTTTTCGTCAAGGCCGTAGATATTTCTCAGATCGTCATAGTGAGTCCACTGCACGCCATCCATCACACCAGCAGGCTGCATCAGCTCCTGGTTGCGGGCATTTCCGAACAATGGATTCATCACCAATGGAGTCAGACCGCGCCACGCCGGGATGCACTCGGTCATACCCGGTGCCGTGCTGTATCCCAGCATTTGCTTTGCACCTGCAAACGGGTCGGCGTAAGCATCGGTGGCATTCAGCCCCACCAGCCAACTCCGGTTCCTGGTTGTCTGCCACTTGGCGTTGTCTTTATCAGTAACGTCCATGTAGTACTCCAGCAGTTCACAGTCGCCAATGTGAATGATCTGGGTCACCATATCCGGATAGGAGTACTGAGGCACACCAGCGTCCAGAAGATCAGGATGGTTCTGGGAATAGACGTACTGCTGGATACCGCCACCGGATCCGCCAATGGCAACGGTATACTCGGGCACACCAAAGCGCTTGATGAAATGCTCTTTCACCATCAGTGCCGTTTCACCACCTACCTGAAGGTTATAGTGGGTGTTGGTGCGAGTGCCGGAAGAGTAGATAACCGCGTAGCCTTTCTTAAGCACTTCCGCCTCAAGGGCCCGACCACTGATGCTGCCCTGGGTGTGCCCGATGGCAACGCCACCTTCAAAATGAAACAACAGACGCCCGTTCCAGTTTTCCGTGGCGGCGTCATCGGCCTCGTCTCCCACGGATGCCAGTGTGGCAAAGCTGTAGATAAACCGATTAATGGTGCCCCGCTCTTGCCGCACAACAAAATCGACGATGCGACCATCGGTGAGCTCTGTGGTAGCCATATCCGCAGGCCGAGTACCATCACTAGGTAAGGGCGCCCAGTTATCGCCGGTTGTGCGATAGACAAAGGTTACATAAGAGTCGATCGAGCAGTCTTTACTCAAACCAATCTGGTTATCACCGCCATCCATCACCGGGAAGCCAGTATTGCCTCCAGTATCCACAATGGGCTGCTTGCCCAGCTCTGTGGTTACCGTACAGACAAACGGATACTGTTGAGGCCCCGAGAAAATCGGCCCGGTTATTGGGTGAACATCCAGCGTAAGATCGCTCAGCGGGCCATATTCAACATGGTGCAGTTCCAGCCGGTTTGCACCTTCTGAAAGACCTGTTACGAGAATTTCCGGGCCGTTTCGCCCTTCCCTGATCTCCGGGCTGACTTTGGCATCATTGAGCCAGAGTTCCAGATTGTCCCTTTCCGCAGCGATCGTGGCAGAGTCGCCTTCAAGGCCGATCAGGACATCGTCACCACTGACCTGGTCCGGCGCACTGGACAGACTGGTGAGTTCAAGATCTGGCTGGCGGGAAGAGCTACTGGATCCATCGAAGCAGCCGCTAAGCAGGAAAGGAGACATTCCTGAAAACAATATAAATCGTGCTATTGAGTTGGTAAGCATCGAAAATTCCCTCTTCGATTGCATCGTTATCGCAAAAGCTTAGAAGCGGTTACAGCGCGCAGCAAGCGTTCCTTTTGTTGCTGTTTCAAGCGTAGACCAGCTTGGGGCATTGGTACAGAATACGACACCATTCGCCGATGCCGAGTCGCCAGCCCGGAAATTCATGCGATGAAAACCTCCAACCGCCGTCGGAGCCTCGCAATTGCCTCGACTTGATCTAGAGCAATTCAAGCCATCGTCCAATCCGGCCTGTCGCGTTAATGTAGTGAAACTCTTCGCTATCTTCCAAATGAGTACAAATACTGCTTATAAAAAAAGCATCTAATTGAAATGTAGTGTTTGTTTTATTTAACATGTATATGTAATGCATCAATAGGAAAGATTATGACGCCCACCATCGCCGTTCTCTTGATCATTACCTTCGTGCTCTCCACGGTTGGCTTGCTGTTACTGATCTGGTCTATCGCCAATAATCAGTTCAGCCACGGCCAGGCGGCAGCACGCACTATATTCTCCCCGGGCGAAGAAGGTCACAGCGAGGATCCTGCAAGGCCATCCGACCTACCGTTTACCGGTGACAACAGCGAACAGGCGGCCGCCATTGAGGCTCGCTGGGCCGCCGACCAATCGTCCCGAACAGCGATCCTGACTTGGCTTAGCTCGTCCGTTTTCTGGTTGCTTCTGGGCTCGTTTTTTGGCCTGGCCTCCTCCATTAAAATGCACTTCCCGGAGTTTCTGGCCGCCAGCGAGTTTCTTACCTTCGGCCGGGTACGCCCAGTGCATCTGAACGCTGTCACCTACGGATGGGCGTCCATGGCCGGTATAGGCGTTGCCCTGTTCCTGATACCACGGTTGTTCAAAACTTCTTTGGCTGGTGGGAAATACGCTGTTCTTGGCGGCTTTATCTGGAATATTGGCCTGGTTCTCGGGTTGAGCGCCATTACGCTGGGCCTGTCTGACGGCGAGGAATGGCTGGAATTCCCATGGCAGGTAGACCTGCTGTTTGTGGTGGGCGGAGCCCTGTGTGCCATCCCCCTGCTGCTAACCGCTGCCAATCGCCAGGTGGAACATCTTTACGTAACCAGTTGGTACCTGATGGCTGCGCTGGTGTGGTTTCCCATCCTGTTCCTGATCGCCAACCTGCCCTTTGCCTTTCCCGGGGCATCCGGCGCCACGGTTAACTGGTGGTTCGCCCACAACGTTCTCGGGCTGTGGGTAACGCCTATCGGCATTGGCATTGCCTACTACATGATCCCGAAAATTCTCGGCAGACCGATTATTTCCTACCAGTTATCGCTGATCGGGTTCTGGTCACTGGCACTGTTTTACAGCCAGGTGGGCATTCATCATCTGATTGGCGGCCCCATACCCACCTGGCTGGTCACTCTCTCGATTGTCCACAGCGTGATGATGTCAATTCCGGTCATTACCGTTGCCATCAACCATCACGGCACCATGATGGGCAACTTCGGGCGCCTGAAAGACTCACCAACCCTGCGTTTTGTGTGGATCGGCGCGCTCATGTACACGGTGTCTTCTCTTCAGGGCTCCATGGAAGCTCTGCGCAGCATCAACGTGATCACCCACTTTACCCACTACACCGTTGCCCATGCGCATCTGGGCATGTACGCCTTCCTGAGCTTCATCCTGTTTGGCGCCGTGTATTTCATTATGCCTCGCCTCACCAACTGGGAATGGCCTTGGCGCCGCCTGATCAGCCTGCACTTCTGGCTGGTGAGCGCCGGCATTCTGATCTACGTGGTGTCGCTGACCGTTGCAGGCTGGAAGCAGGGTGTTGCACTTCTCAATGCGGCAATGCCTTTTCTGGACATAGTAAAAATGACATTGCCCGCACTTCAGGCCCGTACCCTGGGTGGTGCTCTGATGACACTGGGGCACCTGGTGTTCGCATTCCACTTCATCGCCATGTTAATGCGCCATGGCGCCGCTACTGAGCAACCGACCCTCTTCCGCCCAGCTATCAAGGAGACCACTCAATGAAACGTGCTCTCGCAATCATGGTCGGTGCAGCGCTCATTCTGTTGCTGGCCACGCTTACTCTGGTGGTTATGCCTTACCTGCAAATGTCTGCAGAACAGGTGCCGCCAGATCTCAAGCCCTACACGGAGCAGCAACAGCGGGGCCGTCAGGTGTACATTGCCAATGGCTGTGTTTATTGCCACAGCCAACAACCACGCGACCCGAGCTTTGCGCCCGGCGATAAGGCGCGGGGCTGGGGCCGCCCGTCCGTACCAGGAGATTACGCCTACGATAAACCCCACCTGTTGGGCACCATGCGTACCGGCCCGGATTTGTTCAACATTGGCGCCCGCCAGCCCAGCATCGACTGGCAACTGATGCACCTCTACAACCCGAGGGCGATCATCAAAGGCAGTATTATGCCGTCGTACCCTTTCCTGTTTCGCCATGTGGAGGAGCCGGCAGAAGGCGACAAAGTAGTGAACATTCCACCGCCCTATGGTCCCGAATCCGGAAAGATTGTTGCCACGGATGACGCGCTTGCGCTGGCGGAGTACATGCTCGCGCTTGACCATACCTATCCGGCTCCGACTTTGCCGAAACGGCAGCCAAAATCCGACCAACCCAAGGAGTAACGTGCGCCATGAAACAGCATGATCATCGCGCTCAATTCCGGGAAGCGCCCGAGCCCGAGGAAGGCACGCGCGCAATCCCGAAGGTGGTACTGGCCTGGATTGCCATACTGATTATCTGGGGCGTTGGCTATTACGCCTGGCAGATTGGCAAGCCGATGTTGGGTGGTGACAGCCGTTCAGCGGTGGCCACTGTGCAGCAGGAATCCATACCTGCAGATGACTCTGCCAGCAGCAACACTGAAGTTTCTGAGAGTTCCGAGTCTGATAACAAAGCGGCTTCCGCAAAACCGACCGGCGCGGCCATATACAGTGCCCAGTGCAGCGCCTGCCACCAGGCCAATGGGCAGGGCGTGCCGGGCGCTTTCCCGCCATTGGCTGAAAGCGAATGGCTGCTGGCAGACGCGGCTATCCCTGTGGCTATTGTCCACGATGGCCTGCAAGGCAAGATTGAAGTTGCCGGCAATACCTTCCAGGGCGTTATGCCCAAGTTTGGTGGCAATCTCTCCGATGCCGAACTGGCCGCTGTTCTGAGCTATGCCCGCAGCGAATGGAGCAATGGTGCAAGCGAGGTCGACCAGGCCGTCGTGACCGAACACAAAGAGCGCTTCGGCGATCGCAAGGAGTGGTCTGCCGAAGAGCTGAAGGAGGTTTTCGGGGAACCCTGAGATGGCCACCAACAACGCGAGCGCAGTGCAAGAACAACAGCACCATGACATCCTGATGATTGAGGGGATGCGCTGTGGCAGCTGTGCTATCGCCGTTGAAGCCCTGTTGAAGAAACAACCGGGTGTCAGTGACGCTGCCGTTAATTTCGCGGCAGATGTGGCCATGATTTGCTGGGACAAAGAGAAGCTCCAATTAGCAGACCTTCAGCGCGCCGTAGCCCGCCTGGGTTACCGCTTGCACAACACGGTGGATCCTGACCGCAGCAAACTCCAGTCAGAGTCCGTGCGTAAGCACCTGCAAAGACGGTTGGCGGTTGCCGTGGTCTTTGGCATGTGGAGCATGATGCCGGCGCTGCTGATCTATCTCGCACCACTCGGCGCAGCAGAACCGGAAGTACTCTGGCCGTTGGCCCTCGCCAGTGGTCTGTTCGCGGTGCCCGTTGTTCTTTACTCCGGCTCTCACTTCTACCGGGTGGGCTGGCGCACGCTGATTGCCGGCGCACCGGGCCTCGACAGCCTGATCTTCCTGGCGGTCTTCGCGGCCTGCATCATCTCCGCCTGGCAGCTTGCCTCCGGTAGTTACCATGTGTACTTCGACGCTGCCGTTATGCTGATCACCTTCCAGCTGATCGCAAGATTACTGGATACCAGCGTGCGCCGTCGTGCCTCGGAAATCATTCGCCGTTATCTTCAGGACGTCCCCGAGCAGGTCACTCTGAAAACCTCTGCCGGCACACTGGAATCCCGACGTGCCAAAGATGTTGAGACCGGCGAACGTATTGTTATTCGGGCCAGTGAACAGTTGGCTCTGGATGGCCAGATCGTGCAAGGCCATGGGCAAGCGGACCTTTCCATGCTGACTGGTGAACACCTGCCCCAGGCACTCCGGCCGGGGGCAGAATTGCTGGCGGGCTGTCGATTGGTTGAAGGTGAACTTGAACTGGTGGTTACAGCAAGCATTGGCCAACGCCGCATTGACCAATTGTCACGCTCCATCAGCGCCCTGCTCAGCCGCAAAACCACCCTGCAGCGCCTGACTGACCGCATTGCTCGCATTCTGCTACCGGTTATTCTGATCGCAGCCACGCTGGCCGTGGGGCTGGCCCTTGTTCAAGGCGTACCTGCTCCGGAAGCTGCCGCCCGCGGGCTGGCGGTTATGATCATCAGTTGCCCTTGTGCCCTCAGCCTTGCCATTCCACTGGTGATCACCATGGGCCACGCCAGCATGGTCAATCGCGGCATTGTATTGCGAGACCCTGCTGCACTGGAGGCTGCGGCAGGGGTTGGCGCAATTGTGTTCGACAAGACGGGCACATTGACCACGGGCGAACCAAGCGTGGACAGCATCACACCAGCCGGCGAATGGTCCGAAAGCACGCTGTTGCAGCTGGCCCGGAACATTCTCCGGGAATCACCGCACCCTGTTGCAAGAGGGCTTATGGCGGAACCGGCGCAAGCTCTTGTGCTGACATCCGATGGCACTCGGGAAAGCTTCGCAGGCGCAGGCACGCGCTGGATCAATGACGAGAGTACCGCTTTGGCAGGGCAGGCAAGCTGGCTTCGACAGCAGGGCGTCGAGGTGCCACTCACTGAAGATACCGGAATGAGCATTCACATTGCCTGCAACAGGCGCTATGCCGGGAAAATCGGTTTTCAGGAAACCCTCAGGCCGGAGTCTCTACCCACAATCCGCCAGCTGACAAACCAGGGCTACACCCTCTATTTACTCAGCGGTGATACGCGCAAAGCCTGCCTGGATCTGGCCGGCCGTCTTGGCATTCCGTCTGAGCAGGTGCTTTCTGGCTATTCCCCCGAGCAGAAACACAGCTTTATCGAAAACCTCGAAAAACAGATCAACGCCGTGTTCGTGGGCGACGGCCTCAACGATGGCCTGGCGCTGGCCGGTGCCAGGTTGGGTATCGCTGTGGGCAACGCCGCATCTTCCACCGGCGCAGCTGCTGCTGTTTACCTCACCGAAAGCATCGCCATGGTGCCCGCCACCCTGCAACTGGCACAAAGAGCACGCAAGCTCATGTACCAGAACCTGTTCTGGGCGGTCGGCTACAACGCGCTGGTAATTCCGCTCGCCGTTATGGGCTGGATTCAACCGGTTATTGCGGCCATTGCCATGTCACTCAGCAGCCTCTGTGTTCTGCTCAACAGTCTGCGCATGCAAAGGCGGAGCGAAGGCGACCCTCTTTCCTAGCGCACACACTTGTCTTTAAATCCAAAGCTGATATGGTGCCCGGCCATCCAAGTGAAGGAGCTGGCCATGGTTTCTTTATTCCCCCTTTCGATCACCTTCCATTAGTCAGCGAGCCCCGCCATACGGAGCTCGCGAACTGCCGATATTCCCTTTAACGAAAGCAATCAGCCAACCGTTTGTGTTGCCATTAGTAATGCGAACTTTTTAGCATCCGAGAAACTGACATGATGATGAATGCGGACTTTAACCTGGGTTCACGTGATATCGAAACGCCGAATATGAAATTGGGGCGAATCTACAGAAACCCCCTGGTAAAACCGAAAAACACTGCACTGATTGGCAGCACCGTCACGCTGATCAACTGCCTGGACTCTTCGGTACTTACATTCCGGTTAACGGATTCCAGTTCCTGTTCAAATACAGACAGCGTCGAGGTCTGCATAGGCTCACCGTTCGGCCTTGCGCTGCTCGGCACCAAGCCGGGTAGTGTGGTCAAGCTGGGGTTGGCCAACGAAGAAGGTCATGCGGTAGTGCTGAAGGTGTCGGGTTGAGAATACAGAATAGCTGAAGGGTCTGACACGAACGCTCGACGCAGAGTCCCTCCGGCCGCCAAGCTACTACGCATCGCCTGTCGTAATTGACACCAACACGCCCGAGTGACATGTTTGCATCCGTTTAACGCAAACAACAAAAATAGCGTCGAGTGTTCAAAGCATGTTGATTTTGACCGGTTTTGGCCTGGCTTGCCTGGTCATTCTCCTGATTACGACAACCCGTGAGTTACACCGCTCATCCGCTGCACGGGTGTTCGCTATTTTTCTCATTGCCAGCTCGGGGTTTCTGCTCCACCCCCTTACGCCGGTTCATTGGCACTGGCTCACCCTGAACCTGCAAGGCATGCTGCCGGCCTTATTCTGGCTGCTCTGTCAGGTCACATTTCGTCAGCGCTTGAACCCGTTTTCGATATGGAGCGCTCTGGCGCTCTACAGTGTAGTTGCCCCCGGGATCGCCAGAGTTCTTTCCAGCCACCAGAACGCTGAAAGTTGGTTGCTCTTCTTTGGATGGGAACTCGGCGAACTGTTTGAATTCGTTATTATCGCTAACGGCTTCTGGATTGTTCTCGCCGATTGGCCTGCTGACCTTGTGGAGCCCCGCCGAAAGCTCCGGGCTCTCGTTTTGTTTATCGCGGGTATCGCCGTGCTCTGGGTGGCTCTGGCATTTAACCTCGGCATTGCTTACGCAATTAACCGGGCATTGGTGGTGTCGATTGCCGGTATTGCAGTGGCAACCTTTCTTTTGCAGGGTCGGTTCAGTGAACTATCATTCCAAAGCGGCCTGGCCCCATCCACCGAGACTCAGACGCACGAGCAGGTTAATGAAGATAAACATCAGGCCAGCTTCCAACATGAAAACGCAGAGCGCCTTGCCAGCCTGATGGCGGGCGGGTATTACCGCACAGAACATCTGACTCTGAAAATGCTGGCCGAGAAACTCGACCTGCCGGAATACCGCACTCGCGCTCTGGTTAACAAGCATCTGGGCTATCGTAACTTCAACGATTACATCAACCAGCTCCGGATTGCCGAAGCCTCGAAGCGCCTGATTACGGATCCAGAAACTCCCGTTCTCAATATTGCCCTGGATGTCGGGTACCGATCCCTGAGTTCATTCAACCGGGCGTTCCGGGAAATCAAACAATCAACTCCCACCGAATTTCGCCAGGAACATGCGATCCACTGATAGTCCGTCCAGCCCCCCATCTGCTATTTCAGCGCTTGCCAATGGCCATACCCGGCACCAACCGGGCATGACACAGTTCCCTATGGAGTGGGTGAGCAACTAGCCGTAGGCAATTGATCAATCCAGCTGCGGATAAGCGTTGTCCCTTCCATATGCGCAGTATTGCGAGCGAGCTCCGGCATCTTATGGCGACTCTCAAGGGTTGTCATACGGAACAACAAATAGGAGTCATCCGGATTGCCCGGAATCACATCGTATGGATAGCCATCTTTGCCTCCTGCAATCGGCTCCTTACACACGCCAAACTTGCTGGGGGAATCCGCATAATTCCGGTTGTACTCCAGCTGAACACCGCTGCTACCCGCAGGCCCCGCGTAATCTGCAGGCAGCGTCAGGCCTGCACGATGGCAATGGGCACAGTTGATGTCGAGGTAGGCCCGCGCTGCGTCATTCAACTCGCTGGCGCTGAGTGACGCGACAGGCACCTGATCATTGAACACCGGAGCCTCCTCGACGTCTTGCAGGTTGAGCGGCAAGCCGGCCAACAACTCGCCTTCAGCCCAGTATTGAAGCTGATTGTATACCGTACCGTCCGCATAGGCATGGTCATTGTTCAAATAACGCACCTTCGGACCAATGGGCAGGAAGATCTGCTCACGCTCGTCACCCGAACCCGCCAGGTCGGGCACGATAGAGTGACAGGAGGAACAGTCCGCAGCTTTGGGGACGGCGTAGTCAAACGTAATCTGCTGACCCTGATTGTTAATGGTGGTGAGGCCCGTCAGACGTTTGCCGGCAATGGTCAGGGTCGCGTCGGAATCTGACGACCAGTAATAAGGAAGTGCAAACCAACCATCAGCGCGGTTGATCAAAAGCCGGGTTTCAATAACCAGCTCTTCACCATCACGCATAGCCGTATTGGCGGGCAATGCAAAGGTTTTCGTGATGACCGTCCCTACCGGGAAATCCAGCACCTCTGACGGGTTATAGCTGACGGTCTTACCCTCAGGCACAAATATGAAACGGTACTTGCTGGTGTAATCGGAGAACAAGGCCGTAGACAGATCATAGGAAACGCCACCCCGGGTTGGCCCCGCCGTCGGATCAGTTGCATCGGCAAACAGATTGTAATCCGACAGTTTGGGGCATACCTCTGTCATCAACGCATCCCAGTTGACTCCGGCGGTCGTCGCGCTGCAGCTGCCCTCTGCGCCCGTCGGCGAACCAGCACCGGCATTCAGTGCACTGCCCACTGGAGGTGGAGTATTACTAACGTCGTCTCCGCCGCCACACGCTGCCAGTAAAAGAGACGTCATAAGCATCGCGGCTGTCGTTTTGTTGTTATTTCTCATAAATGATTCTCTGGTGCAGCGACATATCGCCGGGACAAACTTGTCCCGGCGATATGTCGTTATTGATTATTACTATGTCGCCAACAGCTCAGAGAGCCTGATTACAGCGCGCAAGCCGCTTCCGCCAGGTCGTCCCCGGTACAGCCGTATATATTGTTTCTGAAGTTCACCTTCGCAGGCGCAAGGCGCGGCTGGACGCAGTTGAGGTAGGTGTTGTTGACCATCTGATCGATCAGCAGTTGTGCCTCAGGATCGCCATTGCCGTCGAACGTCGCGTTGGCTGTATCAACCGGATAAACCAGGCCAGTGTTGACTTCTTCATACTTTGGTGCCGGATTGCCATTGATATTACTGTTTGCACAAATCAGGTCGCCAGGGCCATACGGATCGTAATTCACCCCGGCGGCAGCCGCGTCTGGCCCAACAATCGCGTTGAACCCCCCTATCCCCTGATTGCCGAGATTTGATAACAGCTCGCCAATCCCGCCATAGAGAATGGCCGGGAAGGTTTGCGCCATTCCAGAACTGTTCATGACAGATGTGTAACCGCCGATAATCTGTGCCAGCAGATCACCCCGCGGATTGCTGCCATTCCGGGCGATGGTATTGTTGTGCAGATAAACGTTTTTCAACGTCGGACTCCAACCATCCTGCATGGTTGCGCCATAGTTGACCGGATAGCTGCTTACATCATCATCAATTAGAAAGTAGCTGGTGATCGCAACGGCGGTGGTCTCGTTGTCCGTAATCTGATTGTTGTATATTTCCACACCGCTGGCGGCAAGCACGATCACACCGGTTCCCGGTGGCACCGCACCAACCACACCCGCGCCCACGTTGTCCGCGTTATTAGCGTAAACCTGGTTATTGAAAATCCGCACGTTCCCGCCATAAGCCTTTTCGAGGCCAGGCAGATCAAACGACAGAATTCCTCCAGAGTTTCCAACCGCAATGTTGTTGTAAACATCGGCCATGCTGGAGTTTTCGATCTCAATGCCAGCCACGTTATTGTTGGCGGTATTGTTACGAACCACGATGTTTTCTGACTGGCCCACGTATATCCCGGCGTCAGCCGAGCCGTAGGAGTAATTGTTCTCCATAAGCACGTTCTGACTCTTGAGCGGATACAATCCATAGGCGCCGTTATCTGCTTCCAGCTCGCCTTCCCATACGGTAGCGGTGTAGGCGATGTGAATACCGTTAACGTTGGTCGTCTTGATGCCGTTTTTGGGCGCCTCATACACGCCAAAATCGCGGACGGTAATGCCATTGCCGCCCTGGAAACGAAACGCGTCGTCGCCATTGGATGTGCTGAAATCCAGAATGGTTTCATTAATACCGTGGCCGGTAATCGTAAGCCCGCGTGCACTGTTAACGACAATGCCTTCCGTCACCATGAAGCGCCCTTTCGGCAGCACAACCAGCGCATCCTCCTGAATATCAAACAAGGCAAGGGAGAGCGCTTCGGTAATATCATCACCATTTGCTGCATCCGGAGCCACAAAAACGGCATTTTCAGTAATCGCGAATCCGGAAGTGGTCGAGACAACAACACTTTGCCCGGCATTTCCGGAAATACCGTCTTTGCCGTCCTTTCCGTCTTCGCCATCGTCGCCACAGCCTGCCAGCAGCAATCCGCTGGCTAGCGCTGAAATTGTGAATATCTTCGAAATTTTTGCTTTCTGACGCATGGTATTACCTGCTTGCTTATTGTTTGTATTCTGCAGGCGCGTCCCCGGTAAAAGGTTCGGCGCACGTCGAAAACATTATTCCCGGGCAACAGGCAACGCGAGCATAAACGGTAACCAGAAACACAGAACCTCTGTGCAATTCCTTCAAAGCCTTGTGTCACATGGCATCCAGAGCACATAGATCAGCGCTGACGGATTCGTGAAATGGTGTGTTTTGAAGCTTTTGATCAGGCTTGAGAGAGGAGGCGTTGGGCAGGGCGACTTGAACAGCGGAGCCCCGAGCGGGCTCCGCAGAGAACCTATTAAAAAAGGCTGGCGTTGAGCCACATATGGGTGGCGATAGAAGCCGCGTAGCCAAGCATAATCACCGGTGTCCAACGCAGATGCGACATGATGGTATAGTAACCCCGGGCCTGGCCCATCAATGCCACGCCGGCAGCCGAGCCGATTGACAGCATCGAACCGCCAACACCCGCTGTGAGCGTGACCAGCAGCCACTGACCGTGAGACATATCAGGCTCCATCGAAAGCACGGCGAACATCACCGGAATGTTATCGACGATCGCTGATATCACACCCACCGCAATGTTAGCGCCGGTCGCATTCCAGTCGTAATACAGAATCTGGGACACTTCAGCCAGGTAACCAATGTAGCCAAGGCCGCCCACGCACAGGACCACGCCGTAGAAAAACAGCAGCGTGTCCCACTCGGTGCGAGCCATCGGGTTGAAGATGTCGAAAGGTACCGCCTTGTCGAGTCGCTCAAGCAGTCGGGTATTCTGATGGTTTTCAGCCCAGACCCGTTCACGGGCAACACCGCGTTTAAAACTGCGCTGCAGGTAGTAACTCAGGAACTGTAGATAAGCCAGGCCCATCATCATGCCAACCACGGCCGGCAGATGCAGGAAGTTGTGGCCCAGCACAGCTGTTGTGATGGTCAACAGAAACAGCCCGACTGTGCGCCGGGCACCGCGCTTCATGATCACCGGATCCGATGCATCCTTCGGTGGCTCGCTGGGAACGGCAAAGCTCATGATTACGGCTGGCACCAGGAAGTTGACTGCGGCGGGAATAAATAGCCTGAAGAACTCGGTGAATTCGACCACACCCTTCTGCCAGACCATCAGCGTTGTGATGTCGCCAAACGGAGAAAAGGCCCCGCCGGCGTTTGCAGCGATCACTATATTGATGCAGCCAAGGCCTATAAAACGGGGGCTGTCTTCACCCACTTTTATCAGCACCGCACACATCAGCAGCGCAGTGGTCAGGTTATCGGCGATGGGTGAGATAAAGAATGCCAGCAGCCCGGTAATCCAGAACAGGCTGAGGTAACTGAAGCCTTTGCTCACCAGCCAGCCGCGGAGCGCATCGAAAAGCTGGCGTTCCTCCATGGCGTTTATATACGTCATGGCAACCAGCAGAAACAGCAAGAGCTCGGAGTATTCCAGAAGGTTGTTCTTCAAGGCCGCATTGGCGCTTTCGGTATCACCACTCATGGCTGCCGCACCGGCAACCATGAACCAGATAAGGCCTGCAGCCAGCAGTACCGGCTTGGATTTGCGCAGGTGCAGCTTTTCCTCAAGCATCACAAACGCATAGGCAATAACAAAGATCACAATTGCAAGGTAACCCACCGGATGGTGAGTCAGACTCGCGGTACCGGATTCTGCCGCACTGGCAAAAGCGGTGAAGCCCAATGAAATAATTGCAGAAATGATAAGGGCCACTTTCATACCGATGCCCTGAGGTATAACGGCACGCCGGAGCCTTGGCCGGGCGGGTGGTTTTTCGTAACGTGTGATTTCAGTCATGATAGCTGGCTCGAAAATTTTGGGGGTCTATTATCAATCAAAATAAGCATCGCAAACCATAGCTTCCATCAAGTAGACTTGATCCAGATCGTTCGCAAGCTATTTTGTCTGATCTGTCCCCTAAGTCTCACATTCAAGCCTTGTCAGCTATACAACGACTCGATCACCTCCGCGTACTTCTCGTAGATTTTGCCCCGGCGCACTTTCATGGTGGCCGTCACTTCATCATCGTCGTGATCCAGCTCTTTGCTCAGCAGATGGAACCGTTTGATCTGCGCCACTTGCGGTAGCCTGTCGTTACCCTGGTTTATCTCTGCCTGGATCAGCTCCTGAACCTTCTCTTGCTCGGTCAGGCTAAGGAATGTGGTATAGGCAATCCGTTCCTGCTCTGCCCATTTGGCGGCAGTTTCAAAATCGACTTGAATCAAAGCCGAGACATACTTGCGAGCTTCACCAATGACAATGCACTCTTTGATGTAAGGGCTCGCCTTGATGGTGTTTTCAATTTCCGTGGGCGACAGATTCTTGCCGCCGGCGGTAATCATGATGTCCTTGAGGCGGTCGACAATTCTCAACTGGCCCTCCTGCCACTCGCCTACATCGCCAGTGTGCAGCCAGCCGTCCTTCAGGGTAGCCTCTGTGGCCTCGTCGTTCTTGTAGTAGCCTTTGAAAACAGTGCCGCCTCGCATGAGGATTTCATTATGCTCACCCAATGTCACCTCAAGCCCTGCAACCGCCGTACCGACCGTGCCAAGGCACACGCTGTCCAAACGTTGTGCGGTCGCGACACCCGTGCTCTCGGTCTGGCCAAAAACCTCAACCAGCGGCACTCCCAAAGTGCGGAAGAACTGCAGAATACCCATTGAAATCGGGGCTGCACCGGTAAGCGCAATGGTGCAACGGCGTAACCCGATAAAGTTCTGTAAGGAACGGAATACCAACCAGTAATACACCCTGTAGGTTAGCCGCTCCCCAAGAGTCCATTTGGCTTTTGGTTTGGTCGCCATTGGCTCACAGGCTTTCATGGCACGATCAAAAAGCATCTGCCGAAAGCGCCCTGTCTCCTGCATCTTTATATAGATGGCGGAATGGAGTTTTTCCCAGATCCGCGGAACACCCAGGAAAAACGTCGGTGCGATCTCTCGCAGATCTTCCTGAACCGTGCGCAGGCTTTCACCAAAACTCACTGCGCTGGCGACATAGATCGGAGCGATATTGGTCAGTGCCTGCTCTGCCACGTGGCATAGCGGCAAATAGGACAGACTGGTACTGTGCTGATCTACTCCCAGAAGCTCAATAAGCCCGGGCGCTCCAGCCTGCAAGTTACCCCAACTGATCATTGCACCCTTGGGCCGGCCGGTTGAACCGGAGGTATAAATCATCAGGGCGATATCATCCATTTTCTGACTGTCGAGTAATTGATCAATCAACTCAGGATGCTTGTGCTCGAACTCCCGCCCCAGGGTTTCGATTTCTTCGAATGAAGACGGCGGTTCCTGGTATGATCGCAGCCCTTTGGGATCAATAACGATGTTGTGTTTGAGCTGCGGCAGTTGGGGCCAGGCTTCCAGAACCTTGTCGGTCTGTTCCTGATCCTCACATACCACCATTTCGACGTCGCTGTGCTCGAGCACGTAGGCTACTTCGTTCCAGGGACTGGTGGGATAAACTCCCACGCAGATACCTTTTACCAGGCCCATGCCCATCTGGGCGATAACCCACTCCACCCGGTTTTCAGAAATAATGGCGACGTGGCCACCATCGGAAAGACCCAGTGCTCGCAGACCCAAGCCAAAATGGCGGGCGCGCTGGTAGTAGTCCTGCCAGGAACAGGCCTGCCAGATGCCGAAATCTTTCTGACGTAACGCCAGCATATCGGGGCGCTCTTTGGCGTGCGCCCGAAGCATCTGTGGAAGCGTGAGATCACGAATTTTCGATGTGGTCATGACAGCCACCGCTTGCGGCGTTTATAGTGTTTGATGTCCCGGTAGCTGCGGGCCTCGCCTTCCTTGCCACCAACGCCCAGATAGAATTCCTGAACATCCTCGTTGGTTGCGAGCTTGTCCGCCGGGCCGTCAATCACGATCTTGCCGTTTTCCATGATGTAGCCATACGAGGCTATCGCCAGAGAGACAGCCGCATTCTGTTCCACCAGCAGGATTGCTGTGCCTTGTTCCCGATTGATACGGGCGATAATGGTGAATATCTCTTCCACCAATTGAGGGGCCAGACCCAGAGACGGCTCATCCAGCATGATCAGTTCCGGTTTTGCAATCAGAGCACGACCAAGCGCCAACATCTGTTGTTCGCCGCCCGAGAGATAGCCCGCAAGCTGCTTGCGGCGCTCCCTGAGGCGGGGAAAATAGTCATAAACCAGTTCATAGGAGTCGTTCAGTGACGTTTTGCGTCCGCTGAGCGCATAGGTTGCCGCAACAAGGTTCTCCTCAACAGTCAGATCCTCGAAGACGCGACGCCCTTCCATTACATGAAAGAGGCCGTCGCGAACCAGTTTTTCCGGTGCCATCCCTTTTAAGGGGCGGCCCTTGAAGCGGATCTCTCCGGCAGTCACCTCGCCGTCCTCGAGTGCCAGCAGCCCGGACACACTTTTCAGTGTGGTGGACTTGCCAGCACCGTTGGAACCCAGCAGCGCCACAACGGCGCCCCGGGGAACACGCAGTGACAGGCCCCGGAGAACCTGCACCGCCTTGTTGTAAACCACTTCTATATTATCGATTTCCAGCAAGGCTTCCATACAGCGTCTCAGTCGAGGTGAATCCAGTCGGATACCGGCTCATAACGGGCTTCTTTCGCATTTACGCGCCAGATACGACCCACCGGGAACGACATGTCCTGCACCGTAACCGGAATACCGATAATGCCGCCGGTATCCCAGTCCTTGATAGAAGCCAGAGACTCGGCCATGTTTTCGGCGGTCAGCTCCTTGCCCGCGTCCATGGTGCGCTTGATCACTTCCGTCCATACCATCGCGTTAAACCAGCCCTGCATGTAGCCGGTGGGGCGGTAGCCGGCATCCGGGTCGCTCTTTTCCGCTGTGGCGCGCAACGCGTCAAGCATCGGCCCGCCTTCCGCGCTGTCATAATAGTTATACGGCATAACGCCCATGTAGCCGTCAGCGTCTGCACCCATCTTGTTGATGATCAATTTGTCGCTGGACCAGAACGTACCCATGAACTGGGTGTCCAGCCCCATCTGCCTCATCTGCACCATGAACTCGTTTATGGGGGACAATACATAACCGTGGAACACAACAAAGTCAGGCCGCACACGGCGTAGCTTCAGTATTTCAGCAGACACATCCACGCTGCCTGGTTTGGTAACAATTTCCTCGACCACCTCGATACCCATCTCGGCAGCTTTGGCCTTGCCGTTTTCGATGGGATCCTTGCCGAACTCGGTATCGCTGTAGACAAAGGCAACCGTAGGCTTCTCGCCATCTTTTCCTTGCGTCGCGATGTACTCAAGAATAATCCCGAACATCTGGCTGTAGTTGGGGCCGGGAACGAACTGGTACGGGTACTGTTCATTGTCCGTCAGCGCGGTCGCGAAAGACGCACCGCTCATCAGTGTGGTTCCTCTGCTGTTCAGTTCCGAGGCAATGGTTTTCATGAATCCGGTGCTGTCACCGTAATAAACCGGAACCGTGTTACTGCCGGTGATTTTCTTGAACGCTGCCACGGAGCGGTCGACTTCGTAGCCGGTGTCTTCCATGACATACTTCACCGGATGGCCATTGATACCGCCCTCGCTGTTGATCCAGCTGGTGTAGTCGGTCAGGCCGGCGTGAATGTGCACACCGGCAAAGGCGAACACCCCGGAAAGAGGTATGGAGCCACCAAATACGATGGAGTCTTTATCCTGTGCCATTGCGGGCGCTGCTGCTACCAGGGACGCGGCAATCGTGCTGATGCCTGCAAACCTGCGAACTTTACTTAAGATGCTTTTGAACATGTGTCTTCCCCTTGCGGCTTCTTGTTGTTAAATCCACTAGTTTTTAAAGGGCCATAAACTGAAAAAGCGCCGTATGCGGTGCCAGATCTCCGCCAGCCCGTGCGGTTCAAAAATAAGGAAACCGACGATCAGGCCACCGAAGATGATTTCGAGCATCGGCGACATGAATATCGGTGCATTCGGATAAAACGGTGTCAGGGCGGTAGTGAGCAATTTGAGAATTTCCGGAATCAGCGTCATGAAAGCCGCACCGAGTATACCGCCCAGCAGGTTGCCCATGCCGCCAACAATAACGGCTGCCAGATAGAAAATGGACATGGAGAGCGGGAAGCTTTCCGGCGTGACGACCCTGAAAAAATAGGCAAACAGGCCACCGGCAACGCCCGCATAAAATGAGCTGAGCGCGAAAGACATCAACTTGTAATGCAGTAGATTGATGCCAAGTATCTCGGCCGAAATATCCCTGTCCCGAATTGCAATAAACGCCCGGCCTATGCGGGTACGGAACACATTCCTGGCGGCGAGCACCATGAGTACCGCCAGCGGCACAATGATGAAGTACATTCCGAAATCGCTCTGGAACGTCAGCCCGAACAGGTGCGCCGGCTCCAGGCTCAGCCCCCCCATACCACCGGTTACAGACTCCCATTCAGCGAAGATAAAGTGCAGGAACACACTGGCGGCCAGCGTAGCAATCGCCAGATACAGGCCTTTTACCCGGAGGGATGGAAGCCCGACAAGGATACCGACTGCCGCCGCAAGCAGCCCGGCCAGCAACAGCGTAACCGGAAAAGGTAATTCTGTGTTCGCGGACAACCAGGCCACGGTGTAACCGCCCACCCCCATAAAGCCGGCCTGTCCGAGAGAAATCAGGCCGGTAAAACCGGTGAGAATGTTCAGCCCCGTGGTGCTGATAACCGCAATACCGACCAGGCAACTCAGGTATAACAGGTAGGCGTCGGCCATAAAGGGGAACAGCAGAAGCGCTAGCAGGAAAAGCGCGAACCAGATTTTCTGTGTGGAACTGGTCAGGATGGCCTCGTCGGCCTCATAACTCTGTTTGGCGTCACCGATGCGCATCTTACACTCGCTCTATTTCGTGGGTGCCAAAAAGGCCATAGGGGCGGAAAACAAGAATGACTGCCAGCACCGCAAATGTAGCGGGCATACGGTACTCGCCGCCCAGATAAGCGCCTGCCACCGTTTCCAGCCAGCCGATAAAAACCCCGGCAATCAATGCACCGACGATACTGTCGAGCCCACCGACAATCACGACCACCAGAACACTCAGGCCGATAGCACCGAACTGCGGGCTTAGCCCACCGGTTGCTGCCACCAGAACGCCCGCAAGCGACGCCGCAAGAGAGCCAAACACCCAGGCCAGATTGAAGACCCGGCGCACGTTAATGCCCATGGAATAAGCGGCCGCCTGATCGGAAGCGGTTGCCCGAAGTGCCACACCACCACGGGAAAAACGAAAGTACAGCAGATAAACGATGAGCATTGCCGCGCCAATAAGGAAGCCATAGGCAATCTTGGGCGCCAGGTACATCTCGCCTATGAAAACCGGCTTGCGGGGGAGAAAGCCCGGTAGAAGCTGCGGATCAGCGCCCCATATCATTTCGACCACCCCCACCAGAATGCTGGCGATGCCGATAGTGACCATAACCACGGAAATGGATGATTCTCCCAGCATTGGGCGAATCATTACTTTTTCAATCACGCCACCAAGCACGCTTCCACCAAGCACCGCCAGCGGAAGCGCTACCCAGGGCGACATTTCCATGCCGCCGGCAAAGGCCAGAAACAGATAGGCCGCGAACATCATGATTTCGCCGATGGCGAAGTTGATGACCCGAGTGGCTTTGTAAATGATCACGAAACCCAGCCCGATCAGGGCATAGAGACCACCCATAGCCAGGCCCGCAAGACTGATTTCCCCGAAAAATAACCAGTCCATTCAGGCCACCTCGCGGTCGGGATTAAGCTTCTTGCGCAGGCTTTCCATGTCGCTGGTGCCCAGATACGCTTCGATAACCTGCTGGTTGTTCTGCATCTCTGCTGGCTGGCCCTCCGCAATCACCTGACCAAAGTTGAGCACGGCGATGTGGTCGGAAATATCCATGACCATACCCATGTCATGCTCCACCATCAGCACCGTTACGCCCCACTCTTCCCGGATGTCCAGAATAAACCGGGCCATATCTTCTTTTTCTTCCCGGTTCATCCCGGCGACCGGCTCATCCAGCATCAGCACCTTCGGCCGCATGGCCAGGGCGCGGGCCAGCTCCACCCGTTTCTGCAAGCCATAGGACAGGCTGGCAACCGGCTGGCGTCGTATGTGGTCAATCTCCAGAAAATCGATGATATGGCGCTCCACTTCCTGGCGCACCGCCATTTCCTCGCGGCGTGCCGCACCAAAATACGCCAGTGAACCCAGCAGGCCGCTTTTCATGTGTACGTGGGCGCCCAACTTGATGTTGTCGAGTACGGTCATGCCACGGAACAAAGCGATGTTCTGGAAGGTGCGCGCAAGGCCCAGGGCGGCGCGGGCCGGCGGTTTTATTCCTGTGAGCGCCTTACCCTGATAGCTGATGGTTCCCTGCTGGGGTTTGTAGAAACCGGAGATGCAGTTAAAAAGTGATGTCTTGCCGGCGCCGTTCGGGCCGATCACTGTGGTTACGGTGTTTTCAGGCACCCGGAAGCTCACATCCTGGAGCGCCTTCACGCCACCGAACGAGAGAGAAAGATGACTAATTTCGAGGATACTGGACATTATTCCCCGCATATCCGCAGATTATGGTTATTGTTGTTTACGTATACGTCAGGTTAGTTTCCTGATCACGATTTAAAGTAGCCTATTCCCGTCACAAAAACCAAGACACTCTGTTCTATAGTTAGCTAAACAGGTACCCGAATACTCTCAGCGACGGAATTCACAACCATGACAGAAAGCCCCTTAATCTCGATGTTCGATGAACAAACCGGCGTAGCCACCCTGACATTCAACCGCCCCGACGTCCTCAATGCCATCAATACGACGATGGCCGAAGCGTTTCTGGAGGCTGTTAAGGGCTTGAACGAACAACCGGGATTGCGTTGCATCGTAATAACAGGCGCCGGCAAGGCTTTCATGGCCGGTGGCGACGTCGCCAGCATGGCTGGCACGCCGGAACACACTCTGACATTTATCAACAGCCTGCTCGTGCCGCTCAACGAAGCGATCCTTCTTTTGAGAAGCTTGGACGCCCCGATCATTGCCGGCGTGAAGGGCGCGGCGGCGGGCGCCGGGCTGAGCCTGGCCTTGGTGGCGGACCTCATCGTAGCGGAGGAAAACGCAAAATTCCTCATTGCCTATAACGGGATAGGCGCTGTGCCGGACTGCGGCGGCACCTGGTTTCTGCCACGTAAGATAGGCACGGCACGCGCAACGGAAATGATGCTGCTTGGCCGCCACCTCACAGCAATTGAAGCAGAACAATTAGGTTTGGTGACCGAGGTAGCATCGAAAGGAGCGTTTGGTGAGGTTCTGGCAGCCACCGTCAATCAGGTCTCCACTGGGCCGACCCGGGCATTTGGCGCATTCCGCCGCCTGGTGGATGAGGCCAGTGGCCGATCCCTCGAAATCCACCTGGAGGCAGAGCGACAGTCGTTTGTGAAGGCCAGCAAAACCGCCGATTTCGCAGAAGGCGTCTCGGCGTTTCTCGCCAAGCGACCAGCTGCTTTTTCCGGCCAGTAGCGCCGGGGAAGAGCATTTCGGCGCAATTTCTGACTTTGCAGCTTGCCCACAAACACCCTACCCTCCATTTTTTCAAAACATTCGCATGCTATCTGCACGCCCACCGATGACGAGGAACCATGAACCCAACCATCGAACTGCTGAACTCTCACCGCTCCATCCGGAAATTCACAGAGCAGAAGATTCCCCGCGAGCTATTCGGGGAACTCATCCGTGCCGGCCAGAGTGCGGCCACATCCAGTCACGTTCAGGCCTATTCCGTGATTCACGTGGTGAATCCTGAAAACAGAAAGAAAATCGCAGCGTTGGCCGGGCGGCAAAACTACATTGCCGAATGCTCGGATTTCCTGGTGTTCTGTGCCGATATGAAGCGTCCCACAGAAGCGGCACAAAGGGCTGGTGCAGAAGTGGTTCACGGTATGACCGAGCAGTTGGTGATAGCCAGTGTCGACACCGCACTGATGGCTCAAAATGTTGCCATTGCCGCTGAATCCGAAGGCTTGGGGATTTGCTACATCGGAGGCATTCGGAATAATCCTGCCGAAATCAGCGAAATTCTTCGCCTGCCTGAGCACGTTTACCCGGTGTTCGGCATGTGCCTTGGATACCCTGACCAGGACCCTGAGGTAAAACCCCGACTGCCACCAGAGGCCATTCTCAAGGAAGACTATTACCAGGACGAACAGGATGAGGCTCAGGTAGTGGGCTTCGACGAGACTATGAAAAAGTACTACCTGGAGCGCACTGGCGGCAACAAGGACACCAATTGGTCAGAGCAACTGAAGCCCCTGTTCACCAGCAAACTACGGCCGCATATGAAAGACTTTCTGGAGAAAAAGGGCTTCAAAATGCGGTGAACCGCTGAGATCAAGAGCTGATTTTCTGCCACACGGTCAGCTCGGAAAAACTGTACTGAAACTTGTTACGTGTTTCCCGGATCACAAAAGGCAGGCTTCTGGCCCCGAGTAGCAAGTTGAAGTGAGGTGCCAGCATGTCGTGCAGCCCGTCGAGGGTGGTGTAATCCTCTCCATCTTTCTGGAAGCCGCCCACCCATTTATCCCTCGGCGTGTAGTCTTCCAGCCAGGTGTAAGGGGAGGCAATCAACAAAAGGCCGTCGTCATTTAATCGATCATGAATGCGGGTCAGGAAGAGTGCAGGATCGTAAAGCCGGTCGATGAGGTTGCCAGCAAGCACAAGGTCATAGCCGGTGAATTCCGGCTTGAGGTCGCACGCGTCCCCTTGATGAAATGCCACCCGCTCGGCGGTATCTTCAAGGCCGAGTGACGCTAACGAACGTTCCTGGTAGCTTACCAGAGCACCCTCTTCGGGGCGGGCGTAGCGAACCATCTTGTCCCGGGCCATTACATGACACTGCTCTACAAACCTGTTGGAAAAATCGATGCCGTCCACGTGTGAAAAAACCCGTGCCAGCTCAAAACTGGTGCGTCCACAGGCACAGCCTATGTCCAAAGCGCGCCCTGGTGTTCGGCCGTCCATCGCATCAATCGCCACTCTGGCCAGACCACGGGGAAAGTTCGCTTCGCCGTGCCACTGTTCACCAAAGTGAAACTCCAGATACTGGGCCAGCGTGGTGTCGTCTTCATAATAGGCGCTTTGCTGCACAATGGTGTCCTTCCTGATTATTGACGTCGCCCTGGTTTCGACACGCCTCACGCATTCTGAAACGGCTTGAGGCATCGCAGGCTTCAGATGTTATCCTAGCACCATGAGCAACTATCCTGACTACTCACTGCTGGAACTCGCTTCGGTTCGCGAAGGTGATTCCGTAGGTACTACCCTTAAAAACAGTGTGGCTTATGCCCAGCATGCCGAAAAGCTCGGTTTCAAGCGATTCTGGTTGGCAGAGCACCACAACATGGAGGGCATCAGCAGCTCCGCCACTTCAGTGCTGATCGGCCACATTGCCGGTAAGACCCAAACCATCCGGGTTGGTTCCGGAGGCGTCATGCTACCCAACCACCCGCCGTTGGTCATCGCTGAGCAGTTCGGCACCCTGGAAAGCCTTTACCCGGGCCGCATTGATCTGGGCCTTGGGCGGGCGCCGGGCACCGACCCGATAACCGCTCGCGCGCTGCGCAGGGATGGATTGGGTGCAGAGCAGTTCCCGGAAGACGTGGCACGGCTGCAGTCCCTTCTTGGGCCTCTGAAGCCTGGCCAGGCGGTGAAGGCCATCCCCGGGGCTGGCACCAACGTGCCCGTCTGGCTCCTGGGTTCAAGCCTCTACAGCGCCCAGCTAGCCGCCATGCGGGGCCTCCCCTATGCCTTTGCCGGACACTTCGCCCCGCGCCTGTACCGGGAAGCGCTGAAAGTGTATCGGGACAACTTCCAGCCTTCAGAACAACTGCAGCAGCCTTACACCATTCTTGCGGTCCCCGCCGTGCCTGCGGATACCATGGAAGAAGCAAAATACCTGGCAACCACCAGTTACCAACGCATCCTTGCACTTTTCAGAGGGCAACCTCTCTGGATGAAGGCGCCGGTCGAGTCCATGGATGGTTTATGGAATGCTGGTGAGCAGGCCGGAGTAAAGGATTTTCTGGGGCTCCAGCTACTCGGCGATGCCATAGACATCCGGAAACAGCTTGATGAATTGCTGGCCAGCGTAACGGTGGACGAGGTGATGTTCACCTTGGACATCCACGACCCGGAAAAGCGCCGCCATGCATTGGACATTCTTGAGGAAACCCGGACCTGAGCATCTTCACGGCGCGGGCCCGAAACTGGAGAAACGGAAGACGCCGGCCCGTCAGGCTGAGAAACCGGGTTTTGGGAAACTGACCTATGGCAGAACTGACCACCATTCATATTTTTCTTTCACATGGGCTGGAAAGCGGTCCTGGCAGCACCAAAATCCAGGCCTTGAAAATTCTGGCAGAGACCTTCGATAAGGTTCAGGCCCACGCCATTGATCACCGGAGCAGCAAAGACCCTGCGGTTCGCCTCACCCAGATGCAGAATGCGATTGAGGCCAGCGGCGCACATCCGGAAAACATCATTCTCGCTGGCTCCAGCATGGGTGGCTGGGTGTGCGCACAAACCAGCGCGCAGATGCCGGTTCTCGGATGCTTTCTTCTGGCGCCAGCGTTGGCGATGCCGGCCTACCCTCAATCCAGCCCTCGAATCCAGGCCAGGCATGTGCAGATCATCCACGGCTGGGATGACGACGTTGTGCCCCCGCTGCCGGTTTTGAAACTGGCCCGGCAGCAGGCGCTCCCCGCTCTGATGCTGCCCGACGGCCACCGCCTCGGAGATAGCCTTGAGCGGGTCACAGAAGAGTTTCGGATGTTTCTCTCAAGAGCAGGTATCCACAAAACACGCACAGGTCAAAAATAAACCAAATAGGCCAATTTCTTGCGTAAGTCGACAAGTTTTGCCAGTCTTTAATAATGTAACAATTGATATCTGTACAAAAACGAACGGAGAAAACCCGATGAGCAGCATGAGTAAATTCAAAAAACTGGCCGGAATTTCAGCGTTCGCTTTCGCGGCAATGACCGCAGCTAACTCCGTGAATGCCGCCAACTGGCGTTATGCACACGAAGAGTATGAAGGCGACGTACAGGATGTATACGCATACAAATTCAAGGAATACATCGAGGATAATTCCGACCACACCTTGCAGGTGTATCGTTTTGGTGAACTCGGTGAATCCGATGACATCATGGAACAGACTCAGGCGGGGATCCTGAATTTTGTAAACCAGTCGCCCGGTTTCACTGGTGCCCTGATTCCCGAAGCCCAGATTTTCTTCATTCCTTACCTGATGCCTACCGACATGAACACGGTCATCGAGTTTTTCCGTGAGAGTAAGGCCATCAATGAAGATTTCCCGAAGCTCTACGCAGAGAAAGGTCTGGAGCTTCTGCAAATGTATCCCGAAGGTGAGTTCGTTATCACGCTGGATGAGCCTGTCACGACGCCTGAAGAGCTGAAGAACAAAAAGATCCGGGTTATGACCAACCCACTGTTGTCGGAAACCTACTCTGCGTTCGGCGCGACCCCGACACCACTGCCCTGGGGTGAAGTTTACGGTGCACTGCAGACCAACATGATTAACGGGCAGGAAAACCCGATCTTCTGGATCGAGTCCGGTGGCCTGTATGAAGTATCGCCTAACCTGATCTTCACGGGTCACGGCTGGTTTACGACTGCGGCAATGGCTAACAAGAATTTTTACGACGGCCTGCCAGATAAGGACAAGAAGCTGATCCAGGATGCCGCCGATTATGCCTTCGAAGAGATCATCACTCACATCGACGGCCTGGCCGATGAGGCGCTCGCGAAAATCCAGAAGAGCAGCGACGAGGTCACCGTTACTCGCCTGAACGATGAGCAGATCAAGGCCTTCAAGGAAAGAGCTCCGCAGGTTGAGAAAAAGTTCATTGAAATGGCCGGTCAGGGTGGCAAGGACCTGCTGAACCAGTTCAAGAAAGACCTGGAAGAAGTACAGAACGACTGATTCCGCACTTCTTTCTGTCCGCCGGCGCCCGCCGGCGGACTTTTTGATGAACCAACCCGCCCCGCCAAAACTTAGTGTCCGGTAGGGAGCGACATGATGTGGAGCCGACTACATGTCCGAGAATTCCCCGGAGATAGACGACGATACCGGCACTTTCAAGTCTGGGCTGCCCGGATTTCTGGGGGTCATTGACGGATGGATAGCCAACGCTGAAGCAGTCATTCTGGCCGCAGGCATCATCCTCATGGCCATCAATACCTGTGTTAACGTTGTTGCGCGATTTGTATTTGGAGAGGGTTTCTTCTTCTCCGGCGAAATAAACCGCATCCTGATTATTCTCGTGACCTTTGCCGGCATCGGCTACGCGGCGCGCTACGGTCGACACATTCGGATGTCGGCTGTTTACGACGCACTCCCGCCCAAGGGTCGTAAGATACTGATGATCATCATCGCCCTTTTCACCTCCGCGGTAATGTTCTTCCTGTGCTATCACTCTTACGGCTACATCGAGACTTTGTATAGCCGTGGTCGCATTTTGCCTGCGCTGGGCTTTGAAATCTGGTGGATTTACATCTGGGCGCCTGTGGGCTTTGCTGTGACCGGCATTCAGTACCTCCTTACCGCCATCAAGAACTTCACCAGTGACGATGTTTACCTCTCCACCGGGGTGATTGACGGATACGCTGATTCTGAATCGGAAGTCTGATCCGGTTTCAGACCGGACACGATAAAAAAGGGCACACCTATGGCAACAATTCTAATGATCATCATGATCGGGCTGCTGCTCCTCGGCTTCCCTATGATGATTCCACTGACGACTGCCGCCGTCGTTGGCTTTGTGATGATGTTCGACGGCTTTGGCCAGATGGGAACATTCATTCAGCAGATGATGGGGGGCATCCGGCCCGCCTCGCTCATCGCTGTGCCCATGTTCATTCTCGCTGCTGACATAATGACACGCGGCCAATCAGCAGACAGACTGATCAACATGGTTATGGCCTTTATCGGCCACATAAAAGGCGGGCTGGCGATCAGTACCGCCACCTCTTGCACACTCTTTGGCGCAGTGTCCGGTTCCACCCAGGCAACGGTTGTTGCCGTTGGCTCACCCCTACGCCCGAAAATGCTCAAGGCCGGCTATTCCGATTCGTTTACTTTGGCATTGATTATCAACGCCAGTGACATTGCCTTCCTGATCCCCCCCAGTATCGGCATGATCATTTACGGGGTTATCTCCCAAACGTCGATTGCGGAGCTGTTCATCGCAGGCATTGGACCGGGCCTGCTGATCCTGTTCATGTTCTCGCTTTACTGCCTGTTCTATGCCTACAAAAACAAGGTGCCTACCGAACCCAAAGCGACCTGGCGCCAGCGGGCTTTCTCTGTCCGCGATGCCATCTGGCCGTTGTTTTTCCCGGTTATCATTGTGGGTGGCATTTACGGGGGTATTTTCAGCCCGACTGAAGCGGCAGCCGTGTGCGTGCTTTATGCCTTCCTGCTGGAATTCATCGTCTTTCGCTCCCTCAAGCTGGCGGAAATCTACAAAATTGCCAAGTCCACCGGCCTGATCACCGCAGTCGTTTTCATTCTGGTAGCAGTGGGGAACGGATTCTCGTGGATCATCTCCTTCGCCCAGATTCCACAGGCAATACTGGAGTCCGTAGGCGTTAACGAAGCCGGCCCCGTAGGCGTGCTTATTGCTATCTGCGTGTCGTTCTTTATCGCCTGTATGTTTGTCGACCCCATCGTCGTGATTCTGGTACTGACGCCTATTTTTGCTCCCGCCATTCAAGCAACAGGCCTGGATCCGGTCCTGGTGGGCGTGCTCATTACCTTGCAGGTGGCGATCGGTTCGGCAACACCGCCGTTTGGCTGCGACATTTTTACGGCGATTGCGATATTCAAACGGCCTTATCTGGAAGTTATCCGAGGCACACCGCCCTTTATCATTATGCTGGTCGCAGCTGCTGCCCTGATCATTACCTTTCCGCAGATTGCCTTGTTCCTGCGTGATCTTGCCTTTGCAGACTGACGAACGTCCGGTTCTGGATGTTTAAGGAGAAAACAATGTTCAAAAGGATACTGGTGGCGGTGGACGGTTCCAAAACCTCCCTCGGGGCTCTTGATAAGGCCATCAAGCTGCAAAAGCTCCTGCCGGAGGCAGAGATCTACATTCTCTGCGTGTACAAGCACCACAGCTTGTTTGAGGCATCGCTTTCCATTGGACGGCCCTCGGACATGGACATTCCAGACAAGGTGCTTTCGGAATACGCAAAAGAGGTGGTCAACCACGCCAAAGAGCTGGCAAAGGAACAGGGAGCAACCAGGGTTCGCGGCTTTGTAAAAGCCGGGCGCCCATCGAAGGTTATTGTTAAGTTTGCCAAGGACAAGGAAGCGGATCTGCTCGTGGTGGGAACCCGGGGTACCCATAGCGACAAGGACGGTATGTTTCTCGGCAGTGTTTCACACCGCGTGGCTGCGCACGCCAAATGCCCGGTTCTTGTAGTCTAGCCTGCGGTCCGGGGCTTTGAATAAACCTCGACGTTGTCACGGCCTCTGGTTTTTGCCCGATACAGATTTGTATCTGCAAGCTTCAACAACTGCCCAAGCTCGTCTGTACTGTCTGGCCAGTTAGCGACCCCAATCGATACCGTCAGGCATCCCAGACTATTGCCCTCAAATATTACTGGCTCCTTCCGCGTTGCCTCGCGCAGCTCCTCGGCACGTTCCGTGGCGTCTGAAGTACGGGAGCCTGGAAGAATAACAACAAACTCCTCACCCCCGTAACGACAGACGATATCGCTGCCGCGGAAGCGTGATTTCAACAGAGCAGCAAAAGCCTGCAAAGCCGAATCACCTGCCTCGTGACCATGGGTGTCGTTAAAACGCTTGAAGTGGTCGATATCCAATAACAAAAGCGAAAGTGGTGAGCCTTTGCGCAAGGCCACGGATGTTTCGTGCTCAAATAGCTGATCAAAATATCGGCGGTTTTTCAGGCCAGTGAGGGCATCTTCGTATGAGAATCGCTGCAGGTCTTCCCTTAAAGATATACCCGAAAGCGTAATCCCAATGCGCTCTGCCGCCAGATTGATAGACGACATTAGCCGCCCGGCTCCATAGGCGGTATACCCCGAACTGCTGATGCTGCCTCCCTCGAGCAGTAAAAGGCCTTCGAGTACGGCGCCGTGGCTGGCAAATTCAATATTGATCGGAAAGCACACCAACCCACGCTGCCAACTTTTTCCGACAGCCTCAGCATCCTCCACAGCCCCCGCAGTCAGACGAATTGGGGTGGGCAGGCTATCAAGCGCCGTAACAACTTGTGCCAACCCCGGATGCTCATCGCCATACCCCCAATGCACCAGACGCCCATAGGCGCCGCTCGCCGTTCGTCGGTATATCATGCCTTTAAGGGGGCTGCTGAGCCTTGGCATTGCTTCAGCGAGTAGCTGAAATGCTTCCGTCAGGCTTACGCAGGCCTGCAATTCCGCAATCACCTCCGAAAATATCTGGCTCTTTTCATTTTCAAATGCCAGCAAACCCGCTCTGGCCTGCTCCCGCTGCAAAAGCGTTTCGGCTTTTTCCGTACGTTCGGCCACCTGTTGCTCCAGGGTAACAGTCAAGTCCTGCAGGGCCTTTTGGGTTAACGCATAATGCCTCAGCGAAATGATAACGACCGCGAGAACAAAGAACAGCAAACCCAGGCTGACCGGCACCTGAGCCCAGGGCAGAAAACCGTGAGCCACCGCCATATCGGCGACGAGCAGAGCGCTGAAAACGCCGCATGCCAGCACGAGGATCTGCTGCTCACCCGAGAGTGAGCCCAAGCGGGGTAAGGTCAACATCCCCATCAAAGTCAACGTAAGCAGGAGCAGGGCATCAAAAGGCGGAAAAGTGGATGAGAGGTCCACGACACCCATCAATGCCAGGCCCAAAGCACCAGCCACATAACACAAGTGCAGTTTCCAGATCAGACTGATGGATCTGGATGGCCGGTCCTCCAGCCATTGATCCAGCATAAGACCCAGTGCCACGGGCAGCAGGAAGTAACTTCCGGCCGCAAGGTAATCCCATAACAACGCGTGGTTGGCAATCAACAGGTTGGCCTGGCTCTCGGCCACCAACATGACAGATGAGGCCAACGCAAACAGGCCAATGCTGGAAAAGGTCTTCCGACCGCCCTGAAACAACGAGAAAATCAGTGCAAGCACAGCTACCAGTAGTGAAAAGGCAGCAACGAGAAGAGCTTCGAGTGAGTTTTTGAGTATATAGAGAACGAGTTCCGAGTGATCCATGATACTTACCTCGCCCCAGAGACCTATATCCGTGTAGTCAGAATACACACGGAAGTAGAGCGGCTGGTTCCGATAGCCATCAGGGAGTGCAATCTCATGCCACGGCCAGCCTTCAAACCTGCCACGCCCATCTTCATCAAACGTGCCGTACTGATAAATCTTCTCGCCATCCAGCCAGACCTGGGTTATCAGGTCGACGCTTAAAATGTAAAGAACAGGGCTCTGCCAGTCACCGGCCGGCAATGTTACCCTGAACCATACTTGGTCCCGACCGTTGCGCCCGGGGGGGTTTGAGGGAAAATCAATGGCGTGCCACTGCTCGGACTGCCGTGCAGCAGCCCAATCGGGCGCGCCATCAGCATCAAAAGGTAAATCGCCCCACCTATATTCCCAGCCTTCGGTCACGGGTTGCGGTGCCGCTGCAGAAACAACAGGCCCAAAACTGCACAGAACGCCAAGCACGATAATCAGGCTTCTCAAAAAAGGTCCGGACATTAGCGCTGCAATCCTGCCATTGAGGGCTATGATGGAAGTATAAGGCACCCGGGGCATTACGTGTACAAATCAAGGACAGTAAACCGCCTTCCTCAGTGCGGAGCTGCAAGGCCAGGAAGTGACCCTGCAGTCTCAACGCCTGCGCTCGGGTTTTACAAGCCGGACTTCAGTTTTTCCCAGTACTTGGCATATACCTGCAGCACATCGTCCCCAATATCTGCCTGAAACTCTGCGTTAATCATGTCTTCCGGCGTGGGATAACTGGAGCGATCACCTGCAACCTCATCCGTCAGCAATTCCCGCGCTGACAACACAGGTGTGGCGTAACCAATGTCTTCGCTTATCAGCGCTGCAATGTCCGGCTGCAACACAAAGCTGATGAACTTGTGGGCCGCCTCCGGGTTTTTTGCATTCTTGGGAATTACAAAGCTGTCCAGCCAGGCGATAATGCCCTCTTTCGGATACACATACTCCAGCGATTCCAGGCTATCCCTACCCATAACGGCTTCACCGTTCCAGATCATGCCCACATCGGCCTCCCCCTCAAGGAACGGCATGCGCGGCGCGTCCGAGTTAAACGTACGTACAGAAGGCATCAACTCCAGAAGTTTTTCGTAAGCTTCTTCAATCTGCTGCGGATCGGTGCTGTTACCTGAGTAACCCAGCACTCGCAGGCCCATGTGGAAAACTTCGCGCATATCATTGGTCAGAATGACCCGGCCTTTGAAGCGCTCATCCCAGAGATCTTCCCAGGCAGTGACCGGCTCTCCCTCAATATCAGCGGTATCGACACCAATACCCGTTGTGCCCCAAAGGTAAGGCACGCTGTACTGATTGTCCGGATCAATATCCAGGCCGGTGAGTTCAGAATCAAGCTGCTCAAAGCCGCTGATTTTGCTTCGATCAATGGGCAGTAACAGCCCTTCGTTGCGCATTTTACTCACGTAGTAGGTCGACGGCACCGCGAGATCATAAGCGGCGCTCTCGTCCAGCAGTTTGAGCCGGGCGTACATGGCTTCGTTGCTGTCGTAGGTGGTGTAGACTACCTTGATGCCGGTCTCATCCTCGAAACGGGTCAACACTTCCTGCGGCATGTACTCAGACCAGTTATACAGGTTCAGTACCTGCGGATCGTCAGAACTGCAGCCCGTCAGGCCCAGTGCCAGCAAGCCGGCCAGCGCGAGTTTCTTCATTGTTTGCTCCTTGAAAGAATCCATTGCGACACCATTAGCATCACCAGTGAGAACACCAGCAACAAAGTGCCCAGTGCGTTTACTTCGGGCTTAAGCCCCACACGCACCATGGAATAGATGCGCAGAGGGAGAATTTCGTAACTCGGGCCGCTCACGAAAGTGCTGACCACAACATCGTCCATGGAGAGCGTGAAGCCCAGCAGCCAACCGGCCATCAACGCCGGCATAATGACCGGGATCAGCACCGTACGGGTCATGGTGAAATCGCTGGCGCCCAGATCCCGCGCAGCTTCCGGCAGGCGCTCATCAAACCCGGCAAGCCTGGCCATCACGGTAATCACCACGAACGGCAAACAGAAAGTCACATGGGCCAGCAACAAGGATACGTACCCGAGTTTCAGGCCCAGCAACAGGAACAGCCCGAGCAACGAAATCGCCAGCACGATTTCCGGCGACATCATGACCACAAACAACATGCCGTTAAGTACTCTCTTGCCACGAAAACGATAGCGGTGCAGCGCCAGTGCTGTCAGAGCACCTATGAGTGTGGACACAGTGGCCGCCGTAAGCGCCAACCACAAGGAATTCCACATGGCCTGCACCATGGCGTGGTTATTGAACAGCGACTCGTACCAGCGCAGGCTGAGACCTCCCCAGTTGTAGCCGGTGCGGGAGTCATTAAAGGAGAACACCATCAGCACCACTATCGGCACGTACAGCAGCAAGTAAACCAGAGCAAGATAACTACGGGAAAGCCAGCCCATCACGCCCCCTCCTCGCCCAAACGGCGCTTACTCAACCGATGCGCAAACAGCAGCAACGCCATGGTGAGGGTCAATACGATGCTGGCGGCCGCGCCAAACGGCCAGTTGCGGGCATCCAGAAACTGGTTTTTGATCACGTTGCCCACCAGCAGATTGCGCGAACCACCCAGAATGTCTGGCACGAAAAACAATCCCATGGCGGGCAACAATACCAGCATGACACCCGCCAGCACGCCCGGCAGTGTCAGCGGTACGATGATATTTTTAAACGTAGCGAAACGCCCCGCGCCCAGATCGTGAGACGCAAGCAGGACATCCTGTCTTAAATCTTCAAATACTGAGTACAGGGGCAGAATCATGAACGGCAGCAGCAGGTAAACCAGGCCAACAATCACGGCACCTTCGGTGTACAGAAGCTGCGCCGGTTCATCGATTACGCCCAAAGACATGAGCGCGCTGTTCAACAACCCGTTCGTCGCCAGAATCAACTTCAAGGCGTAGGTGCGCACCAGTGAGTTCGTCCAGAACGGCACAATCAACAGGAAAATCAGCAACATCTGCCGACGCTTCTCCACCCGCGACAGTGCCCAGGCAAACGGATAACCGATCAACAGGCAGATCAGCGTGGTCAGGACTGCCATGTAAAGTGAGTGAAGAAACACATCCAGATACAAAGGATTGAACAGTTGCCTGTAGGCATCGAAGTTCAATGGCAATGAAATAAACGTGGATGGGTCACGCGTCATCACGCTGGCACCCACAACCAGCATGTTGGGCGCAAGCACAAGGAACAGCAGCCACCCCCACACCAGCACCAGAACCGCCGCTCTGAACGGCTGCTGCTTAATGCTCTGCATCATCAGCAGCCAGCTCCTCTTCGTCGGTCAACGGCTCATTGCCCTCTTCCGCCAACAACCATTCCCAGCCGTCTACCCAACTCACCCGCACCCGCTCGCCAATGCTGTAATCAAATGTCGGGTCGTCCTCATCAAAGAACTCGCTGGCCATTACATGGCTGCCGTCCTCCAATTCGATAACCGAGTCCAGCGTACTGCCTTTGTAGTTGCGTTCTACGATCTTGCCTGCGACACCTTCGGTATCATCCGGTGCAAGTACCCGGATATCTTCCGGGCGCAGCAGAACGTGCAGTGGCTGATTCATCACAACACGGAACGACGGCTTGCTCAGCTCCCGCCTCAGGCCAAATACATCCACACTGATGCGCTCACCCTCTATTCTGGTAACACGGCCAGGGAAAAAATTAGTCTGGCCCACAAAGCGCGCAGTGAACACGTTCGCCGGGCGCTCATAGACCTCCCTGGGTGTGCCAAGCTGCTGGATACAGCCATCTTTGAGCACCACAATGCGATCAGACATGGATAGTGCTTCTTCCTGATCGTGGGTCACGAAAACGAAAGTGATACCAAGCTCCCGTTGCAGGCGTTTGAGCTCTACCTGCATGGTGCGGCGCAGCTTGTAGTCCAGCGCTGAAAGGGGCTCATCCAGTAACAGCATCTTGGGTCGTTTGACCACTGCCCGGGCAATCGCAACCCGTTGCTGCTGACCACCGGAAAGCTGGTGCGGCTTGCGCCCGGCAAAGTCCTCCAGCTGAACCATGGCCAAGGCTTCTTCAACACGCTCACGTATTTCGGCTTTTGGCCGTTTCTCCATTTTCAGGCCATAGGCCACATTGTCGAAAACCGACATGTGAGGAAACAACGCGTAATTCTGGAAAACCGTATTCAGCGGGCGGTGTTCTGGCAGGGTTTGTGTGATATCAGCATCGGACAGCGTAACGGTACCCCGGTCCGGGAGCTCAAAACCCGCCATCATGCGTAAAAGGGTCGTTTTACCACAGCCGGAGGGCCCAAGAAGTGTAATGAACTCACCATCGTCAATCGTGAGGCTAAGTTCATCCAGTACCGCCTTGCCGTCAAACTGCTTGCTAATACCGCTCAGCGATAGGAGTGTTTTAGTCATCAGCCCTGCCCAAATAATAAGCGGCGTATTTTTTCAGAAAGAGCGCAGCATAAAAAGGTTAGTGTCGGTTTTTTACACGACAATTTTTATCCGGTGGTTTACCCGAGGTGTCCGGCGTGAGGAAAGTGGTGCCTCTAAGGGGGGCGTTCTTTCACAAAAACGCCCCGGCTGCCGAAGCGGCCGGGGCCTGTTCAAAGGTTTTATTGGCCAGCGACGCTGTCCAGGTAGGCCTTATCTGAAATATTGGTCCACTGGCGAACCTGCTTCAGGTAATCAAAGTGGGAGTTGATAATTTCCTTGGCTAGCTCGTCTTTTTCGGCTGCTTCTGCCAGCAATTTATCAGTTGCCTCACGCATCGCTTCAATAACTTCTGGCGGGAACGTCTTGTGCGTCACGTTCGGATAGTCTTCTTTCATGCGATCCCAGGCTACACCACTCTCGTGGGTGGTCTGGATATACATGTCATAAGCGGCTGTGCGCATGGCAATCCGCAGAATTGCCTGCAGGTCTTTCGGCAGCTTGTCCCAGCTTTTCTGGTTGATCAGAAACTGAACTTCTGCACCTGGTTCCTGCCAGCCTGAGTAGTAGTATTTCGCGATCTGGTGGAAGCCCATGGGGAAATCAAGGGCAGGGCCCACCCATTCAACAGCATCAACAGTGCCACGCTCAAGCGCTGTGTATAGCTCGCCGGGGGGCAGGTTGGTCACTGCCACGCCAAGCTCGGCCATAACTTCACCCGCAAACCCGGGGGTACGCATTTTCAGGCCTTTGAGATCCTCTACCGAGTTGATCTCCTTGTTGAACCAACCGCCCATCTGGTTACCGGTATTACCTCCCGGAAAAGAAAGCAGTCCATATGGCTCATAGACCTTCTGCATCAACTCCATGCCTTTATCGTGGTAGAACCAGGCATACATTTCCGGGGCAATCAGGCCAAACGGTATTGTGGTGAAGTACATCGCATTGGGAATTGTGCCCTTATAGTAATAAGAGGCTGTGTGACCCATGTCATACTGCCCATTGCGCACCAGATCAAAAATCCCAAAAGGCGCTTTATGCTTGTTGGCGCTGTCAATGCGGATCTTCAGGCGGCCACCAGACATCTCTTCGGCCATCTGGGCCATGTGCTCGGTGGTTTCACCGAGAATGGGAGAGTTCGGCCCCCAGGTTTGTGCAAGGCGAAGGGTAAAGCTTTCCTGAGCCATGCCGAGCGAACTGACGGAGAACAACAGCGTCACCGCTGCCATTCTGAACAGGCGAGTCATCATTGTTAGCACCACTTGTCGTGTTGTTATGTTATATCTTTATCGCGAAAGCGCCCATAATCTTAGCCCGTGATGGTGCCCAGCGCCAAGAGTTGTTCCTCCCGGCGCCGGCGCACCATCCCCACGAGGCCATGCTCAGACTTTGAATTGGCTCACGAGATCCCGCAAGCTCTCGCCCAACCGGGCCAGCTCGTGGCTGGCTTCATTGGTTTGCGCTACACCAGTATCACTGCGCTGCGCTGCGCCCACTATACGAACCACGTTCTGATTGATTTCTTCCGCCACCTGACTTTGCTGCTCGGCTGCCGTCGCGATCTGAGTAACCTGATCGTGAATTTGCCCGATCGATTTCTCAATGGTCACCAGAGCGTTCGTCGCGTGGTTGATGCGTTCCACCGTTTCCGACGACCGATCCCGGGATCGGTTCATGCGCTCGACAGCGGAGCGCGACTCGCTCACGAACCCGTCGATCATTTCACGAATCTGATCTGCAGATTCGGCGCTGCGTCTTGCGAGCTGGCGCACTTCGTCTGCGACCACTGAAAAACCGCGACCGTGGTCGCCGGCACGGGCAGCCTCTATTGCTGCGTTCAGTGCGAGCAGGTTGGTCTGCTCGGTGACAGCTTGTATAACACCAAGAACCTGGTGGATATCGTCTGATTTTTCAGCCAGCGCATTGATACTGAGGGCGCTATCCTGAATCTCCTCAGACAGCTTGTTTACCGCGCCCTGAGCACTGGCAATGGTTTCACCGCCCTCTCGTGCCATGCGATCCGCATCGGATGCGGCGCCTTCCACTTCGCTGGCGTTACCGGAAATCTGCTGGATGGTCGCGGCCATCTCATTAATCGCTGAGGCAATCTGGTCGGTTTCCGACCCCTGCTCCTGCACCGATGCGTGTGTCTCAGCGGCAACACGGCTTAACTCTTCCGCCGCGGAGGCCACTTGCTCTGTCGTGGCACCCACCTCCCGGATCGTCGTCTGTATCTTGATAACGAAAGCGTTAAAACGACGTCCCAGCTCAGAAAGCTCATCTCTGCCGTCTTCCGGCAAGCGCTGACGCAAATCGCCTTCGCCATCCGCGATTTCCTGCATCATACCGCTGACGATCTTCAGTGGCGTCGTTACCGTCCGGCCAACAAACACACCGATTATCAATGAAACAACCACAACGATAACGGTGACCAACAGGATAAAGCCCAGGGTCGAAACAATGTTATCCTCAATCTCGACACGCGCTGCGGCGACCTTCTTGTCGATATCAGTAATGTAGACTCCGGCTCCGATCATCCAGTCCCAACCGGGGATAATTGTGGAATAGGATACCTTGGGTTCTTCATTGCCGGAGGCCGGGTTCAGCCAGTCATAGCCGTAGTAGCCTCCGGATTCCCCCGCATCAAAAAGGTCCCCGACCAGCCGTTTGAGTGTGGGATTATTGCTCGGGCCTTCTTTGGAAGGATCTGGGGCATAAGCCAGGTTGTATACATCACGCCGGTAAGCAAACACGTAGTTTGTTTTTTCAAATCGGATAGAGCGCAAACGCGACGCCGCAGCTGCCTTGGCTTCGTCTTCGGACAGTGCAGGATTGTTTTTGGCCTCCAGCACTACTGCTTTTGCAGCGTCGACCAGGTTCTTTAACCCAGTTTTCCGGGCCTCCAGCAAGCTGGACTCAAGGCGCTTTAATTCTGCCTCTCCATTCGCCTGTATCTGACTCACAGAAATCCAGGCGACAGTGGCAGCTGTAATCAGCACCGGTATAAGCACGGCCAGGAGCAAGCGAGTTCGTATGCGCAGGTTGTTCAAGACATTCATTACGGCAGATCCTCGGAAAGGCGTTGTCTCAAGATATTAACGACAAAATCCGGAATACCTTGAATAAAAACTATGTATTTCCCTGCACAAAATCGGGAGCCGCGCCCTCGTCGCACTTTCGGCAAGCAAGCTCAAAGCCAAGCATGGAGCGCCTCCCCTCTTCGGTGATCACCCAGGGTCGGTTCACCCACGGCGGATTATGACGTACATGCTGGTTATGACCACAGGCCAGTCGTGCGACCCAGTGGTCTTCTTCATCTTTGTGGTATCCGGTTATCGGCTGCTTCAAGGTAATGACCTGGATCGCCCGGCCCAGGCCGACCAGGAATAGATCCCCAATGCTGTCCATATCATGATAAAACTCGTCAGTTTTTCTGTACTGAGCGGTTCACTGAACACCACTAACGCGATCAGGAACTGGATAGTGGGATTTATATACATGAGAAACCCGACCGTCGACAGGCGCAACCTGCGAGCTGCCCCGGCAAAGGCCAGCAGAGGAATCGCCGTCACTGCCCCGCTCGAAAACAGCAAAAACATGGTCCGCGTATCCTCCGAGAAGTGAGAAGCTCCGGCGTATTTCAGAATCGATAGCGCCAGGATGGCCACTGGCAACAAAAGCAGCGTTTCCACGAAGAGGCCAGAGAGCCCGTCAAGAGCAACCTGCTTGCGGAGTAATCCGTAGGTTCCGAAACTGAACGCAAGAGCCAGCGTTATCCGAGGGACGACACCAAGCAGAAGCAGCTGATAAAGAATCGCGATGGTCGCCAGGGCTACCGCCACAACCTGTAATCGGGAAATACTCTCCTTGAGCACCAGCATGCCCAGCCCAACGTTCACCAGGGGCGTCAAGAAGTAGCCAAGACTGGCTTGTAGCACCTGCCGGGTTTCAACAGCATAAATGTACACGCCCCAGTTCACAGCAATAAGCACAGCACAACCGAGAACAAACCCGAGCTTTTTCGGCTGAGCCAACGCTGCTCTCACTGGCTGCCAGCGCTTCATGGACGTCACAAAAACGGCGAGTAAAACGCAGGACCAGACTACCCGATGGGCGACTATCTCCTAGGCGGGCACACCTTCAAATAATGCGAAGTACAGCGGGAAGCAACCCCACATGGTGTAGGCGAACAGGCCGTAAAAGACGCCTTTGCGGGCTTCCTGCGCACCCATAAAAATAGCTTCCTCATGGCATCGTGGCACCGAATTTAACACACCTGGCAGGTGACGCGCTCGGGCAATATGACTTAACCTGACGACACACTCATCGCACGGAGAGTCCGCCATGAAAACAGCTCACGATTTTGTCGCCGAAGCCAAACAGCATATAGAGGAAATCTCCCTGAACGAAGCCAACGAGGCTATTCAGGCTGCGGATCTGTTGTTAGACGTTCGTGACGGAGACGAATACCGGCAGAGCCACATCCCCCAAGCCACCAACATTTCCCGGGGCCTGCTGGAATTCAAGTTCAGCAATGATCCTGAGTTGGCCAACCGGGACATGAAAATTGTGGTTTACTGCAAAAACTCGGGCAGAGCAGCATTAAGCGCCAAGGCTTTGCAGGACATGGGTTACCTGTATGTACAATCGATTGAGGGCGGGTTTGATGCCTGGCAGGAAGCCGGCAAACCTATTGCCAAGCCGGAGCTGCCATCGTTCGACTAATCGTTGCTATACTATACAAGTAGTCCCGACTAACTGACGCAAATGACTGCCTATAGCGCCTAAGGCCGTCGTGTCACCGCCATCGTCAGGCGGGAGATACAGGTCGTTTTGCCTTCCTCATTTTCCATGCGGATTTCCCACACCTGAGTCGCACTGCCAATATGGATGGGCCTGGCCGTTCCATAAACCCAGCCTTGGGTGGCAGGGCGAATGTGGTTGGCGTTGATTTCGAGCCCCACAGCAACGGTATTCGGATCTTTCAGGCAACAGTTGGCGGCCATGCTGCCTAACGTCTCGGCCAGCACTACCGATGCCCCGCCATGAAGGATGCCGAACGGCTGAACCGTGCGCTCATCGACCGGTATGCGGCCTGTCACGTAATCATCACCAATCTCGGTGTACTCAATACCCATGTGGCTGACTGCAGTGTTAGCGCTGGCCTTAGCGAGGTACTCAAGGTCCGGTTTGCGGGTCCAGATTGCCATGCTGACAAGAACTCTCTGACGGGTTTAAAAAAAGCTCCCAACAGCTACTGAGGCTGCGAGAACATGTAGCGGGTCGTGTATTCACTGATAATTTCATCCATGCGCCCTGAAAGAGTCAGTATATACAGGAGATCTGCAATGCGCTCACGGAATTCAAACGTGTTGCATGGCGAGTTCTTGAAAAACGTGAAGAAAAGCCCTTCGTTGCTGACGGGCACGTCCAGAGATAAAAATTCTTCTGCCAGCCCAATACGCTGGAGTTTTACCTGACCCTGCAAGCGCTCATACAAAACGTAATCCACTCGCCCGGCCAAGGCCATCTCAAACGATTGTTCAATAGTTCTGACCCCCATAATCTCCAGATTTTTTGCCGCATAGCGATCAAAGCCTTGCCCAAAACTGTTGTTGATTAGCGTGCCTCCCTGTTTTCCAACCAGATCGGGCCAGTGTCGATACTCAAACACCCGATCTTTGGGCACCCAGACGGCGGTCGGAAGATGGATAAAAGGCGGCAACAGATAATCCATATACCGGATACGCTCTGATGTGATGAAAGCACCGGCAATCATATCAAGCTCACCCACCCTTGCCAGGCGCTGGACGCGTGCCCAAGAGCCGAGATTCCGAACCTGGAGCTCCACACCCATAGTTTCAAGAATTTCCTGCAGCAAAGCCGTTGCAGCACCCGTAAGCTGCCCCGAATTTCCAGGAGCCTCCCATAGCAGTGGCGGGTACTCCGGATTGCCGCTCACCGTGAGTGTTTTACACAGAGGCTCCGCCACTCCGGATCTACAGAACACAATAACGACTATCAGCAAAGGGGCGAGCAAGCTGACAGTCATATACCGTGTTTTCCTGAAAGCTGAAAAACGAGCGATCATCCTGGTTCCCGGAACGGAGAAGCGTGTATTTCGGCCAAGTAAGCTAAAAGGACCGGACTACCTTGCGGGTTCATCGGGCGTACTGATCCATATACTTCACTATCAGATCTTCGTATATACCCTCAGATTCTATCAGCTTGAGCGCAGCGCGTATGTCGTCTGAATATTCCAGCACCGGCGACGTTTTGGCAACTGCGATCCAGGAACGCTCACCGGGCATGTAAAATGGAGACACGTTGACCGGCAGGCCAAGCTCACGAACCGAATACATCCCTATAAGTTCCGGGGCAACAACAACATCCACCCTGCCTTTTTCCATCATAAGCACCAGGTTTTCATACCGCGGGGCGGCTTCTTTACGCAGCTGCTCATCGTTATCAAACCGCGTGAAGTAACTGGAACCCTCCAGTACCCCAATGGTTTTCCCGTAAAGATCCGCATAACGTTCAATACGGTTGGCGTCGTTATGATACAAAAACAGTCTGCGCTCCGGCGGAAAGGCCGGCGCAACAAACGCCATCAGTTCATCTCTCTCCGACGTCTTCAGGGCGCCAAGCATGACATCTACCTCGCCCTGCTGAATCAATTTCAGGACCCGCCGGAAAGGAGCTTCACGATAATGGGTGTTCCAGCCCAGCCGATCCGTGATTTCCTTGAAAATTTCTACGTAGAGGCCTGAGGGTGGCCCGCCTTCAATAATTCGATAAGGCGGAGCATGATTGGCGCCCACCGTAACTGTGAGGGCACGAACGGTTTCGGTGCCTTGCTGAGCACTCACGGCAAGAGACATCGCCACCAGCAAGACGGCAGTCAGTGCTCGCATTATTTATCACCTCTCAACAAGCATTCCCTCGCCCTCTCTAATCAATCTATCGAAAGCAACCTGTATGCAGTATAGACGCTCTCAGATCTGTGACCGCTTCGGTTACGTAAACAGACGCATATTCCAATGGTTGAATTATCGGATTAGCAGCACCAGAGAAGGTAACAAGTCTGGTAAAACAGGTGACTTTTACTACTCAACGAAAAGGACGCGCACTATGAACATTCTCATGGTTCTGACTTCCCACGACCAGATGGGCGACACTGGCCATAAAACCGGCTTTTGGCTGGAAGAATTCACTGCGCCCTATTATGTATTCCGCGACGCAGGTGCAAATATCACCATCGCATCACCTAAAGGCGGCAAGCCACCAGTTGACCCCAACAGCGAAGCCGACGAAGCGCTCACAGACACTACCCGCCGTTTTCAGGAGGATGCACACGCCAAAGAATCGCTCGCCAGCACGAAAAAACTCAGCGATGTCGATATGAACGGGTTTGATGCGGTCTTCTACCCGGGTGGCCATGGCCCTATGTGGGACTTGGTGAACGATGAAAAATCTGTCGCTCTGATCAAAGCCGCTTACGAGCAAGGCAAAGTTATCGGCGCCGTCTGCCACGCACCCGCTGTTTTTAAAAATGTCGAGATCAAACCGGGGCAGAACCTGGTTGGTGGTCGCCAAGTCACCGGCTTCAGCAACAGCGAAGAGGAAGCAGTTGGTCTCGCATCAATCGTACCTTTTCTGCTCGAAGACATGCTGAAGGAAAATACCGCAACCTACTCCAAGGGTGACGACTGGGCTCCACACATTGTTGTGGATGGCAAGCTGATTACTGGTCAAAACCCGGCCTCATCCGAAGGCGCGGCCAAAGCGATGGTTCAGGCGCTGCAGCAAGGCTGAAATCTGGATGAATAACCCCCGGCGCGGCGGTTTGTCCCGCCGGGGAACGCTCTGTCATATATTCTTCCGCCAATTAAGCCCCAAGTTCCGCCAGTCTGTGCTAACGTTTTGAAGAACATCTCAAAAGGCTGGCTTTTTTCATGAGTAATCCAAAACACACCCTTTTCTGGATGACCTTTTTTCTGGCGGTTGTTGTTGTCGTCGGCGTGTTGGTCCACAAGCCCTTGGCCACCGCATTTATGGCGAACTGGGTCTTCAACCTGTTAATTGTTGGCGTTCTGATTGTCGGCATCGGCCTCACCTATCGCCAGGTATTCGTGTTGTTCCCTGAGCTGCGCTGGATTGCCCAGTTCCGCACCGGCCATTCAGGCCTGTCAGTGTTGGAAGAACCCCGCTTGCTCAAGCCACTGGCCCGGCAGCTGGGTGAAGAGTCGAAGCGTGACCGTTTCACGCTCTCGACCATGTCCCTCCGAACGGTTCTGGATGGCATTCACTCCCGGATGGACGAGCAGCGTGAAATCACACGCTACTTTATCAATCTATTGGTTTTTCTTGGCCTTCTCGGCACCTTCTGGGGGTTGTTGGGCACCATCAATGCCGTTGGCGAGGTCATTACCAACCTGGATATGGGCCAGGGCGACTTCGGCAAGGTATTTGCGGATCTTCAGACGGGGTTGCTGACGCCCTTGCAGGGCATGGGGACGGCATTCAGTTCGTCACTGCTCGGCCTTGGTGGCTCACTGATTCTGGGCTTTCTTGATATCCAGGCCGGCCATGCCCAGAACCGTTTCTACGATGGGCTGGAAGAATGGCTGACCGGCGTGACCAACTTGTTGGACCCATTTACCAGCAATGAACACCAGCCATGATCGGATCCAGACGCCGGAGCCGAAGCACCACCAACGTCTGGCCGGGGTACGTAGACGCGCTCTCCGCCCTGCTCATGCTGGTGATTTTCATGCTGCTGATTTACGTGGTCAGCCAGCTTTTTCTGTCTCAGACGCTGTCTGACCGCAACTCTGAGCTGGCTCGATTAAACCAGCGACTGAATGAGATATCTCAGTTATTGGGGCTGGAACAGAGCAAAACAGAAGCTCTGGAGCAACAAATGCTCACCGTTCAGAGCAACTTCAGCGACAGCCTGGCCCAGAACGAAGACCTGCAGGATCGGCTGAATGCCTCCCGCAACCAGTTGATGCAACTAACCGCCGACGCCGAAGCGCGGACTGAAAGACTCGCGAACATGAACCAGGAGCTGGATGACAAGGACGAGCTTTCTGCCAGCCAGCAGAACATGATCCTGCGGCTTTCCAATCAGATTGCATCACTCCAGAACCAACTGCGACAGATAACCGCTGCGCTGAAACTGCAAAAAGAGATGACCGTCGACAAGGAAGACGAACTGGAAAATGTCAGCCGACGCCTCAACACACTGCTGGCAGAGCGCATCAACCAACTGGAGCAGTATCAGTCCGAATTTTTCTCACGGTTGCGGAACATTCTGGCCGCCAATGAAAATATCCGCATTGTCGGCGACCGCTTCCTGCTGCCATCCGAACTGCTGTTCGCCTCCGGCTCAGCCCAGTTGGGCGACGCAGGCAAGCGCGAGCTCGACAAGCTGGCCGGCGTGTTGCTCGATGTCGTTAAAACAATCCCCGACGACCTGGACTGGATTCTGCGCATTGACGGCCATACCGACCTGATCCCGATCAACACCCCCCAGTTCCCTTCCAACTGGGAACTATCAACCGCCCGGGCGGTAGCAGTAGTCCGCTATCTTGCGAACCAGAACGTGCCACAAAACCGGATGGTCGCTGCAGGATTTGGCGAGTTCTTTCCCGTTGCAGAGGGCACAACACCCGAGGCACTGCAGAAAAACCGGCGTATCGAAATCAAGCTGACGGACCGCTAGCCCAGGCCATGTTCAAGAAGAGCATTCACAGTAGCGGTGTAAGGTGCATCGATACCAAGCTCTCTGGAACGACGAAGCACCGCCCCTGCAATACTGTCCAATTCCAGGGGGCGGCCTTTTTCCTTATCAACCAGCATCGATGTTTTGATCGCATTAAAGCTGCTGATCAGCCCGAACATCTCGTCGACATCCGCCTTGCCAAGCTCCAGGCCGTCAGCCTTTGCCGCGGCGGCTGTCTCCGCCATCATGCCATACACAATCCGGCTGAATTGCGGGTGTCGGGTCAGGCTCTGCGTGTCCAGCCCAGTGAGGGCAGAAATCGGGTTGACGCCGTTGTTGATCACCAACTTGCGCCAGAGCTCGTAGCGAATATCATCTGAAACCGTCGTAGGAATGCCAGCCTGCTCAAAAGCGTTTTGCAGGATTTCCAGAAGCGGGCGACGGGCGTGCTGCTCATCCGGAACACAGGGCCACTCACCCATAACAATCTGGGCAACACCTTCTGCCTCAACCACACCTGGCTCAACGATATGGCCACCGATGCGAACCGCTAACCCGCCCAGAACACGGCTTTCGCCAAGCACCTGCGCGATCATGGGCTCGTTGTCCACACCATTTTGCAACGACAAAACCGGCACATCACTTTGCGCCAGCCAGGGGCCAAGCTCATCCAGCACCGCTTCTGTCGCGGTGGATTTGAGAGCAATGGCAATGACATCGAAATCGCAGGGCTGGTAGTTTTTTATCAGTGCAGCATGATCAACGGCCGGGATGTGGCATTTTATCAGCCGCCCTTCATAGTGAACCTCTAGGCCCTTTGTCTGCAGGGCAGTGAGGTGCGCGCCACGAGCCGTAAGAACAACCCGGTGGCCCGCCTCAGCCAGCCGCGCACCGTAATAGCCGCCAATACCCCCTGCGCCGATCATGAGTATGCTGAGCATGGTATACAGGCCTCTTTATGCAATTTCTTCAATCATCCGGTTTAAGATGATTAAATACCAGCAAGACCTGCGCAATCCCACTGACGTAATACCGGCTATCTCCTTCTGACGCAGGGGGCTGTAGCCCGTCCATGTGCCAACACCTTGTCGGCTAACGCCCCATCTTTTTCGCCGACTGGCCGGCTATCCCGAAGTGCTGTTTCGGCATCTCGGTAATCATCACCCGGATACGTTCGATAGGTGCGTCCAGAGAGCGAGCCATGGCTTCACTCACTTCCCGGATCAGAGTTTCTTTCTGCTCGTCCGTCCTGCCTTCAATGACATACAACTGGGCAATCGGCATACACCCTCCTTACTCGAAGCGGGCAGACACTGTACCCAGGCCCTGATAACGCACAGTGATGTTGTCACCGGGCTCTACCGAGATGGCGGCGGTAATGCCGCCCGTCATGATGAAGGTGCCCGCCGGGATATGTTCGCCCCGCTCGGCCAACAGGTTCGCCAGCATCGCCACGCTGGACGCCGGATGACCCAATACCGATGCGCCGGCACCGACATCAACCACTTCACCGTTTTTCTCGACCACCACACCCAGCGTCTTCAGATCCAACTCCGCCACGTCGGCCATCTGGCCACCGGTAATAAACCGGGTGGACGAAGCGTTATCAGCCACCACGCTCACCAGATCAAACTTGAAGTCCTTATAGCGGGAGTCGATCACCTCTACCGCCGGAATCACAAAATCGGTGGCCGCCAGTACATCACCGATATGGCAACCCGGACCTTTCAGGGGAGCCTTGGTGACAAAGGCAATCTCGGCTTCGATTTTTGGATGGATCAGCTCCTTGGTGTTCACCACACCACCATCGGGCACGCTAAAGTAGTCCGCCAGGAATCCATAAATTGGGGTTTCCACACCCATCTGTGCCATCTTGGCCCAAGAGGTCAGGCCCATTTTCAAGCCGACAATTTTGTTGCCACGCCCTTCCTTGCGGCGGCGGATTTCCCACTGTACGTCGTAGGCATCCTCAAAGGTCATGTCCGGGTAGTCATTGGTGACCTTGGTAATATCGTAAGCCTGCAACTCGGCGTTTTCGACGTGTTCCGCCATGGCCAGAACCTGTTCGCGGCTCAATGTCTTACTCATGCGTTTTGCTCCTTTTGGGCGGCCAGAAGGTCCAGCGCCACGTCCACAATCATGTCTTCCTGACCACCTACCATGCGGCGGCGGCCGAGCTCTACCAGAATATCCACAGCTTTCAGACCATACTTCAGCGCCGCCACTTCGGCATGGCGCAGGAAGCTGGAGTACACCCCGGCATAACCCAACGCCAGGGTTTCGCGGTCCACCCGCACCGGACGATCCTGCAACGGGCGCACAATGTCATCGGCCGCATCCATCAGCGTGTAAAGATCAGTACCATGCTCCCAGCCCATACGCTCCGCGGCGGCAACGAACACTTCCAGAGGTGCGTTACCTGCTCCTGCGCCCATACCGGCAAGGCTCGCATCAATACGATCGCAGCCCTCTTCCACGGCCACAATGGAGTTGGCCACCCCCAGGCTGAGGTTATGGTGTGCGTGCATGCCGGTGTGCGTTTCGGGCTTCAGCACATCTTTCAGCGCGCGAAAGCGATCGCGAATGTCGTGCATGCCCATGGCCCCGCCAGAATCCACGACATACAGGCAGGTAGCACCAAAATCCTCCATTAACTTGGCTTGCTCAGCCAAGCCCTGTGGGGTCTGCATATGGCTCATCATTAAAAAGCCAACCGTATCCATACCCAACTTGCGGGCGTGTTCGATGTGCTGCCGTGACACATCTGCTTCTGTACAGTGTGTGGCAACCCGAACAACACGCGCACCAGCGTTATACGCAGCATCCAGATCGTGAACAGTGCCAATGCCAGGCAACAACAACGTCGCGATTTTCGCGTGGGTGACCACTTCTGCCACGGCTTCGATCCACTCCAGATCGGTGTGGGCCCCGAAGCCATAGTTGAAGCTGGATCCCTGAAGCCCGTCACCGTGGGCCACTTCAATGCTATCAACTTTGGCCTCGTCCAGAGCACGGGCAATGTCCTGCACGTTCTTGATCGAATACTGGTGCCGGATGGCGTGGCTTCCATCGCGCAGGGTCACGTCGGAGATATACAGTTTTTTTCCGGGATTAAACGTCATGATTCTGTCTCCTCAGTTGACCAGCGACTCGGCAATACGCTCGGCTGTACCGAGTGCTGCAGAGGTCATGATGTCGAGGTTGCCGGCATAGGCCGGAAGATAATGGGCGGCGCCTTCTACTTCCAGGAAGATGGAGGTTTTCAGGCCGCTGAAGCGTCCCAGGCCCGGAACATTGATCGGCTGATCCGCCGGAATCCGGTCGAATTGCACTTTCTGCTTCAGGCGATAGCCAGGTACGTAACTGTTAACCGCAGCCACCATTTCCTCAACTGAAGCTTCCACTTCGGCTTCATCCGCCGCCTCAGACAATACGTAAACCGTGTCCCGCATCAGCAGTGGCGGCTCAGCCGGATTCAGGATGATAATTGCCTTGCCCTTTTGGGCTCCTCCAACCACCTCAATGGCTCTGGATGTAGTTTCGGTAAACTCGTCAATGTTGGCACGGGTACCAGGACCGGCAGACTTGCTGGAAATAGACGCCACAATCTCGGCGTAGTGCACTTTCGCAATACGTGACACTGCTGCCACCATCGGAATGGTGGCTTGGCCGCCACAGGTCACCATATTGACATTACCTTCCTGCAGATTCTGCTCAAGGTTGACGACCGGAACACAGTAGGGGCCGATGGCCGCCGGTGTCAGATCAACAATCTTCAGGCTCTCCTTATGGCCACGCAGGAACACTTCGTTGTGCATGTGGGCACTGGCTGAGGTGGCGTCAAAGACGATATCGATATCGGCAAATTCCGGCATGTTTACCAGACCATCCACCCCTTCATGGGTAGTCGCAACACCCATGCGGCTGGCACGTGCCAACCCGTCGGATTCAGGGTCGATTCCCACCATGACACCCATTTCAATGTGCTTACCATTACGCAGAACCTTGATCATCAGGTCGGTGCCTATATTGCCCGAACCGATGATGGCTGCTTTCAATTTCTTGGCCATCGTTTAATCCTCTGTGTTCCGTATCCAGGCCTGACGGCCATGTTTTCCAGCGTTCCAGCCGCTGGCAGCCAGGTGTGCATTGGCGACTGCCTCTGGCTCCGCCTCCAGAGGCGTCGCCAGGCTGTCGTTCCATCGGTTAAAAAAGCCAAACAAGCCTACAACGCTCAGCAGTTCTACGATCTCGCCCTCATTCCAGTGAACGCGCAGCTGTTCAAATAACTCGTCGGTCACGCCATTGGGCTGAGATGCGGCGGCCAGTGCGAACTCCAGAGCCACCTTTTCGCGCTCGTTGAACAGGGCGCTGTTGTGAAAGTCCCAGACTGCTTCCAGCTTCTCCGCCGGGATACCGTGACGACTGGCGCTGACGGCAGTGTGGGCACGGCAGTATTGGCAACCGGCCGCGGCGCTCGCCACGTGGCCGATTAAGCGTTTGAATCCAAGATCCACCTCGCCCTTGGGGTCGTATACCGCTGCCGACAAGGTCGTCACTGCCTTGACGAGCTCCGGGCGACGTTGCATCACCAGAAAACTGTTGGGAACGAAACCCAGCGTGCGCTCGAAGAAGGCGAACTTCTCTCCCAGCTCTTCGTTAGCCTGGGCGGGTAACGGTTCTAAACGGGCCATAAACCTACCTCCTTTCATTAACTTCAGGAGAAGCGCACGGAGGCGCTGCCAATGCCGCCGATGTCCACGCGCATATAATCTCCGGCCTTGACCGGCTCCAGTGGCACCAACGAACCGGAGAGAATGACTTCACCGGCTTTTAGCGGAATACCAAACTCGCCCAGCGTGTTGGCAAGCCAGGTAACGCAGTTCACTGGCGAACCCAAAGCGGCAGCACCGGCCCCGGCGCTCAGCACGGCACCGTTCTTTTCAACCACCATGCCGCAGGTCACCAGATCCACTTTGCGCGGTGAGACGGCCTGGTCACCCAGCACAAACAGGCCGCAGGAGGCGTTGTCAGCAATGGTGTCCTGAATCGCGATTTTCCAGTCACGGATACGGGAGTCGACAATCTCGAAACAGGGCATCACACACTCGGTAGCGGCCAACACATCGGCGTTGGTCACACCCGGCCCGATCAGGTCTTTCTTCAGGATAAAAGCAATCTCGCCTTCGGCCCGAGGCGCGATCAACCGGTCGCTGATGGGCATGACTTCGCCGCTATTGAACACCATGTCATCGGTCAGATAGCCAAAATCCGGTTGGTGCACGTTGAGCATGTTCTGCACCGCCTCGCTGGTCACCCCGATTTTCTTGCCGATTACCGACGCTCCGGCGGCCAGCCGACGCTCCAACATGCGCAGGGATATGTGGTAAGCGTCGGTGATGGTGATGTCTTCGCCGCGACTGGTGAGTGGATCAACGGCTTCGCGGGCCAGCATGGCCTGGTAAAGTTCGTCACCCAGTTCCTGGATTCGTTTCTGTTCCATTAATGTGCTCCTGAAGCCATAGCGTCGGCTTCGCTGAGAAAATCGTTGACCAATCGCGCAAAGCGATTGGCGTGTTCAATCTGAGTCCAGTGACCACATCGGCCAAAGACATGAAGCTGGGATCGATCGATCCAGTTTGCGAGTGTCAGGGACGCCTGAACAGGAATCACCTGGTCTTCACGGCCGTGGATGACCAGCGCTTCGTGGGGCAAGGCACGAATGTCCGCTTCCGGGCTGGCCAGGCGATCCACCCAACGTTGGCGTGGCGCCGGAAACATAGCGGCAAATGACTCCTGAAAACCGGGGCGGATGCTGGCCAAATAGCGCAACTCGGCCAACTCGTCATTCACCAGATTCCGATCAAAGGCAAAGGTGTCCAGAAGCTGGCGCATGGATTCAAAGGACGGTTGGTAGCCCCACACTTCATCCAGCCCCCGGGTGATCGGAAAACTCACCCCTACGCTGCCCATGAGTACCAGCCGGCGAACCCGTTCGGGGTACCGAATTGCCAGAGCCAGGGCAATCCCACCGCCAAAGGAGTTACCGATCAGATCCACCCGCTTTAAACCCAATTCATCCATTACCCCCACCGCGTGGTCGACCCATCGGTCCCGGCTGTAGAACTGATCTTCCGGGCGCTCGCTGTAGCCAAACCCCAGCATGTCCGGTGCTACTACTCTGCGCTGGCGGGCCAGCTCTGGAATGACCAGCCGCCAGTTCGCCCAGGCAGTTACCCCGGGACCGGAACCGTGGATCAGCATGGCCGGGAAGCCGTCACCCTCGTCGTGCAGATTCGTCCGGTAACCCGCCGCGACAATTTCGCGACCAATCTCGGGGCTGGTTGTGGTTGCCACGTTCACCGTCATACCCGCCTCATAGCTTGACGCAGATGTTTTTCATCTCGGTGTAGAACTCCAGGGAGTGCACACCACCCTCACGGCCAATACCCGACTGTTTGCTGCCACCGAACGAGGTGCGTAAATCCCGTAGGAACCAGCTGTTCACCCAGATAATTCCGGCTTCAATCTGGCCCGCAACACGGTGGGCGCGAGTGATGTTTTCACTCCAGATCGCAGATGCGAGCCCGTAAGGAAGGCTGTTGGCAAGCTCGATGGCTTCCTCTTCGGTGTCGAAGGGGCGAATGTGGCAACAGGGGCCGAAAATTTCGTCGGTCACCACGGCCGAGTCATCTGCCAGGCCGATCCAGATGGTAGGCTGTATCCAGGCACCACCTGCCAGTTCTTCCGGCATATCCGGCACACCACCACCGGTGACGACCGTCGCGCCGTCATCCACCGCTTTCTGATAGAAGGACAGAACTTTCTCCCGGTGCTTGAGACTGACCAGAGGCCCCATATCGGCCTCGGGGTCGTTGGGAGGACCAACTTTGAGCTCTTCAGCACCGGCTTTAAGTCGGGCTACAAACTCATCAAAGATCGGACGCTCGACATAGACCCGCTCTGTGCCCAGGCATACCTGACCGCAGTTGACAAACGCGGAGCGCATGGTGCCCTCAATCGCCTTGTCCATATCGCAATCAGCGAACACCAGCCCGGCATTCTTGCCCCCCAATTCCAGGGAAATGTCACGAATGCCCCTGGCCGCAGATTTCATGATGACTTCGCCCGTGCCGGTTTCACCGGTAAAGGTAAAACCATCCACCAGAGGGTGTTCGGTCAGGAAGGAGCCCGCGGAGTCGCCGCCGAAACCGTGAACCACGTTGAATACGCCATCCGGAACGCCGGCGTCTTTCATTACCTCCCCCAGCAACGCCGTCGTCGTCGGCGTTTCTTCCGAAGGCTTGACCACAACCGTGTTACCGCACGCCAGGGCCGGCCCCACTTTCCAGGTCATCAGCAGCAACGGCAGGTTCCAGGGGCTGATCACCCCAATCACACCTTTAGGCCGACGTACCGCGTAGTTAATTGCTCCGGTGCCATCCGGCGTTGGCATTTCAAACGATTCCGTGGGCACGCTCTTGACCATGTCCGCGAACACTTTGAAGTTCGCCGCACCCCGGGGAATGTCGATGTGGCTGGCCATAGATTTCGGCTTGCCGGTATCCAGGCATTCGGCGTTCAGAAACTCGTCGAAACGCGCGTTAATACCGTCCGCCACCTTGTGCAGAATGGCACCGCGTTGATCCAGGGTCATTTTGCCCCAAGGGCCACGCAGGGCAGCTTTCGCCGCCTGCACGGCCGCATCCACTTCCTCTCGCCCGGCTTCGTGAACCTTGGCGATCACTTTGCCGGTAGCCGGGTTAACGTTGTCGAACAGCCGGCCACCGGCCGAACCCACGTATTGCCCGTTGATGTAGTGCTTGATTTCTTTCATTGCTGCTATGCCCTGTTAAACCAAAGGAGATTCACGTCAGAACCGTCAGGAAGCGCTCGTTCAGAACCCGGTCGTGGTAGAAGATGGCCTTGCCCAGTTCTTCTGCATCCCAGGTCACCGGTTCGTGGTCCGGGTAGTGGTAATCACCGCCTGCAAACACTTCATTTCGGTTACCGGAGGGGTCAAAGAAGTAGATGGTCTGGCCATGGGTGAGGCCGTGACGGGTCGGGCCAATATCAATGGAGGTGTCTGTCATGGACAGCAGATCTGCCGCCTTGAGAACATCCTGCCAGGTCTCCAGGAAAAACGACGCGTGGTGAAATTTGCCCGGCTCTTCGTGATGAATAAACGCGATATCATGAGCCTTGGTACTGACCGTCAAAAACTGAGCAACCCGCTTGCCATCAGGCGCAATGACCTGTTCTGCCAAGTCAAAACCGAGCACATCCCGGAACAGATCCAGAGTTTCATCCAGGTTCGGGCCATAGAGCAGGCAGTGGTCAAAGCGTGTTGCCTTTATACCCTCAAGGCCGCGCGGCCAAGCTTCCGGGTTGTGATTGCCTACGCCCCATTTACCGGTCTGCTTTTTGGTGGCGTAGAGTTCAAAGGCATGGCCCGTAGGCGCAATAAAACGAACCCGCCGCCCACAATCTCTCAGTTCGCCCGCAGGGATATCTTCAACCTCGCAGCCACGCTCGATGAGTTCACTGCGCAACTGGCCCAGCACGTCTTCGTTGAGGCATTTAAAGCCCATAAAGTCCATGCCAGGCTCGTCAGCTTCCCTAAGGACGACGGAGAACTTGTCCACTTCCGTCCAGCCCTTCAGGTACACGCGGCCCTGGTCATCACGGTCCATTTCGATAAGGCCCAAAAGGTCCTTATAATGTTTGACGGCCTCATCCATATCGAGAACACGGATCTGAACGTGGCCGGGACGCATTACACCCTTCTTCATGATGCTTACCTCAGTACTTTTGTTGTTGTGTGCTCGCTCGCGAGCCTGCCCGCAGGTTGCGGACGGCATTCAATAATCAGATTGCCCAGTGGGTAGATGCGGCAGGCCAGCACCTCACCCTCTCCAATTGCTCCCGGGGGGACATGCACCCGGCTCATCTTTCCACACTCAAAATCGCCGTTGAGCACAGTGATCTTGCAGAAGCCACAACCGCCGCCCCTGCAGCCTACCGGCACGCACTTCAGCCCCTGCTGCTCCATGGCTTTGAGGACGCTTTGGCCGGCTTTACATCGGAACGTCTGACCGCTGCGTTGCTCAGTGACCTGATACGTCTCTCCCATGACTGGCCTCGCTTATATCTTTTTGAACAGGGCAGAACGCTGTGCATCTTCTGCTCCGTCGGCCGCCGTGAGGAATTTCTCCATGAAAATGTCCCGCTCGAACAGGCGGCCCTGCATCAGTGCGGTGATGGCAGCATCAATCATCGGAGGAGGCCCGCAGAGATAGGCTTTCAGACCGGAAAAACGGTGGTCAAAATATGCTTTCGCGGCATCGTGCACATAGCCCTTGAAGCCCTGCCAACTGGCGTCGCCTTCCGCCTGGCTCAGGGCTGGAACATAGGTGAAGTTTTCATGGTCACGATCCAGTGCTTCGAAGAGCTCACGGTTATAGAGTTCGTCCATATTGCGGGCGCCCTGGAACAACACGATTTTGCGCTCGTCACCCTGTTCCAGCAGGTCCAGAATCATGCACTGAGGACTGGAAAGCCCTGAGCCGCCGGCAATAAATATAAGGTCGCCCGGCTGCGAGCTGCGTACGAAAAACTGCCCGTAAGGACCAGACAGGCTCAAGGTGTCGCCTACTTTGAGCTGATGATGAACATAGGTTGTCGCTGCCCCGCCTTCGACCAGCCGAACATGCAGTTCCACCTCATCTGAGCGACTGGGAGGATTAGCCAGGGAAAAGGCTCTGGGTCCCTCGACGCCAGGCAGCTCGATGTTGATGTACTGGCCAGCCTGAAAGGTCATCGCCCGGTCGAGCTTAAGATGCACACCTTTGATGGTCGGCGACAGGTCGACGACTTCCATAACGGTGGCCTGATAATCCTCAACTGGATAGCCCTCAAAGTCCTCATCCACATCAATATCCGCTTCGATGGTGACGTCACTTTCAAGGGTGGCGCAGCAGGCCAGAACCTTGCCTTCCTCACGCTCGCTGTCCATCAGCGCAAAGGGTGAGGCTTCACCCACATCCACATCACCGTCGATCACCTGGACTTTGCAGGTCGCGCAGGTTCCGTGACCGCAGGCAAACGGTAACCACACACCGTGGCGCAGTGCGGCCTGCAGGATAGTCTGGCCATCTTCAACTTCAATCTGTTCGCCAATCGGTTCGATGGTAACGGTATAGCTCATCACTCAGTCCTCAGGATGCAGAACCCTGGATACCTTCCAGGCCCGGTGTGGTTACGGTCAGCATGCTCTTGTGGTCAATACCATTGGCGATCAGTGTGGCCGCGAGGTCCGGCGTGAATGCTTCCTCGTTAAGCCGCCACTGCGCACTCAGGAAATCCGCGGTTTCAGAATCCGGGTGCCCCGCAACCGCAGGTTTGAGCAGTTCGTCCACAAAAGCACCGAAGGTCATATCCGGCGCTACCAACATCGCGAAAGGGGCGCAGAACATCAGGTGATGAGGCCAATAGACGTAAAGCAACTGCATGCCATTGAAATTCTCGACGCGGTCTTTGGGTTCTGCGTGATACTCGGAAATAGCGTTAACACTCATGGTGCACTCCTTTTTGTTATACAAGGCCCGCCCTGGCTCCAGCCAGGAGGGCGGGCAAACCCGGTCAGGCGGCCGTTTTCTTTTGACGACTTGTCGAGAGGGGCTTCAGACCTTTGATATCCAGCCAGCGCTGGTGATCGGGCGAGCCGAGATATTCCATATTGTCGACGCCAGGAACGATGTGGTAATACTTCTCAACCACTGTCGCTACGTCCGCACCGCCGCAGTTACCCTGATAAATCTGATGCACGGGCAGCCAAGCCTGGATGTACTTTTCAGGTTCGTTCTTGAAAATGTCGCAGCAACCATCCGAACAGAAGTGATAACGCTCACCTTCGTGCTTGACCTGGCGATGGCTGAACACCGTCGGGTCGTCTTTCTCGGTCATAATGTTTGGTATCTGACACACCTGACAAAGCTGGGGAAGCGTGTTGTTATAGAAGCGGTTCCCTTTCTTTTGCTCCTTGTCCCAATGCTCGAAGCGGTCACGGTAGTACTTGTCGAAAGTCTCGGGGTACTTCTCAGACAACCAGGCCATCTCGTCTTCCTGAGGCATCCAGGTGTGGAAGTTGGTCGCCTGGCTGTACTGATAGAACGTGGCCCAGGTTTGGTGGCTGGAATGATTTTTGGCGGCGTTGGCAACATCCTGATACTTGGGCGGGCGAATGCCATAACGCTCAAGATCCTTGAACAGGGCACCACCGCTTTGCTCGTAATACATTTCCCAGGCCTCAGCCCAGGACATCACCTTGTTGGGCAGCATGTAGTCCATCATCATGCCTACCAGGCTCAACAGGCGAAAACCGCGCCAGAACCACTTGTCGACCCACTTCTGAATGATGGGCACGTTGTCTTCGTGTTGCTCCAGAATGAACTTGATGACCTCAAGACCCAGCGTCATATGGCGTGCTTCATCCGACTGCGCGGAAAAGCCGAATGTAACCGTTGCCATATCTCCGTTGTAGGCGGCACCAGACATGAAGGGAACAAACAACAGGTTGGTCAACACGTATTCAAACGAGAAGGAAATTGCAGTCAGGAACTCAAACGGGCCGGCAGAACGTGCATCATCAAAAAAGGATTTGGGAACCGACAGAAACCAGACCCGATCGTGCTGATACGAGGCATCGTGCAATCCGTTGAAGTGCTTGTTGTAGTGACTCATCGCGTGTTGTTGGGTTTGCGCATGGCGCAACTCGTCAATCGCTTGCATCTGGCAGGCTACTCGCGCACCGGCACCACTAAACTGCCGGCCCACTCGCGCATAACCTTGGTATGCAGCGTATTCAACGGGTGATATGCCGGAAAGGAACAGCTTTAAAGCGTTGACGTAGCGGGCATCTGTAATATTCTGTTGGCCGTTATTCTGGGCAAACGCATCAAAAATGGCGTAAAGCTTCTTTTCCTTCTCAGCCTGATACTTCCAGTAGGTATCCATGGTCAGGCGGAACGGATCTTCCCATTGGTCCCAGTTAAGGATCTTGATGCCTTCAAAACTCTCATCCGGGTAGATGTCTTCGTGCTTCTCGTAGGTAGGCTCCCACGCCATATCACGCGTCAGATACTGATATTTGTCTTTAAGGTTCAGCTTCTTGTTTTTGCTAGCCATGTTGGATCTCCTGATCAATTCCACGAAACAATGAAATGGTCGTCGTCTTCGTCGACATTGCCGCCAATGCTAATAACCTCGAGCAGCATTTCCTGAACTTCCCAATCCCGGCCAAGTGTTTCTTCCATTGTTTCCCGATTGATCACCAGACGCTTCTCAGCGGTAATGCGAATCATCGCCGGCGAATGTTGCACCTCGGCCTCCGGATTATCTGTAACGATCGCCTCTACCAGATAACGGGCGTTGTCGTTGTCCTGAAATGCCATAAATACTTTCTGGCTCATGCCTGAACTCCTGTGCTTTCAAGACCTGCTTTTTTAAGACGGACTGAAAGCTCGGCACGGAGTTCATCCAGAGCGTCCAGTCCCGTTGTGGCCTGAGCGATGGGCTTGAGTGCCTCGTAGACCATAGGCTCCCAATTTTTCACCCAGCTCTGGACTTGCTCGCGGTTACGGCCACTCTCAGCTACGACAGTTTTAATCATGGCGTTGGTCCAGCGCAGGGACTCCTTGTACCAGTCGCGTTGGAACTCGGTGAGCATGGATATATCTTCAGCTCCCTGTTCGCCAAACCACGCATCCATCCGGTCGTAAACCAGCGGATACATGAGCCCATCAAGCAGTACGTTCTGCACAAGGGTGATTTCGAACCAGTCATCAACGACCAAAATGCCCTCTACCAGTTTGCGCAATGGCTGCCACAGCTCGTCATCCATCCAATAGGTTTTGGACTCATCAAGAGCGGTGCCGGTACTGCCATCAAGCAGCAGTGCGATACGAGACAGATACTGGCCCATACCCAGGTGATCGGTAGCGGCAAACATGTGCATCTGTGACACGGTGGTTGCTGTCGAATCGCCGGCAATTTTGCTGTTATTCATGTTGGCGCCTAGCGCAACGTGGCGGAATGGCACCAAAAGGCGCAGGAGCTGCTTTTGCGTTTCCTCAGGCAGGCGGGTGAGCAGGTTACGCTTGTCACAAAACGCAAAACTGCTTTCTGCTGCTTCCTGCATCTTTGCCCGATTGCCAACGTAGGCGCCGTAGAAAAACTGGCGCGGGTCGGTCACCGCATACCAATCTTCCATGCGCAAGGCTGTTCGTGTGGGGTCATTCAAGGTGCGCTTCGGATCCCATAGCGGGCGATAATGGAAGTTGGTTGTGGCCGCAAGGTCAAAGCTGGCCTCTTGGTAGCGAGTTGCCGGCTTATCACCAAAGCGACGCGCAATAGCCGAGTAGGTATTGCGAATGGGTTCCACCGAGGTGGTTTTAATCTCAACACTCATGTCTGCCTTCCCATCGTTGTTTTTATGAATTGGATGTTGGCGCTGCTTATCTTCTGACTTCAGCGGTGGCCTTTCTCACCAAAGCGCCACTTGATCATGTCTTCATCAATCTGACGGATCATGTCGGAGTCCATGTGCACCACGTTGTTGTGCTCACAGAAAATCCGAAAGGCTTCCCAGGGCAGCACCAACTCGACGAAAAGTTCGGGATGGCCGATCGCAAAATCGAATTCCACAAACCGGTCGTCCGGTGCACTGCGAACCCGGATATAGCGGGTTAGTTCATTGAAGGTCTTTGCTCGCTGTTCCATCGTTGACCTCTTTGTGTTTTTTATTGGCTGAGAAGAGTGGAGCAACGGCTGTGCCACAATTTGTCAGAAACCACCAGGAGCCATACCAACTCATTGTTTCAAATGAACTTCCAAACAATCACCAAGCCTCAGCAGAGCTGAGGTCAGAGTAATAACCCTTGAACTTGATCAGGAGAAGTTGATCATTTAATAAAAAAAAAGTGGAAATTGAGCAAATGCTGAGATGTCCGGACGCACCTAGGTGGCTCGCAATTATTTTTACCATTTGGTTGATTTTTGACATCAATCAGGGGTTATATAAATAAAACTCTCAATGGGCGTTCGCGTTCACTCATTACAAAAATAATAAGAGATCCGGATATGGCTATCAGCTATAAATCACAATTAAAATATAAAGATTATCAAGACCTTACAGATCAGATTCGATTCCTGAGCTCAGAAGGAAAAATCTGGCTTAGTGAGCAGCGCATGCTGTTGATGGCCGTAAGTGCGATGGCTGCGTTTCGTCGCGAAATCGTCAACAGCATGGGGGTCGAGAGGGCAAAGGGCTTTTTCCTGCGTCTCGGCTATCAGTCTGGTTTAAGGGATGCCGAGTTGGCGCGAAAACTTCGTCCTCACTGCGATGAGATCGATATTTTTCTGGCAGGCCCTCAACTCCACGCCCTGAAAGGCATGGTCAAGGTTATTCCCATAAAAGTAGACATCGACCAGAAAGCTGGGGATTTCTATGCGGAAATAGAGTGGGTTGACTCCTTCGAGGTGGAGATCTGCCAAACAGAGCTGGGACAGATGGACGAGCCAGCCTGCTGGGCTCTGCTGGGCTACGCATGTGCGTATACATCCTCCTTTATGGGGCGCGAGGTCATCTTCCGCGAAATCAGTTGCCGGGGCTGCGGAGACGAGAAGTGCGTGATTGTGGGGAAACCTGCGGAGCAGTGGGAAGATGCCGAAGAATTTGCCCGCTATTTCAAGGCTGATCCCATCATAGAGGAGCTTTACGACCTGCAATCCCAGGTCAGCTCGCTGCGCAGCAGTCTCGAAAAACAGCAAGGCCAGTACTATGGGATTGGCCAGTCGGCTTCCTACAACAAAGTCTGCAAAATGATTGATAAGGCGGCACTGGGCAAAGTCTCGGTGCTGCTGCTGGGAGAAACCGGGGTTGGCAAAGAAGTTGTTGCCCGCAGTGTGCACTTGCGCAGTGAGAGGGCTGAGGGTCCTTTTATCGCTGTCAACTGCGCAGCCATTCCGCCCGATCTGATCGAACCAGAACTCTTCGGCGTGGAGAAAGGCGCATTTACCGGCGCCAATCAATCCAGGCCGGGACGTTTTGAGAGGGCAAACGGCGGCACCATCTTTCTTGATGAAGTGGTCGAACTGACACCCCGTGCACAAGCCTCCCTGTTGCGGGTGCTTCAGGAGGGTGAACTTGAGCGAGTTGGCGACAACCGAACCCGCTCCGTTAATGTCCGGATCATCGCAGCAACAAATGAAAGCCTCGCTACAGCCGTAGAAGCAGGTAGATTCCGGGCCGATCTGTACTACCGGCTCAATGTTTTTCCAGTACAGATTCCGCCCTTGCGCGAGCGGCTGGAGGACTTACCACTTCTGGCAGAGCACTTTCTTCGAAAGTTCCAGACCGAGTACAACAAGCGCACACTGGGGCTCTCTGACAAAGCGCTGGAGTTGTGTTTGCGCTATCGCTGGCCAGGCAATATTCGTGAACTGGAGAACGTTATTGAACGGGGTGTGATACTTACCGACAACAAAGAGACCATAGGCCAGGATGCGCTTTTTGCAGTCGTCCCGGATAGCGAATTCCACCAGACTTCGTCCCAGTCCACGGAAGTTATTGATTATGAAGGCCAGATTGTAGCCGGCAGCACTCAAAGCGTATCCGGGCATTGGGCAGCCGACATTCTGAACTGCGGAGTCAGCCTGGATGAAGTGGAAAAAACCCTGATGCAGCGAGCTATGGATGAGGCTAACCAGAATGTATCAGGAGCCGCACGACTGCTTGGACTCACCCGCCCCGCATTAGCTTACCGGCTCAAAAAATCCGGAATTCTCTCGGAAAGCTGAGCTAGCCCCCGTCTCTGCGGAACAAGGATGTTCCTGACAATGTTTTATTTGATGAAATCAGCAACCTCCCATCTACATTTGATTATTTGATAAAAATCATTCCACAGCCCTGCACTTTACCGACCAAAAAATAATCAGGTGAAATGTTTTAGTTTTTTCTTTTCAATAACTTAAAATATAAAAGCCAGCATGGCATAACCGTTGCTAAGTCTCTGTTAAGTCGCTTTACACACAAAAACAAAGACGGTGACGCAACATGCAATATGCCTTGGTGTGCCCAACCGGCACCTTCCGAACTACCTTTGCCGTCGCAGCTCTGTCGTCGCTCTTGCTGACCGGTTGCGAAGCGCCCCTTAACCTCGACGCTGTGCGGGCGCAATCACAAGAACCCCTGAAGCGTACAGACTTTTATCAATCCATGACCCGGAACGAGTCGCTCGTGGTACTTGCAGGTAACGCAGGCTCGTTACTGCGGAGCCCGGACAACGGCGAAAGCTGGAAAAGAATCCCTCTGCCCACCGACAGCAGCTTCATAGATGTCGAGACCTGTCCTGATGGCAGCTTCATAGCACTAACGTTTAATAACGAAATCTGGCACGGCGATACCCGTGGTAAAAACTGGACGGCGCACGCCCTTCCCAGCCAGGAACAGATGATGACAGCCGACTGCGCCCCCGATGGTAGCTGGTGGGCCGCCGGCAGCTTCACCACCATTCAGAGCAGTGGCAACCAGGGTGAGACCTGGACTGAAACCACCCTCAACGAGGATGCCATCCTCAATAACCTGCAGTTCATCGATGCCGAAAGTGCCTTCATCACGGGTGAGTACGGCATGGTGCTCAACACCCGCGACGGTGGCAAAAGCTGGGATTACGCCGGCTATCTCCCGGAGGAGTTTTACGCCCATACGAGTCATTTTGTTTCAGAAAATGAGGGTTGGGTTGGCGGCCTGAACGGATTCGTCTACCACACCATGGATGGTGGAGAAAGCTGGGAAAGATCCCTTACAGGAATCAATGCTCCGATTTTCGGGTTCGTTGCCGGCCCTTCCGGGCTGTACGCACTGGCAGACAACGCTACGGTGCTGAAGCTCTCCGGTAATTCCTGGCAGAAGATTTCCAACTCTGACCAGCCACTGTATTTGCGCAGCGGACTATTGATGTCCGATAACCGACTGCTCGCCGCAGGTGCTCGCGGCCTTCTGCTGAACCTTGAAATCCCCATGGCCTTCTCGGCCAGCACTGACTGAGGAGCTCCTCCATGCCTGGTTTGCACCGTTTCACCCACATGCTGCACTTGTTAGAGCTGTGGATTTTCAACAACCCGCGCAAGGTGCTGGGTGTGATTGCCATTCTCACACTAGCCTTCGCGCTGCGCATTCCCGGACTGAAAATCTATACCGATTTCGCCGACCTTCTGCCGCAGCAACATCCGTATATCGAGCTTCACAACAGCATTAAGGACAGTTTCGGTGGTGCCAACGTTCTGGTGGTGGGTGTTGAGTTCGAGGAAGGCGATATTTTCACCAACGAAAAGCTTGCCAGGATCGACAGGATCACGCAGGCGGTAGACAACCTGCCCGGGGTCAACCACAACCTGGTTTCCAGCGTGACACACCGCAACTCACGCAAAATCTGGCTGACGGAAGTTGGCAGCATCAATTCCGAGCCCTATTACGACTCGACGTCCGGCGAGTACTCCGAGGAAGCCCTGCAGGCTATGAAATCCGACGTGTCTGCAAACCCCAGAGTATACGGCCCACTGGTATCGCCAGACATGAAAATGGCCCTGGTCAAGGCACAGCTCATCGAAGGCCAACTGGACTACGAGAAAACCTTTGCCCAGCTTCAGCAACTGCGCGCCGAGGAAGAGCAGGCCGGTGTCAGGATCTATGCCACGGGCCAACCGGTTTTGGTGGGCTGGGCCTATACCTACATGGAGCAGATTCTCCAGATCTTCATTTTCACCGTCGTGACCATGCTGGCGCTGCTCATCTTCCACTTCCGCAAGGCCTACGGCGTGCTGATTCCCTTGGGTGGCGTGCTTGTATCCACCATCTGGGGCCTCGGTATTATCAGCCTGCTCGGCTACAACCTGGACCCACTCGGGCTGGTTATCCCCTTCCTGATTGCGGCCAGAGCGATGAGCCACGGCGTGCAACTCGTTGAGCGCTACTACGCTGAAACCCTGGAACGTGGCAGCGGGCCAGAGGCGGCGAAGGCCACCTTCGACAGCCTGTTCCGCCCAGGCTCTCTGGGTGTGGTGTCCGATGCCATTGGCCTGTCTCTGATTGCGATTGGTTCCATACCCTTGAATACCCACCTGGGTATCTACGCTTCCCTGTGGGCCATCACCGTTGTATTGACCGTGCTGATTGGTGTGCCCCTACTGCTGTCCATTTTGCCGACTCCAAGAAATCCCGAAATTCGCGAGACTGTACTGCGCCACATTGGCGCCAGCTGTTCCCGCACCGTTACCCGACCCGGTGCTGCAAGGGTCGTCCTGAGTGCAGCGGCGCTGGCCATGGTGGCAGGACTACTGGCGTCGTCCAATGTGCAGATCGGCGATTCAGAGCCCGGATCACCGATTCTGTATCCGGATCATGACTACAACATTTCGTCCCGTGTGGTGAATGACCGCTTCCCGGGTTCCGAAGAGCTCTACATTGTTGCGGAAACCGCAGAAAACGGCGGCCTAAAGCGACCGGAAGTGCTGGCAGCCCTGTCTGACCTGCAGTCCCACATGCTGCAGGACCCGGAAGTGGGCGGCAGCAAGGGTCTTCCGGACCTGGTCAAACAGGTCAACCGGCTGATGCACAACAATGACCCGCGCTGGTACCAGATTCCGCACGATGCGGGATATGTGGGCGGCCTTATGTTCACTTACATGGCTTCCAGCCCGATTCCCGGTGCTCTGGATGAATTCAACGATACCGACGATCGCATCGCCAACCTAGTGTTCTATTACAAGGATCGTCAGGGCGAAACCATCCGCCGTGCCATTCATATGGCCAAGGAGTGGATTGCAGAGAACGGCAGCAGCGTAGAGGGGCTGACAATCCGTCTGGCGGGAGGAACGCTCGGCGTTGCCGCTGCAATGAATGAGTCAGCTTTTGAAACCAACGTGGTTGTATTGCCGCTGGTGTTCCTGCTGATTTTCATCTTCGTGATGTTGTTCTACACCTCCTGGCATGCCGGACTGATGATGCTACTGGCGATGCTGTTTGCCACCACATTGACCTATGCCTATATGGGGTTGAACGGTCTCAGCATCGACATCAACACCGTGCCGGTGATTGCTGTGGGCATTGGTGTAGGCATCGATTACTCCATCTACATGATGGATCGAATCCGGGAGGAAATGTCCAAATACGGCGACTTGCGAGAATCCGTTCGCCGCGCAATCTCCACCACCGGTATGGCTATCAGCTTTACGGCCCTTACGCTGATGGCTGGCATCATCATGTGGGTCATCTTCTCTAACCTCCGTTTCCAGTCTGATGCCGCACTGCTGTTGTGCGTGATGATTGTGATCAACGGCATGGCCGCCATGCTGCTGGTGCCTTCCTGGGTGCTGGTGTTCAAACCCCGTTTTGTCACCGACGTTTATGCGGACGAAGACGGCATCCTCCATGCCAATCTCCCCAAACCAACACCATCTTCTTCTGGCCCCGCGCGGGAACAGGAGGATGGGTTCGTGCCTGGAGCACAGTACCGGGCCTGACGCCGGTACAGCGCCCCACTAAAACCTGTAACGAGGACATGCCATGCAAACAACAATAAAAGGCCTGAGATTCTGGTGCTATACCCTTGCGGGTAGTGCCAGCCTGGCGCTGTTACCGATGACCAACACCTTGGCAGCGGACGACACCCGCGTTAACGGATACGTTGAGAATGCGACTTACGGGCGGGAAGGCGTTGGGCTTTCCAAGTTCCGAAACACACTCCAGATGGAGATGGAAAAAAGCGCAGGGAGCGTCGGTTTCTTTAACAACGTCCGTTTCAACGCGACTCTCCGTGGCAGTTATGACGGGGTTTACGATCTTAATGATGATGAGTATGGGCGTAATGCGGGAGGCCCGGTTCAACTGCAAGACGTCGGAAGCGGTTACGTTCCTCATGGCGGCGGAATAGCGCCTACCCCTTTCCTGGGTTTTGATACAACCCGGAATCCTAATGAAGGAATGGTTGTTCTTGGAGAACACCTGCACGGGCAAGACAATGGTGTGGCCTTCGGTGTTCCGGTACGCCCCTGCGACGAAGACGACCGTGGTTGTATTGACGGTTACCTGGACAAGGATACCAATGAACTGCGATTTCAGGAATTCAACGATCGCGCCGACTTCGTTCGAGAGCTCTATGCCGATTTTGATATCAATTTCGATAATGGAAATATCCTCAGCACACGCCTGGGTAAACAGCAGGTAATCTGGGGCAGAACGGATCTGTTCCGGGTCCTGGATGTCATCAACCCGGTAGATTACTCCCGCAACAACATCTACGACGAACTGGAAGATATCCGGATTCCCATGTGGATCCTGCGTACGGATTATCGTATGGGCCCTACAGAGGTATTCGACGGGCTAGCCTTCGACGATCTGAACTTCCAGGTCGTCTGGAATTTCGACAAGTTCCGCCCACATGATATTGGCCAATGTGGTCAACCCAACGTGATTCTTGATGCCGGGTGTTTCTTCCGTGGTATGAACAACCTTTGGGAAAACGGTGGCACTGTAGCCAATTTCGCAGGTGCAACTCCGGATGGCGGCTTGGCCACTGACTTCGGACCCGGCCAGATTGGTATCCGAGAGGCACATATGCCCAGTTGGAGCCTGGCCAATACCCAGCTAGGCATGAAGCTTGAAGGTGTTTATGGTGATCTCGGTTTCTCGCTGAACGCGCTGACTTACCGTTCCCAGCTGCCATCCCTGAGAGGCGGCATTCCGGCCCAGAATGGGTTTACCGGCCAGACCGGTGTATGGCCGAGCCTGATTGCCTTCGACATCCACTTCCCACGAGTTAACCTGGTGGGTGGCTCTGTAGACTACTACTCGCAGGGCATCGATACGGTATTTCGGGTCGAAACCGCCTACACCTCAGGCGAAGAGTTCGCGAACACCCTTCGCGACAAGCTCTATTCCGAGTCTGATGTACTCCGGTACGTCATCGGTGCAGACAAGAACATCGCGATCCCCTTTCTTAACGAAGACAATTCATTCCTGTTCTCCGGCCAGATCTTCGGCGAGCACATTCTCGACCACGAGCGCGAGCAAAGAACCTACGGCGAGGCCGGTATTCCGAACTACGAGCATAACTGGACCGCCACACTTCTGGTTCAGGGCTTCTATATGAACGGTCGCCTGACTCCGAAAATTATCACCGCTCATGATTTCCGGGCCCAGGCCACTGCGATTGCACCCTCAGTCGACTGGTTGGTCAACGACAATTTCAAGTTGACTCTCGGCGGCAATTTCAAGGTAGGCGATGGTGCTCGTGAGTTCGATGACTGTCGTTCCTGCAACCCATGGGACCCGTTCACACAAACCCCGGGTGTCATCAATCACCTGCCGGGCGAGTCTGCAGGTCTCTCGGGATATGAACCCCTTGGACGCTTCCAGTCGGGCCCCATCGGTATGGCCCAGAAAGAAGACGAAATTCAGCTGACTGCCCGTTACAGCTTCTGATAGAGGAAATAACATGAAAACAAACCTACAAAAATCCGTGTTCAACGGTCTGTTGGTCGGACTGACTGCAGGGATATTCTCCGCCAGCACCTACGCCAGTGATGAGGTGATCAACGCGTCCTTCCATCCTTACAACGATGAGATACCTGGCTATGAGGGTCTCAGCGTCGGCATGACGATTGACCAATCCAATGTCGCTCAGTTCAAAGAGATCATTGATCCGGCCTTCCTCACGTTCATAGAGAACGGCTGGACCTCCATGAACGTGGGGGAAACCACTTCTTTTGACCTGCACCCTGCTTATGTGGAGGCAACTCGTGACTCTCTGGGAGAGGTAACCCTGGGCGAGCAGGTGGGTGAAATCATCGGCTGGAAGGCCGGCCGCCCATTCCCCCAGTCGCCGGATCCAGATGACGCGCGGGCTGGCGAAAAACTCGCCTGGAACTACAAGTATGGTTACAACTGGGGCGACAGTGCCGCTATCTACCCATTCTACTGGAAATACCGGGATATGGATTCAGGTAAAGTGGAGCGGACCATCAAGTTCAACTTCCACTTCCTGAACTACAAGGGCCGTGTGATTCAGGAACCAACACCGGCAATCACACCCAACCCGTCAGACCTGTTCCGCGCCATCTATGTACAGGTGCTTGACCCGGCGGATGTGCGCAATACCCAGTTACTGATCCACCGCGCAGCAGATGACCTCAAGCGGGATAACTCCTGGCTCTACCTGGGTTTCCAGCGCCGGGTTCGCCGTCTGGCGACTGGGCAGGTCACTGACGCCTTCCTTGGATCGGACCTGATGATCGAAGACTTTGAGGGCTATAACGGTCGCATTTCAGACATGAACTGGACCTACAAGAGCACCCGTTACATGCTAATGCCGTTCTACAATCACAATGAGATGAACCTGGACACAGAAACCCATCAGGATGACGACGGTTATCAGGTAATTGCCTTTAACGGCCAGGGTGGGTGCTTCCCGGACATCACTTGGCAACTGCGCAAAGTCTATGAAGTAGAATCGGTACCGGTGGATGACAGCCACCCACTGTCAAAGCGCGTTCATTACATGGATGCCCAGACTTTCACCATTCCCCGCACCGTGTCTTATGACCGTAAAGGAAGCATGTGGAAGACCTTCACTATCGGCCAGGCCCACCCTGATTTACACCTGCCAAAGAACAAGGGCACCGGCGTGTCTATAGACGATTCGTTCAGCATGATCGATGTCCAGGCCAGCCATTGCACCACTGGCCAGTTCAAAGGCCAGGTTGACCCTGAGCTATCCAGGCCACAAATGTTCAATGTGCAGCATATGCGCGCAACGGGCAGCTAAGCCTAACCTGCCTTTCATTGTTGATCCTGTCTTGGGCCCGCTGTCGCGGGCCCCTTTTTCGTTTCGGAGGTCGAACAAGATGTCCCGATTTGAACCTTTGCCAAACTCCGCCCTTGAGCACGATCAGTTACTGGTTCTGACCGACAACAAAGGCGAAATCACCTACGCAAGTTCAGCATTCTGCAGGCTCTGCGGTTTCTTTGAAGACGAACTGAAAGCCGCCTCCTTCAACAAGCTCAAGCATTCAAAAATGCCCATAGGCCCGCTCAAGGATCTTTGGGAGACCCTTGGCAAGGGCGACTCGTGGATGGGCATGATCCTGAATCGCACGGCCGACGGGTCTGACTGGTGGCTTGATGCTTTTGTTACACCCATTACCGACGAACAGGGTACTGTTCTTGAGTACCAGGCCATTTACCGAATACCGGATGCCGCCACCATTCAGCGTACCAAGCAGGTGTATCATGCCCGCAGCAGGGGTAAACAACCCCTGGCCCTGAGAATTCCCAGGCTTGCGCCAGGCACCGTGCAATGGTTGGCGGGCACCCTTTGTCTTGCTCCATCCCTGATCGCAGGCATGACCGGTCAGCCTGGACTTTCTGCCGTTCTGTTCGCTCTGGGTAGCGCTGTTTCCCTTGGCATTCTGTATAGCCTCAACCGGCCCTTGACTCGACTTTCCAATCGTTGCCGCCGCCTTGTCAGCCATCCAATCAAGCAACTGGTCTATACCGGCAACGCTGGCATGGTGGGGCAGATTGAGCTCGCTATGCGGCTGGTGGAGGTTCGACTGGAAGTCATGGTGGCCCGGATTCGCGACAGCGGCGGGAAAATTGAAGACAACGTTCTGCAGGCCAACGCGCTGCTTCAGGGAAGCACAGACGCCTCGGAAAAGCAGCAAGCGGCCCTTTCCACTGCAGCCACCTCCATCGAGGAATTCACGGCAACCATCCGGGAAGTTTCAGAGACTACCCAGCATGCCGCCAGTCTGAGCACACGCAACCGAGAAGCCGGAGAAGATAGTGCCCGCTCAGCGGCTGCCGCCCAAGAGAGCATCCACGCTCTGGCACAGGAACTCGAAGAGTCCAGTCAGACTGCGGAAGAACTGGACCATAACAGCCTGTCCATTGGCCGGATCCTTGATGTGATCGTCGCTATTGCAGAACAGACCAATCTGCTGGCACTGAACGCGGCGATTGAGGCGGCCCGGGCCGGTGACAGCGGGCGCGGATTTGCTGTAGTGGCGGATGAAGTCCGTTCTCTCGCAAAGCGTACCCAAGAATCTACAGACGAGATTCAGGAGATGATCACTGCCTTACAGAAGGGCTCCCGGCGCGTGGTCGAATCCATTGAAAAGGGCAAGCGCCAGTCTGTCATCAGCGTCGAGCAAGTATCCGCGAGCGCTGAATCACTTCAGGCTATTGTGGCGGGCATTGCCGAAAGCGACGGCCTCAACCAACAGATTGCAGCTGCCAGTGAGCAACAAAACCAGACGGTATCGCAACTGAATCAAGAAATTCACGATATTCATCAGATAGCGGTCACAACCAGCGAGCAGCTTGTCAATACTGTCAAGGCCGGCCAAGCTGTCGGCTACCATGCTAGCCGGCAGCAACTCCTTATCAAACACCTGATGCCAGCCGAAACCGGCAAAGCCCGCCAAGTCCCTTTGAAGGAAAGCGCATCTTGACGGAGGATCCAATCCACGCGATGTGGTGATGATTCTGATGAGCTACGTACTGATGCCGCGAATGACCCGGTGGTTTTCGTTCTGGTTGTTTCCTGAACATAAGGGGCAAAGCCACTGACCGGTCAGCGTAATTCACTTCCTACAGATGATTCATCAGAGCCCGGGCACGACGGTTGTCGGGAAAACTCTTCAGCAGTGATTGGGTTACCTCCCGAGCTCTTTCCTTATGGCCCAATTGGAACAGAGCTACGGCGTAGCGATATCCAAACAACCATTGCCCAGGCTCAAGCCTGGCGGCCTGCTCAAGATTCGCAAGGGCGGCAGGATAATCTTCCAGCTTCAGATTGATCAGTCCACGGAGATGAATCAACGGAGCCTCATCAGGCGAGTTCGCCAGCGTCTCATCAATCATCCGGATAGCCTCAAGATTGCGGCCTCCCGAGCGGAGGATGTCCGTTAACTGAATGGCGGCCGGCACATAGCCACGATCTTTCTCCAGCGCAATGTGCAGCTCCTTTTCAGCCTTGTAGACCCGATCATTTGCCAGCAAGTACTTGGCCTTCAGCACACGACCGGAAGGTAAGTCTGACTGAACATTCAGGAACTGTTCATACTCATCGCGGGCACGCTTCCACTGTTCGGAATCCAGCGCCACACCCAACCTCACCAACGTCTCAAACGCAGCAATGCGCACGGCCAGTTTCGGATCATCAAGACCTGCTTTCACCAAGTTGCGGACCGAATCCACAGCGCCATATCGCAACACCCGATAGCCGCTTTCGCGAATCACGGCGTGCTCGTTTTTAAGCAATCCCTTTAACAGGGACAGCCTGCTCCCAGACAGGGCCTCACCGCGTTGTTCCAGCAGCGTTGCGCGACGGAGTGCCGGCTGGTCACTGTCTGCCAAATAGTCCATCACCTCAGACATACTCTGCTGTTGCGCATGGTCCCAGCTGCCTGATTGATAGAGTTCCGGGGCCCAGTCTTCCAACGTTTCGATAGACCAGCCACGATTCCTGTCCGTGTGGCAATCCAGACAGACGTCCGGACTGCCGCTGGCTTTGGAAACATCCGGCCGGGGCACCATAAAGCTGTGCTCGCGACGAGCGTCAATTTTCATGAACGTACGTTCCGGCATGTGGCAATTGACGCACTTGGCCCCAGCGCTGCCTTCGGGATGGCGGTGATGCGCCGGCGTATCGAAATCTCCGGCGTTGTGGCACTGGGCACACACTGCATTGCCTTCGGCTTTGAGTTCGCCGCTGTGCGGGTTGTGACAGTCGCTGCACACCACGCCGGCTTGAAACATTTTGCTTTGCTCGAAGGACCCGAGCACAAACACTTCTTCCCGTACACGGCCATCGGAAAAATACAGAGGCTGATTCAGTCTGGTGAGACTGAATTCGTCGTGGATCTGCCCACCGGCCTGATCTAAAAGGCTTGTACGCAGCGAATGACAACTGCCGCAAGTGGACACCTGAGTGGTGCTGGATAGTTGTCTCTGGTGGCGAGGAGGTCTTTTGCCTTCGCTGACCAGCCATGCTCCCATCGCTGCCAGTTCCAGACCAGCGGCATGATTTTTTCCGTTCCTCTGGGCCTCAGCATGTTGTTCTGCCGATTCATGGCAAGCAGTACAACTCACAGCCACATGCCGCCACTTCGTCTGGTAGCTGTCTGAATCACTGGCGTAGTTACGTTTCAGACCTGTTGAATGACAGTCTGCACACTGACTGTTCCAGTTTTGATAGATACCAGTCCAGTGCATGGCGTCTCCCGGGCGATTTGCGCCGGCTGCATCCAGTCGGAACCAGCGTTGGCCGCCCGCAGTCCTTTCACGGGTGTCCCAAGCAATATTAAAAGCTTGCAGCCGCCCGCTGCCAATATCAATCAGGTATTGCTGCAGCGGGTAAACACCGAAGGTGTACTGTACTTGCCACTCCCGGGTCGCTCCCGCCTCGTCGACACGAATTAGGTAGTCATCCCCTTTTCGGCTGAATTTCACCTGGAGCTGATTGTCCTGATAAATCGCATTTGAGAAGTCTCCAGCAACACTGTCCGTGCCCGTCGGCGCCATGGCGACTGCATGTTGGGATTGCGACCACTGGTCGAACTCTTCAGTGTGGCAACCTGCACATTCCACCGGTTCCGAAACAGCGGACGTACTGATGAGTGCCAGAAGAGAAAGGGATATCAGACGCCGAAAATAGTTGATCATATCGTTCAATTCCAGCCTGCTATTTTCAAAATTTCACAATATGGTTAATCCATCATATGTCGAATGGCTACAATGAATTTCGCATCCCTTCAGCATGCAAGGGGCGGCCCCCCTTCGCCTTGACTGGCCTGCTAATTGCACTGCTCTTATCATTTAACCGGCGATAGGTCGGAATCATGCTGACAATAATAACGAGACTGCCGTGAACCAACACAAGGTGCCTTTCCTGAAGAACATCGGCGTGCATTCGCCTGATTTCGATGAAGCACACAACTTTATAAACTCACGGATCGATAACCGGGAGATCTCTCCTTTATCTTCCGGGAGCAAAACCGACAACATCCTGACCTCGCAACCACTTGCGGGCTCTACCCTTTTTGGGGCTAGCTGGTCTGAAAAAGTACACATCCAGTCCGAACCCCAAACAACATTTCATGCGATTCTGGTTTTATTCGGGGGCATTCTCTGCAAAACCAGCAACACCCACATAACAACCGGAGGCCTGATTCTCATTGCACCGGGCCAACAAGCCGACCTGATGTGGGAAAAATCCACTCGCGCGGTGGTCATTAATCTCTCGCGGCGAGCTCTGATCGACCACCTTGGCGTACCCAGCCTGGAGCTACTTCGCAAGGCCACAACGATACTTCAACCTGAGCATCAGGACGCACAGCTACTCAAAAACGGAATCGTATGTATCGCCCGACATCACGAAATCTGCGGTGGCGAGATTAATGCCAGGCTGCAGAAGCAATGGGAGTCTCTTCTTCTGACCTATCTCTCCGGACCGATACAGCTGTCAGGCCAGGACTGCATCAACATATTGCCTGGTCGCGTACGGTTGGCAACGGAATGGATACACGCTCATATCAGCGACCCTATATCCGTCAGTGAGCTCCTGAAAATTACCAGGACCAGCCGGCGCTCTCTGGAGTCAGGCTTTCGAGACTACCTCAACACCACACCGGCAAAATATATTCTATGCCACAAACTGAAGGGCGTGCGGGAACGCTTACTATCCAGCCCTGACACCAGCATTGGTGACGTCGCAGTTGCTTTTGGCTTCAACCATCTGAGCAATTTTGCTCGCCAGTATCATGACGCCTTCGGTGAGCTACCGTCAGAAACGGTTCGCCAAAGGCGGGAATCCAGATTTATAACCACTAAAAAAGCCCGGCTTCAAGGCAGTTAACTAACCCTGAGCCAGGCGAGGGCACCTCACGTTCAGAAAGTTACATTAAGGCCCACCGCATAGTTGCTGGGGAGCTCTTCGTACTGCCCGGTTTCGACCCAAACTTTCATTTGCGGAGTAATTCTCTGCTCTACTTTCAGGGTGTATACAGACTCGTCGGCCGCGTCAAAATCGTGGTTCTTTTCCTTGTACCCGAGTGCGGCACCGGCGCCACTGTCGGCTACGTAGTAGGCTGAAACTCCGTAGGAGTCAAAATCTGCTGTCGTGAAGGTACCAGAGTTCAATCTATAGGGTGAGTCCTGGTTATTTTCCCAGACGGCACCCAGAGTGAGCCCTCCTTTCTTGTAGCTGACACCGGCAGCGGATATCAGATAGTCGTCATTGGTTGGCACCTGCTCCTGCGCAATCAAGGTGGTGCCAATAGCCACCTTCAGACCGCCATTAACATGCACCAGGCGCACAGACTTACCGTCTGCATCCTGCTCGTTGTATTCCCTGAGTGTTATGGCGGCAGCCACCAGTTTGGTTTTCATAAACCAGGGAGTATGGTACGCCATCGTGCCAGACGTTCGGTCCGGCTGGGCAAAGATACCATCCGGATTTAGCGCCTCGTGAGGCTCGTTGTACTCATAGTGATTGATAGAGCCGTAGATATCGCGCCATTGCCCACTGGTTCCCCGTGGAGCGACCACAAACATGCCGTACTTTGTGGGCAACCAGAACACGGCTTCCTTTACGTGGATATCCCCTTCGCCATCCCTTCCCCGGCCTGGACCTGGATCTTTATCTGCATTGTTGGCGGCATCCGCCAGATCAACTTCTACCTTGTAATTCAGGTTCAGGCCTTCGCTGAGAAGAGCCTTGCCTTGCAAGCCAAGTTCAATCTCAAAAGCATCCACCTCGGCATCCGCACCCTCAATCTTCAGGGCTCCAGCGCTGAGATAGCCGTAAAACGCAGGTTTTTCGAGTTCGACCGCAAAAGCCGGTGTCGCTACCGCTGCAGAAACTGCAGCAGCCATCATAACGTCATGTAACTTCATGGTATTTCCCGTATCTGGAATGTTATAAGTTAGTTACTCAACACACTTGCCATACAGGCAGGTAGTGAAGCTGTAACCCACTTTTTTCATGTCTTCCGGATCAGCGGGGAAAACACCATTGCGGCTGACATACGTGTCCCACTGCGCAACCAGTTCCTTCAGTTTTTCAGGCTCTTCAGATGCCAGGTTTGTGGTTTCAGTGGGGTCTTCAGCCAGATTGAACAGCTGCCATTGCCCAGGGCCGTATGGCGCTTCCAGCAAGCGAATTTTCCAGTCGCCTACACGTACAGCAGAACGACCAAACAATTCCCAGCCAACAACACGGTCTTGCGGGGCGTTGCCATCCAGACCAGGGAGCATCGAAACGCCCTGCATTTCAAAAATCTCACGACCTTTATAAGGGCTGGAGGGTTTCTCAATACCGGCAAGCTCCAGAAAGGTCGGCATAATATCCATCACGTGGAAGAACTCGTGGTTGATGTCGCCTTTGCGGCCATCACCCGGCAAGCTGAGAATGACAGGAACCACCAGCCCGCCCTGAGAGGGAAAGCCTTTCCACATCGGGAACGGCGCGGCACCAACCTGCCCCCACTGGGCGCCATACCAGACGTAAGAGTTGGGCCTTCCCATATTTTCGTAGCTGTTATCGTATTCATTCGCAATCCATGCTTTGTTACCTGGCAGTACTTCCGGGCTGTTACCATCTGCGCCGTTGTCTGACATGAACATCACCACGGTATTGTCCAACTCTCCGGTTTTTTCCAAATGTTTCAGAACCCGGGCGATGTTGTCATCCATGCTGTCGACCATGGCCGCATAGATTTCCATCTTGCGCGCTTCAGTTTTTCGCTGCTCGTCGGTCAGCTCATCCCAGCTAGGTAGTTGATTGAAAGGTAAGCTGCTCCCGAGCTTGTGGCCGATTAGCCCCATTTCCTTCATCTTGCCCAAGCGCTGCTGGCGAATGGCTTCGTAGCCTTCATCATAGCGACCTGCATATTTTTCAATGTAGGAGTCCGGCGCATGAAGAGGCCAATGGGGCGCAGTGAAGGACAGGAACGTAAAGAAAGGCTTATCACCCGCCGCTTCAATATAGCTAATGACTTTGTCAGTATAAAAATCAGACGAGAAGAACCCTTTAGGCACTTCAACCTGCTTGCCGTTTTCCCGGTAAATGGCTTTCGGGTCAACGCCAATAATGGCTCGGGCATCATCAAAGTGACTCGCGCCGCCCTGAACCATAATGTAAGAATGGTCAAAACCACGAGCCGCCGGGCTCAGTTCCTCGGTGCGTCCAAGATGCCATTTACCTGCAATGGACGTGCTGTAGCCATTATCACGGAGAACTTCAGGAAGTGTTGCTACCAGATCATTCAGGTAACCTTCGTAACCCGGCTTGCCTTTCTGCTCGAAAGTCAACAGTTCGGCCATGTTGCCCATACCAGCCTGATGACTGTCCGTACCGGAAAGCAGCATGGATCGCGTCGGCGAACAGGTCGGCGCGGTATGAAAATTGGTCATGCGGATACCCTCATCAGCTAGGGCATCCAGGGTCGGGGTTTCGATTTCTCCGCCAAAAGCACCAATATCGGAGTAGCCGAGGTCGTCGGCCACAATCAAAAGGAAGTTGGGTTTTTCCGCGGCGCCTGCGGAAGCCATCATTGAGGCTGTCACCAGTCCCAGGGCCAGGCCCAACAGACGAAGCAGTGCATTGTTGTTGTACATATCATGCTCTCAATCAGTTTATTGTTATGCCACTTTTGTGTGGTCAACGTTATTCTGCTGAGGCATCGAGATAGGGGTTATCCTTTATGCGCAAACAGTGCAGAGATTGCGCAACTATTTTTGACTCCAGTATCAGATTTCAGGGAAAGTGACTTCCGAATGACCATTCTTAGCTGGATTTGCCCTCTGGCTGTTTCCCGACCGAAATAGAAACATTCGCTGATGTTGCACAATCGACTCCCCCCGGAGATGACTCATCAGCGTCCGAACGCGGACCAAATTAGCGCCTTGCAAGAGCAGACGCTGGTTTCTGTGCATACAGCATACCGCGACAATCGAGACAACCTGGATACCAACCTGTTGCTGGCGCTGCCACTCATTGATTCTGAAAACACCATGATCGGAATGGTGACCGTTGAATCCATGCCATTTTTCAGCTTTCAGCCCAAAACCTTACGCCTACTGGCCATTATGGCCGGGCACATGGCGGATATGATTCAGGAACACCTTCGGATTCCCGAGCAGTCTACATCCGACTGGCGTCATTTTGAGTTCCAGCTGGCCCGGGTAATATCCGATGCCCGTGAACATAAACAGCCATCGGCCCTGATTCACTTCCCCCTCACCGATGCCACCACCGCTGCTCATATAACCCAGCGAATGCAGCAAATGCGCCGAGCCCGGGACGTAATCGCCAGTCCTTCCAACGCACCCGAAAACCAGCTGGCCATTCTGCTACCCCTAACTGATGAACTGGGCTGCGCGGCGTATCTACAGCGGCTAACAGACGATATCCGCCGGCAGTCAGGGCAAAACCTGGCATCTATCGCATGCATCCAGCATCAACAGATCAGCCGCACGATGAATAGCGCCGAGTGGCTTGACCGGGTTCAGAAGGAGCCTGCATGAATGGCTGGCTGATTTCGCTGGGATTGGCATTAGAGGTAGGCGGCATTGCTTCACTGTTCGCAGACCTCCCCCCTCGCGGCTCTTGCTACCTATTTAGCAATGCATGCGCTGGCCTTACACTGGTGTCCTTACCCCTGTTACCTGCCAGCTATCGACGCAAAAGCCTTCAAGCCGGCAGTTTTTTGTTCACACCGCAGTTTGCCACTCCCTTTATTGGCAGCATCGGTGTATTTGCTGGCATGTTGCTACCACTGCACTTGCCGCGCTCAACGCACAGTGTTCCATGGCAGGAAACAGCCATACCGGAATTGCCCTACAGCCCCGTAGATATGAACCAACAAATGATTTTCAGCGACGGCGGCCTGCGCGAAGTACTCAGAGAAGCCAATGCTCCCGAGAAACGCATGAAGGCATTGCTGGCCTCCCGTCAATTGACTGATAGTGAAGCAGTCAGCATTCTTCAGGAAGCGCTCAAGGACCCATCCGACGATGTCCGGCTGCTGGCGTACTTGATGCTGGAACAAAAAGAAAAGCACCAGACCACTCGGGCTCAAAGCCTGAAAAAACTTTTGGGGCAGCCTGATCACCCGGACCGTCACCGTCTAACCCGTCGGCTGGCCCATACCTGGTGGGAAATAGCCTATCTCGGTCTGGCACAAGGCGGACTCAAGCAGTACTACCTGGAAAACGCCCGGGATCTCCTGGCCGACCTGACCAAAACCATGTCCCGACACACTGACTGGCGCCTTCTGGGCCGGATCGAACTTGCGCTGAACCACGCCACTGCCGCCAATCGTGCATTCGAGGCCGCTCTTGCCAATGGTGCTCCACCAGAGCTGACTTATCCCTATCAGGCAGAAATGGCATTCCTGGCGCGGGACTTTCGCAAAGTACGCTTCCATCTCAACTGTTCACGGTTTCGCCCTATGCCCGCTGTAAAAGAGCTGATGGAGGGCTGGCTATGATCGGCCGCAAGCCTGTTCCAGCATCGCCAATAGCCGATATTACATTGCTACTGGAAGGCACCTACCCATTTGTTCGGGGGGGCGTTCGTCGTGGGTACATCAAATTATTACTGGCCTTCCACAATACCGTTTTTCGTTGGTTTTTATGGGTGGCGACCGCAACCATTACGGCAAGCAGCAATATAAGCTGCCGGACAACGTCGTGCATCTGGAATGCCATTATCTGATGGACAACCTGGCAGACGCCAAGCCCAAACCCAGCAAAGGCAAACGCACAGCGTTTGATACCCAGCGCAAACTACACGATCAGTTCCGCAGTAATGAGCCTGTACCAGCCGGGGTACTCAGCCAGGCTCTCCGTAATCTCGGGCGTAAAGCCGGAATCAGCAAAGAAGATTTTCTGTACAGCCAGGAAAGTTGGCAGATGATTGACGAAAGTTACCGCCAGTACTGCACAGAGCCCTCCTTCGTCGATTATTTCTGGACCGTAAGAGTCATGCATGCGCCGCTGTTCCGAATTGCGGAAATTGCCCGCAATATTCCGGCCACCCGAACGGTGCATGCCATCTCCACAGGGTACGCCGGGCTACTGGCGCAATGCTGAACGATATACGAGGCGTGCCTTTTATCCTCACCGAGCACGGCATCTACACCAAAGAGCGTAAAATTGACCTGTCGCAGGCTGAGTGGATACGGGATGTCAGCGACAAGGTCAGCACCAACCTCAACGACCAGCTTGGGTATATCCGGAAACTCTGGATCCGGTTTTTTGAGTCCTTGGGCCGCCTGGCTTATCAACAGGGCGACCCCATAATTTCCCTCTATCTGGGCAACCGGCAACGACAATTCGTTGACGGTGCCGACCCTGCCCGCACCCACATTGTTCCAAACGGAATTGACCCGCAACTTTTCGAAGGCGCTCTCGCTGCCCGGCCGAAAGACGTACCCATGATGATGGGCCTGGTTGGCCGAGTGGTTCCGATCAAGGACATCAAAACCTTCATTCGGGCCATGCGCTCCGTGTCCGAGGTTGTTCCGAACGTCGAAGGCTGGATTGTCGGCCCTGAAGAAGACCCGGCCTATGTAACCGAGTGTCGGGAGTTAGTCAGCAGTTTGGGTCTCGAAAGCTGCGTGAAGTTTTTGGGCTTCCAGAATGTGAACGACACACTGCCGTAACTGGGCCTGATGGTTCTGACATCTATTTCAGAGGCATTGCCACTGGTTATTTTGGAAGCCCAGGCCGCCGGGCTTCCATGCTTGGCCACGGATGCGGGCGCGTGCCGTGAACTTATTGAAGTCGGTACCGATGAAGGTAAAAACCTGGAGTGCAGCGGCGCAGTCGTTCCCATTGCTGATCCAGAAGCAACCGCCAGGGAGGCGATTCGGCTGCTTCTGGATGAATGGCTCTGGACTCAGGCAAGTGCCGTAGGGCTGAGACGCGTAAAACGCTACTACACACTGGACGCCAAGTTTGATTCCTATCGCACTATTCACGACACCGCAATTTCAACCGGGTACCGGGAAGACTGATGGCAGGCATTGGGTTTGAACTTCGACGCATTCTGAAGCGCGACAACCTGAGCAGCCTGTTCGGCGCTTACGGCCTGGCCAGTATTTTCAGCTCCGGCCCCTGGGTGCTGTCAGTGCTCGGGGTAATGCTGATTGGTATCGTCAGCCTCAGCCTGTCGGTTCGCGATATAGAGATCATCCAGTTTCTGGTATCCGTGACCTACCAGATGGCGATTTCCCTGACGCTCTCCGGGTTGTTCCAGCACGTCTTTACACGCTGGGTCGCCGACCGGCTCTATGAAAAGCGCAACGACTTAATACTACCCAGCATGATGGGCGTGCTTTAGCTCTCAACCCTGCTGGCGCTGGCAGGCGGTCTACCGGCCATACTCTTTCTGTTGCCGGACACCAGCGTTCTCTACATGCTGCTAATGCTGGCCAATTTCGTGGTGTTGTGGAATGTCTGGCCGGTAACCATCTTTCTTTCAGGCATGAAGTCCTATGGCCTGATCGTTGCCCTGTTTGCCGTAAGCTACACCACCGTCATTATCGCATCACTGCTGCTGGCCAGATTTGGTCTGGAAGGCTTGCTAGGCGGCTTGCTTTTGGGCCACGGCCTGTTGCTGTTGGCTATGCTGGCGCCACATTCTTGTCTTTCGTTATCGGCCTGGCCCTGCTGTCACGTAAATTTGACCTCCTGTAGTACGAAACCTTCATGCTCCAGGGGCGTTAACCAGTAGCTTTAGAAATGAATCACAGTGCGAATGCTCTTGCCTTCGTGCATCAGATCAAACGCCTTGTTGATGTCTTCCAGGGGCATTTCGTGGGTAATGAAAACATCCAGAGGAATCTCCCCTTTTTCGGCTTTTTCAACATAGCCTGGCAATTCAGTGCGGCCTTTTACGCCACCAAACGCTGAGCCTTTCCAGACCCGGCCGGTAACCAACTGGAATGGGCGGGTGCTGATCTCCTGCCCTGCACCGGCAACGCCGATGATAATGGACTCACCCCAGCCCTTGTGACAGCACTCCAGTGCGGAGCGCATCAGCTGAACGTTGCCCACGCACTCGAACGAGTAGTCTACGCCGCCGTCGGTCATTTCGATAATCACGTCCTGGATTGGCTTGTCATGATCTTTCGGGTTGACCACATCGGTGGCGCCGAGTTGCTGTGCAATCTCGAACTTCCCCGGGTTGATATCCACCGCAATAATACGTCCTGCCTTCGCCATTTTGGCCCCAATGATTGCCGCCAGGCCGATGCCGCCCAGGCCAAAAATTGCAACGGTTGCGCCTTCTTCAACCTTGGCGGTATTCAACACAGCGCCAATACCAGTGGTAACGCCACAACCCAGCAGGCACACTTTATCCAGGGGTGCTTCTTTGGGAATTTTAGCCAGGGAAACTTCCGGCAGAACTGTGTATTCCGAGAAGGTCGAGCAGCCCATGTAGTGGTACAGCGGCTCGCCTTTATAAGAGAAACGGGACGTGCCATCGGGCATCACGCCCTTACCTTGTGTTGCGCGCACGGCACCGCACAAATTGGTCTTACCCGAGGTGCAGAATTTGCACTCACCACACTCGGCGGTGTACAGCGGAATCACGTGATCGCCGACTTCAAGGCCGGTCACGTCTTCACCAAGGGCTTCAACAATACCGCCACCTTCGTGCCCCAGAATAGTCGGGAACAAGCCTTCAGGGTCTGCACCCGAAAGAGTATAAGCATCGGTATGGCAAACACCCGTTGCCACAATACGAACCAGAACTTCGCCTTTCCGGGGTGGTGCGACATCTACTTCTACAATTTCCAGCGGCTGATTGGCAGCAAAAGCCACGGCGGCACGGGATTTAATCACAGGATATCTCCTTGCAAGCAGAGTTATGGTTAGAGAGCTAAGGTTAAAGAATTACGGGTTATTCCGGATACCGAGAGTTTGACGAATTCTAGACGACCGGTCTAGTATGGACGCCATGACGACGAACGACACACGCAATCTAATCATTCAGACCGGAGCCGACCTTATCGGCACCAAGGGCTTTGGTGCAACAGGCATCAATGGCATTCTGACTGAAGCTGGCGTACCCAAAGGGTCGTTCTATCATTACTTTAGCAGCAAAAATGACTTCGGCCTTGCGATCATTGATACCTTCGCCGAGGAATACGATGCGAAGCTGGAACGGATTCTCAATGACACTAGCCGCTCCTGTATTGATCGCCTGCGCGCCTACTTCGATACCGGCTTTGATAATATGACCAGCTGCGACTGCACCCGTGGCTGCCTCATTGGCAACCTGGGCCAAGAGCTTGCCGGCCAAAATGAAGCATTCCGCGTGCGGCTGGACAAGGTTTTCTCCGGCTGGGAAAGCCGCTTCGAACGTTGCATTGCCGAGGCGCAAACCGCCGGCGACATTGGTACTGGAATTGACCCTTCAGATGCTGCCAGTTTCCTGCTTTCGGGCTGGGAGGGCGCAATCCTGAGATCCAAAGTTGTGAAATCAACCGAGCCGATGGAACGGTTTGTTCGGGTATTTTTCACCCGGTGTCTTGGCGTTGGCTGATTTTTTTCGCGCACTTACTAGTAGACTGGTCTAATTAATATTCGTTAATCTGAGAAGAGACTGTTTTATGAGCAACCAAAACCCGAATGACCCATTGTTTCAGCCGTTGAATATAGGTGGCCTTACACTACCTAACCGGGTCCTGATGTCTCCACTAACCCGTTCACGCGCAAGCCAGCCGGGCGATATTCCAAATGACATGAACGCCCGCTACTACCAGCAAAGAGCCAGTGCCGGACTGATCCTGAGCGAAGCCACTCAAATCTCACCGCAAGGTAAAGGCTACGCTTTCACACCGGGCATTCACTCTCAGGACCAGATTGATGGCTGGAAAAAGGTTACTGACGCTGTGCACTCCGCCGGTGGCCGCATTCATATGCAGCTATGGCATGTGGGCCGCATTTCACACCCGGAACTACAGCCAGACGGTAACCAGCCAGTCGCTCCCTCCGCTATCAAACCGGAAGGTGCCAAGACCTTTATCAGTGCCGACTCCGGCATGGTGGACGTGCCCGAACCCCGTGCGCTGGAAACCCACGAGATGGCCGGCATTGTGGAGCAATATCGCCAGGGCGCGCTGAACGCACAGAAAGCCGGATTTGACGGTGTTGAGGTTCACGCCGCCAATGGCTATCTGTTGGACCAGTTCTTGAAGAGCGGCAGCAACCATCGTACCGATGAATACGGTGGCTCTCTGGAAAATCGCCTGCGCCTGCCGCTGATGGTAATCCAGGCCGTCATCAATGTGTGGGGCAAAGACAAAGTGGGCGTTCGTGTTGGCCCAACCGGAAGCTTTAACGCCATGCATGATGACAAGCCGATTGAAACCTTTGGCGCCTTTGCCAAACACCTGAACGACCTGGGAATCGCGTATCTCGAGGTGGTTGAGGACTCGTTCCAGGGTAATCACGCCAATGGTCGCCCGGAAGAGGTTATTACGGCGATCCGGGCTGTTTATAAGGGCACCTACATCGCCAACGGCGCCTATACCGCCGAGGAAGCCCGCAGGCGTATCAGTGAAGGCCTCTGCGACCTGGTTACCTTCGGCCGTCCGTTTATTGCCAACCCGGATCTGCCAGAGCGCTTCCGCGAGAATGCACCTCTCAACGAATGGGATGACAGCACGTTCTACGGGGGCGGAGAGCACGGCTATACCGACTACCCCACACTGGAAGAACTTGAAACTAACGCTTGATCAGAATTTTTTGATCCAAAGAGGAGAAATACTATGAGCAACACTAACGATCCGATTAACAGCAAGGTTGTCATCATCACCGGTGCCAGCAGCGGCCTGGGCGAATCCACCGCCCGTCGCCTGGCCGACCGTGGTGCCAAACTGGTACTGGCAGCCCGCAGAGAAGACCGCCTGAAGACTTTGGCCGACGAGCTAACGGCAAAAGGTGCTGAGGTCTTGTGGCAAGTTACCGATGTCACCGATCGCAAACAGGTAGAAAGCCTGTCTGCTTCGGCCAAGGAAAAATTTGGCCGAATCGATGTTCTCATCAACAACGCTGGCCTTATGCCTCTGGCACCGCTGGATGCCCTCAAGGTAGACGAGTGGGAACAGATGATAGACGTCAACATCAAAGGCGTTTTGTACGGCATTGCGGCTGTGCTGCCCACCATGCGCGAGCAACACAGCGGGCACGTGATCAACTTGTCTTCGGTTGCCGGGCACAAGGTGTTTCCGGGCGGCGCGGTTTACTGCGCAACCAAATACGCAGTCAGAGCTCTGTCTGAAGGCTTGCGCATGGAAGCCGGTGACGAGATTCGCAGCACCAACATTTCACCGGGTGCTATAGCCACCGAATTGACCAGCACCATCACCGATCCCAATGCAGCGGAAGCGGCGGAAGAGCTCTACAAGGTCGCCATCGACGCCGACGCGGTTGCCCGTGCCATTGTCTACGCGATTGAACAGCCGCATGATGTGGATATCAACGAGATTATCCTGCGCCCTACGGCGCAAGAGATGTAACTCTGCGTTCAGGTTGAGATCTGTCCAGATAACCTTTTCAGCTGCCCCAAGCGTATCATTTTGATCGCCAGGGCAGTTAGAAGGGGGCCTGCAACGCAAAATCCGGCCATCCATCGCTTTCCCACAGAGGACATTTGCTCATGGCTCTGTTCAGTCAGAAGAATGCACGCAAACAGTTGAATGCAGAAGCAGAGAAAGTAAACCGAGCCGACCTGGAAACTCTGCTGGAACGACAGAAATCCATAGAGGAAAAGGTTAAAGGCAGTGGAAAACTGGAGCGGTTCAGCGCCGACATCAAACTGATGTTTTCCATGATCCGCGACTACTGGAACGGCAGCTACCGCAACGTTCCCTGGAAGAGCATCGCCGCCATGGCGGGCGCGCTTTTGTACGTGATGAACCCGCTGGACTTCATTCCAGACCTGATTATTGGCATTGGCTTTGTGGACGATGTTGGCGTGGTTGCACTATGTTTGAAGCTGGTTGAATCGGATCTGCACACGTACGCTGCCTGGAAAGAAATAAAAGAAGAAGCCGGACAAACGGCACAAGCGGATTGATTGAATAATGAACTACAGGTAATCTCACCACCCTACTTTAAATCGTCAAATCCTCTGGAGAGCACGTGGATTTCGCCACCCTGATCGGCCTTATTGGCGCTATCTTTCTTATTGTAACTGCCGTTGTTCTTGGCGCGGCCCCAGACGTTTTCCTCAATTCCGCATCCCTGCTGATTGTTGTCGGTGGAACCCTGCTGGTTGTGCTCGCCAAATTCAGCATTCCGCAGTTTCTTGGGGCCTTCAAAGCGGCGGCCCGGGCGTTCAAGTTCAAGCTCCCGGAGACCCAGACCAGCATTGAAGAGCTGGTGGACGTGGCCAATGTCGCCCGCAAAGAAGGCGTGCTCGGTCTTGAAGGGCGCGATGTTGCCTCTCCGTTCCTTGGTAACGGCATACAGATGCTGGTAGACGGCCAGACGGGCGAGACGATCAAGCATCTCCTGGATAAAGAGCGTTTGATGACTCTGGATCACAATCGATCCGGCGCCAAGGTGTTTACAGCCATGGCGGATGTGGCGCCGGCAATGGGTATGATCGGTACACTGATCGGCCTGGTACAGATGCTCTCCAACATGGAAGATCCCAAGTCCATCGGCCCGGCTATGGCCGTGGCGCTGCTAACCACGCTTTACGGTGCCATGATTGCGACCATGATCGCCACCCCTATCGCCGACAAACTGTCCCTGCGAATGACAGAAGAAGCCCGACTGCAGATGCTTTACACAGATGCACTGGTGGCCATTCAGCAGGGTACAAACCCGCGTATTATTGAACAGATGCTCTCCAGCTACCTGCCTCCAAGCCAGCGTGACAAAGCGCCTGAGGCGGAGGCCGCCAGCGGATAAGCCCCATGGATGAGCTGCCAGAAGAGGAAAAACCGGGCATCCCGGCCTGGGTTGTGACTTTTGCCGACCTGATGTCGCTGCTGATGTGCTTCTTTGTGCTTCTGTTGTCGTTTTCTGAAATTGACGCGATGAAGTTCAAACAGATTGCCGGTGAACTCTCAAAGGCGTTTGGCGTTCAGCGCGACGTGCCGGCGCTGGAGATTCCGCAGGGTACCAGTCCGATTTTCGACAAGTTTTCTCCCGCGCCCCCCGAGCCAACGCTGGTCAACGAAATAAAGCAGACAACAACCGATCAGCAGCCGGAGCTGCAGACTCTGAAGAGTACGACGGAAGAGGCGCTGGAAGCGGCTGCGCAGGAATCTCTTGAGACCAGCACCGCGCGCATCCGGGAAGTTCTTGATGAGGCCATTGACGATGGCCGTATTACCGTGGAAAAAGATCAGGATCAGCACCGTATCGTCATACGAGTAGAGGAGAAAGGCTCATTCCCTTCTGGCTCGGCAGAGCTGACCTACGAGTTTGAGGGCCTGCTTCTGGAGATGGCGAAAGTGCTGGCAGATATGCCAGGCAAGCTTATGGTGGAAGGGCATACCGACGACATACCAATACGGACGTCCCGCTTCTACAGCAACTGGGATCTTTCCGCCGCCCGCTCCGCAGCGGTGGCCAACGTTTTGCTGGCCACCGGCGATGTTGAGCCCACTCGGTTGGCTGTTAAAGGGCTAGCCGACACTGAGCCCAGAGTGGAAAACGCTTCAGCAGAAAGCCGCGCGAAAAACCGGCGCGTGGAGATCATCATTGATCTGTCCGAACCTCTGGAGGAGCAAGGCATGCGGCTTCGTGAGCTTATAGAAAAAGATGCCAGAGAACGCGAAGCCATTATCGATATTCGCCCCATCACCATTAGCCCGGGGGAGGATTCGAACTCAGAGCCGGATTCAAGCGGTCTTATTACCTGGTAGCCACCGGGAACACCCCTAACGCCCAATTCAGTGCACGCTCGCAAAAAGTGCATTGATTAGGTGCGATAACAAAACCCATACCCTCGATTTTTTGCCCCGGTTTCCTGCCAAACCTACAGCCCCCGGCAATTCGCCTTGTTTTGGAACACTTATTGCTGGTTCTGCCCTCAGTTAACGCACACAGCCCGCCAGAGACTGGTAACCCGAACATCAGGAGAGAAAACCTGTGGACATCACGAGTGCAGTACACACCCTGACTGAAAGCGCCAATACACTGTTCATTCTCATCGGCGCCATCATGGTACTGGCGATGCATGCCGGCTTTGCCTTTCTGGAAGTGGGCACGGTGCGACATAAGAACCAGGTCAACGCCCTGGTTAAAATCATGACCGACTTCGGCGTCTCCGCAGTGCTCTATTTCTTTGTCGGTTACTACATAGCCTACGGCAGCCATTTCATGGTCGGAGCCGTTGAACTTACAGCCAATAACGGTTACGAACTGGTCAAGTTCTTCTTCCTGATGACCTTTGCAGCAGCGATCCCGGCCATCGTCTCCGGCGGCGTTGCAGAGCGCGCAAAGTTCTACCCCATGTTGATCGCGTCCGGCGTAATTGTCGGGCTGGTTTATCCGTTCTTCGAGGGACTGATCTGGAACGGTAACTATGGTTTTCAGAGCTGGCTGGAGAGCCGGTTTGGCGCCGCATTCCATGACTTTGCAGGCTCCGTTGTGGTGCATGCCATGGGTGGCTGGGTTGCTCTGGCGGCTATTCTCCTGCTTGGCGCCAGGAACGGACGCTATCGCAATGGCCGAGTGGTGGCCTTCGCCCCATCAAACATCCCTTTCCTGGCTCTGGGTGCCTGGATCCTGACCGTCGGCTGGTTTGGCTTTAACGTCATGTCTGCGCAGACCCTTGATGGTGTCAGTGGCCTGGTGGCTGTAAACAGCCTCATGGCTATGGTTGGAGGCATTCTGGTCGCCATGGTAGTGGGCAAAAAAGATCCCGGTTTTATTCACAACGGGCCGCTGGCGGGACTGGTCGCCGTGTGCGCAGGCTCCGATCTTATGCACCCTGTTGGTGCGCTTGTTACTGGGGCCGTGGCCGGCGGTCTCTTCGTGTATCTGTTCGAATGGGCCCAGGACAAAATCGAGCGCCTGGATGATGTTCTGGGCGTATGGCCTTTGCACGGTGTTTGTGGTGTCTGGGGCGCGATTGCCTGCGGTATCTTCGGTCAAGAAGCCCTGGGCGGACTCGGTGGTGTGAGCCTGATGTCTCAAATCATCGGCGCCATGGCAGGCGTAACCGTGGCCTTTGTTGGCGGCCTGATCGTTTATGGTGCCGTTAATGCCATCTCAGGCTTGCGCCTGAGTGAGGAAGAAGAGTTCAACGGTGCGGACATCAGTGTTCACCGTATCGGCGCGACCGCAGTCGAATAAGCACCCGGGGGTTTACACCCTGCAACAGGCGCTCATTTGAGCTAACCGGCTCACTGCGTTCTATAACCAGTCAGTTCCATATAGCCCTCGCCGGAGTGACTGCCTGATACGTTGACAGGGCTTTCCCAATAGGGGTAAAGCCCCCGGTTAAGATAGTCACCGGGTGGTGCATTCAATTGCAGTTCTACCTGATAAGCCGGGATGCTGAGCTGCCAGCGCACGGGCACATCCTTGCGCCGTTCCAGCTCCTTCAGGCTCAGCTCTTCAGAGCTCAATCGCACGGGATCTCCTTCCGCGGGAAGCCAGGTGCCTGATAAAAAACTGCCGCTGTCATCCCGCAAGCGAAAAGCCATCAACTTGTCACCGCTATCCAGGTGCAGTGCAAACCAGTCCCAGCCTTTTTGTCCGGTTTTCAGCAGCTGGCTGCTCCATTCCCGATCAAACCAGCCCTTGCCTCTGACCACCAGCACCTCGCCATCCAGCGTCACCTCACCGGTAATGGCAATGTCTACCAAACTGAAATACATCGAGCCTTCCCCGCTGGCGGATTTGGCGCTGAACCCTTCCTCGCCGTGGGCCACGGGCGCGCCCTCAATGCTCAGGGTCAGGTCATAGCTCCAGCCATCACCAGCAGCTTGCAGGTGCCAGCGATCGTTATCAGCGTTACCTCTCAGCTGCCAGTTATCCAGCCATACCTTAAACGGAACGGCGGTTGCGCCCGCACTCCCCATGTCACCCCGGGCAAGTTTTTCTGCAAAATAGTGCTGGCCCTTCCAGCTTACGGCACCATGGGCCATCCAGGCGGCTTGCAGCGGCCAGTCAGTTGCCGCAGGCGCAGGCTCGCTTGCGGCTCTGGGTTCAAGTGCCTGTCGGAACTGTGTCCATTGCAGCCCCAGAGGCTCGCCGACGGCCGTTTCAAGATTTGCGGTAAGGTACCACCACTCAATGCGATGCTGCGGATGCGGCCCGAAATCGGCAGGAAAGCTCAGCCGGACCCCTGGGCCTGGCTGCAAATACAGCGTATCGGATACAGCGCCTTGCTCAAGCCCTGCCAGGCCAGCAAAACCTTCATCCCCGGTATCGCCGGAGCAACCAGCAAACAGCAAAAGCCCCAATAGCAAACCCATGCGCCGATTCATCGCTCATCTCCGGTCAGAGCGCTGGCGGATGCAGGCGCAACGGCGGGACTACCAAGCTGCCGACGCATCAGTGCCGCGATGCTCAGGCCAATAGCCAGGCTGAGAATACAAAGCTCCAGCCAGAACGCCGGATACACGGCCATAGGCAACGACCAGCCAAACGCCAAAGGGTTGATCCGATGCACCAAAACCCAGGTTAGCCAGATGCCCAGAGGCAAGGCCAATACTGCGATACCTCCGGTTAATAAAAGCGCCAACCGCTGCAACTGATCTGCAACCTCACGCTGCGACATGCCCCAGACCACCAATAACCGGAAGTACCAGGCCCGGGTCGAGAAAAATACCCAACCCATCATCAGCAACGCGGAAGCAGCCAGAATCAGAGTCAGAAGTGTCATGGCGCGAGTGAGCGCAAAGGTCTGATCAAACACACCGGTGGCCAGCTCACGGATCGTGCCATTGTCTCTCACCGTTAGCGCATTTACGCCCCAGATTCGCTGAAGCGCATCGGTAACCGGCGCGATTCCGGGCTCACCGGGCGAAACGGATATGCTCTCGAAGCGGATGTTGAACGTTTCGGGCAGGGTTTCAGCGTTCAACAGAACTTCACCCACAGGCCGACCATAATCCGGGTAAACGCCCAACACCGAAAATGCCTGTGGCTGATCACCAACAATCAGTTGCAAGCTGTCACCAACTTCAAGCCGCTGCCGGCGCGCCAGCTGCTCGTTAATCATCCCACCTTCGCCTGAGGCCAACGTTTCCCAAGGCTGATCTGCCGCTTCCACTAACGCCCATGCGCGCATCAGGGAGCCCACGGGTGAGACCGCAAACACATCCACTTGAAGGCTGCCCGCGTTTGCCAGCTGGGCCTGCCCCCGAACCACTCTGTGCCACTGCAAGCCGGGAATGCTCGCTTGCTGGCTGGTCAGCCATTCCGCCGCTTTGCGCCCGTCGGCCCCTGCGGGCACTTCAATGTAATAAGCGGCCTCCAGTCGCTGCCCCAGCCAACGATCAAAGGTATCCTCAAAGGTGGTGACGAGCGCCTGAACTGAAAGCACCATGGCAAGGGCAAACTGTAAAGCAACTAGTGGCAATGTCAGTTGGCGCGCCAGCACCGCCAGTTCCCGATAGCGCCACCGGGCAAGTGGGACTTGCGAGCGATCTGCGCACCAGTAGGCGAGATGGGCAACAGCTGCCGGTGTCAGCCAGCCGGCACCGGCGAAAACCAGAGCCACGGCCCCAAACACCCATGCCAGCGATGGTCCCAGCCAGGCCAGGACCAACCCGGCTACCAGCAAGGCCGTCGCCAATCCGGCCCGAACGGGCACTGGCAAAGAAAGGCGGCCGCGGAACCTGAGCAAAATCAGATCCCCCAGGCAGGCAAGCACCACCACCGCCAGCATTACCAGCACCGGCGTTATCCAACCGTGCCCCTGACCAGCATAAAGGGGAATATCAAACAGCCCATCAAGAGCCTGTCCAAACCCGCCCCCTAGCCCTGCCGCCAGCCATCGGCCCAACCAAACGCCGGGCACAACGCACACCAGCGCCAGCACCAGGATTTCCAGAACCAGCCAACGTTGAACCTGCTCTGGTGACACGCCAAACCGGTGCAGTAAGACAAAACTGGCCCGGCGCTGCGCCAGCCCCAGCAGATAAACAGCGCGCAATAACAGTGCCGTGATCAGCAGTACCAACACTCCCAGAGCTTCGAGATTGAGCAGAAAGCTGTCTCCGAGTTCGCCGGTGTCTGGGCTGGTTGCGAAGGTTTTCAGGGAGTAGCCACCCGGCAGATCAGTAGCTTGGGTGGCTTCAGGTGTCAGCAGGTACAATCGGCTTTCGCGGGCGCTGACACCGGCTGCGGCGTACACATCCACAAACGGTTTGCCATCAAGGGGCTGATCCAGCGCCTGGGATGCACCGGTTCCAGCCCCGAAACAGTGGGCAGCCAGCGGATCAATCCCCACAAGGCGGCTTCCGGTTTCCGGGGTTACCTCCAGCCAGGGCATGACGCACACACCGGCAAGGCGCAGGGCTACGAAATCGTCAATGGCCAGAGCACGGCCATCGTTTCGCACCACTTGCTGGCGTTCCGCCACCGCCTGCTCGCTCTGGTTCAGGCTTGCTCTGGCCTGGCTGGTGAGGTGGTTCACACCCGTCCACAACATGGTGGCAATAACAATCATGGCCGCCAGAGCAAGTAATTGCAGCGGATGGCGGCGATAATGGCTGAGCAGGCCCCCGGGCAGGAAGAAAGTGTGGAAGGTGGGTGGGAAGAGAGACGGGAGGCCTTTCATATGGCGTTCAGGTGGCCAAGATCCAGATGCTGTTGGCAACCGGCAGCAAGTTCAGAGTCGTGGGTAGCCAGTATCAGACCACAGCCATGGCGGGCCTGAAGGTCGAACAGCACCCGGGTAACATCGTCGGAGGTATGGCGATCGAGGCTTCCTGTGGGCTCGTCCGCCAGAATCAGCGCAGGCTCCATGGCGAACACCATGGCCAAAGCGGCGCGCTGGCGCTGGCCACCGGATACCTGATCCGGATAGCGGTGCGCCAGCTCACCAATGTCCAGGCGGGTCAGCCAGTCCTCACTGTTTGCCGGATCACGACCGGCAAGCTGGGCGCGAAACCGCACATTCTCCAGCAGCGACAGCGCGGGCATCAGGTTCGCGTCCTGAAACACCACGCCAATATGCTGTCGACGCAACGCCGACCATGCTTTTGCTGTTCGAAGCACCGCTGTGCCGCCAGCCTCAAAAACCTGGCCATGCATGACGATAGTGCCGGTATCCGCCAGTTCCAGGCCACACAACAGATTCAGCAGGGTGCTTTTGCCGGAACCGGAGCGGCCGGTCAGCGCCAACGACTGACCCTGCCCGAGCGTAAATGACAGCTTTTCAATGACCGGGACGGGTTCATTACCGCTGACAAAATGCTTGCTCAGGCCTCGAACAGCCAGCAGAGATTCAGTCATAAAGGTACCCCTTCGTACTGCCGCTTATGGTTCCGCCGCTCCCAGTGGTTCTGGCTCCCTACCGTGACGCCTGGCCCGCCATTCGCGGAACTGTTCCAGCCAGGATAACAGGGCCGGAATAACCAGAAGCACCAGTACCGTCGACAACCCCAAACCAAACGCAATAGACGTGGCCATGGGGATCAGGAACTGCGCCTGCAGTGAGGTTTCAAACAGCAGCGGCAGCAAACCACCAATTGTCGTCAGCGACGTCAGCAGCACAGCACGTACGCGCTGCACAGCCGCTTCGTTCAGCGCCTCGTTGATGCCCAGACCCTTCTCACGCTGATAATTGTAGAAAGACACCAGAATGATGGCGTTGTTCACTACGATGCCGGCCAGACCAAACAACCCGAACAGCGATAAAACTGTAAGCTGTAGGCCCATCAGCCAGTGCCCCAACAAGGCGCCGACCAGGGCGAAGGGAATAATCGCCATCACGATCAGCGGCAAGCTCCAGGAGGAAAACACCCAGGCTAATATCACATACATCAACGCCACGCCGATCAACAAACCGGTTTTCATATCTGAAATGGTTTCCCTCTGATCCGCCGACCGGCCTTCAAAGCTGTAGCGCACGTTGTAGCGGCTGGCAATATCCGGCAAGGCATCGGCCTGAAGGCTTTCAATAATCTGCGCCGTAGTACTTACACGGGTGTTCAGGGCGGAAGTCACTTCCACAGCAAGCATGCCGTCAGCATGGCGTAAAGCTTCAAAACCCTGACGATGATCCAGATTCATTACCTGCCCGAGGGGCACAAAGCGTCCGTCCGGTATGCGCACCGAAACGCGAGACAGTGTGGATAAACGCTCACGCTGATCCCGGGGCAACTGCACCCGCACTTCCATCTCATCACGCCCGTCCTGGTAGATCTGGGCAATCCGGCCATCGAAGGCTGCCCGCAGCTGGCTGCCCAAATCGGTCGTGGTGAGGCCCAACGCCTCGCCATAGGCACTGGCCTTATAGATAAGCTGTTCCCGGCCCCAGGGCATGTCATCTTCCACATCCAGCACGCCGGGCAGAGTCGATAACGCCTGTGCCAGTTCTTCAGCGGCAAACTTCAGTTTTTCCGAATTATCACCAGTCAGGCGCACATTCACATCCCGGCCCGGCGGCCCCGCCTGACGCTCGGAAATGGTCAGGTTATCCAACCCGGCCGGCAGGGTCAGGCGGCTGCGCCATTCCCTGATGAATTCCGGGTTGCGCACCGGGCGCTGATCCGAAGGCACCAGCTCAATCATGATGGAACCCAGCTCATCACCGGCCCGGGAGCTGCCCCCTGCGCCCAGTGTGGAACCTTCCGTGGTAACTGCGTGCAATACAAGGTTACCGCCCAACGCCGATTCCGTGTCATTCAATGCCTTTTGCATATCGACCATAAATCGGTCAACCGTTTTACTGTCTGTGCCTGCAACAAAGCTGGCGTTGGCGTAGAGCACCGAGGGCTCGGGCGTCGGAAAAAAATTGAACCCGAGGCGGCCACCGGCAAGCAATCCAACAGTCACCAGTGCCAGCGCCAGAACAAAGGCCATGGTGATACCGCGGTGCTCCAGGCTACGCTGGGAAAACCGGCGAAACGGGCCTTCGCGGAAACGATCAAACCGGCGCTCAAAACCGGCACGAAAACGTGCAATGGGATTACGACTCGGCTGTGCAGGTTCTGATGCCCCCTTAGTCGTTTTCCGGGGCTTGAAGGCATGCCGCAAGTGCGCAGGCAGCACAATAAAACACTCCAGCAGCGAAGCAATAAGCACACAAATCATGACGACCGGTATATCGCCAAGAATATTGCCGATGACACCACCCACAACCAGCAGCGGCATAAAGGCGGCGACCGTGGTCAGGGACGAGGCCAGCACTGGCCACACCATACGTTTTGCAGCGCCTTCCGAGGCGTAAATGGAGGCTTCGCCCATGCGGGCATGGGCGTCAGCGTCCTCCCCCACCACAATGGCATCGTCCACAATCACCCCCAGCGCCATGATCAACGCGAAAAGAGAAATCATGTTGATTGAACCGCCAATCAGCCAGAGCACGCCGAGAGCCGCCAGAAACGCCGTTGGAATTCCCACAGCAACCCAGAATGCGACACGCCCCGGAAGGAACAGATAGAGCAGACACACAACCAGTATCAGCCCGCTAAGGCCATTACTGGTCAAAAGGGAAATGCGGTCATTCAGAAGCTGCCAGGTCTCATCGTAAACCTCCAGCTCTATCGAAGGAGGCAGTGTAGCCCGCGTTTCGTCGAGCCATTGCTGCAGAACCTTTGCTGCAGCCAGGGAATTACCATTTTCTGAACGCTGGAGTTGCAGTTCAATGGCCGGAAACCCGTTGCGGGTGAGAGTAACCTGACTGTCCCTATCTTCCTGGCGGACCTCAGCGATATCGCCAAGCCGCAACTGCGTGCGTTCGCCACTGAGAACAGGCACGGATTCGAATGCCTGCGGGCTGCGCCGCTGTTCAACAGATCGTAGCTCACGGGCCGCATCCTGCTGGGCCATTATGCCGGCTGGCAAATCCCGTGAAACAGAGGCCACCCGATCGGCAACCTGCCCCAGTGTGAGCCCCAGCGTCTCCAACCTTTCCACCGGAACATCAATGCTGATTTGCTGCTCCGGCAAACCCTGGAAAGAGATTCGGTCTATACCCTGCTGCAGGAGCTCGTCTTCATAGCGGTAAGCCAAAGCTCGAAGCTCGCTACGATCAACATCCCCGAACATCAGCAAACGGGCGACAGGCTCGTAGCGTTCAAGCCGGGCAACCCGAGGCTCCTCGGCGTCAGCGGGGAAATTATTGAACTCATCCACCTGCTGGCGCACATCATCCAGCGCGGTAATCGGATTGGTACCTTCCTGAAACTCCAGAGTGATGGACGCCACGCTCTGGGCTGAGGTGGATGTCATCTTTTTGAGCCCATCCACACTGCGCAGGCGCTGCTCCAGAGGATTGGTAATACCCTGCTCCACATCTTCTGCAGAGGCACCACTCCAGACCACGCGCACGCTGACCACATCGAGCGCAAAGGTAGGAAAGAACTGAACGTTCATGCGAGTAAGAGCCAACGCACCGGCAAGCAACATCATAAGCATCACTAGGTTGCCAGCAACCTTGTGATGCACAAAGAAACCGATGACGCCCTTTTTACGCCTCATTGTACCGGGCTCTCATCGCCGGTCACGTCTACTTTCAGCCCGGTGAGGGCATTGGGCAGGTGCGTGACAATCAAGCGCGCACCAGGTTTCAGTGCCTCGCCAGCAATCAGAAGGCGGCGCTCACCATTCGCCGAGAGAGCTTCACCCACACGCTCTACGAGAACTCGCCGCATGCGGTTATCGTCTGTCATCAGGTACACGCTGTCAGCGCCATACAGGGCGCTGAACGGAACAGCGACCGTTGCGCTGCGCGCTGGTCGTTCAAGGCTGACTGGCAGCAGAGCACCCGGGCGCAGGCCCCCGGCGTCTCCGGCCAGAGCAAGAATCGCCTCGGTTCCGGCAGGGTCGCTGGTACCCGCGAAGCGCTCGAATCGAAAGCGAATTTCCCGCTTGTCACTGTAAGCATAAAGGTCCTTGCCTTCAGCCAGCGCTCCTGACAGCTCGGCCCGGTACATATCGGGCACCCGGGCACGAAGCTCAAGACCCTTTACGGCGTAGACAGAGAACAATTTCTGATTTCGGGATACCTGATCGCCAACGGCTACCTGAACATCTGTCACAACACCATCAAACCGGGCAACGACCCGGGACCGTTCAGCATCACGCTGCGTTGTCGCGAGCGTTGCCTCGGCCTGGGCCAGCCTGGCTTCTAGGCTTTGCAGACGTGCCGGATGTTCATCAATCGCGCGTTGCCGAACACTGAGGACGAGCTCGGCTCTGGCTGCGCCGTCCGTCACGCTCTCCAGATTCTCACGGGAAGCAAGGTTGCGCTCTACCAGAGAGCGGGTACGTTCCAGTTGCCGGCGGGCGTTGGCCAGAATCGCCTGCTCGCTTTTGAGCGCGGCCTGATCATTGCGGTAGCGCACCTGTTCAGATCGAATCTGTGCCTCAAGGTCGGCCACCTGAGCTTTCGCTTGGGCCAGAACCGGCTCAATATCCTGTGTATCCAGAGCCACCAGCAGATCACCGGCATTCACCCTCTGTCCCTCAGCCACAGGCCGCTCACCAATGCGGCCGGCCAGAGTTGCAACCACTGACACCTGTTCAGGTGCCACCACCTCGCCATACAGAGGCAGTAACGGGTTGTGTACGCCCGGCTTGACCACCTGCACCTGCACCCGCCAACTGCGTTCAGTGGCGCTCACTTGTGCAGGCTCCGGGCGAGTCATTTTAAGAAACAGGAAACCGAGAATACCGACTGCCAGGATAACTACAGGTATAAGCCGTTTGGACATTGCGTATTCGCCAGCTAAGGTAAATAAAACTCCGCCACAGGACGGGCGCTATCGTCAAGGTGCCTCTGAAACACCCTCCCGGAGCACTGTTAAAAACAGAGTACTATTAACAACAGAGTACTATCTAACGGAGCACCCTACGTTTGTTCGCCGAAGATTACGCCAATCTGCTCAGCGCAACCGCCATCAATGCTGCTCTTGTGGTGGTCGTTGTGCTTATGCACCACGAGGTGCTTGTCCGCCTTAGCGCACGACTGGCGAAAATGCATGAAAGACATCACTTTCGCCTGGTCGTCGCCGTCCTTGGCGTGCTGCTCGCCCACACGGCAGAGGTATGGGTTTTTGCCGGTGCCTACTTTTTCATGCATCACGCCGACACCTGGGGTTTGCTGACTGGTAACTTTGATGGCAGTTTTCTGGACTGCATTTATTTTTCTTTCAGTACCTTCACCACGGTTGGTTATGGTGATATCGAACCAATCGGTGAGCTAAGGTTTCTGACCGGAATCGAGGGGCTTACAGGGCTGGTGCTGATTACCTGGAGTGCCTCTTTCCTGTTCGTAAAAATGCAGCGCTACTGGACTGGCAACGAGAGCCACTAAACCCACTCCCGCCTGGCAAGCGTGTAGTAAATCAGTGGCACCACCAACACCGTCAGCAAAGTGGATATAGCGAGCCCGAACACCAGAGAGATAGCCAGCCCGTTGAAAATAGGATCGTTGAGAATAAAGTAAGCTCCCACCATCGCCGATATTGCCGTCAGGGCGATAGGCTTGATACGCACCGCACCCGCCAGAACCACGGCTCGGTCCAGTTCGATGCCCTCCTCCAGTAGCTGCCGGATGAACACCACCAGCAATATGGAATTACGTACGATAATACCGGCCAGAGCGATCATGCCTATCATGCTGGTAGCAGTGAATTCCCGGCCCAGCAGGGCGTGCCCGGGCATGATACCGATCATGGTCAGCGGAATGGGCGCCATGATCACCAGTGGCAGGATATACGAGCGGAACTGAGCTACCAGCAGCACAAAAATCATGAATATGCCCACGCTGTAAGCAGCACCCATATCCCGGAAGGTTTCATAGGTAATCTGCCACTCACCGTCCCACTTGAGCGTGCCTTTTTCCGGCAACGGTGGCTGGTCGATAAAGAACTGCTCAGGGGCCCCCTCTTGCTGATTCAACCGTGAAACCATGGCAAACATACCGTATAGAGGTGAATCTACAGCTCCCGCCATATCCGCAGTTACATAGGTCACCGGCAGCAGGTTCTTGTGATAGATGGCGCCCATCCAGTCGGCTTCGCGCACCTGGGCAATGCTCGCCAAAGGCACCAGGTTGCCATCGCGGCTGCGCACCTGCAGGGACATGAGCACCGATGGCTGGGCTTTATCAGCATCCTCAAGGGTTACACGAATCGGCACAGGGTACTTTGCATGATCATCGTGCAAAAAGCTGACGTTGACACCTCCCAGTGCTATCTGCAATGCCGCAACAGCCTGGGCCTGGGATACGCCCATACGAGCAGCGCGGGCGCGATCCACTTCAATTTCCCACTGGCGGGTGGGGCCTCCAGTGTGGTGTCGATATCCACCAGCCCTTTCACCTCAGCCATTCCGGCTGCTACCGAGCGAGCCAGCCCAGCCCGCTGATTGGCATCGGCGCCGTAGATTTCTGCCACCACGGGTGATAACACCGGCGGCCCGGGCGGCACTTCAACAATCTTGACGCTGGCGTCATAGCGCTTGCCGATGACGGTCAGCGGTGTTCGCAGCGCCTGGGCGATAGCGTGGGACTGCCGGGATCGTACACTTTCATCACTGAGGTTTACCTGGATGTCGCCTTGATAGGGCTCGCTGCGCAGATAGTACTGGCGCACCAGCCCGTTGAAATTGATGGGCGCGGCAGTACCGGCATAGCTCTGCCAACTGGTCACTTCGTCAACACTCTCCAGATAATGCCCCATTGCCATAAGCACCCGCTGGGTCTGCTCGACCGGCGCGCTTTCGGGCATATCTACCACAATCTGAAGCTCGGATTTGTTGTCGAAGGGCAGCATCTTCATGATCACCGCCTGAAATGCTGGCAGGGAGGCAGCCGCCAGTGTCAGCAGGATCACTCCAAGCGCGAGCATGCGACGACGCCAGCGGTGATCGCCCAGAAACGGCGTAAGGACGCGCCCGAATATTTTCATGGACATGGGGCTGACACCGTCGGCTGAACTGCCGGCGCCTTCCGCTTCCGTCACAGTTTCGCCTTCTTTCCGTTTCAGCAACCTGAACGCCAGCCAGGGCGCAACCACAAAGGCAACGATCTGGGACAGCACCATACCGGCGGATGCATTGATGGGGATGGGGCTCATGTATGGACCCATCAGCCCCGTCACGAAAGCCATGGGTAGCAGGGCTGCCATAATGGTCAGGCTGGCCATGATGGTGGGCGTGCCCACTTCGTCTACCGCCACCGGGATAATGTCCTTCAACGGGTGGTTGGAGTTGCGAATCCGGCGATTGATGTTTTCGGTGATCACAATACCGTCGTCCACCAGAATGCCGATGGAGAAAATCAGGGCGAACAGGGAAACCCGGTTTAGCGTAAAGCCCCAGGCCCAAGAGAATACCAACGTCAGCAACAGCGTGATAAGTACCGCCACACCCACAATCAACGCCTGGCGCCAGCCCATGGCAACCAACACCAACAAGACCACGCAAAGAGTAGCGGAAATCAAGTCAGAAATGAGCTTTTGGGCCTTCGCTGAGGCGGTTTCGCCATAATCCCGGGTAACAATAACCTGCACGCCTACAGGCAGGGCGCGGTTGCGGATCTGCTCCAGCCGCTGCTCAATGGCGGTGGTGATATCCACGGCGTTTTGTCCGGGTTTTTTGGCGATTGCCAAGGTCACTGCAGGGTATACGTCACCAGGCTGTCCGATACTGCTCGCATCCGCCGCTGGCCCGAAACCGGTCATCACGCTCTGGTCCGCAACCGTGCCGCCGCGACTCACATGTGCCACGTCGTCCAGATACACCGCCGCCCCGTTGTGCATGCCGACAACGAGGCGGCGCACATCACCTACATTCCCTAACAGGGTACCCGCCTGAACCGGGATGGAGAGGTTATCCCGGGTAATACGGGCTTCCTGGCTGCTGCTGTTGGCAGCTTTCAGGGCCTCGCGAATATCACTGAGAGTGAGGTTGAACCCGGCAAGCAGGGCCGGATCAAAACGAATATCCACCTGGTCGGGCACGCCGCCCACGGTGTAGACATCCCGGGTTCCGGGCACCCGCTTGAGCGCGACTTCCAGCATGTGGGCGAGACGAGTAAGCTCTTCGCCAGTATGCCCATTAACCGGATCATAAAGAGTCAGTGTCATGACCGGCACATCATCAATGCCTTTGGGCTTGATGACCGGCTGTGTGGCACCCAGATCCGGTGGCAGCCAATCCTGGTTCGAGTAAACCTGATTATAAAGCCGCACAAGCGCTTCTTTTCGTGGAATGCCGACTTCAAACTGCACGGTAATAATGGCCTGACCCTGGCGGGACACGGAATATACGTGCTCAACGCCGGCAATCTCGCTCATCACCTGTTCGGCCGGGGTTGCGATAGCGCTTTCTACTTCCTGAGTACTGGCACCGGGAAAAGCCACCATGATATCCGCCATGGTGACATCTATCTGCGGCTCCTCTTCCTTCGGAGTAATGACAACCGCAAGCACACCCAGAATGATGGAGAGTAACGCCAGCAAAGGCGTCAGATGATTATTCTGGAAAACCCGGGCAATCGCCCCGGAGGGACCGACCGGGGGCAGCTCGCGACTCAATTCCCAGCCTCCTTATTAGCGCTTTCTCCAGAGACGGGTTCTGCTGAAAGGTTCAGGCGATCTGTGCCAATCAGCTCACCAGGGTGGATGACAACCCGCTCCCCCTCGCTCAAGCCAGCCAGAATTTCCAGACGACCGTCCTGTTCCGCGCCGATACGAACCTGCCGTAACCGCGGGCGACCCTGATCATCCAGCACAAAAACCGCCCTCAGTTCACTGCGACGGACAAGACTGCTGGCCGGTATCCAGAGCGCATCGCGCGTTGCGACCGGAACACCGACCTTTACCAGCATACCCGGAAACAGGGATCCGTTAGGTTCACTAAGGCGCATGCGTAAACGGAAGGTGTGAGTGGCAGGATTAGCGTAGGGGTAAAACGTCATTTCCCCGGTTTCCAGCACCCGCCCGTCGGCAAGCGTGACTCTCGCCAGCCGGTCTCGCCGGGCAAGGTCTGCGTATTGCTGGGGTAGGTCTACAACGACCCGCAGCTGCTCCAGTGACAGACCACTAAGCAGCGGCTGCCCAGGGCTCACGGATTCTCCGACTTCTACATGACGCTCAGTCAGTATTCCGCCATAGGGCGCGATGATGCGGGTGTAGCTCAACTGCTCCCGGGCTTCGGCAAGCGCTGCCTCGGCGCGTTCAAACCGCGCTTTAGCGCCGGCCAGAGTGTTCCTGGCCTGATCAAACTCCTGCCGAGAAACCAGACCACGCTCATGCACGCTCTCTACCCGCTTGAATTGCTGCTGGGCATCATTGAGAGCCGCTTGCGCTTCGTCCCGGCCACCTTGCGCCTGATTGACCCGAGCGCGCTGCTCGCTGCTATCCAGCTGCACGATCAAGTCGCCGGCGGCTACCGAATCATCCACATCAAAAGGCAGCTGCTGCACGGTGCCGCTGGTTTGTGCGGATACGGTGCTTTGCTGAACCGCCTCGATGACACCATCAAGCACCAGAGTTTCCTGAAGCTCGCTGCGCCCAACCGGAACCGTCTCCGGCCTGATTAATACGACCTCCCCCAGAACAAACCCGGAACAAACCAATCCAAACATCAATGTGCCCAGTATCGAAATGTGCCTCACAACCAGCCACCTCAGAAACAGCTATTAGTTAATAGCTACAGGTTATCAATATATTCAAGGTGAAGCTCCAAAAAAAAGCCCCGTGCAGGGAGAGTATCTCCTGCACGGGGCGAAGTGTTACCCGCTGGCTATGAGTAGCGGGCAACCGCCATTACAGGGTTTACCACCTGGCCGCCAGCGCCACGCGTAACGTGCGTCCCGGCTCGTTCACGCGCACTGCGTCGGGGTTGAACGGATCGGTGTTTGCGCGACTCACATGAGGCGCCCAGGTATTATCAAACAGATTATCCAGAGCCCAGTTAAAGGAAAGGTACTCCATCAGCGGGTGGCTACCGGAGAGGTTAAACACGCCGTATCCGGGTGAAACCCCTGCATCCAGCCCGGATTCCGGATCTATGCGATCCTGCCGGCGGGCCAGCTGCCACTGGGCTTCAATGCTGTGGCCCATGCTCTGCCAGCCAAGCGTTTGCACAAACTGAACCGGAGGAATCTGTGCCAACGCCGTGTTATCGTCACGATTCTCACCACGAACGGAAGCCAGCGTGCTACTGCTGCTCCATGTTCCGTCCGTCCAGCCGACCATCATCTCAACGCCAAACAAGCGGGCATCAATATTCTCATAACGGGTGCAGCCATTCGCCTTGCCACACTGAGCTGTCGTTTCTTTATAACGCCTTACAAAATCGTCCACCAGGTCCATCCAGACCACCGGCTTCCAGCTCCACTGGTTTTTACTGCCACTCAGAGCTAACTCTATTTTGTTATGTTTTTCAGTATCCAGGCCGGGGTTACCAATCCAGCTGTCAGTCATGGTGTTCCGGGCGAGGTAGCGCTCAGTAACACTGGGGCTCCGTACGCTTCGGCTGGCAGTCAGTGTCAGCGCCTGGTTTTGTGGCAAGCGCCATTCACTGGATACAAACCCGCTAACGTTGTTATCTGCGGGCTTCAGATCGGTTGTACCGTATGCGTTCTGGTAAAGCATGGCCGGAGTCATGCCCATACTCGCAACATCATCGGCCTTGGTGGCATCCATTTCCACGCGGTCATATCGAAGGCCGCCTCCGATCTTCACGTTACTGGCAACACGCCGGAACGCCTCAGCGAAAATCCCGACACGCTCACGCTCCACACCGGGCCACATGAATGAGACCGTCATCGGCATGGGGTTGGTAACGTTAGACAGCGTCGCATCCCAGTCATTGGTCTCCAGGTCTGCACCTACTGCCCAGTCGGTTGAGCTATTGGGGCTTTGATCAAGGGTAAACCGCATTCCACGTGTCTCGGTCGTGGCGTCCGTCTGCATTTTCATCGCGCCCACAGGGCGCAGGCTGAAGTTGTCCATGGTGTGATCAACATCTGCCTGCCAGGCCAATAAACTCCACTCGCCATTAGCCACCGGAGAGCCCAGCTCCATACGGTACATATCCGTATCGGTTTTCGGGGCGTCCATACCGGAGCCTGCATATTTCACATCACTCTCTTCCTGGCGACTGACCATGCCCTTGACGAAGAACCCGTTCTCGGCAGTCCAGGCGCCGTCAACGCGACCCTCAGCGTTTTTATAAGCGCTGCGCACTTCGTTGCCATCACCGTCTTCGTAATCATCTGCTTTATCATACCCGCCGGAAAGCCGCAGCCACGCTTCCTCACTGCCCACTGCCGCAGCGGCGTTTACCAACTTGCCATTGCCGTTGTCCGATCCACCGATGGTTACCTGGCCTGTGGTCGCATTGCCATTGAATTGCGGGTCGGCAGTGGTTGCAATTACCTGCCCGCCTGCGATGGGGCCCCAGCGCAAGGTGCGGTTGTTGGTAAGAACGTCCAGGGCCGGTGCCAATGCACTGCTCAGACGACTCGTTGGTGGATCCATCCGGTTGGGGCAGGCGCCTTCCACCCGAATGCCGTCCAGCAGTACATCCACTCTTTCCTGGCTTTGCCCTCGTATCACTGGTTCCAGACCGCGGCCGCCCATCCGGGAGAGGGATACCGAAGGGTCAGACGCCAGCCGATTTACCGGCTCGCTGACCAGAACCGCATCCGCACTGTTGCTTGAACGCCCCTCCGTTACACGAATAACCAGGTTTTCCTCTGTAGCTTGTGCCAACGCCAGCCCCGGGAGCCCCGCGAAACCAATAACAACCATCCGTGTAAGACTGGAAAATGCTCGAACCGTCATACTGCTGCTTCCCCTTGGGCGGGCGTGTCTGAATCAAAATGTCGGGGAATAATAAACGCGCCGGCTCCTGAGCGCGTGAGACACAATGCCGCATCCCTCTGGAGGTATAATCTTGGCGCACCAAAAACGAGCATCTCTTGCTAAGCGCCCTTCAATATGATGAAATCACCGCCCCATTTTTCCACCATCCTTTCCATTTTCCTGCAATAAGCAAGAACCGAAATGAGGAATACTGTATGGCTGCCCGACTTGATGAGAAACTGGAGCTGATTTACGAAGACGTTTTGCACCGCAATCCGGGTGAAAACGAGTTCCACCAGGCAGTGCACGAAGTTCTGGAAACACTGGGGCCCGTTCTGGTGAAATACCCGGAATTTGCCGAGAAGAAGATCATTCAGCGCATCTGCGAGCCTGAGCGCCAGATTATTTTTCGTGTGCCCTGGCAGGACGATAACGGTGAAATCCACATTAACCGTGCTTTTCGCGTAGAGTTCAACAGTGCTCTGGGGCCTTACAAGGGCGGTATGCGCTTCCACCCGTCGGTATACCTCGGCATCATCAAATTCCTGGGTTTCGAGCAGATCTTCAAGAACGCACTGACCGGCCTCCCCATCGGCGGCGGTAAAGGCGGCAGCGATTTTGATCCGAAAGGCCGCTCGGATGACGAGATCATGCGCTTCTGCCAGAGTCTGATGACCGAACTGTATCGCCACATTGGCGAATACACAGACGTTCCCGCCGGTGATATCGGCGTGGGCGGTCGCGAGATCGGCTACCTGTTCGGCCAGTACAAGCGCATCACCAACCGCTACGAGTCCTCCGTGCTAACCGGCAAGGGCCTGGACTGGGGCGGCAGCCGAGCGCGCACTGAAGCAACCGGCTACGGCACCGTTTTCTTTACCCACGAAATGCTGAAGGCCCGTGGTGACTCTCTGGAAGGCAAAAAAGTAGTTGTCTCCGGATCAGGCAACGTCGCAATCTATGCTATTGCCAAAGCTCATGAACTGGGCGCCAAAGTTATTGCCTGCTCCGACTCCAGCGGCATCGTCGTAGACGAAAAAGGCCTCGACCTGGCAGCTCTCAAGCAGATCAAAGAAGTAGAGCGTCGCCGCCTCAGCGCCTATACCGAGTTCCACAAAGACGCAAAATACGTCAAAGGCGGCAGCATCTGGTCTATTCCGTGCGATATCGCGTTGCCTTGTGCCACTCAGAATGAGCTTAACGCCAACGACGCCAAAACCCTGGTTGAAAACGGCTGCATTGCGGTTGCTGAAGGCGCTAACATGCCTACAACGCCGGAAGGCATCGCTATCTTCCAGCAGGCAAAGCTGATGTATGGTCCAGGCAAAGCCGCCAATGCCGGTGGCGTTGCGACCTCTGCACTGGAAATGCAACAGAATGCCAGCCGTGACTCCTGGTCCTTCGACTATACTCAGAAGCGCCTTGAGGACATCATGATCGATATCCACAAGAGCTGTTATGAGACATCGGCGGAATTCGGCGCAGAAGGCAACTATGTGCTGGGCGCCAACATCACTGGCTTTATCAAAGTAGCGCGCGCCATGGAGGCCATGGGCGTCATCTGACCACGGAGTAACAGCCCATGACCGGGGACGGCGGAAACTCACAGGATAATACCCGGGTTTCTACCGGCCTTCCGGGGCTCGACGATGTTCTCGATGGACTGAGAATTGGCGATAATGTTGTCTGGCGAATCAACGACCTGGACGACTACCGCCGATTCGTTACCCCGTTTATTGAATCTGCGGCGTCCGCCGGGCGCCGTATTATCTACCTCCGTTTTGGCCAGCACCCCCCGCTGGTATCCGCAAAAGCCAACATTCACATTGAAAACGTTGACGCGCTGGATGGTTTCGAAGCCTTTACAGGCAGGGTCTGGCGCCTGATTGAAGAGCACGGCCGCGGCGCATTCTACGTGTGCGATTGTTTGAGTGATCTGCTCAACGCCTGGGCCACTGACGCCATGGTGGGCAATTTTTTCCGCGTGGTCTGTCCATTCCTCTTTGAACTGGATACCGTCGCCTGGTTTGCGCTCTATCCGGACAGACACTCGCACACCACACTGGACCGTATCCGACAAACCACACAGGTGATGGTGGATGTTCACCGCCTGGGCGACGACGTTCAGATTCAGCCCATCAAGGCCTGGTGCCGACAATCACCAACCATGTTTCTGCCACACAGGGAGCGCAACGGTCGCTTTGTGCCTGTTACCGACAGCAGCGACGCAACCCGACTTCAGGCCGGGCTGGAACTTGCCCAGCTGAATCGTCAACCACTGCTGGACTATTGGGACCGCCTGTTTCTGCAAGTCGCCAACGCGCTTGAGACCAGTAATGAAGAACAGACAGCCGAAATTCTGGATCGCGTACTGAGTGTTCTGATCAGCAGGGATCCACGCATGCTGGATCTTGCCAAACGTTACCTAAGCCTTGAGGGCCTGCTCGCGATTCGCGCCAGAATGATCGGCAGCGGTTACATTGGCGGCAAAGCCACCGGTATGCTGATAGCCCGCAGCATTCTGCTCGCCAATCAGCCCGACATCTGGCAAGACAACCTGGAGCCACACGACTCCAGCTATCTGGGCTCTGACGCCTATTACGCATTCCTCGTTCACAACGGCCTGTGGCCCGCGATTATGCGCCAGCGCTCGACCGACGGTTATTTCACTGAGGCCGCGCAGCTCCAACAGAACATTCTGAAGGGCGACTTTCCTCCGGAAATCCGGACAGAGCTGGCCCGGTTACTGGACCACTACGGTCAGTACCCGATTCTGGTGCGCTCAAGCAGCCTTCAGGAAGACGGCTTCGGCAACGCGTTTGCCGGCAAATACGACAGCGTTTTTCTGGTAAACCAGGGGGCTCCTGAGCTTCGGCTTACAGAGCTGGAGGATGCGATCCGGCAGGTTTACGCCTCAACCATGAGTGAGGACGCGCTGGTGTACCGCAAGCAACGCGGGCTGGATCAGCGAGAAGAGCCTATGGCGTTGCTGATTCAGCGGGTCAACGGCCGCTTTCACGGGCGCTACTACTTACCGGACGCTGCCGGCGTTGGCGTTTCCCGCAATACCTTTGCCTGGGATACTGATATGGACCCGACCGCCGGCATGGTGCGTCTGGTCATGGGGCTCGGGACCCGTGCCGTTGACCGGATTGAAGGTGACCATGCGTGCGTTATGGCGCTGGACTACCCCAACCGCCAGCCGTTTCGCAATCTTGATGAAAGCTACCGTTTTTCCCAACACCTTCTGGATGTGCTGGATCTGTGGGAAGGCAAACTGACTACCTACCCTTTGAGTTTGCTCGTGAAAGACGTTGCAGACCTTCCCCTGAGCCACCTCGGCGAAATGGACCGGGCCGCCAGTCGACGGGCAGAGGAGCTGGGCCTGCCGGCTCCGGTATGGCGGCTGACGTTCAAGCCACTGGTGCGCAGCAGCCGGTTTGTCAGCCGCCTGTCAAACCTTCTGAAAACTCTAGAGTCCGGCTATCAGCACCCGGTAGATGTTGAATTTACCCTGCACCTGAACGACGACGGGGAGCCGACTTTCAACCTCGTGCAATGCCGTCCATTGGCGACCATCGGCGAAACCATGGCGGCCGAGATTCCTGCAGAAATATCCAGGCAGCAGCTTCTTTTCCGCACATCCGGAAACTTTATGGGCGGCAACATAAACCTGAGCATCCAGCGTATTATCAAGGTGAACGCAGCCGTATACAGTCGGTTGAATGTCAGTCAGCGCTACGAAGTGGCCAGCCTTGTCGGCGAGCAGGTCCGTGGCAGCAACGACACCACCATGCTTATTGGCCCGGGTCGCTGGGGCACCAGCAGCCCAGAATTGGGCGTGCCAGTTCGGTTTGCGGATATAGCAGGGGTCGCCGTACTGGTTGAGGTGGCAGAAATGGAAGGCGATATGGTTCCAGACCTTTCCTATGGCTCGCATTTTTTCCAGGACCTTGTGGAAACCGACATCGCGTATGTCGCCCTGTTCCCCAATGGCCCCGACTGCGTCTATCAGCCTGAGCGGCTTCCCGAAGCAGACGCTCACAACCTCCCGGCTAAGCCGGAACAGGCACTGCAGGTTTTTGATTTTCACACCACCCCGCTGCAGCTAACGGGAGACGTCGTCAGCCAACGTCTGGTTTGTTATTTCCCACCTTGATGTCCATCAACTAATATCAGGAAAACCGTCAAAAGCACTCACCTGATCCACCGCTACCCGCGCCGCCCTGCTAGAATCCACGCCATGGAATGGCTCACTCACTCTCAAACAGGTTTTCAACAAGCGGCACGCTACCTGCTGAGCATGCGCCTTGCCGTTGTTGGTCTTCAGCTTACCGCCCTGGCGGTGGCAGAAACGGTTGTAACGCTTGCGTACCGTGCTGAAGCACTGGTGCTGTGCCTGCTCTATGGTGTTCTCGCGACACTGGGCTGGCTCTGGTTTACCCGGCGGCCGCCCCGCTCCCCCGTCAGCGTCAGTGCCGGCCTGGCTCTTGATCTGGTTTTAATAGGTGGCTGGCTGTTTTTGACGGGCGGCTACACCAACCCTTTGGTGTCTCTGCTATTGCTGCCCATCGCCGTGGCCATCATTCTGGTGCCACTGAGCCAGAGCATCGCCCTGACTGTCTCTGGCATCGCTGTCTACACAGCATTGGTGATATGGCACACGCCTATCACCAATGAACATCACAACGCCAATCTGGCGCAATTGCACCTGGCCGGCATGTGGGTCACCTTTGCCATGACGGCGGCAATCCTGCTTCTGGTTGTGGGCGCTCTGGCAAGGCGATTGCGCCAACAGCAGGAGCAGCTGTCGACTATTCGCGAGACACGCCTGCGTGATGAGCAGATCATTGCACTGGGGCTTTCTGCAGCAGCCGTTGCCCATCGCCTGGGCACGCCTTTGAACACTATGACGTTACTGGTTGATGAAATACGTTCGGCCTTTCCCGACCCGGATCTCGCCGATGACCTGAACTTGATGAAGCAACAGCTTGGCCTTTGTGGCGCGCATCTGCAGCAACTTTCCAGTGCGGCAGTCCAAGCTAAATCCGCACAGCTGGAAAACCTCCAGGCCCAGAACTGGTTAGCACGGCTACGAGAATCCGCAACACTCTTATGGCCGGCCGCGCCTGTTGAATGGTCGACAGCAGTTCCGGATTGCCGGGTTGCGGTCGATGCCACCCTGGACCAGGCCATCCTCAACCTTCTTGCTAACGCACTGACTGCCAGCCCATCGTGGGTGGCTGTCAGCATGCGCTGCACCGAGCCCAACAGAGTAGAAATAGTCGTGGAAGACCGCGGAGATGGTCTGGAAGACGCCTTTCGGGAAACCCCAGGCGAACAGATCGTGGGTTCGGAGAACGGTCTGGGTGTTGGCCTATTTCTTTCCAATGCAACAATTCAGCGCCTCGGAGGCACCCTCAAGGCGCGGGTCGATCAGCATGGGACAACCATGATCATTGATTTGCCCGCAGCCCGGGCAGTTAATGCAGGCATGGGTGGAGATCAATGACCACGTCTGATAGCTGGCTGCTTGTGGACGACGACGCCGCCTTCCTGCAAATACTCCAGCGCGCCCTGAATCGCCAAAACCTTATGGCTATCTGCACCCATAACCATGCTGAAGCCCTCCAGGCCCTGGATTCGCAGGTCTTCCAAAAATGCATTCTGGACCTCAATCTTGCGGGTGAGAGTGGCCTGCAGCTGCTGCCTGAACTCCTTGCCAAACAGCCAGCTTTGGAGATTCTGGTGTTAACTGGCTACGGCAGTATCGCCACGGCCGTTGAGGCAATGCGCAGGGGCGCCGTCAACTATTTATGCAAACCGGTTACGATCGGCCAGCTCTTGAGCGGTTTCGAAGCTCTGGCCGTGACGCCGGAGCTGCGCGAGGAACCACCCTCAGTGGAGGAGATGGAGTGGGAACACATTCAGAGGGTGCTCAACGAGCATGACGGCAACGTCTCTGCCACAGCCAGAGCCCTGCACATGCACCGGCGGACCCTGCAACGAAAGCTGCAGAAGCATTCCCGCTGGCGCAACTAGAAAAGAAGCCCTTACATAACTCATTATCTGGTGGGACATACGGAGGCGCAGAGCAGGCCGCACCGCTAAAACTTGACCCATCATGACAAGGAGGACAGTCACACATTTGGCCAGAGAACAAATTTAACCATGTCAGATTCAGATCATCCGGAACATAGAAGGCACACCCAGGAGGTTGGCCTGGAACGCCTGTCACTGGTTGCCAGCGCCATCCGCAATATGGTCCTGATTCTTGATGACACCGGCGCTATCCAGTGGGCCAATCCCGGCTTTGAGGAATATACTGGCTACCTGCTGCGGGATATCTGCGGCGCCCATCCGAAGGACTTGTTCAACGGCCCGGCCACGGATCCTGATAAAGTCAGTCGGATCTGCCACAAACTGCTCCTGGCACAGCCGTTCGAAGAAGACATCCTGCTTTACACACGCCCAGGCACGCCGTTCTGGGTTCACATCTATGGCGTACCGATCGGTGCCGAGCAAGGCGTGTTACCGGGCTTCATCGCTGTCATGACCAACATTTCGGATCGCAAACACAGTGAGCGCGGCTTGCGCATTGCTGCCAGCGTTTTTGATCGCAGCCATGAAGCCATCCTCATTTCGGATCAGAACAACCGCATACTGGACGTAAATCCGGCCTTTTCACGCATAACCGGATACAGCCGTAGTGACGTACTGGGTCTTAACCCGTCCATCCTCAGTTCGGGCCGCCATTCCCCGGCATACTATCGTTCCATGTGGCAGCGTATCGAAAGAACAGATCATTGGCGGGGTGAAATCTGGAACCGCCGGAAAAGCGGCGAAGAATTTGTTGAATTACTGTCGGTCAGCCGCGTCCACCTGGACGAGCCTGGGCGCTATTATCACGTTGCCTCTTTCACAGACATTACGGCTCTGAAGAATCATGCCAAAGATCTCGACCGGGCCGTCAACTATGACGAGCTGACCGGCTTACCGAATCGACAGCTACTGGAAGACCGCCTCCGCGACGCGCAGACACACGCTGATCGCCAGCACAAAAACCTGTCAGTCTGTTATCTGGACCTGGACGGTTTCGAGGCCATCAACGACAGCTTTGGGCATGCCGCAGGCAACGAGATACTGCGTATTCTTGCAAGCCGCCTGGCCCAAACCCTGCGGAGTGGTGATACCGTTGCCCGGATTGGTGGCGATGAGTTCGGTGTGATCCTGCAGAGCGAGGACCACGACAGCGTTTATGAACGCATGTTGGCCTCCATCAATGAGCCCCTTGATCCTGGCGTCGGCACTGGCCCGATCACGCTCACAGCAAGCCTTGGCATCACCCGATACCCGGCGGACAGTGCAGATGCTGAAGGCCTGATTCGCCATGCCGATCAGGCCATGTACTCCGCAAAAGAAAAAGGGCGGAACCTGTTGCACTTTTTCGACCCGGAACTGAACGAGCATCGCCGACAACGGCGTCAACAGCTCACCGAAATCTCACAGGCGCTGGAAAACGAAGAGTTCGAGCTTTATTTCCAGCCCCAGGTACGAATAGCGGGCTGTGAGGTCGTGGGCTTTGAGGCCCTTGTTCGCTGGAACCATCCCCAAAAGGGACTGCTGCTCCCTGCCGAGTTTCTGACCACACTGGAGGGCAGCCATCTGGAAGTGCCCCTGGGCCAGTGGGTCCTTAAAGAAGCCATCTATCAGATGAATCTCTGGCAGGCCGCAGGCGAGGACCTGTCGGTGAGCATTAACATCAGTGCCCAGCACCTGATGGACCAAAGTTTCACCCGCTATCTGGAAAGTTACCTGCACAGCCATCCGGCCATCGAGCCCCGGCAGATCACTCTGGAAGTTCTGGAATCAACAGCACTGGATGACATCAGGCGCGCCAGAAACGTGCTTGCGCGCTGTCAGGATTTGGGGTTCCGGATTGCACTGGACGATTTCGGTACGGGGTTCTCCTCACTGACTTACCTGCGCACGCTTCCGGTTGATCTGGTGAAAATTGACAAGAGCTTTGTGCGCAACATGCTCGATGATGCCAGCGATCGGGCCATTGTGGAGAGTGTCATTTTCCTGGGCCAGCGGTTTACACACCCTATTCTGGCAGAAGGCGTTGAAACCCTGGACCACGCCCGGGCACTGCGGCAGCTAGGTTGCGATTATATCCAGGGCTACGGCATTGCCCGCCCGATGCCGGCGAGCGAAATACAGGAGTGGCTGCGGCAATGGCACCAGCAAACCAAAATCGAAGGCAACGTTCTGGAACCTGCAAGCGGTCGGCAAAGCAGATAATCGGCTACGTGCAGCCCCGTTACCGGTAGCGACGTTGATCCAGTGTTGTCAGCCGGTCTGGGTGGAATACCATCATGCCCGTAACAATTGCGCCGTTCACGAAACCCTCCGGTATCATGAACAGAGGCAGATACCGCAGGTAACCGTGAACCAGCTCGGAAAACTCGTACACGCCACTGAGCCAAAGCATCAGGCACATAACCAGGCCTGCAGCGGCCACTGAAATACCCGCTCCGAAAAAGCCGCAGAAAAAAATATAAGCAAAAAAATTACTGAAGTTCCGATGCCGTTCCCAGAGCATGATGCCATGGGTAACAAGAGCCGGAATCATCACGGTCACAAAGCCGTTGGCGGCGAACATTGTGACCGGCTCACGACCCATGATCACGGTACTCACCAACGCCAGCAGCCCGGCAAACACAGCCAGCCCCCAACCCAGCATCAGGGTGACCACGGTAATGCCAAAGATATGAATCGCAAGCCCGGGATAAATACCCGCCCGCAACTGCCAGAGAAAGCCCAGCACCACCGCCGCACCAAAAAACGAATGCTGCAACGCGTCGTCTGAACGCAGTTTACGCCAGCGTACTGAACGGGCCGCCTGCACCAGAATCAACAGGAACAAAGCCAGGGTCACCAGCCACTGCGTGGTAGATAGCAGGTTTTCGGTCATGCCCATAGTGCAAACGCTCACAGAAATCTGGAACAGATTCCTATGATAACGACCTTAACCGCCAGGCGGTCAATGATCTGTGCCATCGGGCAACAGAATCCAGCCAGATTCGCTCGGATCACGCGGTTTTTTTAAGGGAAACGAGAGTACCCGTAAGAGTCTGCCAGGCCTCGTACGTGCTCAGAAACACTTGCCCGCTCAGATGGGAGATCAGTTCTGTATTTTTCAGGCGGTCCATAACCGGCCCTTTCACCTCGGAAAGATGCAGACAGACGCCAGCATCTCTCAAGCGCTCATTAATGGCTTCCAGGCTTTCCAGCGCCGAGGCATCGACCAGGTTGACCGCCGGGCACACCAGCACCAGATCCTTCAGCTCCGGCTTGCGGATCACCAAGTCCATCACCGTCTCTTCCAAGAAGCGCGCATTGGCAAAATACAGGCTTTCATCCACCCGCAAAAACGTGACTTTCGGGCACAACTGCACGTCGTGACGAAGCACATTTCGGAAGTGTTCAGTGCCGGGAACCCTTCCGACAACTGCGCTGTGAGGCCGGCTGGTACGATAGAGGAACAGCCCGATGGAAAGCGCCACGCCAGCAATAATGCCCGCCTCAACGCTGTGCGCAAGAGTCAGCAGAATAGTTGCCAGCATGGCACCAAAATCCGGGCGCGAATAACGCCAGGTGCGCCCCAGCGCTGGCAAATCGATCAGCGTCGTCACCGCAATGATAATGGTCGCCGCCAGCGTCGCCTGCGGCAGATAAGCAATAGCCGGCGTCAGAAACAGCGTGGCCAGGGCAATGCCGACGGCCGTGTATGCGCCTGCAGCCGGAGTCTCTGCACCGGCATCAAAGTTGACAACCGAGCGTGAGAAACCGCCGGTTACGGGCATGCCCCCCGAAAATCCTGCGCCAAGGTTGGCGGTACCCAGGCCGATCAGCTCCTGATCCGGATCGATCCGCTGCCGCCGTTTTGCCGCCAGCGTTTGCCCGACGGAAACCGATTCCACAAAGCCCACAACGCTGATCAGCAAGGCACTGACCGCAAGTTGCCGCCACAGCCCCCAATCCATTGACGGCATTGTCAGCTCAGGAAGCCCGGAAGGCACAACACCAACCAGCCGCACGCCCTGCAAATCGAGCCGGAATTGCCAGGCGACCAATGTAGTAGCCAGTACCGCTAGAATCGGGGCCGTTTTGGTAATGATCTCAGCGGCGCGCGCAGCTACGCCTGCCAGAAGCAGTAGCGGCTTGAGGTATTTTCGAGCGAACACCAGGAACAGCAGTGCACCTGTGCCAACAATCAAAGTGGATAGATTGGTGTCGCTTATCGACAACATCAGCGACTGACCAATCGTCAGCAGATTCTGGCCCGATGCCTGCACGCCAAAAATGTGTTTCAACTGGCTGGCTGCGATCACGATGCCGGAGGCAGTAACAAAGCCGGAGATCACGGGATGGCTAAGAAAGTTGGCGAGAAAACCCAGCCGCAGAATGCCCATCATCGTGAGCATCAGCCCTGACATAATGGCCAGCAGGATAGCCCCCGCGATGTACTCGGGGCTCCCGGCCTCGGCCAACGGCGCCAGGGCAGCGGCCGTCATCAGAGACGCCACCGCTACGGGCCCAACCGAAAGTGTCCGGCTTGTGCCAAAGATCGCATAGACCACCAGCGGAAGAATGCTGGCGTAAAGCCCGACCTGCGCTGGCAAGCCAGCGAGCAAAGCATAGGCCAGAGACTGTGGAATCAGCATAACGGTCACAATCACCGCAGCCACCAGGTCGCTGGAGGCCTGGCTTCGACCGTATTGAGGCGCCCACTGGAGAATAGGCAGGTAGCGTTTTACGTTCATCCGGCGCTCAGAACAAATTGACCGGAATTTTCAGATACACCCGACCGTTGTCCTCTGCCGGCGGCATTTCTCCTGCGCGCATATTCACCTGTACAGACGGCAGGATCAGCCGCGGCATATCGAGAGTCGCATCGCGCTTGGTACGCATCTGTACAAACTCTTCTTCGCTGATGCCATCGTGCACGTGAATATTGGCCTCACGCTGCTCAGCTACGGTCGTCTGATGCACATACTCATCCCGACCAGGTGCTTTGTAGTCATGGCACAGGAATACACGGGTTTCGGCAGGTAGAGACAAAACCTTGCGGATTGACTGGTAAAGTTCACGGGCATCACCGCCCGGGAAATCGCAGCGGGCGGTTCCATAATCAGGCATGAACAGCGTATCGCCCACAAAGGCAGCATCACCAATGACATAGGTCAGGCACGCGGGCGTGTGGCCCGGCGTGTGCATTACGCGGCATTCAAGGCCTCCGATGGTGAATGTATCGCCATCCCGGAAAAGACGATCAAACTGGCTGCCGTCACGGGCGAAGTCAGTTCCTGCATTAAATGCCTTGCCGAAAATTTCCTGAACCTCCCGGATATGGGCGCCAATACCGGTTTTACCGCCGAGTTTCTCGTGGAGATAGGGCGCAGCGGAGAGGTGATCCGCATGCACGTGTGTCTCAAGAATCCACTCAACCTTCAGATTATTTGACCGAACGTACTCAACAATTTCATCCGCTGAGCGCACATCGGTTCTGCCTGCGGCGTAATCAAAATCAAGCACCGAATCAAGAACGGCACAGGCCTGACTGACAGGGTCACGAACGACATAACTGAACGTATTGGTGGGCTCATCAAAAAAATGCTGCACGATGGGGTTACTCACGGCATTCACCTCCGCTGGGGTGGAGTCTTAGATTTTGATTCTAAGGATATACCACAACGGAATATAAGGTGAAATTCTCTTTGCTTATATGCGCGATACCCCTGATGCATCAACAAGACAGTCGCGTCCTGCCTGCTTTGCGCAATAGAGCCGGTCGTCCGCCAACCGTATAAGCGGGTCGGGCGTCGCTGGAATGTCATCCAGTTCCCCGATGGCAGCGATACCCGCACTGACCGTTAGCGGCAAGACGCTGTTTTCAAAAACGAAATTGTGACTGCGCACCGCACGAATAATGCGACTTACCGTATCCCGCACATCCGCCTGGCTCACACCACTGAACGCAACAACAAACTCTTCACCGCCAAACCGTGCCACCACGTCAGTTTCCCGGGTCTGTTCAAGGAGAATGTCGGCAAACGTGCGCAGACAGAAATCGCCCCCAAGGTGCCCATTGGAATCGTTGATGTGTTTGAAACGGTCCAGATCAAACATCGCCAGAGTAAAGTGCTCCCGGTGGCGGTTGGCTCGGCTGAGCATTTCGTTCAACCGGGGCATCAGATACCGGCGGTTGTGCAAAGCGGTTAATGGGTCGCGAATGGACTGGTTGAGAAGCTCACTCTCCAGGCGGTGGCGCTCAAGTGCTCCGGAGAGCAGGCCCGATACGATAATCAGAAGGTCTGCCTGATCTTCTCGCCAGGCACGTTTGCGTAGGGAGTCGACGCCAAAAAAGCCGGTTACAAGGCCCCGGACGCGAACCGGTACGCAAAACATGGAGCTGACACCCTGTTGCTCCAGCAGGGTGCGCTCTGGGCCCGCCGGTATCCGCTCGGTCGCTTCGACAAAAATGACCCGATTGCCACTGACCATTTCATCGATCTTGCCCCGCCACCAGTCGAAACCATCAGTTGGCACATCACGCTGGCTGTCAATGAGAGATGGCACGCCGGAAGAGCACCATTCGTGAGTGTTATCCATAACGCAATAATCTGGCGAAAATTCATATAAATACGCCCGATCCACCTCGAAAAATGCGCCGATCGCTCTCAACAGCTCGGATATACATTCATCAATGCTGCCAAATCCCAGATTGATAAACTCCGTCGACAGTCTGGCAATCAGCTTCTGAAAATTTGCCTGAAACGCCGACTCTGCCTCGCTTTCCCTGAGGGTAATCTCCAGATCCTTATAATGCTGAATGTTGTGAAGCTGGCCATACCAGACTGTACTTCCGTCGGCCTGCCGTTCCGGCTTTGAGTGGGCTTCAAACCATTCATAATGGCCGGCTCTCAATTTTAAACGCGCCTGGTAGCGCCAAGGTGCAAGCGCGCGGGCAGACTCCGCAACACTGGCGTTCAAACCGGCCAGGTCATCAGGATGAACCGCGTCAAACATGAGATCCGCACTTTCGCGCAATGCAGCCGGGTCGAGGCCCAGTACGTTCTGCACCTGCTCGCTGATAAGCAGATATCGGTGAGACTCTCCATCAGCGCTCAGCCAGTAGGCACACAGTAAACCGGGAATCGCCGAAGCCAGCTTCCGGAGAAAATAATCCGGGTCTGCATGCCATTGGCTTTGTTTGAACTGTTCCGTCATGAGCCACTCGCCTCCTGGCACAAAGTCAGCCACGATAGAAAAAGTGTAGCGCACCGTGTCATGCACAGCTATTTCAAATGTGGAGAACTACAAAACCGGGAAAACAATCAGGAGCCATGATACCTTTCTGACTTTCCCGATAGCCGGCGTTTTATAGCCCGAGGGAACACCCTCTGCTGAACGGAGTCGCAAGTGCCTACTGAAGCAAAATCGATAACCAATGAATGGCAGGCTTTCTGGTTAGCGGTTGGGTTTCTCACCCGCATTCCGATGTTGGTGCGTATTGATTATTCCCAGAAACTCATGAACCAGTGCAGCGTATATTTGCCATTGGTCGGCCTGTTACTGGGCGCACTTTACGCTGGATTGTTCACCCTCCTTAGCCTGGCTTGGAACCCACTTGTCTGTGTGCTGCTGGTTTTATGCTTCCATCTGTTTATTACCGGCGCCTTCCACGAAGACGGCCTTGCCGACAGCGTAGATGCGCTGGGTGGCGGCTATACCGTTGAGAAGCGTTTGGAAATCATGAAAGACAGCCGCATTGGCACCTACGGCACCGTGGCTTTGGTGATGGCTCTGGGCCTGAAAGCGGCGCTTCTGCTAGATGCACAAAGCATTTGGCTGGCGTTACTGGTCGCTCCCGCAATCAGCCGTCTGACACCGCTTCTTCTAATGGCCTGGCTGCCTTATGTAACAGACCCGGACAAGAGTAAAAGCAAGCCCGTGGCGGAGGGCTTCTCTCGCAAACGCCTGCTTGTCAGCGTTGTGTTTACCGTTGTGATAGTTCTGGTTTTCAGTCCTTGGCTGCCGGGACTATGGCTGGTGGCCATAACCGCCATTTTGACGGTTGCCCTGGTTTGGGGTTGGTATTTGCAACAACAACTGGGCGGTTATACCGGCGATACTCTGGGAGCCAGCGTTGTGTTTTGTGAACTGGCGCTGCTGCTGGGCATGTAAGTGCCCAGCAGCAGGTTAATATGACTCAGCGGTCAATACGGGATATTTTGGTACCTTCGATACTCAGCCCGGCCATCAGACCTTGCTGGCTGAAGATAAACGCATAGGCGTCGTTTTTAAGCGACGAGGTTGAGAGATTTTTCGCTACGCCCTCGTCAACCAATACCACCGTTGGGCCGACACCTATCTCCCAGCCATTTGATTTTTCAAGATAGGACACCGCTTTGTCCGTCATCAGAAAAACCGCATAGGCATAGGACTGAGCCCCTGCCTGCAACCCCCAGGAGCCAGTGACCGAATTGTAGTAATCCGCCACCTCCGAGTCCTTCAGCAAAACGCCCTCGCCGTAGCTACCACCAAACACCAGCCCGGCTTTAACGATGTTGGGGAACACCAGTATGGCCTTGGCATCGCCAGACAGGGTTTTGGCAACGGGGTGTGCCTTGTAGAGCGTTTCCAGTGCTTGTCTGGCATCGCGGTCAAGGTCTTCGGCGCTCGCAGCCATGGCTTGGCTTGCGCCTGTGATCGCGATAATGGAAGCAAATGCGAGTGCAAATCCGAAAAACGTGTTACGCAGTATGGTCATGACACAGCCCTCCTGATTGATCATCGAACTATAAATCAGTTGGATAAAAATTGACCGTTACAGGTGAGACATGCAGCGCTGGGGCTTGGTTAGCTATCCACCGAACAGGAGACAATCCGCGAAAGATGGCTGTAGGGCATACCCGTCTCCTGATGCCAGTTGTTGAACGCTGTCTGGGCCTGTTGCAGGCCTTTTTTGCTGGTTGCCGATGCGTCCAGCAGCTCTGCATGACGCAAAACCGACACCACGTCGCTCGACAGAATAAACCCGTCCCAGCCCACACGGCGCAGGAAATACTGCGCACTGTTGCCGCCGAGGCGTGACCCATGGCGCTTGAGCCACAGCAACAGTCCAACCTGGTCGTCTGAAGGCCATTGCTTCAGGAAGGCACCAAAACTGCCGTGTTCATGAACGGCATCCATAATCATGCGGGCGTTCTCAGGCACCGTACGAATCTTCTGCATATTACGTACAATACGCTCATCACGAGCGAGTTCTTCGAGAACGTCCGGCGGCACCTGCTGCCAGTAGGCGGGCACAAAACCATGGAAAGCCTCTTCGAAACCTGACCACTTGTTCTCAATCACACGCCAGACAAATCCGGCTTTGAACACACAACGGGTAATCTCCGAGAGGTATCGGTCATCCGTTTGCGCCTCCAATTCCATGGCCGGCGGCATTTTTGGCAGCAAAGCACTCAGCTCCTCAGTGCCACCCTTGCGCACAATCGCACGCTCATGAATATCTGAAAACCGCATAGTACCTCCTCTTCCAGAACGTGGGTGGGCGCCCGGAAATTAATACCGGATGTGTATTAATAGTGACCTAACTCAATACGAGTCAACCGCCGCTCGTTTACCCTGACAAGTAACGATTCAGAAATCGTGCTCCCTGTTGGCTGGGTAAGAGCAACAGCATTCGCAGCCAGGATCGGGACCTTTCATTGGCTCTATACACACCCGTCGGTGTGGATAAAGGAGGTATACTGTGAATGATAAGAACTATTCCCCTGAGAACCCTTCTGACAAACCCGCTAATAACTCGTTAAACGACCCTGAGCAGGATTTGGCAACACGATTTCCAACTGCCTATACGATCCTGTTTCTGCTGATCATACTCGTTGCAGCCCTGACCTGGATTATACCTGCTGGCCAGTACGACCGTGCCATGAACGAAGAAGTCGGTCGCGAAGTCGCTGTCCCGGGCACTTACCAAACGGTCGACCCCAACCCTCAGGGCTTTGTGGACATCATGCTCGCGCCCACGGCCGGATTTTACGATCCTGACAGTTACGTTGCCAATGCGATTGATGTCGCGCTGTTCGTGATTTTCCTGGGCGGTTTCCTCGGCGTGATGAACGCAACAGGTGCCATCGATACGGGCATACGAAGTGCCATGCGTCATCTTGAAGGCCATGAAATCTGGATGATCCCGATCCTCATGACTCTGTTTGCCATCGGCGGCACTACCTACGGGATGGCCGAGGAAACACTGGCATTTTACGCCATTCTGATCCCGGTGATGATGGCTGCAGGATACGATGCCATAACCGGCGTGGCCATTATTCTCATCGGAGCAGGTGTTGGCGTACTGGGCTCCACCATCAACCCGTTTGCTACGGTTATTGCAGCTAACGCTGCAGACATACCGTTTACCGATGGCATTGTTGTGCGTTTTATTCTGCTTATTGGCGGACTGTTGATTTGTGCGGCTTACGTTATGCGCTATGCCATGCGCGTCAAGGCGGACCCTTCGCGCTCTGTGGTATCCAAGCAGTGGGATGCCCATCGCAGGCTCTTCCTGGCGAGGCATGACTCTGATGTAGAAGACTCCATTCTCAACAGAACCCAGATAATTGCCCTGCTGATATTTGCCGCCACCTTCGTTGTCATGATCTGGGGAGTATCGTCGCAGGGCTGGTGGATGGCCCGTATGGGTGCTCTGTTTTTTGGTTCGGCCATTGTGATCGGCATCATCGCGCGCCTTGGCGAGAAGACACTCACCGGCAGCTTTGTTGACGGCGCCCGAGACCTTTTGGGTGTCGCACTTGTAGTAGGGCTGGCGCGGGGCATTGTGGTGATCATGGATCAAGGCATGATTGCCGACACCATCCTGCACAGCGCGGAAACATCTCTAGGCGGGTTGCCCGAACTTGCATTTATTAACCTGATGTTCTGGATAGAGGTGGGCATGAGTTTCTTTGTGCCATCGTCCTCAGGACTGGCTGTCTTGTCCATGCCGATTCTGGCACCCCTTGCCGACTTCGCCAACGTGGGGCGTGATCTGGTCGTAACCGCTTTTCAGTCTGCCAACGGGCTGGTCAACCTGATCAATCCCACTTTTGCTGTCGTGGTCGGGGGGCTGGCAATTGGCCGCGTGTCCTATGATCGCTGGCTCGCGTTCATCTGGCCCTTACTGTTGATTCTTACCCTTTTCATAACTTTGGTCATCAGTGCAGCAGCACTGTTTTAGCGGAGAATTAAACCATGTCTGAACACACACTTGGAGTACATTCCGAAACCGGAACTCTGCGACAGGTTATTGTCTGTCGTCCGGGCCTGGCACACCGTCGGCTGACGCCTTCCAACTGCGACGCTCTGTTATTTGATGACGTTTTCTGGGTCAAGCAGGCCCAGAAAGACCACGATGTCTTTGTCAGCGTAATGCGCGAGCGAGGCGTCGAGGTACTGGACGTTAACGAATTGCTGGCCGAAACACTGGCCATCCCGGAAGCCCGCAAATGGATCCTCGATCACCGCATTACCTGGAATCAGGTCGGTGTCGGGATGATTTCCGATTTGCGCGCCTGGATGGACGAGCTTCCCGGCAGCAAGCTCGCGGAATATCTTATTGGCGGGCTGGAGGTGGCCGATCTGCCCTTTGATCCGACGGGGCTTTTTGGCAATCACCTGGGGCACTACGGGTTTGTGCTGCCCCCCCTGCCAAACTATCTCTTCACCAGAGACAACAGCGCCTGGATCTATGGCGGCGTTACCCTGAACCCGATGTATTGGGCAGCCCGCAAGCCCGAAACCCTGTTGATGGCTGGCGTGTACCAGTTCCACCCGAAATTTGCCGGCAAGGTCGATGTGCTCTGGGGTGACCCGACACAAGAGCATGGGCTTGCGACACTCGAAGGTGGCGATGTCATGCCTGTCGGCAATGGCACCCTCCTTGTGGGCATGGGTGAGCGCTCCTCACCGCAAGCTATCGGGCAACTGGCCAACACCCTGTTCGAACGAGGCACCGTGGAGCGGGTGATTGCCTGCCAGATTCCGAAATCCCGCTCCGCCATGCACCTGGACACCATCTTCACCTTCTGCGGTGGCAACGTAGTCACCACCTTCAAGGAGGTCGCCGACGAAGTGATCTGCTATGACCTGCGTCCCGGTGCAGGCGAAAAGCACCTATCGTTCCGCCAGGACCCGAGACCACTGTTTGACGTGGTTGCTGATGTTCTAGGCTACCAATCTCTCGAGATTGTCCCCACTGGCGGTGATAACCCCGCAGAACGTGAACGGGAACAATGGAACGATGGCAATAACGTGCTGGCACTGAGTCCTGGCGTGGTCGTCGGGTACGATCGCAACGATGACACCAATGCAGCGCTGAAAGCGGCAGGCGTTGAGGTGTTGTCTATTCCCGGCGCCGAACTGGGTCGTGGTCGAGGTGGCGGGCGTTGCATGAGCTGCCCCACAATGCGCGACCCCATCTGACCACAGAGGACAACAACCATGGCTTTCAATCTCAAGAACCGTCACTTTCTGACCCTGCGTGATTTCTCTCCGCAGGAAATCAGTTTCCTGCTAAAGCTGTCGACAGACCTGAAGGCGGCCAAATACGCCGGCACCGAGGTCCCACAGCTCAACGGCAAGGAAATAGCCCTGATTTTCGAAAAGAACTCCACCCGAACACGGGTAGGGTTCGAGGTCGCGGCCTACGACCAGGGCGCCAGGGTGACCTACCTTGGGCCTACGGGCACCCACATTGGACACAAGGAATCAGTGAAAGACACTGCCCGGGTGCTGGGACGGGTCTACGATGCCATCGAATACCGCGGCTTCGGCCAGAAGATCGTCGAAGAGCTGGCGGAATATGCCGGCGTACCTGTCTATAACGGGCTGACTGACGAATTCCACCCAACTCAGATTCTCGCCGATTTCCTCACCATGCAGGAGCACGTTGAGAAGCCCTTGCACCAAGTGGCTTATGCCTTTCTGGGCGACGCCGCCAACAACATGGGCGACAGTCTGCTGATCGGGGGTGCCAAAATGGGCATGGATGTGCGTTTATGCGCGCCCAAAGCCTGCTGGCCGCGCCAATCTGTTCAGGATGAGGCTCAGGCGATAGCCAGGGAAACCGGTGCACGCCTTACGATTACAGACGATCTGGACGCTGCCTTGGCGAGCGTTGACTTCGTTTATACCGATGTCTGGGTATCCATGGGAGAGTCAAAAGAAAAGTGGGGGGAACGCATCGAGCTGTTAATGCCTTATCAGGTGAATGCTGAAGTCATGAAAAAAACCGGCAATCCCCGAGCCCGCTTCATGCACTGCCTGCCGGCTTTTCACAACACCGAAACGACCGTAGGCAAAGAAATAGAGGCGGAGTTTGGCATTGAGGCCATGGAAGTGACGGACGAGGTTTTCGAAAGCCCGGCTTCCATCGTGTTCGATCAGGCTGAGAACCGTATGCACACCATCAAAGCGGTATTGGTAGCCACGCTCGGAGCCTGATTCCGGAGCGGGTCTTTGATAAAGGATGCACCTTATGTTGATTGTTGCAGCTCTGGGCGGCAACGCCTTGCTAAAACGCGGTGAGCCACTGACAGCCAAAACCCAACGCGCCAATGTACGAACCGCAGCGAAATCACTGGCGGAGCTGGTGCGCGCCGGACACCAGCTCGTTATTACCCACGGCAACGGCCCTCAGGTAGGTTTGCTGGCGTTACAGGGCGCCGCCTACAAACCTGAAGACGCCTACCCTCTGGACGTACTGGGTGCCGAGACCGGCGGCATGATCGGTTATATGATCGAACAGGAAATCGAGAATGCCCTTGGCCACGACCGCCCTGTAGCGACTCTGCTCACCCAGGTGGTGGTTGACCCGAATGACCCGGCATTTGCCAGGCCGACCAAATTCATTGGTCCTGTCTATAATAAAGAGGAAGCAGAGAGCCGGGCGGCGGCTGCGGGCTGGCACATTGCAGCCGATGGCGACAAATGGCGCAGAGTAGTGCCATCGCCGGCTCCCAAAGAAATTCCGGATATGCGCGTGCTGAAGCTGCTGCTGGATCAGGGCGTCATTGTAATCTGTACCGGAGGCGGCGGCATCCCGGTGCTGCGCCGTAATGACGGCAGCATGGCTGGTGTTGAAGCCGTTATCGACAAGGATGCAGCCAGCGCTCTGCTCGCACGACAGCTAGGCGCAGACGCACTGTTACTGCTGACCGACGTAGACGCGGTTTACGATGACCTGGGTACACAGGCCGCTGCCCCGATTCACAGAATCACCTCAGAACAGGCACGAAGGTTGGATATGCCAGCCGGTTCCATGGGGCCGAAAGTGGCGGCGGCGGCTGATTTCGCGGACACCGGGGGGATTAGCGGCATTGGCCGTCTGGAAGATGCTCTTGCCATTCTCGATGCGCGCGCCGGTACGCTGGTTACCAGAGCCGACACTAAAGACTCATGAATATGCAGGCACATTAGTATGTCCAATCTGGTCATTAATAATGCGAATCTGATGCCGGACTCCGACAACGAGAGTGTTGGACAGATTGTCGGCATTCGCGGTGGCGTTGTGGATGTAAAGTTCCCTGGCATTGCCCCTCGCATTCACGACCTGATCCGCACCGGCGCCCTTGCCTTGGAGGTCTCGGCGCTGCTTGATAACGGCGCAGTGCGCTGCATGGCCCTGGCCCCAGTGCGCGGGCTGGGCCTTGGAATGCCTGTACACGCCACAGGTGTGCCTGTTCAGGTTCCGGTAGGCGATACCGTGTTGGGCCGTATGCTCAATGTTTTTGGCGAACCAATTGATGACAAGCCTGCCCCTGCGGCGACCGTGCGGCGCTCCATTCATCAACCCCCTCCAGCCCTGGAAGACCGCGTCGTTCACAGCGATATTCTCGAAACCGGTATTAAGGCGATCGATTTACTGTCGCCCATCGAGCGCGGAGGCAAAACCGGGCTGTTCGGTGGCGCCGGGGTTGGTAAAACCGTTCTCATCACCGAACTGATCAACAACACGGTTCAGCACTATCAGGGAGTCAGCATTTTCTGCGGTATTGGCGAGCGCTCGCGGGAAGCGGAGGAACTCTACCGCGAAATGGGCGATGCCGGAGTGCGGGACAAGACCGTCATGTTGTTCGGCCAGATGAACGAAGCCCCAGGCGTGCGCTTTCTGGTGGGCAAAACAGCTCTCACCATGGCGGAGTATTTTCGTGACGATCAGAAACAGGACGTGCTGTTGCTCATCGACAATATTTTCCGCTTCGTGCAGGCGGGGTCAGAGGTGTCCGGTCTGATGGGCCGAATGCCTTCGCGGGTTGGCTACCAGCCTACCCTGGCAACGGAACTGGCCTCTCTCGAGGAGCGCATCACAAGTACTCGTAACGGGGCGATCACCTCTATCCAGGCGGTCTACGTGCCCGCCGACGATTTTACCGACCCGGCGGCGGCACATATCTTTTCGCACCTCTCAGCCTCTGTAGTGCTCTCACGCAAGCGCGCCAGTGAAGGCCTGTATCCGGCCGTCGACCCGCTTGCCTCGGCGTCAGTGATGCTGACGCCCACCGTAGTCGGCCAGCGTCACTACGATGTCGCCCGGGCTGTAAGGCGCACCCTGGCTGAGTATGAGGACTTGCGCGATATCATTGCGATGTTAGGGATGGAAGAACTCTCCGCTGCTGACCGCGCCACAGTAGCCCGGGCACGGCGGCTCGAGCGCTTTCTTACACAGCCGTTTTTTACCACCGGCTCGTTTACCGGCACCGGCGGCAAGCGTGTACCCATCAAAGATACTCTGGATGGCTGCGAAACCATTTTGAACCAGACCGAGTTCCACGATAACGAAACCGACTATTATATGATTGGTTCACTAAAGGATCTGGGGGCGGGATCATGAGCCTTGCCGACGACATGCGGGTAACGGTGCGGCTACCCACTCGCACGCTGTTTGAAGGTAAGGTGCTGCGGCTATTTGCCACGGCGGAGAACGGCGCTTTCGGGATGCTTCCAAATCATACCGACTTCGTTACGGCGCTGGTGCCCTCGGTGCTTATTCTCACGTCAGCCGACGGTGAAGAGCTTTTTTTTGGCATTGACGAGGGCATACTCATGAAAAAAGGCCATCGGGTGGATATTGCACTACGCCGTGGAGTTCGGGGCCAGGATCTCAATTCCCTGAACGACACCATACAGGCCGCGTTTATCGAAGTGGATGAAGAGGAACGCGTGGCACGGTCAGCGCTGTCCAGGCTTGAAGCGGGCATCGTCCGACATTTTGGCGACTTGCGGAAACCCACAATGTGACCAGAAACAGCGACCGCTCAGAGGAAAACATCCGTCGCAGTGCCGAGCGCATGAAGCTCGCACGCAGTTCTCCGGGTCTCAGCCCTCTACGGGGGCTGGGGGCCTTCGGAATCATTGGCTGGTCGATTGCCGTACCAACGGTGGGCGGAGCATTCCTGGGTTTATGGCTGAACAAGGTCGCACCGCAGGAATTTTCCTGGCCTATCGCGCTGATCCTCGGCGGTGTCGTGATCGGCGGTATTATTGCCTGGAACTGGATCAGTAAAGAAGGGCCGGATCAGAAAGGAGACAAGCGATGATAACCGTCGACTGGCATGCAGTACTGTTGGGCCTGGCAGTGGGCGTCCCCGCCAGCGCACTCTTCTTTGTGGGCCTGGCCTGGGGAATGCAACGCGCTCTGGGATCTGAACGACCCGGAATCTGGCTGATGATTAGCGCCTTCGGCAGGATTGCGGCACTCCTGGCTGTCGGTTTCTCGGTAACGGCGGTCGCTGGAAGTAACTGGGCAGTAGCCGGCTACGCGCTGGCATTTTTCCTGGCACGGCTGATTGCCGTGCTTTGGGCCAGAATCAGCAGACCGGCCACCACCGCCGGACAGGAGGGTACAGAATGCAGCTAACCCCCGATGACATTGTTGTTTTTACACTGGCTGGCTGGAAGATCAACGCCACCATCGTTAATACCTGGATCGTAATGGCGCTGCTGGTGGGCGTATCCATGCTTGTTACCCGCAATTTGCGCGCTGACGTGCCCCCCAATCGCTGGCGTACGGCGCTGGAGGTGATCGTCAAGATGATTCAGGGCCAGATTGAGGAGGTGGCCCGGAGCTCCGCACGTCATGTCATGTATTTTTCCGGCACACTGTTTCTGTTCATTGCCTTGTCAAATCTGATGCTGGTAATACCGGGGTTTTCGCCGCCCACATCATCCTTGTCCACCACCGTGGCTCTGGCGTTGTCTGTACTGGTGGCGGTACCGGTGTTCGGAATAGCCACTGGCGGGGTGGGAAGCTACCTGAAAACATTTGTCCAGCCTTCAGTCATCATGCTGCCCTTCAACATTATCGGTGAGTTCTCCCGGGGCATTTCGCTGGCCATACGCCTTTACGGCAACATAATGAGCGGCGCCGTTATCGCTGCCATTCTTCTGACCGTCGCGCCATTTTTCTTTCCCGTGGTCATGGACCTGCTCGGGTTATTAACCGGCATGATCCAGGCGTATATCTTCGCCATGCTCGCCACCGTTTACATCTCCTCTGCTACCGCAGAGCCTGACCCTTCATTGCCAAAACACGAGGACAAACCATGACAGATCTCGCCATTATTGCAGTCATATCCATTTTTACGGCAGGCCTGACCGTTTCCTTCGGCGCTCTCGGCCCGGCCCTCGGCGAAGGCCGAGCCGCCGCGGCTGCGATTGCCGCCATGGCCCAGCAACCGGACGCCGCCCCAACACTGTCCCGAACCTTGTTTGTGAGCCTGGCGATGATCGAGTCCACCGCTATCTACTGTTTTGTGGTAGCCATGATTCTGCTTTTTGCCAACCCGTTCTGGAGCGCCGTGCAGGGTGCCGCAGGAGGCTAGAACCGATCATGTCCATTGACTGGATTACCGTTATTGCACAGATCGCCAACTTCCTCGTGCTGGTCTGGTTACTGAAGCGCTTCCTCTATCGCCCGATACTTGACGGCATTGATGCCCGCGAAGCTGAAATAACCCGTCGCATGACCGAAGCCGGAGAGGCGGAGAAAAAAGCACAGGCCGCCGAAGCGGAGTTTCGCCAGCAGATAAAACAACTGGCGTCTGATCAGGATGCAGTGGTCACACAGGCCCTGAGGGAATCAGAAGATCAGCGCGACAGCCTGATGGCCGAAACCCGCGCCAAGCTGGCGCAGGAACAGCAAGACTGGTACAAGCACCTTGAACGTGAGCGTCAGAAGTTCACCGCGCAGTTGCAGCGAGCCGGAGAAGAAACTTTGCTGGAGCTCACCCGCAAAGCGCTACGGGATCTTGCGGATGAATCTTTGGAAGAAGCCATCGTTCGCCACGTCAGTGCACGGTTGCGCCCGATTGCCAGCGAGCTTACCGACGCCGCGGGTGACAGCAAAGAAGCTGTCGCAACCACTCGCGACACCTTGCCCGCGGCTGCACAGGCGCTGATGCAGGCTGATATCAAAAATCTGCTTCCAGGCATTAACCTGCGCTTTGAAACCGACCCCCAACAGGCGCCAGGCCTGGTTCTGCGGGTTGGCGGCGCCCAGGTTGCCTGGACTGTGGATAGCTACACCGAAGAATTTGATGCGCTGTTAAACGAGCGCATGGCCGCCGGTGCTTCCGGGCGGATTCAGCCCGCCGGGACATAAACCCGGTTGTGCGTAAAAAGGATAGATAACACGCTATGTCCGAAATCGATCACAGCGCCCCGGAAAACCCTTCCGAACGTCACTCCGCCGAGCAGTTCGATGCATGGCGAGAATCCCTGCTGACTGCACCGGCGCCGGCGCCGGTAATAACAGAAGTCGGCAGGGTAACCGAAGTGGGCGACGGTGTTGCCATCGTGACCGGCCTCGCCCGGGCACTGGCCGATGAATTACTGGTGTTCGAATGCGGTGTGCGCGGCATAGTGCTGGATCTGGAGCCTGGACGGCTCGGGGTGATTCTGCTTGGGCCGTCCGAACTCATTACTCTGGGAGAGGACGTGCGCCGCACCCGTAAGGTGGTGAGTGTGCCTGTTGGCCCCGCTTTGCTCGGGCGCGTCGTCGATGCCATGGGCCGCCCCAGAGACGGCCTGGGGCCAATCGCCGCCGTGGCAGAAACCCCCATTGAAACAGAAGCGCCGGGCATTCTGAGCCGCTCGGCTATTTTTCGGCCGCTGGCAACCGGCCTCAAAGCCATCGACGCTGCGGTGCCCGTCGGGCTGGGCCAGCGTGAGCTGATCATCGGTGATCGCCAAACCGGCAAAACCTCCATCGCCATAGACACCATGCTCAATCAGGCACGGACAGACGTTACTTGTATCTATTGCGCCATTGGCCAGCGCGGTGATGCCGTTTCCCGAGTTATCGCTGCCCTGAAAAAAGGCGAGATGCTGGCCCGCAGTATCGTTATGTCGGCCGGTGACGAAGAAACACCGGGGCTGGCCTACATAGCGCCTTACGCCGCTATGGCCATGGCCGAGTACTTTTCCGATCAGGGCCGGGACGTGCTGGTCATTTTTGACGACCTTACCCACCACGCCCGCTCCTACAGGGAATTGTCGTTGCTATTGCGCCGACCACCAGGGCGCGAAGCGTTTCCCGGAGATATTTTCTACGTTCATGCCCGCCTGCTGGAACGAGCCGGCCAGTTCACCCAGGAAGCCGGTGGCGGCTCGATAACCGCCTTACCTGTGGTGGAAACCCAGGCGGAGAACCTGTCGGCCTATATTCCCACCAACCTGATTTCCATTACCGACGGGCAGATCTACCTGTCGCCACGACTGGTGCGCCGAAACCAGTTCCCGGCTGTGGATCTGGGCCTGTCCGTTTCCCGCGTGGGCGGCAAAGCGCAAAGCCGCACCCTGCGCGAAGTGGCCGGTAACTTGCGGGTTACTCTGTCGCAGTTCGAAGAACTGGAAGACTTTGCCCGCTTCGGCACCCGGCTGGACGACACCACCCGCGCCCGCCTCACCCGCGGCGCGGCCGTTCGCACTGCCCTGCGCCAGGCCGAGCGTGATCCCATGCCTGCCGTTGAGCAACTGGCGGTTCTGATGGCGTCAATGGAAGGGCTTTTCGATGCGTTGCCGGAGGAGCAACTGAACGATGCCATGGCACGCATCCGTGCCACTGCCCGGAAGCACTTCCAATTCATTGACGAGCGTATCAGCGAAAACAAAGGGTTGAGCGAGGAGGACCGCGAACGGATTATCACAACCGCTCGCACCGCGCTGTCCAGGAACCGAACAGACCAAACACCCAGTGCAGGTGGGATTAGCCATGGCCCAGACGCTTGAGACGCTTACCCGCCACAGCGATACTCTGACCAGCATTCGCGGCATCGTGCACACCATGAAAACCCTATCCGCAATTAACGCGGCACCTTATGAGCACGCAGCCCGCTCAATTGAGGCCTATCACCAAACCATACTTCAGAGCTTTGCTGCCTTCGCTTACCGAACCGGCGGTATCAATCTGCGCCAGGACGACTCTCTCGAGCATCTGGTTATCGTGTTCGGCTCCGACCACGGCCTCTGTGGCAACTACAACGAGGTGCTCGCAGAAGAGGTCAGACAGCATTGCGAAGGCCAAACCACTGGCAAACAGCGCCTGCTCTGCATTGGCGCGCAGATGAACGATGCACTGGATGATCTGGGCTTAGCACCGGAAGCCATCCTGTTGCCGCCGGCGTCTGCAGACGGCATTGGTCGCCTCGCCGGCGATATTGTTACCCGCATGGACCGTTTCAGTCAGGGCCAGTCGCTGCATCATCTGGCCGTCACCCTGGCGTTTACCCAACGCGGCGACCATGGCGCCCGCGAGCCGGTAACGCGAAGCCTTCTGCCATTGGCGCCTTCGCTGCTGCAGCGCGAAAAGCACTGGGATTCACGCTCACTCCCGGATTACAGCATGGAAGCTGACGCGCTGCTGTCATCGCTGATTCGCAGCCATATCTTTGCCAGTGTTTTCCGCGCTTCGGCAGAAGCCATGGTGACCGAAAATTCCGCACGGCTGGCTCTGATGCAGCAGGCCGAGCAGTCAGTGGATGAGCGCATAGAGGAGGTAACAGGAGAACTTCGATCTGTGCGGCAAACGGAGATCACCAATGAGCTGATGGATGTCATTATCGGCTTTGAGGCACTGAAAAAGCCACGAAAGCCGCGCAATCAACCAGACTGACTTGCGACAGGGCGACTGCCCGGGCCATGATCAGAACCGGCCACCTTATAACAATCGGCCCCCGTTAAGAAAACGCTGGATCAGCGGCAATTTCTTGAGCATGGCGTTATCAACAAGGCGTGGCAGTATCCCGTTAATCACCACAAACAGCTTCTCGGGCCAGCCGAGGAACCTGCGGCGATCACCGTTTTCCATGGCTTTCAGAATTTCAGATGCCACCGTCTCTGGCGTATCAACGCTGTTACCAAGCGCACGGTTCAGTTCATTTACCACTTCCGGATTCATTTCTGTGGCTGTGGCCCGGGGCGCCACGTACACCACCTGAACCGCAGTATCTGCCAGTTCCCGGCGTAAGGCTTCGGTGAACCCCCTCAGGCCGAATTTGGTGGCGCAATAGGCGGTATAGCCGGGAAAACCGATGCTGCCGAACGTCGAACCCACAAACACCAGGGCACCGCTGCCGGCTTTCTCGAACTTAGGGGCAAAATGCCTGGCCACAAGCATGGCAGATCTCAGGTTTACGCCAAGCTGGGCATCAAGCTCAGCAACCGACATATTCTCCAGCCCGGAAAAACGGTTCTGGCCCGCGCAATGGATCACGCTGTCTATATCCGGGTAGGCATCACTCAGGCGCACCAGCTGTTGGTCCAGATCTGCAGCAGCAAGATCCAGGCACACCGGCGATACCTTCTCCCGGTGGCCAACACGTTCAGGGTGTCGGGAAGCCACGATGACATGAATACCGGCCCGAGCCAGCGCATCCAACAGAGCCTTGCCTATGCCGCCAGTTCCCCCCAACAGCAGAAAAACGCGATCATGCAGCCTCATGCTGCCGCTCCTTGCGAGTGGCTGGCAGCGGGATGCTGTGCAGCATGTCACCGTATAACCGGTAAACCACACGGGCAGCCTCAATAACCGCCTGCTGATCGTCCGAGTCAGTGATACCGTCCATCAGGTTGCGGAAAAACTCGAAGTGATCCTGATCGAGAGCCCCATGGGAATACAGATAGCTGAATGCCTGATTCGGCAGCCCCAGGAGTTTCTGGATCTGTTCGCCCAGAGGTGTCGCCAGCTCTACTGACGTGCCCTCAAGCACCTGAACCATCCCGAAAAACGCGGCCGGATTGCCCCGATTAATCTGGTCATACAAGTAAGACACCATAAGCTCGATGGACAGATCCGGTTTGCCGGTGCGAATGCCTTCCTTGTCGGCACCGCAGGCCTCCAGATCATTCAGTATCCACTCGTCGTGCCCGTACTCTTCATCAATGTACTCGACCAGTGCCTTTCGAACGAACTCCATCCGCCGGGGCAACCTGGCACCGCAGGCCATCATTAAAGGCACCGTATGCTTTACGTGGTGGAAAGCCTGGGTCAGAAACCAGATATAAGACTCGAGGCTGAAATCGCCCTCGCCAATCGCTTTGACGACCGGCGCGCCGGTAACATGGGCCCGCGCTTCGGCGGTTTCATGCTGCAATCTGTCAAAAAATGCCATGTGGGATTCTCCTGACGGGTGGTTAAACGACGTTGAAATAAACAGGGGGTAGGCTTTTGCCAACAGCGTCGGCAAATGGGCCTGTATGCGCGCCCGCACAGGGCGACCGTTTGCTGTGATATAACCTTCCGACTGCCTGAGCGGTTTCCGGCGGATGTACACCGCAACCAGGCGGGCATAATCCGGCAGGCGTTGGTTGAGTTGTTTTACAGATCGGGCAAGAGCCTCTGGTGAACGCCCATCGGTCACTGTTACCAGCGCCATTAACTGCGGCTCACCATCACCGAACACGACAGCCTGGGAAATACCCAGCCCCTGAGCCAGTTCACTTTCCAGCCACTCCGGGCTGATATTGCGGCCAAAGCTGGTAATCAGCAGATTCTTTGAACGACCATTGACCGACAGGAAACCGCCCGCGCTGAGCGCCCCCAAGTCACCGGTATCCAGCCATTCACACGGCGCTTTCTGATCGCCGAGATAGCCCAGGTGAGTATTGCCACGAATCCGAATATGGCCGTGAGAATCCACCCTGACCTGAACGTGGGAAAGTGGTTTACCCACACTGCCCTCACACTCGGCGGACGGCACATTCAATGCCACCACGGAACCGCATTCCGACAAACCGTAGCCTTCATACAACGGCAACCCCACGGCGCGGCCGCGAGACAGAAGCTCTTGGGAGACCCGGCCTCCACCAACCGCCAGAAACCGCAGTGAGCGGCTGTCGAGCTGCCCGTGTTCAGCAGCGCTAACCAATGCCATTGCCAACTCCGGCACCAGAATCAGCGATTGGGGTCGGCACTGGTGAATACCCCCAACCAACCGATTCAGATTTAGCCCACTGCTGCCAGTCATCCCCAGCTGTTCCAGCGGCGCCACGTTGACACAGGCACCCATGAGCAACGGTAGATACACCCCGGCAATATTCTCCAGCAGTGTGGCCAGTGGCAGGATGCATAGATGGCTTTGCAGTTCGACGCCCGCCAGGCGCTCTTTCAGGGCCAGGGTGGTAGCAGTCATCTGCTCCAGCGACAGGCACACCCCCTTGGGGCTGCCGGTACTGCCAGAGGTGAAGGTGATTTTAGCTGTGCCTTCCGGCATCCGTGGTACCGCTGCAAAACCTGGCATCCGGCGCAACCAGACGCCCTGGCCCAGGGGCTTGCTTACCTCTGATTCGTCGCCGGATAACAGCCCTTCCAGACCTGCCTGTTCAATCAGGTGTGCGATTTGGGTTTCTGAGAAAAACGCCGGCACAGGCACACACACAACGCCAGCCAGCAGGCAGGCGAGGTCGGCCAGTATCCAGGCAAGGGTGTTGTCTCCACACACACCCACACGCTTTACGTCATGCAGGCGCAGCTGTTCTGCGACTGCCTCTGCAACACGCATCATCTGTTGGTAGCTGAATTCTGATCCTGGCCCGCGCAAGGCAATACGCGACGGGTGTGTCATCGCTTGGCGGTGTAGCAGTTCAGGCAAGGCGACCATAAGCGCCTCCCTGCTCTGAACCGCCTGATCCTGCACCGGGCAGTGCTGGCTGAATTCGCCGCAACAAGTCGGCCTGCCGCGGGGCACTGAGGCTATCAGCCACTCTGATCGCCATCACCACCGGTTGATGGTCGTAGTAGCGGCCCCAACCGGCACCACCACCCGGCAAATCTTCCGGGTTGGCACGAGCCAGAACCCGAGTGGCAATCCCCAGCCGATGAAAACTGTTGCGTAACTGATCGGTGCCAGTGCACACCACCCAGTCGTAACCGGCGCCTTCCAGCCACACCGTCAGCGACGCAAACAGATGCCTGCTAACACCGGCCTCCACACCGGCAAGGTGGGCGATCTCTGCAATTTTACTGCGCGGTACGCCCGCCACCGGCATCACAGTTTCCACTGGAACAGACAGGTAATCTTCGAGAAACAGGCGTTCCACAGCCGCATTGCGAACCCCCACTGCGGCCAAAAGCGTGCCTTGCGCCGAGGTCAGGGCTAACAGCAACGGAATCCGCAACGCGGGTTCTGCTCCGTAGGCCTGCAGAAACCGTCGCTGAATAAACTCCGTGACCGTAACCGCCAGCCCGGTGCCCGGATTAATCTCACTCAACCAGCGGCCAGCACAACGAAGGGCGGGAACCAGCTCCGGCGAATCCGGTGGGCAGTGTGTGGACATCGTTAGCGGGTCCGTCATATGCGCTCTCCAACAGCTCTCAGGGCATGGCACCCGTGATAGTGAACCGTCAGATTAGAGAGCAAGCCTTAACCCAGCCTTAAGCTCCGGCGCCAAAATTCTTAAACGGGCCTTAAGGTTTGTCCCACAGGAGCTTAAGGCTGGCTTAAGAAAGCCTGTGTAGAATGTTTTTGGAGAGAGCTAATTTGAAGAACTTTCCCAACACGGATTCCGGTTAATGCGCATATTACTGGTAGAAGACGATCATCCACTGGGCAAAACCATGCTGGAGATGCTGCGGGCAGACCAGCACACAGTAGACTGGCTCGATGATGGCCAACAGGCGTTGAATGCGCTTGTGGATGAGCATTTTGATCTCGCCATACTGGATTTGACCCTGCCCCGGGTAGACGGTCTCGATATCGTTCGACACACCCGGCAACAGGGCAACCAGCTTCCCATTATCATTCTGACTGCCAGGGCAGAGCTGGAGGAGAAACTGCAGGGTCTGGATGCCGGCGCAGACGATTATCTGACCAAACCCTTTGCCATGGCTGAACTCAAGGCTCGGATCAGGGCGATCACCCGCCGTAGGTCATCAACAAATCGCGATGAACTGATTATTGGTCAGCTGACACTGGACCCGGCCTCCAGCCAGCTAACTGTCGGCACGGAGTCCGCGATATTAGCCCGCAGTGAGTTCCAGATTCTCCAGTACATGATGCGTCACCCAGACCAGGTTGCCACTCGCAGGCGGCTGGAAGAACAGCTTTATGGCTGGGAACCCGGCGCAGAGAGCAATGCTCTGGAAGTGCACATCCACCATCTGAGGCGCCGGGTGGGCAAGGCGACCATTCGAACCATCCGTGGGGTTGGTTACCTGCTGGACAGCCAGGCAGCTTGCGGAGTTGTTGAATGTCCCTGACCCGCACCCTGACGTTACTTGTTACCTCCACTGTGCTGCTGATTGCGCTGATCGCTGCTGCCTGGAGTTACATTGAGAGCAATCACGAACTGGAAGAATTGTTCGACGCCGAACTGGCTCAAAGCACGCGAATTGTGCAGGGCCTAGTTCGCCATCTGGCGGACACCCAGTCCATGGAGCAGTTACCGCAAACCCTCCACGAAACACTGAGCCTGCCACTTGTTGCGGATGTCGACGTGGAAACCGATGATAACGAAATACTGCCCGATGGTGCCGGGCACAAATACGAGAAAAAGCTGGCCTTTGAAGTTTGGACGCCCGACCGCCGCGCTCTGTTGGACACCCTGAAAGCTGATGACGCTGAAGGTCTTGCCCCGGGCTACTCGTGGGCCGAATCCCGGGGCTATCGCTGGCGTGTATTCACACTCCAGGATCCAACCACGGGCTTCTGGATTCGTACCGCCCAGCGCGAGGAAATTCGCCAGGAGTTGAGCCAGGAATTGGCCCTGGGTAACGTATTGCCCTTACTCGTTGCATTACCCCTGCTGCTACTGGCCGCCAGCGCCGCCATTCAGATTGGATTCCGCCCTCTACGCCGGCTGGAATACCCGATCCGCAACATGGCCCCGGAACGTATCCATCCACTTGATGACCGGCAGGCGCCGAAGGAAGTCGCAGGCCTGGTCCAGGCGGTAAACAGCCTGCTCAAACGGCTGAATCAGGCTCTGGAACGGGAACGACGTTTTTCGGCAGATGCCGCTCATGAGCTGCGGACTCCGCTGGCAGCGTTGCGGCTGAATCTCGAAAAAGCCTGCGAAGACAACCCGCAGCAGTTCCAGCCCCTCATCCATTCGGTTGACCGCATGACGCACCTGGTGGAACAGATGCTGTTGCTCACCCGGGTAGACTCGGGGGCCGGTTTCCCGAAGCAATATCACGATCTTTCCACCATACTCGAACAGAGCATTGCAGACGTGGCGCCGTTGGCCCTGAAAAAGAACATCGAACCGGTGTTGCATGACGATGCCGGACAAGCTTTGGCATGCTGCAACGATGCACTGATCAATACTCTAATGCGCTCCCTGTTGGCCAATGCCATTCAATACAGCCCGGAACACACAGTTGTGGAAACCCGCCTGGCGCCCTCCGCGAACGGCTATCACATCACCGTGTGTGACCAAGGGCCAGGCATTGTTCCGGAAGCCCGGGAACGGGCCCTCAGCCGCTTTGTCCGGCTGGACCAGCGACTCGGTGATGGCGCAGGTTTAGGGCTAGCCATTGCGCGCCGAATTGCGGAGCTCCACGGCGGCCAGCTCACTCTGAACGCGCGACCTGACGGGCAGGCAGGGCTCTGCGTCAGCCTCTGGTTGTACTCCTACGAATGTCGGGAACAAACAACAACACTCCGTCGACCTTCACAATAAATAGTCAGCCGCGGCTTTCACGCCCAGAAGTTCGCGCAACCAGTCTGTATCCAGATGTTGTTCAATCTGGTCCGCCAGCCGGTCAAGCTGGGCAAGACGATGCTGCTGGTAATCTATCGCCGCGCCTGACCGGTTCAGCCCTGCCCAACGCAGCAATGCTTCACAGGCCGCCGGCTCGTCAAATATCCCGTGCACGTAAGTGCCAGCCACCTGTCCATCAGCACTGATCGCACCTTCGTTGTTGTCATTCATCCGGCCCAACGGGTGCGCAAGCGCCGCTCCCTGACTCACACCGTTGTGCATTTCATAACCTTTGAAAACCAAAGCATTACCGCTGGGTTCGCCCGCCAGAAAGGTCAGGGAGCCGCTGACATTCCTCAGCTGTTTGCCGGCAACCATGGTGGTGGTCATTTCCAGCAGCCCCAAGCCTTCAGTTGTGCCGTTCTGACCTTCCAGGCCTTCCGGATCATCCACACGTTCACCCAGCATCTGAAAGCCGCCGCAAAGACCAAATACCTTGCCGCCGTAACGCAAGTGCTTGCGAATTGCCTGCGCCCAGCCCTGAGAGTGCAGAAAAGCCAGGTCAGTGCGAGTGCTTTTGCTGCCGGGCAGGATAATGAGATCAGCCGCAGGAATGGGTTGATCCGGACCGATGAATTGCAGGTTAACGCCAGGGTGCAGACGCAGGGGGTCAAAATCATTGTGATTACTGATGCGCGGCAGCACGGGCACGATCACATTCAGAGCGCCGGCGTCGCTGGAGCCACTGATACCAATGCTGTCCTCTGAGTCGATAATCAGGCCGTGAAGGTATGGCAGCACACCAACCACCGGCTTGCCGGTGCGTTCGGTGAGCCACTCCAGACCCGGCTCCAGCAAGCTGATATCGCCACGAAAGCGATTGATGATGAACCCTTTGGTACGCTCTTGTTCGGTTTTTGCAATCAGCTCCAGCGTGCCCACCAACTGAGCGAACACACCGCCGCGATCGATATCTCCGACCAACAGCACCGGGCAATCTGCCGCTTCGGCAAACCCCATATTGGCGATGTCGTTGGTGCGCAGATTGATTTCCGCGGGACTGCCGGCGCCTTCGGCGATGATCACATCATAGCGTTCACTGAGTGAACGCCAGGCGTCCATGACGGCCACCTTGGCCTCGGCTTTGTATGCGTGATAATCCAGAGCATCCATATTGCCGTGTACCTGCCCGCGCAAAATCACCTGAGCACCACAGTCACTCTGCGGCTTCAGCAACACTGGATTCATATCGCTATGGGGCTCAAGGCCACAAGCCAGTGCCTGCAGAGCTGTAGAACGGCCAATTTCGCCACCGCCTGTGGTCACTGCGCTGTTCAGGGCCATATTCTGTGGCTTGAACGGAGCCACTGAAACACCCTGCCGGGCAAGCCAGCGACACAGGGCCGCAACCACGGTCGTCTTCCCCGCGTCGGAGGTGGTCCCCTGAATCATCAGTGTGGTCATGGCTAGAGCTCGACGCCCTTCTGAGCCTTGATACCCTGATCCTTGAAGGCATGCTTCACTACGCCCATTTCGGTGACGGTATCTGCGATGTCGATCAGTTCCTGCGGAGCATTACGGCCGGTGACCACCACATGCTGCATATCTGGCCGTGCTTGCAGATCATCCAGCACACGATCCAGATCTATGTAGTCGTATTTCAGAGCAATGTTGAGCTCGTCCAGCAAAATCAGATCATAACTGTCGTCTTTCAACATGCCGGCAACGATATCCCAGGCAGCATTGGCGGACGCCATGTCCTGCTCGCGGTCTTGGGTTTCCCACGTGTAGCCCTGTCCCATCACGTGGTAGTCCACATTGGGCAGATCCCGGAAGAAAGCTTCTTCGCCGGTGCTGAAGGCACCTTTTATAAATTGCACAATACCGACTTTCATGCCATGACCAAGCGCGCGGGCGACCATGCCGAAGCCGGAGCTGCTCTTGCCTTTACCGGGACCGGTCAATACCAGCAACACACCCTGCTCGTTCTGGGCGTTGGCGATGCGTTCCTGCATGATTTTTTGCTTGGCTGCCATACGTTTGGCATGGCGTTCAGGGTCTTTTGCGCGATCACGCATGAGTCTTCTCCGTATCATTGTGAAATGTCAGCGGCTGGCCTCTGAACAATGCAGCAACAAGTGCAGGAGCCGATGGGAAATAACCGTGGAAGTAGCTGGCTACGAGGCCTTTTTCACAGAATACCGCTTCACCACCCGTGCCTGCCTGTTTCCAGGCCTGGGCGACGGGTTGCCAAGGCGTATCCAGTGATGAGCGATGGAAGGTATGCCCACGGAGCTCACCTTCCCGGGTGGTCACGCTTTGCAGGCCTATACCCTGGAGGCGTTTTTCCATAGTCGAACGGCCCGGGATCAACCCCAGCATTCTGTGCACAATGCCGTCTTTATCGGACAGTTCTTCAGCACAGGCCATCAGGCCGCCGCACTCCGCGAGTATCGGCTTGCCGGCGTCATAAAACTCACGGATCGCTTCAGCCATAGCAGTATTTTTGGCCAGCGCACTGCCATGAAGTTCGGGGTAACCACCGGGGAGCCAAAGGGCGTCTGCCGGCGGTAGCTGCGAATCCGCCAGCGGGGAAAAATACTGCAGCTCAGCCCCCATCGCCGAAAGCAGGTCTGTGTTGGCACGGTAGATAAAGCTGAACGCGAGATCGCGGGCAATCGCAATACGCACACCTTTCAGCAAAGCCTCTGGTTTGACCGGATCAACCGGAGCAATCGTAACAGCCTTGGGTAACTCACCAAGGCCTGCAGCTTCAAGCACTGCGGCCGCCGCATCAAGCTGCTGATCAAGATTGCCCAGTTCAGCCGGTTGCAACAGGCCCAGGTGCCGATCCGGAATATGCATCGCCTCGTTTCGGGGAATGGCACCCAGCAAGGTGATGCCCCGGGGCAAGCCCTCTTTTAGCATATCGCCATGGCGGGGACTGCCGATTTTATTGGCAATTACCTGATGCACCGACAGCTCGGGATCAAAATGAGCCAGTCCCAGCACCAACGCGCCAAAGGTTTGCGCCATGCCGCCGGCGTCAATCACCGGCAACGCGGGAATACCCAGCAGCTTTGCAAGGTCAGCACTCGACGGGTCGCCGTCAAACAGCCCCATCGCACCTTCTACCAGAATCAGATCGGCCTCACGGGCGGCCTCCGCCACGCGCCAGCGACATTCGTGCTCGCCGGTCATCCACGGGTGCAGCTGATAAACTGGCTGGCCTGACGCTACTTCAAGCATCATCGGGTCCAGATAATCCGGACCGTGCTTGAACACCCGCACCTTGCGGCCAGCGTTCCGGTGCAGGCGAGCCAACGCGGCCGTCACCATGGATTTACCCTGCCCGGAGGCTGGGGCGGTAATCATTACTGCTGGTACGGATATAGCCATCAATTAACCATTTTGGAGTTTCGATCCGAAACGCACGGGCACAAACAGCGACGCGCCATCGGCCACAACGGTGACAAGTTTCTGGTTATACAGTTGCTCGAGCGCAGAGGGCTCCAGCATCGAGTCTGCTCGACCCCAACAGGCATCGCCGTTGGCGTATAGCAGCAGTACATGGCTACACCACCGAGCGGCCAGATTAAGGTCGTGCAGGCACATGAAAACAGCCTTTCCGGATTGAGCCTGGTCTCGTAGCAGGTTCATCACTTTGACCTGATGGTGCAGATCCAGGTGGTTGGTGGGCTCATCCAGCAGCCACACATCAGGGTTCTGGGTCATCAGAGTTGCGATGGCAACACGCTGACGCTCCCCACCAGACAAAGTGTTCAGCATACGATCTGACAAATGATCGACTTCCAGTGCTGCCAGCGCCTGCTCCGCCAGAGCCTGATCTTCGCCCTGCTCGCTCTCCCACGGCGACAACCATGGATGACGACCAATAAGAGCCGTTTCCATCACGGTTGCCGGGAAGCTGTCCTGACGCTCCTGAAACACAAGACCCATTTTCCGGGCTATATCCCGGCGTTTCAGTTCTTTCAGGGAGGCGTCATTGAGCACGACCTGGCCGCTACGGGCCGGTAGCAGGCCGGCAAGAGTGTGCAACAGTGTGGTTTTGCCGGCTCCGTTGGGGCCGAGCACACCCCAGGTCTGCCCGGATTCAATGTTCAGGTTCAGAGGGAAGCCATCAGATCGACCCGGTATATTAATAACCAGATCGCGGCTGTGCAGCGTGCTCATCATCGGCTCCGGTGCAACAGATAAAGGAATGTGGGCACGCCCAACAACGCAGTGATCACGCCAACAGGCAGTTGCTCCGGAGCAATCGCCGTACGTGCAAGCGTGTCCGCCAACACCAGTAAAGTCCCGCCAGCCAAGGCACTGGCTGGCAGAATGATGCGCTGATCATTCCCAAGAACCAGCCGGAGCATATGGGGAACAATCAAGCCTACAAACCCGATGCTACCCGCAGTGGTAACTGCGGTAGCTGTCAACAGGCTGGCAAGAAGGTAAATCGTCCATTCCAGTGGGCGCACGGCGACGCCCAGTGCTGCGGCTTGCATAGGCCCGCGCGCAAGAACATTCAGATTACGGGCGAGGGGCATAATCAGCACAATGGAGAAAACCAGAACAACCATTGCTGGCCAGGGCGTGCGGGCGTAGGAGACATCTCCCATCAACCAGTAAAGCATGCCAGGGAGTTTGTAAGAGGGCGTGATTGCCAGCATAAGCGTAATGACAGCGCCCCAACCGGCCGCCACCACAACGCCGGTCAGCAACAGACGAGAAGGGGTCCAACTACCTGTACCATGGGCGAGACCGAAGACCAAAAGGGTTGCCAGCAAGGCGCCAGCAAAGGCCGACCCTGAGATCAGCAACGTCCCCATTCCCGCCAGCATAGCCAGCAGCGCGCCTACTGCCGCGCCGCCAGATAGTCCGAGCACGTAAGGGTCTGCCAGGGGGTTGCGTAACAACACTTGCATCAGCGCTCCCGCCACTGCTAACAGACCTCCCGTTGCAAACGCCGCCAGGGTACGAGGCAGGCGTAAATCCATCAGCAACGTGCGGTTCAGCGCGCTGCCTTCGCCCTGCACGACCTGCCAGAGATCAGGCAGCGGGACAGTCACACTGCCCAGCCCCAAAGCCAGCACCATTGCAGCGCACGCCAGCAGTCCAAGACTGAGCAGTGGGCGGATCATCGCTCGGATGCCTGACGGTTCGTCGCTGTGTTTTCAACGCTCACGGGCGCTGTCCAGATAGTCACAGATGATTCTGGTGGCCTCAAGCAGTCTGGGGGTAGGGCGTGAAATTGGTGACGCCGGCACGAAAAACAGGTTGCTTTTTTTCACGGCAGTGAGCCCGGAATAGCGCTTCCAACCATCCAGCTGATCGTCGGCGACACCCTCTGCACTGCCGGTAAGAATTGCATGGGGGTCTGCCTGCAGCACCACTTCCGCGCTGATTCGGGGAACCAGCCGCGGCATGTCACCAAAAACATTCACTCCACCGCACAACTGGAGCACCTTCCCTATCAGATGGTCATTATTAATGGTCATCAGCGGCTGCTGCCACACCTGATAAAAAACCGATATCGGTTCAGCATTGCGATACTGCTCTGATAAAGCGGCAATACCGGAACGGAAACGCTCGGCTTCAGCCAAGCCTGCTTGTTCGGTTCCCGCCAGGGTGGCAAGCCGTTCAATAACACTGGAAACCCCTTCGAAGGTACGAGGTTCGATCGCAAACATGGGAATACCCAATTCCTCTAACAGCTCAATCTGTGCCGGTGGATTTCCTGTTACCCAAGTTACTACCAGGTCCGGCTTGAGCGCGAGCAGCGCTTCCATATCCACCCGGGTGTGACTGCCAACCAAAGGCAGTTTGAGAGCTTCCGGGGGATAATCACTGTAATTTACGGCTGCAACCACCTTGTCACCGGCGCCGGCCGCAAACGTGAGTTCCGTCGCCCCAGGGGACAAGGTGACGATACGCTGCGCAGGAGCAGACATGCAGAGTTCCTGCCGTGCGTCATCGACAGCACAACGCGGTATCCCGGCGGCAAACAGGGGCTGCACCACGATCAATATCAAAAAACCCAGTGCAATTCCGAAATTCCGCCGGTGAACACGCACACACTTACTCCCGTCTTCGAGGTTTACTGTATGTCGTAACGAACCGACAACATGCCCGTGCGACCAGCGGCGATGTATTTTCGACCATCAAAATACCTCGCAGTTGAGTATTCCTTATCAAGCACGTTGGCAAGGGTCAGGCGGCCGCTCCAGTTGGGCGCGAAATTCCAGCCGGCACGGAGATCAAACGTTCCAAACCCAGCCAATCGGTCGGTATTGGCAGCGTCATCATAGCGATGGCCCTCAGCTACGACAGAGCCGCCAAATGTAAAGTTATTAACGTCTTTGTCCAAATCAATACGGGCAGACTGCCTGGTGCGGCGGGCCAGCTGTTTGTTGGTATCACGATCTTCCGGATCCATGTAGGTTAACGCTACCCCTGCGCGCCACCCGTTATGTTCATATCCACCGGCAAATTCTGCACCACGGATTCGCGCCTCATCCACATTGACTCGTGTACTGACACCGCCAATCTGTCCAGCACCAATCAGGTTGTCAACGTCCATCTGATACAGGGCCAGATCCCAAAACCATCTTTGATAGTTGCCACTGGCACCAAGCTCATAGCTTTCTGATTCCTCAGGCTTCAGGTCAGGGTTGCCCTGATAGTTGAAGGACAGAGGCCAGTACAGGTCATTAAATGTGGGGGCTCTGAACGCTGTGCCGTAACTCGCACGCACTCGATGAGATCGGTCAACGCTGTAACCCAGCGCCAAACCGCCAGTTTCATTGGTCCCGTATGCTTCGTTATCATCGCCGCGAAGGCTCAGCTGCGCGTCAACCGGTCCAAAATTCAGGCGTAACTGACTGAACAACGCCGTATTGGTTCTGCTGGTTTCAGCATAGTTCTGCGAACTGCTGACCTCATCCTGCTGCAGCTCGGTACCCACAACCAGTTCATGAACATCGAAAGAAAAGGTATTCTCCCATCTGGCCTCTCGCAATCGAGTGTTATACGTGCTGTTACCAAAGGTTGTGAACGACTCCGATTCGTCCCGTGATTCCGCGAACTGAACGCCCATTTGCCAGCTTTCGCTCAGTGGCGTCATCAGCCCAAGGCCGATGGTGCGAATCATATAATCAATGTTGCCGCCCTCGTACTCGGTGTTCCCTTCGGATTGCAGCAGCATAATGCTCGCTTCACCACCGTTATCCAGAGTATGCACAACCCGGCCAAGCCCGGCGGTATTGCGAAAGCCCTTGTCTTCGCCGTTTTCAACGATCGCAGCTCCGTCGCTCTCTTTGTGCAAACCGCTCAAGCTGAAGCGTGTATTGCCAACCGAGCCGGATGCCCCCGCGCTGGCCTTTTGGGTATCAAAGTTTCCTGCACCAACCTCAACCCAACCTTGCTGGCCCTGTTGCGGGTCCAGTGTGAAAGCCTGTACCACGCCACCCATGGCATCTGCACCATAGAGCGAACTACGGGGCCCCCGCACAATTTCCACACGCTCAATGAGCTCTGTCGGAAAATACTGCCATGGAGCACCACCTCCGGTCGCAGAATGCAGCTTTACACCGTCAACAAGTAAAACCGTACCGGCATTCTGGACGCCACGGGTATACACACTCGTTGTCTTGCCGAAGGAGCCGTTACCAGTCACGCTGATACCTGGCTGGCCACGCAGCAGATCGGAAAACTCAGCCGGTGCTTTCGAACGAATCTCTTCTTCATCAACCACGGTAACGGATGCCAGGCTCTCACCCACCGTTTTAGGGCCCAGGGTTGCCGTGACAACAATCGGATTTAACTGCGAAACCTCGGCTTCTTGCGCGACCGCAATTGAGAGGGGACTAAAGGCAAAAGGGGCTACCAGAGCACTGGTAACTGAACGGGAGACTTTCATGAAACGCACTCACAGACTCACCACGCGCACCCGCATGGCTGATTGTTAGGTGCTCTGCAAAGGGAGGTTGGTTCTGGCAAAAATCCAGAATAAAGCTTTTCTAAGGTGGGAAAATTCCGTAAGACAGGCCGGTGTTTACCCACCGCAACTGCCCTCCGCAGCGCTCGGTGTGTTTACAGGCCGGTCTCCGGACTTGTGAGCTTGTAAAACTGACCGGCGTAACCTTCCCATGCATGCGCACAGTGGCATCTCTCTTCGCCGTTCACTCACTTACCGTTGCGGGGGCAGTGCCGGACTTTAACCGGCTTCCCGTTTCACTGCGGCAGCGACGATGATTGCGCTACAGCAGCACCTACAAACGAGCCCCAAGGCTAACAATGCGTTAATGTATGGTCAATGACTAATCACATTTCCTGGCCGCAAGAGCCTCCATCAGTTTTTGCGATTGCCTCTCATCTGCTGCCAAACCAAACCGGACCATTCCCGGTTGATCAAACACTCTGACCAGCACCGCTCGTGCGGCCAGTTGATCCGCCAGAATCTTGGGGTTATCAATACGAACTGTCTGAAACAGAGCGCTACCACCCGCAAGCGTCAGCCCGGCGGCCTGCAGCATCTCACGCAATGTGCAGGCACTCCGCTGCAAGCGGGTGCGGGCTTGCCACTGCCAGGCTGTATCGGTCAACACCTGCCGCATCACATAACGCGCTGGACCACTGAGCACCCAGGGGCCAAGCGCCTGTTTCAGACCCTCTGCAATTCTGTTATCTGCAAGTACAACCCCCGCCCGCACCCCAGCCAAACCAAAAAACTTCCCCAGCGATCGAAGCACAACCAAACCTGGCAGCCCGGCATGGAAGCAAAGGCTGAACGCCGGTGTAGCATCCATAAACGCCTCATCGACCACTAGCCAGCCACCGCGCTTTTGCAACCGCTGATGCCAGCGCATTAATGTAGAGGGCGGGATTATTGCTCCGGTTGGGTTATTAGGATTAATCCAGACCAGCACATCCAGCTGATCGAGCCAGCGATCATCGCAACCTGAAAAACCACCACCGGTTTGCTCAGGCGCTATGGGGACAATCCGGTGCCCGGCATGCCGCCAGCTATGTCCATGCTCACGATAACCCGGCACAGGTATGCCGACCCGGCAGGGTTTGCGCAACCGGGGCAAGGCCATAATGGCCGCCTGACTACCTGGCACGGGAACACAGGCTGCTGAAGACGCACCTGACCACTCACGAATGATATCGTCGAGCCCGTCATCGGCTTCCGGCAGTCTTTGCCATACCTCAGCCGGTATATTAGGTACCGGCCAGCCAATCGGGTTTATGCCGGTGGACAGATCAAGCCACTCCGAGCGGGGAATACCCCAGCGTTCTGCAGCGTCATTCAACTGACCACCATGTTCCAGCATCATTATAAGTGCACCACCACAAAGCCAAGTGTTGTGACTGCCCAGACAACAGCGAGCCAGAGCCAGACTCCGTGCCGGACCAGTTTGACCGCAGCTTCAATACTCGTGGAACTCGCATCCTGCGTGCCGCCCAGAGTCGGGCGTTGTTTAACGCCAGAGGGGTACGGCGAAGGCCCACCCAGCCGGACATTCAAGGCCCCCGCTCCCGCCGCCATAACAGGCCCCGCATTGGGGCTATCCCATTGCGGGGCCTGCTTTCGCCAACATCGCCAAGCAAGTTTGCGATCACCCAACAGCGTATAGGTAAGCGCGGTCAGCCGGGCCGGAACCCAACCCATCAGGTCATCCAACCGCGCAGCAGCCCGGCCAAAATACAGAAATCGCGGATTACGATAACCCCACATGGCATCCAGGGTGTTCACCATCCGGTGCATTACCACACCGGGAATGCCTGCAATGAGAAACCAGAACAAACTGGCAAAAACGGCATCAGCTCCGTTTTCCAGCACGGATTCCGTTGCAGCCGCAGCCACACCATGCCCGTCAAGTTCGCAGGCCTTGCGACTTACAATGCGGCTGACCTGTTCGCGGGCAGTTTCGAGGTTGCCCTGATGGAGCGGTGTAGCGACCGCCAGACCATGCTCCGCCAGCCCGCGTAGCGAAATAGCCAGCCAGAGCGCTACTGTCTGAACCAACAACAAAATCAGCCCTTCCAGCCTAACAGAAACCCAAACAGCCAGAAGCAGCATGGGCACCGTGGCCAAAAACACCGCTAACACCCCCGCAGAAACAGCTCGCAAGGGGGTGCCCGGTGAGCTATTGAGCTTTTTTTCCAAGGCAGTGACCAATCGCCCGAATCCGACAACCGGGTGCAGCCGGCGGGGCTCGCCGATCAAATTATCAAGGACGAGAGCAAACACACACACGATGAACGGGGCGAATAGCAACACAGGAATTTCCGAGTCAGAACGAAAGTGATGCCCTCAAGCCTACCTGATTGCGCCCAGCCGGAGTATGATCCCGCTTTATATTGAATTCGAGCGCCACTCCCCCGCTATCAGATCCTGCGTTTCGATCTGTTGATGTATGAAGGTATGTGCAATGTCTTTTCCACGCAGTTGGACCACCCCTCCCCGGCAACCCGAAGCACGTTTTTTTGAACAGGCCATGCAGCGACAGAGTGTGCTGACCAAACCCGCTGGCTCCCTGGGCAAGCTGGAAACCGTTGCCGTTCAGCTTGCTGGTCTTCAGGGCACTGACAAGCCCGAGTTGGACCGCATCCAGATCAGCGTGTTTGCAGGTGATCACGGTATCTGTGATGAAGGAATTTCCGCCTTCCCTCAAGCGGTTACTGCTCAAATGATTGCCAACTTCGCCAATGGAGGCGCGGCGATAAGCGTGCTGGCCAAGTCCCTGGGTGCAGGGCTGGAAGTTGTAAATCTTGGCACCGTATCGGATGTTGCACCTGGTTTACCCGGCGTTATAGACGCCCGCATTGCGCCCAGCACCCGTAACTTTTCGGCAACCGACGCCATGATAACCGAGCAGGTGTGTGCAGCCCTGAACTACGGCGACGCGGCGGCTCAGCGAGCGGCAGACAAATGCAGCCAACTGTTTATTGGCGGGGAAATGGGCATAGGCAACACCACTTCGGCAACCGCCATTGCGTGTGCACTGATGAACAAGAACCCCATGAAGCTGGCCGGTCCCGGCACGGGCATGAACGCTGCCGGTGTTCGCCATAAAGCCGAAGTTATTATCACTGCACTTCAGCGCCACGATAACGACGATGAAGGTCAGGATGCGATGGCGGTTCTAAAAGCCTTCGGTGGTTTTGAGATTGCAGCTCTGGCAGGCGCCATTGCCGGGTGTGCCGCACGATCCATTCCGGTGTTGATTGATGGCTATATTGTATCTGTTGCAGCACTGATCGCCGTTAACCAGCAACCCGACATCCGCCCTTGGCTCCTGTTCGCCCACCGTTCCGCAGAGCCAGGCCACCAGGCCGTTCTTGAGGCCCTGAACGCAGAACCACTGCTTGATCTGGGAATGCGCCTCGGGGAGGGTAGCGGCGCAGCAGCCGCAGTTCCCTTGCTAAGGCTTGCCTGCGAGCTTCATAACGGCATGGCCAGCTTTGCTGATGCCGGCGTCAGTAACAAAGACCAGCAATGAATAACACAACGATGGATAGCACAACGGTATTCGACCTCATCCGCCATGGCGAACCCGAGGGCGGGCCCATGTATCGGGGCAGCAAAGACGACCCGCTGAGCGAAACCGGCTGGCATCAGATGCGTAGTGCCATTACCAAAGTCGATACCTGGGATGCCATCGTTACCTCACCCATGTTGCGCTGCGTTCATTTTGCCCGGGAGCTGGCTGATCGCCACGGAATCCCCCTGCACAAGGATGAGCGTCTGCGAGAAATCAACTTCGGAGAGTGGGAAGGACGCACCGTTGAAAATGTGATGGCAAGTGATGGGGAAAGGCTAAACCGGTTTTGGGCCGATCCGGTGAGCAATACACCTCCGGGTGGTGAACAGGTCGTGGATTTCAACCGGCGCGTTATTGAAAGTTGGCACCACTGGCAACTAGAGCTTGCGGGCCAGAGTGTGCTGATCGTTTGCCATGGCGGCACCATACGGATGATCGTCGCAGCCACTATGAACATTCCCCTGGAACACGCGTTCTCAGGACTGACCACGCCCTATGCCTGCCGTAGCAGGATTCAGGTTGATACCTCAGACTATGGTGTGTTTCAAAGCCTTGTAGCGCACGGAGTTTGTTAAATGCTCAGGCTTTCACGGTTTTAAAACCACAGGCAACCCGGCAACACTCATGACCACCTTGCCGCACAGTTTTGCCAGCGACTGGTTCAGCCAGCCCAGCTCATCCGCAAAGCGGCGTGTGAGCGGATCCATCCCGATAATGCCCAGCCCGACTTCGTTGCTGACAATCACCAGCTCGCCGGGATAGCCGTTCACCTGTTCCAGAAACGCAGCCCGTTCCCGGGTAAATGTCTCTTCACCTGCGTGCAGAAGGTTACTCAGCCACAGGCTCATGCAGTCTACCAGAATACACGGCGGGGTCTGCTTTTGTGCACAACAGGCAATCACCTGCCCCAGAGCAAACGGCTCTTCCTCGAGCCCCCAGTCAGCGGGGCGCTGCTGTTGATGATACTGAATGCGCGCCCGCATCTCATCGTCCCCCGCTGCTGCGGTGGCAAGGTACATGACTGAGCTGTTTGTGTCAGATGCCAAGCGCTCCGCAAGCGCAGTTTTGCCTGAACGAACACCGCCAAGAACCAGAGTGTGCATGATGTTTGGTTGTTTCCCGAAAAGCCAGACGCGAATGCTAACCGGCGAACAGGCCGCAAAGCAAAGGACCGGGCCAAGCTTTTGAACGGGATGACACCAATATAGCCTTTCGGTGCAGGCTCCGCCGCCCAAGCACCGGTTTCTGCTATAGTTTTGCGGAGGCACTATTCATTCCATCCGGGAGACAGCATGCAGGCTGAACTGATCGACATCCGAAACCACCTTATCCAGCATGCTCCATTTGATGACATGCCGGAGGAGTTGGTCAATCAGCTAACTGCCAGTATTGAAATCAGTTATGTGCGGGCTGGGGCCCAGATACTGGAAACCGGACAGCCCAGCACCTGCATGTACTATCTCCGCAGCGGGGCGGTGGAGATTTTTCGGCGCTCTGGCGAACTCTATAACCGCATAGGTGAGGGCGAGATTTTTGGCCAGTTTGGTCTGCTGATGCAGCGGCAGGTTCGATTCCCGGCCCGGGCACTGGAAGACAGCCTGCTGTACCGCGTTCCTGCCGACACATTTCACTACCTGTTTGAAAACGATGAGAACTTTGCAGATTTTGTAGAGATAGAAGACCGCAGCCGTTTACGCTCGGCGCTCTCTCGCCGGGAAAAATCCAACGCACTGATGACCTCCCGCGTTACCCGGCTGATTTCCCGTAAAACGGTCTCTGCGCCCACTACGGTGCGATTGCAGGAAGCAGCGCGCATTATGACAGATAACGGCGTATCTGCCCTGCTGTTGATGGACGGCGAAGGCGACAGTGAGCGCCTTACCGGCATTATCACCGACCGTGACCTGCGCACCCGAGCTGTGACCGAAGCACTGCCATCTGAAACGCCCGTCAGCGACATCATGACCGAGGGGCTAATCACCATACGTACCAGCAGCTACATCTTCGAAGCCATGCTCACCATGCTGCATAACAACGTGCACCACCTACCGGTGATGGACGGCTATGAAGTCCGGGGCGTGATCGCGCTTGCAGACATTGTGAAGTATGAAAGCCAGAGCAGCCTGTACCTGGTGAGCAATATCTACCATCAGCAGCATGTAAAGGGCCTGAAGAAGATCAGTCTCGATGTCCGCGACAGCTTTGTACGCATGGTCAATGAAGACGCCAACTCACACATGATTGGCAGTGCCATGGCAGGCATTGGGCGCAGCTTTACTCAACGCCTGCTGGAACTGGGAGAAGAAAAGCTGGGGCCGCCGCCAGTGCCATATTGCTTCATGGCACTGGGTTCCATGGCACGGGACGAGCAGCTGGTCGTGACAGATCAGGACAACGCCATGATTCTGGACGACAGTTTTGTGCCAGAGGAACACGATGGGTACTTTCTGGCTCTGGCGAAGTTTGTGTCCGACGGCCTGTCGGAGTGCGGCTATACCTACTGTACCGGGGACATCATGGCCACCAATCCAAAATGGCGCCAGCCATTGAAGGTGTGGCGAAGTTACTTTACCGACTGGATTGAAAACCCCAAGGCAGAAGCTCTGCTGAACAGTAATATCTTCTTTGATCTGGACGGCATATACGGTCGTACCGAGTTCGCGGAAGAGCTCAAAACCCTGATCAGCGAAAAGGCCAGCAACAGCCAGCTTTTCCTCACTCTTATGGCGCGTAACGCACTCAACCGAACGCCTCCTCTTGGTTTCTTCCGCACCTTTGTACTTGAGGAAGACGGTAAGCATCAAAAAACCTTTAACCTGAAGCGTCGGGGTACTGCCCCACTATCCGACCTGATCCGGATTCACGCGCTGGCCTGCGGATCGCGGGCGCAGAACTCCTTCGAGCGGCTGAAAAGCATCGGCAAAACCAAGCTGATCCTTGAGGACGATCTGGGCAACCTGAGAGATGCACTCGAATTCATATCTATTGTGCGAATCCGCCATCAAGCCTTGTCTCTCGAGGCAGGAGAAGAGCCGGACAACAACGTGCGGCCGGAGGACTTGTCGCCGTTTGAGCGCAGTCACCTCAAAGATGCGTTCCAGGTTGTGAGTAACGCCCAGAAGTTTCTGAGGTTCCGCTATACCTCACAGGCCACCCGGCATGTCTGAGAGCCCGGCCATGCCAGAAGCGGTCAAGCATCTGCCCTGGCCAGAGCAGTATCAGGCTCTGGCCAGCAGTGCCAAGGCGCCCGTACTGAAGGCCTTTTATGAGGCCGGCTGCGTTCCCGCGGATACACCGGTATCCGAGGCTCCCATGGTGGCTCTGGATTTTGAGACTACCGGCCTGGAGGCGGAGGCACACTCAATTGTCAGTATCGGATTGGTGCCTTTTACGCTGGATGCCATTCAGCTTGGCAAGGCAAAGCACTGGGTCGTTCGCCCAAGGCTGCCACTGCATCAGGCGTCGGTTACCTTTCATGGCATCACCCACGCCGATATCAACAAAGCTCCGGATCTGTCAGAAATACTTGAGGAGGTTTTTGCCAGCTTGAACGGCCGTGTTCCGGTGGTGCACTTCAGGCATATCGAGCGGCGATTCCTGAATGTGGCGCTGCAATATCGCCTTGGTGAGGGCATTCGCTTTCCGGTCGTCGACACCATGGCGATTGAGGCGCACTTACACCCGGGCCGACAGCCTTCTTTTTTCAAGCGCCTGGTGGGTGAAAAGCCACTATCCATACGCCTGGCCGACAGCAGAACGCGTTATGGGCTGCCTCATTACGCGGCCCATAACGCTCTGATTGATGCCATTGCCACTGCCGAGCTGCTGCAGGCTCAGATACAACATCACTTCAGCCCGCAGACGCCTATCGGCGACTTTTGGCTTTGAGGGCTCGGGACCCTCTCGGGCTTTACCGGGCCGCCTTCACTTCTGCAACCCAGTTGCCGTAGCCGGCGTCAGCCATTTCTTCCAGCGGGATGAACTTCATGGCGGCTGAGTTCATGCAGTAACGCAGGCCGGTAGGCGCCGGGCCATCGTTGAACACATGCCCGAGGTGCGAATCAGCAAAGCGGCTGCGAATCTCGGTGCGTTTCATGAAGAACCCGTTGTCTTCCTTTTCTACAACCATGTCCGGGCTCAGTGGGCGGGTAAAGCTCGGCCAGCCTGTACCGGATTTATACTTGTCACGGGAGGAAAACAAGGGCTCACCTGACACAACATCCACGTAGATTCCTGGCTGCTTGTTGTCCCAATACGGATTGCTGAACGCCCGTTCTGTACCGTCATTCTGGGTTATTTCATACTGCGTACTGGTCAGCTTCTGCTTAAGGGTGTCTGAATCCGGCTTGACGAACGTTTGCGGATCAAACCCTTTCATCCCCGCGCTCTTTTCCGCAGTCTTTTCAGCGCTGTCGGCAGCCTTTGCCTCTGGCTTGAACTGGCTGAAATCCAGCTCGTAGTCTTTTCCATATACGTCTTCGATGAACTGATAGCGGCCTGAGTTGAAGGTGTAAAGGTTGTAGCGCACCGGATTCTTTTTGTAGTAATCCTGGTGATACTTCTCAGCCGCATAAAAGGTCTTCAGCGGGGTAATTTCGATCACCACCGGATTCTTGTAAACACCTGATGCCTGCAGCTCTTGTTTCGCGGTTTCTGCCAAACGTTTCTGCTCGGCATTATGATAGAAAATTGCGGGGCGATACTGCTGTCCGCGATCAACAAACTGACCCTTGGCATCCGTCGGGTTCATCATTCTCCAAAGGCCTTGCAGCAAGCCTTCGTAGGTAATCACATCAGGATCGTAATAAACCTGCACCGCCTCGGTGTGCCCGGTACGGCCGGAAGAGACCTGCTGGTAGTTCGGGTCGGGCTCATCTCCGCCCGCGTAGCCAGAAACGGCCTCAGCTACACCGGGGATCTTCTCGTAACCGGCTTCCACGCACCAGAAGCAGCCACCGGCAAAGGTCGCGACTTTCAGGCCCGGATCTGACGGCGCGTATTCACTGGTTTTGGCCGTCGTCTTTTCCGCCGTGGCAACGGCCGCATAGAAAGCGCCCGTGGCCCCAATAAGCAATGCGGTGACCATAGCGAGTATTTTTCGATTCATAACAACTCTCCTGCGAGTAATATCGTAAGCCATCCTATCGCTGTGACTTCACCAAAACGTTCCTTAATTCTTACGAATCTATAACTCCGTGGATTCATTTGCCGTTGCCGCGGCCTGCGGCAACCAGAAACGAAAGGCTGCGCCAGACCCCGGTTGGCTTTCTACGGAAACCCGCCCCTGCTGTAATTCCGCCATCCGGCGCGCAATGGCGAGGCCCAGCCCGGCATGTCCAGTGCGGATGGCTCCCGGCGCCTGATAAAACGGATCGAATACGTGATCAATATCCTGCGGGTTGATGCCCTCTCCGGCGTCCAGAACGCAGATTTCAACGCCCTCGTTGCCCGCCGCAACGCTCAGCTTTACCTCGGCGCCCTTCGGTGAGTGGTCAACAGCGTTACCGATCAGGTTGTCCAGCACCCGCTCGGTCATGGCGATATCTGCAAGCACCATCGCCGGCTGTGCAACGGTTATGCTCAGGGCAACCCCCACCTGTTCTGCCTTCGGCCTATGCTTTTGCACCACATCGTGCAGCAATTCCGCGGGCATGAACGGCTCCGCCAACGGCTGCCGTTCGCGGGCGTCCAATGCCGCCAGCTCAAACAGTTCATCAACCAGTTTGCTGAGGCGAAGGGTTTCAGCCAGTGCCACACTCAAAAAACGTCGGCGCTCGTCGGGGTTCAGCACCTGCTGCTTCATCCCCAGTGTTTCCAGGTAACCCTGAATGGACGCCAGCGGTGTGCGCAAATCGTGTGACACCTGGGCCACCAATTGGCGGCGCTGGCGATCCTTGTCTTTCAGTAGCTCCAACTGAGCGGCAATGCGGGCAGCCATCTGATCGAACCGGGCTGACAGATAGTCCACATCGTCTCCGGGGACACCGGTTTCGTGTGCGCCGCCCGTGTTTACGGCACCCTTTGCTTCCGCTTCGAACGCCTCCACCCGAGCCGTCAACCGGGACAGCCTTCGTGTCAGCAGCCGAAAAAATACCAGACCCGCCAGCAGTCCCACGAAAAGGCTGATGGCAAGGGCGCCGCCGCCCATCTGCAACAGACGATCACTGTGCACCATGCTTTCGGCAAAATCGTATTCCTCACCTCTGAGCACAACGTAGAGATAGCCCGCCGTGTTCTCGGCGCTGGGTATCGGCGTGACCGAGAACACTTTGCCGCGATCGTGGCTGCGAGGATCGTCACCCTGCAATGGATAGGCGTCCGGATTTTCCAGCAACTCGTGAACTGGCTCCAGGGATACGTGCTTGCGCTTGATTTTGGCCGGGTCGGCGGAATAGGAAAGAATGCGCCCCGTCTGATCCAGCAGGTAAATCTCGATGCTGGGATTGATGCTCATGTAGAGATCAAACAGCCGCTCCAGCTCGCTGTGGTTGATCTTGCCATCGGTAACCAGGTTGCGATCTGAAACCAAATGACGGGCCAGGTCGCGGTTGAGCTCCTGACTCACCGCCGCACTGTACTCACGTACGGAGTAGAGGCTTAGCGCGGTAAACAGTCCGCCAACAATCACCAGCAACAGAAACAGGCCGATGGCCAGGCGCGCATAAAGGGTTTGAAACAGGGGTAGAGTCATGGATCAGTCCAGAAACCGGTATCCGACGCCCCACACCGTCTGCACGTAACGGGGTTCGGCCGGGTTGGATTCGACCTTGTTGCGCAACCGGTTGATATGGGTGTTTACGGTGTGTTCGTAACCCTCGTGATTATAGCCCCACACTGCGTCCAGCAGCTGCGCGCGGCTGAATACGCGCCCGCGGTGGCAGGCAAAGTGCCAGAGAAGATCAAACTCACGGGCAGTGAGCTCCGCTTCGCTGCCATGAACGAACACCCGACGGCGCACAGGGTCGATGCGGAGACCGTCCACTTCCAGTTCCTCAGCTTTTGCCTGCTCAGAACTGCGTGAAGAAAGCGCATCCACCCGCCGGAACAGGGCTTTGATGCGGGCAGCAAGCTCCGCGACGCTGAAGGGTTTGGTCAAATAGTCGTCTGCGCCCATTTCAAGGCCAAGCACCCGATCCAGCTCGGTGCTTTTGGCAGTGAGCATCAGCACCGGGACATAACCCGGGATCGCGCGAATTTCCCGGCACACCGACAGCCCGTCCAGCCCCGGCAGCATCAAGTCGAGAACCACCAGATCAATGCCGCCCTTTTGAAATCGCTCAAGGCCGTCATCCCCTCGATCCACCAGAACCGGCTGCATGCCAAGATCCTTGATCTGCATGCTGACCAGCTCGCCAATCCCGGGGTTGTCCTCAATTATCAGTACCGTTCGTGTCATGGTGCTCAGGCTCGTTTGTCCGGGCTGTGCGAACAGCCCATCTGCTGTGTGTCCTTTTCTGCAGTCTAACGCGAAAACTTCACGAATCTGTCACAAGAGCCTCGATGAAAGCTGCCTTCGGGATGACGAAAACTGACACCCCTTTACACAAAAGCCCGGAAGGCATCGCTGCTTTCCGGGCTCTCTGTTTGCCTGTGCGATTACGCCATCAGGTTGTAAACAAACACAATCACCACTGCCACAGGAGACACGTAGCGCAGCAGAATCAGCCATAAGGCAAACGCGCCACGGCTCAGCCTCACGTCAGCTTTCAGGGATTCTTTTGCAACAAACCAGCCCACAAAGATCGCCGTCAGCAAGCCGGACAGAGGCAACAGGATGTTGGCTGTAAAGAAGTCCAGCAGGTCGAAAATCGTCTTGCCTTCAAAACGCGCAAACATGTCGAGTGGCGCAAAATCCGCCCATACGTTCAGCGACAGAATAGACGCAATGCCCAGAAGCCAGCACAGCACGCCGACTACAATGGCACTGCCCACACGCTCCATATTGGTGTTTTCTTCCACCCACTCAACCACGGGTTCCAGCAGGGAGATACCCGATGTCCAGGCGGCGAACAGCAATAATAAAAAGAACAGCGTGCCGAACAGGCCGCCCATGGGCATGTTGCCAAACGCCAGAGGCAAGGTCTGGAAAATCAGTCCGGGGCCAGCACTGGCTTCAAGACCGTTGGCAAAAACCACCGGGAAGATTGCCAGGCCAGCCAGCAACGCTACCACCGTGTCCATCAAGGCAATGCTCACCGCCGTACGCCCCACAGGCACATCACGCCCAAGGTAGGAGCCATACGCCATCATGATGGCCATACCCAGGCTGAGCGTAAAAAACGCATGACCCAAAGCAATCAGCACGCCGTTGATGGTCAGTGCACCGAAGTTTGGCGTAAACAGAAAGCTTACAGCTTCACCGAAGTGCCCTGTGGTGGTGGCGTAGCCCACCGCAATCAGCAGCAGCACAAAAAGCGCCGGCATCAGAATCGTGACTGCGCGCTCCAGGCCGCTCTTCAACCCCCGGGACACCACCAGTATCACCAGCGCCATAAACAGAGTGTGCCATGCCAGCAGCTGCTTTGGGCTGGCCAGCAAACCACTGAAAAGCCCGCCGATGGAATCCGCTGTGCCACCGGTGAAATCACCCATGGCCGCATGGCCGATGTAAGAGGCAGCCCAACCCCCAATAACCGAATAAAACGAAAGAATCGCAAACGCCGCGATCATGCCGATAACAGCAGAAATACGCCACGCCGGCGAACTGAGGTTGCGTTCGGCCACCAGGCGCATACTGCCAATCGGGTTATGACGGCCGCTGCGACCCACAAATATTTCCGCCATCATGATGGGTACACCGATAATGGCAATACACAGCAGGTAAACCAGAACGAACGCGCCGCCTCCATTCTCGCCCGTGACATAAGGAAATTTCCATATGTTGCCGAGGCCTACGGCAGAGCCGGTTGCTGCGAGAATGAACGCGAAACGGGAAGACCAGAGGCCGCGAGAAGCTTCTGTGTCGTTACCCGAGGCCGGGTTGAGCTGAGTCATTTCATTTTCCTGTGCTTTTGGCTAAGGAGTCGTCAAAGTGAGCCGGCGTGACTAATCCGTCACTACCCCCGGCGGTTGGGGGGCGATTCTGCCAGCACCGGTTCCGGGATGCCAGTTCCGACCAACCGGGCCCGGGGGTGGAGGCGTGCATTGATCCAAAGTGACAGAGCAATAATGCCCCCACCGACCGCAAGCCTCAGCAAATCCGCATCCCGGTTCCAGATAAGCAGGTTCACCAGCAATCCCGCGGGTACCAGAACGTTGTTCATGATCGCGAGTGTTCCAGCATCGACACGGCAGGCTCCTCGATTCCAGAGGAACAGGCCAAGCCCGGAAGCTGCAAGCCCCAGCCATGTCAGAATGCCCCATTGCAACGCTGTACTGGGCAAGCGCTCAACATTGCCGAACACCATAAACGATGGCAATGCGATAATCAGCGCGCCAATAAAGAAATAACCAAATGTGCGGTACGCGGGGATATCAACCGGGAAGCGTTGCATAACATGCTTGTAGCCCACCTGGCCCGCTGCGAACGTGAAATTCGCAACTTGCAGCAACAGGAAGCCGGTAATGAAATCCTCGCTGAGCCCGTCATAGCGGATGACACCGGCACCGAACGTCGCTATTGCAGCCGCAACCAGAGCAATAGGGGAAAATCGGCGAGACAGGGTGTCATCAAGCAGGGTTACGTACAGGGGCGTAAAGATGGTGAACAGCAATACTTCCGGAACCGTCAGATAGCTGAACGAGCGGTACAGGCACAGATAGGTAATGCCGAACTGCAGCATGCCGGTTATCAGCACACCCAGTTTCAACCCTCCTGGCACGCCTCGCCAACGGGTAAACGGCAGGAATATCAACATTGCCAGTAACACACGGCTGAGCACTGCAAAATCGCTGTCTACCTGGCCGGCGAGAAACTCACCAATCAGGCTGAAAGAAAAAGCCCAGAGTACCGTGACGAAGACCAGGAGTCCCATAATGCATGCTGTCCGTGAGAGTTAGCGGGCGCCTACTTTAACGGGTTTCAAGGCTATTTTCAGCGCCTTTTCGTGGCAAACCCCTATGATGTACATCGTGAAGATCAAGTAGAATATGCGCCCCGCCAATCCCGCCCTTGATGACTATCCGCTCAGGCCCTTCGGAACAGTACTCTATGGATGACACACATCAGCCACTGCCGGAAGTTCGCAAGTCTCTCGTCTCGCGAACGCTGACCGAGTGGAAGACTCTGGCGATACTCGGCGGGCCGATTCTGATCGCACAAATCGCCCAAATGGCCAACGGCGTTATCGATACGGTTATGGCTGGCCATGCCAGCGCTGAAGACCTGGCGGGCGTGGGCATTGGCAGCAGCCTCTGGATGCCGTTGTTCCTGTTTTTTATGGGTATGCTCGGAGCACTGCAGCCGATTATTTCCGGTTACAACGGCGCGCGTGCACCGGAAAAAATAATGCCGGCCACCTGGCAGGGCTTATACATCGCCGGTGTCGGCTCTGTTGTAATGATCCTGTTGCTGACAAACGTGCATCCGATTCTGGAAGGGCTGAAGCTCGAGGCCACTACCGCAAGCATAACCCAAGGCTACCTGAACGCGTTTGCGTGGGGCATTCCTGCCCTACTGTTGATGACAGCTCTTCGCGGCCTGACGGATGGGCTGGGGCACACCCGCGTGATTATGGCATTCTCGGTACTGAGCACACTGATCAACCTGCCCCTGAATTATATATTCATTTACGGCAAGCTCGGGTTACCTGCAATGGGCGGCGTTGGCTGTGGCTGGGCAACGTCTATTTCCAACGGAGTTGCCGCAATAGCGTTACTGACCTACCTGAGCCGAAGCCAGCTCTACAAAAAATTCCACCTGGTTGCAGACTGGGCAAAGCCCAATGCCACCCTGATTCGCTACATCCTGAGCATTGGCATACCTATCGGATTCACGATATTTGTAGAAGCCAGTGTGTTCTCTGTGATCGCGCTTTTTCTCGCACCATTGGGCCCAGTAGTTGTCGCAGGGCACCAGATTGCACTGAACGTGGTGTCTCTGCTGTTCATGCTGCCGCTAAGTATTGGCATGGCTCTGACCTTAAGAGTCAGCTTTCTCATCGGTGCCGGCGCACCGGATACCGCACGCCTGATTTCCCGGAGTTCACTGATTCTTGCGGCCTGCACAGCCCTGGTTTTCGCCATTCTCCTGTTTGTTTTCTCACAAGGCATTGCAGCGCTCTATACCAGCGACGCGGATGTTCAGACGGTGACCGTTCGCTTGTTGATGTTCGCGGCACTCTTCCAGGTGGCCGATGTTATCCAGGTGACGTGCATCAGCGCCCTGAGAGGTTACAAGGATACGGGAATCCCCTTGCTGATCATGCTGTTCTCATTCTGGGGTGTGGGGTTACCGCTAGGCTATATTCTGACGTTTACTGATGTGATTGCTCCGGCTATGGGAGCTGCAGGGTTCTGGATAGGGCTGACCGGTGGGCTGGCATCGGCCAGTGTGTTGTTGGGGTGGAGGCTGTTCCGATATCGCCCGGCAACCACCGGCCAACTAGCCAACTAGCTCGGTGCTGCCAACAGACAGGTCCGGATTGGCCGCTGGCATTGCATCGGAAAACACGATCCTGTCGCGGCCAGCTTCCTTCGCCTCATAGAGAGCCGTATCTGCACGCTCCAGCCAATTTTCCACACGCTCACCGGGTCTGCGCAGCGCGACGCCAAACGACGCGCTGATTGCGCCACCCGGATGCCTAATCTTTTTCCGCAAGGTATGCTGCAGGTTATTCATCACCGCTGTCAGGCCTGCGCCGTCTACACCGGGCAGCACAAGTACAAACTCTTCACCGCCGTATCGGAAAAGCTGGTCAGATTTTCGCGTGCTGTGCTGAATCAGTGTTGCCAGATCAATAAGCACGCCATCGCCTACGCCATGACCATACTCATCGTTGATCTTCTTGAAGTGATCAATATCAAGCATCACCAGCGCATAAGGCAAGCCAGTGCGCTCAGCATGGGCTGACGCCAGATTAAGCTCTTCGTCCATGGATCGGCGATTTTTTACGCCGGTCAGAGGGTCGATGGTCGCCAAATGTTCCAGGCTATGGCGCTGACTGTCGTTACGTTGCGCAAAAACATAGGCCGCGGCACTGACCACTACTGCGGTTGCAGTAAATGTCCACATCTGAACATCAGACTGAAAAACATCGCCCAAACCTACCATGGCTGAAATCGAGGCGAGGTTGAGAAATCCCGCCATACGCGGGCTGGCCAAAAAAAACGTAGTGACCAGACAAGGATACAACCAGAACAACCCCACCTCACCTACAACCGCCGCCACCATAACGGCACCAAAACACGCAACGGTGGCCAGAACCATGCCACTGCGGCGTGTATCTCCTGTTATCCAGGCGTAGACCATTCCCCCCGATATGCTCAGCAGAATCGTGGTATCTATGCCCCCGGCAACCAAATCACCCTGCAAAAAGCGCATAACTGCAAATGGGGTAATCCCCAGCAATGCACTGGCACCCAAAAGAGTAATAATCGATAACCGGAAATCGGTTTTGAGACGCGTTAGCATATTTGCCATTTTCCTGCCAGGCAGAGCTTACTCTTCAAGCATAAGTCAGTGCGGCACAATAAGCGCCACTTTCTACGTTTTTTAACAAAATGCCCGCGAAATGTCATAATAAAGAAAGATTTTCGATGATTTTTTGCGCTTGGACGGGTAGCCCTTACAAATCGAATACCTTTACTATGTCCATAACTGTGTTCAAACCCGACATACCATACAGGAATCAACAGAAAGTTGAGTGATCTCGTTCGAATCGCCCCCGGCGCATTGACCATAGGCCGCGCCCTACCTTGGGACGTATATGACGCCGACGGCAACGTTCTGCTTTGCCAGGGCTATGTCATTCAAACAGATTCACAGCTTGAGCAACTTTTTGAGCGCGGTCATTTCAAACCGCGGGTTATTGAGGTGCCGCGGGAAGACACCGAGGCATCTGGCGATGAAGCCCAATGCAACCCGTTTGCCCGCTACCCGGATTATCTTCATGCGCTTGAAAACACTCTGGCGATGATTGCCAGTGGCAAGCCCGAAGCCCGCAAACACCTGCAAGACCTGGCCTATGCTTTAGAACAAGCCTGCGTCCGCTCGCCGGACTCCAGCCTTGCGCTGATACACCTATACTCGGTCGGGCCGACCATCCACGAACAGATCATTTTTTACGCCATTCTTTGCCAGCTTATCGCCAGACAATTCGGGCTCGATGAACAACGTATCCCGCTATTGACTGAAGCTGCCTTGAGCGCAAATCTCGCTCTGGTACCTGTTGCCGACAAACTCAACGCCTTCAACAAGGTGCTCAGCAAAGAGCAGAGAAGCGTCATTCGCAAGCACCCACAACGTAGCGTGCGCGCCCTGAAAGCTATGGGTATTGAGAATGAGCTATTGTTTACCATCATCGCGCAGCACCATGAGCAGGCAGATGGCAGCGGTTATCCGGAGGGGCTGAGCGGTGCAGACATCCGGCCCGAGGCGGAGATCCTTGCACTCGCCGAACGGTATGTTGCCATGATCACAAAGCGTGCGTATCGCCAGCGAATGAACGTAACCGCTGCGCGCAAGCTGATCGCCAACCTCGCAGACGGCACCTTCCGGCCAGCCCTGTCCAAAGCCCTGTTGCAGGTTCTGGGAGAGTATCCGCCAGGAACCCTTGTGCGGCTGGAAAATAACGAGGTTGGTGTAATAACAGGCAGGCCAGTACGTGCCCGCGGCCCGTTTGCTCAGGTTGTTTTCGATCCTTCGGGGAACAACTACGAGACCCGCCAGGAACGTGACACCAGCGAGCCCGGTTTCAATATCCAGGCTCTGGAAGAGCCGGACATAATGCCATCCATGAATTTCAGCCAGATTTGGGGCTTCCCCGACTCGCCCGCTTGATCCTTTGAATCGCTCAGCTCAGGCCCAAAGCCCGGGCGTGGTGGTTCAGATGGTCATCAATAAAGGAAGCTATAAAGAAATAGCTGTGGTCGTAACCATTGCGCATCCGCAGGTTGATGGGGTGGTTGTACCGTTCGCACGCCGTTACCAGCGCTTCTGGATTGAGCTGGCTTTCCAGGAAACCGTCTGCCGTGCCTTGATCGATCAGCAGGGGCAGTCGTTCACTGGTTTTCGGAATCAGCAAGGTAGCATCCCACTCTTCCCAGCTCGCCGGATCGTCACCAAGGTAGCCTTTGAATGCCTTTTGCCCCCAGGGACAAACGGTGGGATGGGCAATGGGCGCAAAAGCCGATACGGATGCATAGAGACCCGGATTACGAAGTGCGCATATCAGCGCACCATGGCCTCCCATGGAGTGACCACTGATGCTACGTCTGTCGGTCAACGGCAGCTCGCTTTCAACCAGCTGCGGAAGCTCTTTTAACACATAGTCATACATGCGGTAGTGCGGTGCCCAAGGCTGCTGAGTGGCATTAATATAGAACCCCGCCCCGCTCCCGAAGTCGTAGCTATCGTCTTCGCCCGGCAGGTTAACACCACGAGGGCTGGTATCCGGACAGATAATAGCCACACCCAATTCCGCTGCTTTCCTCTGAGCTCCCGCCTTCTCCATGAAATTCTGATCCGTGCAGGTCAGCCCGGACAGCCACCAGAGCGCTGGCACCTTTTGCGGATTCGAACCCACCGCGGCCGGCGGCAGATACACGGCGAACTCCATCGTGCATTCCAACGTGGCAGATGTGTGGCGGTAGCGTCGGTGCTCCCCGGCGAAACAGACGTTAGTGGACAAGAGTTCCATAGTATCCTCTGTGAAATGCGGCTTGAGAATCAGGCTTGAGAGTATGGCCTGATCAATCGTCAGCGCTTGTATGCCTCGAAAGCTCGATTCCGCAACCAATACGGGCAAGCTCCGCAAGCACCGCCGTGCGCGTGACGATGCCAATGAGTTTTCCGTGTTCAACAACAGGGTACACTTTTGGCTTGCCAGAGCCGAGCTTCTGCGCAAGGTCGACAATCGCCATGCCCGGTGACACTGGCAAAGGCTCCCGGAACATTACATCGTCCACCACCGGATCTCCCTCACAGTGATAATTGCTTACAAGCAACGCATGGATGCAATCCTGCTCGGAAACAAAACCCAGCAAATGCCGATTCGCATCAACCACCGGCAACCCGGAGATATGATTCTCAAGCAGCGCCTTGACCACTTCAGTCAGCGGCGTTCCGCATCGGATGGGTTCAATGTGGTTGGACATAATATTGGAAACTCTGAGCGCACACATGGCTAACTCCTCGCATTTCTGGTTAATCCGACAGCACCGACTGGAGCCACACTCTCTACTGTACTGTACTGTAAACATAGGCAATAGGCGCCTAATCCTCAATTTTCATTGCGCTATAGTTTACTTAGGCGAATATCTGACTAAACTCAACCAGTTATACCCCTTCGGGTAAAATCACAGCCTCAAGCCATGGCATATAATAAGGAGATCCCCATGGAAGCAATTGAGAATATCTTTGGAGCGATCAACGGGCTGGTCTGGGGGCCACCCATGTTGATACTGATTCTTGGCGCCGGGCTGTTTCTCAGCCTCGGCCTGAAGCTTATGCCCATACTCAAGATTGGCGCCGGCTTCCGCCTTTTGTGGGGTGGCCGCAGTAGCGCAGGGGCGGAGTCAGACGGTGAAATCCCACCGTTCCAGGCGCTAATGACCGCTCTATCTGCAACCGTCGGAACAGGCAATATTGCCGGTGTTGCGACCGCTGTTTTCCTCGGCGGGCCAGGCGCGTTGTTCTGGATGTGGCTGACCGCGCTCGTGGGCATGGCCACAAAGTACTCCGAAGCCGTTCTTGCCGTGCGTTTCCGCGAGGTGGATGAGCGTGGTGCCCATGTTGGTGGCCCCATGTATTACATTCGCAACGGCCTTGGCAAGAAATGGGCCTGGATGGGTGTGCTGTTCGCAATTTTTGCAGCCATCGCCGGCTTTGGCATTGGCAATACGGTGCAGGCCAACTCGGTTGCAGATGTAATGGAAACGACCTTCGGCCTGCCGCATTGGATCAGCGGCATTATTCTGATGGTGCTGGTTGGTATGGTACTGATTGGCGGTATCAAGCGCATCGGGCGGGTAGCCAGTGCCCTGGTTCCCTTTATGGCGCTTTCTTATCTGGTTGCAGGCCTGGTTGTCCTGTCCATTAATTACGCAGAGATCCCAGCCGCCTTTTCCATGATTTTCAAACATGCCTTCAGCCCGACGGCCGCCGAAGGCGGATTTGCCGGTGCCGCAGTCTGGGCAGCTATCCGGTTTGGTGTGGCACGGGGTATCTTTTCCAATGAGGCGGGCCTGGGCTCGGCGCCTATCGCTCATGCCGCGGCGCAAACCAAAGACCCGGTTCGTCAGGGCATGGTCGCCATGCTGGGAACGTTTCTCGACACCATTATCATATGTTCAATCACCGGCTTGGTGATCATCACCTCCGGCGCATGGACATCCGGTGAATCCGGCGCCTCACTCACCTCCATGGCCTTCTCTCACGCACTGCCTGGAATCGGCGATTATATCGTGGCCATTTCTCTTGCAGTTTTTGCCTTTACCACCTTGCTGGGCTGGTCGTTCTATGGGGAACGTAGCGTCGAGTTTCTGTTTGGCGTAAAAGCCATAGTTCCATACCGGATTGCCTGGGTGCTTGCCATCCCGGTTGGTGCAACTGTAAATCTGGGCCTGATCTGGCTGATAGCGGACACACTGAACGCCATGATGGCACTGCCCAACCTGGTCGCCCTGCTGTTACTCAGCCCGGTAGTGTTCAAACTGACCAAAGAGTATTTTGAAAAAGAAAGAGCCGTAGGCCTCTGAAAAAGAGGGAAGCTTCGGCCTCCAGAGGAGACCCGATACGACAATCAGCGGGGCTGAATGACAATATTGCAGCGCAAGATGAGGTGAATCAACTGACCCTTGCAATACCGTCAACCGGCACCAATGATTGTCGTATACACTGAACAAAAGGATTCGGCGGCCAAGCAGCCGGAATCTCGAACCGCGCTAACACAGGTAGCATCAAAGGAGAGCGAGCATGAGCTTACGTCTAGGCGATACCGCACCGGATTTCGAACAGGATTCCAGCGAAGGCAAGATTTCGTTCCACGAATGGTTAGGTAATGGCTGGGGTGTGCTGTTCTCTCACCCTGCAGACTTTACGCCGGTTTGCACTACCGAACTTGGCCTCACAGCCAAGCTCAAAGACGAATTTGCGCAGCGTAACGTGAAAGCCATCGCGCTGAGCGTTGATCCCGTTGATTCCCACCATGAGTGGATCAAAGACATTAACGAAACCCAGGGCTGCGCGGTGAACTTCCCGATTATTGCTGACCACGACGGTAAAGTTGCCGAGCTGTACGACATGATTCACCCCAACGCCGACAGCACACTTACAGTGCGTTCTCTGTTCGTGATTGATCCGAACAAAAAGGTTCGTCTGATGATCACTTACCCGGCCAGCACCGGTCGTAATTTCAATGAAGTTCTGCGGGTAATTGATTCCCTGCAGATGACCGACGAACACAAAGTCGCCACCCCGGGCAACTGGGAACGCGGCGGAGACGTGGTTATTGTGCCATCACTTCAGGATGAGGAAGAGATCAAGAAGCGCTTCCCGAAAGGATACAAGAAAGTTAAGTCTTACCTGCGGATGACACCGGACCCCACAACCAACTGGAGCGGCGACTGATTAACAGTGCCAACTCCTGATGCAAAAAAGCCGGGCAGCGCAAGCTGCCCGGCTTTTTTGTGGCTTATACTCTGATCAGAACGCCGGAACCACCGCGCCTTTATACTTTTCCTTGATGAAGTCACGAACTTCATCCGATTTCAGCGCCGCCGCCAGCTTCTGCATAGCCTCGCTGTCTTTGTTATCAGGACGAGCTACCAGAATGTTTACATACGGAGACTCGGAACCTTCGATCACCAGCGCATCTTCCGACGGATTCAGGCCCGCTTCCAGCGCGTAGTTGGTATTGATGAGGGCAACGTCCACCTGGCCAAGAATTCGTGGCAACGTAGCAGCTTCCAGTTCCTTGAAATCGAGATCTTTCGGGTTATCGGCAATATCACGCGGGGTTGCGGTGATCTTGCTGCCTTCTTTCAATGTGATCAGCCCGGCTTTCTGCAGCAACAACAACGCCCGGCCACCGTTGGTGGGGTCGTTCGGAATCGCGACGACTGCACCCTCTTTCAGCTCATCCAGAGACTTGATCTTGTTTGAATAGGCGCCAAACGGCTCAACGTGAATACCGGCAACGGTCACGAGGCTGGTGCCACGGCCGTCATTGAACTCGTCCAGATAAGGCTGGTGCTGGAAGAAGTTTGCGTCCATGCGCTTCTGGTCTACCTGAACATTCGGCTGGATATAGTCGGTGAACACCTTCACCTCCAGCTCTACGCCCTGTTCCGCCAGCTTCGGCTTCACAAATTCCAGAAGTTCGGCATGGGGTACCGGCGTTGCGGCTACGGATAGCTTCTCAGCGGATACCGCCGCAGAAAAAACAGATGCGGCAGCCAGGGCTACAAAGGCTTTTTTGAAGTTCATAAACACACTCTCCTGTAAATAAACGAGACTATTTTTTACTTGCTTTAAAATGAGGGTTACTCGCAACTCTGAGCCTGCGATGGCATAGCCCTTCCGAAAACGTGGAGCGCCAGGGATGGCGCGACCGAGCCCTACAAGGACGTATTTACGGGCGCTTTTCGGAAGGGCTATGCCATCGCAGGCTTACTCAAAATCTATTTACGGCTAAAATACAGAACCAGACGATCACCTACCATCTGCAGCACTTGCACGAAAATTACCAGCAAGGCCACGGTAATCACCATCACGTCGGTCTGAAACCGCTGGTAACCAAAACGGATCGCCAGGTCACCCAGGCCGCCGCCGCCAATCACGCCGGACATGGCCGCATAGGACACCAGCGTAATGGCGGTGACCGTAATGCCGGCGATGATGCCCGGAAGCGCCTCGGGCAGCAAGGCGCCGAAGATGATCTGACGCACGCTGGCGCCCATGGCCTGGGTGGCTTCAATGATACCGCGGTCGACTTCCCGCAGGGACGTTTCCACCAGTCGGGCAAAGAACGGCGCACCGCCGGCAACCAGCGGCGGAATCGCGCCTGCCACACCCAAAGAGGTGCCGATCAGCATTACGGTGAACGGGATCATCACGATCAACAGGATGATGAACGGCACCGAGCGCAGCACATTCACTACAAATGACAGCACAGCGTAAGCCACCGGCTGTTCCAGCAACTGACGCTTGCCGGTCAGGAACAGAAGCACACCAATCGGCAGCCCCGCCAACACGCTGAACAGCAGCGACATGCCCACCATCACCAAGGTGTCCCAGCTCGCTATGCCAATCTCTGGCCAGTCCACGTTACTCAGTAAAGCTTCCATCAGCGCAACACCTCCACGTGAACATCCGCCGCTTCCAGTGCGTTCATGGCAACCGCCAGATCACCGCCTACCAAAGACAGCGTCAACTGGCCGTATGGCGTGTCCTTGATGTGGTCGATTCGGCCCGAGAGAATGCTGAAATCCACGCCAGAGGCGCGCGCCACGCTACCCAGTAAAGGCTGGTACGTGGATTCGCCCTTGAATGTCAGGCGCAGTATACGGCCATTGGCCTTTTGCAGATCTTCCTGACGCTCCTGGCTGTCGATGCTTTCGCTTTCAAACACGAAATCCCGGGTGGTGGGATGTTTCGGATGCAGGAAGACGTCACTCACGGCGCCCATCTCCACCACGCGGCCGCCGTCCATCACTGCAACCCGGTCACACACACGCCGCACCACGTCCATCTCATGGGTGATGAGTACGATGGTAAGGCCAAGTTCCTTGTTGATTTCCGCCAGCAGGCGCAGCACCGATTGGGTTGTTTGTGGATCCAGCGCGCTGGTGGCTTCGTCGCACAGCAATATTGTTGGCCTGCAAGCCAGTGCCCGGGCAATACCCACACGCTGCTTCTGACCGCCGGACAGCTGGGAAGGGTATTTGGTGGCGTGATCCGTGAGGCTGACGCGAGCCAACAGCTCCTGCACCCGATCCCGGATTTCCGCCTTGGAATAGATGCCCGCCAGCTTCATGGGGAAGGCGATATTATCCGACACAGTTTTTGAAGACAGCAGATTGAAGTGCTGGAAAATCATGCCGACTTTACGGCGAAAGGCACGCAGTTCAGTGGCGTTGTAACGGGTGATATTCTCGCCATCGATCAGAATATTACCGTCGGTGGGAGGTTCCAGCAGGTTGATCAGGCGTACCAGAGTGGATTTTCCCGCCCCGGAATGCCCGACAATACCGAACACCTCGCCGGTTTCAATGGTCATATCGGTCGGGTGCAGCGCGGGGATCGCCCGGCCGCCCACCTGATACGACTTTTGTACCTGGTCAAATACAATCACGATCAGCGCCTTGTGGGTGCAAGAATAAAGCCGGCGATTATAACGTATTCACCGGCCAAACCCGAACCCACATATCAACACTATAGCTCGTACAGCTGCGCTACGTGCAGAATCGGCCCGGTCGGTTTGCCTGTTGGCGAGCCTCCGACGGGTTCCAGGCTGATGGCAAGGGTGCGGCTTTGTGACAACGCTTGCCTGGCCGTGTCTGTCAGGGTTACCTGATGCAGCCCCCCGACCGGAATGACGCCCAACGACAGGGGCTGGCCATTCTCCGGCACTATCCAGAGCTCGTAATCCTTACCCGTTTCGGCGGCACTGGCGGCGACAGAACGCAATTTCAGCAGGTTACCTTGCCCGGTTTCGCTAACCAGCCAAAGCGGGTCCTTGGTATCAGCTTGAACAATCGCGCCTGAGAATTGCGCCTGGGAACTCTGGGGCGCTGGCTGCATCAATACAACCGCCATAACCAGGGCGGCTGCCGTCGCCAAAATGCTCCAACTGGGCCAGAACCAGCGCTGGCTGGCACGGGATTGGGCTTTGCCAGCCGGGCTCTCTACCAGACTCTCAGCCGGCCATAACCGGCGTTCGATAGAGCTCCATACAGAAGTCGGCGGCGTGACTTCGGGCACTTCACCAAGTAGTTGGCCAAACTTTCGCTCCCAAAACCAGACTTCTTCCCGCACCTTTGCGGATTCCATCATCCAGCTTTCGAAGCGCTTTCGGGCAAGGCCATGAAGGGAGCCGAGAACATACTCGGCGGCAAGTCTTTCAATGCGTTCAGGTGTCTTTTTCATCGCTCCAGACACCTCTTCAAAACCATCAGCCCGCGGCGAATCCAGCTTTTAACGGTTCCAATGGGAGAGCTCAAAGCCTCGGAGACTTCATCGTGGGTAAAGCCCCGGTAGTAGGACAACAGAATACTGTCCCGTTGCACATCGGATAGCTCGTTAAAACAGCCTGTCAGTTCCGCAGCCCCCGCGCTGCGGAGCGAGACATCCAGCGGGCCTTCGCGCTGATCCTCCACATGCTCCAGATAGCTGTCACCAGACGTCTGCTTTGCCTTTCTGGACCTCATCAGATCAAGCGTGCGATACCGGGCAATAGTCATCATCCAACTCAGGGGGGCACCACGATCGCTATGGTATTCTGCTGCGCGGTGCCATATCTGTATGAAGGCGTCCTGCAAGGCTTCTTCCGCAAGCTCCTGCTGGCTCGCCAGTTTCAGGCAAAGCCCGAACATGCGGCCGGAAATTTTTTTATAAAGCTGCTGAAAGGCCTGCCGGTCCTCGCGGGAAACTGCAATTAACAGCCCCATCAATTCATCCTGTTCAGAGTTGCTGGCCACCATCTTTGCTATCCCTTGTCTTGTTTTCAGAGTCTTCTACAACACTACGAACGGCGTTCAAACAAAGATGCACGCAGGTTAACCTGTGGACTTGGTTTCCAGACCCGGCTCAAACAGGCCGTTGAGGTCAAAGCTATCCAGTGCCGCCTCCCATTCCGTTAAACCCAGGCCCTGATTGGCAACCCAGATGGGGTTAAAATAGGTATCGATGTAACGATCGCCACCGTCACACAGAAGTGTGACGATCGAGCCTGTTTCGTCGGCTTTTTGCATCTCGCTGGCCAGATTCAAGGTAGCGATCAGATTGGTACCGGTAGACCCGCCGCAACGCCTCCCCAAGTGGCGTTCCAGATAGCGCAGCGCAGCAAAACTGGCCGCATCGGGCACGCGCACCATGCGATCGATCACCGAGGGGTTGAAGGAGGGCTCCACCCTTGGCCGGCCGATGCCCTCGATGCGTGAGCCGCACTGGCCGGTAATATCAGACCGGCCACTGGCATACGCCTCATAGAACACCGAATTTTCAGGATCGGCCACGCACAGCTCACAGCCCTGGGCGAGGTGGCCGCCGTACCGGATATAGCGCCCGATAGTTGAGGAGGTGCCGCCGGTGCCGGCGCTGACAACAATCCAGCGAGGTATGGGGTGAGGCTCTCGCCGCAACTGGTCGAAAATGCTCTCTGCGATATTGTTGTTGCCACGCCAGTCCGTCGCCCTCTCGGCGTAAGTAAACTGATCCATATAGTGACCGCCCAGCTCATGGGCCAGGCGCTGCGATTCGGTGTAGATCTCGCTGCCGTTATCAACCAGATGGCACTCACCGCCATAAAATTCGATCTTGGCAATTTTTTGGGCCGAGGTCGTTCTGGGCATCACGGCTATAAACCGTAACCCCAGGAGCTTGGCGAAATACGCCTCGGACACCGCCGTGGAACCACTGGAGGCTTCGATGACCGGTGTGCTCTGCGTGATCCAGCCGTTACAGAGCCCGAACAGAAACAGCGAGCGCGCCAACCTATGCTTGAGACTGCCCGTGGGATGGGTTGATTCATCCTTGAGATAGATATCGATGTGCTGCAGCCCGGGCAAGTCCAGCTTGATCAGATGGGTGTCCGATGAACGATTGAAGTCCGCATCAATACGGGCGATGGCATCGGACAGCCACTGGGCGCGATTAAACATGGTTGTTAATCCTGATGGTTATCTTCCAAGTGCACTGCTCAAGAGTAGCCCACAAAAGCGTCCTGATAAAAAATTTGATAGTACCTGCATCTTTTTCCGCAACCGCTCCGTTAACTCTTCTGCAAGACCAACAATAGAAGAGGAAAACGGAATGAAAACTTTTCTGAAACGCTCCGGCCTCGCCATTGCGGTTGCCGGACTCTGTATCAATGCCGGCTCAGCAAACGCGTCCAGCCATCGCGAAGCTCCATTTATCACCGAAGTACCCAAAGTCGACGGAACCGACTTTTACATGTTTCGCAGTTACGAAACCGGCCGCGACGATTTTGTCACGCTGATCGCGAATTACCTGCCTCTGCAGGATGCGTATGGCGGCCCCAACTATTTCGATCTTGATGAAGACGCGGTATACGAAATCCACATCGACAACAGTGGCAACGCCCAGGAAAACCTTACGTTCCGCTTTCAGTTCTCCAACACTTTGAACGACATCCAGTTACCGGTCGGCCCCGCTGGCGACCAGCGAATGGTCTCAGTTCCCCTGAAAAACATTGGCGATGCCACCAACAGTGCCAACGTCCAGTTCAGCCAGGAATACACGGTTTCTGTGATTCGTGGCGACCGCCGCACCGGCACCGTTCAGACGGCAACCAATGTCACTGACGGCACCAGCACATTCGACAAACCTCTGGACAACATCGGCGGTAAATCGTTTGCCGATTACCAGACCTACGCCAATCAGCACATCTTCCAGATCGGCATTCCGGGCTGCGCAACCAACGGCCAGGTGTTTGTAGGCCAACGCAAGGAAGCCTTTGCGGTGAACCTCGGTGAGATTTTTGATCTGGTCAACACCAACCCGCTCGGTGCACGGGACGGCGAGGGCGCAGGTGATCTCGCCGACAAGAACGTGACCTCGTTTGCCCTGGAAGTACCCACCGAATGTCTGACTGGCACGGCCGCTACCGGCTTGGACCAACCAGTCATCGGAGCCTGGACCACAGCCAGTGTGCGCCAGGCGAGAGTCATCAACCCCGAGCCAACCGCAGGCGGTAAAGGTGCCACTGTGGAGGGTGGGGCCTGGACCCAGGTATCGCGCCTTGGTATGCCGCTGGTGAATGAAGTGGTTATAGGTCTCAAAGACAAAGACCTGTTCAACACCAGCGAGCCCATGAACGACGGTCAGTTTGCTACCTACGTCACCCACCCGACCCTGCCGGAACTGCTCGAAATACTGTTCGGCGGCGCAGGCGCTGTGGCACCGGATAACTTCCCGCGCACGGATCTGGTAACCGCCTTCCTGACCGGCGTACCCGATGTGAATATGCCGGTGGGCGTGCAAGTCTCGGAAATGCTGCGGCTTAATCCTGCTATTGCGGCTACTCCTGCGGCCATGCAAAACGACCTGGGTGTTCTGGGTGGCGACAACGCCGGATTCCCGAACGGTCGTCGCCCCGTCGATGACGTAGTCGATTCCGCCTTGCGAGTCGTCATGGGTGCCTTGACCAGTGACGCGCCAAACAGGACCACGCCGTTTACCGATGGCGTTCAGCTCGATCCTACCGAATTACAGGTGGTGTTCCCGTACCTGGCGACTCCATTGGCCGGCTCACCCAATTCATGAGGAGCGAATGATGAAACTGACCATTCAGTTTGCCGGATTGGGCTTCATGGCCCTGGCATTGACGGGGTGTTTCGACGGTTCCAGCAGCAACAGCAGCCAGAGCCAGCCGCCCGCGATGTCGGTGGATTTCGGAGCCTTCGTGAAAGGCGAATTTGATAACCCGGACCCCAATCGGGAGCCCAGGAAAATCAATGCCGTCACATTCAGCTTCAATGACCAGGATGATCCACAGGCTTTCGATGATCTACTCAGATAGAACGCTTTCACACCGGACCCAAACGTCTTTGCATCCGGTCTTTTCCCTCCCTGCGCTTCGGCGCGGGGGGGCTTTTTGGATTGGGTTTGGCCTGCTGTGCTCTTCAGCCGTTATGGCAGCTCCGAGCCCAATTCAAAGCGATTTTGATGACGATGCGGTGCTGGTAACGCTGCCGGCCTCTGCGCCAGCCAGTGATAGCGCCCCTTCTTCGCCGGAAACCATGGCCCGGGAGATTCAACGATTGATCTCCGAAGCAAGGCGCAGCGGCGACCCCCGTTTTCTGGGCTATGCCGAGCGCCTGTTCAATCAGCAGGCCAGCCAGGAACTGAACGACCCATTACTGGTGCTGAGAGCGACCCTGGCGCAGAGCCTGCACCGGTTCGACGCAGCAAGGCAGGATTTGAACACCGTTCTCGACCGCTCTGATGCACCGGCACAGAGAGCTCAGGCCCTGTTAACCCTGGCCAACATCGAGATGGTTCAGGGGCAGTATGACCGGGCGCGGCCTCTGTGTGAGCAACTGACAACTGAGTACCCCGGCCTGATTGCCTCGAGTTGTCACGCCCAGGTGGCGGCTCGTACCGGCTCCGCCAAAGTCGCTTATGACGAACTGGCTACCGCAACCCGCTCCTTGAGTAACGTATCCATTCAGGGATTTCTCTGGGCTCAGGGTACGTTGGGGGATATCGCGGCACAGCTTGGCCAGGGTTCGGCGGCCGGGCACTGGCAACAAGTGCTGAGCCAGGATCCGGACGACTTGTACACCCGGGCGCAGCTGGCCGATTGGTACCTGCAGAATGAAAACCCCAGGCAGGCTCTGGTCGTAACCGAAGGTTATGAAGCCGTGGACAGTCTGGCGGTCATCCGTGCAATTGCCTTACATCGCGTGAACCATCCCGACGCAGCTGCGCTGGCGTCCCGGTTACGTGAGCGCTTCGACGAAGCCCTGTGGCGCGGCTCCATGCTGCACCAGCGCGACTTGTCCCGCTTCGAGCTGGATATCGAACAGCGCCCAGATGCTGCCCTGCAGTACGCCATGGCCAACTGGACGTCACAACGTGAACCCCTGGATACCCGCCTGGCACTCAGAGCCGCGCTTGCTGCGCAAGACGAGGCAGTGCTGGCCCGGCTACATGAATGGCTCAAGCAGCAAAATCAATCTGATGCCCGCTATCCGGAGGCGTCGTGATGTCTGCAAAAAAGCTTTTGGCAGTGCTGATTATGGCGACTTTCGCGAGCATAGCCTTTGCCCATAAGGCCAGCGACAGCTTTCTCTACGTGGATATGGACGCTTCCGAGATACGATTCGACATAGCCTTGCGGGATCTCGCGCTGCTGGTTCCCCTGGATGCCAATGGCGACCAGAGGATAACGGGGCAGGAGCTACGCGCCCAGCGAACGCTCGCCACGCAAGCTGTTGAAAACGCCATTACTCTGACCGGCGAGCAAGGTGTCTGCAAACTCAGAGGACTGGCTTGGGGGCTGAGCTCCCACAGCGATGGCCCCTATCTTGCCACCCAATATCAGGTCGACTGCCCCAAGGGCGAGCTTCCGGAACAGATTGAATACAGCTTGCTGTTCGATCAGGACAGCCTGCACCGGGGGCTGGTACAGATTACATCGGGAGAGGCTCAATCTCTCGCGGTACTTGCCCCGGACCGGCAGACTGTCGATCTTGCAGGTGGTGCGGCAGGGCCGTGGAGCACGTTCACAACGTTTCTTCGTGAAGGCGTTATCCATTTGCTGATCGGGCTCGATCACATGCTGTTTCTGCTCGTGCTGGTATTGCCGGCCACGCTGATCATCCGCCGACAGAGCAATCAGGGCACAGCCCGCTCATTCAAATCGCGGCTGCTGCAGTTAGCGGGCATTGTGACCGCCTTTACCGTGGCACACTCCATCACTCTGGCACTGTCGGCGTTGAATATTGTTCGGCTCCCCATCGCCTGGGTTGAGACTGGGATTGCGTTTTCCATCGCTGCGGCTGCACTGAATGTGGCCTGGCCTTTTATGGGGCGGAAAACCTGGAAGCTGGCGTTCGCCTTTGGGCTGATCCACGGCTTCGGCTTTGCCAGCGTATTGGGCGATCTGACCGGGGGTGTTTCCAACCTGGCCCTTGCGCTTGCGGGTTTCAATCTGGGAGTGGAATTCGGGCAACTCGGCCTTTTGATCATCGGCTTCCCGTTGCTCTATGCCATGGCACACGTCAGAGCCTATCAGCGGTTTATCGTGCCATTGATTCTCATGGGGGTAGGCACCGTCAGCTTGATGTGGGTCGCAGAAAGGGCCGGGGCTATTTAGAGAGGCGTCGTACAGCAAAGAGCCGGGCAACAAGCCCGGCTCTTCAACTCAGGGTTTCAGGATTATCTGCTAGTGCAACGCCCGCAATTGTCGCGGATACAGTGCAGCACTGACTTCGGGTTCCTCCAGAAGATCCGCCAGTTCAAGATCAACGTCTGTCTCTTCACCGTGTTCCGGCAAAGGATCAAACAGCGTACTTAGCCAGGATGCAATTGAAGGCTCTTCATCACGCCGGTAATCCGTGGACAGCGCCTTGATGCGGCGAAAGCCGATGATGCGCTGGTGTTTTGGATCCCGGATTTGCTCAAAGCCACGCCAGTAAACGTGATCCCGGGTATGCAGCTGCACAAACAAGGTATCTATCGGCTCGTTTGGCTCTTCCTCGGCGTCGTCTTTTGCTGAAGCTCCAAGGCTGTCTGCCGAAGCCTCACCAGAGATTTCATCGCCGTCATCTTCTGTAACTTCCTTTTTTTTATGCCGGATGGTTGTCCAGGCGGGGTACAGAACCGCCACGGCATCCGCTTCAACATGCTCGCGGGCCGCACGGAGAATCAATCCCCAGCGTGCCTTGTCGGCATCGGTTTCAAGTGAGTTGATGGGCAAGTCATAGCTTTGTTCGCTGGCCAGAACAATTGCCATCATCGGAGCATCGAGCTCTCCCATGGCTTCTGCCTGTGCTACGGATACCAGTTCATCGATTGCCATCGGTTGGTTCATAATGCGCTCGCCTCCTCGATGCCATCAGGGTAAATCAGGAAGATGGTCTCCCTGATACACAGCATAGCCTGTTAGGCATATAAAGATAAACGTGGGCTTTGGGTCAACGGATCACAACGCCTTGTCGAACCCCTCTGTCAGAACTCCAATCAGCCGTCGGTAGCGAAGGCATTGTCGAGCCGCTCGTAATAGCCAAACCAGGGCGCGGCTTCTTCAAGCTGCGCCGCCAGCTGCAGCAATGCGCCCTCACCACCGTTTGGTGCGCCCAGTTGCACGCCGACCGGAAGCCCCTCGGCCGTCCAGTGCATAGGCACCGACATGGCCGGCGTTCCCGTCAGATTGGCAAGCTGGGTGAACGGCGTTCGGGCGAGGCTCTCCATCGCCATCTGATCCACCTGGCCACTGCGATGCACCATTCTGCCGGCTTTGAGCATCAGCATCAGTTTTGCCGCCAGCTTGAGGTGTGCCGGCGTTTCCAGCTCACCGATACGGGCGGGCAACTGGCCAGTAGTGGGGCAGAGGTAAAGATCGTACCTGCCGAAGAAAACACCCAGCGCCCGGGCAAATTCATTCCATTGCTGACGCCGAAGCACGTAGTCTGAAAGTGGCATGGTATTGCCCAGCATGCCGATCAGGCGGGTATCCAGCTCAAAATCACTGTCAGTGGCGCCAAACTGTTCCTTGGCTTTTGCCATCATGGCGGACACTTCGCCAAAATAAAGGCCGAGATAGCAGCGAGCCAGCGCCATGCCATCGAATTCCGGCCGGGCATATTCAACCGTGTGCCCCAGGTTTTCCAGAATACGCGCCGTTTCCTCAACCGCGGCAACACATTCAGGAGCCACCTCAGTGCCGTAAGGAGACGACGTGAACACACCGATTTTCAGGCTACCAGATGATTTCTGTATCAACTCAGCGTAGGCGCAGTCGGGGGGCGGAATGACAAAAGGATCTCCGGAGGCAGCGCCACTGAGCACATCCAGCATGGCAGCGCTGTCGCGCACGGTGCGGGTAACCACATGGTCTGATGAGGCGCCGGTCCAGGATTCGCCCATCGCAGGCCCGCAGGAGATGCGGCCGCGCGATGGCTTGAGGCCAAACAGACCGTTGTAGGCGGCGGGGATGCGGATTGAACCGCCACCATCGTTGGCGCCGGCCATGGGTACAATACCGGCTGCGGTTGCAGCACCGGAGCCACCGCTTGAGCCTCCAGGCGTGAGGCTGGTGTTCCAGGGGTTGCGCGATGGCCCCCAGAGCTCAGATTCCGTAATCGCCTTGAGACCGAATTCCGGCGTAGCGGTCCGCCCCAGAAAGACCAGCCCACCCTCACGGGCACGGCGCACAAACTCGGAATCCTGCGGTGCAATGTTATTTTTGAAACCACGGCTGCCGTAAGTGCAGGGCTGGCCAGCCTGCTCCTGAGACAGATCCTTGAGCAGCAAGGGCACACCTGCGAATACGCCCTGTTCAGGAAATTTCTGAGTCAAGGCTTCGGAAAACTGGGGAAAGCAGATTGCATTGAGAGAACCGTTCACAGAGGTTGCCCGTTCCACCGCAGCCTCGCATACTTCCCGGGAGGTCACTTCGCCACGGCGTATCAGATCCGCCAACGCGGTGGCGTCATACCGAAGATATTCAGATTGCTTCATAGCGGCGTCCATTTGTTATTGTGGTGCCCGGAATACCACGGACACATCGTTTATGAACTCAAGATTCGCAAGCTTACGTCAGCTTGCTCTGATTTTCATCCTGGCCACGCTGGTGCAAACATCTGCACTGGCCGAAGAAAGTATGGCCGGCGATGAGAGTGCTGACACCCCAGGCTGGACCGCGATTGTGCGGGATTCACCCTACTGGGTCAGCCAGGGCGTTTACCGGAACATCCTCACCATCCGGCGCTGGGTGCTCAAAGAGACAGGCTATTGCTCAAGCCCTGAGCGCCACATTCTGTTCGACATGCGGGGGCAGTTTCTGGGCTGGATCAGCAACGGCGCCGACCGTGCAACAACCCAGAAGCGCCTGAACGATACTCGCCGGTCGTTGCACGAAAAAGGGCTTACCGTAGATTGGGTTGCCGGCGATACCGACACCAAAGGCTACCCGTTCGCGCTGGCGTGCGACCAGCCCCATGTAAATCTCGACCTTGCCGTTGGCCGCTATCTGGGCGCGCGCGCCAGAGATCGAGTATGGGGCGCCTGGGACGATCTCTCGTTCGCAACCTCCGAAAAACCTGGATCTCTTCACGACGCCCTTATGTACATCCTTCAGCGCCGGAGTGAACAAAATCGCTTTGCTTTGCCAGAGGTATTACCCAGATATCTGGCTGGGCAGATTCTGATTGAAAGCGGTGGGCAGGCAAGAGCTCACTCCCGAGCGAACGCGAAGGGTATACTCCAGCTTTCGCCTTCCGCACTGAAAGACTGCCAAATCAAACCCCAGAATTACTGGCACCGGCTGGCGCAGATTGATTGTGCGCTGCGCCTGATGCATCAGAATGCCCGCAACCTGCAGCCAGCCTTTGACGAACGCTTTGGTCAACTGCCCGAAAGCAAGCGCAATGAGCTGTTTGTGCTGATGCTGGTTCAGGCCTACCACGGTGGCGCAGGTCGGGTTCAGGCGCTTCTCGATGACGAGGTTCTGGCGAAACCAGCAGAATATTTTGCCGCCAATCACGAGCGCTTTACCGCCGGCGACATCGCGTTTGGTATGGTGTTTCACAACCTGGGCCGCGACAGACTGGGGCTGGCCTCACTGTACTATGTGGCCGACGTACAACTGGCGACCGAAGCCTTGTGCCGAACACCTCAGCTCAAACCCGCGGAATTCTGCGCGTGGAAATAGCCCTGCTCCCGGAGAGCCTGAGCTTGTCAGTAGCGCTTTTTCTGCTGGTGAGTTCCGTGATCACATCGATGATTACCGCCAGTCTGGGCGCCGGCGGGGGTGTTCTTTTGCTGATCCTGATGGCCACATGGATGCCTGCTGCCGCAATTATTCCCGTACACGGCATGATTCAGTTGGGCTCCAACGGTGGCCGGGCGGTGCTGACATGGAAGCATATCGACTGGCGAACTATTGCCGCTTTTGCACCCGGCGTTATCGTAGGTGCGGCGGCGGGCGCCTGGTTATTGGTGAGCCTTCCAGCCTATCTGTGGCAACTGACAATAGCGGTGTTCGTGCTCTATCTGTGCTGGGGTCCGGCGCTGCCCAAAAGCGCGCTCGGCCAGATTGGAGTCTTTATCGCCGCTGCAGTGACCAGCTTTGTCAGTCTTTTTGTAGGCGCTACAGGGCCACTGGTGGCGGCCTTCATAAAACAGATCCATGTGGACAGGTTCCGCACCGTCGCGACCTTTGCTACTGCAATGATCTTGCAACATGCTCCCAAAGCCTTGGTTTTTGGCGTGACTGGGTTCGTGTTTGCCCACTGGTTGCCATTTATCCTGGCCATGGTTGCCTGCGGCTTTGCAGGCACCTGGCTAGGCCTGCGCGTTCTGAACTCCCTCAACAATCACTGGTTCAGCAAAGCGCTCAACCTGGTTCTGACCATCCTGGCGTTGCGCTTGATTTGGCAGGCCAGCCTGGCGGCTGACTGGTGGATCTGAGCGTCCCTTGCTATTGCTTCCGCTATGGCTCCGCCACAGGCATAACGGCAACGCGGTTCCGACCTTTCGACTTGGCAAGATAGGCACCTTGATCTGCGCGGGCGACCACGTCTTTGGGATCGCGATCTGCAAGCAGCAGTTCGGTCATACCAATACTCGCGGTAACGCCAAACATGCGGCCTTCGTGTTCGATTCTCAACGCTTCAACACCGGCGCGGATGCGTTCCGCAAGAGTCTTTGCTCGGGCCAGGCCGCAAGCAGGAAGAATAATACCGAACTCGTCACCGCCCAGTCGGGCGACGGTGTCAGACTGACGTACCGTCTCTTTGAACAAATCGGCAAGGCGCCGGAGCAACTCATCACCGAGCAAATGCCCACCTTCATCGTTCACCGGCTTGAAGTGGTCAAGATCAATGAGCATCAACACAGAGGTCGCATCCTGGCGCGGCATCTCGCTGAGGCATTTGTTCAGCGATGTTGTAAAGGCACGACGGTTCAGCAGTTGCGTCAGGCTGTCGTGGGTTGCTTCCCAGGACAATCTTTCTTCTTCACGCCTGCGCTCGGCATCGTCCCGGAGCACGAAAACCAATCGCTCGTTCTTCCGCCCCTGGCGAATATGAATCATGCTGAGATCCACATCGAAAACATCACCGCTGCCATTGCGGAGCGTCACGTAAAGGCTGTCGAGATCGTCACGGTCAAGAAACCACTCATGGGTGAGCGGATGATTCTCATGATCAATGCCGACCAGCTCAAAAACATTTTTGCCAAGATATTCTCCATCGGCACCCAGGAAACGGCCAGCCGCATGATTGGCGTAACGAATAACACCGCCCGTATCCGCCATCAGCACGCCGTCCTGCATCACGCTGAGTATATTTTTCGCTCTTAGCTGCTCGTCCCGCAGCGCTTTCTCTACCTCCAGTTCATGGGAAATATCCCGCACAACCGTGATGGTGCCCATGACCTTTTCAGGAGTTTCGAGAGTCGCTGTCATTACCTGACACCAAACAGGAGACCCGGCGTTCGGCCCTTGCAGCCGGAAACGATCACGGAATACCTCCTGTTTTTTCAGGGCTTGCTGCCAGCCTTTCACCGCAGAATCGCGATCATCACCCGAGACATAATCGAACAAATGCGTGCCGCTTAGCTGTGCCAACTTCATGCCAATGATGTTTTCAAACACCGGGTTCACAAAATCGATACGACCAAGAACATCGGCCTGCACAATACCGATAGGCGCGCCCCGCGTGAGTGATCGGAAAAACGCCTCGCGCTCGGCCAGGGAGCTTAAAACGTCGTCACGCTCATCCATCACCATATTGAATATTTCAGCGACCTGACTGATTTCCGAGCCACCAGAGATCCGCACAGGTTTATTCCGGACGCCCAAGTGGCGTTCATGCACCTGTAATCCAAGCTCCCCCAAAGGCGCCATCAGACGGCGAAAGCGCCACATGGCAACCGGAACAATCAGCAGGATCACAAGCAGCAAAACCCAGAGAAACGCATCCTTGAGTCGAGTAACTGGCGCGTATGCTTCGCTTGCCGGCCACACAGCCGCCACGAACCAAGGCACCTGAGACATCTGCTGAACCGAAAGAATGATGCTTTCGCCCCGACTGCTGCGTGTTTTGGCAGTACCCTCGAAACCGTCCAGAGCATCCTTAAGCGTCGGGGTGACGGTTTTTAACGGCTTCATCACCTCGCCGGTACGACCATTGGCAAGAACGATACCACTGCGGGTGACAATGGTCAGATAACCGGTTTTACCAATCGGGATACCGGAAAACTCTTCTATAAGGTGCTCGCCAGCAAGCGAAATTGCGCCTCCTAGCACGCCAATAAAACGCTGCTTATTATTGAACAAAGGGGCGGCGATCATTACCGCGGGTTTGCCTTGGTAGTGCGAGCGGTAGGGCTCGCTGATAAGGGGAGTGAACTGCTCGGACGCCAGGCGAAAGTAAGAACGATTGCTGACATCCGAGCCAATCAGATTCCGGGACTCGGGGTGCTCAGCAATCACTTTGCCTTGCGCGTCAATCAGATAAATACCATCAAACAGGTGCTGCAATGCCGTCTGGCGGCGCATCAGGATTTTTGCACGCGCGTCGAAAGCCGCCTCGCTCATGGCAAACCCCTGCGCAACATGGCTCAGTGCTTCCAGGCGCTGTGACAACTTGTCGTCCAGTTCACCGGCGACGAGTTGCGCAATGGTCTCCACCTGGTTTGCGGCCTGCTGTTCGAGCTCGGACCGACTGAGAAGCGAGCCCGCGAGCGCCACCAGAAGCGCCGTCAAAACAACCAGGCCCACAACAAGAAGTACGGCCCGGTTAACCAGACTGTCCAGCCAACGACCCATCAGCAAAGCAGAGTTACTCCGTTCTGCAGGGATTGAGTGTTAATGGTGCGGCCTCCGGTTTTGAGTGAGATTATTTGCAAAGAGTGCGTTCAATCGCGACATGAATTCTAACAGAGGCGTACTGACTGAAGGATTACAGACTTGCAAACGCAATGATAATCGCTATTATTATCATGATGTTTCAGCAAGAGCGTTAACCGGCATGAACAATTCCCTGACAACCTTCGGCTCCGCACTGACAGATGGCCCCGTCAATCAGCTGCTGGCAATGGGCGGCCCAGTCATGATGGTGCTGCTTGCCATGGCGGTTCTTGGACTTGTCACGTTTATCTACCTGTTACTCGTGGGTACACTCTACGCGCCCAGATTATCCAGAAAACTTAAAAGTCTTATTACGCTTTGGCAACAGAACCCTTCTGGCGTGCACCCGCAAGCGATTCGTCTGCAGGCCAACCGATGGGCGACACTGAACCCCCTGCTGAACCTGGTGATCAATACCATTGAGGCACAGCAGAACAATCAGGACGCTCGGCAGGTTCGCGAGACGTCAGCGAGGGATGCTCAGCAAGCGCTGGAACCTTTTGAAGCACCCCTGAAAATCATTGAAGTTATCGCTGCCCTTGCGCCTTTGCTTGGCTTGCTGGGAACCGTTCTGGGAATGATGGAGGCCTTCAGCGCCATGGCCGCAACTGCGGGCCGCGCCAATGCGTCCCAATTAAGCGGCGGCATTTACGAAGCCCTGACCACAACAGCAGCTGGCCTTGTGGTCGCTATTCCATTCGCTGCTCTGGCTGCCTGGATCGAATTCCGGTTGCGGCGTATTCATAAAATTATCAACAGCACCCTGGTTTCTGTACTCAGCGTGACGCCTGAAGCCTTCACTGGCCAACAGGAGCATGTCAGTGTGCCCGCGAGTGAAGCCCCAACCCAGGCGGCGGCGCACCAATCCCGTGCGGAGCCAGAAGCCGAACAGGAATCGGGGACTCGCGACAGGCAGCGTTTCGCTCATGCAACTGGTTGAACCCAGGCCCAGCCGGCCAATACCGATCCGCATAACACCGTTGATTGATGTGGTGTTCATCCTGCTCGTGTTCTTTATGCTGACCAGCCGGCTTCTGCCGGTGGATCATCTTGAGCTAGCCAACAACACCGACGGGCGCAACACCGTGTCGGGTGAACCACTGCCGCTGCTGACCGTCTCGCAACAAGGCAACGTGAAGTGGCAGGAGCTCACACTTCCAATCGGCCAATTGCTGGCCGAGCTTCGCCGGGCCGGTATTTCCGAGGTAAATCTCACGACCACTCCGGAAACTCAGCTAAGCCAGTTCACAGCTGCCCTTGGTGAACTGTCTCAAAATGGCATCCAGACCCACTGGAAACGCGCGACTGAAGAAACGCCATGACCGAACTGGTTCCACCGCCTTCGACCTCCGGCAAGTCTTTAATGGAACGGGTTGAAGACGCGCTTTTGCCGCTCATTAACCTGGTTTTTCTGCTACTGATGTTTTTCATTGTGGCAGGCCAGCTGGCAGACACCCCCTTGCCCGACCTGCCGACTACACCAGCGAGCGCTGAACAACAGTCACCCCATGCCGATCTGCTGGTTGATGGCCAGGGGAACTGGCGCATAGATGGAGAAACACTAAACGCGCAGGCCCTGCTTCAGAGGCTGCCGGAGCCCGACGCAAAGAACCCACTGAAAATTGCTGCTGCCAGTACCCTTTCCATGGCTCACCTTGAAACGCTTTTCCAAATGCTGGAGCAGGGTGGCTATGAGGAAATCCTGCTGCTGACGGAGCCAGAAACGTGACGAACACAGGAAGGGCCGCCCGCCTGGGGTTGCTGGTTATCGCCGTCATACTGAGCGCTGGCATCATCATGGCCGCAGCGCCAGAGAAGCCCCTTGAGATAAATCAACTTGGCAATGCGGCCGTCAATACAGCACCGGCTATCAAAATCTCGCTTGCAGGCAAACCCGCTCCGGCTCCCGCAGAAGACGCCAGCCCCGAACCTGTGCAGGAAACCAGACCCGCACCGAAGCCGAAACCTGAACCAACACCGGAGCCAGAGCCAGAGCCAGAGCCAGAGCCAGAGCCAGAGCCAGAGCCAGAGCCAGAAATGGTCGCGGAAGCCGAACCCTCGTCAACCACCGATCATTCTCCGCCAGAGGCTATGGCCAGAAACGCTTCAGAGCTGTCGCCTGAAGAAGGAGAGTCTCAATCGCAGTCATCGGTTCCACTGCAGAATGCCGGCGATCCTTCGGCAGTCGAGAATTACCTGACACGGCTCAGCCGGCACCTGTCCCGGTTCTACGAATATCCCCGCCGGGCACGCAGGCTGGGGCAGGAAGGCGCTCCGGTTATAACCTTCGAGTTCCGCCGGGACGGCTCACTCCTCGGCCACAGCCTGCGAACAGAATCCGGCCACCCCTTATTGGACGAAGCCGCCCTTTCCATGCTGGAGAAAGCAGCTCCATTACCTTCAGTCCCCGATGGCATGTCTGGCCAAACCTTTCGCTACGCACTCCCCGTCAGATTCAGCCTGCGCTGAATTTCCGCACCATTGCTGCCCAAATCGCACTGAGCCGGTGCAGGAAAGTCCACGCTGCGCGGACTTTCCCTGAGCGCTCTATCTCGCATTACCCATTGAACAAAAAAGCTTTTTCAGAAAACCGACAAGACTGGCACGACACCTGCTGAGACGTGTTCAGCAGGCCTTGGTTGTCTGCCCACACACAAGTTTATTTCAGACGACGGCGTCTGCTCACACCTGCCAATCCAACGGTAGCCAGTGAGCGGCGCCGTTTTTTTTCGCCTGTCGAAAGACGGCCAGAAAAGCACAGAGGATTACCCTATGTCTTACATCATGCCTTCGGAGTTCGTCACCAAAATGGTGGACGCCGGTGAATCAAAAATCTACATGGCCACGCGAGACGTTCTGATCCGGGCCTTCATGGCCGGTGCCATTCTGGCTCTGGCTGCAGTCTTTGCCATTACCGTGGCTGTTCAGACCGGTAGCCCGCTGGCGGGCGCCATACTGTTCCCGGTGGGGTTCTGTATGCTTTACCTGATGGGCTTTGATCTGCTCACCGGGGTATTCATGCTAACTCCACTGGCTCTTCTGGACAGACGCCCTGGAGTCGATACCAAAGGCATTCTGCGCAACTGGGGCTGGGTGTTCCTGGGTAACTTCGGTGGTGCGCTGACAGTGGCCGTAATTATGGCCTTTGTCTTTACCTACGGCTTCAACACCGACCCCGGTGCAGTAGGCGACAAGATTGCCAGCGTAGGCAAGGCTCGAACCCTGGGTTATGCCGAATTCGGCGTTGCGGGCTGGATGACAATTTTTTTGCGCGGCATGCTGTGCAACTGGATGGTTTCCATGGGCGTGGTTGGCGCCATGATTTCAACCACGGTGCCAGGCAAGGTGCTGGCGATGTGGATGCCGATCATGCTGTTCTTCTATATGGGCTTTGAGCATTCAATCGTCAACATGTTCCTGTTCCCGTTCGCCCTGATGATGGGCGGCGAGTTCTCGATTATGGACTACTTCATCTGGAACGAGGTCCCGACGGTCCTGGGCAACCTGGTAGGCGGCCTGTCTTTTACCGGCCTCACCCTTTACACCACGCACATTCGTACAGCACCCAAACGCACGGTGCCTGGCAGCTTTAATGGTGAACTGGCGCGTTCCAACTAAATGACTGACGTGGACACAAAGCCCGTGGGCCGCACCCCCCGGGCTTTGTGTCGTTGCCTGAGGCGCGAAACGGATGACCATCCAGCTTTCTGTTACCACTGGCCAGCACTCGGACAAAGGCCAGAAACCGGTTAATCAGGACTTTCATGGCCTGATAATTCCAGAAGATCCACAGCTCCGGTCCAAGGGTGTTGTTGTGGCCATCGCCGACGGCATCAGCTCCAGCAACGTTAGCCAGATTGCCAGTGAGTCTGCGGTCGCTGGTTTTTTGAGTGACTATTACTCAACGCCAGACAGCTGGTCGGTCAAACAGTCCGCCCAGCGGGTGCTGCGGGCAAACAACGCCTGGCTGCATGCCCAGACCCGGCAAAGCCGGTACCGGTATGATCAGGATCGCGGGTATGTCTGCACCCTCAGCTTGCTGATCCTGAAGTCCGCCACAGCCCATATCTTTCATGTGGGGGACGCCCGTATCTATCGGTTACAGGGTATGGCTTTGGAGCAGCTAACGACCGATCACCGGGTCTGGCTGTCCCGGGATGACAGCTGCCTGAATCGCGCCATGGGCCTGAACTCGCACCTGGACATTGATTACCTGACCGTTCCGGTGTGGCCCGGCGATACTTTTGTGCTGGCAACCGATGGCGTATATGAGCACCTGCAGGAAAACAGCATGGCCGGAATCATCCGCGAGTCCGGCGATGATCTGGATTCTGCAGCCAGACAGCTGATTGCAACGGCCCTCGCTAATGGCAGCGAAGACAACCTGAGCGTACAAATTGTGCGGGTAGACTCGATACCCGCCAACAAGAGCAATGAAGAAATCACCCGGGATGCCCAACAACTTCCGCTCGCACCGGAGCTGGTTCCGGGGCAGCTATTAGACGGCTATCGAACTCTGCGGCAGATTCATTCCAGCAGCCGCAGCCATGTCTATCTGGCAGTGGATCACGCCAGCAACCAACAAGTTGCATTGAAAGTACCGGCCATGGAAATGCAGCAGGATCCCGGAGCGCTGGACCACTTTGCTACTGAACAATGGGTGGCCCAACGCATCAACAGTCCCCACGTGGTGCGGCCCTTTGCTCCGGAACGACAGCGCAGCTGCTTGTACCTGGCCACCGAATACGTGCAGGGAATCAGCCTCAAGCAGTGGTTGCAGGACAATCCGGGTCCGGATCTGGAGACGGTGCGCCAGTTTGTAGAACAGATAGCTCGTGGGCTTCGGGCTTTTCACCGGCTGGAAATGGTGCATCAGGACCTGAAGCCGGAAAATATTTTGATCGATAGCCAGGGCACCGCGGTGCTCATCGACTTTGGCGCTACCCGCATCGCCGGATTGCAGGAACTCCAAGAGCATGATGAGCCCGGCTGGCCCAGGGGCGCGGCGCTTTATAGCGCTCCTGAAACCTTTCTGGGGGAACCCGCGGGCTGGCAGGCCGACCAGTTTTCTCTCGGCGTGATCACCTATCAGTTGCTGACCGGCCAATTACCGTATGGCACCCGCGTGCCAGGCATCCGCAACCAGAGCCAGTTACGTAAGCTCAGCTATAATCCCGCCCGCCTATACCGGGACGACCTGCCCGATTGGGTTGATGAGGCCCTGGCCCGGGCTCTGCACCCCGAACCCCACAAACGCTATCCGGCACTGTCTGAATTCCTGTTTGATTTGCGACAGCCCAGCCATCACTGGAACCAACAGCACCGAAAACCCCTGATCGAACGCCATCCAGTAGGTTTCTGGCAAGGGCTATCAGCTCTGTTGTTGCTCGCTCTCATGATGTCGTTCGCGTATCGACCGTGATCTGGGCAATTTATTACCCAGCCAGCAAGGGCTCGCCCGGTTGCCAGGCAAGGGTTTGCTCATAACTCAGGCGCATCGCCTATAAATATCTTATGCCGCTGTTTTAATTGCATTTTATTACGTTGGTATGCGCTTTGCTGTAAGTGATCTCGTCCAGGGAACACCCCGGGGACGAACATTCACTTAAACGTCATGGAGCAGACTATGCCAACCCCTTGTTATATCGCTATTGAAGGTAAAACCCAGGGCAACATCACCGCCGGAGCATTCACGTCCGATTCCGTCGGCAACATATACGTTGAAGGCCATGAAGACGAAGTACTGGTACAGGAATTCAGCCACGTTGTTACCGTTCCTACCGATCCCCAGTCTGGCCAGCCTTCCGGCCAACGCGTGCACAAGCCGTTCAAGTTCACATCCGCGCTGAACAAATCAACGCCGCTGATGTACAACGCCCTGGCTTCCGGCGAAATGCTGCCGAAGGTTGAGCTGAAGTGGTACCGCACCTCTGTAGAGGGCAAACAGGAGCACTTCTTCTCAACCATCCTGGAAGATGCCACCATCATCGACGTCAACTGCAACATGCCACACTGCCAGGACGCCGCCAGTGCTGACTTCACACAGCTGGTCACTGTTTCCCTGTCCTACCGCAAAGTAACCTGGGAGCACACTGTTGCCGGGACTTCCGGAGCAGACGACTGGCGCTCCCCAATCGAGGCCTGATAAATCCAGAACCTCGACACTAACCTCGCGCCGGAGTCCGGCGCGAGGTTTATGGCTTCAAGGACGAAGACATGAGCGATACACTTACACAAAGCGACGTGGATATAATTCAAGCGATAATTGGTACATTTTATGGGCAAGGCAATGCCCGGAAATTTACCGCACCCTCAATAACCGACGAGACGGTAATTGCGATATCCAAATTGCTGTCAGAGGCCGAAGATTGCAGTACTTGGATCGATTCGGTGCCTGCGCCACAAGATTTGCTATTGCCAGCGAATAAACTCAGAAAATGGGCTTTACGGGTCATTCGCAAATCTGGTGAACCTTTTCTGATGGGCAATGTGAGAATTAACATGATGTGCAAGCGCTTCCGCGCCGCACAGTTCAAACCTGTTATTATTGACTCATTGTACCGATAAGGAGAGCTTTTAATGACAAGGTTTGTCACGCTGATCGTTTTGATGGTTGGCTTCATTTCGGGTTGCGCCTCGCTAACGAGTCAACCTATTGAGTTTCACACCACAGCAAATGTCAGCTTCAAAATCAGTAGCAGCCAATTCGATACTGTGGAGCTTCAACCATCAGAACTTCAACTCTGGAAGAACTCCGATCTGGTTGGTTCAATAACCACCATTGAAACCAACCCGCTGTTCGAGTCGGCTATCAAAGAGGTGAAACAGGGATTTGTGGAGGCACATAAAGGACCCGGAACACCAAGCGAACTAGCGTTACCAGAGGGCGCTTATGGATTTGCATCATCTTTTCGTGGTTATACAACGGCTTTTATTGCAAGAGCTGATAATACCGAGTCATGGATAACAATTGGCGTAAGAAATGATGTTTTCGAAGAAGTCATTTCGTCAATGGTCCTCCAATGAAAATCATCGTAACCGTCATACTCGCTTTGATTCTCTCCGGCTGCGCATCAACTCAGTCAATATCATTTTCACCCAGCCATGATTACGCGGTGTCAGTTCAATCATCTTTATTTGATGCTGTGCGTATCGACGAGAACGACACTTCCTTCTTTCGCAATGGGAAAGCTATCGGGTTTATCCGGGTTGAGCCAATACCCAAGAGCGTTTCTTCGACTTCAAGTTTTTTAAGCAAGCTCAGATCCGACTCTGAGTCAGAGGCCGTTAAAACAAAACCACTGAGTTTTTCATCCGGGTTCACAGGGTTTTCTGCGGCCCAGTTCTACGCCACCCACTTCCGACCACTAGCCGCAAACTCCACCACCAGCTCAAACACGTTGTCGCACTTTTCCTTGAACGCCACGCGGTCATAGCTTTCCGGAAGATCCTTATCCAGAACCTCTTCAATGGCAGCCTTTACAGCCCGTTGAGTCTGGCCATCTTTCCACCAGTCCTGAACCAGTACTTTGGGGTGCCCTTCCAGTAACCGGATAATCAGATCCTTGGCCGCCAACTTGACCTTCTGCTCTTCCGACTTGGTGAGCTTGTCTTTCTTGAGCAGGTCGTAGATCTCCAACTCTTCTTCCGTCAGCCCTTCCCGAATGTGGCGCTCGGATTCCTCCCGCAAGTTACCAACGTACTCAACAAGATCCTCAAAATATGCATCAGCAGATGAGCTACCGGAATTGTATTTGTCGATGATCTCCTGAAGCCGCTGAGCGAAGTCCATGCGAGTGTGGTTCTGCTCCAGTAACTGTCGCAGTTTGTGTTCAATAAACGCCCGGAGCTCCGCGATCTCAATATGCTTGTACTCTGCTTTTCCGAAATCTTCCCGAAGCTTGTCGTAGTTGATCTTGCTCAGATCCCAGCCCTGTCCTTTCTGGACGATTTCGTATTCCGCTTGGTGATCTTTGATGCTAAACGCTTCTGCGTTGTCCACCACCACGCTCTCATCCAACAACTCGGAAATCTTCTGGCTAACCGCATCAATATCCGTCTGTTCCACCAGCGCATCCACAACGCCCCGCAGATACTGGATTGCAGCAATTCGCAGGTTGCCATGCAGCTGAAAAACCTCCGGTTTGCATGCCTCGTAAAGGGCCGTCACCGTGTTTTCATAGACGTTGAACTGCTTTCGCCATTCTTCATTGCTTAACAGGGTATCCGCCGCCTGGTTAAAGAAGCCGATGCTCTTGAACGTATCCCGCTTCTCGAAGACGACCTCCATTTCAATATCGCGCTCCCGACAGAATTCCAGCGTTTGGACAACGGCATCATCCAACAATTTAAAAAGTTCCGACTTCTCCTGAACCGGCGGTGCTTCGCCATCCGCTCCTTGCGCATAATCTTTCAGCGCCTTACGCATGTTGCGAAACACGTTGTAGTAATCAACAATCTCGCCGTTCTTTTTTTCCACCAGATCGCCGCTATGGCCCTTGATCCGATATGAAGCGACACGATTGGCCCGGGCGATAGTCTGCATCAGGGAGTGGCCTTTCATGGGTTTGTCGAGGTACAGGGTTGATACCGTGGGGGCATCAAACCCGGTGAGCCACATGGCGCACACAAACACCAGTTGCAGAGGGTGTTCCGGGTCTTTGAAGTTGTATTCCACGTCGTGCATGTGCTCATCAAGCTGATCCAGGCGTTTGATGTGGGGTTTGATATCCAGCCCCTGGCGTTCAAACCTCTCTTCATCGGCTTTGGGATCGCTGATCACCACGGCCATCTCGACCGTTTTCATGTAATCCCGGATCTTCTTGAAACGTGCTTTCTCGATCTCGTTTGTGGATTCCTTGATCAGCTTCAGCAACCGCTTTTGTTCGTCCTTCCAGTGCTGCTGCACCTTGTCGTACATTCGCACGGCGGTGAACTTGTCGAGGGTAATTACCATGCCTTTGCCGAGATAACCACGGCGGGGGAAGTGATAAACGATGTCTCTGGCAATGGTATCCAGCCGGTCGTCCCTCTTGATAACTTCCAGTTCCCGGGCGTACTTCTTCTCCAGTTTTTCCTGCTGGGCATCCTCCAGATCTTCGTCTTCCAGAAGCTCGTAAAACTCATCCCCAAGATCATCGTTCTGTATCAGAACCTTTGGCACGCGCTTCTCATAAAAAAGCGGCACCGTTGCATTGTCTTCCATGGCCTGCTGGAAGTTGTACTCGGATACATAATCACCAAACCAGCTATTGGTCTTGCGATCCCGGCCCAGCAGAGGCGTACCGGTGAAGGCGAGGAAGTGAGCGCCCGCCAGGCCCGCCCGCATGTTCTCCGCCAGATTCTTGTACTGGGTACGGTGAGCTTCATCCACCATCACAATGACTTCCCGGTTTTCCTTATCCGGATCGAACAGCTGTGGATACTTTCGGCCTTTGTCGTAGCGGAATTTCTGGATCAGGGTGAAAACCACCTTCTTGTTCTGCCCCAGAAATTTGCGCATTTCCTCGGCGTTCGCTGGTTGCGCGACATCTTCCTTGCGAACGGTCTCGGTGTTGAGGAAGTTCCGGTAGATCTGCCCATCCAGATCCTGTCTGTCGGTGACCACCACAAAGCTGAAATTGCCCGTGGCTTTCCGGAAAATCTTACGGGCGTAGAAAATCATCGAAAAGCTCTTGCCCGAGCCCTGGGTGTGCCAGAACACCCCCAGCTTGCCGTCGTGTTCGCGGCGGTTCAGGAAACGACCGTAGGCGTTATTAACCCCGAGGAACTGGTGGTTCTGGGCGATGATCTTGGTTTCGCCTTTGTGAAACAGCACAAAATTCTCGATGTAGTCCAACAATCGGGAAGGCTCGCAGACACCGTCTGCTGCATGCTCCAGACTGGTTGCCTGCTCAGAAATTTTCTTGCGATCTACTGGTTCTTTTTCGTTCTCCACACGGAACCAGTTGAAGAAATGTTCCCAGCCCGCCGTAAAGCTGCCCACACGGGTTTCGAGAGCGTTCGAGAGAATGCAGAAGGCGTTGGTGTGGAATAGTTGCGGTATGTCGTGCCGGTAACTGCGCAGGTTATCTTCGTAAGCATTCCGCAGCTTCACATTGGAGTTTTTCAGTTCAACGAACACCAATGGCAGGCCATTGATGTAGAGAATCACGTCGGGACGACGGTAAGCACCCTTGGGAGCCTGTCCCACGGATTTTATCCAAAGCTGGGAGACCGCCAGCCAGCGGTTCTGCTTCGGATCATCAAAATCAATCAGCTGCACCTTTTCATGCTGTTTAAAGCCTTTCTCATCATCAAACTGAACTGGCACCCCATCCCGGATGAAATCATACAGTTCCCGGTTAGCGGCAATCGGCGACATGGCGGTGCGCCGGTTCATCACCCGCTCAATGGCTTCATCGATCTTGTTTTCAGGGATACCGAGGTTCAGTTCGAGGCAGGCTTTTTTCAACTCGAGCGGGAAGATCACATCCCGCTTGTCGGCCCGGTGAGAGCCATCGTTCAGGTCTTCCGGTTTTGCGGTATAGCAATCCAGCACGTTAAAACCGTGAATATGCTGGAGGCGCTGCAACAGCGCCTGCTCGATGTTGTCTTCCGAAATAAAACTAGCCATCGGCCTGCCGACTCCATGGACCGGGTGGGTGCCAGATTTGCCCGGGGGCATCCGCAGCCTTATCTGCCATCACAGGCTCAAGGAACTCAACCACCACCGTTACAACCTCCGCGAACGCTGCCGGCGCATGGGGCTGGCCGAGGCGTTTACGGAAAGCCTGCCATTGTGTCTGCTTGCTGTCTACAAAAGCGGCAGAAAAGGGACTGGCTTCAGGGATTTCCGTTCCGCGTGTCTGGAACGTGCGTTCAACCGCACCCATCAGATTTTCCAATCTGAACTCATGCTGGCGCGAGAGCAGCCAGATATCATAAAAGTCTTTCATCCGACTGTTCAGTTCGCCAAGGTTCACCATTGCCTGAAACTTCTCAGCGATGGAAGACTCCGGTGTGTAGCACTGAATTCTGGCGGCGGGAAAATCCAGCAAGGCCGGGAACTCCAACCAGGAGGGAAAGGGAAAAACCGGGTCGCCAAACCCGATATCCAGTTGCATCGGGATTCTGGCCTTATCGAGAAAACCGGTGAAGGTCACTCTCAGCCCCTGATAATCGGCATCTTCGGTAATGCTATCCACTTTCAGAGTGTCCGGACCAAAGCGCAGGCCATCATCGACAACGTCCGCAGCAATGACATCACGAACTTGCTCTAAAATCGCTTCGGGCTCATTGCTGGTCTGGCCCAGCATATCAATATCCCGGGTCGGACGGCTGTTCGGCCCCTGCATGGCCCAAAGCATCAGCGCGCCCTTGAGGGTGAAACAGTGGTTATGGGGCGACTGGCTCAGCCGGTATAAAAACCGCTCCATTGCGTAATACTGCAACAGTTCTTGAAAGGGGCGCTTCTCTTCCCTGGATTTATTCAGCAGCTTCTGACGAACAGACGCGGCGACATTTTTGGCCATAGTGATCTCCTTTCACGTTTGTTTATTCCATTAAGAACCTGACCATATTCACAGCTTGGCCTCCACATAGGGTGCCATCACATTAGCAACCCGGCAGATTCTGGCGTATTCCATCAGTTTGCCTGGCCGGAAGGTTTTGCGGGTGCGGTAGAGCTCCAGCGCTTCCAGCACCACATCCATACCGATGCGGTTGCGGAACTTGAAGCAGTCTGCCAGGGTTTTCTCCGGGCTGTAGACCTGCAGTGTGATGCCATCCACCGTCACCTGCTCTATGCCTTCACTGAATGCCCGCCCGGAGAACCGGTAACCAGCCGTCGGGGGATAATCCAGAACCGGCAGGCGAGCATCCCGCTCAACCGCGAGATGCACCTGATGGGGAATCTGCGTGGTGATGCCGTGCCAGTCCAGCGCAGAAATCAGGCACAGCACCGCATGGGGGAAACGGGTAACGGCGGCGACCAGATCCGGATTTTCAATAGGCGGCAGATCCGCCAGCCGGTATAGGCCCCGGCTGACCGGCTCAATCAGCCCCTCATCCCGGAGCTGATAGAACTGGTACCGGTTGATGCCCTGGGCCATCGCCTCGCTCAGGCGAAGCTGGCCGCCGTGCTGGCGGAACAGGGATTGGAGTTGCACCCGGGAAGACCGGGTGGAATCAGACTCAGACAAACTGTCACCACTTATTTATATCTGGTGACAGTTTGTCTGATTACTGCCAAGGGTTCAAGCGACGGCTTCGACAGGGCTCTCTGCTTTGCCATTCTGCATGGAGGGTGGAAACTGGATATCCAGGTTTTCAACGGAGAGTTTTCCGGAGATCAGGCGGGAGAGGAGTTGGGTTTTGGTTTTCTCTAGATTGTCGCTCATCTTAGTCAGAGTTTTTTTCTGTTCGTAGAGCGGCTTCACCAGTCTGTCGAATTGGTCAATCAACTCGCCATCTGGGACAAGCACGTGATTTGAGTATGCCTGTTTTCGATTCAACCCCGGCACGGCTGCATCGTTGTTTATAAAGTTGACTGAATGCAGGAGGTAGTACAGGAAATGTTCGCTCAAGTCAGATTCAACGAAGTACACCGTATCGATTGGATAAAAGGCAACGTCTGACCAGTGAATAGCGCCCACATTCCCCTTTCGACCTACAATTATCCCCGGTCGCTGAACAAAGGCTTCATTGTGGAAACCAACGACACCACTAGAGCCATAAACAGGAACCGCGCCTTCAAGGCGGTCCTCGTTTTTGAGAGCTTTCCCATACTGTAGGGACAAGATGTCACTAAGCTTCTTTACCGGCCAGCCAACTGGAAGCCCCTTCTCAAACTCCGCCTCCTGCCACCCTGGAAACCGGAACCGCACAAACCACTCGCGGTAGATTTCCTCGGTCATTTTTTCCAGAAGGGTGATGCGGCGTTTGTTGTTTTCGATCAGGTCGTCGTAGCTGGTGAGAATGGCCGCAACTTTTCGCTGCTGGCTTAACTCTGGAGCAGGAAAATTGATAGACAGCAGCTTCTCCAGACTCATGTTGTCCTGAGTTGTCCCTTGGGAAATCGAGCGCATCTGAAGCTGGAAAGTATCAAGGCAATACTTTACATACCTCGTATCTGCGACGCTCTCAAAGGCATTAAAGCCAATAACGCTGTCCGGGAAACAAGCTGGATAACTGAGAATCGCAGTATCTGCGATATTTGCGGCAATCGTTATGCACAGAGTACCCTCAGGCCATAACTTGCTCTGCCCCAAACCTTTTTCGTTATAGGTTTGGGAGTGACTGGTTATATACAACGGAGCGTGCTTGACATCTCCCGTTTGAATGAAGGGATACTGCCCGTCAAACAACTGTGGGTCGTTCCTGGGACGGTGTTTAGATTTCCCTCTAGCAACGGCACCCAATTCATTTAACTTATACTTATTCATCAATCCCCACCATTTTCGCCAGATTCTGCTGGATAACAGCATGAAGTTGTTGGCTAAGCGCGGATGACTCGACGTATTGCTCGTTTAGAATAGTGATTTCGGAAATGAACTCTTCCTCACTTCTTCCATCCTCTTCAATCACAACCCCCACATACCGCCCAGGATTCAGAGAGTAATCCTGCTCCTTAACTTCCTCCGGCGTAGCCAGCTTGCACAGGCCAGTCACATCCTCGTACTCGGCGTTCGGGAAGCGTTCCTGCAGCCAGTGGATATGCTGGTAGTAACTCTCCGCGCTGCGAACTTCCTTGTGCAGTTCTTCCAGAGCGTCCTTCAGGCGGCGAGCATTACGGTCAGTGGTGGTGCGCTTACCGGCTTTTTGGGCTCCTTCAGCTTTGGCCTTTTCATGCTGGCGCACTATCTTATCCAGTTGCTTCAGCCCTGTGTGCAATTGCTGGAAGAAGGGATCAAATTTCGCCCTCAGTTCCCGCTGATTGCGGTTGGCAATCTCCACAGCACCCGGTGCAGTCAGGTGCAGGTCGGCAGCCTCTGTGTAGTCATCATTGGCCTGCTTCAGCGCTTTGAGGCCCTGCCACTGGCTGACCAGTTCGCCCACTGCCTGTTTGCCTTGGGCGTCATCCAGCACCTCCAGTAACTGCTCGCTGACCGGCTCCACTTTTTCCCGATTGATCAGCAGTTGGTCTATGCCCTTGCGGAAGTAGCTGTCTACCAATCGGATGAAGTCGGCCCGCTTGCCTTTGTGCAGCTTACTGATGATGGCGATGTTCTGGATCTGTTGCTCGCTGAACTCCCGGTGGGCACGGTCGATCTGAGTAAAGATGTTGCGGGCATCGATAAACAGGATGCGGTCGTCCTGCTTGTTCTTGTCGAAGAACCATAGGGTTGCCGGCAGGGTAACCGTGTAGAACATGTTGGACGGCAGAGTGAGCATGCCGTAGATCAGGTTGTTCTCGATCAGGGTGCGGCGAATGTCTGCTTCGCTGTGGCGGGCATCGGAGGCGGAATTGGCCATGACCAGCGCCGCCCGGCCGCTGTCCGGCGTATTGTTCTTCAGGGAGGTAGCAAACAGGTTGATCCACAGGTAGTTGCCGTTGGGAACCGTTTCCTTCCCCTGTTCGCTGGCCTTGGCCTTGGTTTTCTTACGAGGCAAGCCGTAAGTATGGAAGCGTGGGTCGTCCTCCACGGCGGCCAAAGGGACGTCATCCACATTAAACGGCGGATTGGCCAGCACAAAGTCGAACTTGCCGAAGCCATCAAAGGGGTTTTCGGTGTAACTGTTGGCTTGGCGTATCTCGCCCCGCAGGCCGTTGACAGCCAGGTTCATCTTGGCCAGCTTGACGGTGTCCAGGGTCTTTTCCTGGCCGTAAACGTAGAGCTGGTCTTCGTCGTGAGTTTCGCCCAGCTCGTCCAGCTTCCTGCGATGGCGCTCCACAAAGTGCTGGGACTGCACAAACATCCCTGCTGACCCACATGCAGGGTCGTACACGGTGCCATGGTGAGGCTCGATGATTTCCACCATCACTTTAACGACCGAGGGAGGCGTGAAAAACTCACCACCTTTCTGGCCTTCACTCAGGGCGAACTTACCGAGAAAAAATTCATAGATTTTACCGAAGATGTCGCCGCTGGCATCGTGCGGAATGTCGGAGAGGTTTTTTAGCAACTCCGCCAGCAGAGTATTGCTGGTGCGGGTAAGCGCGACATATTCATCCTTTGGAAGAATTCCATCCAGCTCGGGCTTGTATTCCTCGATGGCTTCCATGGCCTGTTTGATTTTTTTGGCCAGGTCTTCCTTTTCCGGCAGCTCCAGCAGGTAGTGGTAACGAGCGTGATCTGGGAGGTAAAAGCCGCATTTCCGGATGGCAATTTCGGAAATTGGCTTTTCACGGCGGGTGCCTTTGAGTTCCGCGAATTCTTTGGCGATGTCCGGCTCGGCCCGCTTGTACTTGTTGTCGGCAAATTTCAGAAAGATCAGCCCGAGCACCGGGGTGGCGTATTCGCTGGATTTGAGATCGGAGTTGGCCCGCAGGTTGTCGGCGGCAGACCACAGGTCGTCTTCAAGCTGTTTGAGCTGTTCGGCATTCATGGCGGAAAGGCATCTCCTGAAACAACCACTACACAAAATGTGGAGGAGACTCTAAACAACATTGAACGGGTGAGCCATAGCAAACACGCTATTCGAACGTTATTCTTGTTGAAATCTATTACCCATACCATGAGGCGTGTAGCCCTTCAATTGATATGAGCGATCCGAAATCCCAAGTCCGCAAGCTCGGCGAACTGATGTGCACGGTTACCGAACAGATTCTCTGGCAACCCGCCGCAGGCTGGGTCCGGCAACGGGTATCAGGCAGCACTCTGGTGTGCCGGGTGGGCTCCGGGCAGGCGACTTATCATCGTTTTGAACCGCAGTACAAGCAGCACCAGATCACCTACGGTCTTCGGATGATTCAGGCCAAACATCAGCCTGATACGGCCAGTGGCTGGCTCTCAGCCCGGGAAATCCAAAAACGGGGTTATTTCGACGGTGAGTTGAGCACGCTAAACCTGCTGGCGCACACCTGCTGCCACGAGTTCGCACACCTGTTACAACACAGCGCAGGCAAGAGATATCGTGGCTCGGTTCACAACCGGCATTTCTACACCATTCTTGATGAATTGTATGAAAGTGGTGGTGCAGATGCGACACGGGAGACACTGGCGAGGGAGGCAAATGAACGACAGATTCCTTTATCCAGTGAACCTTTCCAGCTCCCTGATCCGGCACGCCAGCCGTCGCCCTGGCAAGTAGAGGATGTCGTCGCTTTCGGCTCAGGCGCTCGGGAATTTCACGGAGAGATTGTCCGGGTCAACCGGAAAACGTGCACCGTCGACGGGACGGGTAAATTCCGGGGCCAGCGCTACCGCGTCCCTATATCGATGCTGCGCAGGGTGCGCTGACACATAATTGAAGACACTGCTTACCCGGTTTCTAAAATCTCATCCTGCAACAGCTCACGAATTTCAGGAACGCAGGAGCCACAATTTGTGCCACATTTCAGAATCTTCCCCAAAGCCTCCACTGTCTTCTGGCCACCACGAATGGCGTTGACGATTTGGCGGTCCCCCACCTGAAAGCAGCTACACACCAGCGCTCCGATCTCTTCTGTGTCAACAGATCGCCCCGCAAGCAAACACTGTCGCTGATCCGGGCTCAACCGGTCCGCCGCAAAGCACTCATCCAGCCAGGCCAGATCCGGCAACAGACCAACGTCACTATCGACAAGAAGAACGGCCACCAACCGGCCATCAACCACTCGAGCCGCCCGGAATCGGCCTTGCGCGGAATCGGCCATAACCAACTGCGGCTCCCCCGCCAACAAGCCAGCCACCTCAGTTCCCCAGTTCATCGTCTGGCTGCCTGCCAGCCACCAACTGTCACTATGAGCCAAAGGCTGTCGGCACCAGTAGTCACACCGTTCCGTAAGTCCCGGCTGCTTGTCGTTTCCCGGGCGCAGCATCAACCGGGCTTGCCACCCGCGGGCAAGTCGGCGAAGGCTGGCAACACCGTGCTTGCTTTCCGGCTGCCCGGAAACCGGATCCGTTACGGCGGAAATCAGATTCGTTGCCACGCCTTGTGAAGCGAAGCATCCACTCCAATGAATCGGTATAAACACCTCACCAGGCCGCTGATCTGTTGTCAGTCGGGCACGACCAGTAAATGGCTCAGGTCCGGGGCCGGCAAGCTGGCACAGCGCTCCTTCGCAAACATCAAGGCCAAGCGCATCGCTCGGGTGGATCTCAACGAAGGGTTCCTGGCGGTGTGTCAGAAGCCGCGAGGCCAGCGCTGTCCGTGTCATGGTGTGCCATTGATCACGAATCCGACCGGTGTTGACCACAAACGGGTAGCGGCTAGTTGCGATCTGGCGGGGCAACCCGGCAGAGATGGGCACCAACCGTGCCCGTCCGCCATCCGTAGCAAAGCGTCCCTCAGAGAACAGTCGGGGTGTGCCAGTTAAAACGCCGGTCTCATCAACAGCGACGGGCCATTGGATCGGCTTCAGTTGGTTATACTGCGCCTCTGTTAATTGGCTCAGGGCACTGATATCAAACACTTGATGGCCATCACTGGCCCTGCAAGCGAGGCCAGAGAGCGCCGCGTGTTCCCGGAAAATATCCGCAGGGCTCTGATACTGGAACGCCTCGGCATACCCAAGCTCGCACGCCACCGAAGTCAGTATCCGCCAGTCCGGCCAAACCTCGGCGGGTAAAGGCAGGAAGGATCGCTGACGGGAAATGCAACGTTCCGAATTGGTTACTGTGCCGTCTTTTTCTCCCCAGCCGGCCGCCGGCAGCAAAATATCGGCAAACCTGGTGGTATCCGTACTCGCCATACAATCAGACACGATCACCGTCGGGCAACCCGCCAGTGCCTCACGAACCCGTGCCGAATCTGGCAGGCTAACCGCGGGATTGGTACCCATAATCCAGAGCACCCTGATATCACCACGGTGCACGGCTTCGAACAGATCAACGGCCTTAAGTCCAGGCGCTTCCGGAAGGCGATCTGTGCCCCAGAATCGGGCCAACCGTTCGCGGGCACCCGGAGTATCGTATTCCATGTGAGCGGCCAGGGTATTAGCCAGCCCCCCAACTTCCCGCCCGCCCATGGCGTTGGGCTGACCGGTCAGCGAGAAAGGGCTGGCCCCTGGCTGGCCAACACGCCCTGTAGCCAGGTGGCAATTGATAATGGCGTTGCATTTGTCGGTACCATTTACCGCCTGGTTAACCCCCTGGGAGAAGGCTGTCACGGTCCGGGGTGTGTCGGCAAACCAGCGGTAGAACCGCTCGACGTCAGCTTCGTCAAGATCACATTGGGCGGCAACCGACGTTGTCGACGGCGCAACCTCTTGAGCGCACGCCAGGGTTTCCGCAAAGCCGGTGCAGTGTTCCGCGATATAGGTCTTATCTGTTGCATTGTGTTGCGCCAGCCACACCATCAAACCGTTGAACAGAACCGTGTCCGTACCCGGTTTCAGTTTAAGGTGCAGGTCCGCAAGCTCTGCGGTTGCGGTTCGACGGGGATCTACGACCACCACCCGACGACCGGCCCGTTGCGAAGCCTGCATCCGCTGGTAAAGAACAGGGTGAGCCCAGGCGGCATTGCTACCCGCCAGCACCAGAAGATCCGCAAGTTCCAGGTCTTCATAGCACCCGGGGACACAATCCTCGCCAAAAGCACGTTTGTGGGCTGCCACCGCCGAGGACATACAAAGACGGGAGTTGGTGTCCACATGGGGCGTGCCAATAAACCCTTTGGCAAGCTTGTTGGCGACAAAATAATCCTCCGTCAATAACTGGCCCGACAGATAAAAGGCCACAGAACCTGGGCCGAATTGAGTAACCGCATCACGAATGACGCTGGACACCTTGGCAAGGGCCTCTGGCCAGCTTCGGTCCTCACCGGCAATCCGGGGCTTTAACAGCCTTCCATTGGGCACCAGGGTTTCATGCAACGCCGAGCCTTTCACGCACAGCCGCCCCTGATTGGCCGGGTGGCTCTCATCGCCGGTTACGCCAGATAGCGTCGCCGCAACACCACAACCCACACCACAATAAGGGCAAGTGGTTTGAGTGCCGACAGTCGGTTTAACCTCGATATCCACGCTTTGCCCTCTTTAGTCTGTGTTTGACGGCTGTTTCGTTCATACCCGGGGCTGAGTGCAATAACAGGGCCACCCCAGGCCCAAAGACATGAAGATGGCATTCAAACGCGGTGTATAGCGCCCGCTACCCAGTATCCTGGCTTTGACAAGAGCCAACCTGATGTGAGGCGTTCGTTTCACAATGGTGCAAAAGACCGCCAGCCTGCACCAAAGCAAACCGACAAAACCTGTAAAAACACGCTGTGGAATTATAATTTCTCCGTTACTTGTTGTTTTAAAGTGTCTTTTCATCGCTGGCACAAGCTGTGCAACTGCTGACTTGAACATTCAGGAACACACAAGTTAAACGGGCAAAGGCGCCTGCCTTCCGACAGCGGAGGGCGGGCTTTTTTTTGCCTGAAGGAATGTCACGAGGTAAGAGTTCATGAAGACACCCCTGAAAATCATCACCGGAACACTCCATCAGCTGGTGGGATTGGCCACGGCGGTCTCCCTGATAGCCAGCTCCGGCATCGCCCAGGCCGAGATTGGCGCTCCGGAAAAGCCGGATCTGAAACTTGGATTCATCAAATTGACCGACATGGCTCCGCTGGCCGTAGCCTGGGAGCGCGGTTTCTTTATGGATGAAGGCTTGTTTGTGGAGCTGGAGGCCCAAGCCAACTGGAAGGTCCTGCTGAACCGGGTCATCACCGGCGAGCTGGACGGCGCCCACATGCTGGCGGGCCAGCCCCTGGGTGCCTCCATTGGTTATGGAACACAGGCCGATATCATTACCGCGTTCAGCATGGACTTGAACGGCAACGGCATCACCGTCTCCAATGATGTCTGGAAGACCATGAGCCAGCACATCCCGGAGCAGGACGGCAAGCCGGTGCATCCAATCAGCGCCAGCGCCCTGAAACCGGCTGTTGAACAGTCCCTTGCGAGGGGCGAACGCTTTCGCATGGGCATGGTATTTCCGGTCTCGACCCACAATTACGAGTTACGCTACTGGCTGGCGGCAGGTGGGCTGAACCCCGGCTATTACGCGCCCCAGCGAGGTGACACCAGCGGCACCTTGAAGGCAGACGTGCACCTGTCTGTCACACCGCCGCCACAAATGCCCGCCACCCTGGAAGCGGGCACCATCCAGGGCTACTGCGTGGGCGAGCCCTGGAACCAACAGGCCGTGTTCAAAGGCATAGGCGTTCCGGTGATCACCGACTACGAGATCTGGCCCAACAACCCGGAGAAGGTATTCGGCGTCAGTCAAGCCTGGGCCGAAGAGAACCCCAATACCCATTTGCATCTCCTGCGTGCCCTGATTCGCGCTGCCTACTGGCTGGATGAAAACAACAACGCCAACCGGGAAGAGGCTGTCGAGATCCTCGCTCGCCCGAGCTATGTGGGCGCAGATGCCGAAGTCATTGCCAACTCCATGACAGGCACTTTCGAGTACGAAAAAGGCGATGTCCGGGAGGTGCCAGATTTCAACGTCTTTTTTCGCCATCACGCCACCTACCCGTACCCGTCTGATGCCATCTGGTATCTCTCGCAGATGCGTCGCTGGGGTCAGATCCCCGAGGCCAAACCGGACGACTGGTATATGAAAACAGCCGCACAGGTATACCGCGGAGACATCTACGCCAAGGCTGCCAAGTCCCTGGTCGACGATGGTTTGATGAAGGCCGAGGATTTCCCCGACTTCAGCCAGGAAAATTTTACCCGCCCGCATCAGGGTGAGCTGATTGACGGCGTCGCCTTCACGCCACACCAGCCCAACGCTTATATCGACAGTTTTGATATTGGCCTGAAAGGCGCCGACGCACCGTAATCGGCAGCACGCAGGAGAACGACATGAGTACGCTAACCAATCCAAGTTCCGGAACCGGAGTCGTCAGCTGGCTCAAAGTACTGACAGACCGACTCACTGGCGCCGAACTGGCCCAGACCGGCAAGCAGCTTTTGCTGCCAATGGTCGGCATTCTGATTTTCCTCGGCTTTTGGCATCTCGCCGCCCCCCAGGTGAACACCTCGCTGGGCACCTTTCCGGGCCCGGCACAGGTCTGGGAGCAAAGTGGGCAGCTCTGGCAGGAACACGTTAACCAGCGGGAGCGGGCGGACAAGTTCGTGACCATGCAGGAGGAGCGGAACGCCCGCATTCTGGCCGACAATCCGGGCGCTGAGGTCAAAATCCGGGGCTATCCCGGCGCCCCTACGTTTTTGGATCAGGTTGTCACCAGCCTGATTACCGTGCTGGCGGGCTTCTTCCTTGCGACGGTCATTGCTGTGCCGCTGGGCATCGTATTTGGCCTTAACCACTACTTTCAGGCAGCGGTCAATCCGCTGATCCAGATCTTCAAACCGGTGTCACCACTGGCCTGGCTGCCACTGGTCACCATGGTGGTCTCCGCCACTTACGTCAGTGACGACCCGATGTTCGAGAAATCATTCCTCACCTCCATGATCACCGTGACCCTGTGCAGCCTGTGGCCCACGCTGATCAACACCAGCGTGGGCGTGGCTGCGGTGAATCCCGATCTGCTGAACGTATCCCGGGTTCTGCGATTGTCGTTCTGGACACATGTGAGAAAGGTCGTGCTGCCGTCATCGGTACCCATGATATTTACCGGGCTTCGGGTCTCGCTGGGCATTGCCTGGATGGTGCTGATTGCCGCCGAAATGCTGGCGCAGAGCCCGGGGCTTGGCAAGTTTGTCTGGGATGAATTCCAGAACGGCAGCAGTCAGTCCCTGAGCCGAATCATGGCAGCCGTGCTGGCTATCGGCTTTATCGGCTTTCTGCTGGATCGCATCATGCAGGTGATCCAGAAACAGATTGCCTGGAACGAATAATGGAGACACCCATGACTAAACTTCATTTGGAACTGACCGGCGTGGAAATGGCCTTTGATACTCCCAAAGGCTCATTTATCGCACTGGACAATATCAACCTGAAGATCAAAAAGGGCGAGTTTGTCTCCCTGATCGGGCATTCCGGTTGCGGCAAGTCCACAGTTCTGAACATCGTCGCCGGGCTGCTTCAGGCCACCAAGGGCGGCTGCATTCTGGATGGCCACGAGATCAACTCTCCAGGCCCGGAGCGGGCAGTAGTGTTCCAGAACCACGCCCTGATGCCCTGGCTGACGGTTTACGAGAACGTCGAGCTGGCGGTGCAGCAGGTATTCCGCAAAACCATGGAAAAACAGGAGCGGCAGGACTGGATTCAACACAATCTGGAACTGGTAAATATGGCCCACGCAGCCAACAAACGGCCGGGAGAGATCTCGGGAGGCATGGCGCAGAGGGTGGGTATTGCAAGGGCTCTGGCGATGAAGCCCAGCGTGTTGCTGATGGACGAGCCATTCGGCGCCCTGGATGCACTAACCCGGGCCCAACTGCAGGATTCACTGATGGATATTCAGCAGGACCTGAACAACACCGTGATCATGATAACCCACGATGTGGATGAGGCGGTGCTGCTGTCTGACCGCATCATCATGATGACCAACGGGCCGGCTGCCGCCGTCGGGGAGGATCTGTATATCGATCTGCAAAGACCCCGCAACCGGGTTGCCCTGGCAAACGATCCAACATACGTGCGCTACCGGCAGGAGGTTCTCAAGTTTCTTTACGAGAAGCAACGCAAGCTGGAAAGCATCGCTCCGCGCCGAGCCAACAAGGCCGCTGAAGCAAGCACGGAAAGGAACACAGGGATCACAGCAAGATTCTGAGAGGTAGGTTACTTCAGCACATCGGCCATGGATACCAGTGCCCGGGCAACCTCGGGCAGCTTTTTACCCTGATCCATGGCCAGTTTTCGCAAAACCCGGTGGGCTTCGTCATTATCAATTTTCCGGTGACTCATCAGCAACAAGACCGCTTTTTCCTGGGTTTTGCGATCTTCCAGCGCTTCCTTGGCACTTTGCAAATCCTCGCTCATCTGCTGAAGCCGACGTGATTGCTCCTGCACCAGATCAAAAATCGACCGTCCAAACCTCTGGCCAATCCCGTCACTGCTCCAGGCTTCACCTGATTGGGTCTCCCCATTACGGCCCGGCTCACACAAAACCAACAGGGGCAGCGCGGAATTTGCCGGCTGATCAAGTGAGGCAATCAGTGCCTCATGATGTGCCAGTGAATTCCGTGCTTCGGCAAATCGTTCTGCGCAACGACCATGAAAACTGCCTTCCACCGACTCCTCCACCTTCTTGAGCTCATCCATACGCTCGCTTATCAGCGCAAACCAGTGATCTGAAAGCGCCGGATCCAGAGCCTTGTAACGACCAACGGAACATCCGAGCTGCCGCAGGCGCTCAATTTCCTTTTCCCGCTGATGAGCACGGAGACTCCGCAAAAGCCCACAGCTATGTTCGTCCGCAAACCCGAGAAACACCTCAAAACACCGTTCCTGTGCCTCAACAAGGTGCGTCATGCGCTGACTCAGTGCGATATCAAAGCGCCCCCCGGAAAACCCGGCAGAGCCTGTTGCACGCTCCTGACCGCAAAATTCTTTTCCATTCATCAGATGCACCATGGCCACCAGCAAGCGGGCAAGAGAAGGATCTACTGCGGTTTCCGCCGCCTCGAAAACCACGGCAATCAGGCGGTGAATCAGCATGCTGTAGGATTCGGTTGCATCTGAAACCGACAGTGATCGTGCGTTCACCTGCGTACGCAGGGCCGACAGGGATCCCAGCCCATGAAAAGCGCTCGCCAAATGGGCCAGCAAATGGCTTCCGACAGGGTGAGTCGTCAGCTCTTCATGGATCTCAGCCAAAGCTCGCTCAAAAACGGTATACAAACACGTCGATTCCGCAACCATTGCGTTGCGCTCGGGGCCAAACTTTTCACCATCCGACCCCAGAAAAATGGTGGACGCGCCACGTTCCCGTTGCAGCCCGTGCACAAGGTTGCTGATGCTCTGTATCAGCTTTCCCATCTGCAAAAAGTACTGGAGGTTCATAAGCTCGCAGCGTCGCGATGCGATCAGGTACGCCTCAGCCGAGGGCTGGGCAGGGTTGCGTTGACGTTTACTGATGTCCATTTCAAAGCTCCGGAGGTGACCACACTTTTGCGTTACAAAAGACTGGAGCAATTACCGCGCCAGCAAAAAGCATCAAAGTCGTGCGGTCCGCCCCGACAAAGTGCGGAAAAGCCGAGCCTCTGAGCAATATATCGAATGTTTTTTGACCAATCCCTTGATTTTAAACAGTTTTTAAAACTGGCACGAAGATCGCTTCAGGTATTCCAGGGATTGAAGATTCCGGCCAAGGACTCGGCCGAGCTTCCAGAACACTATTGTTGGCATTGGCGCCGGATCATCGATTCCCTATGGGGATGACATGCTCCGGCTTTTTTTTGGATTTTATACGGGGCAGAGCTGCAGAGATGAACCGGAAAATGGAGCCCACATTGATCGTTTGTGGTCACGGAATGGTGGCTCAACGATTCCTTGAGGAGTTGATGAGCAACGCCTCAATACGCTATCGGACTATCATTGTGTTCAATGGCGAGACCTCTGCGGCATACAACCGGATCCAGCTTTCAGCCCTTCTCAGCGGCGACGCCGACGAAGAGAGCCTGGCCTTGAAACCCGACTCCTGGTTTGCCCGTCACGGCATTCAGCTTCATCACGGAGAAGCGGTCCGGACCGTTGCTCCAGACAGTCACACAGTGACAACAAGCACGGGCAGGGTTTACAGGTATGACTCGCTCGTAATTGCAACCGGGGCCAGCCCGACTCGCCTCGGAATCCCGGGAGAAGGTCTGAGCGGCGTTATGAACTTCCGGGATCTCAACGACACCCGCACCCTGATTGAACTAAGCCAAAGCCGGAAACGGGCGGTTGTGGTCGGTGGAGGCTTTCTGGGGCTTGAAGCGGCCGAGGGGCTGAAGCGCCGAGGCATTGATGTCACTGTTCTGCACCGGAGTAGCCACCTTCTGAACCGACAGCTGGATCCGGACGGCGGTAAGCTCCTGTCTGATGCACTGACCGCCCGCGGCATCAACATTCTGACATCGACATCGCCAATCCAGTTACTGGGGCGGGACACTGTTCGCGCCGTGCAGCTGAATGACCAGACCCTGATCAGCACCGATCTGGTTATTATCGCCACCGGCATAACGCCCAACCGCGAATTGGCACAAAACGCCGGGTTGGCCTGCGGCCGGGGCATTCAAGTAAATGCGCAACTGCAAACCAGCGCCCCGGACATATTTGCTCTTGGCGAGTGCTGTGAGTTCAACAACGAAACCTTCGGACTTGTGGAGCCGGGCTATCAGCAGGCGAAAGTCCTGGCATCCGTGCTTTCAGGAACAACCGCGAGCGCCGCATACAAACCATCCGTCACCGCCACCCGCCTGAAAATCAGCGGCGTACCGGTTTTTTCCTGTGGTCAGCAAGCACCCGATGAACACACCGAATCCCTGGTCTGGCGGGACTTTGCAACCGGCAGTTACAGCCACTTGCTGATTCGCAACAACCGCCTGGTCGGCGCCATCCTGGTGGGCAATACCAGCCAGGGCCTTTGGTACCAGGAGCTGATTACCGGCAACACCACCATCGACCTGTTCCGGGCCCAATTGCCCTTTGGCAAACCGTTTTGTAAGGCGGCGGCCTGAACCGCTGCTCATGAGAGAGGACACTGCAATGAGCAAGAAAACCCTGATCGTAATTGGCAATGGCATGGTAGGTCACCACTTCCTGGAGCAATTCGTCGCCAGTCCCGGGGCCACTGAGTACGAGATACTCGTCTTCGGGGAGGAAAAACAGCTGGCCTATGACCGGGTACATTTGTCGGAATACTTCACTGGCTCCACCCACGCAGACCTCGCTATGGGCACCGCAGACTGGTACACCGGGCAAGGTATTAAACTGCAGCTGAATGAGCCGGTCACCGCGCTGGACCGTGACCAGCGCATCGTTACCACTCCAAAAGGCGAATACGGCTACGACGAGCTGGTACTGGCAACCGGTTCCTTTCCGTTCGTACCGCCAATTGAGGGTCGCGAGCACGCGCACTGCTTCGTGTACCGAACTCTGGACGATCTCGATGCCATTCGCGCCAGCGCCCAGGAAGGCAAATCCGGAGTGGTGGTTGGTGGCGGGCTGCTAGGTCTGGAAGCTGCCAACGCATTGAGGAGTCTCGGCCTGCAGGCGCATGTGGTGGAATTCGCGCCCCGCCTGATGCCGGTGCAGCTGGATACCGACGGCGGTGCGCTGTTGCGTCACAAGATCGAAGAGCTGGGTGTTCAGGTGCACACCGAGAAAGCCACCACCGACATCGTTGAAGGCGAAAATGCCCGGCTGCGCATGAACTTCAGTGATGACAGCCACCTGGAAACCGATCTGATCGTATTTTCTGCCGGTATTCGCCCGCAAGACGCACTCGCGCGAGCCAGTGGTCTGGAGGTGGGTGAACGTGGCGGCATTGTCGTCAATGACCAGTGCACCACCTCAGACCCGCATATCCATGCCATTGGCGAGTGCGCACTCTGGGACCAGAGGATTTTCGGGCTGGTCGCCCCAGGCTACACCATGGCTCGCACCTTGGCTTCGGTTCTGAACAGCGATCGCGATGCCGCCTTTACTGGCGCCGATATGAGCACCAAGCTGAAACTGCTGGGCGTGGATGTCGGCTCCATTGGCGATGCCCACGGCCAAACGCCCGGCGCCCGCAACATACGCTTTAACGATGAACAGGCTGGCCATTATCGCCGCATGGTGATCAGCGCAGATGGCAAGACGCTGCTGGGTGCCATTCTTGTGGGCGATAACAGCCATTACGACACCCTGCTGCAATACGCACTGAACGGTATAGCCCTTCCAGACAACCCGGAAACCCTGATCCTGCCGGAGGGCCAGGGTGGCGCTCCGGCCCTGGGCCCGGACGCCCTGCCGGAAACCGCATCCATCTGTTCATGTCACAACGTCACCAAGGGCGATATTTGCGGCGTAATTGACGCCGGCTGCAGTGATCTTGCCGGCGTCAAGGCCGAGACCAAGGCCAGCACCGGTTGCGGCGGCTGCACTGCCCTGCTCAAGAACGTGGTCGACAATGAACTGGAAAAGCGTGGTGTGGCGGTCAGCAAAGACCTGTGTGAGCACTTCCCCTACAGCCGGCAAGACCTGTTCCATCTGGTGAAGGTTAACGGCATCCGCACCTTCCGCACCCTGATCAGCCAGCACGGCAAGGGCCAGGGCTGTGACATCTGCAAGCCAGTGGTCGGCTCGATTCTGGCGACCTGCTGGAACGAACACATATTGGCCACCGACCACGTGCCGCTGCAGGACACCAACGACACCTTCATGGCCAACATGCAGAAAAACGGCACCTATTCCATTGTGCCACGCATTCCTGGTGGCGAGATCACGCCCGACAAACTGATAGTGCTGGGCGAGGTGGCCAAAGAGTACGACCTGTATACCAAGATCACCGGCGGCCAGCGGGTTGATCTGTTCGGCGCCACTCTGAGCGAGCTGCCGGAGATCTGGGAGAAGCTCATTGCCGCGGGTTTCGAGACCGGTCACGCCTACGGTAAGTCCCTGCGCACGGTGAAGTCCTGCGTTGGCAACACTTGGTGCCGCTACGGCGTACAGGACAGCGTGGGCATGGCGATCATTCTGGAGAATCGTTACAAGGGCCTGCGGGCGCCGCACAAGGTAAAGATGGCGGTGTCTGGTTGCACACGGGAGTGTGCCGAAGCTCAGAGCAAGGATTTCGGGGTGATCGCTACCGAAAATGGCTGGAACCTCTATGTCTGCGGTAATGGTGGCATGCGCCCGCGCCACGCTGATCTGTTTGCGACCGATCTGTCTGATGAGGAGCTGATTCGCACCATTGACCGGGTGGTGATGTTCTATGTGCGCACGGCCGACCGGCTGCAACGCACAAGTGTCTGGATGGAGAACCTGGAGGGCGGTCTGGATTACCTGAAGAAGGTGATTCTTGAGGACAGTCTGGGCATTTGTGCGGAGCTGGAGGAGCACATGAACGGTATTGCAGATACTTACCAATGTGAGTGGAAAACGGCGGTGGAAGATCCCGAGAAGCGTAAGCGGTTCCGGGAGTTTGTGAATTTGCCGGAGCAGAAGGATCCGGTGCAGCAGTGGACTACTGAGCGGGGGCAGAGGCGGCCTGTTTTGGAGTCTGCGTAGCCTGTTTGTTTGGGTGGAAGCGCGCGGCGGCACAGGGTGCCTTTCCTCTGGGAAAAATAACTCGCTGCGCTCAGACATCTTTTTCCCGGCGGAAAAACACCCCATACCACCACACTCTCAGAACTTTCGAATATCGAAAACTCATGGAGAACACAGATGAAAGCTCGTACTTTTTGGAACGCGGTTTGTAGTGTTGAAGACTTGGTACCAGAGTCCGGCATTGCTGTCTGGACCGAAGACGGGCCGGTGGCGTTGTTTTATCTGCCGCACCGGCTGCCGGCGCTCTTTGCCATCAGCCATACCGATCCGTTCAGTGGCGCCAATGTTCTGGCTCGCGGTATCACGGGGGATCTTGGAGGGGAGCCCATCGTCGCCTCTCCGTTATACAAACAGCACTTCAATCTGAAAACCGGTGCCTGTCTGGAAGACGATTCGGTTACCGTCAAAACCTACCCGGTTCTCCTCGATGGAAACCGGATCCTCCTGGAAACTACCGAAAATCAGCGGGAGGCTGTGGCGGCCTAACCAGGCAAGAGGCTCAATCACGCAACTTTGACCGGGCGGAATCTACCAGAGGTCAACCACTCGCGGGCAACCTGAGCTAAGATCAGTCAAACAAGCATAAAAAGGACGCCGCCCGTGAAGCCTCTGAGCCCCACCGATCAGCTTTTCCTGTGGCTGGAAAAGCGCCAGCAACCCATGCATGTGGGCGGGCTGCAGATTTTTTCGTTTCCCGACAATGCACCCGACGATTACGTTGCCCGGCTTGCCGAGCAGCTACGCAAGGATACGGAGGTGAAGGCGCCCTTCAATCGCCGTCTCGACAGCCGTTTAGCACAGCCGGTTTGGGTACACGACAAACACCTGGATCTGGAACATCACTTCCGTTTTGAAGCTCTGCCTACGCCGGGGCGTATCCGCGAACTGCTTGGTTTTGTCTCTGCGGAACACTCACATCTTATGGATCGTGAACGGCCGTTGTGGGAGTTTCATCTTATCGAAGGTTTGGGCGACAGGCAGTTTGCGGTTTACACCAAGGTGCACCACTCTCTGATGGATGGCGTTTCTGCCATGCGAATGTTTCAGAGAATGCTGTCCACGGATCCATCTAAGCGCAATATGCCCCCCATCTGGGACCTATTGGCACGACCACGGAGAGATGAGGATAGTAACGGCTCTTCGCTCTGGCGCAGTATCGGTCATTTGTTGGGGGAATCGGGAAAGCAACTGGGTACCATGCCGACCGTCGCGCGGGAGTTGTTGCGCACTATAAACACCGCTCGCAAAGACCCGGTCTACAACTCCATTTTTCACGCACCGCGCAGCATCCTGAACCAGAAAATCACCGGTTCCCGGCGCTTTGCGGCCCAGTCGTATTGTCTGAAGCGGATAAAAGCGGTTTGTCATACGTATGGCACCACCGTAAACGATGTGGTCACGGCCATGTGCGCCAGTGCTTTGCGCACCTACCTCATGAATCAGGATGCGCTGCCGGAGAAGCCATTGATCGCGATGGTTCCGGTATCGCTACGTAAATACGAGAAGTCTGCCGGCGATAAAGCAGAAGGCAGCCAGGCCGAGGGCAATCAGGTGGGCGTTATCCTGGCCAACCTGTACACCGATGAAAGCGATGCCGGCACGCGGCTGCAGAAAATTCATCAAAGCATGCAGGAAGGCAAAGACCGCTACGCTCAAATGTCGCCGGAAGAAATCGTCAACTACACCGCGCTGACTCTGGCGCCAGCGGCATTCCATCTGCTGACCGGTGTGGCCCCGAAATGGCAGACATTCAACGTGGTGATATCCAACGTCCCAGGGCCGAAAGAGACTTCTTACTGGAACGGCGCCAAACTGGAGGGTATGTACCCAGTGTCCATCGCCATGGACCGCCTGGCCCTGAATATGACGCTGACCAGCTACAAGGATCAGATAGAATTCGGGCTGATTGGCTGCCGCCGCACGCTACCGAGCCTGCAGCGGATGCTGGACTATCTGGAAGATGGCCTTGTGGAACTGGAGCAGGGCGCTGTCAGTTAAACTTCACCAGCCGGTTACGCTCTGAAATCTGGTCATTCAATGTCCAGAAATCGTAGAGCACGCCGAGCAAAAACAGCCCGCCGGTCAGCAGGTAGATAATCCCGGTTATCCACTTGCCCATATACAGCCGGTGTAACCCGAAAACGCCGGTGAAGGTCAGCAGCAGCCAGCCAATGTTGTAGTTGACCTCGCCCTCTTGGAACCGGCTGTCTGCTTGCTCGTCCATGGAAGGGATAAGAAACAGGTCGATAATCCAGCCGATAAAAAACAGACCGAATGTAAAAAACCAGATGGTTCCGGTAATCGGTTTGCCGTAATAAAAGCGATGGGCGCCAAGGAACCCAAAGATCCAGAGCAGATATCCAAACAACTTGCTGTGCGTATCCGGTCGGCTAATCATAACTACTCCGATGAAAATTATTAGTGCCCTTTATATGGGGCTAACACCTCAATTCCGCAAGGGTGTGGGGTGGGTGTTTCCTTCCGCCAGGAAAAAATGTCTGAGCGAAGCGAGTTGTTTTTCCCAAGGAAGGAAACACCCACCCCGCACCCATGCCCCCAAGTTTGAAGCTCAAGGCCCCACCTCCGGCGCCGGATCAGGCCCACCTTCGCGGAATTCGCTGGCGGATTTACCGGTCCATTTTCTGAACGCGCGGCTGAAGTTGGAGAGGTCGGCATAGCCAAGTTCATAAGCAATTTCGCTCACGGACTGATTGGTGTAGCGCAACAGCTGAATGGCGCGGTCCTTGAGAACAGCTTCCACGATTTCACGGTAGTTGGTTTCTTTGTCTGCCAGCCGGCGCTTCAAGGTTCTGGAGGAAACGCAGAAGCGCTCTGCCATAGCCTCCAATGAGGGCAAGGGCCCGGGCATCATACGCAACATGTTGCGCACGGCGATGGCGAGGTCACCCTGCTCTTTCAGAGCTTTCTGCAGCTCGAACTCGCACTCTTCGCGGGCCATGCGGCTGGCTTCTGCATCCGCCAGCCTCATGCGCACATCCAGCAGCGCTTTTGGGAACATCAGGAGTTCATCAGGCTGACCATACTCGAATCTTACCGGCAGCTGATCCGAAAACTGACGGTAATAGGCGGGCTCCGCGCCGCCGAGGCGCACACTTACGCCAGGCAATTTGCCGTTATCAAGAGAGAACCCGCGCTTTTCAGCATCGTTGCGATCCAGTAGCTGATCGGTAAGCAATACCAGCGTAGCGCTGACGGTTTCCGCCAAAAATGGATAGAGCCCCGGCATGTCGAATTCTGTGCAAAGTTTTACCAGCACGTGGTCACCGGTTTCAGACTGACTCATGCTCAAAAAAGGCGCTCGTAACTGCAGGTAGCGGCGAACGGAATCAAGCGCTCCGGCAAACGTCGGGCTGGTTAGAGCAGCAAATCCAAGCGTGCCGTGGATGGTTACCCGCAGTTCCCGGGCCAGCGTAAAACTCAAGCCGTCTTTGCCAGCGAGCTTCACTGCGCGCTCAGCCATAACCATGGCGTCAGTGGCGAACACCCGGCTGTCGTTGGCTTTCAGTTCTTCCGGGCCAAAATTCAGGCCTTCGTAAAGTAAACGATCATTGTGGCCAAGCTGTCGGACCGTCTGTGCCAACACCCGCATATACACGCCAGGCACCAGGAAGAGCCCGGGCATCTGCCGTTCTTTTTCTGATCCGGGAATCGCCATAGACTGCCCTTTGTTACCCGAGAGAATGTCTCATACAGACTCTAGCAAAAGCCCACAGTCACTACAGTGGGGCGGGTTGCACCCGGGTTGGCGTCGCGCCGGCCAACTGTTCTGCGGTTCTGTCCCATATGGAATGGTGACCGTCCCGTTTTCGTATTCATCCCGACACTGGACTCCCACACACTGAGGGCATGACATCAGCCAATGTGAGGAGTAGACCCATGCTGAGTACAAAAACCGCTGAAAATCAGACTAAGGCAGCCAGTCAGGCTTCAAAAACGCCGCATAACGTCGATATCAAGGCCCAACGCATGGGGTTTGAGTTTGATGAACAGGTGCCCCGGTACTGGCTGGAGAACAGCCCTTTTTTGAGTCATATGATGAATGCACTTTCGGTGCTTTTCCCTCAAGGCGAGCAGTTTTTTGTAGACTCTGTACGTGCCTATCGAGATCAGATTGATGATCCCAAGCTGAAAGCCGAAGTGCGGGGTTTTATCGGGCAAGAAGCCATGCACTCTCTGGAACATATGGCTATGAACCAGCATGTGCGGGATCGTGGCATGCCGGTGGACGAGATGGAAAAACACCTGGCCGTGGTTCTGGGCGCCACCAAAAAACTGCCCAAGCGCCACCAGCTGGCCATTACCAGCGCCCTGGAACACATGACGGCCATGATGGCGGATATGCTTCTGGAGCGCGACGATATCCGCGAAGGCATGCATGAGACCATGCGCCCGCTGTGGGCGTGGCACGCCATTGAGGAAACCGAGCACAAGGCGGTGGCTTACGATGTGTTCCAACAGGTTGGAGGCACCTACGCCGAAAGAACGTTTTACCTGGCCTTCAGCACGGCCGCTCTGGGTGTAATGACCTCTTACTTTACCTGTCGCATGATGCTGAAGGATGCCAAACGCTTCTCCATCAAGGATACCGCCAGCGGTTTGTGGCGCTTATGGGGCAAGAACGGCACCTTCTCCAGCCTGATTCCTGCCTGGCTTGGCTACTTCAAGCCGGGCTACCATCCCTGGGATCACGATAATAGCGAGCTGGTTGCGCGTTTCAAAGCAGAAATCCAGACTTACATTGCACCGCAGTACCAGAGTGGAAATCGCAAAACCCTGCAGTAATTCCGTGATGCAACCAAACTGGCCGGCCCAAAAAGTAGCGCCGGCCAGTCTAGTTTCCCGGCGCAACGTTCTGTTCGTTCACCGCAATGCCTTTCGCCACCACAACACCTTTGCGCCACAAACGCCACTCGCCAGGCTGGTAAATATTCCATTGCTCATCGCTGGTCAGCGGCTCGGTTACGATAACGCTCACGATATCGTTCGGCGTTGTTTCAGACTCAAAATCCACAATAACGTCGGCATCTTTCAGCCTCGCCGGGCGAAAAGGCGCGCGGCGGGTGATGCTGGCCATTTTGGTGGTGCAGTAGGTAAACAACCAGTCGCCGTTGCTCAGCAACAGGTTGAACACACCCTGGCCGGCATAGGCTTTTGAGAGCTGAACCAAACGCTCTGTAATAGCCTCGACCGAGTCATTACGATCACATTGACTACGCAGGTGATTGAGGATATCGCAGAACAACGCCTCACTGTCTGTGCCGCCAACAGGCTCGTAAAACCCTGGCGAAGACTGAAACGCGGAAAGCTGGCCGTTGTGGGCAAACACCCAGTAGCGGCCCCAGAGCTCCCGCATAAACGGATGGGTATTGGCCAGACAGATTTTACCCACATTGGCCTGGCGAATATGGCAGATCGCCACTTCGCTTTTGATAGGGTGAGTCTGAACCACTTCAGCAAGCCGTGAGTTGGCGCTGGCGTCCACATCGTGAAAGGCCCGCACGCCCTTACCCTCGTAAAAAGCCACACCCCAGCCATCCTTGTGGGGGCCAGTGTCGCCGCCTCTGCGGGTCAGCCCGGTGAAGCTGAAGCAAAGGTCGGTAGGTGTATTGGCACTCATGGCCAGCAGCTCACACATAGAACGAGGTTATTCCTTGCGGTTATTGTGATCAGCGATACAAACTCTTGCCGGCAAAGCGCTCTACCAAGGGCTGATAGGCCGAGCCCAGCAGGCGGTTAATTGCATCAATACCCCAGGCATCTGATCCCACAAGAATGCGGGACTCGTTTTTGAGAATGCCTTTTACAATCGTTTCCGCAGCTTTTTCCGGCGTGGTCATGGCCAGTTTATCAAAGCCTTTGCGCAGTTCCTCCGCGCTTTTGGGCCGGCTAGTGCGCGCCGAGTTGGCAATATTGGTGCGGATACCGCCCGGGTGCACACAGCTCACAGCAACGGGCTGTTTCTCCAGCTTCATTTCCTGACGCAGGGACTCGGTAAAGCCGCGAACTGCAAATTTTGCTGCGTTGTAGGCGCTTTGCGTAGGCACGCCGATCAGGCCAAACACACTGGAGATGTTCACCACATGGCCATCACCGGAGGCAATCAGGTGCGGCAGGAACGCACGGGTGCCATGGGCGACGCCCCAGAAGTCGATGTCCATGATCCACGCAAAATCCGCATCGGTCATCTCCCTCACCGTTGCAGAGAGCGCAACACCGGCGTTGTTGATGATCAGGTTAACCTGGCCAAAATCTTTCACCACCTCCGCCGCATGGGCGTAGATAGCGTCTCTGTCACCCACGTCCAACCTGTAGGTTCTGACTTCCGTGCCCGCGAGAGCCGCGGCCGTTTCAGCCAATCCATCTTCGTTAACATCCGACAGCGCCAGCCTGCAGCCGCGCACCGCCAGTGCATTGGCGAGTGCTCGCCCGATTCCGGAACCCGCTCCGGTGACGACGGCTACTTTGTTTTTCAGATCTTTCATGGGCATTGGACTCTTGTTGTGTGTTGTGCTGATTAAACAAGATACTCTAACAACTGACCTTGATCAGCATATGGCTAAGGATATCTGTCTTACACGACACTTGGGCCACTCTGACTCGGCCCGGGCTTTTGGGTACAATCCCGGATCTGCTGGGCCCCGGCCTTGCGAATTTCTTAAACCCTGAACCTGCGGATTTTCTGTATGGAATGGAGCATTACGCATTTCTGGCTGATTCTGGCCCTCGTGCTGGGTTTGGCTGAGCTGACATCCGGCGTGCTTTTGCTGCTGGCACTGTCTATCGCCGCGGCTTTAACGGCAGTGCTGGCGTATGTCGGCATGACTTTCGAATGGCAGCTTGTTGGCATGGGCGTGTTCTCGGGCCTGCTGGTGCCCATCGCTGTTCGTTGGATCCGCCCACGCTTTTCGCCGAAAGGCGTGGCTTACGGAACCACCGGCACCGGCGTCGAGCAGGGTCAGCGCTACCACACACTGAAGCGGGATTTCGACGGTGCTACAGGCATCAAGGTCAACGGCGACTTCTATCGCCTGAGGGACGAAACTACCGGAGCTACCGATTTCCCTGAAGGAACCGACGTCATTTTCAGACAATTCGACGGCACCACGGCCGTTGTTCAAACCGTCACACACAAGGAGCAGTAAGCATGGAATCCTATATTACACCGGGGCTGATCATCAGCCTGATTGTTGTCATCATCGGCATTTCTATCATCGCCAAGGGGCTGGTAATCATCCGGCAGTCGGAAGTTATGGTTATTGAGCGCCTGGGTTCGTTTAACCGCGTTCTGGAAAGCGGCGTTAACATCATCATTCCTTTTATCGAACGCCCCCGGCCCATCACCATGATCCGCTATTTACGCGCCGGTTCGGACTATCAGGCCATGATGACCGATGAAACCCGCATTGACCGTCGCGAAACCGTCATGGATTTTCCCGGACAGCCGGTGGTTACGACCGACAACGTTACGGTGTCCATCAACGGCGCCCTGTACTACCAGATTATCGATCCGCGCCGTGCCGTTTACGAAGTAGCCAACATGAGCCAGGCGGTGGAAGTACTGGCCAAAACCACTCTTCGCTCGGTAGTGGGCAAGATGGAACTGGACAAACTGTTTGAATCCCGCGCCGAGGTGAACAACGCCATTCAGGCCGAAATGGAAGAACCTGCTTCAAAATGGGGGGTGAAACTGACCCGGGTGGAAGTTCAGGACATCAGCATGCCGGAAGAAGTGGAAGACGCCATGCGTTTGCAGATGGCTGCAGAGCGCAAGCGCCGAGCCACCGTAACCGAAGCCGAGGGTGAAAAGACTGCGGCGATTGCCAAGGCCCAGGGCCAGCGCGAATCTGCCATTCTGAACGCCCAGGGCGACAAGGAATCCGCTATTTTGCGCGCCCAGGGGGAACAGGAGTCCATTCGTCTGGTACTCAGTGCCATGGGCGACACCGAGCAAAACAAGCAGACGGTTATCGGCTATCTGCTGGGGCAAAGCTACATCAAGGTATTGCCGAACATGGCAAAAGACGGCGAGCGGGTGTTTGTACCTTACGAGTCTTCTGCTCTGCTGGGTTCCATGGGTATGTTCCGGGAACTGGCCGGCAGCCCCGATGATGTGGTTCGCCAGTCACTGCAACGGGACGGTTTGCGCGGCGGCCTTGTAGGTGGTGCCAGCAACGCCTGATTTTCACAAGCGTGCGGACAACTTGCAGGGCATCAGCCCAGCAAGTTGTCCAATGGCTCTTCATAGCTGGGTGCAAACACTTCCATAAAGTAGGTCACTTCGGGCAACCCCTCTTGCTCAAGCCGCTGCCGAATCTGCTTCTCAGCCGGCTCAAACTCGCGGTTACCCGCACGCACTTCCGCCTGACACTTCAACCAGGCCGATAGGCGATCTGCTGCCTTGATCAGTTCACGATCCTCAGCTGGCAATTGAGACTCCCGGAGATAAGGGGAAAAGTCCTCACGCAGATCTTCCGGTAGCAGTGCCAGTAACTCGGCCTCCGCTTTGTGCTCAATATCACCGAAAGCTTCACGCATAACCTTGGAGTGATACTTTACAGGGGTGGGCATATCGCCCGTGATCACTTCAGTAGCATCATGGTAAAGCGCGGCAGCCGCGATTTTATCGGCGTTTACACGCCCATCGAAGTGCCGGTTGCGGATCAACGCCAGTGCGTGGGCCAAAGTGGCCACTTCCCATGAGTGGGTTGCTACATTCTCTTCGATCGCATTGCGCATCAGTCCCCAACGCTTGATCCAGCGCAGCCGGGAAACGTAAGCGAAAAAATGACTACCGGCCTGTGACACGTAAATGGTTCCTTATAATCATCATTGTTAACCCATAGAAGCCTTAACGCAGATCCAGCGTAAACCCGACGATAACCTTGCCATCGTCCGACACCTCGGCGTTACGTGAAGGGTCGAGCATGAATAGCTGGCTCGCCGGCACATCGTGGGTGTCCCGCAGTATTTCCTGCATCGAAGCACCCCGCGCGCTGGCAAGGTTATTCAGAACCTCAGGCTCCAGTGACCGTTCACCGGCAAGATAGGCCTCACGAGCCTCGTCCCAATCCTGCTCTGAAAGCTCGCCACCCTCGGCGGCGGCCAGCTCTTTCCGCAGAAGCACCAGACCGTCGGCCGAAGGGGAAACACCGCCGCGGATGTTCAACAACAGATCCGGGCGTTCCAGTAGTGCGTCCGCCAGAACAGTAAACTTCTCCGCCTCTCCCGGTGCCAGCCTGGCTGTACCCGGTTCAAAGCTTACCTGGCCCAGCTCTTCGCCACTCAGGCCCGCAAGGTCGGCAATTGAGCCAAGCACACTGAACGGTGATGTGGCCGCCTTGGCCAGCAAATTCACAAACGTTCGCATAACAACCTGGCCGACTCTGAAGTCCGGACTGTCCAAATCGCCGCTGATCGGCAGGTTCACCTCAATAACTCCGTCACTGTCCTTGAGCAGCGCTAACCCGAGTTTTACCGGTGCATTGACAGCCTCTTCGCTGGCGACGGGCTGCCCCAAGCCAAGACGATCCATAAGCACCCTGTTCGAGCCATTTATCTGGCTGCCAGTAACTTCATAGTCAAGATCCAGCTCCAACTTCCCGCTGTCGATGCCGTAGCCCAGGTAGCGCCCCAGGTAGGGCGAAAGCGCGGGCAAGGAGAGGTCTTTCATGGTCAGCTTCAGATTGCTGGTCTCTTCCGTGCCCAAGGTGCCAATCGTACCCTCCGCTTCCACGCTGGCACTGCCACCCACTCGACCTTTCATGGATACCTTGCCTTGTTGCGGCGATACATTACTAAGGCCGGTAATCGAGCCATTGAGCTGGTCGAGCGAGGTTGTAAAGGTCGGGTCCAGGGTACGGTCCGTATAATCCAGCGCACCTTTCTCAATCATCAGCTGGCCGATCCGGAAGATAAACGGCGCGTCTTCACCCGTGTTCTGTTGCGGCGATGTGGAGGTATCAGCAGTTTCGGACTGCCGGACAATTTTTTCAATGTTATGAACGCTGTTGGCGTTGCGTATCAGATTGATAGCCGGCTGGGCGAGGGTAACCGTGCCAATTTCCAACCTTGCCGGATGTACGTTGTACTCAATGGGTGCCAGACGCAGCGTTTGCCATGAGATCAGCCGATCACTGCTGCCAGGAAGCTGAAGGTTCAGCCCTGAAACCTCTGCGGTGCCACTGAAGGTACCGGTCAAGGGTTCCTGCTGGCGGTCCAGGTCCAGATTTCCATCCAGCCCCAATGTGCCCCCCGCAATCACCAGGTTGGCGGCCTCCTGCAAATACGGCTCAAACGCCGCCAGGCGTATGTCAGATCCGGCGATGGCCGCCTCAAGCGTAAAGGGCTGAGGTGCCAACTGGCCGTTCAGGGAGAGCGTGCCGCCGCTGGCCAGCGCTGCCTGCAGCTGATACGAAATCGGATCTTCTATCTCGCTGCTGATGCCAGCGGTAGAAAATGAAAGTTGTTCCAATGAAAGCTCTGCAGGGGAAGCAGGTTGCTGGTCCTGCCAGAGCACCCGCCCTCCGGAAACCTTGATACCCGCCAGAGACCAACGGAAAGGCTGCTCTGAGGTACGATCAGGCTCTTCAGTGTCTGATTCTGCCTTCCCGCTTTCCTTCGCAACGGCGTCAAACGCAGCGATCCAGTCGATTTCCCCCGCTTTGTTACGTGCCAGAGCGATATCTGGCTGCTCCAGAGTAATCTCCCCAACGCGAGCTTCACGGCTATTGAGATCGAATCCAATGTCGTCGATGGCAATGGATGCTGTGGTAAGTCGTGCCTGCTCAGTCTGTGTACCTGGAGCAACAGCCAGATCCTCCACCGACAATTTGCCGTTGCTGGTCGTCAGATACAGAACGTCGCTTGCCTGTAGCTCATAATCTGAACGCGCGGTTACGTTGCCACCGCGCAAATCATAAGGGAGGTAGGGTGCAAGGAAATGCCCAAGAGTCTTGTATTCAACGTCAGAAATGGCGAGGTTCCCGCTCGAATAAAGCGGCGTAATGCTGAGATCGCCCTGCCACTCGAGAGTCTGACTCCCCACAGCGGCCTGCAGATGGTAGTCGCTGCTGCGGTCGTCCCGTTGCCAGGTAGCAAGGTCGCTCAGGGTCAGATCCAGCGGCGTAATTCTGAACTCTGCCTTTTCCGATTGCGTGAAATCCCGGAACAGCAGCACGCCACCGTTTACAGTAATCTGTTGAAAATACAGTGAGGGCGGCGCTTGATCTTCCTCCGCCTCAGCCGGTTCTGTGGGCTTACCCTCTTCCCGTGCACTGGCAGTCTGAAAGTCCCGAGCGAAGTTAACGCTGTAGTCTTCCAGCAGATCCAATCGAATGAACGGCTCTTCAAGCTCAATAGCCTCAAACCCGACAACGCCCTGAATCAGCTCAAAGAAATCGAGATTGATATACAGGCGATCAAAGCCCAGCACCCTTTCATTGTCGTTATCCTGCGCAGACAGCTCCAGAGCTTCCACACTAAGCGCAAACGGATTGCTGCGAATGTCACCAACATCCGTCTGCCACCCCATGTGCTGTTCCATCTGATCAGGCAAAGCACGCTTCAGCCACCAGGGCAGCACCAGAAAACCTGCAAGGCTGTACAAAACCAAAAGAACCAGGGATCCGATCAACAGATTCCTGGGTATACGACTGTGTTGACGGCTCTGGGCCACAGGCATCTCCTCAGAAGCGGCGGAATACCGGGGCGATCTTGCCCTTCTACATGCTTACAAGGATAGTCGGCCAGGTGCCGGTTTGTCAGCTGCTCCGACGTTTGCCTTCCAATACTTGCTCCGCTTGTACATAAAGGCGTGGTGGGCGATTTCATATTCCGGTACCAGAACAACGAAACTTCTGGCTGAATACCTGGCCAGAAATACATCTTCGGACATCTGATCGCTTAGTGATTGGCTGATCTCGTTTACCACCAGGTTGAGTGCCTCTTCGCTCAGGCCGGTGTTACTGGCCTGAAGCGAGTTGCCGAAAGGTACGAATTGAACGTGAACCAGCTTTCACATTTTATTGGCTTTATGTAAACGATTACGACACGAGGATCGCTGACAGGCGAACATGAACCCGATATGCTCAGCCGTCGTAGTTACTCCTTGTTATTTTTAAACGCGAGTGAAGGGAAAGTTTATGGACATCGGCGATATGCGTCGCGATTTTGAAAGTGAGGGGCTCGATCGCGAGGCGCTGAGCGACGACCCGGTTCAGCAATTCGAGACCTGGTTCAGCCATGCCCGGGAAGCCGGTATTCTCGAGCCCAATGCCATGTCACTCGCCACCGCCGGCGCGAACAGCATGCCCGATTTGCGCACGGTGCTGCTAAAGTACTTTGATGAGCGCGGATTCGTGTTCTATACCAATTACGAAAGCCGTAAAGCCCATGAGATTGCGGAAAACCCAAGGGCCGCCCTGTTGTTCCCCTGGATTGGCCTGAATCGGCAGGTGTGCATTCAGGGCCAGGTCGAAAAGGTCAGTAAAACCGAATCCCTGACGTACTTTGCCTCGCGCCCAAGAGGCAGCCAGATAGGCGCCTGGGTATCGGAACAGAGCAAGGCCATCACCTCACGGGGGCTGCTGGAGCAGAAAGTGGCGGAAATGAAGCGCAAGTTCAGTAAAGGTGAAGTGCCATTGCCAGGTTTCTGGGGCGGCTACCGCGTTGTACCTGAACGCATCGAGTTCTGGCAGGGCCGTCCCAGCCGCCTCCATGATCGGTTTGAATACGTGAGGAAAGGCGATGACTGGCTCATCCAACGACTCCAGCCCTGATTTTACCGGCGCTCGACGGAAACCGACCATCAAGCTGTGCCATCAGACTGGGCAATTGCCGGACATTGCACCGGATTGGTTAACGGCTCATGAGCGCGAGAAATTTTCCGGGCTCAGCGGCACCCGCGCGGCAGAGTTCCTCACCAGCCGCTGGCTGATACGCCAGGCTTTGAGCAGAGCAGGCTCCATAACGCCTGACCTGTGCTGCCCGGTGGAGGGGCGCCCCACAACCTCTGCCTGCCCGGCGGGCTGGCACCTCTCTCTGAGCCATAGCCATGGTCTGTCTGCCTGTGCCACTGAATATGGATCTGCGCTGGGAATAGACATTGAGCCCAGCAAGCGCCATCCCCAATGGCAAAAGGTGGTTAAACGCTGGTTTTCTCCCGTTGAGCAGGAATGGCTGTTCAAAGAAAACGACTCTCACACCTTTCTCCGCGCCTGGACATTAAAGGAAGCCTGGCTGAAGGCTACTGGCCGGGGCATTGCCGGCAATCTTCAGACTCTGGAAGTGCGCAGGAATTTTGAGCTCTACGGCGACCAACCAGACAATCACTGGCAGGCCTGTGCCTTTTATACCGAGGGGTTTCTGTGCACACTGGTTTACCGACAGGCAGAGGGCAACCAGAATGACTCATGGCCAGCCATCACGTTGCTGGAACCGCCCCCTGACGATTACAGCCTGAGCGCAGCAGAACCACTGGACGCACATTGGGAGCCGGTGTTCCAGCGCAGAATCCGAGCCAAGCGCTGACAAGTAAGCAGGGAAACCATTTATGCCAGCTTCGCACAAAGACAACAAAGCCCCCGCAGCCCCGGCCGCCACCGAGCGCTGCTCATGGTGTGGTAGCGATCCGCTCTATGTGCACTACCACGATACCGTTTGGGGCCGGCCCGAATACGACAGCCAGGCCCTGTTTGAAAAGCTATGTCTGGATGGCCAGCAGGCCGGCCTGAGCTGGATAACCATTCTGCGCAAGCAGGAGAGCTATCGAGCCGCTTATGATCACTTCAATCCGGAGAAAATCATTCAATACAACGACGCCAAAGTAGCCGAGCTTTTGGCAAATCCGGGCATTGTGCGCAATAAACTGAAAGTACAATCGATCATCAAAAACGCCCGGGGGTTTCTGGATCTGCAGGAGAAAGGCGCAGAATTTTCACACTTTCTCTGGTCGTTTGTGGAAAACAACCCGATTCAGAACAGCTGGCGCAGTTTTGATGAAGTGCCTGTAACAACGCCACAATCCGAGGCCATGTCACGAGCGCTCAAGCGCGCCGGTTTTACCTTTGTTGGCCCCACCATTGTTTATGCCTTCATGCAGGCTACCGGTATGGTTAACGACCACATGGTTTTTTGCCCGCAACACGCGCAGTGCAGCTCGCTTGCCCAATGATCTTAAATGCCTGCCGGCTCGTAAGTTCTGGAGAATCAGGTATCCCGGAGCTTTACTGTGAGAATTACCCTGGAGCAACTCGCAACCCAGCCAAAGCAGGTTATTGACCTGCTTGAGAACATCTCTATTGAAGGCCAGCAGGTTCAGGGGCAAAAACCGTGATTTCGGTAGCGAGACTTGCGATTTTCGTGGGGATGGCAGGGCTAATACCCTTCATTGCCTGTGTTATTGCTCTTTTCGCGATGCCGCAGCATAGCGTCGCTATGCTGGCCTATTTTTATCTCTACAGTGCGGGCATTCTGGCTTTCATGGCAGGTGTTTACTGGCCCATAGCGATGCAGTTGGATAATCGCTGCTACCCGCTATCGCCGCTGGTAACCATGTTGCTGAGCCAGGTATTTTTTATCGCCGCGGGCGTTGGCCTGCTTCTGAGTACGCCGGCGCAGATAGTGTTTTACACCCTGGCGTTCCTTGCCCTGTATATGACCGATGCGCTCTGGATGCGGGTGTATTGGCCAGTCTGGTATCTTCGCTTGCGCCTTTTTCTGACACTCGTCGCAGTCGCTTGCCAGCTCACCGTTGGTGTCTGGTTCTTCCTGCTGCATTAAAGCCGGAAAGACTCCTCCGGCCCTTCGACCAACGCCTGCAATTTACGCAAGGCCAATTTCTCGATCTGCCGCACCCGCTCCCGGCTTATGCCCATGTCGTCAGAGATCACCTGCAATGTTTCCGGTTCCGGCAGATCAAGACCGTAGCGGCGTGACAAAATAGCCTGCTCCCGATCAGTGAGCTCGCTGAACAAGGATTTCAAGGCCCGGCGATCATCGCGGCCCGACATCCGGTGCTCCGGGCTCGCGTGCTTGTCGGCTTCAAGGCTGTCACCCAGGGTGATTGAACCATCGTCAATCAAGGGGACGTCCGTTGATATTTCCCGCCAGGCCAGCGCCCGGAGCTCTCCAATCCGCGAGGGCGTTGCTTCCATCGCTTGTGCAAGCTCTGTCTGGGACGGCATACGTCCGAGATTCTGGTGCATCTGCAACGATACTTTGTGCAGGTTGCGGATTTCATTCACCACGTTTTCCGGCGTGTGAACGAGTCGGGCACCCCGCTGCAAACACCGCTTGACCTCTTCACTGATCCACCAGTATGCGTAAGTAGAAAAGCGGAATCCGCGGGTAGGGTCAAAACGCTCAACCGCTTTGATCAGCCCAACATTCGCGTCCTGAATCAGATCAGACATGGGAATGCCGTGCTGGTTGTAACGGCGAGCAATGTGCACAGCCAGACGCAAGTTGCTCTGAATAAACTTGCGACGACAGGTGTTGGCAAGATGGAATGCACGGCGACACTTGGGTGAAAAGGCGCAAGCGTCGCCAAGGCTGCCTATGACAGCGCGGAATGTTTGGGGTGCGTCGTCAGGCAGCGCGAGTTCTGCGCTGATCACGCGATAACATCGCGTCAGTTTGCGGGATAGGCGGCGTTCAGACACCTCTGTAAGCATTTCGTACCGGGACGCATCCCTGAAATACAGCCCAACCAGAGAATCCCTTTCACCATCATTGGGCATTTTAGGAGACGGCCCCGGCCTGTCGGTATTTAACATGGCTCGGTACCCGTTGGAATTTACAGAGGATACGTCCTCATACCCTGGATGGATTCATCGCCGGCGGCCCTGCCGGCGCACGAATCTACCCACGGCTACACCACTCAGGCAGCAACAATCGCGTAGCCGTGATTATGGGGCTCGACAAGAACACCATGCAAAGCAATGATCGCTTTTTCATAGTTGTCTTCATCAACCACAAACTGGATATCAACCTGGCGCATGCACTGGTGCAGAGCCAGCACGTTAATTTCCTCGTCAGCCAACACCTTGACCGACCGCGCAAGAATGCCGGGCATCTTTATATCGCTGCCAATTGCGGAAACCACAGCCACTTTACGGGTACTGATCTCACCGTTGGGGAACTCATCTTTCAGCGCCTTCACCACGCGTTTTACGTGTTTCAGGGTGCTGTCTACGTAATGAGTAATACTGTTGGCGTTGGTATCCTTGGCCATAAAGCGTACTTTGAAGCGGCTCAGGATCTCGAGGATGCGACGGTCCGATCCGGGCTCTCCCTGCATGTCCTGATCAAATACCTCAATGGCAAACACACCTTTGGCACCGGCAATAATCTCGACCTGTGGCTTTTCGCTCACATAATCGCCAGTGATCAGAGTGCCGGTATGTTCCGGCTCAAAAGTGTTCATCACTCGCAACGGAATTTCTGACTGACGCAAGCCTTTACCGGCACGGGGGTGAATCGCTTCCATACCCAGGTTTGCCAGCTGGTCGGCCACATCGTAGTTGGTGCGACCCAGGGGGACCACTTTCTCTGCGCCTACAATATTGGGATCGGCAGAACTCAGATGGTATTCCTTGTGGATGATGGCTTCGCGGGCTTCTGTCATGACCGCCACACGGCTGAACGTCATCTCACTGTAGCCCCGATCAAAGGTACGCATCAGGCCTTCCTTGCACTGGGCATAGCCGGTTACGATCGGCAATTCACGGCTCAGATCAACGGAGGCAAACGTCTGCTTCAGCTTTTCGTCCAGCGGCAGCAGCTCCGTGTCGCGCCAGCCGGTTAGGTCCACAAAGCGTGCATTGATCCCTTCTTGCTGCAGCTTAAGCGTCGTGTTGAACGCGCTGTGGGCCTCACCAATACCTGCAAGCATTTCACGAACGGTCAGCAGGTGCTCTTCGAGCTGGAACTGGCCGTAAGAACACAGGCGTTGCAGATCGATCAAACACCCGCGAACACCTTCAACACGATCAGTAATGAACTGATCCGCCTGCTGTTTGAGCATAGGATCTTCAAACAGCTCGCCGTTGATGTCCGTAACAAACTTGATCAGTTGGGTGAGATCATCATTCCAGGCCCAGTCAGATTCCGCATCGGCGAACAGTGCATAAACGCCCGGCTCGCCTGTCTTCTTGTGCTCCAACAACTCGTTGGTCACACCACTGTAGGCCGACACCACGAAAATACGCTGATAGAGATCTTCCTTGCTACGGTCCGCAACGATGATGTTATCGCGCACGGCTTCGTAGTTACTCATTGACGTACCGCCGATTTTTTCGACGGTATGTAATTGACTAGTCATAGTTCTACCTTAGCTACCCTGCAGAATGAATTTTCTTGGCGACGGGGCGTCTTACGACGCCTCGCTGATTCCTTCCTGCATGATTTCATCCACACTTTTTGCCAGCAGTTCGGCACCCAGTTTCAGGTCATCCTTGCTGGTTGTCAGCGGCATCAGGCATTTGATGACTTCATCATTCGGACCACTGGTCTCAATGATCAGGCCGTGCTCGAAAGCGCGCTGGGTAATCGCGCCTGTGATGTCCGCGTTAGCCGCCTCAATGCCGCGCATCAGGCCGCGCCCTTTCATTTTGAACTGACCCGGGTACTTATCGCAAATCGCCTGCAGCGCATCGCCCAGAACCTGAGTCTTTTCCTTCACTTCGTTGGCAAACTTGTCATCTTTCCAATAGGTATCAACAGCGGCGCGGGCAGTGATGAACGCCATGTTGTTGCCACGGAAGGTACCGTTGTGCTCACCTGAGGTCCAAACATCCAGCTCTGGCCTGAACAGCACCAGCGCCATGGGTAGACCATAACCACTCAGGGACTTGGACACCGTCACAATATCAGGTTTGATGCCTGCAAACTCAAAGCTGAAGAAGTCACCGGTCCGACCATTACCTGCCTGGATATCGTCCAGAATCAGCAGAATGTCGTGTTTCTTGCACAGGGTTTCCAAGCCTTTCAGCCACTCGGCGCGGGCAGCATTCAGACCACCTTCGCCCTGAATCGCTTCCACGATAACCGCAGCAGGCAGCTCAACACCGGAAGAGCTGTCAGAAAGCAACTTGTCCATCACCTCCAGAGTATCAACGTTCTCACCCAGATAGCCGTCGTAGAACATGAAGTCTACGCCCGATAGTGGAACGCCCGCACCACCACGATGATGCTTGTTACCGGTTGCAGCAACCGCGCCCAGAGTCACGCCATGAAAACCGTTGGTGAAAGAGATAATACCACTACGGCCCTTCACTTTGCGGGCCAGCTTCAGGGCTGCTTCCACGCAGTTGGTACCGGTCGGGCCAGTAAACTGCATCTTGTAGTCCAGGCCACGCGGGTCCAGGATGTACTTCTTGTAGGACTCAATGAAGTCATGCTTGGCCGTGGTGAATAGATCCAGACCCTGGCTCACGCCGTCTGCTTCGATGTATTCAAGCAGTGCTTTTTTCAAAATGTCGTTGTTATGACCGTAGTTCAGTGAACCGGCACCGGCCAGAAAATCCAGATACTGCTTGCCATCTTCAGTGTAAAGATGCGCGTTCTTGGCGCGATTAAAAATCACCGGGAAGGCACGGCTGTATACACGTACTTCGGATTCAGTGGTCTTGAAAATTTCCATAGTTTTACCTCTTGGCCTGTTCGGCCTATTCGGCCTATTCAATAGGGTTCTTTAAAAGATAGCTCTGAGGCTAGTGCACATGAGCAGGCATGGCGCCGCTTAAAAAATGCTCAGGGCTTTTTATGCTCTCTGGGCTTCATATGGGCTCAGGGCTTCTTGGTAAACGGCCCGATGCGCAGCAAAAACTCGGAATCGTGCTTGCCGCCAAAATGGGTGTCTTTCTCGAAATGCTCATGGTGCTCAAGTTCGGCACCCATGTCCCGCGCAAACGAACGGAACAATGCCCAAGATGCTTCGTTATCGGCAGTAATTGTGGTTTCCATGTGGGTCACGTTTTTGCACGCTGCCCGTGACACGATTTCCTTCAACATCCGCTTGGCCAGACCCTGCCCACGACCCTTCTCGTGAACGGCTACCTGCCAGACAAATACAGTTTCGGACTTTTGGGGAGGGATGTATCCGGAGATAAAGCCGACGAGATCGCCGTCCTTCTCTGCAGCAACGCCGGTGTCGGCGAAATGGCTGCACTGCAAAAGGTTGCAGTATATAGAGTTGGCATCCAGAGGAGGGCATTCCGCTACCAACTGGTGGAGCCTGAAGCCATCATCCTTGGCGGGTGTACGCAGGGTGATGGCGGTGGTATTCGATCCTTCTGAAGTCATAACGTAGGTAGTTCACCTTAGAAAGTTAGAGGTAAATTATATAGACCACAAAATATAATTCAAGTCGGGCCGCCAAGCACTGCCTTGGGAAGACTAGCCTGTTACCTCAAGAATAGACCGGTTTAACGTATTCGTCAGCGCAGAAAAGATTAAATAATCGAAGGGAAAACGAGGTCGCCAGGAGTGAGAGACGTGCCTTTCAGGAGGCGCTCACGGTACGAGTTGGCTGCCGGTGAGTCCGCAGGCCAGAGGCGATCAAACTGCTCCAACCATGCACTGACGTTATAGTTTACAGGTATCAGATCTACCCGAAGCCCACTTTCGGCAATCAGCCCGGCCACCGGCTCAAGCGCTGAAGCCGTGCGGCTTATGCGAGTGACCAGCCCTCGGGCATCCGCACTAAGGTTACCCATACCGGATGAGCCATTATTGGCGACGATGCAAGACCGACTTTCCACGTCGCCCGACCAGAGCACGGGCAGGCAAGTGTGGGTAGACGCTATCACATCGGCCCCGGAGGCCCGGAACCACTGGCCCAGATTTTGCTCGTTACCCGCAGAGAAGGACTCGTGAGCCAGGCCCCAACCCGCCAGAGATTCCGGATCACCATGCAACACCAGAATCTTTAGGCCTCCAAACAACAGGCAGTGATATCTTGGAAGAGCGGCCAGCCGCTTCTGAATATCCGGATGCGCTTCGGCAAGTGTCTGTAGCCGCGCCATGATCTGATTCGAGCGCTCCACCACAGCCTGATCCACAAACTCGGGGTAGGCGCAGCCGCACCCGGCACCGCTACTCGGCGTCGCCAGTTCATAGTCCACATTGCCCAGACTGGCCGTGTGGCTCAGTACCCGGCTGTTGATATCGCGGAACAGCTCATCACTGGCGTTAAACCAGTTGAAATCACCGTTGAACACTAACTTTACGCTGCGCCCTTGCCGCTCTTCCGCAAGCGCCATGTTCTCGATTTCATCAAGCGCAAACGGGTTGCCGTACAGCCCGCCAATGACATACAGAACCTCTTCAGTAACCGGCACGGGCTCCGCGCACAAAGAAGCGGGTTGATAGCGATAAGCCAAAGGACAGCTGCGGCCTTCCGTCATCGCGCCTCTCCCGCCGCCAGAGTTTTCCCGGCCAGCAGGCGAACAGCCAGCGGCAGGAAGAAACCAGCGGTGCAGATCAGGAACCCGTAGGCGTTAACGCCCAACAGCGTGGCGTACTTGCCATCCCCGATCGCCCAGCTCGCCGGAATAAGCCCCGCCGCCAAAAGAACGCCAAGCCCAAGCCCCGTCCAGAAGCTGAGATGAAAACTCCACGGTGACCAGCGGGTGAACCCATAGAACAGAAACACTGGCGCCAACCCCATCACCATCGTGCCGGAAACAGTGGTGGCCTTAAGAATATCCGTGCCAGCGAACATCGGTAGATTGCCAATTACCGCAAACACGATCATCACCACAGCACCCACACGCATGCTCGGCAGTCGGTCTTTAGCACCTTGCACCAGCCGCGGCAGATCCACCGCCAGAGATTTCGCCAACGAGGTAAAGGTTGAATCCAGAGTAGAGCCCGCAGACGTCATCATCACCACACTCATGAAAAACAAAGCCGCCAGCCCCAATGATTGCCCCACCGCCACCGGCGCATTGCCCATGACGTCGATACCATTAAGGCGTGCGTGAACGCCCACCAGGCTGAACAAAAACACTGCGACAAAGCCCAACAAGCCCGCAACCACAAAGCTCTTGAGCATGGTTTTTTCCTTGTTCACAAACCCACGGTCCGTCAGCACCGGGTCGTGAAACGGGTAGCTGAACATCTGCAACAGAGCCACCAGCAACAAATCAAACCCTGCGTTTAACCGGAATTCGCCCTCACTCAGCAAAACGGCGGAATCGTTGGAAGGGATAATCATGAACAACACTGCACCCAGGAAAAACACGAATACAAAAGTCTGAATCACATCGGTAAAAATCGAAGAGCGCAGCCCGCCCTTCAGGCTGTAGGCCAGCGTAAACGCCGTGAACACCATAGCGGCAACATAATACTCCCACTCCCCGGGCAACCCGAAGTAACCGCCCACAACCGCCGTGTTGCTCCAAACCTCGTTATAAAGCCGGATCAGAATAGCCGCCGCAAACGCCAGCCCGGCCAGACGCCCAAACCGCGAGGTAAGAAAATCCTGCAAACTGCGCGCGCCGGTCTGCGTACGAATCAGGTAAATGATGTACCCGGCCATCGGAATCGAAAGCCAGTAACTGGCATAAGCCAGCCCCCCGACCACCCCGTAATCCGCCCCCAGATTCGCCGCATTGGTCACTGACTTGGCAAAAATCCAGCTGATAAAAATACTCGCCGTCAGCGACCACTGACTAACCGGATTACCCTGATCATCCGCGCCTTTGTAAAAAGAGTTCGCATTCCTGCTTTTCGGCGACAGCACGTACATAACCACGCCATAAACCAGCAGGAACCCCCAAAACAGGGAGGCTTCTGTAATGTTCACCTTGTATGTTTCCTCGTTTTATCCAGGGGTTTTTCGATGTTCAGCACAGGAGGCCCGCACTGAGCAAGCCGCGGCATGGGGGATGTGTATTTAGTTTCGCCGGAAAAAATGTCTGAGCGCAGCGAGTTGTTTTTCCAAGAAAATAAATACACATCCCCCATGCCGCCAACTCCCAACAACCAGCCTTAAAAAAACTAACCAGGCGCCGAACAACTAGCCCCATACCGGTAACAGGAAAAACACCGGTGATGCCGCAACATAATGCGCTCATCCATGCTCTGGGCCAGCGACCCACCCAAATCATACTGAGGATCATCATCCACCAGCGTGCAAGCATAAACCCGCACCGAATCGCCCTTCTTCACCAGCATCCGCGTATAGGCACACATAAAATGCGCACGACTATCGATGCTCGGATACTTCTCCATACAGTTCTCGGTAATCTCCGGACTGCCGTCCTCCGAACCCGGGGTGCCCAAATCCGGGAAGGCCGTAAACGCCAGGTTTTCCGGAATCTGCCATTCACGAAATATCCCACGAAAAGCAGACTCAACCTCCGAAGCCACCTCATCGACATCCGTCTGGCGTGCAATAGACACCTTGAAGCCCTGTTCAACCAGCCAGTGAATGCCCTCCAGCGCCTGGTCAAAGCTTCCCTCACCGCGATCCTTGTCATGGCGGGCGCGGTCAGGGAAATCCAGGCTAACGCGGAAGTGAATCGGATAGGGGTTATCCAGCAACGGCAACACCTGATGCCGACGTTTGAGCAACGGCTCGGTGGCGTTGGTCAGCACAAAGCAGGGGCGATACTTGCTGGCGTAATCCAGAATGTTCACAAAATCGCGAATCACGAACGGCTCGCCGCCGGTGAAAGAAAACTGCTCCACACCCATATCCATGGCTTCGTGAATAAACGGCTTCACATCGCTCAACTTCATGCCGGGAATACGCCCATCTCCGGGATGGCTGCCTTCCAGGCAGAAAGGACAGGCCAAATTGCAGGCAGTGCCTGTGTGGATCCACAGCTCTTTCAGCTTGTTTGCGTCAATGTAACCCCGGGGATCGCCATTACGGGTATGAGTCCAGCTGTCGAAGGCTCTGGACTCCAGCACTTCCACAGCCGGAATACGTTTGCTGCGGGCCGGTCGGGTTTCGATCAGGGGCATAGTTGCTCCTCGATGGTTCAAGAATAAGGGTGCTCGGACACGGGCGATGCGGTTTTGTTTCCGCCATCGCCCAACTTTTTTCAGCCCGCAGTTATTTCTTTACGTTTCTGTTGGCGAGTTTGGCCTTTACCCCGGCGCCAGCCATGCAGCTTCTCCAACAATTTCAGAATGCCTTCAGGCGCATGGGCTCGCTTCCACTCACCAGCCGCGTACTTAGCCGACTCGTTCCAGGTCGGGTATGGGTGAATGGTGCCCAGAATCTTGTTCAAGCCCAAGCCATGCTTCATTGCGAGCGTGAATTCCGCGAGGATTTCACCCGCGTGCGAGCCGACAACAACCGCACCAAGAATCTTGTCCTTGCCCGGCGGCGTGAGGACTTTTATAAAGCCATAATCCTCACTCTCGGCGATGGCTCGGTCCAGATCGTCCAGGCCATACCGGGTGACTTCATAAGCGACGCCCTGTTCCCGGGCCTCTGCTTCACTGAGCCCGACCCGCGCCACCTCCGGCGAGGTGAACGTTACCCAGGGCATTACCCGGTAATCCACCCGGAAGCGCTTGAACTGACCAAACAGACCGTTCACAGCCGCATACCAGGCCTGATGCGCAGCGGCATGGGTAAACTGATAGGGGCCGGCCACATCACCGCACGCAAACACGTTGGGGTAACGAACACTCATATCGTCTTCAACCGGAATAGTGCCATTGGGCTGGGTGTCCACGCCGATACGCTCCAGGTTCAAGCCCGTGGTGTTTGCCGCACGGCCAACAGCCACCAGAACCTGATCGAAGGGAATGCGCACCCGCTCACCGCCGTGATCGCAGTAAGCAACTTTTTCACCGTCCTCAATGCAAAACTCAGCCGCAGAATGTCGCAGCCGTACGTCGATACCGTCAGCCTCAAACTGCTCCAGAATCAATGCGGCAACATCTTCGTCTTCTTTTGCCAACAGACGGTCGTCACGCTCGACCTGAATCACCTTGCTACCCAACCGGGCGAAGGCGTGTGCCAGCTCAGAGCCGATGGGGCCACCGCCGAGCACCAACAAACGCTCCGGTTGCTCCTGCAGCTCCCACAGGTTCTCGGAGGTTAGGGGCTGCATGTCTTCCAAACCAGGAATGGGCGGAACAGCCGGCTTGCCACCCGTGGCAACAATAATGCTTCGCGCCGTCAGGCGTTCGGTGTGACCATCGTTGTGCCGTACCTCCAGTTCCCAGGGAGATACGAAGCTCGCCTCGCCAGAGATGCAGTCCACACCCAGTTTGCGGAAACGCTCCGGGGAATCATGGGGCTCTACCTTGGCAATCACTTCTTTCACCCGGTTCATGATGTTCTTGAAGGAGCCTTTCACCGGCACCGATTCCAGCCCATAGCGGTTGGCATGGCGCAGCGTATCGGCTGCCTTGGCACTGCGAATCAGAGCTTTCGAGGGCACGCAGCCGGTATTCAGGCAGTCGCCGCCCATCTTATGCTTTTCAATCAGCGCCACCTTGGCCTTCACCGCGGCAGCAATGTAAGCGGAAACAAGGCCGGCAGAGCCGCCACCAATCACCAGCAGGTTGTAGTCAAAGTGCTCAGGTTTCTGCCAGCCCGCATAGACTTTACGACGACGGATGAAACCGACGACAAACTTGGCAATAAGCGGGAAAAGACCCAGCAACGCGAAGGAAAGCAGCAAATCAGCCGAGACGATGTCAGCGGTAGACTCGATTTGCCCCAGCTGGGTGCCGGCGTTCACGTAGACAAACGTGCCCGGCAGCATGGCGACCCAACTTACAAGCGCATAGGTGCGCAGCTTCATGGCGGTGAGGCCCATGGCTAGGTTGATCAGGAAAAAGGGAAAAACCGGCACCAATCGCAGGGTGGCCAGATAAAAAGCGCCATCCTTTGAAATCCCCCGGTCCATCTTCGCCACGGTTTCAGCGTATCGCTTGCGCAGCGTGTCACGCATCAGGAACCGGGCGACCAGAAATGCCAGGGACGCACCCAAGGTTGAAGCAATGGAAACCGCAGCCAGACCATAGAGGTTGCCGAAAAAGGCGCCGCCAGCCAGAGTCATGATCGTCGCACCTGGTAAAGACAAGGCGGTTACAACCACATAAATCGCAGCATAACCAGTAACCGCCAGCAGAAGGTTCTGATCTATCCATTCCGCCAGAGCGCCTTGATGTCCCTGCAGATTTTCCAGTGTGAGAAGTTTATGCCCGTCGAAACCGAGGAAAATACCCACAATCGCGACGATAAAAATAATAAGGAGAAGCTTGCTGCGATTCATATTCATGCCTATTAAAAGTGTATAAACCAATACGTTGTTATCGCTAAGACACGATCACCGACTGGATGTTACATCTTCCATGAACTAAAGTTTTTGAGCAATCACTAAAGAATGTCGGAACTTTTTACGGTTCTGAAACACTATATAGAGACGACAAGCCAACTCAGACTTACCAGGAACGGAAACCCATGAGCACATCGGTTCATCCGGAAATTGAAGCGTCATTGATCGACAACCTGAGGCAAGGCGACGCGACCGCCTACAAGACTGCGGTGCGGGAGTATTCGCCGGGCATGCTGGCCGTTGCGCGCTTCTATCTGGACCCGTCCAGCGCGGAAGAAATTGTTCAGGACTGTTGGGTGACAGTCATTGATGCCATCCACAAGTTTGAGGGCAGATCCGGCCTGAAAACCTGGCTGCATCGCATCGTCGCCAACCGCTGCAAAAACAGGCTCCGCACCAGTAACCGGGAGGTGGCAACCGATTTTTCCGAGACCCTGGATCCGGAATTGGCCAGCCGCTTCAATTCCAACGGCCGCTGGGGTGTGCCGCCCAAGCTGCAATTTCACGAATCTGCAGATACGCTGATGGAAAACGATGCCCTCAGCGATTGCCTGGATAAACACCTTTCCAACTTGCCGGAAACCCAGCGTTCTGCCCTGATGCTTTATGAAGCTCACCAGCACAAATCTGAAGATGTGTGTAACATTCTTGATGTGAGCGCCTCTAACCTCCGTGTACTTCTACACCGTGGGAGGCAAAAAATCTTTCTCATGGTGGAAACCTTCCAGGAGACGGGCGAATGCTAATGTGCAAGGATCTGGCCGAAATTGCCAGTGACTACATCGATGACGAGCTGACCGGTCGACAGAACCTGTCCGTGAAAATGCATTTGATGATGTGCAGACATTGCCGGACTTTTATCGGCAATCTGCGCGCGAGTACCGATCTTTTAAAGGTGCATTCATCCGGACAGGAAAATGAGGAGCTGATTCGCAAAATCGATGAACGGGTGGCCGAAGCCCTCGGAGCCAGGAAATCCGAGGGCGGCGTTCGCGAATAACAGAATAAAACCTGGCGCTCACGGGGTTGTCAGGCACCCGTTCAGCGAATTTTTTACAACGTGCCTTGCCGAACCTGGGTCTTTTGAGCTTCTTCGTGCACACTCTGTCTTGCCATTTCGGCTTCCCGTAGTAAGTGCATGTCCTTGCTTACACTGGTATAGGTCGAGACGAGGTAGGGCACGCAATAGGTTAGCGCAACCTTCAGCCAGTCCATTGAACCCGCTCCGGTGACCGCTTCCCACTGATTAATCACCACCAGCAGGGTACCTACCACCGCCGCCAACTTTGCGGCACGCCGGGGCGTGCCATCGCTTATGGCAAGTACACCGGCTTCGCTGCAATGGCGAGCTTGCTTACGCAAAATCCCGATAAAAGACATCAACACCTCAACAATATTTGGCGTTCTGCCAGACATAGCCGTGTCTGGCTGTTACAAAATTGATCTCTTGGGTGGAACTCTGTACGACCATCCCTGTCATTGGAGCGATCGTTCAAAAACCACAAAGGAGAAAGGAATGCCCAAACAGTTACCCCTTGCCCTGCTGTTGCTCAGACTCGGCGTTTTTATTGTATTTCTGTTCTGGACCCTGGACAAACTGGTGCAACCCGAACACGCGGCCAAAGTCTTTACCGCGTTCTATGGGCTAGGAAGTCTTGGAGAAAGCGCTTTTTATGCAATTGGTGTCGCCCAACTGGCACTGATTCTCGCCTTCGTCGCAGGGCTCTTTAAAACCTGGACCTACGGCGCCATTCTGGTGTTCCACGGGGTTTCCACCCTCGCGTCATTCAGCAAATACCTCCAACCTTTCGACAACCTCGTATTTTTTGCTGCCTGGCCAATGCTGGCCGCCTGTGCCGCCTTATTCCTGCTGCGGGACTACGATACCCTTACGCTTTCACGGCAGCCGTCTCCCGCCCTTGCCTAGCACCATGCATTGGCGGCTTGTGTAACAGGTGCCCCGATTGTCTGTCTGTGTTATCAATATAAACAGATTTACGACCGGGGTACTGCATGTTTCTGAACTGGCTGTCGAGGCGCCTGGCTGCCTATCTTTCCAAACAGGTAGCGCAGCATTCCGTGCCGACTTCAACCTATGAAGCGCTGGAAAAGGCACTCAGGCCCGGAGACGTCCTGCTTGTAGAAGGTAATACACGCGTCAGCGTCGCGATAAAGTACCTGACCCAGTCAACCTGGTCTCATGCGGCGCTTTACCTCGGGCCGAATTCAGGTTTGGGAACATCGTGTGATGGCGAGCCTCACACGCTGATCGAGGCGGATCTGGAGTTCGGTATTCGCCCCTTGCCGCTCTCCTATTATCGAAATAGCCATACCCGTATCTGCCGCCCTGTAGGGCTGGATGACGATAACATGCGTATGCTCACCGATTACGCACTGAGCCGGCTGGGGAACCAGTACGACATGAAGAATGTGTTTGATCTGGCGCGCTATCTTATCCAGACACCGCCGGTGCCTGCCCGGCACCGGCACAAATTACTGTCGCTTGGAAGCGGCGATCCCACACGAGCGATCTGTTCCACGTTTATTGCCGAGGGTTTTCAGCGCCTGCGCTATCCGATACTTCCGACCATCGACACGATACCTTCAGACGACCCGAGCTGCAGGGGCTGTATTCGCGAGCATTACCGTATCCGGCAAACATCCTTGTTCACGCCGCGAGATTTTGATGCATCTCCGTATTTCCGGATTATCAAACCAACACTGGAAAACAGCTTCGATTTCAGAGCCATCAACTGGGCAAATCTTTAACCTGCCCCGGTTGCGGGTCAATAAAAAAGGGTGGGGGTTCTGGCCCCACCCAAGGTCGACAACAACCTCACTAATGCAAACCAACGTAATTACTTGTCGATGAACTTCTTTTGCTCCATTCGTGTGTACTCGGTCAGTGCCGCCAACTCCTCGGACCCCCATTCCAGAGGCTCCGCTGCCATCGGCGCCACCATGCAAATCTGAACCATTTCATCCAGGTGCACCATGTCCATGCCAAAGTCACGCTGGCCCATAGCCACGAAATGCGGGTACTCTTTTTTGAAGGTAGGGTTGTAGAGCATGCCATTTGTATGGCAAGTGGCACACGCAAGGCCGTTGGAGGACAGGCTGGTGTCGTTGAACAGCTTCTCACCCTTGGCTCTCAGTTCGGCCACATTGCCCTGGTAGGGTGTGTAACCTTCAGGCCGACGAACCGCTTTCTTGAGACTGGCCGATACACCTTCTCCCTTGGCCTCGCCTTCTGCTTCGCCCTCGGCCTCACCTTCGGCGCGGCCCTCTGCTTCGCCTTCTCCTCTGGCGGAGCCTTCTGCCTCAGCTTTGGCTTCTCCCTCTGCTTCACCTTTTGCTTCACCTTCAGCCTCACCCTGCGCCGCTTCGGCGGATGGAATCAGCTCCAGAAAAGAGCCGGAACCCGTGCTGAAACCCGCTACAGTCACCACCGTCATCATGGGAAGAGTCACCATGAGATTTCGGGACAGTTTGCGTAAGAGTTCTTTTCGGTTTTTATTTGTGGACATATCAACAACCTCCAGTCGTATTTTTCCCTTATTCAGGGTACACAAGGTCTCAGGCACTTCTGGCCATGCCCGACACCTGGCTTTCCAGGTAGCGCAAGGTCGACGGATGGACTCCGAATTCAGCACTAACTTCTACACCTGCCTGCTCAGCAAGCATTCCAATAATGGCCATGTGATGAATGGTGTGGCTAGCGAGAAAAACCAGTTCACGATCGACACTGGTGGATACCACTTGCCGCTGGCCATCACTGTTGTGCAGCATCGCAAGTTCATTGCAATGCTCTGTTCCAAACCGGTTGCGCAATTCCCGCAAGATGACTGACAGACGACGCCCTCCGGTCCGTCGGTCTGTTTCCAGTGACAGATCACGGTTCCGGTTTTCATAATCAAGCAATGCCCCGGGGCAATCAGTGGCCGACAACAGGGCGCTGTAGTGATCGATGATGTGACGAACGTGCTTGCCAATCACATGCTGTTTCCTGTGACCAAAGCTTTGCCGGTACAGGTTCCCGGGCAACGCTTGCAACAGGTCGACGAGTTGCCCGATGGCATGGGCATTTTCTTCCACAATGTCGCTCACGTCCCGACGCTTATCTGAAACTGGCTGTGTCATGGTATTCATCCGTTTCCTGTTGTTCTTTTAAGCACTGAAAGCGACCGAGTGGACACAAGCGTTACTCATGCCCACATCGATCAACATCTCAGCCTTTGGCTTTTCCCTCGGCCTCGCCTTCCCCTTCGCCCTCTCCCTTGGCGTCATCCTTGTCATGGCCTTTCTTCTTGGTTTTGCCTTCAGCTTCTCCTTCACCTTCTCCTTTGGCTTCACCTTTGCCTTCGGCTTCACCTTCTCCATAGCCCTTCTTCTTGGCTTCACCCTCGGCTTCCGCCTCTCCTGCGGCAAGCATCAGGTAGCCTGGCTCCGCTGTAACATCGGCGGCTGAGACGTTGAACGCCGAGGCGCCTATAACGACTGCAAACACGGGGCCCGTGTAGGCCATGCCCCGGGCAAGCTTGCCGAGCAATCTCTGTTTCTGCGTTTCTCTGGACATGATGCGTCCCCTTTGCTTTTCACGTTATTGCCAGGTTGTATGCCTGGCCTCCCAATACCCGGAATCGAAGAATATTTGTACTCAACGGCTCCCGGATGCCTTTTGCGGTGCTCTCATAGAACACCGCCCGGACAGTGCCGCAGCAGCGGCCTCCGGATTATTCATATCAACCAGATAGCGTTCGCAGCCTTCCAGCCAACCTGCAAGTCTGGTGAAGCCACCGGTATCCAGTGGCCGCCCGTCTTCGGAACAGCAGTTGGCAATGAGGTGTCTGAGTGCCTCATTTACGGTCATGGCCTGTACACCGCTTTCGTCCTCGAGTGGCTCTTTCGTGGGAACAAGCACCGCAAGTACCTGGGCGGAGTTGCCCGTCATACCCGCCATTGCCGGTAGGAGCATTCCCTCTTGGTCGGGGGCCTGCAGGGGCAAACCCAGCCCTTCAATGTGATCGTCTCCGGAGGCTTTCAGAAGTGCCCCGCGACCATAATCAGCACGCCAGTGGGTAGACAGAGCAAGGGTGAGCGCGTCACGCAGGGTTGGCTCACTATGGCTGACCATATACATCGGGCCAGCCTGATCGGGGCCGGCAACCAGGCCGGCGTCTATAGCGATGTCAGCATGTTTGGCGGCGTGCGTTGCCAGGCAGTGTGCAAGCGCGGGCGCGACAGCCGAAAGCGGCAACCGTGGGTGGAGCACCTGACCATCGAGAATCAACGTGAAGCCCGGCGTATCCCGGACAATTTCGAGCCGGGGCAGCGAGTCTTTTCCCGCCTCGTCGGAAACCGCCATCGGCTGCAACAGATTTTCAATCCGATTGACCAACGCTGCACTGTCGGTGAAGAACCGGGCCCGGAAGCGACCGCAGGCCAGCACCATCGACATCATGGCGGACGTCTCCGGGAATGGCGGCTGGACAGATTCCAGCGCAACCGGTTCAGCCGGGTGATTCTCAGATTGCACCAGAAAACGGTTGTTAACCCAGTCAGCCAGCGTATTCCATACATCGTTGCGGATAGCCCAGGCGTCCGGGGCCACAGGCATACTTTTGAAAGCGGAATCTACCAGCGTCGACGCAATGTCATCCGGCCCGGCACCTTCTGTGGCCATCAACCAGATCAGTGAGGCGGTCTCGTTCAGGCTACTCAGGTGGCCCAGCCGGGTGTCGTAGACATAGACCTGGTCTTCACTGAAGGTCTCCTCGGACATCCACCGTTCAAGACGGGGCTGTTTCACCGGACGGTCGGAGAGCGCTTGGGCAACCACCCAGTCCGCCAGCCGAGGCAGGGCCATAAACGGCAGGTATACCGTGGGATCCGACCCCGGTATCAGGTTTTTGAAGCCACCACTGTTGGCTATTTCGGCCTGGGTTTCCCGAACCAGTCGCTCCGCCATGGAACCGGCAGAATCGGCACCAGCAGGCCGGTTAAGGCCAAGCATTTCAACCATATCCCCTATCAGCGCGCCTTTGATGCCTTCCTCAATGTCGCCGCCACTCTCAGGGCCGGCGCAGACTCCCAGAGACGGGCTGAGGTTACACTCCAGGATCCAGGGCTTAAGGTTGTCGTCGACGAGGCAGTCAATGCCCATAAGTTCATAACAGCCCCGGGTGTCGGCGCCAATGACTCGTGAGCGCTCACGCATGGGCTCCAGGGCTGCCAGGCAGGTCAGGGCAACCATATCCTCAATTTTGGCGAACAGCGCCTCGTCGTCATGGCCCTGCTCCCGCAACCAGGCCCGGTAGCGCTCGAAATCCACGAATTCCACCGGCACCTCGGCCTCAAGGTTCAGAGCGTTGACATCAGGATTGGTCAGGTAACTGTACGGATTATTTGCGTTTTCTTCGTCGTAAGGCGCTGACGCCAGCTTGGCAAACCCCTGGCGGTAAAGGTAAACCCTGAAGGGCGAAACAGAAGACACCAGCACATACAGGCGCAGCACGTATTTTCGACCATGCATGGTATGGGGGTTTTCAAGGTACTCCTGAACCATCCAGGAGGACTCCATGGGCACGTCCGCCGGGTCACCCACCAATTGGACACCTTTTCCGCGGGCGGCATTCTTGGGCTTGAGAATCCAGCGTTTGCCCGGGTTGCCAAGTGCCGCCTGCTGGAAGTCGTGATAATCCTCGGGCATGGAGAAAACCCCAGGCACGAAAGCCAGGCGATCGGTCAGGTGTCCGCCGCCTTTCTCCTGCCGTTCCACGCGTTCCCGCAGGTCCATGAGGCTGCGGTACAGGCGGCTTTTCACCGTGAGGGCATTGTTGCCGGGAATATGATTAATTTTTCGTTCCGGCCCAACCTGGCTGAAAAACTCCGGATCTGGCATGCCGGTATACCAGCAGGCATGCCATTGCTCGGAGGTCTCTGCCTGTTGCCACAGGGATTTGTCGAGGGATTCGTCAAAAAAGCGGTCTTCCTCGTAGGACCTGTTGCCACCCATCCAATAGTGCCGAGTCATCTTGTCGCGCTCTCCGTTCCGGTTACTCACTGCCTCGGTACCTTCCAAGGCATTGATTATTCGCGTTTCACGGGTAGAGACACATGAGAAGTGCAACTGTTACAGTACGTAAGGAACTTTCTGATCAATCAATAACAAATAAAGAGACTCCTCCTATGCGTCGCCCGGTCAAAGCGGATCTTATGCCCTGGTTCGCCCGCGCATTTTCCAGTCCGTACCGACATGCTCTGCAACGATCCATGCACAAAGCTCGGGCAAGGCTGCGGGGCGAGAGCGACCTTGTTCGGGTGTTCGTGAATCCTCGAGACCCTTTCGGGCTACCCTTGTTGCAGGCACTTGTCCAATTGCAGGAGCACTTTGGGGTGCGCATCCGGCTCCATACCGTTTGGCAACTGGATGAAGAAATGTTCCCCGAGCCGGCGCTTTGGGGCCCGTGGGCTCAACAGGACGCCACCCTGATCGCCAAACTGTATAACCTCACGCCGCCTGACCGGCCAACGCCACTCTCGGAAACCGAACTCAAGGCCGCCACCGCCCGTCTGCTTCAGGCCGAACAAGCCAACGACGGACTCAATACCGCTGCCCGCATATTGACGGATCTCTGGAGTTCCGATTCCCAAAGCGAGCCAGGTCCGGAACCTACAGATCTTCATAATCAAACCCTGCTCGAGAATGAAAAAATGCTCCGGCGGCTCGGCCATTATCAGGGCAGCATGATTTGGTACCTTGGTGAGTGGATCTGGGGCGTAGACCGGCTGGACCATCTTGAGCGAAGCTTCACGGATCAGGGGCTGAATCGGGACGCCTCAAGGGCGATAACCTTTACGCGCACTTGGGCTGATTTAACAAATACCGCCACCAGATTACCCGATGGCCATCCGGCCGCCGAGACACCTCTGGATGTGTTCTTTTCCATTCGCAGCCCTTACTCCTACCTCGGCCTGGAACGGGCAATCCTGCTGGCGAAGGCATGGAATATACCTCTGCAACTGAGGCCGGTGCTCCCCATGGTGATGCGCGGGCAATCGGTACCCGATGCCAAGAAGTGGTACATCTTCCACGACACAAAAAGGGAAGCCGACAAGCTGGGCATTCCTTATGGCTTTGTCGCTGACCCTCTCGGGCCTGGCGTGGAAAGGTGCTATGCCCTGTTTGAATACGCCCGCTCCCAGGGCCTTGAAATCGAATACATGGTTAGCTACGCCCGAGCCGTCAATGCCGAAGGTATCCGCTCGGAAACCGATGCGGGCCTGAAAGTCATCGTAGAGCGCGCTGGATTGGAATGGCAGAAGGCAGAGACTCTGTTAAATGATCAGAGTTGGCGTGAATGGGCGGAAGTAAACCGTAAGGCAATGTATGACTGCGGGCTTTGGGGCGTTCCGAGTTTCCGCTATGGAACCTTCAGCTGTTGGGGTCAGGACAGGCTCTGGATAATCGAGGAGGCAATCAAAAAAAGGGTGGAGACCAGCTCCACCCAAGGGGTTTGCGACCCGACCAACAACGCAAAGGTTACATAGGGCCAGCGCGGCAATTAAGGTAAGTCGTTCTGTATCTCATGACCTACTGACAGGCGAACCTGTAAATTGTTACAGAATCAGTCCCGGTTTTTTACCCTCCCGCGACCGCCGCCATCATTCCCATGTTGGCCACCCATCTGACTGGCCAACATGGCGATAACGTTAAGATCGGGCATCGCCCCCGGGGGTGGAATGGCCGCGCCTTCGGTGTGCGGTCAAGCGCTGTCCGGACCAGATCCCTGCCAGCATGCCTGCAAGGGCGGAGAGGCTGGCCGGGGATAATGCGGGCAAAGCCAGCAACAACTGGAAATCGTTCCCCCCAAGCGCAAGGGCCGAACCGACCCCCATCAGAAGACCGCTGCCAAGGTGTTTGCCCGTTTCGCCGATGGCGGGCAACACCCAGCGGAAACGCCGGAAACGCCAGGCCCCGGCTGTCATGCCCAGCAACATGGCAAGCAGAATCAACACCCTGGATAGCGACGGGAATGGCAAAGTACCAGCCATCAGATTCAGCCCTGAGTCCCGGACAAAATCACTGGGCGACCAGGCCGGCTCGTACAGGAACAGCGCCCCGGCAAAAATACCGACCAACATAATACCGCTCCACAGGCGCCAGCGATCATGGAACCTCCAGTAAACCAGTATTGAAACCAGCATCAGGGCGCTCATGGCTAACCAGGGCAAAAGCCCGGCCTGATATGGCGTACTGCGCAGGGCTGGCTCCACACCGGCGATGATCAGCAATACCCACCCGACCAACCAGCCCAGCATGGTCAACACCATGCGCAGATCCCCGCTGGCAAGGCGCGTGGCCGTGGAAATGGAGCAGGCGCCGTTAATTGCAGCCCCAATCCCGAACATGAAGCCACCCAGGGGAATAGACCAGTGAAAGGCGTAGACCGCCAGAAAGGAATGGTTGTAATACGCGATTAGCGGGGTAAACAGGTAGATCCAGAATCCGGCCATAAGAATGGCCGTCAAGCGCAACCGCCGGCCCCGTGTCCAGTCACTGACACCCCGGACCATACAGAGGCCGGTTACCTGAGCGGTATAGCCAATCACCGCCGCAATGGTCAATGTGATTGCGATTGAAATCATGAGAGCCCTGTACCCCCGAATGCCAGATTAACTCCGTAACGTTAGAGATACCGGCTGGGCCAGGTCACGAGCATATCCACAACCTGATTAACCGGCGAATGGAAAATAGCCCGGCAACTCCAGTAAGCCGGCAAGATTCTGGCCTTGGGAGTTTGCAGACTCGACTTTGGATCTCGTCATAGTGTTTTTCCTTGCCCGTTAAGATGGTCTACTTTTAATGGACTACCAAGCAGTGCCAATTGTTACAGCACAGGCCATGAAATGACGTTTTTCTTTCGTGAGAATCGCTGTCCTATCCCATTACCGCCCCTCGGTATTCTGGTGATACTCATGCTACTGCTGGGTGGCTGCTCGACGGGCACACTCAATACCGAGCTGGGCGGCACGTCCGTTGCTGACCACTATGACTTCCAGTCGCGACTGCCCGCCAACGACGAACGGTTGTTTGTTGTACTTGCCTTTTCCGGAGGCGGAACCCGGGCCGCAGCGCTTTCCTATGGTGTTCTGAATGCACTTCGAAATGAGCAACTGGTGATTGACAACCAGCCCACGCGATTACTTGACCAGGTTGATGTGATTTCCGCCGTTTCGGGCGGTAGTTATACTGCAGCTTACTACGGCCTTTTCGGCGATCGACTGTTTGAAGATTTCGAGGAACGTTTTCTACGCCGTAACTGGCCGCGTACTTATGGCTGGATGCTGGCGAACCCGTACAACATGGCCCAGCTGATTTCTTCTGATTTCAACCGCTCGGATCTGATGGCAGAGTTTCTGGGCAAACAGGTTTTTGATGACAAAACCTTTGCCGATCTGTCGGTTGGGCCGCTTCCATTTGTGATTATCAATGCCACAGATTTGAACAATGCGCTGACGTTCTCCTTCATACAGCAACAGTTTGATTTTCTCTGCTCTGACTTGAGTAACTATCCCGTTGCCAACGCCGTTATGGCCTCTTCGACCGTACCACCCGCGTTCGCGTCCATGAGGCTCCGTAACTACCCTGGTTGTGAAACAAGGAACAAATTATGGGTTACCGAGGCACTGAATAACCGCAACCTGCTATCAAGGAAATTTGCCGTCGCCCAAGGGCTGTCACGCTACCTTGATCCGGCGCAGATGCCGTATCTGAGCCTGGCCGACGGGGGCATTACGGACAACATAGGAGTACGAGGATCCATGATGAGCCCGGTTGCCCATCGTGGCGACGTCCAACAAATGACCGGTGCTTTTAACCGCCGCGCCCTCGAGAGCGTTGAGAAAGTCCTCGTCGTTCTGGTCAATGCCCAGGTTTATTCATCCTACCCCTGGGCGGCATCCGGCGCGGAACCGGGAACAATCGAAACCCTTGCGGCCTCCTTTGATGCGGCGTTCAATACACTAACCACGGAAAACATTTCCCAGGCGCGCCGGGAATTCCTGGCATGGGGCGAGAGCCTCAACCTCACCCGCCCATCCGGCAAGCCACTTGTTAACGTCTACTTTTCAACCCTGACATTCAATCAGGTGGGAGATCCTGCCAGGCGGGCCCACTACAATGCACTTCCCACGGCAGCACTAACTGCAGATGACGTCGACGCCCTGATTGAACTTGGCGGGGAGCTTCTGCGCCAATCAGAGCCGTTTCAACAGTTTCTCATTGACACGAAAACGCTGCCCGGCACATCGGGCGGTACTAAAACCGATACTCCGCCATAAAAGAGCCAAAGCTGTTTCTCGGGTCTTCGCTTGCTGGCAAGTTTCGGTCGTCGACCGTATCCGTGGACAGCCAGAGGCTCAAGTGAGCGCCAAAACGCGGCCCTATCCAGTGCAAACCCAGGATAGTTTGACCAACGCTGCGCTTGATGCTGACCCTATTCCTGTCTGTCCATTCATTGTCTACCAAAAGGTTACCCTCGCGCGGCAGTGCCCAGGCAAAATAGGTTGCCCTCAACGTGACCGAGGCATACAACCAGCTGCCGCCAGTGGGCAAAATGTTCGCGTCGTAATCCATTCCGCGGCCTATCGGGTCCGGAATAAAGTGGAATCCCTGCGGACGATTCCCAAACCGGAACTCCAGACCTGGCTGCGCAAAGGTAAAAAAGTTACCCACTGCAAAATCTCCCGACAGGGCAACATCAAACCAGGCATTGCGGTACAGGCGACGCTTGGCACTCAGATACCCATTCAGTATGGGCTCGAAATCGAGCTGGTTGTTCCAGCCTTCAGGATCGTCACCGCCGATCGCTTTATGCACCGCCTTCTGGGACTGCTCGGCCAAAGCCGGTTCGCCGACCCAGCCAAACAGCCACTGGGCACCAAAGAAATACGTGTCATCGAAGCCGTAGAAGCTGTTACCCCAGCCCAGAAACCCGACGTAAGGAACATCATTTTCAATGAGCGCCGGGTGTTCAATGTCCGCCGGGGTCTGCATATTCTGACCCAACACCCAACTTTCACGATAATTCAGCCCTGGCTTATCAGGAATGGCTCTGGCCAACAGAGCCTTTCCAAACGCTGGCGTACCCCCGGTTCTATCCAGCGAGCTGACAGGTTCAGACGAGATGATGACCGATGTGCCATTGGTGAACTGATTGTCGGAACTCAGGATAACGTCGTTGGAAAGTTCAAGCCTGATTGTTTTATCAGCTTTGGCGTTTTCCGCCAGTAGTGCAGCGCAAATCATCAGCCCCGAGGGGAGTAGTCTGGAACAACGTTTCACGCCTTTAAAGAGCTGTGCTTTTGCCATGGTGCTTTTCCTCACCCTTTAAATCGTTCTTTCAAAGGACCACCAAACGTCTCTGATTGTTACATCGAAAATCAGACGCTCCAGAAACCTCAGCATGCAGAAAATCTGTAATCCTTTGACCGCTCGTGTGTCCATAGCGTGAAAGCCACACCTCAGGACGTTGACTGAACCTTCAGCAGCACGAGCGTGGCCTCCTTACCAAAGATGGAGAACAGCATCATGAAAACTCTAACACTGATAACCGCCCTTTTCGCCTTTACCTTGGGGGCGGTCGCACACGCAGAAGGAATAAGCGCAGAAGATATCGAACGCGGAAATAATCCCTCCAGCTTCGATATCCAAGAGGGTGGAAGCCAGGTGTCGCATCGCTAAGCGGTTAGCCTTGCCTCAAAACCCGGACGAACCTCAGGGCTCCTGAGGTTCTGTCAACGCTGTAGAGCAGGATTCTTAATGGTCTTTCGACAAGCTTTCATAGTCGCGGGTCTGGCGCTTAGCGCCAGCTTGGTTTTTGCCGGCATCGCCTGGCCGGGTGCTAACTGGGCTTGGTTGATCATAGGGCCCGTTTTTATTCTTGGTATTCATGATCTTACCCAGAACAAACACACACTCCTCAGGATCTATCCGGTTATTGGGCACTTCCGCTACCTGTTCGAATCGGTTCGGAGGGAGCTGCAGCAGTACTTTGTGGAATCCGACCTGGATGGCGCTCCGGTCAACCGGGAGTTCCGCAGCCTGATTTATCAACGCGCAAAAAAGGATAACGATACCCGCGCCTTTGGCACCATCTTCGATGTCTACCGCGACGGTTATGAATGGGTAAACCATTCCCTGGCTCCCAAGGCGTGCCTTCCAACCAGTTTGCGGGTTACCTTTGGCGGTGCGGAGTGCACCAGGCCTTATGAAGCCTCACCCTTGAACATCTCTGCCATGAGTTACGGCGCTCTCAGCCGCAATGCGGTGATGGCACTCAACCGCGGCGCCAAACTCGGAAACTTCGCCCACAACACCGGCGAAGGCGGGATCAGCGACTGGCACCTTGAATACGGCGGTGACCTGATCTGGCAAATCGGAACCGGTTATTTTGGTTGCCGCACGCCAGAAGGCGTATTTGATCCGGACCGGTTCGCAAAGCAGGCTGGGCTGGATGCGGTCAAAATGATCGAGATCAAACTGTCCCAAGGAGCCAAGCCCGGGCATGGCGGTGTGCTGCCCGCCGCCAAGCTTACCGAAGAAATTGCCCGTATCCGTATGGTGCCTATGGGGGAGGACGTATTGTCGCCACCCGGGCACTCTGCCTTCTCCAATCCCATTGAACTGCTCCAGTTCGTTGCGCAGCTGCGCAACCTCTCGGGCGGTAAACCGGTGGGCTTCAAGCTATGCCCCGGCAACAAACGGGAATTCCTGGGTATCTGTAAAGCCATGCTGGAAACCGGTCTGCGACCGGATTTCATTACCGTGGACGGCGGCGAGGGGGGCACAGGGGCCGCGCCGATAGAACTGACCAACTCTGTGGGCATGCCGCTGCGGGATGGCCTGCACTTTGTGCACAATGCTCTACGAGCTATCGGTGTGCGCAGCAAGATCAGAATTGTCGCCTCTGGCAAGGCTTTCTCGGCGTTTCACATGCTGCGGCTGATGGCTCTGGGGGCCGACACCGTGAACTCAGCCCGCGGCATGATGCTGGCACTGGGCTGCATCCAGTCCCGCAGTTGCAACACCAACAACTGCCCCACCGGCATCACCACCCAGAACCCTGCGCGCTACAAACAGCTGAATGTGACCGACAAGGGTGTACGGGTGGCCAACTACCATCACTCCTCCATGGAAACCCTGGCAGAACTGCTCAGCATCCTGGGCAAGGACCGACTGGAAGATCTGGAGCCCGCGGATATTAATCGGCGGGTCAATCAAGGCAGCATTATGACCTATGCCCAGCTGTATCCCTGTATTGAGGATGGGTGTCTTTTGCATACGGACTGCGCCCCGGATTCCTGGGCCACTGACTGGCATCAGGCAACAGCGGGCAACTGGCGTTAGGAGGGCAGAGCTGTGGCGACAAGAGAGCGTCTTTACAAGCACAGGTGGGGCCAGGCCCTTGTAGAGAAGGAAATCCATCCTGCAGGCGCAAGAGTGGTCAAGGATTATAGCAAATGTGGTTTTCCCGGCGCGCTGATCTATGGTCGACTACTTCCCAAGAGGGAGTATCACGCACTCCGCAGTCTCGCGGCAATGAAAGGCATCCCCCAGCAGGTAAAACTCGAGAACCCCCACATCATCAGTTACCACTACATTGAAGGGCTCCCCCTGCGCCAGTTCGACGGCAACACGCCGCTGCCCCGAGCGTTTTTTAAAGACCTGTGGGAACTGACGGCAAACATACACCGCCATGGCTTTGTGCATCTGGATCTGGGCAACCGTGGCAACATTCTGGTTCGTGACGATGCCAGCCCCGCCATTATCGACTTCGCCTCCTGCACATCCACCCGCCAATTCCCCGGCTGGCTAAGGCGCGCGCTTGAGAAGCGTGACCGGATCGGCCTGGTGAAACTCTGGCACAGATATTCACCGGAGACCATGCCACCTGTGCTGGCTGACTACCTCAACCGGCACTATCACAGACATCTCGCGACACCGACCAGGCTTTACAGGGAAACCCGGCGCTGCCTTGAATCACGAGGATTGCAGGGCGAATGTGGGCGAGTCCGTCGGGCCTGGGTTGCCATCAGTGTTGCGATATCCATCGCGGCAGCCATCGGGCTGGCGATTTGGTAGCGATCAGGCAAGATCTCCCGGAATCCGAAAGATCCCTCTCGTAGCTCCTCTTTGAACAAGCGGAAAACGGGAGACGCCCAACTACTAATTTTGTAACAACACGCCGCGACAGTCGTCTACGTTGAGTGTAATGCATGCGTGCCCAGCCAAGCTGTCCCTTCCGGGTACCCATCACTGGAGAAGTCGTATGATAAACCACGATCTCAGAGTAGCCGCAACCATCTTCACGATACTGGCCCTTATGCCAGCCCTGTCGGCCTATGCCGCTGATAACGAAGCGACCCGCGCGCAACTTGCCCTGGAAGGATACAGTCCCGTCTCCTACTATGAACAGGGCCGTCCCGAGAAGGGCTCCAGAGACCATCAGAGTACCTATCAAGGGAACGTGTACTGGTTCACCGGTGCCGCCCAGAAGGAGGCCTTCGAGGCAAACCCGGCAGCCTATGCACCGTCCTTTCCACGAAGCTGCCCCTATAATCTGGCACAGGGGCGCCTGGAGACCATTGACCCGACGAACTTCAAGATCGTTGATGGCCAACTGCTGTTGTTCCACCGATCCACAGAGCGAGACGGGCGTAGACAGTGGGAGGAAAGCATCTCCAGCTCCCGGATAACCGAAAAAGAACTGCTCCGAAGAGCCAAGGGCAACTTTCTCGATCTCAAATTCTGACCATGACGAATAAGGATTCCCAATGACCTGCACCGTGTCCAGCGACAGAAAAGCCACGATGATCGCCGCCCTTGCCGGTGGGTGGGTTGCAGATGCGGCCAGTCTCGGTTTGCACTGGCTGTACGACAGCCAGCGCATCCATGAAGTTGGCGGCGCATCGCCGGAATTTCTACCACCGAAGGCCGACTATTTCAAAGGCGGATTCGGTTACTTTGCTCATGAAGGCAAACAGGCTGGTGATATCAGCCACTATGGTGCAGCCACAGGAGTGCTGACCGACAGCCTGCTGGCTCATAACGGCACCCTGGATATCCGCGATTACCAGCGGCGCTTTCGGGCGTTCTTCGGGCCCGGTGGCCGCTGGCAAGGTTATATCGACAACCCCACCCGAGGCACACTGGACAACCTGAACACCATCGAACAGAAAGCCATTGAGCAGGCCCTGTCAGCCACCGCGGTCAAACTGACGGAAAAACAAAAGCGGGTGCTGGTTCAGAAGGTTTTACCCTACACCCGACGCCTGAGTGGCGAGCAACTGGCAGATCCGGTCCGCAAAGCCATAAGCCTTACCTATCAGGAACCGGAGATACAGGATGCAGGCGTTCACCTGGCCGAGACCATCGACCATCACCTGCTGCCGGAAAGTGGCGCCGACGACATGCAACTGCCGGCAATCTCCAAACTACCACCACTGGTGGCAAGTTATTACGGCAACGACAACCTGCTGAAGGTCGTCGAAGCTGCGGTTCGGGTGACCAATCACAATGACGAAGCCGTGGCCTGGGCAAAATGCGCAGCGCGACTTCTGGATCATCTTTTTCGGGGCAACCCCATGTCAGTGGCTCTGGACGCAGGTACTGCTGAAGCACCCGCCCCGGAGAACCTCAACAAAGCCCGGACCGGCTCTGTTCTGGACGCTCCCGGCGCGGGCGACGCCTATGGGCGCACCTGTTATCTGTATGAGGCCATGCCAGTGATCTTTCATATTCTGAGCCATGCCCGCAGCTATACAGAAGCCGTGCGCGCCAATATTCAATGCGGGGGTGATTCTTGTGGACGGGCCTGGATCATTGGGCCGGCCCTGGCAGCGCTTTACGGTGTCGGCGGTGAGCACGGCATTCCTCTGAGCTGGCTGGCACGGCTTACGGATGCCCCTGCAATCATCGCCGATGTCGAATCACTTGTTGAAAACAAATGAAGGGCGTAATTGCCCAATTTTCACCCCCGACTATGCTTCAGGTACGATGCACATCGAAAGGAGGCTTTATGAAAACACTATTGATCAATACATTGTTGGTAATTTCCCTGTTCGCGAGCGCACCTTTGTTTGCACAGGATGAGCCCTTGAGGGTCGGGATGTCCGGCCAGTATTTCCCGTTTACCTTTGTCGAGCAGGATGAGCTCAAAGGTTTCGAAGTCGATGTCATGAACGCTGTGGGCAAGGAGATGGGGCGTGATATCCAATACGAAACCGCCAATTTCTCCGGCCTGTTCGGCATGCTGCAATCCGGACGCATCGACACCGTTGCCAACCAGATCACCATCACCGACGAGCGGAAGAAGGCGTATGTTTTCAGCGACCCTTACGTTTACGACGGTGCTCAAGTTGTGACCAAAAAAGGCAATACCGAAGTTAGGGGTGTGGAAGACTTGAAGGGCAAAACCGTTGCTGTGAACCTGGGCTCCAATTTCGAGGCACTTCTGAAGGACTTGCCTTATGCGGACCAGATCACGATTAAAACCTATGAGAGTAATCTGGAACGGGACACCGCCCTGGGCCGCGTGGATGCGTTCGTGATGGACCGGGTCAGTGCCAGCCAGATCATCAAGGAGAAGCCGTTGCCCCTTGAACTGGCAGGCCACACTTTCTCACAGATCACCAATGCCTATCCGTTCCACGACACCGAAGCCGGGCGAGCCCTGCGCGATGAGGTTAACAAGGCCCTGACGACCCTGCGTGACAACGGCACCCTGGCGTCCATTTCCGAGAAGTGGTTCGGCACGGACATCACCCAGCCCTGAAGGGCACACCGAGGCCTGATTCCCTATGGACGTGTTGAACGTCGAGTACATGCTTGGCCTGGTACCTGTTCTGCTCAGGTACCTGCCTCTCACCCTGCAACTGGCGGGCATCGGAATGGTGCTTGCACTGATCCTCGCCTGCTTGTTTGCCGTTGTCCGGGTGCTGCGCATTCCGGTGCTCAACCAACTGACCATCGTGTTCATTTCTTTCTTCAGGGGCACGCCACTGCTGGTGCAATTGTTCCTGTTCTATTACGGGCTGCCCCAACTGTTCAGTGCACTAACGGTGATAGATGGCGTCACCGCGACGGTCATGGGCCTGACCATGCATTTTTCCGCCTACATGGCCGAATCCATTCGCGCCGCCATCGTGGGTGTTGACCGCAGCCAGACCGAAGCCGCCCTGTCTATCGGTATGACCAATGGCCAGTTGATGCGGCGGATTGTCCTGCCCCAGGCTACCCGAGTGGCTTTGCCCACTCTGATGAACTACTTCATCGACATGATCAAGGCAACCTCTCTCGCCTTCACTCTGGGCGTCACCGAACTGATGGGGGCCACCCAGAAAGAGGCGGCCGGCAGCTTTCTGTACTTCGAGGCTTTCATTGTTGCCGCCATCATGTACTGGATCGTGGTTGAACTACTTTCCAAGCTTCAGAATTATCTGGAAATCCGCCTGAACAAGGCCTATAACCGATGATCAAACTGGCGTCACTGAGCAAACATTTCGGCAAGACCGTGGTTCTCGACGGGATCGATCTGACCATTGAGAAGGGCGAAATTGTGGTGATCATCGGCCCTTCGGGAACCGGCAAATCCACCCTGTTGCGCTGCATCAATTTCCTGGAACAACCTACTTCAGGAACCATGACCGTGGGTGATCTCACGGTGGATGTGAATCGGGCCAGCCGGGCGGATATCCTCGCCATGCGACGGCAAACCGCTTTTGTGTTCCAGAACTACGCGTTGTTTGCCAACAAAACCGCGCTGCAGAACATTGCCGAGCGTCTGCTGGTGGTGGATAAATGGCCTAAAGAAAAAGCGTACCAAAGGGCTCGCGAGATCCTTGAGCAGATCGGCCTGGCAGACAAAGCTGATGCCTACCCCGCCTCCATGTCTGGTGGCCAGCAGCAGCGGGTTGGCATTGGCCGCGCCATGGCCGCCGGTGCCGAGGTTATCCTGTTTGATGAGCCCACCTCCTCACTGGATCCCGAGTGGGTAGAAGAGGTGTTGGGGCTTATGAAACAGCTGGCGTCAGAGCGCCAGACCATGATGGTCGTCACCCACGAAATGTCTTTTGCACGGGACGTGGCCGACCGCGTTATCTTTATTGACGGTGGACACATTGTGGAACAAGGCCCACCCAGCGAGATTTTCCATAATCCGAAGGATCCCCGAACCAAGGATTTTCTGAAGAAAATCCTTGCCACCAATCCCGTGTAAAAGAACACCGGCCGGTTTGTCAGTAGCGGATCAGTTTCGTGTTGAGGGGCAGGGGGCTCCACAAGGCGCGCAGGCCGTTTCATCACGCTGGCTCAATGCTGTTTCGACGTTGCCCTGCCCGGAATTGAACGCAAAGGTGGGGCTGTTCAGGTGGTCAGCCATAATCAGCACCAGAATAATCCCGAGCATTACCAGAATGCGGGCGGGGCTATAAGCTCGTTCCATGTTCTTCTCCCGCATCAGTTCGGCAGCCGGAACCAGGGCCGCAGACGAATTCCCAGTAGAGACCCGGCGAAGGCACAGGCAAACCAGATCCAGGCGTGCAGGCTGGCTGAGGCAATGCCCGAAAACAGCGCCCCGATGTTGCAGCCAAAGCCCAAACGGGCACCGTAACCCAGCAGCAAACCACCTACCACGGAGGCCAAAAACTGTCGGCCTTCCGGCCGGTTACGGCTCGCCTCATTAAAACGGTTGGCCAGGCCCGCCGCCAACATGGCGCCAAGCAACAGCCCGAAGTTCATTACCGAGGGAGCGTTGGTGAGCACCGAATCCTTCAAAGCCATAGCAGGGTATTCCCAGGTCCAGAATTCGAACTGGGACATATTCACACCCACCACTTCCAGGGCTTTGGCGCCCCACACGTTAAAAGCAAAGGTAATGCTCCAGGGGGCACCGCTGATCGCCAGGGTCAGCGCATTACCCGCAGCCAGGATCAGAATCGCCCAGGTAAACGGCCAGCGGCCACTAAGCAGGGTTCTGAAGACGCCATGCGCCTGGCCTTTCCAGAGCAGCTCATCCCGCTCAAGATTGCCATGGGCCTTGCGCTCAATCCGGTTAACCCAACGAGCAATCAGGCCCAGCCCCACAAGCTGAACAACAATTGCACCACTGACCCCAAAAGTATTGACCAGTGGCACCGGGTCAAAGCCCGGCTGATCAAGCCACCAGGGCAGATGGATAGAGCCAAGCACAGTGCCAGCTATAAAAAACACCAGCGTAACCACCATGCGGATGTTGCCGGCGCCTACGGTAAACAAAGTGCCAGACCCACACCCCCCGCCAAGCTGCATGCCAAGCCCGAAAATGAAGGAGCCTACAACAAGAGACGTGCCCACCGGTGCAACAGCACCCACAAGCCCGGCCTGCCCGCTGTAGAGCATGGGCACCATAATCACGGAGGAGACACCAAACAGCATCAGTTGGGCACGCATACCGGCGCCCCGCTTTTTAACCACCAGATTGCGCCAACCTGCGGTAAAGCCGAAGGCCCCGTGATACAGGGCCATGCCCAACACAGTACCAATTACAAACAGCGCCACCATGAAGGGCGCTGTTTCCAGCCAGATCAGCCCACCCAGCAAGGCAAAGCCTGCCAGCGCGGTTGCTACAATAAATCGATCCATCTGCCAGCCGGGCTGCTGAAGCCCGGGCTGAAGAATTGCAGAATCTGTCATTACGAGTCCACTCGGTTAAACAGGTTAATTAAACAGGTCGAGAAGCTTGCCAAGCCCTTTCTTCGCTACCTGCATCGGGCGGCTGCTGTCCTGAGACCACTCCGCCATGGAGCCATCGTAGAGCGCCACTTCCTTGAACCCTGCCAGCTCACTCAACACGAACCAGTCTGTGGCCGCCCAGTGGCCGGTATTGCAAAAAGCGATGGTGCGGGTTCCGGGATTCAGCTCGGCCTGATTCACCTGCGCGGTAATACTTTCTTCGTTCAGGTACCAGACTGCGTTTTGTTCACCAAGAAAGCCTGCGTGGGGCAAACTGCGGGAACCGGGAATTGTGCCAGGGGCTTTGGCGTCCGGAGATTGGTTTTCGCCTCTGAAATAGTCGCTCGGGCGCGCATCCACCAGTTGTGCCTGGCTATCTCTCGCTTCCTGAACCTCCTCCAGAGTTGCAAGCAATTCCGGCTGCAGGGTACCTTCAAACTGCACTACATCCCGCTGATTCCCCTCACCGCTGTCCACCTGGTAACCAGCAGCCTTCCAGCCCGCAAATCCACCGTTGAGAATGGTCACCTCGTTGTGGCCCAGCACTCTGAAGGTCCAGTACACACGGGCGGCACTTCCGAAATCGGTTGCGCCCGTGCCGGCAGGTACAACCACCACGGTATCGTCGTTGCTGATTCCCAGGCTACCAATCAGGCGCTCCATGCTTGCGACAGGCGGCAACAGGCCCCTGACGCCGTCCCGACTCTCGCGCCAGCCATCACCGGTGTAGCTGCTGTAAACAGCCCCGGGGATATGGGCGTTCTGAAAACTGCTGCGATCGCCACCGTTGTCGATACCGGAGCGAACATCCAACACCACCAGGTTATCTCGCTCGAGGTGCGCTTCAAGCCAGCTGGCATCCACCAAAGGCGGTGTTTTATCGCCATCCGCCCACGCAAGCGAGCTGGCAACCAGTAGAACAACGGCCAATAGACGGCTCATGGCGCTTCTCCTCTATTACTATCAGTTTTTGAGCGATCATTATGAATTCTATGCGCGGTAATGAATAGCCTTACCTATATGACGTTTGATTATAATAAAATCCCCGATTTCTCATGTTTCTTCACGGCAATCTGTAACATAAGGGACCCGTCAGCTGTCTATATCTCGTAAGCGCGGCCTGACCGAGCATCGGATAGACCCCGTGCATCATCACGAACGAGGTACCAAACCATGAGAAAGCTGACACTGATCCTCGCCGCTATTGCCCTGTCGTTCTCTGCGTCCACTGCGCTGGCCATGAACGGTCAAGCGGACAGATACAACGAAGCAAAGAGCTTTCCGACAACAACCACTGACAAGATTGTAGATGTGAAAGTCGCTGCCAAGTGATCAGGAACGGAAAAGGCCGCTAATCTCCGGATTAGTGGCCTTTTTGTGCCCGTTTTCCGAGAACGGGGTTAACGCAACTCGGAAAAATTGGCCGGGCTGTTCAAAGTCCAGTCGTAGTCGATGAATTTTATGATTTCTGTGCCTGTCACTCGATTCGCCACTACCGGATCGGCCCATTCTTGAATGAATGCTATTTCAGAACCGGAAGCCTCCATGAAGTCCTCTTCGTACCATTTAAATAATTCGGTGACATAGAGCGCCTCCCCCTGAACCCGGAGGTGACGCTCAGTGCTGAACGCCCGGCGGGTATTTTCGGTGAGCATGTCTTCCAGGTTCTCAGCGGTATAAAGGGTGTCTCGAAGTGGTGGGCAGCCAACAGAAGCACAGTTCACCGCAAAATGTACTCGGGCATCCTTCCAGCCCTTGTCGGCATAGTCGTCGCCCAACAGGATTTCCTTTTCAATCTCATTAAGACTGTAAGCTCGCCCTCCGATAACAAAGCTCTTTCGTTCAAACACGCTATCAACAAACGGATTCACCCGGCCACCATAATCCCAGACAGACGAAACCAGTTCACCATCCGGTCGCTCAGTGAGTATCTGGGCAACCATGAAAAAATTGTAGGCATTAATCCAGAAGGCAACGGATTCCTCGCGCCCGTTCAGGGCGTCGGGATCAAACCCCTGCAGTTTGGCTTGTTGGTCCATCAGGGACTTTTGCAGGCCATTGTCGGCCAGAGCAGACCGATAATCGAAGGCCGAAACCAGGCCGTCGCCAGGCATCGCCTGCTCAACCACGTAATCGGTCAGAAGGCGCTGGTAGCTTTTGTAAAACCCGGCATTAATATCTGCCCAAGCAAGGGCAGGCATAACGAGAAGAGCCAGAACACAGGACAGGCGTCGGTAACCAAGCATAATCACTCCAATTGCATAGGATATCTAGTGAGAGGGTGCGGTTACAGACAACGGACTTCGCTTACTGTTACACCGAAAGCGCATAAGCTCAAACATCGCCGTTCAGATGCAGCCAACGGGCCAGCCTGGAATTCGGATGTCTGCCAAGATAAATCGGCAGAGTACTCATAAACGCCAGGACAATAACGGCGGCTATCACCGTCAGCACCGGATTGAACTCAAAGCTCTGGCCAAGCCCGGCGAAAACGAAGGTCATTGGAAGCATGCCCACAGTAGTCGCAAGCGCGTAACGCCAGAGGTGTATTGCTGTGACTCCGGCTGCATAGCTGACCAGGGCAAAGGAAAACAGAGGGATCAGCCGGGTCAGCAGCACTGCGACAAACAGGAAACGTTGTGACCCCTGGGCCGAGAACAGCGGATTGTGCTCCAGTTTTTTCTGAACGGCATCACGCCCGAGAATCCGCGCCAGATAAAACGCTATAAGTGACCCCGCCAAGGCACCAGCCACCGCAATAGCCGTTCCGGTATACATACCGTACATCAAGCCTACTGCCGCGCTGATGGGCAGTGTTGGAATAGGCCCGACAACTACCGCGAGGACCATCAACAGCATCAGAAGCAGCGGCCCGAACTCCCCCTGATGAACAAGCCAATCCGACAATGCCACTGGCGCGAAACTGACTGGCATGCCAAGTTGGCGAAGCACAAGCCAGATCGCGATCATTACCAGCGCCACAATGGCCAGAAACGAGAGGCGGAAGACCCACTGCGAGCGGCTGTTCATCCGGCTATTCAATCACGTTAGCGCAGATCCGGGTTCAGCGTATAGGTTCCGGTCACCCGGGCACTGGCCAACACGTGGCCCGCCATGGCGTTACGCACCGCCTCGCCGTCAAACTCTCCGGAAAGGCCCAAAGATTCCACATCCAGCGCATGCACTTCGTAGTGGTAGTGGTGCAGCAACTCATCGTTCCAGGGCGGGCAGGGGCCGTCGTAGCCGTTGTAAGTGCCCGCCATATCGGGATTGCCAGCCAGAAACTGGGTGAAGTTGTTTACCCCACGTATGCCAAACGGGCCGGGGCCGCCGTCTTTACCTTTGGGCGTAACGCCGTCGCTGTCTTCACCCTCCGGAACTCTGCTGACACGGGCCGGGATATCCACAAGCAGCCAGTGGAAGAAATCCACCCGTGGAATATCCTTCGAAACTGTTTTGCCTTCCTGGTTTGCATCATCCGCCACACTGGGCACATCCGGATCAAACATCATAATCACGAAACTTTTTGTGCCTTCCGGTGCACCTTCCCAGGACATTTCAGGGTTTCGGTTTGGGCCAAAGCTCATGCGATCTTCCGGGTGGAACACGCCGAACGCGAATATATCCGGGACCGGTTTGCCCTCTTCAATACCCTCAACGTTCAGTTTCATGGTGTTTTCTCCTTTCGGTTATTGCTGTGAATAGCAGGGGTCTATTCCAGCGATTGTGTCTGAGACCAACTCATTCTGTGATAAAAGGTTGTATCACCGGTATGGTACGTATGTTCAACCGACCTTTGAATAGTAAACTAAACGGAGACCCGATGAACGAGCATAAGCCCGGCCAGCCGCAACAACCAGAGACCCAGCTGGATGAAGACGCCATCGCATTTGCCCAGGGGATTTTTGAGCTGGCACGCAACGGTGGTACCGATATGCTTCGTCCCCTGCTGAACGCCGGCGTTCCTGTGGATATACGCACCAGCAACGGCGAAAGCCTGCTGATGCTTGCCGCCCGCAACGGCCATGCCGATGCCGTGCAACTTTTGTTGGAAAAAGGCGCCAACCCGGCGCTGCAGGACGCAGATGGCAATACGGCGCTGAATCTTGCCCGCGCCAATGGCAATCAGGCCACAATCAAACACCTGGAACGCTAGCCCCCGGGCTTTTTCAAAGAGCACCGCATGTTCAACCAAGGCGAGATTATTCACCACAGCCGGGACAAACTCGGCAGCATTCTGGTGATCGACTACCGCAAACACCGGGTGCTGACCTTCAACTCAGTGTTCGAACAAAGCAAGATCGACAGGCGATATCCGCATGTTCCCGTGCACGAATACAGCCGGGCAATGCTGCTGCCCGCCGCCTTTAGCAACCCCCGGCACGTGACCATTCTGGGGCTGGGCGGTGGCGTGATGGCCAGCGCGTTTCATCACCTTTACCCGGAATGCCGCGTACACGCAGTTGAACTGAGGCAGGCGGTGCTGGACGTAGCCCGGGAATACTTCGGGTTACCGGACAGCAAGCGCCTGGAGGTGACCATTGCAGATGCCCGCAACGCCCTGAGCGATATGCCGGATGCCAGTACCGATATGATCCTGGCCGATCTGTACAGCTCGGACCGCATGAGCCCCGCACAGGCCCAGCGGCAGTTTGTAGAAGGCTGCAGCCGGGCACTGAGCCCCGATGGCTGGCTGGTGTTGAACTACCACCGCACGCCGGACCCGGAAGGGCCTTACTTCCGCCAATTGAGAAAGCACTTTGCCGTGCTGCTGGTATTCAAAAGTAAAACCAACAACACCATTGTGTACGCCAGCAAACAGCCCTTCGAGGCCATCCACCCGAAAGACCCCGCGCTGGCCAGCCTGGAAAAGCGGCTGCCGATTGACTGGAGCCGCCTGATGAACAGAGTCAGCCGGCTTTGAGTTCACCCAGTCATTTACGCGTCCATCGCTAAAAATTGTACTCAGGCTGATCATGGTATTTTGACAAAAAAATGGATACGCTTCTGTTGTCTTAAGACAAGCCGGTTTTCGGATTAAAACCGGTCATCATCCAAGGAAGGAGTGCCCCATGAGTAACCTCATGGTCGCCTGCGTTGGCGACACCCACGTTTGCCCAATCCGCGGCCATGGCAGCAGCCCCATTATTGCGAACGGTGCGACCGCCAATGTGGATGGTGTACCCATCGCCCGAGTGGGCGATGCCTGCGGTTGCGGTGCCGCAATCGTTCAGGGGTATCCACTGGCCTTGTTGGACGGTCGCCCTATGGCCCACATGGGCAGCCCTACCTCCCACGGTGGCCAGATCATCACCGGCAAACCCCGGGTCATATTAGGCGTAGCCACCCTCACAGCACCGGTGGTGGATTTCGCCAAGGCGGGTGCCCTGAACAGCCAGGGCCAACTGACCCCGGAGGCTACGCAGGCGCTGGACAAAGACCCTTTCGGCTTTGTTGAGTGGGCCAAAGCCAAAGGCGCACTGGTAGACGAAGGCCTGGAAGGCGCGACCCCCGAAGACATTGAAGCCTCGAAACGCTATGCAGCAGGCCAGTCTGACCTCAGCCCCAAAGTGACCGTTGAGGCTGGGGTTTTCTTTGACGGCACCGGCAACAACAGCGATAACACCGGTACCTTTGAGCGAAAGGTGGATGAATGCCTGACCGCTCAGGCGGCAGGCGCCATCAGTGAGGAAGCCTGCAGTGCTGAAATTTCGCAACTGATGGAGGGGAGCTACCTTAATGCTGAGACCAATGTGGCAAAGCTTCGTGATCTTTATTTGCCCTTTTCCACTAACACGCTAACCATCGAAAATCACCGATATCCTGTATATGTCTCGGGCGTTGGCACCAAATCCGGCAAGGAGGATGATGCCTGGGCCATGGGAACCGGTACGGGTGAGCGGGGGATTCTCGCCAAAATGGCATTGGCTTGTGATGAACTGGGAGCATACATTTCCCGTGATGCAAGTAGCCCAATCGACGAGCTGATTCTGGATGTCTTCGGCTTCAGCCGGGGCGCGGCTACCGCCCGACATTTCGTGAATGAGGTGGGGGATGGTGCCAGCAGTGCATTGGGGCAATCTTTTCAGAAACTAGGCATTACCTGGCCGAAAACCGTCACCATTCGTTTTCTGGGGCTGTTTGATACCGTGGCAGCCGTTGTCGATATACTGGGTGCCGACTTTTCAGCTCACAATACCAACAATGGCGGGGTGCGCGTGGACATTGCCGCCGACGCGGTTCAGAGAGCCGTGCACCTGACGGCCCGGGACGAATGGCGTCACAACTTCTCCCTCAACAGCCTGCGAGGGTCGGATGGTCGCCTGCCGGATCATTTTAACGAGTGGGTGTTGCCCGGTGCCCATTCCGACATAGGTGGTGGCTACCCTGACGACTTCCACGAACACATTCAGGTAGCCCTGCCCCGCAGATTCCGCGGCTATCACCCCAGAGACAGTTACGAATACACAAGAATCCTGATGGACCATAAGCGAATAGCCGGTGAAGGCTGGCTGGGTCCTTACAATCCGGATGGCACGCTAACGGTTGAAGAAGCTTACCGCCGGCGGTTAAAAGAAGGCGAAGTTGAACTGCAATTCCGGCTCTGGTTGGATCGGCGAGTACAGGCTGAGTATTCCCGCGTGGCCCTGAGACAAATGTACCGGCTGGCGAAAGATGCGGGAGTACCACTAAATGCTGTGAAACCAACAGATACCGGATTTTCGTTACCTGATGAACTGCAACCCATCGCCACTCGGATCACCCATCACATCAACGAAGGCCAGCCGCTGCGACTGTCTGCTGCGGAGGAAGCTCTGCTTCGCCAACGTTACATTCACCACTCAGCCCATTACCAGATTGCCGGACCACTCTTTCCATTCAAACCTGCACCCGGTGGCGTGCGGGGCGTATATCCGAATAAGGGACTCAAATGATCAGAAGACTTGTAGTGCTTGTGACGGTGCTCTGCACGAACTTCCTGTTAAGTGGCTGCTCCATCGCGGGTACGCCTGAATGGGATCATCCAGTGAAGTACCGACTTCGTGTCAGTGTGCCCCGACATTACGATGCGTGGGTCAAGCCAGTGCAGTTCGAAGCGACAGGAGAGCGAGCCTGGTGGCACCCGATTGGCATCACTGGCTGTTGCTGGAAAGCGCCGGGGAATGGGAATTCAGATTTGGACCCCATGCCCGACTACATCCACGTGACATGGTTTTCCTTCGCCGAACAGCAGTCCTATACCCGGCTTATCCACATCCCCGATCCGGAAGCCTTGCGTGAGCGCATGGAGCAACCCGCACCGGTTCAAAGAAATGGAAAAATCATCAACATGCCACGCGATACGTTGGTTTTAGGGCTCGCCCCCGGTGGTACGGTTATCATGTGGATTATGAACTGGGCCGAGACCGCAATCGAAGTGGGGCGCTATAAAGCAGTACCTTTTGACGATGATGTCAGGTACGAGGGTGCCCTGGAGGCTTACATGGAACGTGAGGGTGATTACCTCAAACAACACGGTCTTCAGCTTGACCGCTGGTAAAAATATTTGCCAAGGATACGCAGAAGCTATCTGGCGGTGCGCGTGGATATCACCGTCGAGGTGGTTGCGACTGGCCGCACCCCAACGCCCCCAAAGTCAACTGTACCTGGGCCGACTGATGGGCAAAGTCAGCCGGCTTTGAATTCAGTCAGGCGCTCACGCTTGCTCAGGTCCACTTTTCCCGAGGCGGCACGTAGGCCTTGAAGCCATCAACCAGCTCTGTCGGGGTATCCGCCAGCACGATCATGTCGAGGTATTGCTGTTTAACAAAACCAGAGGCCACCATGGTTTTGATCATCTCCAACAACGAGTCGTAAAAACCCTTCACGTTATAGAAGGCGCACGGCTTCTGGTGAAAACCGAGCTGCGCCCAAGTCCAGGCCTCAAAGATTTCCTCCAGCGTGCCAATACCGCCCGGCAGGGCAACAAAGCCATCGGCCAACTCCGCCATCTTCGCCTTGCGTTCATGCATATTATTCACAACAAAAAGCTCGGTAAGATCCGAGTGTGCCAGTTCCCGATTCAACAAATGTTCCGGGATAACGCCATAAACCTTGCCGCCGCTAGCCAGAACCGCGTCAGCAATAATACCCATCAGGCCGACATGCCCCCCGCCAAACACCAGGTCTATACCGTTATGACCGAAGAACTCACCCAACTCTCTAGCCTTCTCAGCGTATAGCGGCTCGTTACCTGAACGGGAACCACAGTAAACTGCTACTTTCATACTGTCCTGTCTCTTGCTGTGTGTTTAACAGCCAATAGGTCTTACGACCAATTGTGCCGGCTGCCCGGAGCACGTTAGTATTATTCTGGCAGCATTAGTATCCTACCTTGTAACCAGGCTCCAGTGACGACAGCCAAGCGTTTTTCAGAAAGAGCGTTTGGCTCTCTTTACTTACAGGTTGGATTGCTATGGAAAATCTTCATCATATTGTCGTCGTCGGTGGTGGCGCCGGAGGCCTCGAACTTGTTACCAGCCTGGGCAAGAAGCTCGGCAAAAAAGGCAAAGCTCGCATCACCCTCGTTGACGCAGGCCTGACTCACGTGTGGAAGCCTCTCCTGCACGAGGTTGCATCCGGCTCGCTGGACGCCAATTCCAATGAGGTAAACTACCGGGCCCACGCCCGCACGCACCACTATGAATTCCAACTAGGGCGCATGAGCGGCCTGAATCGTGAAACCAAAAAACTGATCATCGCGCCCTTCCTCGATGAAGAAGGCAAAGAAGTGGTTCCCGAGCGCCACCTGAATTACGACACACTGGTTATAGCCGTAGGCAGTACCGCAAATGATTTCGGTACCCCCGGCGCACAGGAACACTGCTTGTTCCTCGACAGCCTGAAACAGGCCCGGCGCTTCCACAACCTGATGCTTAACGCCTTTCTGCGCAAAAACCACGAGGCTCGGCAAGGCGGCGATCATATGTTGAACATCAGCATTATAGGCGCCGGTGCCACCGGTGTTGAGCTGGCTGCAGAGCTACGATTAGCCTCGCGGGAACTGCCGGTGTACGGCATGAACCACCTCAAAGCGTCCGATGTATCCATCACCGTGATTGAAGCCGCCGACCGCATTCTACCGGCGCTCCCGGCCCGACTCTCAGCCGCAGCCACCAAGGAACTCGGGCATCAGCATGTGAAAGTCCTTAACGGGCAACCTGTAAGCGAAATTCGCCCCGGCCTGGTTGTACTTAAAGATGGCACCGAATTGCCCTCGGAAATGACCATCTGGGCCGCCGGTATTAAGGCACCCGCATTTCTCGCCGACCTCGACGGCCTGGAATCCAACCGCAGCAACCAGTTGATTGTGCAACAGACCCTGCAAACCACCAGGGATTCTGACATTTTCGCCTTCGGCGACTGCGCCGCCTGCCCACAACCAGGTACCGACCGGCCGGTAGCACCTCGCGCCCAGGCCGCACACCAGCAAGCCGACGCCTTATTTAAAACCCTGTGCAACCGACTGGAAGGCAAAGATGCCGTACCCTTCGTTTACAACGACTACGGCTCGCTGATCAACTTCAGCCACTACACCACCGTAGGCAACCTGATGGGCAACCTTTCGGGCCGCAGCATGTACATTGAAGGCAAAGTGGCACGGTTGTTTTATGTGTCGCTGTACCGCATGCACCAGGTAGCGCTGCACGGCTTTCTGCGCACTGGCGTGATCTGGTTTATGGATAAGATCAGTCGGGCGATGCAGCCGCGGATGAAGTTGCATTGATGGGCTAAATTCTAGCCCTCTTGTGAAGGCAGCGGCATGACAACAAGAAAGAAATGGTCGGAGTTTGATCTACTAATTGCCTTGGGGCTTTATTGCGAACTGCCCTTCGGCAAGTTTCATCAGCACCACCCTCGTATTATTGAGGTCGCACTCAAGCTAGAACGGTCACCCAGCTCCATTGCTATGAAATTGAGCAATCTCGCCAGCCTAGATCCGGTTATCACCAACTCTGGACGCAAAGGGTTGGCTGGGGCCTCGCGGGCCGATCGAGAGATGTGGCAGGAATTTAGCCTAAATCCCACCAAAATCATGGCTGAGATTGCCATGGCTCTGGAGAGCTTAGATTCGGTCGGGCCTGATGGTCCAGACACTATCGAATTAGATAACTATCATGGTGGAACCACCTCCGCAGTTATCCAACGTCGCAAAAGCCAAAACCTATTTCGCAAAGCTGTTCTTTCCGCGTATCACTATCAGTGCTGCGTCACCGGCATTGCTGACTCACGCTTTCTGGTAGCCAGCCACATCAAACCCTGGGCCGAAGACGAGCATAATCGCCTAAACCCTCGTAACGGGCTGTGTCTCAGCACCTTTTATGATCGAGCTTTTGATATCGGCTTAATCACATTCGCCGATGACTATAGGTTGATGGTTTCATCGGAATTAGAAAAACAGAAAAGCAACAATCACATACGCGAGACGTTTCTGGAACGAACCGGAACCACAATTGAATTGCCGGATAAGTTCTCGCCATCGCCAGAGTTTATGCGCTGGCATCGTGAATGTCTTTTCATACAGTGAGGAGGTTGGGAGACTGTGAGATTAGGTAGGTAAATAAAGTTTCAAAGGTGAGGCCTCTCTAGACTTTGCGAAAGCCCCGTAGGCTTGATATTCACTTACCTGATCAAATGTGCGAACGGAAACGGGGTGGCTTATGGCCCTGGGTGCAAGGCCGGCCAGCTTATCAGAGGCATCAAAGGCAGTAACGCGATAACCGCGGGCCAGAAACTCACGGGAGTCCCGGTCGGAACCACAGCCAGGTCAACCTTCGGGCAACTTATCGCCTGCCCGCAGATACTCCCACTTGTGCTCTATTCTGTATCAAACGAAGACAAAGGCGCTGTTACGATCAAACCTTCCTTCACGAAGTCCTGCAGTAAAATACCGTAAGTCCCGTCTGGCACCTCTTTGGCGATTTGGTAGACCACCCCGTTATCGTCTTTTGGAGCCGCTTGTAAATCCAATACCTTGAAAGAGGCTACTGGTGTTTTATCCGCATCCCGAACCATTAAGACCTTCGGCTTGAGTTTGTGCAGCGCATGGCTTTCGACCACGATCCCCACTTCTCCGTTCACCATTTCGGCGATGGATCCGGGTGGATAAATGCCCACCATCTGAATAAACGCGTCAGCCAGCTCAGTATCAAACTGGGTTCCGCGATTATTGTGGATGATCTCCAGAGCATGCATGGACGCGAGGGCTTTTTGATAAACACGCGTGCTGGTAATCGCATCGTAGGTATCCACCAGCGCGATGATCTTTGCAAAGTAGGGTATGTTTTCCGCCGGTAGTCCTCTTGGATAGCCTTTGCCGTCTATTCGCTCGTGATGCGAGAAGGCCACGTCCACAGCGCTTTGCAGTGAGGCACCAGTGCTCATAAGAATGGTACGGCCATGAACCGTATGGTTTCGCATTAACGCAAACTCGTCGCCGGTCAGGCTGGTTGGCTTATTCAGAACCTCATTCGGAATTCTGGTTTTGCCAACATCGTGCAGCAGGCCGCACAGCGCCAGGTTCTGAATTTCGCCCTTTATCATGCCCAGAGATTTTCCAAACGCTGCGGCCAGAATGGAAACGTTGATGCAATGTTCAGCGGTATACTCATCCTGGTTCTTGATCTTGGTGAGCAGCATCAAAGCATTTTCGTTGCGCAGCACACTCTCTACGCAACTATTCACAACCCTTCGGGCGTTGTTTATATCCAGCGTGCGGCTGATGCGCAAACCGGACATGATGGATTTGGCCGTGCTCTGAGCGTCTTCAAACCGCATGGTCGCCGTTTGCAATTCCCGACTCATGCTCACCTGGTTTATGTAGGAAACACGCTTTCGGGGAATTGTCCGGGCGGAGCCGGGTTTCTGCGGCTGCGTAGACTTCTGTTTGGGCTTGAAAAAACCTGCCAGACGACCCCTGCTGGAAACTTTCTCTCTGGGTTCCCGCTTTTTCTCGGCTACGCCTTGTATAACCACAAAATCACATTGAAGACGCAACGCGTGGACTTCGTTCAGGTCTCTGATAATAAAGCCCTGCATGAGAAAGTCTGTTTCTTCCCAAGGTCTATCCAACCGGATGATATGCATGCCGATTTCCAGATCAGCAGTATCTATCCGGGTTTCAACAAGCTCAACGTACATACCTTGCATGGCTTTGGCCCAGCACTGAAGGCTGTCAATATAAACATCATGCAACTGTAGCGCAGTATCAAAACATTAATTGTAAAACACAGTTAAACCTTATTTGGAACGGTGTTTACTCCAGCTTGGCAATAGTCGATCGGGCTAATGCAGACAGCTCTGCCGGGTTTTCGATGGCGTAGGCGATGATTTGTTGCTTCATACTGCGGGCCCAGAACTTATGCAGGTGGTCGGCAGCCACGTCGGTTACCTTATCGTTGTCACCATGGTGCAGGTTGTTGGCGATAATCTGGTCGAGCATTTTGATCAGGTTGTTCAACTGCTGGTCGCTCACGACTTTCTCTCCTGAGCCGCTTCTTCGCCACGGGTATAGATTACGTGTCGGCCAGGACGGGCGAAGCCGATGAGGTTCATGCCGCTTTTTTGGGCCTCGCGGATGGCCAGTGCGGTGGGGGCGGATACCGCCACCAGAGTTGATATGCCGACACTGGCGCTCTTTTGCACCATTTCGAAACTGGCGCGACTGGAGATCAGTGCGAAACCTTCGCCAAAGGCTTGATCGCCGTATTCGCGCAGGCGGGCACCGATCAATTTGTCCAGCGCGTTATGCCTTCCTACGTCTTCCCGGGCCAAAACAATCCGGCCTTGGGTGTCGCACCAGGCGGCACCGTGGGTGGCGCCGGTTTGCAGTTGCAAGGGCTGGTGGTTTTTCAGGTTTTGCAGCGCTTCTTGAACGGCTTCATCGCCGGGAAGGGGCTGCGGAGCCATCCTCTCAAGGGTTCGTACTACATGGGCCAGAGATTCTGTGCCGCAAAGCCCGCAACCGGTTCGGCCAGCCATATTGCGGCGCTGCTCCCGCAGGCGGGCATAGCAATCACCGGAAATGTGCATGTCCACTTCTATGCCGTTTTCGCCTGGCTTTATCTCGATGCTGAACAGTTGGTCCGGCCGCTGCAGAATGCCTTCGCTCAGGCAGAATCCCAGGGCAAAATCTTCAAGATCGCAGGGCGAAGCCATCATCACCGCATGAGACACCCCGTTGTAGATCATGGCGACCGGAATTTCTTCCGCAACCAGGTCGTGAGTGCGTGCGCCTTCGATACCGCCACGCACGCTCACTCGGGCCTCACTCATAGGCGGTGAAGTGCTTGCGGGTATGTCTGCCACGGCAGCCGGTTCCTGATTACTTGAGTGCGTTTGCATGGCTGTCTTCCCCGCATTCCATGGAGGGCTTCAGCAAGGCCTGCTGGCGCTTGTCGAAATCCACAAAGTTACGCTGCCAATCCGAGGGCTGGGACACTTTTTCTACCTGAACGGCCGTTACCTTGTATTCCGGGCAGTTGGTGGCCCAGTCGGAATTATCGGTGGTGACCACGTTTGCTCCGCTGCCCGGGTGGTGAAAGGTGGTGTAAACCACACCCGGCAACATACGGGTGCTCAGTTTTGCCCGCAGCACGGTATGGCCTACGCGGCTGCTGATGCCCAGCCAGTCACCGTCTTTTACTCCGCGCAGTTCTGCATCGCTGGGGTGCAGTTCCAGCACGTCTTCTTCATGCCAATCGCTGTTGCTGGTGCGGCGGGTCTGGGCGCCAACGTTGTACTGGGACAAGATTCGCCCGGTGGTCAGCAGCAGCGGGAAACGCCGGCTGGCGCGCTCCTCGCTGGCCAGGTATTCGGTAACCGCAAACCTGCCCTTGCCGATGGGGAAGTCCACCGTGTGCATGGTCGGCGTGCCCTCCGGGTGCTCATCGTTACAAGGCCACTGGATACTGCCCAGCTGCTCCAGCTTGTCGTAATTTACGCCGGTGAATGTGGGCGTTAACGAGGCAATTTCATCCATGATTTCAGAAGGATGGTTGTAGTCCATCGGGTAACCCAGAGCGTTGGACAGCGCCATGGTGACTTCCCAGTCTTCCATACCGGCAATGGGCTCCATCACCTTGCGCACGCGGTTGATGCGGCGCTCGGCGTTGGTAAAGGTGCCGTTCTTTTCCAGGAAGGTGGAGCCCGGCAGCAGCACGTGGGCGAATTTGGCGGTTTCGTTGAGGAAGATGTCCTGCACTATCAGGCAATCCAGGGCTTTGAGAGCCGATTCCACGTGCTGGGTGTTGGGGTCTGACTGGGCGATATCCTCTCCCTGCACGTAGAGCGCCTTGAAGCTTCCTGCGATGGCGGCGTCAAACATATTGGGAATGCGCAGGCCTGGCTCCTCGTCGATGGGTACGCCCCAGACAGCCTGGAAACGCTCACGCACCGTCGGGTCATTCACGTGCTGGTAACCGGGCAACTCATGGGGGAAGGAGCCCATATCGCAGGAGCCCTGCACGTTATTCTGACCACGCAGCGGGTTTACACCACCACCTTCTTTGCCGATGTTGCCAGTGGCCAAAGCCAGGTTGGCAATGCCCATCACCATGGTAGAGCCCTGGCTGTGTTCGGTTACACCCAAGCCATAGTAAATGGCTCCGTTACCTGCCTGTGCATAAATGCGGGCGGCTTCACGTACCTTATCTGCCGCTACACCGGTTACCGCTTCCATGGCTTCGGGGGAATTGCGCGCCTCGGAAATAAACATACGCCAGGCGTTGTAGGCCTCGGTGTCGCAGCGGTTCTTGATGAAATCCTGATCTTCCAGCCCTTCGGTCACAATCACATGGGCCAGTGCGTTCACTATGGCCACGTTGGTGCCGGGGCGCAGTGGCAGGTGCAGGCCTTCAGCCGCATGGGGCGTGTGAATCACATCTATACGGCGCGGATCAATCACGATCAGTTTGGCGCCCTGGCGCAAGCGTTTACGCATCAGTGAGCCGAACACCGGATGCGCATCGGTTGGGTTGGCTCCGATCACCATGATGGTGTCGGCTTTCATCACCGAATCAAAGGTCTGAGTACCGGCTGATTCGCCCAGGGTGGTTTTTAAACCGTAGCCGGTGGGGGAATGGCATACTCGAGCACAGGTGTCAGTGTTGTTGTTACCGAAGGCCGCTCGCACCAGCTTCTGCACCAGATAGGTTTCTTCGTTGGTGCAGCGTGAGGAGGTAATACCACCAATGCTTTCACGGCCATACTCGGCCTGAATGCCTTTGAGTTTTTTGGCGGCAAACGCCAGCGCCTCGTCCCAGGACACCACTTGCCACGGATCGTTGATGGACTCGCGAATCATCGGTTCTTTGATCCGGTCCTCGTGGGTGGCATAACCAAAGGCAAACCGGCCTTTCACGCATGAATGGCCGTGATTGGCCTCGCCGCCTTTGTAAGGCACCATGCGGACCACCTGGTCGCCTTTCATTTCGGCTTTGAACGAGCAGCCCACGCCGCAATAGGCGCAGGTGGTTACTATGCTGTGCTCTGGTTGGCCTGCATCAATTACGCTCTTTTCCATCAGTGTGGAGGTGGGGCACGCCTGCACACAGGCGCCGCAGGATACGCACTCGGAATCCATGAACGGGTCGTTCTGGCTGGCCGCCACCTTGGAATCGAACCCGCGGCCTTCGATGGTCAGCGCAAAGGTGCCCTGCACCTCGTCGCAGGCTCGCACGCAGCGCGAACACACGATGCATTTGCTGGGATCAAAGCTGAAATAGGGGTTGGAATTGTCTGTTTCGGCGTCCAGATGGTTCTCGCCGTCAAACCCGTAACGTACTTCACGCAAGCCCACCACGCCGGCCACATCCTGCAGTTCGCAGTTGCCATTGGCCGGGCAGGTGAGGCAATCCAGCGGGTGATCGGAGATGTACAGCTCCATGATGTTGCGGCGCAGCTTGGCGAGCTTGCCAGTCTGGGTGGTAACCGCCATACCCTCTGCCACAGGCGTGGTGCAGGAAGCCGGATAGCCACGGCGGCCTTCGATCTCCACCGCACACAGGCGGCAGGAGCCGAAAGCTTCCAGATTGTCGGAGGCGCACAGCTTGGGGATGTTGATGCCCGCCAGCGCAGCGGCACGTAGTACAGAGGTGCCTTCGGGTACAGTGATGTCACGGCCATCGACCGATATGGATACCCGTTCTGCCGAAAGACTGGCAGGAGTCCCTAAATCGGAATCAGGGTTCAGGCCGATGTTCCCGGGCTTATAGCTTTCGGTGCTTGGATCATAATAGTGCAGCATATCAAGCCTCCAGCGGGCGCGGGCTGGCCATCAGGTCTTCAGGGAAATATTTCATTACGCTTTGCACCGGAAAGGGCGTCATGCCGCCCATGGCGCACAGGGAACCGTCCACCATGGTTTCACACAGGTCTTCCAGCAACTCCAGATTGCTATCGCGGTTCTCACCGGCACGGATGCGGTCAATCACCTCCACGCCACGCACCGAGCCAATCCGGCACGGGGTGCACTTACCACAGGATTCAACGGCGCAGAACTCCATGGCGAAACGGGCCTGTTCGCCCATATCCACGGTGTCATCAAACACCACCACACCGCCGTGGCCAATGCCCGCGCCGAGCTTGGCGAAAGCCTCATAATCCATCGGAGTGTCCCACTGGCTTTCCGGAATATAGGCCATCAGCGGGCCGCCCACCTGCACGGCTTTCATCGGCCGACCGGTAAAGGTGCCGTCACCAAAGTCCTCCAGCACCTTGCGCAGGGTCACGCCGAAGGCCAGCTCAATCAGCCCGCCCTGTTTGATGTTGCCCGCCAACTGAATGGGCAGGGTGCCCAGGGAGCGGCCCATGCCATAATCCGCGTAGGCTTTGCCACCGTGGGCTAAAATGTATGGCACCGCCGCCAGCGACAGCACGTTGTTGACCACCGTGGGCTGCCCGAATAAGCCCTTGATGGCGGGCAGCGGCGGCTTTGAACGCACCAGTCCGCGCTTGCCCTCCAGGCTTTCCAGCAGGGAAGTTTCTTCACCACAAATATAGGCGCCCGCGCCGAGGCGTACTTCCAGGCGGAAGGCGCGGCCATTGCCACAAACGTTATCCCCCAAATATCCGTGGGCTTCTGCCCTGCGGATAGCCTCATCGAGCATCTTTTTGGACAGCAGATATTCCGAACGCACGTAAATGAAGCCAAGAGTCGCGCCCACCGCAAGACCGGCAATGGTCATGCCCTCAATCAGCATATAGGGGTCGCATTCCATCACCAGGCGATCGGCAAAGGTGCCGGAATCGCCTTCATCGGCGTTACACACCACGTATTTTTGCTGTTTGTGAGGCTCATCGAGCACGGTCTGCCATTTGATGCCCGCCGGGAACGCTGCGCCGCCGCGACCTCGCAGACCGGAGCCTTTTACTTCATCCACAATGCCCTGGGGTGTGAGCGCTGCAGCTTTTTTCAGGCCGATAAAGCCACCGTGGGCGATGTAGTCTTCAATGCACACCGGGTCAGTAATGCCAATGCGGGCAAACGTAAGGCGTTGCTGGCGCTGCAGGTAGGGGTGTTGCGCTATGTCGCCCAGATACAAGGGGTGACCGGGATGACCCTCAAACAAGCCGGCAGCGACCAGTTCTTCCACCTGGCCTGGTTCTACCGGGCCATAAGCGACACGGCCATAAGGCGTTTGCACTTCTACCAGAGGTTCTAGCCAGAACAACCCGCGTGAGCCATTACGCACCAGATTTATATCGAGGTTCTGTGCGGCGGCCGCAAGTTGCAGCTCTTGCGCTACGCGGTCGGCACCCAGAGAAAGGGCTGTGGTATCGCAGGGCACATACATTGTTGTTGTCATGGGGCTTGCTCCTGCCTTCATTTTAGCTGGAGGACAGACGTTGTCAGTTTGTCCGCCAGCTGATCGAATTTCTGTGGAGTCACTCGGCCAATAACGTCATTGTTAACCCGAATGGACGGGCCACAGGCACAGTTACCCAGGCAATAAACAGGCTGCAGAGTAAATTCGTTATCGGCGGTGGTTTCGTGATAGCCCACGCCCAGCTTCTCCTGAACATGGCGTTCAAGCGCGCGTCCGCCACGGGCCTGGCAGGCTTCTGCACGGCACACTTCCAGCAGGTTGCTGCCCGCTGGGCGGGTGCGAAAATGATGATAAAAGCTGATAACCCCGTGAATATCGGCGCGGGTTTGCTGCAGCATTTCAGCAATAATGGGTACAGCACCCTCGGGCACGTATCCGATGCGATCCTGTATGGCATGCAGAACGGGTAAAAGCGCACCGGGCTCGTGCTGCAGGGCTGCGACTTCCTGGCGGATCATGTCAGGGCTCCAGTCGCCGGCAACGGGTACCGCTTTGTGGTCAGCTCTTTCTGACATATGCATAACTGTTCTTACCTGCTTTTATTTTGTTACAGTAACAAACCGCTCAACAACGCCAAATTAGCATTCCAGGCACTGGTACGGAATATGAACAAGAATGCATAACAAAAAACTGACCATATCCCCGGCCTGGGTATTCCGCACCGACACCGACGAACTCTTCGAACCCGTTCTGTTTCGCCTGCTGGCGAGCATTCGCGATACCGGTAAGCTTACCGTTGCCGCGGCCGCGGTCGGTATTTCCTACCGGCACGCCTGGAACCTGCTTAACCGTGGTGCCGACATCCTGGGGATGCCACTGGTCATCATGCGCAAAGGGCATGGCAGCCAGCTTTCTGCTTTGGGTGAGAAACTGCTTTGGGCAGAGCACCGGGTAACGGCGCGGCTTGGCCCGCAAATCGACAGTATGGCTGCAGAGCTTAACGATCAGATACAGCATTTGTTGGCCGGCACTCAACCTAAGCTGCGGTTGCACGCAAGCCACGGCTATGCGGTCGCCTTACTGCCCGAGTTCTCGGAGCAGTTAAACATCAACCTGCAGTATCGGAACCCGGAGGAAGCGCTTTCGGCCCTGAATCGCGGCGAGTGCGATATCGCAAGCTTTCACCTGCCCATCTGCCCGTCACTCGCCCGGCAGATTATCAGCCACTACAAAAAGCACCTGAACGGCCATGAGCACCGTCTTATCCGTTTTGTTACCCGACGCGAAGGTTTGATGATGCGCAGAGGCGAGCACGAACACATCCGCACGTTGCAGGATCTGAGCACCTCCGGCCTCAGCTTTATCAGCCGTGACCGCCACTCCGGCACCCGGGTTCTTTTTGATCTTCTGTTGAAGCAACAAAATGTAGCCGGGGACAGCATTAACCGCACCTCCCAGCAGGAATTCACCCACACGGCGATTGCAGCTTTCGTGGCGTCAGGAATGGCAGAAGTGGGGTTTGGGGTGCAGGCTGCTGCCGAGCAGTTCAACCTGAACTTTATTGAAATGGCCAGCGAGCACTACATGCTGATCTACCGCCAGGATCGCCTGCCGCCTGCAACACTTGGGATCCTGACAGCGCTTATGAAATCACCAGCATTGCTCGATCGCGTCAACAGCGTGCCGGGTTACGAACCCGACAGCCCCGGCGAGGTCACCACATTTGATGTCCTGGCTAAAAAAACGTGAAAAAGCTCATGCCGCTTCTGTCACGGCAAGCAGGTTTCTGCCGGACCGCAAGACACCGTCACTGATGTCGTTGGTAATAGCGTCTTCCAGAGCAATTGCGTCGCGGGTGGTCAGGGCTGCCAGAATCTCTTTGTGGCGATCAATTTCGTAATATTCCGTAACCCTCGTAAGAACCTGACGCTGGAAAGGACCAAGCTGCAGCCAGATGCTTTCAATGATCGGCATTGAGGCTTGGGCCGGGTTGACCGTGTATAGCGTGCGATGAAAATCCTGGTTCAACAAGGTCAGCTGATCCAGGTCTTTTTCGGAGATGAGCCCGTCCATCCTGTCATCCATTTCTGTCATCTTTTCGATGATGACATCCGACATGTAAGGCAACGCGCGCTTGGCTGTATGGACCTCAATCGCGACGCGGAGTGCAACCAGTTCTTCAAAGCGGTCGAGCGTCATCAAAGGCACCGTCATGCGCCGGTTGTCCTTGATCTGTATCGCATGTTCCGAGCTGAGCCGCCGCACCGCCTCGCGCACGGGGGTTGGGCTGAGCCCCAGGCAATCCGCCAACCCACGCATCGTCAGCGACGTGCCGGGCTCAATTGCGCCCAGCATAATCGCGTTTCTCAGGCGCTCGTAAACGTATTCCTGTGTAGTCGTCCCGGATATCTCTGGAATATCAGGGATGTTCAGTTCGCCATTGCTGGTCATCAGGCCGCCCCAGGGTTTGTTGAAGGGGGTCATACTATCAAAATACATTGACACATTTAAGATAATGATATAAATATTCAGAAAATGATATCACAATTTTATAAACGGTATCGCAAGGTGATCCATGTCTGATAATAAGGCCGAAGCTTGGCTGGCACAGCATCCTGAGATTGATTCCATTTTTGCTTGTGTGTGTGATCTGAACGGCACCATGCGAGGTAAGCGCGTTCCTGTCGATCAGTTGGCCAAGGTTATAGACGGCGGGCTGCGGATGCCGTTGTCGATTGTTGGCATGGATATCTGGGGCGAGGATGTCGAAAACAGTGAGCTGGTTTTCGAGACTGGCGATTCCGATGGGTTATGTGATTTTACCGGCCGCCCATTGATGCCGATTACCTGGACGAGCCGCCCGACCGCCCTGGCGATGCTTTGGATGCGGCAAGAAGACGGCACCCCTTTCCCGGGCGACCCGCGCCGGGCCCTGGCGCGGGTCGCCGAGCAATACAAGGCGCGCGGATTGACCCCCGTAGTGGCGACCGAGCTGGAGTTCTATCTGGTTGATCCGACGGAAGACCACCCGCAAGCGCCATGTTCCCCGGTCACCGGCAAGCGGCTGGAATCAGACGGGGCAATGTCGCTGGACGAACTTCAGCATTTTGATGAATTCCTGAACGATGTTTACGATGCCTGCGAGCTGCAGGGCATTCCCGCAGACGCTGCGATCTCGGAAAACGGAGCCGGCCAGTTTGAGATCAACATGCGCCACGTTGCCGATCCTTTGCGTGCCGCCGACGATGCCGTGTTGTTCAAGCGACTCGTGCGCGGCATTGCCCGCAAACACGGGCTTGCGGCGACCTTTATGGCGAAACCCTACGGCGACCTGTCAGGCAGCGGCTTTCACACGCATTTTTCATTGATCGATGAGAATGGCGTAAACGTTTTCGATAATGGCGGCGATGAAGGCACGCCCCTGATGCTGAACGCGGTGGCCGGATTGCTGGCTACGATGCAGCAAAACACACTGACATTTGCACCACACGAAAATTCCTATCGCCGTCTTCTGCCCGGCGCCCATGCGCCGACCAATGTGGCCTGGGGCTATGAGAACCGAACCGCGGCCATCCGCATTCCCGGCGGTGATTCAAAAGCGCGGCGTATAGAACACCGTGTAGCCGGCGCCGATGCCAACCCCTATCTCGTGTTGACCAGCATCCTGGGCGGTGCGTTGCTCGGCATCGAAAACAACCTGCAACCGGCGCCACCCATAACCGGGAACGCGTATTCGATGAAGCTGGACAACCTGCCGCTGGACTGGGCAACCGCCATCGACGCCTTCCAGAAGGGTGCCGATGTGCCAGCCATCTTTTCCAAGCGGCTACAAACCATGCTGGTCGAATGCAAGATGCAGGAACTACGGAAGTTTGCCCGTTACGTGACCAATTTTGAATATGACAGTTACCTGGAGGTCGTGTGATGATGAGCTCCCAAAGCCACACCTATGCCGGCGACGGCAGCCATACCGCAAGTTACTACGCCGCCTCAGCCAACCCCGCGCCGGAACGGCCGGAGCTGATCGGTGATCACCAAATCGACGTCTGCATCGTCGGCGCCGGGTATAGCGGGCTCTCCACAGGCCTGTATCTTGCGGAAAAAGGCTACAAGGTCGCCATCATTGAGGGCGCGCGGGTTGGATGGGGAGCATCCGGGCGTAACGGCGGCCAAATCGTCAACGGCCTGAACGCCAGCCTGCAAACCATCAAAAAACGCTATGGACAAGACACGGCCACCTTCGTCGCAGGCCTGGTACAGGAAGGTGGCGAGATCATCCGTGAGCGAGTCAGCACCTACAACATTCAATGCGACCTGAAAGACAAGAACATCTTTACGGGCCTGACCCGCGCCCACATGGGCGAACTGGAAGAGCGGATGAAGCTTTGGGCCAGCTATGGCCTGAAGAACCAGGAGATGTTGGACAAGGACCAACTGCGGAAATACGTTAATTCCGACCTTTACGAAGGCGGGATGATCGACCATTCCGGCGGCCACATGCACCCGCTGAATCTGGCCCTGGGCGAGGCGGCGGCATTTGAGCAGAACGGCGGCACGATCTATGAGATGTCGGCGGTGATCGACGTGGATCACGCGGCAGCGCAGCCCGTTATCAAAACGGCCAACGGCTCGATGACCTGCAAAACGCTGGTTCTGTGCGGCAATGCCTACTTGGGCCACGTGGTGCCTACGCTCACCTCTCGGGTAATGCCGGTATCAACCCAGGTGATGGCAACCGAACCTTTGGGCGAAGAGCGTGCGCGGGAATTGATCCCCTCGGATGCCTGCGTCGAGGATATCCGCTATATCCTTGATTACTATCGTTTGTCTGGCGACAACCGCATGCTGTTTGGCGGCGGCACTGTTTACGGTGGCGCTGACCCCAGCGACATCAAATCCAAGCTGCAACGCAACATGGACAAGGTGTTCCCACAACTCAAAGGGGTGAAAATCGACTACGCCTGGAGTGGTAATTTCGCCCTTTCGTTCAGCCGTGTTCCACAGATGGGTCGCATTGGCAGCAACACCTATTTCGCACACGGCTACAGCGGCCACGGCGTAACCGGATCGCACACCTTCGGGCGCATCCTGGCCGAAGCAATCCACGGCGACGTGACCCGGTTCGACGTGTTTGCCAAGGTACCCTGGTATCCATTCCCCGGTGGGCGCATGTTCCGCGTTCCCTATTCGGTAATGGGTTCCTGGTGGTACGGGCTGCGCGACAAAATGGGTGTCTGACAAAACAACAAAGATTCCTCTGGAGAACACCATGAAAAAAACAACAATGATCTTGGGCGCGATGGCGCTAAGCACAGGCTCAGCATGGGCCGATGGCGAATTGAACGTGTATCACTGGTCTGATTACGTGGCCGCCGATACGATCTCCAATTTCGAAAAGAAAACCGGTATCACGGTCAATTACGACGTGTTCGACAGCAACGAAGTGCTGGAGGCCAAGATGCTGACGGGTGCCAGCGGTTACGATGTGGTGGTGCCCTCAATCGAATTTCTCGCCCGCCAGGCGCAGGCTGGTCTTTATGCCAAAATCGACAAGGACAAACTGAAGAACTACGGCAATCTTGATCCCGATATTCTCAAAATCATCGCAGTGAACGATCCGGACAACACCTATGGCGTGCCCTACATGATGTTCTCCGTGGGGATCGGCTATAACATTGACATGATCGCCGAGCGCATCGATGCGGACAAGATCGGCAGCTGGGGCATGGTGTTCGACCCGGACACCGTAGCCAAACTGGCCGATTGCGGCGTGGTGATAATGGATTCACCGTCTGAAGTCATGGCGTCGGCATTGAATTATCTGGGGCTGGACCCGCATTCCGAAGATAAGGCCGACCTGGAGAAAGCCAGCGAGTTGATGTTGGGCGTTCGCCCCTACATTCGTTATTTTCACTCGTCGCAATACATTAACGATCTGGCCAATGGCGACATCTGCCTGACCATTGGCTACTCAGGTGACATCCTGCAGGCACGCGATCGTGCCGCCGAAGCCGGACAAGGCACCAACATCGCCTACACGATCCCGAAAGAGGGCGCGCTGATCGGGTTCGACATGATGGCGATCCCGGACGACGCACCCAATCCCGAAAACGCGTTAAAGTTCATCGACTACATCCTCGAACCAAAAGTTGCCGCAGACATAACCAACTACGTGTATTTCGGCAACCCGAACACGGCCGCAACGGAGTTCGTGGACGACGACGTTGCGAATGACCCCGGCATTTACCCCCCACAGGACGTCAAGGTCAAGATGTTCGTTTCCAAGCCGCACTCAGCGCGCTATGACCGCACTCTGACCCGCACCTGGACCACGATCAAAACCGGAAAGTAAGCCTTCAGGTTGGCGCGCGGACCTACCCCGAGCGCCAACCATTTTCCAGGACGGCTTTTTCGGGAGGGGGAACAATCATGTCCGAAGTTATCTCATCGTCAGATGCAAGACCGTGGACCGATCCGAACGCGGTGCCATTTTTACAAATCAAAAATGTGACCAAAAAGTTCGGCGCGTTTACGTCGGTCTACGACGTCTCGCTGGATATCTACAAAGGCGAGATCTTCTGCCTTCTGGGCGGATCAGGTTGTGGCAAGTCGACACTGCTGCGGATGCTGTCAGGGTTTGAGGCCCCCACCTCCGGCCAGATCATCATCGACGGCCAGGATCAGGCCGGCATCCCGCCTTATAACCGACCCACCAACATGATGTTTCAAACCTACGCGTTGTTTCCACACATGACAGTGGAAAAGAACATTGCGTATGGATTGAAGCGCGACGGTCTGCCCAAGGCAGAGATTGCCACTCGCGTCACCGATATATTGTCGCTGGTGCAAATGGAGGGGTTCGCCAGGCGTAAGCCGCATCAGCTGTCCGGCGGCCAACGCCAACGGGTCGCGCTGGCACGCTCGCTGGTCAAAAAGCCGAAACTGCTATTACTCGACGAACCTCTGGGCGCGCTCGACAAGAAGCTGCGCGAAGAGACCCAGTTCGAGCTGATCAAGATTCAGGAAAGTCTGGGGGTGACCTTTGTAGTGGTCACCCACGACCAGGAAGAGGCGATGACGCTGTCCAGCCGGATCGGTGTTATGACCGCAGGTGAGATCGTGCAAGTTGGCACTCCGCGCGAGATATATGAGTACCCGCGAAACCGGTTCGTGGCCGATTTCATTGGTTCTGTGAATATCTTCGAGGGCAGGATCGCCGAGGACGGTGAGAGTCACGTTATTGTCGCATCACCCGAGGCAGGCCTGGACATCTACGTGCCCCACAGCATCAGCGGTGTTATCGGCCAAAAGGTCGCCGTTGCAGTGCGCCCGGAAAAAGTGATGATCAGCAAGGATGACCTGGGAGGTCTGCGTAACAAGCTTACCGGCACCGTCGATGAGATTGCCTATATGGGCGATGCGTCCGTGTATCAGATACGGCTGGATAACGGCAAACGTGTGCGCGTCACCCAGACCAACCTGACTCGCTCAGAAGAGAGCACACTGAACTACGGTGACCGTGTGAACCTGGGCTGGGACGGCAGCGCCGGGGTTGTGGTGACGTCATGAGCAACCTGCCGCTGGGATCCCGGATCGGAGCGATCCTGGGCCGGATGGGGCTCAAGGGGCGCACCCTGGTCATCGCCATTCCGACCGTCTGGTTGCTGATTTTTTTTCTGATCCCCTTCCTGGTGGTCGCAAAAATCTCGTTTTCTGTGGCCGCTATTGCCCGGCCGCCCTATTTGCCAATCGTCGAATGGGTCGATGGTTTTTTCAGGATCAACCTGAATTTCGGTAACTATCTATTCCTCCTGGAAGACCCTCTCTACGTCGCGGCCTACCTGGGCTCAGTCAAGATTGCCGGCATCTCGACACTCATCGCCCTGGTGATCGGGTACCCGATGGCCTACCTGATTGCGCGCTCGGAGCCGGATCGGCGCAACCTGTTGCTGATGCTGGTAGTGCTGCCGTTCTGGACGTCGTTTCTGCTGCGGGTTTATGCGTGGATCGGGTTTCTCAAGAGCAATGGCGTTATCAACAACTTTCTGATGGGTATTGGCATTATCGACGAGCCGTTAGTGATGCTACAGACGGATTTCGCGGTCTATGTCGGCATTGTTTATACCTATCTGCCGTTCATGATCCTGCCGCTTTATGCCAATTTGGTGAAACTGGACGAGGCTTACCTTGAGGCGTCTGCCGATCTGGGCGCGCGCCCGGTCACCACGTTCTTTACCGTGACCATGCCGCTGTCATTGAGCGGGATTATCGCGGGCTGCATGTTGGTGTTCATTCCCGCCGTCGGCGAATTTGTCATTCCGGCGCTGCTGGGCGGGCCGGATACGCTGATGATCGGCCAGGTGCTCTGGAACGAGTTCTTCTCAAACCGGGATTGGCCCATCGCTTCCGCCGTTGCCATCGTGATGCTGTTTGTTCTGGTCATCCCCATCATGTTGCTGCGCTGGGCGCAGTCGGCCGGTGAAGGAGAAGCCCAATGAAGCGTAAATCCCGGTTCCTTGCGATCGTTGGCGTTGTCGGCTTCGTGTTCCTTTACGCGCCGATCCTGTCACTGGTCATTTTCAGCTTTAATGAAAGCCGGTTGGTGACCGTCTGGGGCGGATTCTCGACCAAATGGTATGGCGAGTTGTTCCGCGATCCACAAATCCTGGATGCTGCCTGGGTTAGCCTGCGTATCGCCCTGGCCAGTGCAACCCTGTCTATTGTGATCGGCACCGTGGCCTCGTTCGTGCTGATCCGGTTCCAACGCTTTCGCAGCAAGACCCTGCTGAGCATGATGATTACCGCTCCGCTGGTCATGCCCGAAGTGATCATTGGCTTGTCGTTGCTGCTGATGTTCGTCGCGATGGAGAGCCTTATTGGCTGGCCCGGCGGGCGTGGCATCCTGACGATCATCATCGCGCACTCGACCTTTGGCGCGGCCTATGCGGCGGTGATCATCCAGTCACGGCTGGTGGACATGGATTTATCGATAGAGGAGGCGGCGCTGGATCTCGGCGCACGCCCGGTGCGGGTGTTCTTCGACGTAACGCTGCCGGTGATTGCCCCTGCGTTGCTTTCGGGCTGGTTGCTGGCCTTCACTCTCAGCCTGGACGATCTGGTGGTTGCCAGCTTTGTCTCCGGCCCGGGTGCGTCCACTCTGCCGATGGTGATCTTCTCCAAAGTGCGGTTGGGGGTCAGCCCGGACGTGAACGCGCTGGCGGCGATCATTATCGGCGTTGCCTCGCTTGGGATCATCATCGCGGCCTTGCAGCTGAACCGCAGCAGCAAGGTGTCCCAGCAATGAGGCACAATGCAAACCAGAGGCATTTATCCTGACCCTTATCCTTGGAATCACCCTAAATACAAGGTGACAGCCATGTTCTGCCTGACCGCCAGGCCAGGCAGCCACCCCATTGCTCCTTATTGAATTATGTTATGCTCTGGCATCAATTTGGCGAACGTTCTGACCATGAATCTGACAGTAAACCCCGAAGAGCCGACGGATATCAAAGAGAACCTCGGCATCCGCGCGTACAAACAGCTAAAGAATGACATTATCAAAGGTCAGCTGCGCCCCGACGAAAAGCTGCGCATGAGCGTCTTGAAGGAACGCTATGAACTTGGCATTGGGCCTTTGCGTGAGGCGTTGTCGCAACTGGTAGCCGAGCAACTAGTTGTGGCAATCAGCCAGCGCGGCTATCGCGTTTCTCCTATGTCGCTCGCTGAACTGCACGATCTGTATGACGCACGTGCCGAGCTGGAGGCCATGATGCTTGGCCTGGCGATTGAACGGGGCGATGACAATTGGGAAGCGGGTATATTGGGCAAAAATTATCAACTCGCTAAAGTAAGTGAAGCCAATACGCCCGACTCACTGCTGGAAGTATGGGATGCCCGCCATAGCAGTTTCCATACAGCTCTTGTGAGCGGTTGCAGCTCTCCCCAGCTAATGAAAGTACGCGATGGTCTCTTTGACAAGGTCCAGCGATATCGTCATGTCTGGCTTAAGGCCACCGTTTTTTCCAGGGAGGCCTTGGACCAAAAGCGCAAAGAGCACGATGCTCTCGTAGAGATCACACTTGCCCGCCGCAAAAAAGAAGCCGAAAAAATGATGCGCGAACACCTGATGACGCCTGTGCCGATTATCACAGCAATAATGCAGCAACAAGGGACTGCTTGAAGGCGCCCCACTGAACGTATGAAGGGACTTTGGCGGCCCTCTATACAGCTATCGCTTTCCGGGGGACCGACTAACCGGCTGTTAGAACAACAGGCCGGGTAGCCACAGAGCAATCATCGGAAAAGCGACAACCAGAGCAAGACCCAAAAGCTGCAAGCCAACGTAGGGCAGAGCCGAGTGATAAATGTCCACAATGGTGATGGACTTTGGGGCCACCGAGCGCATGTAGAAGAGGTTGTATCCGAAGGGCGGCGTCAAATACGCTGATTGCATGCTAAGGATAAACAATACCGCAAACCAGGTAGTGTCAAAGCCCATGTCGCGCACAATCGGCACGTAAATCGGGATGGTAATGAACAATATGGCAAAATCATCCAGAAACATTCCCAAGGCGAAAAAACTGAAGAGCATGATCAGGATGACGACATAGGGTGACAGCGAGAAAGCATCGATTGAATCAGTGATAATCTCATCAGCACCCAACCCCATATAGATACGGCTGAAAAAGACCGCCGCGATAGCAATCCACAAAAGCATGCCCGTTATTTTTGTCGTGGATAGCATCACGTAACGCAGCAGGTTCCAGTTCAACCGCCCGTGCATCGCGGCGATGATTAGTGCGCCCGCCGCGCCTACGGCTGAGGCCTCCGACGGAGACGTTACACCACCAATAATGCAGCCCAGCACAGTCGTAACAAGAATACCCGGAGAGATGAGGTGGCGTAGCGACTTCAGTTTCTCTTTGGCGGTGAAGCGATCCTCCACCGGCGCGGCAGGGCCTAGCGCCGGGTTCAGGCGGCAGCGAATCAATATATAGGCCATATAGATGCCCGCCAACATCAAACCGGGCATCAAACCCGCAGCGAACAATTTGCCCACAGACTCACGTGCAAGAAAGGCATAAACAATCATCAACACACTTGGCGGGATGAGAAAGCCGAGTGCCCCGCCGGCCATGATGGTCCCCGTAGCCAACCGCTTGTCGTAGCCTCGCTTCAGCATTGCAGGGAGCGCAATGATGCCAAGGCTCACGGTCGCCGCACCCGAGACACCAGCCATAGCGGCTATAAGGGCACAAATCAGAATGGTACCAACGCCTAGACCACCAGGAAGCCGGCCCATCAGCTTGTGTATCATCTCGAAAAGATCGTCCGTTATTCCTGAGCGCTCAAGCACCAGCCCCATGAATATGAACAACGGAAGTGCCGCCAGCAAAAAATTGTCCATGGTGCTGTAGGCTGACGAAAGCAGAAATTGCAGGCCACCAGGGCCAAACATCAAGTAGGCACTGCCCATGCCAGATATCATGAGTGCCCATGCCAGCGGAGCACCCATCACCATCAAGATAATCATGGAGGAAAACATGATGGCAGTGATGGCAAGGGGATCTAGATCTATCATAGAAAAAGCCTTTCCGGGGACTATCTCAGGGATAGACCCAAATGTGTTTCTTGGTGCGTCACGATCAACAGGGCTGCGTTGTCTGTCTTACCGGGGCGCCTCGATCAGGCGCCTTGCTCATCACGCTCGTCGCGCGGGTCGTCATACTGCACGCCCGACAAACGGGCCAAGGCGCGGACAAGCTCTGCAATGGACTGCAGAATCAGAAAACCGACAGCAACAGGGATTGTTGTTTTAACGGGCCATACCATTGGGCGCCATATGCTGCTGTTGGAGTACTCGCCTATTTCCCAGGAACGATAGGCAAATTCCACCGCCATTTTGAAAAACACAGCCAAAACGAGAATGCCCAACGAAAACACGATCACGTCACAAAGGGCCTGAACGCGCACCGGAAACAAACGGTAGATGACATCGCTGCACACATGCTGCCGATGGAGCAACGTATAACTCCCGGCCAGTATGGCCAATGCACCGAAGAACATCGTTGCCAACTCGTGCCCCCACACGGTGGGGGCATTGAAAATATAGCGAGCAACAACTTCATAGAGCAGTACGCCGATGATACCTAACGTCAGCCAGGAGGTGGCTCGGCCAATCCATTCGGAGAGCCCGTCCTGAAAACGAAGATAGCGGGTAATCTTACTCACTGATGCGCCCTTTCGCTTTGGCATTTTTAATCAGGATCTCGATAGCACGGGCGTTACGCTCAGAACGGGCCGCTTCTGCCTCCCAGATAGGAAGGGAAGCTTCTGCCAAGCCGCGGGAATCGTCTTCTGGCAAAGTGGAGAATTGAAAAATAGTGCCTTCATCGATAAGGCGCTGATTGCCTTCTTCAAGCCAGTTATGGACGTCCAAAAGGTATTGGTCTATTTCTGTCTGGACAATCTTCTGTTGCTCGGTACTCATCTTTTCCCAACTATCAGGATTGATAAGCACGCTTTCTGTCCAGCCCGGATTGAGCAGGTTTATGTCAGTATAGTAGCCAGCAACTTCATTGATCCGCAGCTGCTCATATTCTACCGGGCCACCATATACCGCACCGTCAATTACACCGGTAGAAAGAGCAATGTAGATTTCTTCTCCAGGGATGAAGGCCGTGGGAATATCAAACTTCTCAAGCACGGTGGCAATCGAGCTGGTGGCACGAATGCGCATGTCTGCAAGATCTTCAAGGCTGGTGATCGGTTCACGAGTAACCAGACCATAATCACTACCGAAACCCCGACCGATCAGCTTGACCCCTTTTTCTTCATAAGCTTCAGCAATTATCTCGTCCAGGCCTTGATTGGCGAAAATGTCACGCGCTTCTTCCACGTTTACCCAAGCGCCTGGCAAGCCAGCTTCAATGGTGCCGATACCAACCGTGCCCGGCCAATAGCTACCTACACCGTGGGCGATATCGATACTGCCACGCGCAACAGCTTCTACAAACTGATCGCTGTCTACCAGCTCACCACCACGGAAGAACTGAATTCGGATAGAGCCGTCACTGGCTTCTTTTATCCGATCGCGCAGGTCGGAGGCAATTTGATCAACTTCTGTGCCGTAAAACGTATGCATGCGCAGACGCACTGTATCAGCGTAGGCCGCTTGGCTGGCCAGCACGGAAACAGTGAGGGAGGTGGCAAGAAGGCTTTTCACGAATGCAGAAAGATTCATAGGAGGACCCTTATCTGTATGGAATGTTGTTGTTTGTTATGGGTACATCAAGTTTCCGGAACATCTAAACCGCATTCAGTGTAGCCCCATATAAATAAAACATGCCACAAAATTTCTACAAATTTGAAAAATATCCACGTTATTTGATCGACAGCAATTAAATCACATCTGCATTCACCCTGGCTTAACTTGGCCTTATGCCGCGCAACGCAGGCTTTCTGTCGATGCGACCATTCGACTATAAGGAGGACATGCGTTTTTCTTGGATAATTATTTTGACGTTTTATCAAAATGTCGATATTTTGTCAGAACATTTCCTTCACACCAACCGCCGCTATCAGCTTAGGAGCTTTGACGATGAGCCGTTTTAATTGGGACGACCCACTACTGCTGGAACACCAGTTGACTGACGAAGAGCGCCAGATTCGTGACGCTGCCTACGACTACTGTCAGGAAAAACTCCAGCCGCGCGTCTTGTCCGCATTTCGCGAGGAACGTTTTGACCGTGAGATCATGCGCGAGATGGGTGAACTCGGCTTACTGGGTGCAACGGTTGCACCGGAATACGGCGGTGCGGGCGTCAACCACGTTGCTTACGGGTTGATTGCGCGGGAAGTGGAGCGTGTAGATTCCGGTTATCGCTCGGCTATGAGCGTACAGTCGTCGTTGGTGATGTATCCCATCGAAGCTTATGGTTCGGAAGAGCAGAAACAGAAATATTTGCCCAAACTTGCCAGCGGCGAAACCGTAGGCTGTTTTGGCCTGACAGAACCCGATCACGGCTCCGACCCCGGCTCAATGATCACACGCGCCGAAAAAGTGGATGGTGGCTATCGCCTCTCTGGCGCCAAAATCTGGATTACCAACAGCCCTATTGCCGACATTGCAGTGGTATGGGCGAAATCCGCTGCCCATGACAACCAGATTAAAGGCTTTATCGTCGAGCGCGGCACAGAAGGTTTCAGCACACCGAAAATTGAGGGCAAAGTTTCTCTGCGTGCTTCCATCACCGGCGAAATCGTACTTGATAGTGCTTTTGTTCCCGAAGAAAACCTGCTGCCCAACGTCAGCGGACTCAAAGGCCCGTTCGGTTGCCTGAACAAAGCCCGCTTCGGTATCGCCTGGGGCGTAATGGGCACGGCTGAATTCTGCTGGCACGCAGCGCGCCAGTACACCCTGGACCGCAAGCAGTTTGGCCGCCCATTGGCCGCTAACCAATTGATTCAGAAAAAACTTGCCGATATGCAGACCGAGATCACCCTGGGCTTGCAGGCCGCGTTGCAGGTAGGTCGCTTGATGGACAGCGGCAACTGGGCACCAGAAATGGTGTCGTTGATCAAGCGCAATAACTGTGGGAAGGCACTGGACATCGCTCGCCAGTCCCGTGACATGCATGGCGGGAACGGCGTTTCCGACGAGTATGGCGTGATTCGCCACATGGTGAACCTGGAGTCGGTTAACACTTATGAGGGCACGCACGACGTTCATGCACTGATCCTGGGTCGTGCGCAAACTGGGCTCCAGGCCTTTTACTGATTTTTTTCTAACGGCAGGTGTGCACCATGGCAGGTCCCTTAAATAAGTTGCGCGTACTTGACCTCAGCCGCGTGTTGGCGGGTCCCTGGAGCACCCAGATTCTGGCGGACATGGGGGCCGAGGTTATAAAGATCGAAAGGCCCGATAGCGGCGATGATACCCGCCTCTGGGGCCCGCCCTGGCTCAAGGCCGAAAATGGCGAGAACAGCCGCGAGTCTGCTTACTTTCTCGCGGCCAACCGCGGTAAGCACTCACTGACGATAGATATTGGCCAGCCCGAGGGTCAGGAATTAATCCGTGAGCTCGCGAGCCAAAGTGACATCCTGGTGGAGAACTTCAAAAGCGGCGGCCTGGCGAAAAAGGGCTTGGACTACGCCACGCTCTCGGCCCTAAACCCCGGCTTGATCTATTGCTCGATCACCGGCTTTGGACACACCGGGCCCATGGCCGAAATGCCGGGTTACGACTACCTGATTCAGGCCCAGGGCGGACTGATGAGCATTACCGGGGCAGCGGACGACCAACCCGGCGCAGGCCCAAAGCGCGTCGGTGTCGCGGTAGCAGATTTGACCACTGGCATGAACGCCACCATCGCCATCCTGGGCGCGCTGTACCATAGAACCCAGACAGGAGAGGGGCAGCATATCGATCTCGCGTTGCTTGATGTCCAGGTGAGTTGGCTAGCGAACCAGGCGCAGAACTATTTCTGCAGCGGCGAACCCCCAACGCGCACGGGCGACTATCATCCCAATCTCGTGCCCTATCAGCCTTTTCCCACCGCTGATGATCAACAGATCATCATTGCCATCGGAAACAACGGGCAGTTTCAGAGCTTCTGCGAGGCCATTGGCCAGGGCCAGCTTGCCCAAGACGCGCGTTTTGCTACCAACGCCGAACGAGTGAAGCACCGCGTTGAGCTGATCAAGGTATTAGTAAGCGCGACCAAAACACGGACGCTGAAACAATGGACCCTGCTTCTCAACGAGATTGGGGTACCCTGCGGCCCGATTCAGGACATCGCCCAGGTATTCGATGATCCGCAAGTGCAGGCACGCGGCATGGAAGTGACCCTGGATTCAGCTCACGGCCCAGTGAGGAGCGTGGCCAATCCGATCAAATACTCGAAAACTGCGATTGAATACCACAAAGCACCGCCCACGCTGGGAGAAGACACTTCCGCAGTGCTTGAGCGCGTGCTGCAAAAGACTGCCAGTGAGATTGAAGCGCTAAAGAGAAAGGGTGTGGTTTAGCGCATAAAGCGATAGCCGGATTGAATTACTGCTCAAGAAAGGCTAGGTACCGCTTGCGCAAATTGTTGTGTTTTTACAAAGAATCCAGGTTACGCCCATGCCACTCTGAAACAACACGCTAAACCACGCGGCGCGTCTCACGCGCCTGCCTTTCGCGTATATCTGGACTTAGCTGCCTTCACGCTGAGAACCTGGCTTAAAAAGTTTAAACCAAGCGATTAAGCCCGCTATAGACCCCAAGCCCAGAAAAACAAAGAATTCTTCGACGTTAAAGTCGCCAACTTTATACATTAACCCCAGAAAAACTAAAAGAAATGTTCCAACGGTGCCGACAACCCTTAATTTCATACACTAATCCTCAAAATTTGTGTGCTCACATAACGCAGCCAGCATGCGCGGCCTTGTAGTGGAAGCAAAGCCGCAACGAAAAAGGCGTCGCCGTGCCTGGCCTTGTTATGGTGCCATGCTCCATTAGCCGGCTGGCCCGAATAGTCATTCAAGATAAAGGCGACACCCGAGACACTTAGAATGAAGCCATAAAATAATGCCGTTTTGTTGATCGCCGGCCACGAGAAGTGTTGGCAGATGAACAAGAATGGCTTGGCGAAGCCTCGCCGGGATGGCTGAAAAAGAGCAGCCAAAGTGCAACACCGCTAAAAAGTGTGATCCCTAGAATTGCTGCTACTCGACTGATTTGCATAATCATCCAGCATCCATAACAGCGAACTCAACGACAAATGATATCTATACTAAACGTGTCCATTCCCCCGCGTCGCGGGTGTGACCCACCAAATTTGTCTTTATTATCAGAAAACTACCTACTTCAAAAGGTAGCCCGCCCGGAAATAAGGGTCTATTGTCAGATTTCCCCAAAAATATCTGTTCGCTTATCTACCACCGGTCCAAGCTGACTGTTCCATATTTTTCATAGAGTTGTAAGCTATGCAGTCCAACAATCATGGAGTTTTGCGACTGTTGTCGTATATCTCCGTTACTCGTTGGTTGTCGAGTCTGATCGGCTATCGGCGAAGAGTGGCGCGAAGCAAAGAAGCGGCGGACTGCCAGCCTCGTTAAACAGTTTTCGGGCAGCGACAGCAGAGAACAACGTCATCTGCTTTGATGGCGGCCAACCATTTGATACAAATGTGCTTTACAGTGATACTGAAAGGCATTGAAAATTCGGCATGGAGCGGGTGATGGGAATCGAACCCACGTGTGCAGCTTGGGAAGCTGCCGTTCTACCATTGAACTACACCCGCCAGAAGGCGTGACCACCCGCGCAATATAAGCGCTTCCGCCGGTTCCCGGCAAGCATTCTCTATATGGAGTTCTGATGGATCCAACGCTCACCCTGGTAGGTGCCCTGATGCTCGTCATCAGCATCGTTCTGAGCCCGCTTTCCAGCCGGGTGGGTATGCCGGTACTGCTTATTTTCCTGGCGGTGGGCATGATGATGGGTAAAGACGGGCCGGGCGGCATTGAATTCGACGATTTCCAACTCTCTTTCCTGGTCGCCAATCTGGCGCTGGGCGTTATCCTGCTTGATGGCGGCATGCGCACACGGGCAGAAACCTTCCGGGTAGGTCTGAAGCCCGCCCTGGTGCTCGCAACCGTTGGCGTAGCCATGACGGCCTTGGGGGCTGCATTCGTTGCCTGGCTGGTCTTTGATTTGCACTGGATGACGGCCCTGCTTATCGGTTCCATCATCTCATCAACCGATGCCGCCGCGGTGTTTTCACTGTTGCAAGGTCGCGGGCTGCACTTGAATGAGCGCGTAAGCGCGACGCTGGAAATCGAATCCGGCAGTAACGACCCCATGGCGATTTTCCTCACGCTGATGATGGTCACGTTGATTGCCAGCGGTGGCGAACACGCGATACAGGATTCACTGATTCTGTTATTCAAACAGTTCAGCATTGGCAGCGTTGGCGGTATCGTTGGCGGCTTTCTGATTGCTGAGCTGGCCAATCGCATCCGCCTTACGCCGTCGCTCTACCCATTGCTGGTGGTCGCTGCCGGTATCCTGGTGTTTTCTGCTATCAACGCCCTCGGGGGCAGCGGGTTTCTGGCGATCTACCTGTGTGGTGTTGTGATTGGCAACCGCAAGGTACGGATGATGCCTATGATCCTCCAGGTGCACGATGGCCTGGCGTGGCTGGCCCAGCTCTGCCTGTTCCTGATACTTGGCTTGCTGGTGAACCCATCAGACCTGCTTCCTCTGGCCGGCAGCGGCCTGGTACTGGCGTTGGCGCTGATTTTTGTAATCCGGCCCTTAACTGTTTTGCTCACTGTCTGGCCTTTTGGCTTCAACCGCCGAGAGCTGGGTTTTATTAGCTGGGTGGGGCTACGGGGGGCCGTGCCTATTGTTCTGGCCCTGTTCCCGATTATTGCCAACCTCCCGGAGGCGCAACTGGTGTTCCATGCCGCTTTCTTTATTGTGTTGGTTTCTCTGCTGGTTCAAGGCACCACGATCACCCCGCTTGCGCGCAAACTGCGCCTGGAGGTCCCGGCAAACGGCGAGCCATACCGGCGCCTGCCACTGGACGCACCTGCGGCCGGCGATCACGAGCTCATGCTATTCCCCTTGCGGGGAGAAAACTGGGAAACTCCTCGAGTCCTGGGCCAGCTTCGCTTTCCGGAAAACACGGCCGTTGCAGGCGTGTTCCGTAACCGGGTTTGCCTGCAACCCAAGGCGGATCTGGAAGTATCCAGTGGCGATATGGTCGCCATGTTTGCCACGCCCAGCGTTTTGCAGGAACTGGGCAAATCACTCAGCGGCCGCCATGCCCCGAAATATCTCGCAGAGAGGGCTTTCTTTGGCGATTTCGTGCTGAACGGAGATGCGCTGCTTGGTGATGTAGAGCAGGTCTATGGTATTGAGTTCAATGAGTTGCCCCCGGAACTGTCACTGGCCGAATGCTTTGCCAAGCGCACCAAGGGACACCCGGTTGTTGGCGATACGGTGGTTCTGGGGCCCGTTACTCTGGTAGCGAGGGCCACCGAGGCGGATCAGGTTACCAAGGTTGGCCTGAAAATGGATAAGTCACAAAATGCCTGAGATCTGCATCGGATAGCTATAAAAGTTAACAAAACCCCTTAACCTCTGGCAGACCGGTTATGTTATAAAAGGTTCTGCGTAAAGATTAATCATTGGTAAGTTAAGGTTATGACTATTTCCCGTTTGTTAACTTCGTGCCTTCTGGCTCTGTTTATTGCCGCAAGCTTTCCAGCCTACAGTTCAGAGTTGCTGGCCCGTGCAGACTCCCGCATGCCGACAATGGACGATTCGCCAAGCGAGTCTCTGATGGTCAGTAAAGTGCTGGTGAAAAAGGGGCAGCGCCGCCTCTATCTGATGAATGGAGAAGTGGTGGTCCGGAGTTATCGTATATCGCTGGGAGACAACCCTGAAGGGCACAAGCTCTTTGAGGGCGACGAGCGCACGCCGGAAGGCGACTACACGCTGGACTGGCGCAATTCTGGCAGCGATTTTTACAAATCCATTCACATTTCCTACCCAAGCGGAAAAGACCGTGAAATGGCTGAGAACTGGGGCCTGGATCCCGGTGGCAGCATTATGATTCACGGCCTGCCCAATGGTGCAGAAGACATGGCGTTCGCCTACGCAGGTCTGGACTGGACCAACGGCTGCATAGCCGTAAACAACCAGGAAATGGACGAAATCTGGCAATTGGTCAACGACGGCACCCCAATACGCATCATCCCCTGACAGCCTTCGACAACCTTCTTGTGACGCGCGCATTAAGTTGTTGTCATACCCTGAAACAATTCAAGATACTTAGTTAACATTTCTGCCCAGAGTGTTTTACACTGGTATACGTCTCCGGTAGTTAAAGCCTATCGGGCCGAAGCTAACAGGAAATAACTCGACCAATAAGGGGTTTTATAATGCGTAAACTGACGATCGCCGGAATCGCACTGGCTACTGCTCTGACTGCAGGTTGTGCAACTTCCGACCAGGGCGCTCTTGACGAAGCCAATGCAACTGCTAACTCTGCTGAGCAAACTGCAGACAAAGCAATGAACACCGCTAACAGCGCTGCCAGCTCTGCACGCTCTGCCCAGCAGACTGCTGACCGGGCTCTGGCCGCTGCGAAGGCAGCTCAGAAGTCTGCTGACGAAGCAAACGAGCGCGCGAAGCGTATGCTTGAGCGTGCAAGCCAGAAGTAAGGCTTAAGCACTGCGAAAAAGGCCGGAGACTCCGGCCTTTTTTTTGATTTCCGCTTTATGGTTTCGGCTGCTTTGGTTGATTATTATCTGGCGCCTTCTCCATGAACATTTTGATCATGTCCATCGGTAGCGGGAATACGATGGTGGATGAGTTGGTGTTGCTCATGTCTGAGAGGGTTTGCATGTAACGCAATTGCATGGCTCCCGAATCGGCAGACATTACTTTTGCTGCCTCCACCAGCTTCTTCGACGCCTGCAACTCGCCTTCCGCATGAATCACTTTTGCCCGCCGCTCACGTTCGGCTTCAGCTTGCCGTGCAATGGCCCGAATCATGGATTCATCAAGGTCTACGTGCTTGATTTCAACGTTAGCAACCTTGATTCCCCATTCTTCAGTTTGAGTATCAATAATCTCTTGAATGTCCGCATTCAGCCTGTCCCGCTCTGACAGCATTTCGTCCAGGTCGTGCTTGCCCAACACCGATCGCAGCGTGGTCTGAGATAGTTGGCTGGTCGCGGCATTGAAATCCTCAACACGGATGATCGCGCGCTCCGGATCCACCACCCGAAAATAAAGCACGGCATTCACCCGCACGGTAACGTTATCCCGGGAAATTACGTCCTGGCTCGGCACGTCCAGAGTGATAACTCGTAAATCCACCCGCACAATTTGCTGAATGCCCGGAATCACAAAGATCAAACCAGGCCCTTTAACGCCCTGAAACCGACCCAGAAAAAACACCACGCCACGCTGGTACTCGGGCAGAATTTTAATAGCAGATCCCAGAATCAACAACAACACCACAATGGGTGCCAGCCAGGAAATCAGATTACCAATCATACGGCCTCCTCAACGCTAACAGTCAGGCCATCAATTCCGGTGACCTGCACCACATCATTCCGGTTTACGGGATGTCGGCTAACCGCCTTCCAGCGCTCTCCACTCAGGCGAACATGTCCCCGGTAGCCGTCATGTGCCTCCTGAAAGTCCTCCAGCGCAACGGCTGTTTCCCGGGTTATCTGCTCGCTTCCGATGACCAGATGTTTTTTGCGCAACCCGATAAACCGGGTGACCGTCCACAGAATAAAGCCTGCCGCTACGGTTGCAGTTCCACCAATAGCTGGTAACGAAATCGCGCGATGACTCCCATCCATCAGAATGACTGATCCGGCAACGAACGCAACTATGCCGCCAACACCGAGAATGCCGAAACTGGGCACCAGAGATTCTCCGACAATAAAACCCAACCCCAAAAGTATCAGCGCCAGACCGGCATAGTTAACGGACAACACCTGGAATGCGAACATAGCCAGGACCAGACAGATGGCGCCAACCACACCTGGTACCACGGCACCCGGGCTCGCCAGTTCAAAGATAATGCCGTAGAACCCGATAATCATCAGGAAATAGGCAACATTGGGGTGGGTAATCACGGAAAGCAGACGGGTACGCCAATCCGGCTGCATGCGAATGATCTCAAGACGAGCGGTCTGCAAAGTAGTCTCGCCGGAAGCCAGGCGCACGGTGCGCTCATCAATCTGGCGCAGGAGCTCGGTCAAGTCCGAAGCAACAATATCAACAACGTTTTTATCCAATGCCTCTCGGGCGCCAAGGTTTACCGCTTCACGAACCGCCTCTTCAGCCCAATCAGCATTCCTGCCGTGACGCTCAGCCAAGCCTCGGATGTAGCTGACTGCATCTTCAAGAACTTTTCGCTCCATGGGCGTTCCACCCCGGCGCTTACTGTCCTTGCCAGTGTCGTTTTCAGGCGTGGCATCTGCTGGAGGATCCTGGCTTTCGGGCAACCCACCCATCTGAACCGGCGTTGCGGAGCCCAGGTTGGTTGCAGGTGCCATAGCCGCGATGTGGCTAGCGTACAGGATATAAGTGCCAGCACTGGCCGCACGGGCACCCTGAGGGGTCACATAGGTCACTACTGGAACATCGGACCCAAGGATGGCCTTGATGATTCCGCGCATGGAGTCCATAAGCCCGCCGGGCGTGTCCATCTCGAGAACCATCAACTCGAAACTTTCGGTCTCTGCGCGGCGAATTCCGCGCACCACATAATCCATGGTAGCGGGACCAATGGCACCCTCAACCGTCAGAACCAGAGCGCGGGGGCTCTTTTGTTGCGCAAATACCTGGTGAGCCAGCAAAGCCAGGGCGAGCGATGCACCAACCAGAAAAACCACGGTCCATATTCCGAGCCACGGCTGGCGACCTGATCTCATGGGATGGTAAGGCTGCATATCGCCCCCCTGGATCCGGAAGATTGATCAGAACAGTCTGGCGAGCACCGAAACCGGCAATCGCCGTAATAAAAAGCCTATAGGCGTCCAAGGCCAGCCCGGCACAAAACACTCACTCTTTCCGGACTCAATTGCTTTTACCATAGCCTTGCAACCGGTCTGCGCATCCACAATAAAGGGCGCGTTCTTTACCTTCTCATTTATTGCCGTCCGGATATAACCCGGATAAAGCGTTGTCACCTTGATAGGAGATTTCGCCTTTGCAAGTTCGACACGCAAACCCTCTGAAAGTGCCGCAAGACCAACCTTGGTTGCCGCATAGGTATTCACATTGCCCGGCATACCGCGTACAGCGGTTACTGAAGACACAGTGACAAGGTGCCCCTGGTTTTGCTCACGGAATATCTTCATCGCCGCTTCCATCTGTGCCAGAGCGCCAACGAAGTTGGTTTGTGCAGTTTGGAGGTTGGCATCGAACCTGCCGGTGCCAAGGGGCTGGCCTTTGCCGATACCGGCGTTAACAACGATACGGTCCAGGCGACCAAACTCTTGCTGAAAGGCCCGGAAAACCTCAAAAACCTGATCGTGGTTGTTTACATCGAGCGCCAGGATACTAACGGTGACGTGCGGGTACCTAGCGGTAAGCTCCTCACGCAACGTCTCCAGCTGCTCAGTGCGACGGGCACACAGAGCCAGGTTGTCACCTCTCGCCGCAAACTCACGGGCCATGCCTTCACCAAGGCCTGAACTGGCACCGGTGATCAGTATGGTGCGACTCATGAACTCTCCTGATTTATCAATATCGTGAACGTCGGCACTGGCATAATCAGAAATACAGCTTCGGCTCGGGCTCCTCCGATATCGGGGCTTGTTTGTTTTTTGTCGTTTTGTCGGATGCCAGGCGTGCAACCTGCTCACCAACCATGGCAGGAATACCGTCCGCCTGGTCCACGGCCAGCTCTATTGACCTGCGCTGGACCTCAACACCCGGATGCTTCTTGCGAAAGGCTTCGACGGTCAGGGTAACTTCACGCCACAAACGATCTCTGTCCTGCTGGCTGTATTCTTCATGGGGGCGATGAACTTCAAGCCAGACTTCGCCACCGGACATCCCCATTTTTACCGGTTCATTGACGATTTGAACCGAGGTGCCTTTGCTCACCTGATACACGAAGCGGGAAATGTCTTCGTTATACATCCGGAAACAGCCGTGGCTGACCGGCATGCCCACGCCAAACCGCTTGTTAGTGCCGTGAATCAGGTAGCCCTTTTCACTCAGCAAAAGGGCATGGCTGCCTAACGGGTTATCAGGGCCGGGCGGTATCATTCGCGGTAGAAAGTCTCCAGACGCTTCGTACTCTGCGCGAATACTGGCGGGGGGATACCACGCTGGTGATTCCAGAGGCATGGTGACCTCTGCATCGGCCAGTGGGGACGGGTTTTCCGATGTGCCAACGCCAACCGGATAAACCTGCACGCCATCCTCGGAAAAATAGTAAAGCCGGTACTCCGCCAGATTAATCACAATACCTTCACGGCGGGCCTCCGGAATAATGTACTGGCGCGGCAATGTGATCGTGGTGCCTTCACCGGGCAGCCAGGGATCAACACCCGGATTCGCTTTCACCAGCTCGAGATAGCCCATCGCAAGCTGGCTGCCCACTTCGGCAAACGTATCTTCGTAACGGGTAGTAAACACGCCCAATTGGCCGGCCAGATCTCCGTTCACTTTGAACGTTGGCACGCGGGGGCTGCGATCGGGAACCTTCCCGGCAACAGGCTTTTCAGCTGCACTGCCCGGTTCAGCGGCCCACAATGGCTGGAAAGCCAGCGCGCCCGCCAACAACAATGCCGAATACTTTTTGAGTCCCATAAATCCCATTCCAGAAAAACCTGCTTCTACGCGTGCAGTGACAGCGGCCACTCTCAAGAGTTCCAGATCACCGATGAAAGGGTCACAACAGCCATGGCGGCAAACAATATGCTCGCGCTAACCCGAGCGGTCGCCAGTGGCATGCGATCCATTAACCAGTGACCCGCCATGATAACCGGTATATTGGCCAGCAACATCCCCGCTGTTGTACCGATGATAACCCAGGTTGTTTCAGTAAAACGGGCTGCCAGTACAACGGTGGCTATCTGGGTTTTATCGCCGATCTCTGCCAGGAAGAACATCACGGTGGTTGCCATGAAAGCCCCCATGCCCAGGAACCGGGAGTCGTCGCTGTCGTCCTTGTCCGGAATCAGAAGCCACAGCGCAATCAACACGAAGCTTACCGCGAGAATCCAGGGTAACCAGGCCTCGGGAATCCAAGCAGCAACCCAGGCGCCCAGCCAGGCGGACAAAGCGTGATTCAAAATCGTTGCAAGCAGAATGCCCATGATAATGGCAGAACGCCGGGAATAGCGGGCAACCAGAAAGAGCGAGAGTAGCTGGGTCTTGTCACCAATTTCCGCGATGGCTACGGCTATGGTGGAGGTAAGAAATGCATCCATGGAACAGTCCGGGGCGGATAGTCAGACATGAGACAGTCTTACCTTCCGCCCTTGGAGGTAAGTCTGCCTCAGGTCTTGCCAATTTCACCGGTAAACCAATGAAACACGATGGCCATGAGGATGTGCCCCAAGTATGTTGACCACCGTCCGCCCCTGGATACCAAGCGCGGAAGCTACTCCCCTGAAGAGAAGAGTTCTATATTAAGCAATCGCTGCAGGCTTAACAACCACCCGAGCAACGCACTTCGCATGCAAACGTCAAACGGCCCCAAAGAGCTTACTTTTGCTTTTCAGCGTTATCCAGAATTTTGTGAAACACTTTCAGCGCGCTTTCGATTTCATCCTCGCTGATGCCGTCAAGCATTTCGTCCCGCAGCGTATTGGCTCGAGCGGTCAGAACCTCCATGAACTCCCGGCCTGGATCCGTGAGATGCAAACGACGGGCCCGGCGATCATTGGGGCATGCCCGACGCTCAATCAGATGCTGTTGCTCCAGGCTGTCCAGCAGACGGACAAGCGTGGGATTCTCGATAGCCATCAGGCCCGCAAGTTCCCGCTGGGTGAGACCTTCACCGCCTTCCTTGAGATAGACCATGGTAGTCCAGCGCGCCTGGGTAACACCCAGATCTTTCAGACGCTCGTCTAGCAGCTTGCGCCAGCGACGGGTTACCCGGGCGACAGCAAAGGGGAACTGATCTTTCATGGTTAACACTCCGTTCCTGGGCCGGAATCACGCTTCGTGAGCCTCACAACGCCGACCAAAAGACTTACATTGTGGGAAAGCTACTAATAGTAAGCTAACCATTGAGATAAAAACAGGGTTTAAAACATAACGAAATCGGGAAAAACCGAAAGCCTTGTCGGTAACCCTGCGTCAGCCTGTATGACGCAGAGACTCCTCATGTATATCCTCAACCTCAGGGGATTCATGGAATTGCGTATTCCGCGGATCCATTTCTGTCAGTACAGAAGAGGTTTCGGGCATTGCGGGCACATAATGCTCCTGATCTGCTACAGCGACATCATCGGTATAGGTAATGCGCAGCGAGGTGATCACCGCAAGAACGAACAGGAACCCGGCATTACCGACAAACAGGCCTTTCGGGCCCATCAGATTAATCAGCTCCGCCATCGCAATGGGGCCGATAACACTGCCAACGCCGTAGCTGAGTAGCAAGGTGGCGCTGGCAGCTACGATGCGGGAGCTTTCCATGCGATCGTTGGTTATCGCAACAGAAATCGGGTAAATCATTGCTGAAAGGCCGGTGAATATTCCCACCAGAAGCATGAGCAGCCAGAGGTTTCCCGCACCCGTAAAACTGACAGCAACGGCTGCCATTGCCGCCGCAAATACCACCCAGAACATCACGCGGCGGCGATCAAAGCGGTCACACAATCGCCCCAGTGGCCAGGCAAGAAGCATGGCCGCAATAATGGCGCTGGCCATGAAGGTTGAAGTTTTGGCAACATCCAGCCCCATCAGGGTTGCGTAAACAGGCCCCAGTGCATAAAAACCACCAATCAGAATGCCACAGATCACGGCGCCGGAAACGCCTGTAAATGACTCGCGGCCAAGCGTGAAAAACGAGATGCGCTGAACCTGTTCAATGACCGGCGCTTCCATTTGAGTAAGGGACAAGGGAATCAGCGCCAGTGCCAGCAGGATCGCGGCGAGGGAAAACGGCATGAAGTTGGCGGGATCGCCCACATTGACAATAAGCTGGCCACCGGCGGCAGAAAGGTAAAATACGATCTGGTAGACCGCAAACAGGGCGCCCCGGTTGCTGTTGGTGGCACGGCTGGAGAACCAGCTTTCTATAACAACCAGCACTCCGGCAATGCTGAATCCCGAAAGCACCCGCAAAAATGCCCAAAGCTCCGTGGAAACGGCCATGGGATAAAGGAGTGCCGTCACAGCAGCGATCGTCGCAAATACAGCGAACGCACGGATATGGCCAACCCGGCCGATAATCTGGTGCACGTACAGAGTACCCAGTACAAAACCAATGGAATAGCACACCAACACCCAGCCGATAACGTCGGGGGAAACTGACTCGATGCTCAGGCGAATGCCCAGCAGGGTCATCAGAAACGCATTTCCGCTGACCAGCAGGACAATACTCAAAAGAAGAGCAGACAGGGAGGTGACCATACGGGTCATTGAGAAAGCTCCGGGCTTTACTGGGGCCGTATTACAACAGCACCTCTGCGATGTGACTACTACGCACTTGCCGCAGGTCTGAACACAGCCCGGGAGCGCCAAACGTGGCTATGACGCGGTTTCACAATGTTTCACATTAATGTGACGTAACAGACCAACCGTGGCATAGGAGGTAACATAAACTACAGCTATTCAATAAACTCGTGAGCGTCTGGTTATGAAGAAAACGGACTGGCCCATCCGATGGGATTTGCTGCTTCGCTACCGACTCATCGAAACCATTGCACTGTGGGAAGGTCGCCTGACCACCAACCACATTTGCCACAGCTTTGGTATCGGCCGGCAGCAGGCATCCAAGGATATAAACACCTACCTGCGCGAGTTGGCACCGGGTAATCTTGTTTATGATCGCCACCTCAAAGGCTATGTGCCCGCGGCCCGTTTCAAGCCCGTGGTTACACGTGGGCACGTCGGCGAATACCAGGACCTGCTCGCGCGCCAGCAAAGCCTCAGCGGCACTTTCGAAAACCTCGATATTGGCCTGCCAGACAGCACCGTTGTCTCCGCCCCGAACCGGATTATCGCACCCGGAACCATGCGCGCGGTTGTAGCCGCCACTCGCCATGGCCGCCAACTCAAAGCCAGTTACGCATCCTTGAGCCGCCCGGAAGCTGTAGAGGGCATTCTTGAGCCGCATACGCTGGTCTGCACCGGAAACAACTGGCACCTGCGCGCCTGGTGTGACTCCAATCGCGAATTCCGGGACTTCGCGCTCAGCCGCTTCCACGCTGCACCCATCGCGATGCGACAGAAAGCCAAGCACTCCAGCCAGCAAGACGATGACTGGAACCGCAACGTCACCATGTCGATCGCTCCGGACCATCGCCTGACAGAGGCGCAGCAAAAGATCATCGCTCTGGACTACGGCATGGAGAATGGTGCTCTGGATGTTGATACCCGGGCCGCTCTTGCACCTTACGTTTTGTCGCGGCTTGGAATCGCCCTGGACAACCATCATCCAGACCCGCTGATTCAGCAACTTGAACTGACCAATCCGGATCAACTCGGCTTCGGCAGCAAACGCGAACGCGCCCTGAAAGCCGTTGCGGGTCTCAGATAAGCGAATCAGCATGGTGACAGCCCCGAGCACAAAGCACGTTTGTGCCCTGTTCCTTGTCTTTTTGCTACCTGCCTCCCACGGCTTTGCAGCAACCGCTTGTGGCGAGCCGGCGACACCGGTCTCTGAAATTCAGGGCCGGGGTGACACCTCTCCGCTCGTCGGTGATCGCATTACTGTGGAAGGCGTTCTCACATTCGACGCCCGCATGGCCGATGGGTTTAACGGCTTTTATCTGCAGCAGGCCGACGGCGAAACCGACGGTAAACCCGAGACATCCGAAGCCCTGTTTATTTATACCCGCAATAAAACGGGGGCACCGGGACAACGCTTGCGCGTTAGCGGCACCGTCAGGGAATTCCATGGCCTGACCGAACTGGCAGATGTTCAGACCATCACCTCCTGCGGTTCGGCACCTCTCCCGAAAGCTCGAACTCTGACGCTGCTTTGGCCGGACGCTCTGGAATCACTTGAAAACATGCGAGTCCAGGTGGCTCAGCCGTTGACGGTAATCGACTCCTGGAACCTGGCGCGTTACGGCGAGCTCACACTGGCAGCTGGCGATCAGGTGGTGCCCACGGAATACCTCGATCCAGGCCCACAGGCCACTCAGATCGCCGACCGGAACCGGCAGCAGAGACTACTGCTGGACGATGGCCGCAGCGCTCGCGATCCCCGCCCGATACCCTGGCCACCCGGCGGCCTGCACAACAAGAACACCGTTCGCAGTGGCGATAGGGTCCGGGAACTCACGGGGATTCTCGATTACCGGTTCGGGGCCTGGCGGATACAACCTGAAAAACCACCGGTTTTTGAGTCAGTAAACGTGAGGCCGCCCGCACCCGCCCGTCCGGAGGAGAAGCATATCCGGGTTATGACCATGAATCTGGAGAACTATTTTAACGGAGATGGCGAGGGTGGAGGCTTTCCAACGGCGCGAGGTGCTCCTACTGCGTTGGCTCTGGAGGTGCAGCAACGACGGCTCATAGAAGCGCTCCGCCGGCCAGACCCGGATATTCTGGCCATTACTGAGCTTGAAAATGACGGCTACAGCAGTGTCAGCGCAATTGCACAACTGGCACGGGCCCTCGGGCCTCAGTGGGCCTTTGTTGCCACCCCGGGCGCTGATGGCCAGGACAAGATCCGCACAGGCTTGCTGTACCGGCGCGATCGCATCGCAGCCGAGGCAACGTCGGAACGCCTGAACACCGGCCCGTTCAGGAAACAGGGCCGCCCGCCGCTGAGTCAGACCTTCCGCCCCGAAGGCCAGCGTCTTGCAATTCAGGTCGTGGTGCCACATCTGAAATCAAAGTCCTGCCAAGGTGCAACGGGGGCCAATCGCGACAGGAATGATGGCCAGGGGTGCTATGCCGCGCGTCGCACAGAAGCGGCTCATGCCCTTGCAGATTGGCTTGAAAAATTGCCGCAGATCCCCGATCTTGCGGGTACGCTGATCACCGGTGATCTCAACAGTTACTTTCAGGAGGCGCCCCTGCAGGCTCTGCAAAAAGCGGGGTTCACCAGCATGGTTCATCATTTTCACCCTTGCACTGCGCAGCAGTGTGAGCACTACACTTATCGATACAAAGGTGAAAAAGGTTCGCTGGATTACGCTCTCGCCTCGCCTTCACTCAAATCACGGATCATCAGTGCCAGAACCTGGATCATCAATGCCGACGAGCCATCAGCTTTGGCATACCAACACAATTTGCCGGGCACCGCTGCATCGCCGTGGCGCTCCTCTGATCACAACCCGGTGATCACCGATATCCGGCTCTGAACCTCCCCGCGGATCCTGAAAAACCCTTCCTTTGGACGGCCTTAATCAAGCCAATTGGCCTCTCGTGCCCATTGACGCGTCATTGAAGTCATGGGGGCAAGGTGCCGGAAAGGTCATAATCGAAGTCAGTGGTCATTCCGTCAGACAACAAGAACAGCTTTTAACAAGGATTCCCATGCGTGTCTCTGCCTCGATTACACAGGACCTGGGTATGCCGGCCATCTACCTGCATATACTGGCTGAACTGTTGAACAGTATTGGTCTGGACGAACGCGATCTGCTGCGTCGGGTCGGCCTGGACCCGGTGCGACTGAAGTCTGCAGAGGTCAGGGTAAGCCAGGCGCAGGCCAGTGAGTTCGTCACCCGCGCCATGGTTGAAAGCGGTGAGCCGGGCCTTGGCATCATGCTGGCCAGCAAACTGAAGCTACCTCTGCACGGAGCCCTGGGCGTAGCCGTAATGAGCAGCCGCACACTCCAGGACGCGCTCAACCTGATGACCCGCTATCTCACTCTCCGGGCACCGGACCTGAGCGTAAGGCGCCATGAACACGGTGACAACATGCACTACAGCATTCTCTGTGACGGTGATCCGGGGCCGGCGCAAGGGTTTGTCATGGACGCCATGTTGTTTGGCTGCGCCTTCATGGGCGAACAGCTTACCGGCACTACAATAAAAGGGTCGAGAATTCTCAGAATGGGGCCAGAGCCCGCTTATTTTCACCGCTTTCGACCGTCGATCGTGATCCCGGTTGAGTATGATGCAGCGGAAAATGCACTGGTTATTCCGACCGAGGGCCTGTCAGCGCCCATCCGCTTCAGCGACGACCAGCTTGCGGAATCATCCCGTACCCAGTGCGAAGAAGCACTGCAACAGCTTACCGGGGATGCGGGCTTTGACTGCCGCGTGCGACGGGTGATTGAAACCAGCTACCCTTTCCCGCCAAAGCTGGCAAGGGCAGCAGCCACTCTGTTTGTGTCTGAACGCACGCTGAAGCGCCGGCTTCAGGAAGAAAACGCCAGCTTCCAGAACCTTGTGGATCAGGTTCGGCTGGAACGCGCACGGGAATTGCTGACAGGTACAAGCTTGAGCCTGAACCAGATTGCGGAAGTATTGGGCTACGCCGACGCAGCAAACTTTACCCGTGCCTTCAAGCGCTGGACAAGCGCCTCCCCAAGTCACTACAGGGCGGCTGAACGGAAATCAGCCTCGGTATTTCCGCGCGCGCACTCACCGGAGACTGCGTGATCAGTCGATTCCGATGATTTTGTGCATTTGCAGGGTCAGGCGCCAGCGAGGGTGTGCCAGGCAGTAATCCGTAGCTCTGCGAGTATTGCTCTGCTTGACCGGATCTGTGCTGCCATCCGGGGCAGACGGTGACGCCATAGGCGACAGGAAAAAGTGCCGCGCTTTTATATGGGTGAACCTCTCCGGAATGGCCTTGGGCTGGGGGTACACCAGCTTCAGCTCATCGCAGGCTTCAATCACAACGGGGGCGTCCGCCTTCGGGCTTACGCACAGCCAGTCAATTCCGGCCGGCGCTGGCAGGGTGCCGTTGGTCTCTACACCCACCTCAAAGCCCTGCTGATGAAACGCATCAATCAGCGTGTCGTCCAGCTGCAACAGCGGCTCGCCACCGGTACAAACCACATAGGGAGCCCCTGGCGCATCCGGCCAGAGATGACGGATGTGAGCCGCCAGGGCCTCTGCGGTTTCAAACGTGCCGCCATTCTGGCCGTCCGTGCCTACAAAATCCGTATCACAGAAATTACACACTGCCGTTGCGCGGTCTTTTTCCCGGCCTGTCCACAAATTGCATTTACTGAAGCGACAGAACACCGCTGCGCGCCCCGCCTGGGCACCCTCACCCTGCAAGGTATAAAACGCTTCCTTGACCCGGTACATCAGCGCCCCGCCTCATACGCTAACGGATCTGCAAGACCGTTTTCCGCAAAAGCTTCAAGCCGTTCCACACAAGAACCACAAAGCCCGCAAGCCTCTTCCCGCCCGTTATAACAAGTCCAGGTGTGGGCGTAATCAAGCTTGAGCTTCAGACCTTCGGCCAGAATGTCACCTTTGCTCATATGCATGAACGGCGCTTCGATACCCACGGGTTCGTAGTTGGCGATGCGGCATACCGCATCCATTTTTTCCACAAACTCAGGCCGGCAGTCCGGATAAATTGCATGATCGCCTCCATGGGCGCCGTACCACACAGCACCGGCATTGACGGTTACGGCATAGCCGGTCGCAAGGGAAAGCAGAATCATGTTGCGATTGGGCACCACCGTAGCCTTCATGTTTTCTTCTTCATAATGACCTTCGGGTATGGCGTCGCCGGAGGTCAGTGCTGAACCGGACATCACCTCGTTCATAGCCCGTATATCGATCACTTTGTGGGGAATGTCGAGATCAACGCACACTGAGCGGGCAACATCGAGTTCACGGACGTGACGCTGGCCATAATTGAATGACAACGCATGAACCTTCAGCCCCCGGGCGCGCGCCCGATGCAGCAGCGTAAAGGAGTCCATACCTCCGGAATAGATTACAACTACGGTGTCAGTCATGCAGGCTCCAGGCAAAGCGATAAACGATTGTGTAAAAACCGGGCAATATAATCCGCGTATTGTATCAGTGCAAAGGCGGGTTGGGTTCGCGTCTGTGAAGGCGGGCGGGTAAACTGGCCTCAAAACAACCTGACTATCAGATTGCCAATGACCACAGAATTGCGCCCGGCGTTTATCGATTTCGAGGCATCAAGCCTTGACCTGATTGCAAGTTACCCGATCGAGGTAGGCGTCTGCATGCCTGACAGCACGCTGCATAGCTGGCTGATTGAGCCCCACGTACTTTGGCAGGATTGGTCTGCAAGCGCAGAGCAGATCCATGGTATTTCAAGGGCAAGCTTGTCTGCGGAGGGCAATGCCGTAAAGGACGTGGCTCACCACCTTAACCAGCTGTTGTCGGGCCACGTTTTCTGTGACGCCTGGACATTCGACAGTTTCTGGCTGTATCGGCTGTTCCGGGCTGCCGGTGTGGAGCCCGGATTCCAACTGGAGTCGGTATCTGTGTTGCTCGACTCCCGGCAGGTCAAGCTGTGGCCAGATGCACGCCAGCAGGTTATTGCAGACCTGGGCCTACCCGTTCACCGTGCGGCAAACGATGCTCTGATTCTGCAGAAAACCTGGGAGTACGTCAGTGCTTCAGCTTCAGGCCGCGCACTCTGAGCACGATCATTTCCAGACCGCCTCTCAGGGTCGACAAGGTCCAGTAAGTGACCAGCGCCATTAACCCGGCCCCTATAACGGTGAAGGCAAGATCATCACCAACGACCTGTCCCTGTGCCAGCACCATGTAGATGGCCAGCGCGGCTACCAGAATGATTTCTACTGCAAAATGGAAACGGAACTTATTGCGGGCGGATCCGGATTCTTCGGACATCTTCTTAGGTTTCAACCTCTGGGTATTTTCAAGCATGAGTATTAGTTAGCGTGCAAATTATCTCCCATACGCCGCCGAATATCTGTACGAGTTAGTGGCTACGGACTTTCCACTACCGAAAAACCGCAGCTACGACGGGTGCGCTTTGAATGCGTCTGTACGCGTTTGTCGAAGCGACGGGGCTATTGCAAACACTGGACTAACGGATACACTATTATCTCAAATGAACCCATAAAGCCGACTATGACTCGAATGAACCCCAAGAACTTGATGAGTGCCGCAGCAGACTCCCTTGAAGGGCATTGTGTGCGTGCACTGGTAAAAGATATCTAACGGCTTTCGGTCAATTCCCGGGAGCCTATGCAGCGACCGGGTCAGCGTCTCCACGAAACCCCGGTTGCTCTCGGCTCCGGGGTTTTATTTTTGCCGCCGCAAAATGAAAAGGAGATCACCATGAGAAGACAAGCTACATCGCGTGCCGCTAACCAGCCGATGAATAACCGCACGGGGCCGATCCGCCGCCCGGAGAAACTGCCGTTGCTGGATGCTATCTGCAAAAAGCTGAACCAACGCGTAAACCTTGAAGATGAGCAGAGGGTGCTTGGTGTTTACGAGCGGGGCTGGATATTCAATGGCGCGGTTGCCACTCTCGGCGACGCAGAGGCCCGCTACGTTCGCGCTCTGGCTACCCGCCACAACTCCTGGATCGCACGCCAGGTGGCATAATGTGCACGAAAGATTAGATAAACGTCTGAACCGGTCAATGGTGCCGGTTCAGACCCTGTGTTTTTTCCGGATCGCCACCATGCACTACTTCATAATTGCCGATTACGTCGTAAATTTTTTCCTGGGAGTAAGGCTTCACAACATAGCCGTTGGCTCCGGCGCTGATTGCTCGTTGAATGCTGTCGATAGAGTCGTCCGCTGTGACCAGCACGATATGCTGCCCATCCCGCGCCGCTTTGAAAGCTTTCATCAACTCATGACCATCGCCATCCGGTAAGCCAAGGTCCAGCAGCACGATCTGGAACTTGCCTTCATCAAATGCCTTTTTGGCCGAAGCCGCGCTTTCGCACTCTGTTACATCAGTCGCCCCAGCTTTATAAAGCATCTCAACCAGTCGCTCACGCATCACTGGCTCATCTTCAACAACCAGTACGGTCAAATTACCCATCTTTAGTCTCCTATTTTCGCCGGGCGTATTGCAGCCCGGGCGCCTTGCAGAACGGCGATTACCAAGAGTCGGTGCCTGTATGGCGCGGGAGATCCAGCGGCGCATGCCTGGCTCCCGGAGCGAGGGTGCCATCCGTCAGGTGCTCATCTGCATTAGCCTTATAAGATTCCTGACCGTCATCCTGCGTCAGTATGTTGCTGATGCTGACAGCGGTTGAATAGAGCGAGATCGCAATAATCAACAGTACAGGCTGCACAAATGCCACAAACCCCGGTACTTCGGCGCCCCCGGTGATGCTTAGCATCAGAATTATGGCGGGCCCGAGTACCACAAACAGTGTCAGCGCAATGAAGAATACAATACGCTCCTTATAGCGACCAAGATCCCGGTTAGTGACCAACCCGAGTACAAACTTCCCGATGGCAAGGCCGGCAAGAATGGCGGCGGCTATGCTCAGATCTGCATTCATAAGAGTCTGGTAAAGGCGACCATCCCAAAGGCGTTGCATACCAATAACGAGGAAAGGAAAAAGCACGAACAGAATGTCGGCGTAGGTGCCGTACATCGTACTCATGGACTGGTGTTCACGGTGTAACTGGCGCTCACTCATAGATCCGATCCTGTTTTAATCTGTGTTTGTTCACGCACTATCATCTCGTCCAGTACCGCCAGTTCGCTACGAACCTGGTTCCACTGAGGGGTGGTAGCTTTTACAAGCGCCTCCACGATACCCGCCTGACGGGTCATCAAGGGATACCCCATGGCGCCCGCAGAGCCTTTGATCTGATGGGTTTCCGTTTCAAGCACGGCCCGATCACTGGCTGCCAGTGCCTGGTTCATGCGCTGCCGGCGTTCGCCCAACCCTGACAGGAATCTTTCTGCCAGGCGGCCAATATCCTCATCGTTCCCCGCACTGCATTCGCCGGGCAACCCAGGCTCAAGAAAACGGCTCAATAACGCCTGCAAACGATGCTCATCTATCGGTTTTTCCAGCGCTCCATCACAGCCTGCATCGCGCAGTGCATCGGTTTCCTGCTGGTCGCCCGCCGTAAAGGCAATGATCGGGCGCCGGAAACCCGCCTGCCTGAGCAGCTGCGTAGCTGCCACGCCGTCCATATCCGGCATATGCCGGTCCATGAGTACCAGTTGCACCGATTCTGAAAGCGCTTTACGTACAGCTTCAGCGCCCGAGGCAACCGTTACAACATCCGGGCCAAGGCGGTTCAGCATCCGTTCTACTAGCTGACGGCTCTCTTCGTTGTCCTCGGCCACCAGAACCCGGCCACGATATTGCTGGCCCGGGTCTGTGGCATTGCCAACATCAACTTTCAGGTACCGAGCCAGCACCTCATAAAAGCGCTGCTTGTCGATGGGTTTAGCCAGGTGTTCATTGCAGCCGGCAAGCCGGTAGTCGGCAATGTCTTCAGACATCACATTGGCGGTCAGTGCGATAACGGGCGTATTTACCCCGGCTTCCCGCAACGCGGCGGTGGCATCGCGCCCGTTCATCACCGGCATCTGAATGTCCATCAGAATCACGTCGAAAGACTCTCGGATAGCCATCTCCAGAGCTTCGGCGCCGTTGCCCACATGCACAAGCTCAGCGCCGGTGCGACTCACCAGCAACGAGACCAGGCGGCGGTTTACGTCGTTGTCCTCCGCACAGAGTATGCGCCCTGAGAGACGCGGCGCTACAACCATTGGAATGGTTCGCCGGCGCTGGCTCATCTCAGACGCGTCCCGAAGGAAGTGAACCTTATCCAGTGCACCGGTGCGAATCGATAGCTCAAATTCGCTGCCCTCTCCGTAGGTGCTATTCACACGGATACTGCCGCCCAGCATTTCCGCCAGCCGCCGCGAGATACTCAAGCCCAGGCCCGTGCCGCCATACTGTCGCGAAATCGCGGCACTGCCCTGGGCAAAGGGATCAAACAGCCGGCCAATTTGCTCCGGCTTCATACCGATTCCCGTGTCGACAACCCGGGCAACCAGTATCTCCCGCTCTCGATCACAATACACAGACAGGGAGATAGACCCTTTTTCCGTAAATTTAAGCGCGTTTCCACACAAATTGATAATAATCTGGCGCAAGCGCGTCGGGTCAGTCTGGATCTGCTCGGGCAGCGGGAATTCACAGAGTATATTGAAGTCGAGACTTTTTTCCTTCGCCCGGGGGGCGAAAAAAGCACGAATCTCGTCCAACAGCTCCGGCAGGTTCACCGATATCACGTCCACATCCAGCTTGTTGGCGTCGATTTTGGAGTGGTCGAGGATATCATTCACCAGATCAAGCAGGTGTCGCCCGCTCCGAACAACGGTCTCCGCGCTGCTGCGCTTTTCCTGCTCATCGAGATCCGGGTCCATAAGCGTCTCCCCGTAGCCAATTATGGCCGCCAGCGGCGTTCGAATCTCATGGCTCATATTGGCGAGGAACTGACTCTTGGCTTCGGCGGAATTGCGCGCAAGCTCCTTCTCCAGCCGTTCCTGTTCCCGTTCACGCTCGATGCGTTGGCGCCGGTGGCTTTCTGTGGAATCGACGCAGGTTCCTTCCAGGTGCGTGGGCTCGCCGTCAGTATCGTAGGCTGTGTGGAGTGAAATAATGGCCCAGCGCTCTTCCCCGGTGTTGGTCAGATAGCGGGCCTCCACCCCTTTTATCGTGCCCCGCGCCTCAAGCTGTTCCACCACCAGCTCCCGCAACTGGTCGTCTGCAATGCACGCCTCCAGTACATCCGGATTGTTTGCCAACAGTTCCTGGCTGTTGCTGAACCCCATTAACCGCGCCATGGCAGGGTTGGCCGTTACAAACTGCCGCGCGGGCGACATCTGGAAAACGCCCTCAATGGCGTTATCAAACAACGACTGGTAACGCTGCAGGCTGTTTAGCGCCCGCCGGCTCCAGCTCAGTGCCTGACCCTGAACCTGCTTGATCCGGTCGGCCAGCGCAAAGGAAAACAGGATAATCTGAGCGGTAAGCCCGATCTGGGGCGCGTAACTGGTGAACGTATTAAGCGGCAGGTAACCCATAACCGTCAGTGCATATATACCGAAGCCAATAAGTGCCAGCGTCCATGCGAAAAAGTAGGAGCGGGCCGCAGGGTTGTAATAGCGCCAGGACAGGTAGCTCACCACGATCAGAATAAGACAGAGCAGCATCGAGCCAATAACAATCCATTCCATGGCAACGTGGTACGGAAGGAACAACGACAACAGAAACGTAAGAACAACCGAATAAATGCACATCTTGATAACCCGGTCGAGATCCAATGAACGGGTACGGGTTTCGAGCAGGGCGCGGGCCATCAAAAGGCCCCAGAACCAGGTCATGATGATCTGGAAATGCAGATACTCCTTGTTAAAGAAAACCGGCCGGCTATCAAGCAGTTGAATGCCGTGAACCTGTTCGGTCGCAATAAACACTGCCGCAGACACCAGATAGAGCACGTAATAGATGTTACTGCGCTCGCGAACTGAAACGGCGACAAACAGGTTGTAGGCCAGAATGGCGAGCAGACTGCCTAACAGCGCACCCCGGACGATTTCGTCCACCGACACCTTTTCGATGTAACTGTTGGGGTTCCAGAGACTGACAGGTAAGCGGAAGGTGTTGGTATTGATAATGCGCAGGTATACCGAGGTAACGCTACCGGGCTCCAGGTTCAGCCTGAACGTGGGGTTTGGCACAGCCAGATCACGCTCTGCCCAGTTGTCCTGATAGCCTGCCTTGCGCTGGTCAATCAGCTTTCCATCGCGCACCAGATACAACACCACCTCATCTACCAGCGGCAGCGCCAGCTCCAGAATCCACTCTGTGCCCGCCTCTCCGGTATCTGCACGCAAATCAAAGCGCGTCCAGTACGCCGATTCTGTGTAGCCGAAATTCAATACGCCGCTCTCATGGCGGGTGAACCGCTCAGGTTCCATACGTAGAATGTCCGGTAGCAGGTAAAGCTGGCCGGCATCTTCCAGGTACGAGATGCAACCACCAAAATCACGGACGCTTTGGGTGCTGCGTTCCAGGACGATCTGGCCATTCTGGCACTGCTCCTGGGCGCTTGCCATGCCGGGCACCAGAGCCGTGATCAAAAATAGCGCGACAAGCAGCCACTGAGCTGCTTTGCCTGAAGCAGGTTTACACCGTTGCTGCAAAATGTGATCTCCGCGAGGGTAGATGCCTGTCTTATGGTTTATTGTCTGCAGTCGGATCGGGGCGGAGAGCCCCGCGGGTTTTTACTTTAGCCGTTTACGGACAATTGCGCACCTCAGGGCCTTCTGAAATGAGACACTCCTGCTTTTTCGCCGCCATTTTATTCCTGACGCTGAACCTGAGCGGCTGCGGCCTGGAGGATACCGGAGAATCGGCGTTTAACCCGGCAACCAATGTGGACCTGGCCTTTTCGACGTTTGATCTCGAAAATACAGAAAATGTACCCGACAACCTTGAACACACCCGGTTCCGGGATTTTTATCAGGGTATTCAGCCCGTCGGCGCAGACAACAATACCAACAACCAACAAACCGCCGAAGAGTTGCGCGGCCACATAGACAACTTTATCCGAGCCACGCGCACCGATAACGGAACCCGCTATGAAAGAGTGCGCAACCCGTTGGATTTGATCAATCAGGTCATCGCATCCAACGAGGTCACCAATTTCCGGGACGGACGGCAGTACATCAGTCAACGCATAGCGGCGGGCGCTGCAGGCACCTATAACACCCGGGGGAATGGCGCACTCATTCGCTTTACAGATCAGAACGCGGTTCTCAGCAATGCACCGCTTAATGACAGCCTGTGGATTTTCCCGACTCTTGACTGGCGCTATCTTCCCGCCGGCCCCGAAGACAGCGAAGTGGAGGCCAAAGTTTACCGAACCGTTCAGTACGTGAACCGAAGCGTTGAACCGGAAGAGGCCAACGCACAACCGGAGCTGGTGAGCGTGTTGGCCGGAAGCCGTTTTAGCGCCAACAGTTTCGGAACATCGGGCTACAACAGCCCCGAGTACGCCACCGCCGATTATCTCAGCCGCAACTTTGGCAGCATCGAACTTAGGCAGGATTTCGTTCAGGAAAAAACGGATACTTTGTTTATCAAGAGTTCGGACAACGCAGTACTGGATCTCAACCGGTATGACGGCATCAGCCTGAGTGATTCAAGCCCTGATTGTCTGAGGGTTGAGCTGGATTATACGAGCTCGACACTCAGAATCTTCTATTCCAATGACGAACCGGCAAGGATTAAAACCCCGACCAGCGCAGAGCCAGACAAAACCAGCCTCAACCCGGCTTATTGCGACAACCAACCGAACAGCGATGCAGCTGTGAGCTGGACTGCAACGGGAGCATACGTGCGTCAGTAATCACAACGCTCATCAAGATCACAGGTCTGCAAAAAGCTTTTTTTGTGATCAATCATCCGCTCATAGGCTGAAATCATAACGGCGACGTGTGGTGCCTTGGTCAGGCGCAAAACCTCGATTCGGCGTTCCAGCCGCTCTACTTCCGTGCTGACTTGCTGGTGCACATGGCTCCGCACGCTATCGTGGTGGTCAAGCCGGACGTTTCTGACCATTGAAGGGTATTCGTGATGCGGGGTAGTGGGCTTGTCCATTGTCTCTCATCCATTGAGTGGCGGCAGTTCCTTTATCAGAATGCAGTTTGCACAACTGTCCGACAAAGTGCAACAAATGAATAGCTTTTCACTCTTATGTCGGCGCCGCCTGACCGTCCCGGCAACGGAAGAATCCCGACGGAACCACTGCTATAGTTCTCCTTACTGTTTCTTTTTCAGCTACCGGGATTGTTTATGAGCCAGACATCCGTTGCCGATACTCTCCGGGAATACCTCTCCCTTCTTGAGCTGCTGGACGACGCCTACTGGGAAGCCGCCAGCATTCAGCACAAGGACATGCTGTACGACATCATCAGTATTTTCAGCCAGGAAGTATCCGAGATAAACAAACTCAGCATTCAGGATCACCACTATCCTTATGAGGTGATCACTGAAGGCATTCGGCGGGTTGTGCCCAAGCTTGAAAAGCTGGACGAGAGCCGCGAGGAAGTCATCCAGCGCACTCAGACGCTCACGGACTTCCGCGACATTCTGTCATCCGTGCTTGGCATTCTGGAGGCTCAGCTCAGAACCCTGTGAGTGGTCCTCGCTTCAGGCGGCGACCACGGGGCGCTCGCTTTCCGGTCGGAACGGGAACTGACTGGCAATGGTATAAACAAACTTGCCCAGCGCAGGCAGGTGATGCCCGACAATTGGGAACCCGGTATTGAGCAGGCTTACGGAGATATCCCGGGCGGCATCTGCCCAGCAGAGCTTGTTGATTAACCCCACATGCCCGAACGCGTATCGGCTTTTTTGCCCCCACAAGCCCACCGGATTGCCGCCCAGCATCATGCCGGCACTGAAACGCATGGGAATCATCATGGTGCGGTCAATCTGTAACGAACCGAACTGCTGAATGGCACGGCGAACGGTGATGTCGCTGCAGATACGCTTGCCATTCCAGGTACCTCCATTAAGCATCATCTGGAAGAACCGCCCCATTTCCTCGGCCGTGCCGCACAGATTTCCCGCCGGAATCACAGCCTCCTGAAAGCGCGGGTCGTTGGTCACCTGCTCCACGGTGGAGATATCACCGCCAAGCGCGCGGTTGACGATCCAGGACACAGGGAAGCGTGGGGTAAGCCCGGTGGCGTAATTGGCGGCCAGCTTATGAAGGCTCTCAGGCTGAATCCCGTAGGTGAACCACTTCATACCCATGGGTTTGCGAAGGTGTTTGTCGAGATAGTTTTCAATGGTATCGCCAGTCACTTTTTCCAGCACGCGCTGAAGTACGTAGCCTCCGGTTACCGCATGGTAGGCAACCTTGGAGCCGTCTACCTCCACGGCTCTGGCTTCACACAGCAGGCGCCAGATTTCATCCTGATTCCACAGCACATCAATCGGAGTATCTTTCGGAATGGCAGGAATTCCGCCCCGATGCGACAGGATTTGATGCACCGTAATTGTGCGCTTGCCGTTTGTCGCAAACTCTGGGCAGTAGTAAGACACCGGGTCCATCAGATTGACCAACCCCTGCTCAACCAGCATGTGCATCAGCAAAGCGGTGACCGCCTTGGACGCTGAAAAATAGCAAATGGGTGTTTCGGTGGTCATGGCTACTTTGGGGGTGCCGGCAGGATCCTGGGGGCCATTGCCGCTCGCATGCCCAATCGCACGATGCAGTATCTGTTCACCCCGATGTCGCACCGAGATCTGGATGCCTGGGTGGACACCGGTGCGGTACAAGGCTTCGACGCTTTTCCAGATGGTATCTACTGTGCGGGTATCAACGCCCACGGCTTCCGGCTTTTCACCGGCAGCATCGCGGTGAGTAACGGTAGACAAGTCCTTGGGAACCTTGCAACTGTGCAGTGCACGACGGGCTATTGGGTTCATCGGGTGCGCCTTGGTATTGGTGACTGTTTTTATTCGGTCTTCGGATTGGCTAATTCTGAAGTTATCATAGACCGTTGAGCATAAAAAAAACCAATGGTTTCAGGAGCAACCCATGACGCCCGGTATCGATGCGGCCTGTAAAGCCCGTGTTCCCCACAAGATCCACGAATACGAGCATGACCCTGCCAGCGCCGGTTACGGCAATGAAGCCGCCGAAAAGATGGGAATTGATCCGGCACGGGTATTCAAAACCCTGGTGGTCGCCGTTGATGGCAAAACCCTCGCCGTTGGCGTGGTGCCGGTCACCGGCATGCTCAGCATGAAGCTGATCGCCAAGGCCGCAGGCGGAAAAAAGGCAAGCATGGCCGACCCGCAGGAGGTTCAGCGCCGCACCGGTTATGTGTTAGGGGGAGTGAGCCCTCTGGGCCAGAAAAACCGTTTGCGAACCTTCATAGATGCCTCTGCCGAGGGCTTTGAAACAATCTATATCAGCGCCGGCCGCCGCGGCCTGGAGATTGAGCTTTCTCCTGACGATCTGGCCCGGCTGACCGAAGGGCAACTGGTGCCGCTGCAACAAACATAAAAAAACCCGGAGAGCCGTGTTACAGGCTTTCCGGGTTTCTGTCTCAGGCAGCCAGGAGAAACTCCCGGGTGCCATCCGGGATTAGTTCACCGATGCACGAGCATCTTCCATAATCCGGTTGAGTGTTGCACTTGGCTGCATGACCGCCTTCACCTTTTCCGCAGGTGGGTGATAATAGCCGCCAATATCCGCGGGATGACCCTGGATAACACTCATCTCCTCCAGAATCTTGTCCTTGTTCTCTTCCAGTTGTGCCGACATCCTGGTGAAGAACTCTTTGAGCTCCTTGTCGCTATCCTGGTTTGCCAAACCCTCTGCCCAGTAGCGGGCCAAGTGGAAGTGACTGCCACGGTTGTCCAGCTCACCGGTTACACGGGAAGGTGACTGGTTATTTTCCAGCAGTCGCTCGGTGGCTTTGTCGAGAGTCTGCCCCAGCAGACGTGCACGATTGTTATCGTGCTTCTCGCCCAGCTCATCCAGAGACACAGCAATAGCCAGAAACTCACCCAGCGAATCCCAGCGCAGATGGTCTTCCTGCAGCAGTTGCTGCACGTGTTTGGGTGCAGAACCGCCAGCGCCGGTTTCATAGAGCCCACCACCGTTCAGCAGCGGAACAATCGACAACATCTTGGCACTGGTACCCAGCTCCAGAATCGGGAACAGGTCGGTAAGGTAGTCACGCAGCACGTTGCCGGTTACAGAGATGGTATCCAGGCCACGAATCAGGCGCTCCATGGTCCAGCGAATGGCGCGAACAGGCGACTCGATACGGATATGGAGGCCTTCGGTGTCGTGATCTTCAAGGTAAGTATGAACCTTCTTGATCAGCTCGGCATCGTGAGCACGCTCGTCGTCCAGCCAGAATACAGCAGGCGTGCCGGTAGCGCGGGCACGGTTAACGGCCAGCTTGACCCAGTCGCGGATAGGCAGGTCTTTGGTCTGGCACGCGCGCCAGATATCGCCCTTTTCGACGTTGTGCTCGGTCAACACGGTGCCATCTTCGGCAACCACACGCACAATACCGTCTTCCTGGATTTCGAAGGTCTTGTCGTGAGAGCCATACTCTTCTGCTTTTTGCGCCATCAGGCCCACGTTCGGCACTGTGCCCATAGTGGTGGGGTCAAATGCACCGTGAGTCTTACAGAAGTTGATCGCTTCCTGATAGATGGTGGCGTATGTGGACTCCGGCATAACGGCCTTGGTGTCCTTGAGCTTGCCATCACGAGCCCACATTTTGCCGGAGTTACGGATCATTGCAGGCATGGAGGCGTCTACAATCACGTCGCTGGGCATGTGCAGGTTGGTGATACCTTTAACGGTATCCACCATAGCGATTTCCGGGCGATGCTCGTAGGTTTTGTGCAGAGCTTCCTGGATTTCTTCTTGCTTGGATTCGGGCAGCAGCTTGATTTTCTCGAGTACGGAAGACAGGCCGTTGTTCGGGTTTACACCGATTTCTTCGAACAGGTCGCCGTATTGGTCAAACAGCTCTTTGTAGTAAATCTTCACCGCGTGACCGAACACGATCGGGTGGGAGATTTTCATCATGGTGGCTTTGACGTGCAGGGAGAACATCACGCCGGTCTTTTCGCAATCCTCGATGGCATCTTCGAAGAATTTGCAGAGTGCTTTCTTGCTCATGAACATGCCGTCGAGCACTTCGCCTTCCAGCAGGGGCAAATCGGATTTCAGTACAGTCTGCTTGCCGCTTTTGTTCTCGAAAACAATGCGGGCGTTGGTCGCCTTGTCGAGGGTCAGCGACTGCTCGTTGGAGTAGAAATCGCCACCGCGCATGTGCGCCACGTGGGTGCGTGAAGCCGGGCTCCAGTCACCCATGGTGTGGGGATATTTGCGGGCGAAGGCTTTCACGGCGGCTGGTGCCCGACGGTCGGAGTTGCCTTCACGCAGAACCGGGTTCACGGCGCTGCCCAGTACTTTTGCATAGCGGGCTGTGACGTCTTTTTCTTCGTCGGTTTCAGGGTTTTCCTTGTATTCAGGAACCTTGTAACCCTGATCATTCAGTTCTTTAATAGCTGCGCGTAGCTGCGGTATGGAGGCAGAAATGTTCGGCAGCTTGATGATGTTGGCATCTGGGTCTTTGGTGTACTCGCCCAGCTCTGCCAGGGCATCCGGTACCCGCTGATTCTCTTCCAGGTGCTCGGGGAACGTCGCCAGAATCCTGGCCGCCAGGGAAATATCGCTGGTTTCGAATTCAATGCCAGCCGGCTTGGCGTAGGTTTCCAGGATCGGAAGAAGAGACCGCGTCGCGAGGGCAGGCGCCTCGTCGGTCAGTGTGTAGACAATCTTTGCTTTGGATGATGTCATTTTCGTCCTCAGGCTGATAGGTGGATTCAGGACGGTCATGGCGTGATCCTGCGCCTTTTGGGCGTCTGATCTTTGCAATGACTGATTTTGGAGCTTTTAATAGACCTACTAAGATACCATTTTTTTGTAATCTCGGGTTACGATCTTAGTATAAGAACGGACTAATAACCCCTGATCTTCGGTAACTGGGCCATCAAATGGTGGGAATTTACGAAACTTTCTATCATTTGGCATACAGCTTGTTTGGCTTGGGAGTATCGCGTTGGGGGCAGCCCTTCCCAAAATACGCTCCTTGCGGCACGTCCCTGTGACGCCTGGGCTCCGCCCCTCAGCGCTTATTGCTCCTGCGTCGCGCTGAGGGCCCTGGGCAAGCCGTCCTTGGCTTGCCCGTGAAGTGCTTCGCACTCCACCCATGGCTCCGCACAGTTTTGGGAGGCGTTAATCCCGCCGCTTCTCAAGTTTCCAAGTAGCCTTTCGCAATTAAAAACTAGCCTTTCGGCAATAGGTTCTCCTCAGCAAGCCGATCCCGAATCTGATCCAGAGCTTCCGGATTGCCCAAGGCATCGCGGTTGTCGGCTTTGCTGGAGCCGTTGATCAGACGGGCGACGGCCAGCTCCACTTTTTTGCCACTGCGGGTGTAGGGGATGTCCGGCACCTGAACTATGTGTTTGGGAACATGGCGTGGGCTGGCGCCCTTGCGGATCCGGACTTTTAGCTGGTTCAGCAGGTCGTCGGTGAGCTCCTGGCCTTCGGCAGGCACTACGAACAGCACAACTTCCACGTCGCCCTCGATCTGGCGCCCGACTACCAAACTGTCTTTGATGGCCGCTTCGGTTTCTACCTGGCGGTAGATTTCTGCGGTGCCGATACGCACGCCGCCGGGGTTGAGTGTGGCGTCGGAGCGGCCGTAGATGATGGCGCCGCCGTGTTCGGTGAACTCGATGAAGTCACCGTGTGCCCACACGCCCGGGAAGGTGTCGAAGTAGGCTGCGCGGTAGCGTTCGCCGTCGGCGTCGTCCCAGAAGGCGACAGGCATTGAGGGCAAAGGCTGACGGCAGACGAGTTCGCCGCGGCCCTGGTCGACGGGATTGCCGTTATCTCCGTAAGCAACAGCGTCGACGCCCAGCAGGCTGCACTGGATTTCGCCCCGGCGTACCGAGAGCAGTGGAGTCGAACCGACAAAGCAGCCGCAGATGTCTGTGCCACCTGCAATGGAGCCCAACAGTACGTTGGGCGCGCCGTGGCTGTACACCCAGTCGTAGTCTTCCGGAAGCAGGGGCGAGCCGGTTGAGAAAATGATTCTCAGGTTGCTGAGATCCAGGGTTTCAGCAGGGGCCATTTCAGCCTTGCGACAGCCTGCAATGAATCTTGCGCTGGTACCGAAGTGGGTAACGCGCTCTTCGGCTACGGTATCCCACAGGAAGCTCAGGCTGGGATAGCCCGGAGAGCCGTCTACGGTGATAACGGCAGCACCGGTCAGCAGGGCGGAGGCTTGCCAGTTCCACATCATCCAGCCGCAAGTGGTGAAGTAGAGGAACCGGTCTTCCGGGCCTACATCGCCATGCAGCATGAGTTCTTTGGCATGGTTAACCAGCAGGCCGGCGGTGCCGTGCACGATGCATTTGGGTTTGCCGGTGGTGCCGGAGGAATACAGGATATAAACCGGGTGGTCAGGGCCAACCGGCGTAAATGAGGGCGCCTGGCCCGCGCCAGAAGCAAGTGCCTCATCCCAGGTGGTAACCAGCTCACCCGGAACCGCTGTTTCTCCTGGAAGTTGCTCTACGCTGACAACGCATTTGAGCGTTGGCAGGCCGGCAATCAGTTCCGCAAAATCATTCTGGCGAGCGAAGGTCTTACCGCCGTAGCCATAGCCGTTTACCACGATCAGGGCAGACGGCTCAATCTGGCCAAACCGGTCAAGGATGGCCCCAATGCCGAAGTCCGGCGAGGCGGAGCTCCAGATAGCACCAAGGCTGGTTGCCGCCAGCATACCGGCGAGAGCTTCGTAGCCGTTGGTGACAACTCCGGCTACCCGGTCACCTTTTTTGATGCCCTTCCCGCGCAGAAAGGCTTCCAGCGCACCGACATCAGATTTCAGTTCGCCATAAGTGCGGCGCAAAACCGGGCGGGTTTCACAGTAGGCGACGATCGCTTCCTGGTTGGCATGCTCGCCTTCTGCCAGTCGCAGCAGGTTGGCGGCAAAGTTCAGCTTCATGCCCGGGAACCACTCGGCACCGGGCATATCCCGTTTGCCCAGCACTGCATTGGCCGGTGTTTCGCAAATCAGACCGCAATAATCCCAGACCTTGGCCCAGAAGGTTTCCAGATCTTCAACGGACCACTTGTGCAGTGCATGATAATCAGCAAAGGGACCATAGTTCTGGCCTTCCAGCCAGGTTTTAAACCGGCCCATATGGGCGTTGTCCAGCGTATCCTCAGAGGGGGACCAGACTACGGGTGATTGTTCTGTAAGGCTCATCCGTCGCTCCTGTTGCTTACTGCATGTGCCAGCCGTGGCTGACAACAATAGATTGGCCAGTGAGGGCGGCCGAAGGAAAGGCCGCAAGATGTACGGCCATCTCGGAAACATCTTCAAGCGTAGTGAACTTGCCGTCCACTGTATTCTTCAGCATGACCTTGCTGATGACTTCCTCTTCAGAAAGACCTAGCTCTTTTGCCTGTTCCGGAATCTGTTTGTCTACCAGCGGCGTTCTCACAAAGCCCGGGCAGATGATGTTGCTGCGCACGCCGTGTTCCGCGCCTTCTTTCGCCACTGCACGGCACAAGCCCAACATGCCGTGCTTAGCGGCCACATAAGGCGACTTAAGCGGCGAGGCCTCCAGCGAATGCACAGACCCCATGTAGAGCATAGTGCCGCCGCCGCTGGCGTACATCTGCTTGAGCGCGGCCCGGGTTACCAGAAAGGCGCCATCCAGGTGCACATTGATCACCCGGCGCCAGTCCGCATACGCCAGTTTGTGCACCGGGTCTATATGCTGGATACCGGCATTGGCGACAGCGATGTCGAGGCTGCCCCAGGCTTCCACAACGGCGGCAACACCTGCATCGACTGCTGCCTCGTCCGTCACGTCCATCGCCAGAGCCATCGCTGTGCCGCCGGCTTTTTCTATGGCATCTACGGCCTCTTGTGCGCTTTCCAGCGTAAGATCCGCGACCGCGACGCGAGCACCCTCACGGCCATAGTGCTCGGCGATCGCGCGACCGATACCTCGCCCCGCGCCGGTAATCAGCGCAATCCGTTTTTCTAGACGCATGGTTTTATCTCCTTAGTCGTAAGCCACACTGGGCAGCCAGGTTGCGATCTCAGGCACCAGGAATACGATCGCCAGCGCTATCAGCTGAATAATAATAAAGGGTATGACGCCCTTGTAGATGTCGATTACAGTGATTTCCGGTGGCGCCACGCCCTTGATGTAGAACAGCGCAAAGCCTACCGGTGGCGTCAGGAACGACGTCTGCAGGCACATGGCAAAGAGTATGGTGAACCACACCAGATTAAACTCAAGGTGTTGGACAACCGGTGCTACCAGCGGAAGAATAATCAGAGTGATCTCAACCCAGTCGAGGAAGAAACCCAGCAGGAACACCGCGAACAGAATGCTCAACACCACGCCATAGGGCCCGAATGGCAGCCCCAGCAGCGCATCTTTGATCACCTCGTCGCCACCAAGCCCCCGCAACACGACAGAGAAGGCCGTTGCGCCAAGGAAAATTGCAAAGATAAACGCGGACGTTCGGGTGGTTTGCTGTATTGATGAGCGGAGGACCTTCATGTTCAGCCGCCTTGCCATCACAGCCAGCAAAAGAGCACCCAGGGCGCCGACACCGGAAGCTTCCGTGGGCGTGGCTATACCGGCAAAAATAGATCCAAGCACACCGAGAATCAGCGCAGCCGTGGGCAGAACTGCCTTGGCCACTTCCCAGACAATACTCCAGGATACTTTCTCAGTGCCCTCCGGCACAGGCGCAATGTGCGGCTGAAAGAGGGGTCGAATCATGGCGTAACCGACATACATAGCACCCAGCAACAAGCCAGGCAGGAAGGCTCCCATGAACAGATCACCCACGGAGGCTTCCGGAACCGCCAACCGGTCAGCCATCAGTACCAACATGATGGAGGGAGGAATCAGAATCCCGAGGGTGCCTGTGGCACAGGCAGTGCCCACTGCAAACCCCTTGTCGTACTTGTTCTCCATCATCACGGGCAAAGAGAGCATGCCCAACAGCACGACAGAGGCGCCAATGATACCGGTGGTGGCTGCCAACAGTACGCCGATGATAATCACTGTTACCGCATATCCGCCGCGAACAGCGCCAAACAGTTTTACCATGCTGTTCATCAATCGCTCAGCGACACCAGACTGGTCCAGCATAATGCCCATGAAGATGAACATGGGCAGAGCCACAAGGGTCTCGCTGTTTACAACTTTCCATACCCGCTCGGGCATGAGCCCCATAGAGGAGGCATAGTCGAACCAGAGATTGGCACCAAAATTTTCAACGGCCACTACACCGACTAACGTCCAGATGACTGCAGTGCCGCCCAGCACCCAGGCAACCGGAAAGCCGGTCATCAACAACGCCCCGAACGTCAGGAACATACCGATTACAAACAGAGTTTCAAGCTCCATCAGGACGCATCCTCTTTCTTGTCATTCCCGGTCTTGACGGGGATTGGCTTCGGAAAACCGAAAAGCAGTGCAGTGACTTTCAACAACCGGGATAGCGCAGCCAGAGCCAGAAGAACAAAAGACAACGCCACCACACCTTTGAGTACCCAGCGGTATGGAAGCCCGGCAGGTGCCTGGCTGGTTTCTCCTTGCTGCCAGGAACTGAAGGCATAGGGGATCATTTCGTATATCGCTAATGTGAGAAACGGTAACAACAGGAACAACAGACCGAGCAGTTCAACCCAGCCCTGACGTTTCAGGGACATGCGTTCGTGGAGCACATCCACTCTCACGTGATCATCGACCACGAGGGTATAAGCCAACCCGAGCATCCAGCCGATGCCGGCCAGGTGCCACTGGACCTCTTCCAAGGTTACAGAACCATGGTCAAAGGCATAGCGGCCAACCACCGCCCAGATGATCACACCTGTTAGCACTACCCAGAGCCAGGACGCAGCCGTGCCGATTGCCGCAATCATGCGGTCCATCTGCTGACTGACCCGGGTTGTCGGTAGCTCGGTGTGGTGGTGAAGAAATTCACCAGCGTCGGGCACCGGTGCCCGCGAGTTTTGCGGTGAGCCTTGTTCAGACACCGTCATGGAATAATTCCCCGCTCAGAAAGTCTATGCTGCGAAACAAGGATGGCCCCGAAGGGCCATCCAGACTTGGTCAGAGAGCATCGGAATGTCTTCCGATGCTCAGGGTCAGCCCCGGACCTTAAAGATCCGATGGAACATAGGCGCGCGAATCCCACACCTTGTATGTCTCCATGAACTCGTTCTGGCTGTCGTAGACGCGCTTGAAATCAGCATCCTTGGAGGCTTCTTCTTTCAGCACATCCTCGGTAACCGCCTTCAGCTCCTGCAGAACTTCGCGGGGAATCTGGTCAGCGTTGACGCCCTTTTTCTGGAAGCCAGCCAGAACCTTACCGTTCTTGTACTCGCCTTCGGCCAGAGCCAGAGTTGTCGCCGCGGTGCAAGAAGCTTCAACCAGCGCTTTCTGTGCATCGGTCGCGTTGTTCCACTCATCCTTGTTGATCAGCATGTACTGGGCAGTAAACTGCTGATGCCAGCCGGGGAAGAGGTTGTATTTGACCACCTGGTCGAATCCGAGAATCTGGTCAATGGCAGGCATGGAAAATTCCGTCGCGTCGATGGTGCCTTTTTCCAACGCCTGAAAGAGCTCACCGCCGGGCATCATGGTGACCGAGGCACCCAGCTTTTCCAGAACCTTGCCGCCGAGGCCGGCGAAACGGATTTTCAGACCTTTGTAGTCTTCCAGGGTGTCGATTTTGTCTTTATACCAGCCAGCTGTTTCAGGCCCGATAATGCCGCACAGCTGCGCGTGCACTTTGAAGCCCTTGTTGGCATAGACTTCCTGCAACATTTCATGGCCACCACCGTAGTAGTACCAGCCGGTGTAGGCCCAGGGCTTCATGCCAAAGGGAACAGCCGCAAACAGCGGAATCGCAGGCACCTTACCCTGGTCGTAACCGATCCAGGTGTATCCTGCGGAAACCTTGCCGTCGGAAACAGACTGGAGGATATCGAAAGCCGGAACCAACTTGCCGGGCTCATAGACGCGAACCTGGATGCTGCCGCCGGAAGCTGCGTTGAGGTTATCGGCAACCCAGGCGGCAGGCGAACCAAGGCCGGGGAGATTGGTGGAGAAGGCAACCGGCATTTTCCAACGCAGATCGTCTGCGTATACCGATCCCGTTGTCAGGGCAATCGCACCGGCAATTCCGGTGAGGGCCTTGAAGAGTTTCATTGGCGAGTCTCCTAACATTGTTTTTGTAATTGGCCGGCAGGATGATTTTCCTGACAAGCCTGGTCTGAGTGTAGTCAGACATCGCAGGAAACGAGACAGACATTTGTGTTTTTTGGGTCCTACGAAAGCGTCAGTCTTGTTTTCTGCGTTGTTCTGACGTCCTGCGCCCAAGAATTAGCAGGGACTGTGCCAAAACTTCTTTTATCTTTAAAATCAAGGATATAATAAGTAAATCAAAGAATTGGAACTTCCGAAACGTCCGGGAAGCCGGACAATACAGTGCTATAGTCGTACGTACTTGTACAGATATCAAGACACCCGTCCGGAAATCAGGACATCTTGGCCAGCTTCTCGTACAACACCGAGCGGGAAATGCCCAATAGCCGGGCGGCTTTGGTTCGGTTACCCCGGCTTGCGACCAGGGCCTCTTCCACAGCCTGAGCTTCCGCCTCTGCCAGAGTTTCAGACAATCGCCTGATGGGGCGCGACGCAATCTGAGAGGCTGGGCGAACCCCAACCCGAGGCAGCACCTTGAACATGGCATCGGCATCCAGAACGCCGCCATCCTCACTCATGGTCAAGGCTCTCTCAAGCACATTACGCAGCTCGCGGATGTTCCCGGGCCAGTCGTAACTGGCCAAGGCCGCCACGCCGGCATCGGTAATTTCCGCCCGCATGTCCAGCCCTTCGCTGATTTCCCATAGCAAGGTTTCACACAGCAACCCGATGTCGGCCAGGCGCTCTCTCAAGGGTGGTATCGGGATTTCCAGAACGTTGAGCCGGTAGTACAAATCCGAGCGGAAACTGCCATCTGCGATCATGGCTTCGAGGTTGCGGCTGGTTGCTGCAATAACCCGGACATCCACCGACGCCACCTTGTTGGAGCCAAGCGGTTCGACTTCACCTTCCTGCAGCGCTCGCAACAGCTTCGCCTGCAGTGGCAAAGGCATATCGCCGACCTCGTCCAGAAACAACGTTCCGCCGTTGGCGAGCTGGAACTTGCCTTCCCGGTGCTTACGGTCTGCGCCGGTATAAGCACCTGGCGCGACACCGAAGAACTCGGCTTCCAGAAGATTATCGGGAATGGCCGCCACGTTCACACCCACGAAGGGTTGTTCGGCGCGACTGGAAACAGAGTGGATTGCCTGGGCCAGCACCTCCTTGCCTGTGCCAGTCTCACCCAGCAAAAGCACGGCCATCTCACGGCCTGCTGCCAGACGAGCACGGCGCTTCACTTCGAGGGCACCCGGGCTGGCGCCAACAAAATCGCCAAGACTGTATCGCGTGCTCCTCGCTTTCTTTGCCAGCGCCTTACGGGCTGCAGCAAGATCCTGATGCAGCCGCCGGTACTTGCTAACCAATGGGGTGAGCGGTTGCAGGTCATCGTAGAGCACAAATGCTACAGCGCCTTCGATCTGCCCTTCCTTGTCATAAAAGGGTAACCGGGTAACCACCAGCTGCTGTTGCTGGTGCTCCATAATGTCCAACAGCAGGGGGTTGCCGGTTTCCACCACTTCAGGCATGCGGGTTTCAGGAATCACCTGTCGCACCGGGCGGCCGATGGCGCTCGCCGGGTCTTTCACGCCCAATAGCTGAGAGTAGCTGCTGTTGATCCAGGTAATGCGGGCATCACGATCTACGGCAATTGCCCCTGCACTGGCTTCTTCGAACATGGGGAAGAGCGCTTCGATCAGTTCCCGAGTCAGCCCGTTCTTGTTTTTCTCACCAAACAACTGTGTCATGTAGCGCGTACCGCCGGGTTCAATATCATTCATGTTGAAAGCCCTGACACCCGGCAAGGCGGGTGATTTGTCGGAAGTATATGGCCCTCTCAGTTGCCTGAGCAAATGAGAGGGCGCGCGCGGCGGCCGGAATGCTCCTATTCCGGGATGCGTAACTCGTCATTAACCAGGCTAATAAGATCTCCATCTGCTGGTTGCGGTGCAATTTCAGGAAGATTGCTCTGAGCCAGCGGTGTTGCAAAATCTGCCCGTGGCGTGGTCCGGACGACCTGACTTGGCGGTAGCTTGGTGCCGTTGGTCAAGCGCTCCCAAACCAGATCCAGAGCCTGGAAATAGTAATGATGCAGCGGCACGTAGCGGTCACCAATACCCGGAAACTGGTTCAGGATATCGAGGTGGTGAGCATTGAGTACTTCGTAGTAACGAAGTTCGCTGCCAGCTCCCTCAACTCGCTGATTAAGTCCGTAGTAGGGCCGTGATGTGTGGTTGATGGGCAGAATGGCATCCGCCCGACCGGTCACAAACACCGCAGGCTTGCCACGGAGGTTTCCGGTTGCCCTGATGTCTTCGATGCCCTCGGAGATCGCAGCAGCAAGCGCCGCATCGGTACCTGTCAAAGCATCTCCTGTAACGGCATCACGACCCAGGGCCAGACTGTGCAGGCACAACAGGGCGTCCAGGCCGTAATCGATCTGGCTACTGCTTGGAGATACGCTTGTAGGAAGCGCCGTGGGCTCGCCTTCAGCGTCATCGTAAACAATATCGACGCCGGCGGTGGGCGGAATACCGTTACTGGTTGCGAAGGCTGCCGCTTCCCCGGCAGCTGCGAACGGCGTTACCGCGCCAGCAGAGTCTGTTGCGGCAAAGCTTAGACCGCACACGCGATCTTCAACACCCGCGCGGCCATAGGCGTTGGCGTAGGTCATGGAAATGCTCTGGGCAACCTTGGAGGCAAAATGCACCGGCGCAAGCAGGTTCTGTTCGGGCTGGATGCCGAAATCCTCGTTCAAAATACGCTGTGCCTCGATAGCGTAGTCGTCGATGGTTGCGCTCACGGCACCGGCAAGCAATCCTTTTCCAGCCAATGAGTTACAGATATTCTCGCGCACCTCTGGTGTGTTAAAAACGTTCAGTGGGGCAATATCGCGAATGGCCGGCGCCTGATTGGCACAGCCCTGGTATACTGCCAATGCTGTTGTGTATTCGAGCAGGCTGCGACTATGCTCAGTAATTGCGGTACCGGTACCCTGAACAATGGTGAAGCCCGTGTCCACAACCGGGTTCACATTGGGTTCGGATACCGCCACGCCATCAATCAAACCTTGGGTGTCCTGCTCCGCAGCGCGAACGGATGAACCGCCACCGTTGGAAACACTGGAGGCAATCACCAGAGTGTTCATAGGCGTAATCGCATTGGTTGCGCTGTCACCGCCGAACTGCTTGTTGAGCGCCCAGAATCCGAACTCCACAGACTGCAGCACATGGCGCCCCCAGTCTGCTTCCGGATTGGTTTTCGAGTGCGCGTGTTTCCAGGCAAAGCGATCGGGCGTGATCGCGTTAAAATCATCGCGCTCTGCATCCGTCAGATCCGCACGAAACTGCACTGAATCATCGGAAGTAGTCAAAGTGCCATCAATGCGCTGGGCGGCGTTGGTTTCCAGGTTGTGCGAACCGGTTCCGCTGCCCTTGTCGGTGTAGACTACCGCACAACCCTTTTTCAGACCCCACTCCCCGGCCGTTCCAATCGCGCCATAAATTCCCCGCGAGCCAGATGATGGCGCGGTGATCATGCAGGGGTTCTGTGGATCAAAGGTGTCGGGCACTTGAGCCATGACAGTGACAGGCACGTCGTCGCCAGGAACGGTCATAAAGGCAATGTACTCATGCCCTGGAATCAGCCCTTCCGTGCTATTGCCCACGCCGGGGCCAAAGAACTCCCCATAACCACCGCCAGCCGATGTATCCACCAAGGCCCGGTAATTGTTATAGATGGCAAGCCGGCGCAATTCGCCGGGCGAGGGGTTGAGTGAATCCGAGAACGCGGGTGCTGTAGCACTGCCCAACCCCGTAGCACCCAGACCTGCGGTCAGCAGATCATCGGTAATACCGTCGTATTGGGTGTGCTGAATATCGCCCTGGATAAACCCGGGAACCTGGTTTGCGGCAGGCGGGTTATCGTCGTTGCTGTCATTACAGGCAGTGAGGCCAAAGCCTGCAGCGCCGATCAGCGCACAGATCATGATACGTTTCATGGTCGTTCCTTATTTATTTGTTGTTGTTAAGTGCGGGTCGGGACCACAACCCGAAACAATCGCTATGCGCGTCCTGTGCCATAATTTTATCCGCTTGTTTTCGTTCGTTATTTTCAGAACTTTTTTCTATTTATGCGCTATTTTGTCCAGACTTCCGGACAACCTTCCGTTCGTCGCCGTTCGGATTCGTACCGAAACCCCTTGCCGCAGCAGCTGGTACAGCCCGATTGTCCTGAAATCCAGACACCGTCGTGATTGGCGGACAGCCGATTAAAGCGACATACATCCAGCTCGGCCCGAAAAGCGTAAATTTACGTTGTGATACTGCAGAAAGGATGGTTAATCATTGAATACTCAGGGAGCACTGACGCCATAACATGGGGAGAACGATCAAATCCGGATAAACGGCAGCAGGCTCAGGCCAGTGATTACCAGAATGGCCAGGCAGGCCGCGAAGGTGCGAACAGGCTTGTGCCGGAACATCTGCCATACGCCACCGCTCTCGCCACTCAGGCGTCGAGCCTCATAGGCCTCACGCTGGTTTTCCAGGCGTTGGCGCTGATAGTCTTGCAGTAGAGCTTTGGCTCTATTCGCTTCTTCTGTGTCGTGCACCCAGAAACCACCCATACTGATACCCCAACGGCTAGGCGGCGTCTCGTAAAATCGCACATCGTGAGCCTCAAACAGAGCCCGTATTTCCTCGGCTTCGTCATCGGGCACGTGGCGCAAATTCATCAGGTGGTGGGGCATGAAGACTCGTTGTCTGGTATCGGACAGGGTAATACCGATATCCTAACACCAAAGACCAACAGACCGAATTCACAACCGGAACCGTTCATGAAAGATCACCCCCTCCGCCTGTTGCTGGATTTTGACGCCTGCGCCCAGAGAGACAACGGCCAGGCCCCGGCATTTCTGCACCGGCGGGATCGCAAGTTTGCACTAACCTGCGAACAGCAGGGCGTTACACCTGGCCCGAAACGCTGGCTGGCACACATGAACCATCTCAGCGGCCCCGGCGCAGGCACATCATCCTCAAAGCAGACTCTGCGTTTCTGGCGCCGGATCAGCAGCGGTTTTATGGCTGCAGGCGCTGTTTTCGGCATACTGACTATGCTCGGCCTTTTGTTCTATGACGGCGGGCAGCGCATCAACGTCACCGTTATTCTGGCCTTTGTGGTCTTCCAGTTGTTACTGGCGCTGTTGACTACCGTTCAATCCCTGGCTGGCTGGCAGCCATGGCGCGGGCTGCTCCAACGCTTTCACAACAACCCCGAATCTGACGTTTCGGCCAGACTCCAGCCGGTGCTTATGGCGCGGGCTGCTCAGCTGGGCGGGCTGTGTTTTACGGCCTCGGGCTTGGCAACCTTGCTGGTTATGGTGGTGCTACAGGACCTTGCTTTCGGCTGGAGCACCACACTGGATACCGATGCCAGTCGCTATTATGGCCTGATCACAGCAATTGCAGCGCCCTGGGCCTGGCTTTGGCCTGCCGCTGTTCCGGACCTGGCGCTTGTAGAGGCGACCCGGTTCTTCCGTGCCAGCGCAAGCGAGGCCACCCTGAACCCGGTTCGCTGGGGGCAGTGGTGGCCTTTCATTGCCATGCTCTGGACAACCTGGGCACTATTGCCCCGGCTCGTTCTTTTTGTTTTGGCAGGCGTGCTGATTCGGCGCAAAGCCAGGCTCCTGCTAACCAGCCACCCGGCGATGCGTGCGTTAATGTACCGCATGGAAACTCCGGCTCTCGAAACCGGTAATGAACATAATGATGCCGCAGACCTTCCCGACACTACAACGGATCTGAAATTACAGCCCTTACCGGATGCCAAAATAGTGTTGTGCTGGGCCGGCGCGGGCGATCCGGAGCTGCCCGATGCACTCAGCACCGGCAAAAGCCTTATAGCCAAGGCAGGCGGCAAGATGACACTGGCAGAAGACCGCCACACACTGGAGCAGATAGCCACAGAGCTGGCACGAGGGTCCAAGCGGTCGGTTCTGCTGGTTACCCGCAGCTGGGAGCCGCCCACCGGCGAGCTGGAAGACCTGCTGGCCAGTGCGAGAAACCTTTGGCCCGAAGACACCCAGGTCGTCCTGGTACCACTGGCTACAAACATTGAGCGAGAGCCAGATGCCCACCAGGTCCAGCAATGGTTGAGGTTTGCAAGGCGCGCAGGGCCCGAGTTTGTGACGGTCAGCCTTATACCAGTTCATGGGGCCGTTCCCGATATGGATGAGGGAGTTACCCAATGAGTACCACACCCATTTTTGCTGTCGTGGGTCACCCGAACAAGGGCAAATCCAGCGTCGTTGCAACACTGTCACAGAACGATGCCATCGCCATCGCGCTAGAACCCGGCACCACACGCACCCGACAATCGTATCCGTTACGCGTGGACGGCAACATTCTCTACACGCTGGTGGACACGCCCGGCTTCCAGCGCCCCCGACGGGTTCTCGAGTGGCTGGAAGCCCACAGCGTGTCGGCCTCGGATCATGCCGAAACCGTGCGTGCGTTTGTTTTGCAACATCAGGGCGACGGCCGCTTTACGGACGAGTGCGAACTGCTGACTCCGTTGATCGAGGGCGCCGGCATTATCTACGTGGTGGATGGCTCCTCCCCATATAATGCCCAGCATGAAGCAGAGATGACCATTTTGCGCTGGACAGGGCAGCCCAGCCTCGCGCTGATCAACAGCATCGGGGCCGACGATTACAGCGACACCTGGCAGGCTGCGTTGGGGCAATTCTTTCAGGTTGTCCGCAAGTTCGATGCCGTTCGTGCCCCATTTGAGCAACATCTCGGTCTTTTACGCGCCTTTGGCCAGCTCGAGCCGGATTGGGAGAAGGCTCTGGGTCAGGCGACCCATCATCTATCTGCCCAGCGCGAGCAACGTCGACTCCAGGCAGCGGGCATTATTGCCAGAGCGCTGAAAGACATGATGTCGTTCCAGGAGAAACGCACCCTGACTCTGGATCAGGTTGCGGGCACCAGCGACAGCACCCTCGCAGACCAGCTCCGGCAACGCTGGTACCAGCATCAGCGCCAGCGGGAGCAGACTCTGCGGGTGGAAATCGAGCATCTGTATCAACATCAAAGCATCCGACGGCAGGAAGCCGAACTGGAATGGCACAGCGATCATGACCTGTTCTCCGAAGACAGCCGCAAACACTGGGCTGTCAGCAGGCGTTATCTGGCCACAGCCGGTTTTGGTGCGGGCGCCGTCAGTGGTGCAGGGCTGGACGCCTTGACTCTGGGCTCATCGCTGGGCACCGGGGCGCTGGTCGGTGGTCTGATCGGTGCGGCCGGGAGCTATTTTTACGGCGGCAAGTTCACCCTGCCGGTTCTGAACATCGGCCTGCTCCAGGACGGGCTGAAAACAGCCACGTTCGGGCCAGTGCAGGACAGCCAGTTTGGTTACGTGGTGCTGGGGCGAGCTGTGGATCACTGGTGGCATATAAGCAATCGCAATCACGCAGGCAGAGAGCTGCTCGACCTGCAACCTGCGGATCATCACTGGCTCGAGCGTCTCGATAAAAAGAGCCGTCAGACAATTCAGAGGACCCTGGACAAGTGCCGTAAACAACAGCCTCTGGATGAAAATCAGCAGCACAGATTTCACGTCGCCATAGAGCAATGCATGGCAGTTTATGACGACTGGCGGTTGAACCGGACCTGAAATGAGTGTTTATACTGTATGGCTATTCCATCAAATAACGAGGAATGCTCATGAAGATTGTACGAGTTAAGGACATCATCGGTACCGAACGTGAAGTGCATGGCCCGGGCTGGACCAGCCGTCGTATGTTGTTGAAAAAAGATGGTATGGGCTTCTCTTTCCACGAAACAATTATCCCTGCAGGCGCCGAACTGAACCTGTGGTACAAGCATCACCTGGAAGCGGTTTATTGCGTAGCCGGCAACGGCACGATTACCGACAAAGCCACGGGTGAAACCCACGAAATCTCGGATGGCACGCTCTACGCCCTCGACAAACATGATCAGCATACCCTCCGTGGCGGCACAGAAGACATGCGTTTGATCTGTTCGTTCAACCCGCCCGTCACCGGGCAGGAAGTACACGACGCAGACGGTGCTTATCTGCCGGATACCAGCGACGACTGATTTTTCTTGTCGGCAACCGAACACTCCGTGCCATCCACAACGCCATCGTCAGCAAGCCTGCTGCCGGTGGCGCTGTTACTCTGGCTGGCAGGGGTTTACTTGCGCATCCCGATACTGGTTGCGCCACCGCTGGCACCGTTTATTGGTGGCGAACTGGCACTCTCCCAGACTCTAACTGGCGCTCTGACAACGCTGCCCATCCTGATGCTGGCCATAGGCGCCATGCCCGGCTCGCTTTCCATATCACGCATTGGCCCGCGAAACACGCTGGCCCTCGCCATGGTCGTGATGGTCATCGGCTCCGCAGGCCGGGGCCTGGCGGCAGATACACTTACATTGATGCTCACCAGCGCGGTCATGGGCCTCGGCATTGCAATGATGCAACCCGCCTTACCGGCACTGCTGCCCCGTTGGCTGGAACCAAAACATCTGGCATTTGGCTCTGCGATCTACATGAACGGCATGCTGATGGGCGAATTCATTGGCGCCGGCATCACTCTGCCGGTCATCATGCCGCTACTGGCCAACAGCTGGCGCGCAACCATGCTGGCCTGGTCGTTACCCGCACTGCTGGTTGTAACAGCCCTGTTCCTGCCCAAACGCGACCTGGCCCGGCCCACACGAAAAGTCGCCTGGCTACCCGACTGGAAAAACCCGCTCACGCTTAAACTGGGCCTATTGCTTGGCGTTTCAGGCTCCCTGTTTTTCGGCGTAAACGCCTACCTTGGCGCTTTGCTGGAGCAAAGAGGCGAGTTCGACAACCTCACCGAAGCCCTGTTCTGGTACAACTTTGCCCAAGTGGTAGCGTCACTGCTAATGCTGAAAATGGCCCGCTACTGGGTAGGCAAAAAAGCCCCGCTGATCATCATGCTGATACTCAGTCTGTTGGGAACCATAGGAATGTTGGTGTTCACCGGATGGTGGGCAATCGCCAGCGCAACCTTCATGAGCTTCACCGCCGGCGTATTGCTGATCATGATGGTGGCTTTGCCACCCTTGCTGGTACCCGCCAGCGACACCGGCAGACTATCCGCCGGCAACTTCCTGGTGGGTTATACGATAGCGTTCACCGTACCCATGCTGGGCGGCTTGCTTTCAGACTGGACCGGCGACATAAGACACGCAATCGCCGTTATGATTGCCTACGGAATACTGGTTTCGCCGCTTGCAATAAAACTCAACCTCCAGCGTCAGTAGCGCTCCCACCAATGGCCAAAGGCCGGGGAGTGGGGTGTCTTTTCTGCCGGGAAAAAATGTCTGAGCGAAGCGAGTTGTTTTTCCCAGAAGAAAAGACACCCCGCTTCCCGGCCCGCCCCAATAAAGCAGGCTTGCTAACTTTAGATGTAGTAATCCTTCAGCGGCGGAAATCCGTTGAATTCTACAGCGCTGTATGTCGTAGTGTAGGCTCCAGTGGACAGCCAGTACATGCGATCGCCGATTGCCAGGTTCAACGGCAGCGGGTATTTGTGATGCTCGTACATTATGTCGGCGCTATCGCACGTTGGTCCGGCAATCACACAATCTTCACCTTCGCCTTTTTTATCCGTCCAGATGGGGAATTTGATCGCCTCATCCAGCGTTTCAATCAAACCATTGAACTTGCCGACATCGGTGAACACCCAACGGTGCAATGCAGTACGGGATTTACGGGCGATCAGAACAACCTCGCTGACCAGAACACCGGCGTTGGAAATCAACGAACGGCCAGGCTCGATAATAATCTCGGGCAGATCATCACCGAAGTCTTCCTTCAGGAAACGGGTGATCTCCGATGCGTACACACCCAACTCGTTGGTGCGGTTAATGTAATTGGCCGGGAAACCACCGCCCATGTTAATCATCTTCAACTCGATACCGTCTTCTTCTTTCAGACGCTCGAAAATGACCTTAACCTTGTTCAGCGCCGAATCCCATGCGCCAATCTCACGCTGCTGTGAACCTACGTGGAAAGACACACCGTAAGGCACCAACCCCAGATCCCGAGCCAGGATCAGCAGATCCATGGCCATATCGTTCTCGCAACCAAACTTGCGGGACAGCGGCCAATCCGCTGTTTGCGTGCCATCAGTCAGAATGCGCACGTAGATCTTCGAACCAGGTGCCGCCTTGGCAATGTTACGCAAATCCGCCTCGGAATCCGTGGCAAACAGACGCACACCCTTCTCATAGAATGTGCGAATATCCCGTGCCTTCTTGATGGTGTTGCCGTAACTGATTCGGTCTGCCGTGACGTTCAGCCCCATCACCTTTTCCAGCTCATACGCCGACGCAATATCGAAGTTCGCACCCTTGTCGCGCAACATCGTCAAAACCTGCGGAGCCGGGTTTGCCTTCACCGCGTAATACACCTTGGCATAAGGAAAACCATCCACCAACTCGTCGTACTGACGATCAATGGTCGCGGTATCGATAACCACAAACGGTGTCTCTTTATCATCGGCAAAAGCCTTGATCCGGCTAAAAGTCTCAGCGGTGTAGTAATCGGCGATGTTAGCGTTGGCTGACTCGGTCATGGATGGTGTATCACCTCAGGATAATGGATCTGTGCGAAATAAAAGGTGCCAACATCAGGTTGGCCCCGACAATAATCGCGATAGTCGGGCTTTTCTCACCCTACTGATATGAGCATATCTACCCATAATTAAAACAGCGCCCAGCCTACGCCAATGGTCGAAAAGCCGGGGTGTGGGGTGTCTTTTCCGCCGGGAAAAAATGTCTGAGCGCAGCGAGTTGTTTTCCCAGAGGAAAAGACACCCCGCTCCCTGGCTTGCCCCCAATGCAAGCCTTAGCGAACACCCCCCAAACCTTCTATAATTCGCCAACACAAAACGATCACCACAGGATCCCCCCAATGGCGCGACTCATCACTGCAGCACTCCTGGCCCTGCTGTTCCTGGCCGGCTGTGCCGAAAACACCACGCCGCCCACCTTCAAACAAGCACTGCCCACCGCCACCCAACAGCCGGTCAGCTTCAACGAAGACGTGCGCCCCATTGTGGAAGCCAAATGCCTCGCGTGCCACAGCTGCTTTGACGCACCCTGCCAGCTCAAAATGGAATACTCCGACGGCCTGATTCGCGGTGCCCATAAAGACCCGGTTTACAACGGTGCCCGCTTCGAAACCCAAAGAACCACCCGCTTGGGCATCGATGCACAAACCGAACAACAGTGGCGAGAAATGGGTTTTTTCTCGGTACTGGCTCGAGGCGACCAGACCCGCAGCCTGTTTGAAAACATGATTCGCCTGGGCAAAGAGTATGAGTTTGCACCCAACAGCAAATTGCCCGAAGACATAGAACTGGGCCTGTCGCGCGCCAACCAGTGTGTCAGCAACGCCGATTTCTCCGACTACGCCAGCGACCACCCCTACGAGGGCATGCCGCTGGCCATGACAGGCCTCACCGACGATGAATACGCCACACTCACCGGCTGGCTCAACCAGGGAGGTGCCATCAGCCCTATAGTTACCAGCGTGAACGAGGCTGAGCAAAATCACATCCAACGCTGGGAAACCTGGCTCAACGAAGGTAGCCCGCGCCGACAACTGGTCGCCCGCTGGACCTACGAGCACCTCTATCTTGCGCACCTGTACTTTGAAGACAATGGCGCCAATACCCGCTTTTTTGAAATCGTGCGATCCCGCACCCCTGCAGGGACAGACATTGAAATCATTGCCACCCGACGCCCCAACGACGATCCCGAAGGCCCTGTGTATTACCGCTTGCGCCCAGTGGCGGGCAGCATCGTGCACAAGCGCCACATAACCTTCAATTTCGGTGAACAGCAGTTCGAACGCACCCGCGAGTTGTTTGAAACCGGCGACTGGCAAGTGGAAACCGTACCGGATTACAGCCGGGAGAGCCGCGCCAATCCGTTTGCCACTTTTGCCGCCATACCGGCAAAAGCCCGCTATCAGTTCATGCTGGACAACGCAGAGTATTTTACCCGTACCTTCATTCGCGGGCCGGTATGTCGTGGTCAGATTGCCACCGACGTGATCCGTGACCAATTCTGGGTGGCCTACCACGATCCGGAGAACGACCTGTTTGTCACCAACGCAGAGTATCGTGACAAGGTAACTCCGCTATTGGCGCTGCCAGGGCAGGACAGCGCACTGCTCGATCTGGGCGATAACTGGAGCGAGTACAAAGGCAAGCGCAACCGATACCGTGAGTTGCGGAACAGCGCCTACAAGGAAGCCTATCCAAAGGGAGCTTCTCTTGATCATATCTGGGACGGGGACGGCAACAATACCAATGCGCTGCTAACCGTTTTCAGACATCACGACAACGCTTCTGTGCAACGCGGCCTGATCGGGCGTGTTCCATTGACCAGCTGGTGGATGGATTATCCTCTGCTGGAGCGCACCTATTACGAGCTGGTTGTGAATTTTGATGTATTCGGAAATGTGGCCCATCAAGCCCAGACACGGCTCTACTTTGATCTGATCCGCAACGGCGGCGAACAGGACTACCTGCGCCTGATCCCGCCAGGCGAGCGATCCAAGGTATTGCAGCGCTGGTATCAAGGTGCAGGCAAACTGAAGCTGAACTATAGCTACGCCAGCATGGACGACACCTCACCGTCGCAGGTGCCCTATGCAACCTCGGCCTTCAATGAGGAGCTGGGTGCGCGCCTGCTGCTGAATTTCCACGAGCTGAACGCTGAGCGAGATGACCCCATCAATCGTTGTGGCGGCAGCAACTGTGGCCGCAAAGACGAACCGGAGTGGATTCGCAACGCGGATAAGGTGCTCTCGGAGCTGGCCGCAACACGCGCTGAGTTCCTGCCGGCAATCAACTACCTGCCCGACGTGACCTTCCTCAGGGTGTACAACGAGGAAGGAAAGCGCACGGTCTACACGGTGATCCGCAATCGCGCCCACAGCAACGTCGCCTTCCTGCTGGGAGAAGATCTGCGCTACCAGCCAGAGAACGATGAACTCACCATTTACCCGGGAATCATCGGCAGCTACCCAAACTTCATGTTCGATATTCCGGCATCACAACTGGGGCTGTTCAAAGACCGGATGAAAGCCCTGAAAGCCGAGGAGCCCAAAAGCTTTGAGGCCCTGGTCGGCGTATGGGGCGTGCGCCGCACTCATCGGCATTTTTGGGAGATTCTCCACGACATCACTGCCTGGCAGCAGGAGCATAAACCTCTGCAGGCGGGTATTTTTGATATTAACCGGTACAACAACCTGTAATGAACCAACCCCCGGGTTCAGACCGCCACAGGGTGGAGTGGCTCGGGGGAGTTTGACCCGCCGGGATCCCGGGGCTCACTTTGCTGCTGCAGGTATTCCAGAATCGCATCCTTCAGATCACTGCCCTGACCCAGACCCTGGTTACCGAATAAACGGTTAAATTCCAGCACGTAGGGATAACCTTCCACCAGGGCAATATCAAAACCGGCGTGATCCACCTCCAGCTCCCGGGCAAGCCGGAGAGCCAGATCTGTCATCACCGTGGGCACCGGGCTATTGTCAATCCGGCCACCCTTGGACACATTGTTGTAAAAACCCTGATCAGCCTGAGTACGCCAGTAGGCCGTTACGACCTTATCGCCCACCACGACAACGCGTGCGTCGCGATCCAGCGGCAAGTACTCCTGAACGTACAGAACCTCTGTGCGTTCGCAGTATTTGCGCCAGTCGTCCAGTGTTTCAATCAACCAAACGCCTTCGCCCATACTGGCCTTCGGCAACTTCGCAACAAAGGGTAGCGCCATAACACTCCAGATATGTTCACGCTCCTGGGGGCCGTTGGCCTCAATGATTGTCCAGGGAATATGCTCCGGCGCTACCGCCTCAAAAGCCCGGGTCATTTCAACTTTGTCATGGCCAATGCGATAACTGGCAACGCTGGGAAACACACGGCATTTGAGGCCATGCACCAGTGCATTGAGCTGCCAGTACTCAGGGAAAAGCACCCAGTCTGCCTTGCTCAGCAGTTCCTTATGGCGCAGGAAATGCTCCGGCTTGAGTACGGTTGTGTCGGGGAAGCCGAGCGTGCGAAAGACATTAAACGATACGAGTTGCATGGGTGGGGTCGCGCAGATAAAAGTGGGCAAATTTTAGGCAGTTTCGCTCTGTGCGCAAGCTTTTTATGAGTTAACTTGATTACAGTCATGGTTTATCTTAAACACATTGATAATAATTCGCATTACATTAACTCTCACCTTACTCCGGAACCATACCATGACAATTCTTCGCCAATTCACTGCTGTAGCCGCCTCCATGCTAATCGCGGTACCTGCCTTTGCCAGCGACAGTGATCACTTTAAAGGCCTCCCCGCACACACTCTCGAACAAGCGGTTGCCAATTTCTCAGAGTACAACAACCAGTTGGAAAAACTGCTGGCCGGCGACCTGACTCCAGAGGCCATGAACGAAGTTCACCAGCTCACCTATACGCTGGAAAATGCTCTGCAAAAGCTGGATGACGAAATCGATGCTCTTGAGGATACACTCGAGAAGGTTCACAAGGCTTCTGAGCGCGCGGGTACGGACACCGTTCGCTCTGCCGGCAAGCAGTACCTGACCAATAGCCGGAAGATTGTAAAATAATCACCCGCATTATTTCCGTTTGACGCCCTGCTGGGCTAAGGCGGTTAGCGGATTTTCTGGCCAGGGATGCTTGGGATAGCGGCCACGGGTATCTTTACGGACCTGTGGATAGACGTTAACCCAGAAACTGGCCAGATCGGCCGTGACTGCCAGTGGTCTTCGAGCCGGAGACAGCAGGTGTATCAGAACAGGCACCTTGCCGCCCGCCACTACAGGCGTTCGTGTCCAGCCGAACAGCGCCTGTAACTTGGCCGCCAGTATCGGGCCATTGTCAGCGGTGTAATCCAGGGTAACGGAGTTGCCGGTGGGAATGGTCAGAGCGGTAGGGGCAAGCTCAGCCAGCTGCTGCTGTTGCGAATACTCCAGCAGGCTGTTCAGGGCGTTCTGCAAGTTCATTTTGCCCAACTCTGACCAACGGCTGATGCCGCTCAGGAAGGGCGCCAGCCAGTGTTCCAGCGATTCTGTGAGTGCCTGCTCACGGACATCGGGCCACTGCCCGGGAAAGTGCCTGGCAAGCAGCGCAACTCGCGCCTGCCACTGCCGCGTTGCAGGTGTCCAAGGCAGGTTATCAAGCCCTTTACGCCGCACGGCTGTCAGCAAACCTTGTTGAATCAGCTCGGGCGAGGGTTTTGTCAAAGGTTTCTCGGCAAGAAGCAGGGCTCCCAGCCGGCGGGTTTTTCGGGCGACTACCGTACCGCGTTTGTCATCCCATTCCGCCTCATCCTGCTCAAGGATATGGGCCGCCAGATCGGTTTCCAGAGTTGGCAGATCTACCGGCGCCGCCAGATAAATCCTGGCTTCTCTGGCTTTGCCGTCCAGGTCTGCGGCCACCAGCCATTCATGCCGGACCAGCCCATCATCTTCCCGTAACAACGCCCCTTTACCGTTACTGAGCTGATAGCGCGGCGTGTCTCCGGACCGACGTTTGCAGATGCGATCAGGATAAGCGAGCGCTAACAGACGACCAACTTCCGTGGACGTTGGCGCCCTATTCTGCTCGCTTGTGTTAGCAGCGCCACGCTCAGACAAGCGGTTTGCCTGATGGCGCAACGCCTGAAGCCGGTGCGGGTCTATGCGCTGGAAGCCGCGTTCACCTCGAAGGGCGCGAATGCGCTCATGCATATCGGCACCGGCGCCTGGGCCCAGCAAATCCCGATCTTCCAGTAACGAGGCCAGTTCAGCAGCCAGCCCGCCCAACCCGAGCGATCGTCCTAATACGACCATGTGCGCCAGCCGGGGGTGAATGCCCAAAGCCCGCGCGGACTTACCGTGTTCGGTGATTGCACCTGCATCGTCTAACATATCCAGCCACTGCAACAGCTCCAGGGCCTGTTGCCAGTGGGCGGGAGGCGGCGGGTCGATCCACCCCAGCTTATCCGGCGTCCGGGCGCCCCACTGGGCCAGCTCTAGCACCAGGGGCGCCAGATCCGCCTCGCGAATCTCCGGAGGCGTAAACTCCGCCAACCCGAATTGCTCTGACTCGCTCCATAACCGGTAACACACGCCCGGCTCTACACGGCCTGCGCGGCCTTTGCGCTGCTCGGCCGAAGCTTTGGAAACTCTGCTGGTAAGCAATCGCGTCATGCCACTGTTGGGGTCAAACACCGCCCGGCGCTGCTGGCCGCTATCAACGACTACGCGCACACCCTCAATGGTCAGGCTGGTTTCAGCAATGGCGGTTGCCAGCACCACTTTACGAGTACCCGATGCCGCCGGTGCAATAGCCCGATCCTGCTCGGCCGCTTTGAGATTGCCAAACAAGGGTGCGATCACGACGTTGGAAGCCACCTGTCCGGCCAGCGCCTGAGCTACCCGGTGAATCTCTCCGGCCCCCGGCAGGAATACTAATACCGAGCCAGTTTGCTGTGCCAAAGCCTCGAAAACCACCGCTACCACCTGGTCCATCAGCCGCGGGTTGCGCTGCGCTGCAGGCGCCGGCCGGTAGAACAGGTCTACCGGAAACGCGCGTCCTTCGCTGCTTAGCACCGGCACACCACCAAGAAGGCGGGCAATGGGTCCGGTGTCCAGCGTAGCGGACATTACCAGCACCCTTAGATCTTCCCGCAATGCTTCCTGTGTTTCACGCACCAGAGCCAGGCCCAGGTCGGCTTGCAGGGAGCGCTCTTGAATTTTACTAATTTCACCATCTTGTCATTTGTATACTAGAATACTGTTATAACGCGTTTTTTAGCGCCAATATGAGTCTTATATATAATGACAATCATCATTAACCCCACCACAATCTC